>NZ_JODR01000008.1 GCF_000725885.1 Streptomyces albus subsp. albus | reverse complement strand
TCTGGCGTTGACTTTTGGCACGCTGTTGAGTTCTCAAGGAACGGACGCTTCCTTCGAAACCGTTTCACCGGTCTCTCCGGACGTTTGCCCTTTCGGTGTTCTCCACCTTACCAGAATCTTTTCGGTCCGTTTCCCGGCCCTTTTCGGATTCCTGGATATCGGGGCTCCGCAGGCCGTGGCCGACCCGGGTTCCCGATGCGGTGGAGATGTAAACGTACTGGAGCGGGGCGCCTGGAGGCAAATCGAGGGGCGCCCCGCTCGCCCGGCGGGCCGTCGAGGGGTCAGACCTCGACGACGACGGGCAGGATCATCGGGCGCCGGCGGTAGGTGTCCGACACCCACTTGCCGACGGTCCGGCGCACCAGCTGCTGGAGCTGATGAGTCTCCGCGATGCCGTCCTGTGCCGACTTGGCCAGGGCCTCGTCAATCTTCGGCATGACCGCGCCGAAGTCGGCGTCGTCGATGCCGGAGCCGCGGGACTGGATATGGGGGCCGCCGACGATCTTGCCGGTGGTGCTGTCCACCACGACGAAGATCGAGATGATGCCTTCGTCCCCGAGGATGCGGCGGTCCTTGAGGGAGGACTCGGTCACGTCACCGACCGACAGGCCGTCGACGTAGACGTATCCGGCCTGGACCTTCCCGGTGATCTTGGCCTTGCCGTCGACCAGGTCCACCACGACGCCGTCCTCGGCGATCACGATGCGGTCGTGGGGGATGCCGGTGGCCGCGCCCAGTTCCGCGCTGGCGCGAAGATGGCGCCACTCGCCGTGGACGGGCATGAGGTTCCTCGGCCGGCAGATGTTGAAGAAGTAGAGCAGCTCTCCCGCGGAGGCGTGGCCGGAGACGTGCACCTTGGCGTTGCCCTTGTGCACGACGTTGGCGCCCCAGCGGGTGAGTCCGTTGATGACGCGGTAGACGGCGTTCTCGTTGCCCGGGATGAGCGACGAGGCCAGGATCACCGTGTCGCCCTGGACGATGCGGATCTGGTGGTCCCGGTTGGCCATCCGGGAGAGGGCGGCCATGGGCTCGCCCTGCGAGCCCGTACAGACCAGCACGATCTCGTTGTCCGGCAGGTCGTCCAGGGTCTTGACGTCCACGACGAGGCCGGCGGGGACGTTGAGGTAGCCGAGGTCGCGGGCGATGCCCATGTTCCGGACCATCGAGCGGCCGATGAAGGCGACGCGGCGGCCGTGCTCGTAGGCGGCGTCCAGGATCTGCTGGATGCGGTGGACGTGGCTGGCGAAGCTGGCCACGATGATCCGCTTCTGCGCGGTCGAGAAGACCTGGCGCAGCACCGAGGAGATCTCCCGCTCGGGCGGGACGAAGCCGGGGACCTCGGCGTTGGTGGAGTCGCTGAGCAGCAGGTCGATGCCCTCCTCGCCGAGGCGGGAGAAGGCCCGCAGGTCGGTGAGGCGGCCGTCGAGCGGGAGCTGGTCCATCTTGAAGTCGCCGGTGTGGACGACCATGCCCGCGGGGGTGCGCACGGCGACGGCCAGGGCGTCGGGGATGGAGTGGTTGACGGCGAGGAACTCGCAGTCGAAGGGGCCGATGCGCTCGCGGTGGCCCTCCTCCACCTCAAGGGTGTAGGGCCGGATGCGGTGCTCCTGGAGCTTCGCCTCGATCAGGGCGAGGGTGAGCTTGGAGCCGATCAGCGGGATGTCCGGCTTCTCCCGCAGCAGGTAGGGGACGCCTCCGATGTGGTCCTCGTGGCCGTGCGTGAGCACGATGCCGTCCACGTCGTCGAGGCGGTCTCTGATGGTGGTGAAGTCGGGGAGGATCAGATCGACGCCGGGCTGCTCCTCCTCGGGGAAGAGGACACCGCAGTCGACGATCAGGAGCCTGCCGCCGTACTCGAAGACGGTCATGTTGCGGCCGATCTCGCCGAGCCCGCCCAGCGGGGTGACGCGCAGGCCACCCTCGGGGAGCTCTGGAGGCGGACCGAGCTCGGGGTGCGGATGACTCAAAAGACTCTCCTTACCACGCGCGCCACGCACCCGCCTGGGTACGTGGCGCGCGGTATTCATGATGCGCACGCGGACGTGACGGTCCTGCGTACGTGTCGTGCGTGTTTTCTTGGTCGTGCACTGCCGTGGTCCGGCGGTATGCAGTTGTGAGAAGTCTGGGACCTACAGGTGTACCCCGCCGTGGGCGAGATCGTGCGTGAGCTGGTCCAGCTCCTCGGAGGACAGTTCCACCAGCGGCAGGCGCAGCGGCCCGGCGGGCAGGCCCAGACGGGCGAGCGCGGCCTTGGTGGTGATGACGCCCTGGGTGCGGAACATCCCGGTGAAGACCGGGAGCAGCTTCTGGTGGATCTCGGTGGCCTTGGCGACGTCGCCGTTGCTGTGCGCTTCGAGCAGGGCGCGCAGTTCGGGGGCGACGACGTGGCCGACGACGGAGACGAAGCCGACGGCGCCGACGGACAGCAGCGGCAGGTTGAGCATGTCGTCGCCGCTGTACCAGGCCAGTCCGCTCGTGGCGATGGCCCAGCTGGCGCGGCCGAGGTCGCCCTTGGCGTCCTTGTTGGCGACGATGCGGGGGTGCTCGGCGAGCCGGACGATGGTCTCGGTGTTGATCGGCACACCGCTGCGGCCGGGGATGTCGTAGAGCATCACCGGCAGGCCGGTGGCGTCCGCGATGGCGGTGAAGTGCCGGTAGAGGCCCTCTTGCGGGGGCTTGCTGTAGTAGGGGGTCACGGCCAGCAGGCCGTGGGCGCCGGCCTGCTCGGCGGCGCGGGCCAGTTCGATGCTGTGGGCCGTGTTGTTGGTGCTGGCTCCGGCGACCACGTGGGCGCGGTCGCCCACAGCCTCCACGACGGCCTTGACGAGCTGGGCTTTCTCCGCATCGGTGGTGGTCGGGGACTCGCCGGTGGTGCCGTTGACGACGAGGCCGTCGTTGCCGGCGTCCACCAGATGGGCAGCGAGCTGCTGCGCGCCGTCGAGGTCGAGCGCGCCGTCCGCGGTGAACGGCGTGACCATCGCGGTCAGGACCCGCCCGAAGGGCGTCTGCGGTGTGGAGGTCGGAGCCATAGGCTCCACGCTACTCGCAGCGCACCCCGTGATGCTCGCTCGGGGCCCGTGGACGGGCTTCCGAGCCGTCGCCCCGGCCGGCTCCGCGCGGCGGGCGGGGCGGGAAAGAGGCGGGGAGCAAGGCAGGAACGTGCCGGGAAGGAGCGGGAAAGGGGGCCCCGGCACTGCCTGCTCGGGGGTTCAGGCAGTGCCGAGACCGCACAATCACCCTAGATGAAGTTCTTCAAACGTCGCAATACGGACACCTGTCGTCCCCTCCGACCGGCGGACGGGCGGGCCGGGGGCGGCGGTCAGGGCGCGATGCGGCCGTTGGCGTTGAACGCGGCGTGGGTGAGCGGCATGAGCTCGGCCCATCGCTCCTCCATCAGTTCGCCGACCATTTCGATCTCGCGCTGCGGGAAGCTGGGCACCTTGGCCTGTTCGTGGCGGGTGCGCAGGCCGAGGAAGTGCATCAGTGAGCGGGCGTTGCAGGTGGCGTACATCGAGGAGTACAGCCCGACGGGCAGGACCGCGCGGGCGACCTCGCGGGCGACGCCGGCCTCCAGCATCTCCAGGTAGGTCGCGTACGCCTTCCGGTAGGCGTCCTCCATCGCACCGCTGGTCAGCTTGTGCTGCTCGGGGGTGCCCTCGACGAACTCGTACTTGCCGGGCCGGCCCTGCTGGACGAGCTTGCGGGAGGTGTCGGGGACGTAGAAGACGGGCTGGAGCTGCCGGTAGCGGCCCGACTCCTCGTTGTAGGACCAGCCGACCCGGTGGCGGTGGAACTCGCGGAAGACGAAGAGCGGGGCGCTGATGAAGAAGGTCATCGAGTTGTGCTCGAAGGGGCTGCCGTGCCGGTCCCGCATCAGGAAGTTGATCAGCCCCTTGGAGCGCTCGGGGTCCTTCTTCAACTCCTCGAGGGACTGCTCGCCCGCGGTGGAGACCCGGGCGGCCCACAGCACATCGGTGTCGGCGGCGCTGTGTTTGACCAGCTCGACGGTCATGTCGCTGCGGAATCCCGGGCTGGGCGGGGCGGGGGTGTCGGTCACCGGCGGGTCCTTCCAGGTGCGTTCTGCCAGGCGGGGCAAGCCTAAGCGCCGGAGCGGACGGACCCATTCCGGTGGGGTGGATAGTCCGCTTTGCCGCCTCTAATGCGGACAAACACGACTCGGGGCCAAGAAACGGCACCCCCGGTGACATACGTCGTGGCCGCGCTTGATATTTTTCACATGCGTCCACCGGCAAGCGGGCACTCGGAAGCCGGTCCGGACGTTGCAGAAGTAACACGAACCAACCACTCAAAACGATCACGCAGGAGCGCCCCGTCATGTCCCGCCGCGGAGAGGCAGTCCCGTTCGCCTTCATAGCCGAGGCCGACCGGTTCCGCAGCAATGTCACCCCGCCGCCCCGTGCCCGCCGCAGCTTCCGCCAGGTCGCAGGCAGCGCCCTGGTGGGGCTGACGATCGTCGCGGGGCTCGTGGGGGCCGTCGTGCTCGGCGGACCGGCACTGACCGACAACCAGCTACCGGCACGCGAGCACCCGGCAGCGGCCGAGAGCCGCTGACCCGCACCACCGGCCACCCCCGGGATCACCACCCGGGGGTGGCCGCTTCGCTTCTCCCTCGCTAAGGTCCCGCTCACAGCGCCGCGGCAGTGCGCCCCCGGGGTGTCCCGTGGTGGCGCCCCCTGCCGGGCCGGCCCTGTGCAGCCTTCGACACGAGCGAGGACCCAGCCGTGCCCCTGCCCTTTGTGACGGCCGACCGTGAGGACCGCGTGCACGCGGCGCAGTCGGTGACGCTCGCCCAGGCCGACCGCGACGTGTGGCGGCGCCCCTACCGGCCCGGCCCCTGGCGGGTGGCAGGAGGCGCGCTGCTCCTCCTGCTCGCCTCGTACATCTTCTTCTCGGCCCTGATCATCGCCCTGGCCGGTGCGCTGCCGAGCGCCGCCGTGTGTGCGGTCTGCGGCGTGCTGGTGGTGACCGCGGCGGTGCGGCTGCTGCGCTCGGGAGTGTGGGTCAGCTCGTACGGGCTGCGGCACGCCGGGCTGTTCCGTACGACGACGCTGCGGTGGACGCAGGCGGAGACGGTACGCACGGTGCAGCAGCCGGTGCGGTGGCTGGGGCTGCCCCGTACCGTGCAGGGCGAGGCGCTGGTGCTGGGGTCCTCGGGGGAGCCGCGGGTGCTGCTGACCGATCACAACGCGGACTTCCTCAACCGTCGCCGCGCCTTCGTGCGGGCCGCTGACGTCATAGAGGGCTGGGCGGCCGAGTCGCGCGGCTGAGCCGTCGTGGCGCCGACCCGTGAGACGGTGCGTGCCCGGAAGCCCGTCAGCCGCGGCCGGCGGCGTCGTGGAGGGCTATGGCGTGCTGCATGGCCTTGCGGGCGCGCGGGGTGTCCCGTGCGTCGTGGTAGGCCACGGCCAGCCGGAACCAGGACCGCCAGTCCTCCGGGTTCGCCTCCGTCTCGGCCCGTCGCTTCGCAAAGACCACGTCGGCGGACGCCCGGTCGATACGGCCCGAGGGAGTGCGCTCCAGCTCGTCCACCGGGAGGCCGCCCTCGGCCTCCAGTTCCCGGGCGAGCTGCGAGGCGCGCCGGGCGAAGCGGGTGGTGTGCCACAGGAACCAGGCCCCGATGAACGGCAGCACGAGCACCGCGATGCCGAAGGGTACGGTCACCGCGGTGCCCTGCTGGATCAGCAGCACGCCCCGGCTGCCGACCAGGACGAAGTAGACGACCAGGACGGCGGCCAGGACAAAGTAAGTGATCTTCGCGCGCATGCTGCTGTGCTCCGTGAATCCTGCCGGTCGGTTCAGTCCAGGTCGAGGAAGTGTTCGAGCCCGAAGGTGAGGCCGGGGGTGGCCGGGACCTTGCGGATGCCCAGCAGCACCCCCGGCATGAACGAGCTGCGGTGCAGGGAGTCGTGGCGGATGGTGAGCGTCTCCGCCTCGTCGCCGAACAGCACCTCCTGGTGGGCCACCAGCCCCCGCAGCCGTACGGCGTGCACCGGGACGCCGTCCACGTCGGCACCGCGCGCCCCCTCCAGCGACTGGGTGGTGGCGTCGGGCTGCGCGGGCAGCTGGGCGTCCCGGCGGGCCCCGGCGATCAGCTGGGCGGTGCGCACCGCGGTGCCGCTGGGCGCGTCGGCCTTGCCGGGGTGGTGCAGTTCGACGACCTCCACCGACTCGAAGAACCGGGCCGCCTGCTGCGCGAAGCGCATCGTCAGGACGGCGCCGATGCCGAAGTTCGGGGCGATGAGCACGCCGGTCCCCGGCGAGTCGGCCAGCTGGGCGCGGAGTGCGGTCAGCCGCTCGTCGGTCCAGCCCGTGGTGCCGACGACCGCGTGGATCCCGTTCGCGACGCAGTACTCCAGGTTGTCCATGACCACGTCCGGACGGGTGAGGTCCACGGCGACCTGGGTGCCGGCGTCGGTGAGCGCGCTGCGCGGGTCACCGCTGCCGAGGGCAGCCACCAGCTCCATGTCGTCGGCCGCCTCGACCGCTCGTACGGCTTCGGAGCCCATGCGGCCCTTGGCGCCGAGGACCGCTACGCGCAGCTTGCTCATCGTGCTCGTTCCTTTGCGTGGTGAGTGGTTTTCCGGACGGACGGAGGGCCCGCGGGCCTCCGGTGCGGTCAGGCGACGGCCTCTTCCAGACGGCCGGCCTGACGGTCACCGAGCCGGCCGATGACCGACAGGGAGGGGCGCCGTGCCAGCACGTCGCGGGCGACCTCGCGGATGTCGTCCGGGGTGACGGCGGAGATCTTGGCGAGCATGCCGTCCACCGACATCTGCTCGCCCCAGCACAGCTCGCTCTTGCCGAGCCGGTGCATCAGCGCGCCGGTGTCCTCCAGGCCCAGCACCGTCGAGCCGGACAGCTGCCCCACCGCGCGCCGCACCTCGTCGTCGGACAGTCCCTGGCGGGCGACCTTGTCGAGTTCGTCGCGGCAGAGGGAGAGCACCTCCGGCACCTGGCTGGGGCGGCAGCCGACGTAGACGCCGAACAGTCCGCAGTCGGCGTACCCGGAGGTGTAGGCGTACGTGCTGTAGGCCAGCCCCCGCTTCTCGCGGATCTCCTGGAAGAGGCGGGAGCTCATGCCGCCGCCCAGCGCCGTGCTGAGGACGGCCAGCGGCCAGCGGCGCTCGTCGTGGCGGGAGACGCCGGGCATGCCGAGCACCAGATGGGCCTGCTCGGTCGGCCGCTCCTGGTAGTCCACGCGGCCCGCGGTGCGCAGCGTACGGCTGCCGCCGCGCGGCCCCACGGGCTCGGCACCCGCCGTGCGGGCCAGCGCACCGGCCCGCTCGAACGCCGCCCGCACCTGCCGGACCACCTTGGTGTGGGAGAGGTTCCCCGCGGCGGCCACCACCAGGCGGGTGGGGTCGTAGTGCTTCTTGTAGAAGCGGGCGACCTGGTCGCGAGTGAGGGCGTTGACGGTGTCCACGGTGCCCAGCACCGGGCGGCCCAGCGGGGTGTCGCCGAACATCGTCCGGGCGAACAGGTCGTGGACGCAGTCGCCGGCGTCGTCCTCCGTCATGGCGATCTCTTCGAGGATGACGCCCCGTTCGGCCTCCACCTCGGCGGCGTCGATCACCGAGGAGGTGAGCATGTCGGAGACCACGTCGATCGCCAGCGGCAGATCGGCGTCCAGCACCCGGGCGTAGTAGCAGGTGAACTCCTTCGTGGTGAAAGCGTTCATCTCACCGCCCACCTCGTCCAGGGCCGCCGAGATCTCCAGCGCGCTGCGCCGCTCGGTGCCCTTGAAGAGGAGGTGCTCCAGGTAGTGGGTGGCGCCGCCCAGGGCGGGCGTCTCGTCCCGGGAGCCCACGTGCGCCCAGATGCCGAACGTCGCCGAGCGGACGGTCGGCACCGTCTCGGTGATGACCCGCAGGCCGCCGGGGAGCACGGTCTTGCGGACCGTGCCCGCGCCGTTCTCCCCCTCGATCAGGGTCTTGGTACGGGCGACGGCCCGCCCTGCCGGGGAGGCGGAGCGGGCCGTCGTACGGAACTGCGAGGTCACTTCGCGGTCTCGTCCTCGGTGTCAGCGGCTTCGCCGGACTTGTCGGCGCCCTCTTCCTCGTCCAGGACGGGGATCAGGGAGAGCTTGCCGCGCTGGTCGATCTCGGCGATCTCGACCTGGACCTTCTGGCCCACGCCGAGCACGTCCTCCACGTTCTCCACCCGCTTGCCGCCAGCCAGCTTGCGGATCTGCGAGATGTGCAGCAGGCCGTCCTTGCCGGGCAGCAACGAGACGAAGGCGCCGAAGGTGGTGGTCTTGACGACCGTGCCCAGGTAGCGCTCGCCGACCTCGGGCATCGTCGGGTTGGCGATGCCGTTGATGGTGGCGCGGGCGGCCTCGGCGGCCGGACCGTCGGCGGCACCGATGTAGATGGTGCCGTCGTCCTCGATGGTGATGTCGGCGCCGGTGTCCTCCTGGATCTGGTTGATCATCTTGCCCTTCGGGCCGATGACCTCGCCGATCTTGTCCACCGGGATCTTCACGGTGATGATCCGCGGCGCGTTCGGGGACATCTCGTCCGGGACGTCGATGGCCTCGTTCATCACGTCGAGGATGTGCAGCCGCGCGTCACGGGCCTGCTTGAGGGCCGCGGCCAGCACGGACGCCGGGATGCCGTCCAGCTTGGTGTCGAGCTGGAGGGCGGTGACGAACTGCTTGGTGCCGGCGACCTTGAAGTCCATGTCGCCGAACGCGTCCTCGGCACCGAGGATGTCGGTCAGCGTCACGTAGTGGGTCTCGCCCTCGACCTCCTCGGAGATCAGGCCCATGGCGATACCGGCCACCGGCGCCTTGAGCGGCACACCGGCGTTCAGCAGCGACATGGTGGAGGCGCAGACCGAGCCCATCGACGTCGAGCCGTTGGAGCCCAGCGCCTCGGAGACCTGCCGGATGGCGTACGGGAACTCCTCGCGGGTCGGCAGCACCGGCACCAGGGCGCGCTCGGCCAGCGCGCCGTGGCCGATCTCGCGGCGCTTCGGGGAACCGACACGGCCCGTCTCACCGGTGGAGTAGGGCGGGAAGTTGTAGTTGTGCATGTAGCGCTTGCGGGTCACCGGCGAGAGGGTGTCCAGCTGCTGCTCCATGCGCAGCATGTTCAGCGTGGTGACGCCGAGGATCTGCGTCTCGCCGCGCTCGAACAGGGCCGAGCCGTGCACCCGCGGAATGGCCTCGACCTCGGCGGCCAGCGTGCGGATGTCGGTGACACCGCGGCCGTCGATGCGCTTCTTCTCCTTGATGACGCGCTCGCGCACCAGGGTCTTGGTCAGTGCCCGGTAGGCGGCGGAGATCTCCTTCTCGCGCCCCTCGAACTGCGGCAGCAGCTTCTCGGCCGCCAGCGCCTTGACGCGGTCCAGCTCCGTCTCGCGCTCCTGCTTGCCGGCGATCGTCAGCGCCTGGGCCAGCTCGTCACGGACGGCCTCGGTCAGCGCCTCCAGCACGTCGTCCTGGTAGTCCAGGAAGATCGGGAACTCGCCGGTGGGCTTGGCGGCCTTCGCGGCCAGGTCGGCCTGCGCCTTGCACAGCACCTTGATGAACGGCTTCGCGGCCTCCATACCGGCGGCCACGACCTCCTCGGTCGGGGCCTCGGCGCCGCCCTTGACCAGCTCGATCGTCTTCTCGGTCGCCTCGGCCTCGACCATCATCACGGCCACGTCGCCGTCGGGCAGCACCCGGCCGGCGATGACCATGTCGAAGACGGCCTCCTCCAGCTCGGAGTGGGTCGGGAAGGCCACCCACTGGCCGCGGATCAGGGCCACGCGGGTGCCGCCGATCGGGCCGGAGAAGGGCAGGCCGGCCAGCTGCGTGGAGCAGGAGGCGGCGTTGATGGCGACCACGTCGTAGAGGTGGTCGGGGTTGAGCGCCATGACCGTCTCGACGATCTGGATCTCGTTGCGCAGGCCCTTCTTGAAGGAGGGGCGCAGCGGACGGTCGATCAGGCGGCAGGTGAGGATCGCGTCCTCGGACGGGCGGCCCTCACGCCGGAAGAAGGAGCCGGGGATCTTGCCGGCGGCGTACATCCGCTCCTCGACGTCCACCGTCAGCGGGAAGAAGTCGAGCTGGTCCTTCGGCTGCTTCGAGGCCGTCGTCGCCGACAGCACCATCGTGTCGTCGTCCAGGTAGGCGACGGCGGAACCCGCGGCCTGCTTGGCCAGACGGCCCGTCTCGAAGCGGATGGTGCGGGTGCCGAAGGCGCCGTTGTCGATGACGGCCTCGGCGTAGTGGGTCTCGTTCTCCACCAGGAATATCTCCTCGTCTGCGTCCGCTGCACGTCGCGCGGCGGACTGTGTACTGCGGAGCGCTCCCGGTGCGGGCCGGTCTTCGATCGAAGCTCCCGGAGCCGCCGCGGATATCCGCGGGTCCGGGGGCCACTACCGAGGACCGGCGTCGGGGGGCGCTCCTGCCTCTTTTGTCGTTGTGGGTCTCGCGTGACAAGACTACAAAGGTTCGCCGTCGCGCGAGATACGGCTGTGCTCCGATACGTCGAAGGGAGCGGCCCCCGGATCGGGGAACCGCTCCCTTCGTCGACTGCTAGCGGGCGCCCGCCGCGCCGCGGCGGATGCCGAGGCGCTCGACCAGCGCACGGAAGCGCTGGATGTCCTTCTTGGCCAGGTACTGCAGCAGGCGGCGGCGCTGGCCGACCAGCAGCAGCAGACCACGGCGCGAGTGGTGGTCGTGCTTGTGGGTCTTCAGGTGCTCGGTCAGGTCGCTGATGCGACGGGAGAGCAGCGCCACCTGGACCTCGGGGGAGCCGGTGTCACCCTCCTTGGTGGCGAACTCCGAGATGATCTGCTTCTTCGTCGCGGCGTCAAGAGACGACACTCGTACTCCTTGGGTTCGTGCCGCCGAGCGCCCCTGGTCTTCGTCACAGGGGATCCTTCGATACTCGACCGGCCGGTACAGGGTACCAGTGGCTAACTGGTGAGACTGCGGGCCGCCGAGTAGACGTTCATCACCGCGAGGCACAGCGGCACCAGCGTGAGCAGGACGAATGTCTCCAGTATCTCCACGAAACGCCCCCAGAACGGGGTCACGCCCTTGCGGGGCACGGCCAGACCGATGGCGATGACCAGCACCGCCCCCAGGGCCAGCCCCGCGCTCAGCCACACCGTGCGCAGCGCGTCCCCGTCCACCGGGAAGTCCCCGGCCAGGCCGGCGCCCAGCAGCACCAGCGCCACCAGGCCCGCCACCAGCGAGCTGGTGACCTGCGAGGTGTAGCGGAAGAGGCGGGCCCGCAGCAGCATCGCGATCCCGGTCGCCAGGGCGAGCAGCTGCCCCCATCCGGAGTCGGAGAAGCTCAGCACCGCGCTGGAGACGATCACGACGGCCGCGCAGCCGCCGACCAGCCCGACCAGCAGCTCGTGCCCGCGCCGGGCCTGCGCCGCGATGCGCTCCGCGTCGACGGGGCCCTGGGTGCGGGGGGCCGCGTCCGGGTCGGCGTCGTAGTCACTCATTCGGGTGCGGGTCGCCTCGAACCCGATGGGCAGCCGGGCGAAGCGGGTCGACAGACCGGGCAGGAACGCCAGGACGCCCACGGCCACAGGCGCGCACACGGCGGCCGTCTCCACGGGGCGGATGTCGGTGACGATCGCGATGAAGGTGATCACCGTGCCCACCGTCGCGGTGAAGGCCGCCGCCACGAACGGCCCGTCCCCGTTGGGGGTCAGCGCGATGAGGACGGCAGCCGCCAGCAGGACGCTGACGCTGCCCAGCAGGAACTGGAGCCTGCCGACGCCCTGCCCCGCGTCCAGCGGCAGCAGACCGCTGCCCGCCACCATCACGTGCGGCAGCGAGGCCAGCCCCAGGGTGACCGCGGTGGGCCGGTCGTCGTAGACGCGGGCCCGCACCGCCGACAGGGCCAGCAGCAGAACGCCCGTGACCGCCGCCAGCACACCGGCCAGCCCGTGCATGTCGTGGCCGGACGGATCGGAGAACCACAGCACGACCGCCATGAGGGCCAGCAGGACCCCACCGCCCACCAGCCCGGCGGCCCGCATCATCTCGTCGCCCCACAGCTTGCGGTCGCGGGTGACGGCGGAGGCGACCGCGTCGGACACGTCGTCGAAGACGGCGGGCGGCAGCGACTCGGCGAACGGCCGGAGGCTGAGCACCTCGCCGTCGAGAATGCGCTGCGCCGCGAACGACCGCGCGCTGTCCAGCACAGTGCCGTCCCGGCGCACCAGGTGGTAGCCCACGGGCGCGCCCGGGGCCGGGCTCTGTCCGGACAGCCGCAGGATCTCCGGGTAGAGGTCGGCGACCGCGATGTCCTCCGGGAGCGCGACGTCGATGCGGCTGTCGGGAGCCACGATGGTCACCCGGCAGAAGCCGGTGTCCAGGGCCGCGCCACCCGTCCTGCCGGGCGTGCCGGCCGCTCCTCGGGCGCCCCCGGCGCCCGGCTGCCCACCGGGTCCGGTGGCGGCGGAAGCCGTCGTACTCACCTGTGCGTCCCCCTCGAAAGCCTGCTGGATGTCGGAAGCCCGCTGGTGGGCCCGTCGGGCGTGCCGGTGCGGCACCGCGGCACGGCACCGCCTCGCCTGCGTGGCGACGCCGTACGGGCGGCCCGAGCGGCGCCCAGCACGCCGGGCCGCGTACCGGTGCGGTGCCCCGGTCCGGCGTGCCCCGGCGCGGTTTCCGCCGCGCGCCGGTGAGACGGGTGGCGGGCACCGGCGCACCAGCCGCCGGGTGCCTGCCGCCGCGCGGCAGACAGCGCGCGCCACCCTACCGGTCCCGGTCAACTCACTGTGCCACTAGGATCGCCAGGCGCGGAGGGGGACGCGTCACCGCGCGACGCCGGTCACCGACACCGGGTGCGGCCGGCACCGCACGTCCCTTCCCGCGGACGGGGATTCCGGTACGAGGGCCCCGGAACGCACAGGCAGCCCACAGGGAACTCCAGGGAACGCAAGGGAATTGGTGCGCGAGTGACCCAGATCGTCGTCAAGCGTCCGCCTCGGGCGTTGCCTCCCGAAGTGCCCGGCGAAGAGCTGCAGTTGCAGCCGCCTCCGGAACTGCCGCGGGGACAGCAAGAAGGCATGTGGATGCAGATCCTGCCGATGCTCGGCATGGGCGGGTCCAGCATGTTCTTCCTCATGCCCGGCTACAACTCGCACCCCATGATGCGGGTGATGGGCGCGCTGATGCTGGTCTCCACGGTCACCATGGTCGTCGCCATGGCAGTGCGGATGCGCCGCGGCTCCCAGGGCGAGATGGCGCAGTCACGCCGCGACTACCTCAAATATCTGGCACAGACCCGGCGTACCGTCCGCAAGACCGCGCTCAAGCAGCGCGACGCGCAGTTCTACCTCCACCCCGCCCCCGACCAGCTCTGGTCGCTCGTCGCCGAGGGCAGCAGGGTGTGGGAACGCCGCGCCACCGACCCGGACTTCGGCCAGGTGCGCGTCGGCCTCGGCGCCCAGCAGCTGGCCACCCCCCTGGTCGCACCCGACACGGCGCCGGTCGACGAGCTGGAACCGCTCACCGTCGGCGCCATGCACCAGTTCCTCAACACCCACGCCACGCTCGACGGCCTGCCCATGGCCGTCTCCCTGCGGGCCTTCTACCACGTGACCCTCAGCGGTGACGCCGACGCCGTGTACGGCTCCGCCCGCGCCATGCTCTGCTCCCTGGCCGCCCTGCACTCCCCCGAGGACCTCGTCATCGCCGTCGCGGCCGGCCGTGAGACCTACCAGCTGTGGGACTGGGCCAAGTGGCTGCCGCACGCCCAGGCCGGCGACCTCACCGACGGGGCCGGCACCCGGCGCCTCATCGTGACCGACACCCTCGAACTGGAGGAGCTGCTGCTCGCCCGGCTGGAGGGCCGGCCCCGGTTCAACCCCGGCGCCGAGCCCCTGCTGGAACAGCCGCACATCGTCGTCGTCCTCGACGGCACCGCCGTGCTGCCCAACTCGATGCTGGCCGCCCCCGAGGGCCTCCACGGCGTCAGCATCATCGAGATCGTCCCCGGCGACACCGACACCGCGCGCGGCGGACTGTCCGTTCTCGTCCAGCCCCGCACGCTGCGCCTGGAGTCGGGCCAGGGCCTCGTCTACGACGGCACCCCCGACGCCCTCTCCTACGAAGCCGCCGAAGCCGTGGCCCGGCAGCTCGCCCCCCTGCGGGTCGGCTCCGGCGATGACGGCGACGAACCGCTGCTGGCCAAACTCGACTTCACCGACCTGCTCAACCTGGGCGACGCCGCCTCCGTCGACGTCACCCGCACCTGGCGCCCCCGCTCGCAGGCGGAACGGCTGCGCGTCCCCATCGGTGTCGGCGAGGACGGCCAGCCCGTCATGCTCGACCTGAAGGAAGCCGCACAGGACGGTATGGGTCCGCACGGGCTGTGCGTGGGCGCCACCGGCTCCGGCAAGTCGGAGCTGCTGCGCACCCTCGTGCTCGGCCTGGCCGTCACGCACTCCTCGGAGACCCTGAACTTCGTCCTCGCCGACTTCAAGGGCGGTGCCACCTTCGCGGGCATGGCCCAGATGCCGCACGTCGCCGCCGTCATCACCAACCTGGCCGACGACCTCACCCTCGTCGACCGCATGGGCGACTCGATCCGCGGCGAGCTCAACCGCCGCCAGGAGCTCCTGCGCGACGCCGGCAACTACGCCAACATCCACGACTACGAGAAGGCCCGCGCCGCCGGCGCGCCCCTCTCCCCCATCCCCTCCCTCGTCCTGGTCATCGACGAGTTCAGCGAGCTGCTGACGGCGAAGCCCGACTTCATCGACATGTTCATCCAGATCGGCCGCATCGGCCGGTCCCTGGGTGTCCACCTGCTGCTCGCCTCGCAGCGGCTGGAGGAGGGCCGGCTGCGCGGCCTGGAGACCTATCTGTCCTACCGGGTCGGTCTGCGCACCTTCTCCGCCGCCGAGTCCCGGGCCGCCCTCGGCGTCCCCGACGCCTACCACCTGCCGTCGGTCCCCGGTTCCGGCTACCTCAAGTTCGGCACCGACGAGATGACGCGTTTCAAGGCCGCCTACGTCTCCGGCGTCTACCGCGCCGGCAGTGACGCCGAGCCGGCCGCCGCAGGACCCGCCGCGGCCAGCCGCCGCCCCGTGCTGTTCACCGCCGCCGAGGTCCCCGTGCAACGGCCCGACCCGGAGGCGGCGGCCCCCGTGCCCGCGCAGCCCGTCGGCGGCGCCGACGACGACGCGCTGGCCGACACCGTCCTCGACGTCGTCGTCCGCCGCCTGGAGGGCCAGGGCACCCCAGCCCACCAGGTGTGGCTGCCGCCGCTGGACAACGCCTCCCCGCTGGACGAGCTCCTGCCCGGCCTCGCCCCCGTCGAGGGCCGCGGTCTGACCGTCCCCGACTATCCGCGGCTGGGGCAGCTCGTGGTGCCCGTCGGCCTCGTCGACAAGCCCTTCGAACAGCGTCGCGACCCGCTGTACCTCGACTTCTCCGGCGCCGCCGGCCACATGCTCGTCGTCGGCGGCCCCCAGTCCGGCAAGTCCACCCTGATGCGGACGCTCATCTCCGCGTTCGCCCTCACCCACACCCCCGCCGAGGTGCAGTTCTACGGGCTCGACTTCGGTGGCGGCGGCATGTCCGCCATCGCCGGTCTGCCGCACGTCGGCGGCGTCGCCTCCCGCCTCGACCCCGAACGCGTCCGCCGCACCGTCGCCGAGGTCTACGGCATCCTCAACCGCCGCGAGGAGTACTTCCGCACCCACAACATCGACTCCATCGCCACCTACCGGCGCCGCCGCGCCCGCGGCGAGATCACCGACCAGCCCTGGGGCGATGTGTTCCTCGTCGTCGACGGGTGGGGCAACTTCCGCAACGACTACGAGGGCCTCACCGACATCGTCAACGACATCGCGGGCCGGGGCCTGGGCTACGGCGTCCACCTGGTGGTGACGGCCTCCCGCAACATGGAGGTGCGGGCCGCCCTCAAGGACCTGCTGGGCAACAGGCTGGAGCTGCGGCTGGGCGACACCATGGACTCCGAGCTCAACCGCAAGACCGCCGCCAACGTGCCGGCGGGCGTACCCGGTCGCGGCCAGACCATGGAAGGACTCCACTTCATGGCGGCCGTGCCGCGCATCGACGGTGTGGAGTCCGACCACGAACTCGCCGACGCCAGCGCCGAGATGTGCCGCACCCTCGCCGCGCACTGGCAGGGCAGCTCCGCGCCCCAGGTGCGGCTGCTGCCGCGCGAGCTGCCGGCCGCCCGCCTCCCCGGCGGCGGCGCGCACCCCGAACGCGGCGTCGCCTTCGCCATCGACGAGAACAACCTCGAACCCGTCTTCGTCGACTTCGAGACCGACCCGTTCTTCCTCGTCTTCGGCGAGAGCGAATCCGGCAAGACGGCCCTGCTGCGCCTCCTCGTCAAACAGATCACCGAGCGGTACTCGGGAGACGAGGCGAAAATCGTCGTCGGCGACTACCGCCGCTCGCTGCTCGGCGCCATTCCGGACAGCCATCTGCTGGAGTACGCGCCCATGTCCAACGCCATGGAGACGCACATGAACGCGCTCCGCGACCTGATGGACCGGCGGGCGCCCTCGGCCGACGTCACCCCGCAGCAGCTCCGCGACCGGAGCTGGTGGACCGGGCCGCAGATCTTCATCGTCATCGACGACTACGAACTGGTCGCCACCTCCAGCGGCAACCCCCTCGACGTCCTCACCGAACGGCTGCCCTTCGCACGGGACGTCGGGGTGCGGTTCCTCATCGCCCGCAGCTCGGCCGGCGCCTCGCGATCGATGTTCGAGTCGTTCATGACCCGGATCAAGGAACTGGGCGCCCAGGGCGTCGTCCTCTCGGGCGACCCCACTGAGGGCGATCTCCTCGGCAACGTCCGCCCCCACTACATGCCGCCCGGCCGCGGTTTCTTCGTCTCCCGCAAGCGTGGCACACCGCTGGTGCAGCTCGGCTGGCTGCCGGGCGAGGAGTGACCGAACGGCCGTCACCGCATTGCGACTTTGCGTAGTCTGGCTCTCGCACACAGGGCGCGAAGGGAGAACCGCAGGTGGGTACTCAGCAGGAGAAGGAAGAGCTCTACGCGATGGACATCTCCGACGCCGTCTGGGAAAGCGCCCCGGGCGGCCCGGACGACGAACGCGTCGAGATCGCCCAGCTGCCCGGCGGTGCCGTCGCCATGCGCAATTCGAAGGAACCGGACGTGGTACTGCGCTACACCGCCGCCGAATGGCGGGCCTTCGTCCTCGGCGCCCGTGACGGGGAGTTCGACCTGGAGCCGGCACCGCAGACTGGCGGCGCTCAACAGGGGTGAACGCCTTCCGCGGGAGAGACGCCTCTCCGCGCGGACTCATTGCACGACACAGGGAGGGTGGGTGCCCCCCGGGCACCCACCCTCCCTGTGTGCATCGTGCGTCTGCGCGTCCGTGCGGTGTGCGCCGTCACAGCATGCCGTGCTCCTGGAACCACCGCGCGGACTTCATGTCCGTGGACTGGTACCCGTCCTTGCTCAGACGGACGGCCTGCGCGATCTGCATCAGGTTGAGGTGGACACCGTTGACCTCGGTCTCCCACTTCTTCATCGTCGCCTGGTAGGCGGTCTTCGCCTCGCCCTCCCAGATCGCGGAGATCGCCCTGACCTCGCGCTCGATCTCGTCGAGATCCGCCTTCAGGTTCTTCGCCTGCTTGTCGATCGCGTCAGCCGCGTTGTCCAGGCTGGCGTAGGTTACCTTCAGCCCTTCCTCGTACGAACTCGGCATCGCTCTTCCTCCGTTGCAATGACGTTGTGGTGCCGTCCGCGTGAGGGGTCTCGCTCAAGACCTCGACTCACCGGCGACTGCGAAACAGTTCAGGTGCCTGCTCAGCCGTTCATCGGCGGAGGCGAGTACATGTCGAGCTTGGAGGCGGGCTGGCCTCCCGGCGTCACGCCGTAACCGCTGTCGACCACGTCGATGCCACGGAGAGCCTGGGCGATGTCGTCCTCATTGAGACCGGACGCCTTCCGGGCCGCCTCGATGCCCTCGAGGAAATAGGCCAGCAACCGGTTCAGCTTCTGCATCCGGTTGTTGATTTCCGTCTGCTTCGTGTCGAAGGCACCGGCACCGATGCCCTTCCAGTGCCCCTCGATCGAGTCGATGACACCCTGGAGGCCCTTGACCTGACCGTTGATGTTGTCGATCTTGCTGACGAGCCACTCCTCCTTCTTCCGGAGTGACGCATCATCGAGTTTCTGGTCCGCCATGCCTTCCGTTCCCCTCCGTTGATCGTGGAATACGTCGCATCATGTGACGACTACGACGCTTCGTGCTGTCGCACTAGTTCCGCCTCAGGCGTACGACGGCGAAGCCGCACCCCGCGAGGATGACGATTCCCGCAGCGATCCCGACCGCGGGAAGAACCCAACCGTTGCCGTCGCCGGACTGCGAGTCTGCCACCTTCACCTTGTCAGGGGCATCACCTTTCGCTGAATCCTTGCTCTGCGACTTCGGCTTGTCGGGTTTGGTGTGAAGGGTGCGCTCACCGGTGAGCGGACTGATGTCCGGATCGCCCGGGTCACCCTTGTTCTCCAGCAGGTTGAGGCGCGGACGGACCGCGCCGTATCCGACGTATTTGCTCGGGTCGTTGTGATGGTCGCCGAGTTGCATCAGGACCCGGAGCACCTGATTCGACGTCCACTTCGGATGCTTGGACCAGATGAGGGCAGCCGATGCTGAAGCAATGGCAGTGGCAGCGCTGGTACCGCCCTGGGAGCAGTAGCGTTCCAGTTTTGCGTCGCACCAACCGGGAATGTCGACGCCGGGCCCTGAAAGCGTCGTCTCCTCGCCGTGCGTGGAGTACTTGGCCACCTTGCCGTTTCTGTCCAGAGCGGCAACCCCTGCTACGTCTGGGTAGGCGGCGGGATAGTTGAGCTCGTTCTTTCCATCCCCCTCATTGCCCATAGCCGCGAAGAGCAGTTTTCCCTTCTTCGCGGCATACTCCACCGCCGTCTTGATCTTGGGATACGGGGCTCCGCCGAGGGACATGCTGATGATCTGGGCATCGCTGTCAGCGGCTGCCCTGATGGCTTCCCCAAGGTGGTCCTTCTCCGTATCCGCCCCCTTCATCCCCACCAAGGTGGTGCGATAAGGAATGATCTTGGCGTCGGGCGCCAGCCCTTTCAAGGTTCCGTCCTTGCCCGAGCCCGCGATAAGTTCGGCCATCGTCGTTCCGTGGCCGTCGTCGTCGTCGTTCTCGTCTCCCGGCGCCCGGGAAAAGTCCTTCCCTGGAAGCACCCGGTCGCTGAGCGACGGGCTGGAGGGGTCGACACCGCTGTCGATAACTGCCACCTTGATGCCCTCCCCCGTGCTCACCTCCCACATTTCCTCAGCCTTCATGGCTTCCAGGTACCACTGCCCGGACTGCGCATCATGAGCGCTCGCCACGGGAGCCAGCCCTGTCATGCAGACCGTCCAGGCACCGACAGCTGCGGCCCCAGCCAGGAAACGCCGTCGGATCCGTCGTCGTGGTGGCTTCGCCGTCATCACTGCTCTCACTGGCTTATTCGCTCACTGGCGGGAAGGTACCCCGCCGCCCGGTCGACCGCTTCTCTCCGTCCTGCGCTTCGGCGGAAGACGGGTTCTCCCCGCCGATCACCAGGCCCGAACCGCCAGGGGTGGATTTTCGCGAACGCTTGTCCTTCGACTTGTCCTCACGAGGCTTGCCGACGATGCCACCAGGACTGGGGGTTGGCCTCCGCTTCGCGTCACGACGACTGCCGCCCGCTCCTGCTCCCCCGGTGCCGGTCCCACTCACGGGCGGGACCATGCCCGTCGTGCGACGGGCCGCCGTCGCGTTCTGCCCACCGATGACGGTTCCGCGCGGCAGCTTCGCGCTGGGAGTCTTTCCACTGGCGATCGGCTGGTTGGGCCTGCCACCGACGACACCACCGGGTTGCGAGGCCCGACCGGAACTGCGGCCGGTGTCCCGTCCGCCGACGGCGGAAGTGCCTCCCGGAGCGGTCGGCGGAAGCATTCCCGGACGGCGGAGCCCGTTCTGGCCACCATTGGGACCGGTCGAACGCCCTGCCGACGGCACAGCAGGCCCCGGCCTTCCCATCGGCCCTGTCTGTCCCGGCGTCTGCGGGCGCATCGGAGCGACCTGTCCAGGCATACCCGGTCGCACCGGCCCCTGTGCCCCCGGCCGTCCCGGCTGGCTGGTGGGCGGTACGAACGGCCGCGGCGAGCGCGGGCCTCCCGGTCCCACTCGTCCGGGGGGAGCACTAGGCGGCATGGAGACCGGACCCGGACCGATGGGATTGGGACCAGGGGGACCGGTCGGATTCGGTGTCGGGGGCGTGTGCGGACCCACGTCCGGCGGCGGCATAGTAGGCGTCCGCGGCGGAGCGACGCTGTCGATGCCCGTGGCCACGGAATGATCCGGCCGGATCGGCTCCACGGGATCAGTGGGAGCGTGGTGCGCGTATCCGGGGTCGATCCGGTTGACTCCACCCTCGTCGTGCGGCAGTACAGGAGGGGTGACGGTCCTGCCCGCGTCCGCGTAGCTCCCACCCGCAACGCCGGGCGGCACCACTCCCGGCCCGGCTGCTCCACCCGGCCCTCCGTTTTCCGGCTTCCAGCGGTCGGGCGGGGCCGGCGGCACCCCCACATCCGGCATGGCGCCGAACACAGGCTTGTTCTTCTCGGCAGCAGTGATGTGCTGGAGCGCCACCCGGTAGTAGGAGCCGAGCTTCTCCAGCTGCTGGACGGCCTCCTTGCGGTCCTTCTCCCGCTTCTTGAGCTTCTCCGTGGAGGTGTCCGGCTTCGGCGCGATGTGGGCCGGGAGCCCCTCGCTGCTGCCGCTCGCCTCCTCGTCGCTCACTGAGCTGCGCAGCGGGATCGTGCTGCTGCGGACCATGGCGAGTCCGTACCCGGCGGCATTGATGTACGTGCCGACGGTGCCCGCGTATTCACTGAGCTTGAGGGTGTTCTTGTGGAGATCGTCACCCCATTTGGTGAACGCCTTCTTCGCCTCGCCGTCCCACTCGTCCTCGACCCCGGCGAAGTAGGTCTTCAGCTCGGCCGCTGCCTTCCGCAGGTCCCGGGCGGCGTCCCACAGGGCGTCCCCGACGTCTTCCAGGTCACCTTGGGAGGCATCCTCCACAAGATCGACCATCTGGTTGAGGCCGTAGGTGTCGAAGGGCGTGGCAGTGGTGCCGGGCGCGCTTCCGGGGGGTGCCAGGGGCGCGAGACGTCCCTCACCCGGCTTGCGGAACAGCTCGGGCGGCGAGTCCTTCAGGAAGGGGCTGAACTCCTGCGGAAGGGTGGGGTCCTTCGGCATGTGGTCGGCCGAGTAGCCCGCCCCGCTGAACGGGTCCGGCTCCTCTTTCTCACCCATGCGTCCTCCTGTTCCCCGAAGTGAGCCTCTGCATCAGTAACCCGACTGGCCTTCCGGAAGGCCATCGGACGTGCCCTTGCCGTGCTTGTCGTCACCCATCGGATGGTCGCCGTGATGCGGCGCGTCGGCGTGCTTCGTCTTCTTCGTCAACGCCTCCGTCCGCGCCTGGATCTGCCAGAAGCGGCGGCGTTCCGCCGCGTCCACCGCGTCGAAGTTGCCGTCTGCGCCCTTGACCGCGATGCCGATGGCGTCGATCTGGTCGCGGAGGGTCTGGGACAGCTGGGTGAGGGTGTCGTGCACCTCGGTGAACTTGGCGTACAGGTCGTCGGCCTCGAAGAAGAGGGTGTTCTCGCCGCTGAACGATTTCCGGGTCACGCGCCGGGCGGAGATCGCGTGCTTGGCCGCAGCCGAGTTGTCCAGCTTCGTGATGGCGCCGTCGATGCGCTTCTTGAGGATCTTCAGTGCTTCCGCGCCGCGCTTGAGATCTGCCTTGGACGGCGTCGGTGCGCCGCCGGGCAGTTTGTGCGGCGGGATCTCTTTGCCGTCCGGCCCCAACAGCCCCATGGTCCCCCTTCCACCCGTGATTCCCCCCACCGCCCCCGGGGCCGCTCGACGCCCCCGTTGACGGCACTCGCTTCACCCTAGTAGGCGGGTGAAGGCTGTTCCAACTGCAAATCCAGCGTTGTCAGTCAGTCGCCGCACGCCTGTTGCACAGGTGTGACACGCCCTCCCGTTCTATCAGTTGCCGCTGACACCGGTCCGCCTCCGTCGGCGCCAGTCCCGGTGGATGAGGGACGTGCCTGCGACGACCGCGACGAGGATGCCTCCGCCGAGAAGGACGTAGGTTCCCAGTCTCTCGTTCCGTTCCTGTTCGGTCTCCCCGAGTTGGAGTTTCGCGGGGGTCGGTTTCTTGCCGGTTCTGACGCCTTCTTTGGCGACCGGATGATCGATGCGTTTGTCGTCCTCGGTGAGGGCGGCCACCGGGTCGACCACGCCCCAGCCGACGAGGCGGTCGTGGCCGGGGACGGAGCGCTCGGCGGTCTGCTCGATCTGGGCGACGATGTTCTGCTGGGTCCACCGGTCGGGGCCGCTGTTGTGCTTGGCGCGCAGCAGAGCCGCGACGCCGGCCACGTAAGGCGCGGAGAAGCTGGTGCCGTTGTCCGCGCAGTGGCCGCCCTGGGGGACGGTGGAGATGATGTCGACACCGGGTGCGGCCACGTCCACGAAGTCGCCCGACTGGGAGAAGGGGGCGCGTTCGTTGTTGCGGTCGGAGGAGGCGACGGCCAGGACGCCCGGGTACGACGCGGGGTAGGTCTTCTTGACGTTGCCGCCCAGTCCGTCGTTGCCCGCCGACGCGACGACGACCACGTCCTGGCTGAGGGCGCGGTTCACGGCTTGTTCGAGCACGGAGTCGGGGCGCAGTGCTTCCGCCGTGTCCTGGGAGATGTTGATGACGTCCGCCCTGGCCTCGACGGCATAGTCGATGGAAGCGGCGAGTGTCTCGGCGGTGCCGCTGCCGTTGGCGTCGTTCTGCTTGATCGGGATGATCGTCGCCTTGGGGGCCAGTCCGACGAACCCGGTGTCGTCGGCGGGGCGGGCGGCGATGATGCCGGCGACCTTGGTGCCGTGCCCGACCTCGTCCGTGGTGGGTTTGCCGCGCGGAGTTGCGCGTCCCGCCTCGTCGTTCTTCGGCTTTTTCGGCTTCTTCGGCAGGAAGTTCTTGCCCGCCCGGGCGTCGACCGCGTCGGCGAGCTGCGGGTTGCCGACGTCCACGCCGGTGTCGATGACGGCGACGCGGACCCCGGCTCCCTGGTCGGTGTCCTGCCACAGTTCGTTGAGCAGGACGCGTTGCAGCGCCCAGGGGCGGCCCTTGTACGGCTTCGCGGGGAAGCTGCACTGGGTGCTGGTGTCGGCCACCGCGGGCGGCGCCGCGGTGACGGTGAGGGCGGAGGCGGTGACGGCGGTGGCCGCGGCCATCGCGGCCAGCCGCCGCACGCCGGTGGCGGTGCGGCTGATGGTGCGCATCCGTGTCCCCCTTACGAACCCTGCGGCTGGAGCGCGTCACCGGTCGACAGGCGGGGCCCGGTGGGCAGGAAGGCGGCCCACTCCGCGGGAACGGGCGCGGGTTTCACCCTCTCGTAGCCGAGCCGGCGTTGTGCGTTCTGCCCCTCCTGCTGAAGCTGCTGTTCCTGCTGGGAGTTCTTTTTGCCGCTCTCGCCGATCCCCGAGTCGTCGTGTTCGCTGTCCGTGTTGGACTGCATCGCGTACCGCAGGCCGGTGTCGGTGACCAGGAAGACGCCGCCGGAGCCGGTGCTGCTCCCCTTGAACTGGCGGAAGAGCTGGCCGGTTCCGGGGGTGACGTAGGCACTGGAGGTGCCTGCGGGGAGCTGTGCGGGGAACTCCTTGCCCGACCAGGTGCTGAGGGTGGTGTCGCCGCTCTTGCCGTTCACCTTCCGCAGCACGTTGCAGGCGACGTTGCGGCTCCCCGAGTGAGGATCGGCGGAGTTGACGGCGTGGCTCTTCTCGCGCGGCCACGTCAGGCCGCCGCCGAACTCTTCCTGCGTCGGGGAGATGGCGCTCGCGTTGACCTTGATGGCCTCGCTGTTCTGTTTGAGGGGCAGCAGTTGCTTGGAGGCCAGCAGGAGCTGCGCCATGAAGTCGGTGATCGGCATGACCCTGCCCTGGAGCACCACGTAGTGCTGCCAGTGGTTGCCGGAGGGGGCGAGGAGGACGGCGCCGACCTGGTTGGCGTTCATGTCGAGGCCGGAGACACCGGCGTCCGCACCGATGGTGCCCGGCACCTGCGGGAAGGAGATGTTGTGCCCGGTGTGCAGGGTGGCGAGCCACTGGCGGGAGACGCGCTGGGGCTCCCGGTTGTCCGTCAGGATGCGCAGCAGGGTGTCGTCGTGCGGGATGCGGTATTTGGTGCCTGATTTGTCGACGACGTAGAGCCGGTCGTCGGGGCCCTGGACGTAGAGCAGCTCGCCGCCGCGCAGCCGCCCTTCGCCCTCGACCTTGCCTTTGTCGCGGTCGGCCAGTACGAAAGCGGCCTTCTGGACGGCACGGCCGCCCTGGCCCGGGCGCTCGCAGACAGCCCAGCGTTTCTTCTTGCCCGCCTCGTCCGGCTTGGGCAGCCGGTCGGGTGCGTACGGGATGCCGAGGGTGGCGCCGTGCGGGATGTCGCCGTTGTCGAGGATCTTCTCGTCCACTTTGACCACCTCGCCCTTGCCCGGGTCGAGCAGCAGCTTGGCGGAGGCGAGGTTGAGGACCGGGTGGAGCTGCGCCTTGCCGTCGGTCTCCAGGACGACGTAGCGGGTCGTCGACTCGGAGCCGATGATCACCTTCTCCTTGGGCTTGTCCCAGCCCTCGGGCGCTTTCGGCTTGAACATGCCCCAGGCGCCGAAGCCCGCGAGGATCAGGGCGCCGACGACGATGCCCGGAAGAATGCCGCGCAGGGGGCGGGGAGCGCCCTCCTCGGTGCCTGTCGGTGACGGCTGGAGGAACGCCGCCACCAGCCGCTTCTTCGCGTATGTGTAGGCGTTGAGCTCGTCGCGCCGCGATGCCATGAGTGAAAGACGCTCCCTGGAAGTCCTGCTGTCCCCCGTCCGCGCCGGGCCCCGAGGGCCCGGGCCGAGGCCGGAACGGTCCCGCCGGCCGGTCCGCGGACGCCCGCGGACGCCACTGATTGTCGGACCGGGCCCCTACTATGCCGGTTGGGGATCGCCTTGCGCCGCTCCGGTATCGTGATCGCCCGCCCAACACCCTTGACAAGTAGGGCGAATTCGGACATGAGGGGGCCTTCCGGGATGGGATCTGCGACGCGGGCGCCGGGTGCGACGGGCACCGCGGGCCGCCCTGGGCCGGGTCGGACCCGGAACCCGGGGGCGGACGCGTCCAGGAACCGCGCCGCCCGGACCGCACCGCCGGTCCCCGTCTCCACATCGCTGCGCACCGAGTCGCGGACCAGCCGCGTGGGGCCGTTCCAGGTGCAGCAACTGGTGCTGCTGGAGCTGGCAGCCGCCGTGCTGCTGGTGGCCGCCGCCGTCGACCGGCTGCTGCTGGTGCCCGCCGCCGTGGTGGCCGCCGTGCTGGTGGCCCTGGCCGTCATCCGGCGCCACCACCGCTCCGTGCACGACTGGGCCCAGATGGTGCTGGCGCTGCGCGCCCGCAAGCGCGCGGCGGCCCAGCCGCTGACACCCGCCATGGTGCTCGACGAGAACGGCGAGCGCATCGACGCGGGCTTCCTCCCGCTGGTCGAGTGCGCCCCCGGGCTGCGCACGTACGCCTACGTGGACAAGAAGCGCCGCACGATCGGGATGCTGGGGGACGGCACGTTCCTGACGGCTCTCGTGCGGATCGAGGCCGCGCCCAGCGCGCTGCGCCCCGCGTTCGGAGCCCGCGCCCTGCCGCTGACCCTGATGCAGGACGCGCTCGACGTGGACGGCATCGCCCTGGAGTCGGTCCAGGTGGTGCAGCACGTACAGCCCGCGCCGGCACCCCATCTGCCCGAGCAGTCGGTGGCCCGCCGCAGCTACGGCCCGCTGCAGGAGCAGACCGGATCGCCGGCGCTGCGGCTGACGTGGGTGGCGCTGAAATTCGATCCGGAGCTGAGCCCGGAGGCGGTCAAGGCGCGCGGCGGCGGTCTGGAGGGCGCCCAGCGCTGTCTGGTGCGCGCAGCCGACCATCTGGCCAGCCGGGTGACGGGCGCCGGCTTCGTGGCGACGGTGCTGAACGAGCAGGAGCTGATATCGGCGGTCTCGACGTCCGCCTGTGTGAGCCCGGTGGCCACGGCCCGGGCCAGCCGTCCGGACGCCGCACCCACCCGGCGCACCGCCGAGTCCACCCGCGTGTGGCGGTGCGACGACCGCTGGCACACCACCTACGCGGTGGGCCGCTGGCCCGAGCTGGGGCGAGCCGCCACTCCGCTGCCCCGGCTGGTGGCGCTGCTGACGGCCACGCCGACCCTGACGACGACGTTCAGTCTGACGCTGGGCCGTTCGGCCCGCCGCCAGGCCGTCACCCTCAGCGGGCATGTGCGGCTGACGGGGCGTTCGGACACCGAACTGGTGGCAGCCCGCCGCCATCTGGAGCACGCGGCCCGCTCGGCCCGGCTGGGGCTGGTGCGGCTCGACCGTGAACAGCTGCCGGGCGCGCTCGCGACGCTGCCGCTGGGAGGGGTGCGCTGATGGCCGGCCGTTTCGGACAGGGCCTGCTGGGTCCGCGCCGCACCGGACACGCTCTCCCGGCAGACCATCTGCCCGCGCTGTCCCTGCCGATCGGCGACGACGGCGTGGTCGTCGGGAACGACGCTGAGGGCCGCCCGCAGGTGGTCGGCTTCCACCACCCCACCGCCTACGACGTGGTGCTGATCGGCGGTCTGTGGACGGCGCAGGTGCTGGCGCTGCGGCTGGCCGGCACGGGGGCTCGGGTCGCCGTGGAGACCGGCCGCGCGCAGGCATGGACGCATCTGGTGCAGGCGGCGGGCGCCGGCCAGGAGTGCATCTCGCTCTACGACGTGGGGCGCGTTCCTCCGTTGGGGCCGACGGTGAGCAGCCCGGTGCTGGTCGTCCGGGACTGCGGGATGCGCCCGCCGCGCGGTCGTGTCGCCGCCATGCCGTGGCAGTCGGTGCTTACCCTGTTGCCCTATCTGAGCCCGGTGGCGCCCCGGCTGCTGCGCGGTGCCGCACTGGTGGGCGTCCAACGGGTCTCTCCGGACGAGGCCCAGCAGATCGGGCGCATCATGCAACTGCCGCGCCAGGAGGTCGAGGCGCTGTCCACCCTGGGCGACGGGGTCACCCTGTGGTGCACTCGGCGCGAGCGCCACTACGCGGTCACCCAGCCCACCGACGCCGAGTCAGGTCTGCTGGGTACGCCGCGGCGTCTCGACTGAAGCCCGCGCCGGACCGCACTGCCCCAGCGGTGCTTGTGATGATTAGGCTGAGATGGACGCGCGTGTGGCGGGCGCGCGACAAAACCGGGGTGAATGACCACAGCAGGAGGCAGTGTGAGCAGCGACCGGGACGAGATCCGCGTCCGCGGGACCATGCCCGGTTCCGACCAGCTCGACGCGGAAGCGGATGCCGAGAGCGAAATGGAGTCGACGGGCCAGTTCACCATCGACTACACACCGCCCGCCTGGTACACGCAGAACGCGGCCGGCCGACTGGAGCAGCAGGAGCCGTCCGCGGGCGACGACGAGGAGCAGCACGCGGCCCCGGCGTCGGGCGCGCCACAGGCCGCGCCGCGTGCCGGCGAAGGTGACTGGTGGGCGAATCCGGGGGCGTCGGCTGCTCCGACGCCGCCTCCGCCCGCACCCGCTGTTCCCCCGATGCCGGACCACGGTCCTGACGTTCCCTACCGTTCCGCGGAGCCTTCGGGGTCCGCCGAGGTGACCGCCGCCGGTGCCGAGGAGGCCGCCGGGGACGACGGTTCCGGTTCCGCGCTGCCCGCATTCCCCTCCCTGGCGCCGCTCAGCGACCAGCGCGCCGACGAGTTCGCGGAATCGGAGGGTGCAGCCGCCGCGGAGAGCGACAGTGCCTCGTACCGCGAACCGGTCACCGGTGCGCGTACGCCGGACGAGCCGGGGACGGACGCCACCGGGCCGGGTCCCGGCTCCTCCGGCGCCGACTCGCACGCGCCGCCGGCCGCTGCGCCTACGGCGCGGCGCGACGCCATGGACGACGACCGCGCGGACGAGCGTTTCGCGCAGGCTTCCGCCGCGGGGACGTCCGGCTCATGGAGCACGAAGGACACCGGCCGGGCAGCCGGTGACGACTCGGCGCACGACGGCGGTGAAGCGGACGGCGACAGCCGGGACGGCGAGGCGGAGCCGTCACCGAGCTGGCGCGCCTCCACGGGCTCCGCCTCCTCCTCCACCGTCTCCGAGGACCGTGCGGAGGAACCGGCCGGGACTCCCGCACGGGACAGCGCCACGATGCGGTTCTCCGCAGCCGCGCTGCGCCAGGAGATCGCCGCGTACGCCGCGCAGGAGGAACGCGCGCACGACGCGGCGGAACGTGCCCGGCAGGAGGACGAGGACGAGGAACCGGCCGCGGCACAGGGCGGCACCGGCGCCGCGGACACGCGGGACACGCCGGAGACCGGCGTCCCGGAAAGTGCCCGGCCCGCCGACACCGCGACCCGCTTCCTGGACACCCGCCCGGCCCGGCAGGACCACCAGGACACCACCGGCCCGGCGGAAGGTGGCACACCGCGGACCGCTCCGCGGGAGGATGCGTCCGGCCCGTCCGACTTCGATCTGGCGGCGCCGTCCGAAGCACGCCGGTACGAGGCTGCGCCCTCACCGTTCTCTCCCGCCGACGCGCAGGACGCCGAGCCGCGCGCCCCGATGCCTCCCCGTCCGCACTCCCCCGCCGAAGGTTCCGCCGACGGAAGTGGCGGCGCCGCGCAGGGACTTCCTCCGCTGCCGCCGGACTTCCAGCCTGCGGCGACGCCGCCCCCGGGTGCACCGTGGCCCGGTGCGGAGCCGCCACGGGCGGACGGTCCGGACCGCGACGGCGACGGCCCAGGTGCCGTACCGTTCCAGGAGCCCCGGCAGGACGCTGACCGTCCCGGTGCGCAGGAGGTCGCCGAGGCGCTGTCGGGCGCACCGTACTCGCCGCAGCGGCCGGAGCTGCCGGAGCAGCCGCAGCAAGCCCCGCACGAGCCCTACCCGGCGCGGCCCCCGCAGCTGCCCCGCCAGGCTCAGCAGACGCCACAGCAGCAGACGCCCGAGCAGCAGGCGCCGCAGCAGCACGGCCAGGCACAGCCGACAGCGGGGCAACAGGCCGCGGGGCAGCAGCAGGCGGACCCGAGCCGCTACGGCTACCCGCAGATGCCGCAGCAGCAGGCCGCTGGTGACGGCCCGTCACCGTCGCAGGCCCCGCAACTGCCGCAGCAGGAGCAGCCGTTCCCCGGGCAGGGCCAGGGGCAGGCCGACCCTGCGCAGGCGGCCCGCCCGGCGGCGCAGCAGCCGTTGCCGCCCCACGGCAAGCAGCAGGAGCCCCACGGCGGGCAGCAGGAGCCCCCAGGCCAGGTCCCGGGCGCTCCCTCGCCCTACCAGCAGCCGCAGTTCGGTGCGGCCCAGGGCCCGTACCAGCAGCCGCCGCAGGGGCAGCACCCGCAGGCTCCGCAGGGTCAGGGTCAGCACCCACAGGGCCCAGGGGCCGCACAGCAGGCCCCTGCTCCGCAAGGCCCGTACGCGCAGGGGCAGCCCCCGGCGCAGCAGGCGGCGCAGGCGCAGCCGGAGGTGCGCGGGCCGCTGCAGCCGCACCCGGGTGCCGTCGATCCGCGCCGGGTGGACCAGTCGGGTTCGCCGCTGGGCTACACGGCGGCTGTCGAGCTGTCCTCGGACCGGCTGATCAACAGCAAGAAGAAGCCGCGTCCGCAGTCGGGCAACAAGTCGCGCTTCCGGTTCGGCGCCAAGAAGGAGGAGGCCGAACGGCAGCGGAAGCTCGACGTGATCCGCACACCGGTGCTGTCGTGCTACCGGATCGCCGTCATCAGCCTCAAGGGGGGCGTCGGCAAGACGACGACCACCACGGCCCTGGGTGCCACACTGGCGACCGAGCGGCAGGACAAGGTGATCGCGATCGACGCGAACCCGGACGCGGGCACGCTGGGCCGCCGGGTCCGCCGCGAGACGGGGGCGACGATCCGCGACCTGGTGACGGCCATCCCGTACATCAACAGCTACATGGACATCCGCCGGTTCACCTCCCAGGCGCCGTCCGGGCTGGAGATCCTGGCCAACGACGTGGACCCGGCGATCTCCACGACGTTCAACGACGACGACTACCGCCGTGTCATCGACGTCCTGGGCAAGCAGTACCCGATCATCCTGACCGACTCGGGCACGGGCCTGCTCTACTCGGCGATGCGCGGAGTGCTCGATCTGGCCGACCAGTTGATCATCATTTCGACCCCGTCCGTGGACGGTGCCAGCAGCGCGAGCACCACACTGGACTGGCTGGCGGCGCACGGTTACTCGGAGCTGGTGCAGCGGAGCATCACCGTGATCTCCGGTGTCCGCGAGGTCGGGAAGATGATCCGTGTCGAGGACATCGTGGCGCACTTCCAGACGCGCTGCCGGGGCGTGGTGACCGTCCCCTTCGACGAGCATCTGGCCGCCGGTGCCGAACTGGACCTCACGATGATGCGGCCCCGCACACGGGAGGCATACTTCAACCTGTCGGCGATGGTCGCCGAGGACTTCGTCCGGGCCCAGCGCGAGCAGGGGCTGTGGACGGCCGAGGGCGGCAATCCCCCGCCACAGCTCGCCCCGCCGATGCCGGGCCAGGGCGGCGCCCCGGGACAGCCCGTACCCGGACAGGCACAGCCGGGCGGGCAGCCGCAGCCCCAGCCGCCGTACGGGCCGGGCGGCGGCTACGGGTACCCGGGACCCGGTCAGCCCGGACAACCCGGTCAGCCCGGCTATGGGTACCCGGGGCCGGGGCAGTACCCGGGCCATCCGGGACAGCCCCAGCCGGGCAGCGGCTGGCAGCAGTAGCCGGCGTACGTCGTAGTCGGCCGGACATGGCGGAGGGGCCGGGGATTCTCCCCGGCCCCTCCGCCATGCGTGCGGTGCGCCGTGTGCGGCGTCTGCCGTCGGGTGCCCACGTCCGGGGCGGCGATTCCGGTGGCCTTCCGCCTTCCCGTGTGCCGTACACGTGCCGCGTCTGTGCGCGGCCCCGTCAGCGGTGACCGCGCACGCGGCACGGCGCCGCCTGTGACCGCAGCCCCCGCGCCGCCCGTACTGAGGCCGTCAGTTCTGTGCGCGGCGGGCCTCGGTGGGCGTCACGCCGCCCGTGTGCCCCGTCAGCCCTGTGCGGCGGCGACCAGGGCCCTTGCCTCGTCCACGTCCTGCGCCATCCGGGCCTTGAGCGCCTCCAGGGTCTCGAACGTCTCCTGGCCGCGGATGTAGTCCAGGAAGTCGACGCCGACGTGCAGTCCGTACAGTTCGAGGCCCACCCGGTCGATGGCGTACGCCTCGACCGTGCGCTCGGTGCCGTCGAACTGGGGGTTGGTGCCGACGGAGATCGCGGCGGGCATGGCCTCGCCTTCGACAGTCAGCCAGCCCGCGTACACCCCGTCGGCCGGGACGGCCGTGTGCGGGAGCGTTTCGACGTTGGCCGTCGGGTAGCCGAGCTCCCTCCCGCGCTGCGCCCCGCGCACCACGATGCCCTCGACCCGGTGGGGGCGGCCCAGTACCTCCGCCGCGCCGCGCACGTCGCCCGCGGCGACCAGCCTGCGCGCCATCGTGGAGGAGAATGCCTCGCCGCTCTCGGCCCGCTCGAAGAGGTCCACGACGACGACGTCGTAGTCGTAGGTGCCACCCAGTTCGGCGAGCGACTCGACGGTGCCGGCCGCCTTGTGGCCGAAGCGGAAGTTGGGGCCCTCCACGACCGTGCGCGCGTGGAGCTTGTCCACCAGGACCTTCACCACGAAGTCGGCGGGCGACAGCTTGGAGAACTCGGTGGTGAACGGGAGGACGAGCACGGCGTCCACACCCAGCTCGCCCATGAGTTCGGCACGCCGGTGGTGCGGTGCCAGCAGCGGCGGGTGGCTGCCGGGGCGGACGACCTCGCTCGGGTGCGGGTCGAAGGTGACGACGACGGCGGGCACACCCAGTTCCCGGGCGCGCTCGACCGCCTTGCCGATGATGAGCTGGTGTCCCCGGTGCACCCCGTCGTACGAGCCGATGGTGACGACGCTGCGCCCCCAGCCCTCGGGGATGTCCTCCAAGCCACGCCAGCGCTGCACGTCTGCTCCTCGTCGCTACCTAGTTCGCCAGTGCCTGAGCCGATGGCGATGACGATGGGTCTCGCCGGTCCAAGGGTGCCATGCCGCGCCCTCGCGGCCCGCACGGACCCACCTCCAGCGGCCCGGACACCGGGCGCCTGGCTGTCCGCGCCCGTGTCCGGCGAAGGGCCCCGGGTGCGGAGCACCGCCCCGCGAGGGCCGCGGCACCTCGGCTCCGCCAGCTCCCCGCGGTTGTATCCCGACGCTCGACGGCTGCCGCGGCTGAGCCCCGGCAGCTCTCCCGGCTCAGCCCCGACGGCTCCCGCGGCTCAGCTGCGGCAGATGTCCCGGCTCAGCTGGGGCAGCCGTCGGCGCTCGGCCTCGGCGGCCCAGGTCATGGGCCGGTCGCGGGCCGGTCGCGGGGCGGGGCCTCTCCCGGCACCTGCCGCCGCTGGGACGGGACGGCGGCGAGCACCCGGCCGCGCGGCGCGGCACCCGGCGCATTGGCGGACGCCCGCTGTCCCGGACGGCGTACGGTTTCCCGCCACGTACTCCGCGCGGGGTACGGAGGCTGCCGGCGGCCGGGCTCATGGCGGGGGCCCGGAACGGCGTGCGGCGCACGGCACTCACGCCGCGCGGCCTCCAGGACGGACGGCTCGGTCTCGTCGGCGAGCAGCAGTTCCAGCAGTTCGTCGCGCAGCGGCCCGTGGCCGGCGGCCAGCACCCGGGCGAGCCGCTCACGGACGGCGGGCGGCTGGTCGCGCAGCAGGTCCGCCACCAGGGGGCGCAGCACGGCGCGGGCGGCGTTGCCGTGCCGCAGCCTGATCGCGAGGTAGGCGGCCACGTCGTCGCCTGCCCGCCAGGGGCGCAGGGTGGCGTGCTGCCGTACCAGCTCGGCCGCGCGGCGGGCCAGTGCGGGCGTGCGCAGCCGGGCGAGAGCGTGTACGGCCTGTGCCTGGGCCTCGGGAAAGGCGGGCTGGGTCAGCAGGTCCCGGAAGGCCGCCAGGACCGGCTCGGGGTGGGTGGGCAGCGCCGTCCCCAGGGCGGCGGCCAGCTCGGCGTCCCCGGTGGCCGTGAAACGCCGCAGCGCCGCTTCCAGGTGCCGGGAGCGTTCTGCCGGGTCGCGGACGAGAACGGCGAGCGCGGCGTCGTGCAGTGCGGGGCGGGCGGGGCGGCGCAGCAGTGCGAAGGCGGCGTGCCGGAGCAGTTCCCGATCGCCGGCGGAGGTGGCCCGGCGGGCCGCCCGCACTCCGTGGTGGGCGGCTGCCGCCGCTCGTGCGTCCCGCGCGTCGTGCGCCCAGCGGTGGACGGCCCGGCACAGTGCGGAGGGTTCCGCGTGGACGAGCTCGGCCAGCAGTTCGTCCGCGTACGGGTGCGCGGCCGACACCAGCGCCTCGCACAGCGCGTCCACGGCCCGCTTGCGGTGGACGTACAGCAGGGCCTGCGCGGCGGTGGCCACCGTGGGGACGCTTCCGCCGGGGGTGTCCCGGCGGGGGCGCAGCGGTCGCCGGTCGTCGAACCACCGGCACAACAGCGGCTGGAGCGTGCCCGGTTCGGCGGGCAGCAGTTCGGCGAGGACGTCCAGGAAGCGCCGCCGGCCGCCTGCGGTGTCCGCCGGCGGGTCGGCGGGCAGCAGGAGGCGCAGCAGTTCCGCCTTGTCGGCTGCCCCGAGCGGCACCCGGCGCCAGAACCCGGGCCCGAAACCGTCCGCTCCGTGATTGTCGCCCCGGGGCCTGCGGGTGACGTGCGCGGCGAGGGCGCGGAGGACAGGCACGTAGGGCCGCGCGTCCGGCATGCGCAGCAGGGTCTCGTGCAGCAGGTGTGCGGCCCACCACGCCGCCTCGGCCTCGTCGTCGTCCTGTTCGGCCGCCCCGTCACTGTCCAGTGCGTCCACCAGGCGGAGCAGCCGTGGAGTGAGCGCGCCGGCACCGTCCCTGCGGTCGCACAGCAGCAGCGCCTGGACGACGGGGCCGATGCGGTGCCGGGGCACCGGCACGGTGCCGTCGCGGGTGCGCCGGTGGACCAGGGCGTCCAGTGCGGCGTCGAGTTCCAGGTGGCTGCCCTGGAGCCAGTCGGCGAACTCCTCGTCGACGAAGCGATAGCCCTCTCCGGCCGGGGTGAGCGCGCCTTCGGCGAGCACGGCGGAGGCCCAGCCGCCGTGCCAGGGGAAGAGTTCCTCGAAGTCCGCGCGGCTCAACTCGCCCTGCCCGGAGCCCAGACAGCGCCGCGCCGCCTCGTGCAGCTGTCCGGACACGCGGGCGGCGAGCCGGCGCACCGCCGCCGGGTGCGGCGGCCGGGGACCCTGCTCCGCCCCGCGTGCGGCGCCCACGGCGTGCGTCTCGCCCGCGGCCCGCGCCTCGTCCCCGGCCTGTACCCCGTCCCCGGCCCGCGCCGACTCCGTGCCGGCCGCGCCGTGCGGGTCCGGGCCGGCGGTGGCGTCCCGGTGCTCACCCGGCATGCCGTCCGGGCCCGCACCCGCGGGGATGTCCGTCCGCGCCGGTGCGTTCGTCTCCGTGTGGGTGACAGCGCCGCCGCCCGCCCCCTGCCGGGCGGCGAGGCGCTGGGCGACGCACAGGCTGAGCAGATCGAGGAACCCGGAGAAGATCTCGTGCCGGGGCGGCGGCCTCTCCCCCACGGGGGCGCCGGCATCCTGTGCCGCGCGGATGCGGGCGAGCATCCGCATCGCGAGGGGATGCCCTTCATCGGCCGGGCGCAGGGCACCGTCCGGCAGGCCGTACGCCGCGCGGGCCCGCGCGGCCTGGGGCGGCGGCAGCGCGCCCAGCGACAGGCACCCGGCGGCGTCGCCCGTCGGGTGCAGCATGTCCACGGGGAACAGTCCGGCTGTCTGTTCCCAGAACTCGGGCCGGCAGGCGAGCACCAGCCGTGCCCCGGAGGCCCGCAGCCAGCCGGCGGTGCGCAGCGTCCAGGACCGCAGCCGGTGGGCGAGGTGGGGCGGCATCTCCTCGGGCGCGTCCAGCAGGACGAGGAGGGGACGGCCCGCGGCCCGCGCGATGTGGGCGACGGTGTCGGGGTCCCGGTCGCGCGGGTGGCCTGCCGCGTCCGGCGCCTCGGCGCCGCCAACCGTACGGTGCGGCGGGCCTCCGTCGGCACTGTCCTCTTCGGCCGCGCCTGTGGGCCGTTCTCCGCCGGTGCGGGCGGGGGCCGCGACGGTCCGCCCGACTGCCGTCAGCGCACGCGCGACCGCGTCGCGCAGCCCCGTGTCGCCGGCCCGCAGGTCGGCTCCGCGCAGCCAGACAGCCGGTGTCGGTGCCGGGCCGCGGGTGCAGCGGGCGGCGAGGGCGGCCAGTTCGGTGGTCCGGCCACTGCCCGGGTCACCGGTGACGGCGACGACGCCGGCCGCGCCCCGGAGGAAGCGGTCGAGTGTGTCGGCGACGGGCGGCCGGGGCACGGCGTGGGCGCTCCGCTCGACGGCGGGCCCCACCGATGCCCGGGCCAGCCGCAGCACCCCGGCGAGATTGAGGTCGGGGCCGAAGCCGGGGGCGCAGGCGCCGTTGCGGCGCAGCAGCGTGCCGAGGGGGCCGCCGGGGGTGCGGGCCCCCGCCGGGTGCAGCGGCACGGCCAGCGCGCCGGCTCCGTCGGGAGACTGGAGGGCGGTGCCCAGGACGCCGAGGACGGCTCCGGTGGCCGCGTTCACGACGGGGGCGCCGGAGGCGTCGGCGGACAGCCGCAGGCGGGCGCCGACGGATGCGGGGACGCGCAGCCGCAGCACATGGCCGAGCGCGTGGTAGCGGGCGGTGGAGGTGTAGGTCGCGGTGGTGGGTGTCTCCAGGGTGGCGGCCAGCGGCCCGTCCTCGGTGAGGAGCCACGCCTCTTCCGTCGGGTGCGCCCGCCCGGTCGCGATGACCTGCGGGGCCACCACCGTGTCGAGCCCCGTGGTGCGGACGAGGGCCAGGTCCCATTCGGGTACGGGGGTGATGTCGCAGGCGGCCACCAGGGTGGCGGCCCGGCCCGCGTGCAGTACGGCTCTGCCGAGGCCGTCCACCGCCTCGTGGCTGGTGACCACGGTGCCGAGGTCGTCGGCGAGGAAGCCGATGCCGCGCCGTCGTCCCGCGAGGTCGCAGATGCGTACCAGTGGGGGTCTCACACACACCACCGTCATCGCCCGTACCTCCCCGCTGGTGAGCACCGTCGCGTCGACCGTAGGACGGGGTTGATCAGCGGCGACAGGTCCGCGCGGGAACGCGCCCCCGCCCGCGCCCGCACTTCGCACCGAGCGCCTGTCCACCCGGGTGAACGCCGGACTGGACGGGGATAACGCGGCTCTTTCACTCACCGGGGGACGGCCGGGTCCCCCACACGAAGACAGCGGTTCCCCCACACGAAGACGACGCCGCCACCGTGAGGGAACCCGGGTCCCCCACACGAAGACGGCACCGTCACTCACACGAAGACGGCCAGGCTCTTCGCCCTGCCCCCGCTCTCCGCGACCAGCGCCACGAAGCGGTCACCGGGCCCGAACACGGCCACGGGCCCGTCGCCCTTCCGGCCGGCCGGCATCCGCAGCTGGACGCCGTTGCCGATACGCCGGGCGTCCTCCTCGTCCACGTCCCACCGCTCGAACGCGGCGGCTGCCGCCTCGCCCAGCGGCAGCACGGGCAGCGGTTCGCCCGCGTCCACCCGTCCCTGGAGCTGCTCCAGGGTGTGCGCGCCCTCGAGCCGGTACGGGCCGACTCGGGTGCGCCGCAGGGCGGTCAGATGGCCCCCGGTGTCCAGCGCCGCGCCCAGATCACGGGCAAGAGCCCGCACGTAGGTGCCGGAGGAGCAGACCACCGAGACCAGCAGATCGGTGACCGGTGTACCGTCCTCGGCCGTCTCCTCGCGAATGTCGTGCACCACGAACGACGAGACGGTCACCGGGCGGGCCGCCAGTTCGACCTGCTCGCCATCCCGTATCCGGGCGTAGGCACGCTTGCCGTCCACCTTGACGGCGCTGACCGAGGAGGGCACCTGCTCGATCTCGCCGGTCAGCCCGGCCACGGCGGCCTCCACCCGCGCCCGGTCGAGGTCCTTGGCGCCCTTCGCCGCGGTGATCTCGCCCTCGGCGTCCTCGGTGACGGTCTCCTGGCCGAGCCGGACGGTGGCGACGTACTCCTTCTCCGTCAGGGCGAGGTGGCCGAGCAGCCGGGTGGACCGTTCGGTGCCGACCACCAGCACGCCGGTGGCCATGGGGTCGAGCGTCCCGGCGTGTCCGACGCGCCGGGTGCGGGCCATCCCCCGCAGCTTGGCCACGACGTCGTGCGAGGTGAACCCGGCGGGCTTGTCGACGACGATCAGCCCGCCGGGCCCGTTGTCTCTCTTGCGTGCCACGGATCAGGCGCTCTCGTCCTTGCCGCCGGCCGCGTCGTCGGCCTCGCCACCGTCCTCGTCCAGCTCCGCCTCGCCCGGCTTGCGGTACGGGTCGGCGTCCCCGGCGTAGGTGGCGCCGGACGAGGCCTTGCGGACTTCCTCGTCGGCGGCCCGCGCCCGGGCGAGCGCGTCGTCGAGCGTCCGGGCGTTCTCCGGCAGCGCGTCCGCCACGAACGTCAGGCTCGGCGTGTGCTTGATGCCCGCGGCCTTGCCGACCGCCGAGCGCAGCACGCCCTTGGCGCTCTCCAGGCCGGCCGCTGCCGCCTTGCGGTCCTCGTCGTCGCCGAAGACGGTGTAGAAGACCGTCGCTTCCCGCAGATCGCCGGTGACCCGGGTGTCCGTGACGGTCACGTGTGTGCCGAGCCGCGGGTCCTTGATCCCCCGGTGCAGCTTCTCCGCGACCACCTCACGGATGAGGTCGGCCAGCCTCTTGGCCCGTGCGTTGTCGGCCACTGGTCCGTCTCCTTGCTCTGCGCGGCACGTTCGCACGCGCCGCGGCTCTTCCTGCCTGTGTTCGCTGCGCCGCTCGGGCGCAAGCAGTCGGTCTATTCGTCGTCGGCGCCGTGGAACCGCCGCCGGACGGAGAGCAGTTCCACCTCGGGGCGGGCCGCCACCAGCCGTTCGCAGCTGTCCAGCACATCGGTCAGGTGCCCGGCGTCACCGGAGACCGCCGCCAGTCCGATGTGTGCCCTGCGGTAGAGGTTCTGCTCCCCCGTCTCGGCCACGCTGACCGCGTATCTGCGGTGCAGCTCGGCGATGATCGGCCGGACGACGGAGCGCTTCTCCTTGAGCGACCGCACGTCGCCCAGGAGCAGATCGAAGGACAGCGTCCCTACGTACATACAGTCCGGGTCATGCCACCCGTGGGGCCTTGGGGTCGCCGCCCAGCGGAAACTGGACGGCCGCGCTAACGGCACCGTACACGCAACGGCCGGGGCCGATCGACGGAAATACTTCCGCCGGTCGGCCCCGGCACAAGGGAGTGGGTCAGCCTCGCGGCTTCTCCCGCATCTCGTACGTCGCGATGACGTCGTCCACCTTGATGTCGTTGAAGTTCCCGAGGTTGATACCGCCCTCGAAGCCTTCGCGGATCTCGGTGACGTCGTCCTTGAAGCGGCGCAGACCCTCGATGGTGAGGTTCTCCGCCACGACCTTGCCGTCGCGGATGACGCGGGCCTTGGAGTTCCTGCGCACCTCGCCGGAGCGGATGAGGACACCGGCGATGTTGCCCAGCTTGGACGAGCGGAAGATCTCGCGGATCTCCGCCGTGCCCAGCTCGACCTCTTCGTACTCCGGCTTGAGCATGCCCTTGAGGGCCGCCTCGATCTCCTCGATCACCTGGTAGATGACCGAGTAGTACCGCACGTCCACGCCTTCGCGCTCGGCCATCTGGGTCGCGCGCCCCTCGGCGCGGACGTTGAAGCCGATGACGATGGCGTCGGAACCGGTCGCCAGGTCGATGTCGGTCTCGGTGACCGCACCCACCCCGCGGTGCAGGATGCGCAGGTCGACCTCTTCGCCGACGTCGAGCTGGAGCAGCGAGGACTCCAGGGCCTCGACCGAACCGGACGCGTCGCCCTTGATGATGAGGTTGAGCTGCTGCACCTCGCCGGCCTTGAGCACCTTGTCCAGGTCCTCCAGGGAGACCCGGCGGGTCCGCTTGGCGAAGGCCGCGTTGCGCTCGCGCGCCGCGCGCTTCTCGGCGATCTGCCGTGCCGTGCGGTCCTCGTCGACGACCAGGAAGTTGTCGCCGGCACCCGGGACGTTGGTGAGGCCGAGCACCAGGACGGGAGTCGAGGGACCCGCTTCCTTGATGTTCTCGCCCTTGTCGTCCAGCATCGCGCGGACCCGGCCGTAGGCGTCGCCGACGACCATGGTCTCGCCGACCCGCAGGGTGCCGCGCTGGACCAGCACGGTGGCCACGGCGCCACGGCCGCGGTCGAGGTGGGCCTCGATCGCGATGCCCTGGGCGTCCTGGTCGGGGTTGGCCCGCAGGTCGAGCGCCGCGTCGGCGGTGAGGACCACGGCTTCGAGCAGCTCGTCGATGTTGGTGCCCTGGCGGGCGGAGATGTCGACGAACATCGTGTCGCCGCCGTACTCCTCGGCCACCAGCCCGTACTCGGTCAGCTGGCCGCGGACCTTGGTCGGGTCGGCGCCCTCGACGTCGATCTTGTTGACCGCGACGACGATCGGCACGTCGGCCGCCTTGGCGTGGTTGAGCGCCTCGACGGTCTGCGGCATCACGCCGTCGTTGGCCGCGACCACGAGGATCGCGATGTCGGTCGACTTGGCACCGCGGGCACGCATGGCGGTGAACGCCTCGTGTCCGGGGGTGTCGATGAAGGTGATCTTGCGCTCTTCGCCGTTCACCTCCGTCGACGCCTGGTAGGCGCCGATGTGCTGGGTGATACCGCCGGCCTCGCCCTCGATGACGTTGGTCTTGCGGATCGCGTCCAGCAGCCGCGTCTTACCGTGGTCGACGTGACCCATGACGGTCACCACCGGCGGACGCGGCATCAGCGCCGTCTCGCCGCCCTCGTCCTCACCGAACTCGATGTCGAAGGACTCCAGCAGCTCGCGGTCCTCCTCCTCCGGGCTGACGATCTGAACGACGTAGTTCATCTCGTCGCCGAGGAGCTGGAGCGTCTCGTCGGAGACGGACTGGGTCGCGGTGACCATCTCGCCCAGGTTGAACATCACCTGCACGAGCGACGCCGGGTTGGCGTTGATCTTCTCCGCGAAGTCCGTGAGCGAGGCACCACGCGACAGCCGGACGGTCTCGCCCTTGCCGCGCGGCAGCATCACACCGCCGACGGACGGCGCCTGCATCTGCTCGTACTCCTGGCGCCGCTGCCGCTTCGACTTGCGGCCACGACGCGCCGGACCGCCGGGACGGCCGAAGGCACCCTGGGTGCCGCCGCGCCCACCGGGACCGCCGGGACGACCGCCGAACCCGGGACGGCCACCGCCGCCACCAGGACGACCGGCGAAACCGCCGGGACGGCCACCGCCGCCACCGCCGCCACCGGGACGGCCGGCGAACCCGGGACGGCCACCGCCGCCACCGGGACGGCCACCGCCACCGCCAGGACCACCGCGGCCCGGGCCCGGACGCGGACCCGCGGCCGGACGCTGCGGCATCATGCCCGGGTTCGGACGGTTGCCGCCCGGACGGGGACCGCCGCCCTGCGGGGCCTGCGGACGCGGCATGTTGCCCGGCGTGGGGCGCTGACCGCCCGGAGCCTGCGGACGGGGACCGCCCTGGCCGCTCGGGCCCGGCTTGGGGGCACCCGGCTTCGGCGGCTGACCCGGCTTGGGGGCACCGCCCGGACGGGGCGCCTGCGGGCGCGCCATCCCGGTGGAGCCACCGGAGGTGAAGGGGTTGTTGCCCGGACGCGGGCCGGCCGGACGCCCGCCCGGCTTCGGGGCCTGGCCCGGCTTCGGACCCTGGCCGCCCTGCGGACGCGACTGGCCGCCGGGCCGCGGAGCCTGACCCGGCTTCGGGGCCGGGCCGCCGGGGCGCTGACCGCCCGGCTTCGGGGCGCCCGTGGTGGGCGCCTGGAAGTCCGGCTTCGCCGGCGCGGGGGCCTGCGGGCCCGGCTTCGGGCCGGGCTTGGGGGCGCCGGGGCGCGGGGCCTCGGCAGCGCCGGTCTCACCCTGTGCGGGGCTCGGCGCAGGTGTCACCGGGCCGCCTTCGGGACCCGGCTTGGGGCCGGGCTTGGGAGCACCCGGCTTCGGTGCGCTCGCGCCCGGCTTGGACGCGGCGGGCCTGGCGGCGGCCTTCTTGGGCGCCGCGGGCTTCGCGGCGGACTTCTTGGCAGCGCCACCGCTCGCGTCGAACGCGTCTGTCAGTTTGCGGACAACCGGCGCCTCGATCGTCGAGGACGCCGAACGGACGAATTCGCCGAGTTCCTGGAGCTTGGCCATGACGACCTTGCTCTCCACTCCAAGTTCCTTGGCGAGTTCGTATACCCGGACCTTAGCCACTTCGCTCCTTACGGCCCGGGGGAGATCGTCCGCCGGACCTTCGCTACTGATGCATGGGCGTACTCATCGCGTACTCATCGAGTGCTCATCGCAATCTCGACCTACTTCCCACTCGCGAGGTACCTCTCCCCGCACGGCAGGTCCGTGCGGGCTCTTTCTCTTACGGTGCTTGCTGTCCTTGCTGTGCGATCCGCTCCACGTGCTCGCGCAGGTGTGCGAGGTCGAACGGTCCCGGACCCCGGAAGGCCCGGTTGAACGCCCGGCGCCGGACGGCCTGCTCGAGGCAGGAGGGAACAGGGTGCAGATACGCACCCCGACCGGGCAGCCTACCGCGAAGATCGGGGATCAGGCTGCCCCCGATCAGCACCATTCGCAGCAGTGCGCCCTTGTCGGTGCACTCCCGGCAGCCCACGCAGGTCCGCTGAGGGCACGACCGACCGTGCGTCCGGCCAGACACTGATTAAGTCTACCTCCCCGAAGCCCCAGGACCCCGTGGGGGGTAAGGGCGCCGTTACTCATTCGCAGCCGGACCGTGAGCGACCGGCCGCACGCCGTGATCCCTTCCCGGCGTGGCCGGATTCACCCCTCGCGGGACGTCCTGCCCCCGGACCGGCCACCGCCCTCGCCGGAAGCGGCGCTCCCGGCCTCGGCCTGCTCGGCCGTGTCCGGGCGGATGTCGATGCGCCAGCCGGTGAGACGGGCCGCGAGCCGGGCGTTCTGTCCCTCTTTGCCGATCGCCAGTGACAGCTGGTAGTCGGGCACCGTCACCCGGGCGGACCGGGACGCCAGGTCGATGATCTCGACCTTGCTCACCCGCGCCGGGGACAGCGCGTTCGCGACCAGTTCGGCCGGGTCCTCCGACCAGTCCACGATGTCGATCTTCTCGCCGTGCAGCTCCGCCATGACGTTGCGCACCCGGCCGCCCATCGGGCCGATGCAGGCGCCCTTGGCGTTCAGCCCCGAGCGGGTGGACCGCACCGCGATCTTCGTACGGTGACCGGCCTCGCGGGCGATGGCCGCGATCTCGACCGAGCCGTCCGCGATCTCCGGCACCTCCAGCTCGAAGAGCTTCTTGACCAGGTTGGGGTGGGTGCGCGAGAGCGTCACGGACGGGCCGCGCACACCCTTGGCGACCCGCACCACGTAGGTGCGCAGCCGGGTGCCGTGCGCGTAGTCCTCACCGGGCACCTGCTCCTGCGGCGGCAGGATGGCCTCCAGCTTGCCGATGTCGACCAGCACGCTCTTGGGGTCCTTGCCCTGCTGGACGACACCCGCGACGACATCACCCTCCCGGCCCGCGTACTCGCCGAAGGTGACCTCCTCCTCGGCGTCCCGCAGCCGCTGGAGGATGACCTGCTTGGCGGTCGTCGCCGCGATGCGGCCGAATCCGGAGGGCGTGTCGTCGAACTCCCGGGGTTCGGCGCCCTCTTCGATCTCGTCGGGGCTTTCCTTCGCCCACACCGTCACGTGGCCGCTCTTGCGGTTCAGTTCCACACGGGCGTCCCGCCGGCTGCCCTCGGTGCGGTGGTACGCGATGAGGAGGGCCGACTCGATCGCCTCCACCAGCAGGTCGAGGGAGATCTCCTTCTCCCTGACCAGCCCGCGCAGGGCACTCATGTCGATGTCCACGGCTACGCCTCCTCCTCGTTCTCGTCGTCGTCTGCGGTCGGGTCGGCCTCGGCCGCTGCTGCGGATTCGGCGGATGCGGCGTCCTTCGCCGCGGACGCGGGCCGCGGCTGCTGCGCGGCCTTGCGGTTGAACTCGATCTCGACCCGCGCCTTGGCGATCTCGTCGAACGCCAGCCTGCGGGTGGTGGGCTTGCGCCCCTTGACGCCGGGCACCTCCAGGTCGACGCCCTCGTCGTCGACACCGGTGATCCTGGCCGTCAGCTCGCCCCCGCCGGCCTCAGGCGTCAGCTGCGCCTTGATGAGCCGGCCGGTGGCCCTGCGGTAGTGCCGCTGCTCGGTCAGCGGACGGTCGGCCCCCGGCGAGGTGACCTCGAGCACATAGGGGGCGCCGCCCATCGCGTCGGTCTCGTCGAGCACTTCGGAGAAGGCACGGCTCAGTTCCGCGCAGGTGTCCAGCTGGACCCCGTCGTCGGCGTCCACGACGACGCGCAGCACGCGCCGCTTGCCTGCCGGGGTCACTGCGATCTCTTCGAGATCCAACCCCCTCTTGCTGACGAGCGGTTCCAGCAGTCCGCGCAGCCTCTCGCTCTGGGTGGTGCTCATCCGGGTGACTCCTCGGCCGCGTGTGCAGTTGTTGGGGGGCCTCGTGACAGGGGCGTGTCGCCGCCCAAGCCTATCGCCTGTGGCGGACTGCGCCGACCCGGTCGCCGAACGCACGACCGTCGGGCACCGAGGGGCGGCCCCGCGGTGGCGCCGTGCCCGTCCGGCTGTGCGGCGTTGGGTGTACGGCCGGGGCGGGGCAGGGGTGCCGCGGCGGCGTGGCACGGCGGTCCGGGTACCCTCGCGTGGCGGTGACCGGCGCTGCGCGGCGCTCACAGGATGGGGCGGAACCGACGCGGATCCGCCCGTCCGGCGCCGCCCCCTCCATCCATGTCCAGGGAGTGCACATGTCGCTCACGCCGTCACCGGCGGCGGTACGGCCACGCCGCAGGTCACTGCTGACCGGCGCGCTCGGCGCCACCGGAGCGGCCCTCGGGCTGCCACTGGCCGCCGGCTGCTCCGGCGGGGAGAGCGGCGGCACCGCCGACGCGGAACGCTCGGACGCGGCCCGGCGGCTGCGCGGGCGCACCGCGCGCGACAGCGAGAAGCTGCTGGCCCGCTACGACGGGACAGCCCAGGTGCACCCCTCGCTCGCTGCGCGGCTGCGTCCGCTGCGCGAGGAGGTCACCCGCCATGCGCGGGTGCTGCGCGGCGCCGAGACCGGCACCGGCTCACCCTCCCCCTCGGCCTCCGGCACGCCGGGCGGCCGGTCGCCCTCCCCCGCTCCCGGCGGCCCTCGCTCCCGGCAGCCGGGGCCGGCGGCTTCCACGCCCGCCGGGAAGCCGCCGCGCCCCGACACGGCGTCGGTGCCCCGGGACGCGAAGGAGGCGCTGAGCGCACTGGCCCGGGCCGAGCGGCGGCTGGCCGGCGACCGGAACAAGGCGCTGGGCGACGCCCCGCCCGCCCTCGCCCGGCTGCTGGCCTCCATAGCCGCCAGCGGAGCCGCACACGGCTATCTGCTGGACGAACTGGGCAAGGACCCCGACGGTGGGCAGAGCAGGGGCGAGCGTGGCGAGGAGGCGGGAGGACGATGAGCGAACTGGCCGCCGTACAGGCCGCCTTGCGGGCCGAGCACGCCGCCGTCTACGGCTACGGAGTCGTCGGCGGACGGATCGAGGAGAGCCGCAGGAAAGAGGTCCGCGAGTGCTACGACGCGCACCGCGCCCGCCGCGACGCGCTGCGCCGCACCGTCCGCGCCCTGGGCGGCGAGCCGGAGCCGGCCGCCCCGGCGTACGCACTGCCGTTCGCCGTGCCCGACAGTGACGCGGCCGTACGGCTCGCGGCCCAGTTGGAGGACCGCATCGCCGGGGTGTACGCCGACCTGGTGCGGGCAAGTGAGGGAACGCGGCGGCGCGAGGCCGCCGGCGCGCTGCGCGAGGCCGCGGTCCGCTCCGTGCGCTGGAAGGGCAGCGGCGTGGCCTTCCCCGGTCTCACCGAACTGGGAGCCGGCGAAGCACCGGCCGCGCCCTCCGGAGCACCCGGCGGCTCGAACGCCCCCGACGCGCTGTGACCCCTCGCCGCCGTACGCACGCCCGCCGCGTGCGGAAAGAGCTGCTGACGAGCCGCTGACAGAGACTCGCCGGGCCACCGGGCCCGGCCGAGCTGACGCGCAGAGCTGAAGAAAGGCCCGCCCCGGATGGCTTCCGTGCTGCCCCTCGACCCCCCACAACGGCTGGTGCGTGCCGTGACGGCGCAGCAGGGCGCCGCAAGCGCCGACGCCGCGCGCACGTGGCTGGAGGGGCTGCCCGCCCTCCTGGAGCGGTGGCTGGAGCGCTGGGAGCTGACGGCGGAGCGTCTCGTGACACCCGGCGGACGCGGCAGCCTGGTGGTGCTCGTCCGGCAGGCGGACGGGACGCCCGCCGCCTTGAAGCTCCTGGCGCCCGACGGCGGGCCCGCGCCGGTGCGGGCCCGCCGCGAGCACGAGACGCTGACCGCCTGGCACGGGCTGGGCGCGGTGCGCGTCCTGCGGGCCGCGCCGGAGGAGGGCGTACTGCTGCTGGAGAGGCTGCGCAGCGAGGTGTCGCTGCGGTCGCTGCCGGAGGCGAAGGCGACGCTGGAGGCCGTCTCCGTCGTCCGCCGCCTGTGGGTGCCGCCGCCCGCCCAGCACACGCTGGAGACCGTCGCCGAGCACACCGCGTCCGAGGCCGCACTGATGCGCACGACGGTGCCGCCGGACGCCGAACCCCTGGTGGCAGCCGCTCTCGCAGCGCGTGAGGAGATGCTGGCGTCCGCACCGGAGGCGGGCCCGGTGCTGCTGCACGGTGACTTCAGACAGGGCGCCGTGCTGGCCGCCGCCGCGCCGGAGGGGCGCGCCCGCTGGCTGACCGTCGGGCCCGATCCGCTGGTGGGCGAGCCCGCCTACGACCTGGCGCGGCTGGTGCGGGACCGGCTGCACGATCTGATGGCCTCCACCGGCGCCGCTGCCGCCACCCGCCGCCGCGTCAACAAACTCGCCGACTCCCTGGACGTGCCCGGCGAGCGGGTACGCCAGTGGGCGCTCTACCGCGCGGTGGAGTCCGCCTGCCGCCAGCACGCCACGGGGAACCGCCCGGACGCGGAGATGCTGCTGGAGTTCGCCGCCTGGCTGTGACGGCACCCGTCCGGTGGCCGCGACAGCAGCGCCCGCCCGCCGTACCGGGGACCGGACGGCGGACGGGCGACGGGCGGGCCGGACCATCCCGGGGGCGTGCGCCGGCCCCGGGCGGTCCGGACCTCAGGCCTGGGTGAGGCGGGCGACGGCCTCCTCGATCGGCAGCTCCTCCCGCTCGCCGCTGCGGCGGTCCTTCAGCTCCACACGGCCGTCCTTGATGCCGCGCCCGGCGATCAGGATGGTCGGCACGCCGATCAGCTCGGCGTCGGTGAACTTCACACCCGGGGAGACGCCGGCACGGTCGTCGACCAGGACCCGGACGCCCGCCTCGCCGAGCTGCTCCGCGATCTCGAGCGCCGCCTCCGTCTGCTGGGCCTTGCCGGCGGCGACCACGTGGACGTCGGCCGGGGCGATCTCCCGGGGCCAGCACAGACCGTGCTCGTCGGCGGTCTGCTCGGCAAGGGCCGCCACCGCGCGCGAGACGCCGATGCCGTAGGAGCCCATGGTGACGCGGGCCGGCTTGCCGTCCTGGCCGAGCACGTCCAGCTCGAAGGCGTCGGCGTACTTGCGGCCCAGCTGGAAGATGTGGCCGATCTCGATGGCGCGGTCCAGCTCGATGCCGGCGCCGCAGTTCGGGCAGGGGTCGCCGGGCTCGACCACGACGACGTCCAGGTACTGGTCCACCTCGAAGTCACGGCCGCACACCACGTTGCGGGCGTGCTTGCCCTCCTTGTTGGCGCCGGTGATCCAGGAGGTGCCGGGGGCCACCCGCGGGTCGGCCAGGTAGCGGAAGGCCTTGCCCGCCATGCCGTCCTGCGGGCCGATGTAGCCGCGCACCAGGTCCTCGCGGCCGGTGAAGTCCTCGGCGGTGACCACCTCGACCGTGGCCGGCGCCAGGTGCTCGGCGAGCTTGCCCAGGTCCACCTCGCGGTCCCCGGGGACGCCGACGGCGGTGATCTCGCCGTCGACCTTCACCAGGAGGTTCTTCAGGGTGGCCGAGGCGGGGACGCCCAGGTGCTCGGCGAGCGTCTCGATGGTCGGGGTGTCGGGGGTGTCCAGCTCCTCGACCGGGTCGTGCCCCTCCACGGACGAGGGCGCGACGGTGACGGAGACGGCCTCCGTGTTGGCCGCGTACCCGCACTCGGGGCACTGCACGTAGGTGTCCTCGCCGGCCGCCGCCGGGGCCAGGAACTCCTCCGACGCGGATCCGCCCATGGCGCCCGAGATGGCCGACACGATCCGGTAGTCCAGCCCGAGGCGCTCGAAGATGCGCTGGTAGGCGGCCCGGTGTGCGGCGTAGGAGGCGGCCAGGCTCTCGTCGGACACGTCGAAGGAGTAGGAGTCCTTCATGGTGAACTCACGGCCGCGCAGGATGCCGGAGCGCGGACGGGCCTCGTCCCGGTACTTGGTCTGGATCTGGTAGAGGATGACCGGCAGGTCCTTGTAGGAGCTGCACTGGTCCTTGACGACCTGGGTGAAGATCTCCTCGTGCGTGGGGCCGAGCACGTAGTCGCCGCCCTTGCGGTCCTTGAGGCGGAACAGCAGGTCGCCGTACTCCTCGTACCGGCCGGTGACCTCGTAGGGCTCCTTCGGCAGCAGGGCGGGGAGCAGCACCTCCTGGGCGCCGATGGCGTCCATCTCCTCGCGGACGACGCGGGTGACGTTCTCCAGCACCTGCTTGCCGAGCGGGAGCCACGTCCAGATACCGGCTGCGGCACGGCGGACGTACCCGGCGCGCACCAGCAGCTTGTGGCTCAGCGTCTCGGCGTCGGCCGGGTCGTCACGCAGCGTCTTCAGCATCGACCGGGACAAACGCTGGACACGGGCTGCCATGGGGACTCCTGCTCGGGGCTGTACTCGCGACATTCGACGGAACTCCGTCGCCTCGGAGCCTATCCGCCCCGACCGACAGCACGGAAACGCGAGCCCGTCATCGCCGCAGCGGCAGCCACGCGCCCATCACCGCGTAGGGCTGCGGCGCCGAGGGGAACTGCACGCGACGGGCCAGGTCGCGGTAGCCGAGTGAGCGGTAGAGGGCGCGGGCCGGGCTGTCGGTGTCCAGCGCGGACAGCAGGGAGCGGGGCTCGGCGGCGGCGTCCGTGAGGCGGGTGATCAGGCCGCGGCCGATGCCCCGGTGCTGGAAGGCGGGGTGGACGTGGAGTTCCGTGATCACGAACGAGTCGTCCAGCCAGCCCTCGGTGCCCTCCTGCCGCAGATACGGCTCGACCACGGTGGACCACCACTGGGAGCGGTCGTTGGGCATGCCGTAGACGAAGCCGACGAGCCGGTCCCCCTCCGTGGTGGCGCCCAGCGCTCTGGCGCCGGGCGTCGACATGTGGCGCAGCACGATGTGCCGGCGAACGCCGATCTCCTCGTCGGTGAGGCCGAAGGCGACGGCCTGGACGGCGAGGGCTTCGTCGACGCGGGCCGACAGGTCGAGCGGCCCGGTGACCACTTCCCGGGGATCCGGGAGCTGTCCCCCGGCTGTGTGCGGCATGGCCGGGAGGCTACTTGCTCGACCGTGCCCGCGCGAAGAGGCCCCGCGACGCAGGGTGCCCGCCCGGTGCCGCACGGGGACGGCGGGCACCGGGGAGCGCGCTCAGAACAGGATGCTGGCGAAGGCGCCGACCTCGCGGAAGCCGACACGGCGGTAGGCCGCCCGCGCCGGGGCGTTGTAGTCGTTGACGTACAGGCTCACCAGCGGGGAGAAATCCCGCAGCGCGTACTCCAGGACGGCGGCCATGCCCGTCTCGGAGAGGCCCTCGCCCCGCCGGTCGGGGGCGACCCAGACGCCCTGGATCTGGCAGGCCTCGGGGGTGACGGCGCCGATCTCCGCCTTGAAGACCACCCGGCCGTCCTCGATACGGGCGAACGAGCGCCCGGTGCCGACGAGTTCGGCGACCCGTGCCTGGTAGATGAGCCCTCCGTCACCGGCCAGCGGGGAGACGCCGACCTCCTCGGTGAACATCGCCACGCAGGCGGGCAGCACCACTTCCATCTCGCTCTTGGCAACCCTGCGCACCAGCGGGTCGGGGGTCACATCGGCGGGCATCCGGTCGGCGACCATCAGCGGCTGGTGGGCCCGCACGTCGCGGGCGGGGCCCCAGTACGGCTCCAGCAGCTCCCACAGGGCCATGGTGGGGCCGGCGGGGCCGACGACGGACGAACAGCGGCGGCCCTGGCGGCGGGCCCGGTCCGCGAACGCGCGGACGGCCTCCGGGCCGGCGCACAGCGGGACGAGGTTGGCGCCGCTGTAGCACAGCGACTCCAGCCGACCGTCCCGGTACCAGCCCCACATCTCGCCGCCGAGCCGCCAGGGGTCGAGGCCCGCGCTGCGCACCCGCGCCGTGACGAAGGCGTTGTTCACCGGTTCCCGGCGCAGAAGGGCGAGCGCTTCCGGCAGCTCGGCCGGTTCGACGACCTTCGTGGAGGTGGTGCTCAACAACAGTCTCGGCGCCTCACCGTGCGGCCCGCAGGCGTACAGAACGATCTGTTGGCACTGTACCTGGGGCCAGAACATAACGCGCCCCGCACGGCTCAAGGGGCGGCAGGGCGTGCCCTCCCGGCGCTCTCCCCCGGCCTCCTGGCGCCGGGGCTCCGGGCGGGGAGGCCGTCGTCCGTGCGGAGTCCACCGCGCGGAGCGGTCCGCGCGGTGGACGGAAGAGCCCGGCAGAGGCGTCGCGGGGCCGTCGCCGGGGCGGACGGCCCCACCGGGAGAGACGGGCGCGCCGTCGCGGCGGACGGCCCCCACACGGAGAGGGCCCCCACGAGAGACCCGCCGTCGCAGCGGACCGTCCCCACGAGGAGACGGGCTCAGCCGGCCGTCGTCACCACGGGCTCGCCCGAGGGGACGCCGTCCTTCTCCATCTGCTCGGCGATCTTCATGGCCTCTTCGATGAGGGTCTCGACGATCTTGGACTCGGGGACGGTCTTGATGACCTCGCCCTTGACGAAGATCTGGCCCTTGCCGTTGCCGGAGGCGACACCCAGGTCGGCCTCGCGGGCCTCGCCGGGCCCGTTGACGACGCAGCCCATGACGGCCACGCGCAGCGGCACCTCCATGCCCTCCAGACCGGCGGTGACCTCGTCGGCCAGCTTGTAGACGTCCACCTGCGCCCGGCCGCAGGAGGGGCAGGAGACGATCTCCAGACCGCGCTGGCGCAGGCCCAGGGACTCCAGGATCTGGATGCCGACCTTGACCTCCTCGGCAGGCGGCGCCGAGAGGGAGACGCGGATCGTGTCGCCGATGCCCTCGCTGAGCAGGGCACCGAAGGCGACGGCCGACTTGATGGTGCCCTGGAAGGCGGGGCCGGCCTCGGTGACGCCCAGGTGGAGCGGGTAGTCGCAGCGCTGGGCCAGCAGCCGGTAGGCGTTGACCATGACGACCGGGTCGTTGTGCTTGACCGAGATCTTGATGTCCTGGAAGCCGTGCTCCTCGAACAGGGAGCACTCCCACAGCGCTGACTCGACCAGCGCCTCGGGGGTGGCCTTGCCGTACTTGGCCAGCAGCCGCTTGTCGAGGGAGCCCGCGTTGACACCGATGCGGATGGGGGTCCCGGCCGCGGAGGCCGCGTTGGCGATCTCCTTGACCTTGTCGTCGAACTGCTTGATGTTGCCCGGGTTGACGCGGACCGCCGCGCACCCGGCGTCGATCGCCTGGAAGACGTACTTCGGCTGGAAGTGGATGTCGGCGATCACGGGGATCTGCGACTTGCGGGCGATCGTGGCCAGCGCGTCGGCGTCGTCCTGGGTCGGGCACGCCACCCGGACGATCTGGCACCCGGAGGCCGTCAGCTCGGCGATCTGCTGAAGCGTCGCACCGATGTCCGAGGTGCGGGTCGTGGTCATGGACTGGACGGAGACGGGCGCGTCCCCGCCCACCGCGACCGTGCCTACCTGGATCTTCCGGCTGACCCTCCGGTCGGCGAGCTTGGCCGGAACCTCCGGCATTCCGAGCGAAATCGCTGTCATCAGCGTGCAACCCCAACGGTGTCGTTCAAGTCCCGGGTTCGCGGGCTCCAGAGCTTCGAGATTACGGCACCGGCCTCGCGCCCAGCACATCGATGCCCGGAAAACGCCACGAGGGGCGACGCCCGCGCGGAGTACGCGCGGGCGTCGGTGCGTGCCGTCCGGGGCGCGGGGCGGCTAACCGGTGAGTCTGACCGGGTTGACCACGTCCGCGACCAGCACCAGCAGGGTGAAGCAGAGGAACACACCGGCGACCACGTAGGCGACCGGCATGAGCTTCGCCACGTCGAAGGGGCCGGGGTCGGGGCGCCGGAAGACCTTGGCCAGATTCCTGCGCAGCGACTCCCACAGCGCCCCGGCGATGTGCCCGCCGTCCAGCGGCAGCAGCGGCAGCATGTTGAACAGGAACAGGCTCAGGTTGAAGCCGGCGACCAGGAAGAGCATGGTGGCCACCCGCTGGCTCGGCGGGATGTCGAGGGAGAAGACCTCGCCGCCCACCCGGGCCGCACCGACCACCCCCATGGGCGAGTCCTGCTTGCGCTCGGCGCCGTCGAAGGCCGCGTTCCACAGGTCGGGGATCTTGCCCGGCAGGTCGACGAGGGCCTGGACGCCGTTGCGCATCATGTCGCCCATGCGGTCGACGGCCTGCGGAAACGACTGCTGCACGACGCCGCTGGCCGGGGTGAAGCCCAGGAAACCGGCGGTCACGTACTCGTCCGGCACGTAGCCGCCGTGCCCGTCGGTCTTGGCGACCTTGTTCTCGATCAGGTCGGCGTGCAGCGTGCGGCGGGTGCCGTCGCGCTCCACGGTGAGGGTGGCGGGCCCGGTGGTGTCCCGGATGTGCTGCTGGAGGGTGTCCCAGTCCTCGACGGCCTTCCCGTCGAAGGAGACGATCTTGTCGCCCGGCCGCAGGCCGGCCGCCTCGGCCGGGGAGTCCTTGGCGCCCTTGGGGCACTTGTCGGTCTGCGCCGAGGCCGGGATCACACACTCGGAGACGGTGGAGACGGTCGTGGTCTGGGTGTTGATGCCGAAGGTCATCAGCACCGTAAGGAAGATCACCACGGCCAGGATCAGGTTCTGGAACGGCCCGGCGAACATCACGATGACGCGCTTCCACGGTTTGCGCGTGTACAGCATCCGGTGCTCGTCGCCGCGCTGGAGCTCCTCGTACGCCGCGGCGCGCGCGTCCTCGATCATGCCGCGGAACGGCGAGGTGGAACGCTTGCGCACGGCGCCGTCGTCGCCGGGCGGGAACATGCCGATCATCCGGATGTAGCCGCCGAGCGGTACCGCCTTGATGCCGTACTCGGTCTCGCCCTTGCGCCTCGACCAGATGGTGGGTCCGAAACCCACCATGAACTGCGGCACACGGACGCCGAACATCTTCGCCGTGGTGAAGTGCCCCAGCTCGTGCCAGGCGATGGAGAAGAGCAGGCCGACGACGAAGACGACTATGCCGAGGATGGTCATGAGCGTCGTCATGCGCGGGCCTCCGCTGGTGCTGTGGCGGATCGTGCTGCCGCCAGTTCACGGGCGCGGGCGCGCGCCCAGGTCTCTGCGGCGAGGACATCGGAGAGGGTCAGCCCGGTTCCGTCCGGGCTGCCGTGCTCCTCGACCACAGCCGCAACCGTATCCACGATGCCTGTGAACGGCAGCCTCCCGGCCAGAAACGCCTCGACGCACTCCTCGTTCGCCGCGTTGAAGACGGCCGGCGCCGTACCGCCCAGCGCACCCACATGGCAGGCCAGCGGCACGGAGGGGAACGCCTCCTCGTCCAGCGGGTAGAAGTCCCAGGACATGGCCTCGGTCCACGAGAAGACGGGACCGGAGTCGGGCACCCGTTCGGGCCAGCCGAGGCCCAGCGCGATCGGCAGCCGCATGTCCGGCGGGCCGCACTGGGCGAGGGTGGAACCGTCGGTGAACTCCACCATCGAGTGAACGGCCGACTGCGGGTGCACCACGACCTGGATGCGGTCGAAGGGGATGTCGTACAGCAGGTGCGCCTCGATCACTTCGAGGCCCTTGTTCACCAGGGTGGCCGAGTTGATCGTGATGACCGGGCCCATGTCCCAGGTGGGGTGCGCCATCGCCTGCTCGGGGGTGACCCCGGCCAGCTCGGCCCTGCTCCGCCCCCGGAACGGCCCGCCGGAGGCGGTGACCAGCAGCTTGCGCACCTCGGCGCGGGTGCCGCCCATCAGCGCCTGGAAGAGCGCCGAGTGCTCGGAGTCGACCGGCACGATCTGGCCCGGCTCGGCCACGGCACGCACCAGCGGACCGCCCACGATGAGCGACTCCTTGTTGGCGAGCGCCAGCACCCGGCCGGCCTTGAGCGCCGCCAGGGTGGGGGCCAGGCCGATGGAGCCGGTGATGCCGTTGAGCACGGTGTGGCAGGGGGAGGCGGCCAGCTCGGTGGCGGCGTCGGGGCCCGCCAGGACCTCGGGCAGCGGCTCCCCCGCTCCGTAGGCCCCGCGCAGTGCCTCACGCAGTGCGGGCACCGCCTCCTCGCGGGCCACGGCCACCGTACGGACACGGAGCCGGTGCGCCTGCTCGGCCAGCAGTCCGATCCGGCTGCCGGAGGCGGCCAGCGCGGTGACCCGGAACCGGTCGGGGTTCTTGAGCACCACGTCGACGGCCTGGGTGCCGATCGAACCCGTCGAGCCGAGGATCACGATGTCGCGCGGGGCTCCCGCTTCCGACGCGGCGCCGGCTCCGCTGCCGTTGCCGGGGGTGACGGTGCCGGAATAGCGCAGATGCGGATCAGCGAGGGAGTCGGTCATGCCCCCATTGTGTCCGCTCCGTGGACGCGCCCGGACAGCGCACCGGTTGCGGGGCCCGGTGCGCACCGGCCGAGGGGGCGCACCGCGAGGGTGCACGGGGGCGCGCGAGGGGGGCGGGAAGGGGGCGGCCGGCGGCCGGGGCGCCGCTCCGGCGGTGCCGGCGGCCCGCCGGCAGGCGGGTCTTCAGGGGATGCGCCGGTGGACGTTGCGGCGGGCCGTGGGGCCGGGGGCGGCCTCCGCGATCCAGGGCCCTTCCGTGGAGGGGTCGACGACGCCTTCCTCCAGCCAGGTGTAGGCACCGTCCAGGACGCCGCGGACGACCTTGCGGTCGAGGTCGTCGGTGTTGCTCCACAGACGGCCGAAGAGTTCCTCGACGCGGATGCGCGACTGGCGGCAGAACGCGTCCGCCAGCTGGTGGGCGGCCTGCCCGTCGCCGCCGTCACGGCGCAGCTTCTCGGCGCGCACGCAGGCGGCACTCATCGCGAACAGTTCGGCGCCGATGTCCACGATCCGGCCGAGGAAGCCCTGTTTGGTCTCCATGCGGCCCTGCCAGCGCGACATGGCGTAGAAGGTGGAGCGGGCCAGTTTGCGGGCCGTCCGCTCGACGTAGCGCAGGTGCGGGGCGAGGGCACCGAACTCGGCGAAGGCCCCCGGCAGCCGGCCGGGGCCGACGACCAGCTTGGGCAGCCAGGTGGCGTAGAAGCCGCCCGCGGCGAGCGCGGCCCTGCGCTTGTCGGCGAGTGACGTGTCCGGGGCGATGAGGTCGCCGGCGACGGACAGGTGGGCGTCCACGGCCTCCCGTGCGATCAGCAGGTGCATGATCTCCGTCGAGCCCTCGAAGATGCGGTTGATCCGCAGGTCGCGCAGCAGCTGTTCGGCGGGGACTCCGCGCTCGCCCCTGGCCGCCAGGGACGCGGCCGTCTCGAAGCCCCGGCCGCCGCGGATCTGCACCAGTTCGTCGGCCATCCGCCAGGCCATCTCGCTGCCGTACAGCTTGGCCAGCGCCGCCTCGATGCGGATGTCGTTGCGCTCCTCGTCGGCCATCTGGGAGGACAAGTCAAGCACCGCCTCCAGCGCGAACGTCGTCGCGGCGATGAAGGCGATCTTGCTGCCGACCGCCTCGTGCTCCGCGACGGGCCTGCCCCACTGGACCCGCTCCCGCGACCACTCGCGGGCGACCTTCAGACACCATTTGCCCGCGCCCGCGCAGGTGGCGGGCAGGGAGAGCCGGCCGGTGTTGAGGGTCGTCAGCGCGATCCTGAGCCCCGCGCCCTCCGGGCCGATACGGTTGGCGGCCGGTACCCGGACCCGGTGGAGGCGGGTGACGCCGTTCTCGATGCCGCGCAGCCCCATGAAGGCGTTGCGGTTCTCCACGGTGATGCCCTCGGAGTCGCCCTCCACGACGAACGCCGTGATGCCGCCCTTGTGCCCCTGGGCCGCCCGCGGATCGCCGGGCTCCGGTTCGGGGACCCGCGCCATGACCACGAGCAGATCGGCCACCACCCCGTTGGTCGTCCACAGTTTGACCCCGTCCAGCACATATGTGTCCCCGTCGGGCACGGCCGTGGTGGCCAGCCGTGCCGGGTCGGAGCCCACGTCGGGTTCCGTCAGCAGGAACGCGGAGATGTCACTGCGGGCACAGCGGGGCAGGAAGGCGTCCTTCTGCTCCCGGGTGCCGAACAGTTTCACCGGCTGCGGCACGCCGATCGACTGGTGCGCGGACAGCAGCGCGCCCACTGCCGGACTGGCCGAGCTGACCAGGGCGAGCGCCTTGTTGTAGTACAACTGGGTCAGTCCCAGACCGCCGTACTCGGTGCCGACCTTCATGCCGAGCGCCCCGAGTTCCTTCAGCCCGGTGATCACCTCGTCGGGGATGCGGGCCTCCCGCTCGATGCGCTGCCCGTCGATGCGGGTCTCCACGAAGCGGCGGAGCGCGGCGAGGAACTCCTCCCCCCGCGCGGCGTCCTCCGGCGCGGGTTCGGGGTGGGGGTGCAGCAGATCGAGGCGGAAGCGGCCCAGGAACAGCTCTTTGGCGAAGCTCGGCTTGCGCCAGTCCTTCTCCCGGGCTTCCTCGGCGACTTCGCGGGCTTCACGCTCGGAGACGGTCATCTCGCTCACCTCGGAACGGTGTGGAGGCGGTGCGCGGAGGGCGTCGCCGGTGGCCGTGCGCGCCATCGGCGTACGTTCCGGCGTACGGTGTCCGGCCGGCCGGTACCACGCGGATCCGTACCGGCCGGTGCTACTCGGACGTATGTACCCGTTTCCCCCGGGGGCGTATCAGACCGCTCGCGACGAGCGCGCATACGGCGGCTCCGGGCCCGTACCCGGCCGACCGGGAGGGCTCACGTCCGGACGCCGCCCGGTGTGCCGTTTCCCGGGGTCACCAGGCCCGTCTCGTAGGCCAGGACGACCGCCTGGGCGCGGCTGCCCAGGTCGAGCTTGGCCATGGTCCGGTTGAGGTGCGTCTTGACGGTCGATTCGCTGATGACCAGCGTCTCGGCGATCTCCGGATTGGACAGACCGCCCGCGACCAGCCGCAGCACGTCCAGTTCGCGGCTGGTGAGCACGTCCAGCGTCTCCGGTCGCGGCTTGCCGGCGTCGGCCCGGGGCGCGTACGCCTCGATCAGCCGGCGGGTGACGCTCGGCGAGAAGAGCGTGTCGCCCTGGGCGACCGCCGCGATGGCGGCCAGCAGCCGCTGCGGCCCGGTGTCCTTGAGGAGGAAACCGCACGCCCCGGCGCGCAGCGCGGCATAGACGTACTCGTCCAGGTCGAACGTGGTCAGCACCAGGATCCTGGGGCGCGGCTCAGCGCTCTGCTCCAGGATGCGCTCGGTGGCGGTGATACCGCTCGTGCCGGGCATCCGGATGTCCATGAGGATGACGTCGGGCCGCTGTTCGGCGGCCAGCCGCACGGCCTCGTCACCGTCGGACGCCTCCCCGACGACCTCCATGCCCGGTGCCGCGCGCAGCAGCGCGGCCACCCCCGCCCGGATGAGTACCTGGTCGTCGACGACGAGCACCCTGGTCGTCACCGTGTCCCCCTCGTGCCGCTGTCAGGCGGGGAGGATCAGCCGCACCTCGAATCCGCCGCTCGCCCGTGGGCCGGCCTCCAGCCGGCCACCGTAGATCCTGGCGCGCTCCCGCATCCCAATCAAGCCGTGCCCGCCCTCGGGCGGCGGGGCGGGCACGTGGCGACGAGCGGCGGCGGAGCCCTCCGTGCCGCCCCTGCCGCCCGCCCGGGTTCCGGCCCGGCCGCCGTCGTCGCTGACCGTCACGGTCAGCCTGCGGGGTTCGTAGGCGACGGTGACCGCCGCCCGGGCCGGGTAGGCGTGCTTGAGCACGTTGGTGAGCGCTTCCTGGACGACGCGGTAGGCGCACTGTCCGGCGCCGGGCGGCAGGTCGCGGGGCTCGCCGGTCACCGTGCACGTGACGGGCACGCCCGCGCCGCGGACCCGCTCGGCCAGCGCGGGCAGCTCGTCCAGGCCGGGGGCGGGCCCGAACTCCTCCTCGTCCTCCGAACGGTGGACCAGCCGGGCCTCCTCGTCGCCCGGGCGGTCGCCGCCCTCCACGCGCAACACGGCCAGCAGCCGCCGCAGTTCGGCCAGCGCCTCGGTCGAGGTGTCGGATATGGTGCCCAGCGCGCCGCGGGCGGTCTGCGGGTCCGAGTCGAAGACGTAACCGGCCAGCCCCGCCTGCACGGAGATGACGGACATGTGGTGCGCCACCACGTCGTGCAGCTCGCGGGCGATGCGGACCCGCTCCTCGGCGACGGCGCGCCGCTCGGCCCCGGCCCTCTCCCGGCGCAGCTGCCGGGTGAGGTCGGCCAGCTCCACGTTGCGCTGCGCCGACTTGCGGGCGAGGTGCCCGAAACCGCAGATGACCGAGGTGTACAGCAGGCTCTGGCCGAGCACGGTGGCCCAGGAGCTCTCCTGCCCCGTCATCCCCGCGAAGTTCCACACCCCGGCGAGCAGCAGCGCGCACAGCACTGCCTGGCGCAGGGGCCGTTGCGCGGCAACCGTGTAGAGGGCCAGCAGCGGCCCGAGAGTGTTGACGACCGGCCAGTAGTCGAGAGCGACGTAAACCGTCCACACGGTGAGCACGGCGACGCACAGGACGACCGGGTTGCGGCGGCGCACGACCAGCGGCAGATTCACCGCACAGGTCAGCAGCACACCCGGACCGTCCAGGCCCGACCAGCCCTGCGGGGTGCGGTCGTGACCGAGGAGCAGGCTGACGGCCGTTATGGCGAGCGCGATGGCGCTGTCGTACGCCCACGCCGGTACGCGTTCCGCCGCGCGCCGCAGCTGGGTCCGGGCCGTCGTGCTCCGCATCGTGGCAGCGTAGCCAGGGCCGCAGGCGCCCGGCATCCACCGGGCGCGCTGTGCGCGCGGGGCTCCGTCTACCGCGCTGGTACGAGATTCCGGGCCGGCTACCGCAGAAGGACAGGTTCCACTTACTGCTCTGCGGTGACGACCGGCAGCCCGCGCCCGCGTACCTTCTCTTGCCAGGAGAGCGCCACGTTCCCGGGGACGGGGGCCGGGTCACGGCCAGGGGGAGACCGTGGCCCGGAACAGCCCGGGAGCGTGGCACTGTTCGCGCCCGTACGGCCTCACAGCCGGTTCCGCCCACCGCCCTTGCAGCCGGTCCGAGCCGTCACGGCGCGCCCTCCCGCGGGGGTGCGCCGTACCCGGCCGGCATCAGCACTACGAAGAGGATCATCAGCAGCAAGGCCGTGGCCGCCACCACGACGACGAGCGTGCTGCCGATGCGACGACGCTCCCACTGGTCGCGCAAGGACATCGGTCACCCACCTCCCTGCCGGGCGACCCGCCGTGCCGCGCTCCGAGCCCGTCCACGGTCTTCCCGGCAGCCAGGACGCCGGCGCCGTCGCACGCGAGTGCCCCGTAAGAGCGTTCCCATGCAGGTTGGGTGGAAGACCCTGCCTCACGGAACGACGCGGAAATGAGTCGTCAGCCGGCCGTTCTCGTGGACGTGGTAGGCGAGCATGGGAGGCAGTTCGTAGTCCATCGGCCCCGCCTCCTGCTCCTCCCAGGGCATCCGGAGCGTCGAGACCACTCCGGGCGCCGCCACCAGCGGAACCCCGGCGAAGGTGGTGACCGCGGGAGTGTGGCTGTGGCCGCACAGCAGCCCCGCGACCTGGCGGTGCCGGCCCACGACCTCGGCCAGACGGTCCTCGCCGAACTGCCGGATCTCGTCCACGTACTGGACGTGCAGCGGAACGGGCGGATGGTGGAAGCAGACGAAGGCGGGCTCGTCGTCCGGCGTCCGTGCCAGCGTCTCGTCGAGCCAGGCCAGCGTCCCGTCGTCGAGACGACCGTGCCCCTTGCCGGGCACGCTGGAGTCGCACATCAGGAAAGTCGCCCCCGGCAGCCGGTGCACCTGGTTGACCGGTGCGGGATCGGCCGGGTCGCCGCCCAGCAGCACCTGCCGGTAGGGGCCGCGCACATCGTGGTTGCCCGGGCACAGCAGCGGGCGGATGCCGTACGTGTCGAACAGCTCGGCGGCCAGCCGGTATTCGGCCTCCGTCCCGTGGTCGGCGACGTCTCCGGTGAGCAGCACGGCATCGAGGGCGCCGGGGAGCCCGGCCAGCCGGGCCAGCACACGCTCGGTGCGTTCACGGGCGCGGGCACCGCCGTCACCGCGGTCCTGGCCCAGATGTATGTCGCTGATCTGTGCGAAGGCGAACATTCGGTGGTGTTCCTCCTGTCGGGTCGGCCGCTGTGGCGTCGTGGGCGCTCGGGCGCATGGTGATCGGCGGGTGAGCGCTGGGGCGCTATGGGTGCCGGGAGCACTGGGGCGCTATGGGTGTTGGGAGTTCTGTTGCGGGGACATACGGGGCTGGGGCGCACGGGTGCTGGGTGCACGGGTGTCGGGTGCACGGGTGTCGGGTGCACGGGTGTCGGGTGCACGGGTGTCGGGTGCACGCTGCCGTGGTCAGTGCTTCCAGTGGGCGGCGAACGCCCGTGCGGGGTTGTCCACGAAGATCCGCCGCGCCGGCTCGGCACCCAGTTCACGGACGATCCGCGGGCGGAGCGCCCGTGTCACATGGGGAACCCCCGTCTCGTCCCGTGCCGTTGCCGTGACGGTGTCCCCGCCCAGCAGCAGCCGGTCGGCGTACCCGTGCTCCGCCAGTTCCGCGAGGCTGTCCAGCAGTCGCCAGTCCGTCGCATGATGGGCGCGCGAGGGGCCGTCGAAGACCAGCCAGGCACCCGACCGCGCCGCCTCCCGTTGCATCCGCACATCCGGGCAGCGCCCCAGGTGCCCGAGGAGCACACTGGACGGCGGCACCTCCAGCCGGTCGCACAACAGGTCGAGCACCTCGACGGCACCCGTCCCCAGCTCCAGATGGACGGCGACCGGCGCCCCCGTCGCGTGGTGCGCCTCAGCCGCCGCCGTCATGGTCCGCCGCGCATGGGGGCCGATCCCGTGGAAGTCCCCCGCGACCTTGATCAGCCCCGCGCGGGGCCCCTGGCCGCAGACGGCGCCGCGCACCCCGTGGCTCACCTCCTCCACGAAGAGCTCCGCGAGATCGGCGGGCGGCTGCCGGTCGTAGTGCACCGCCTGGTGCAGTCCGGTCGCGGCGACGACATGGACGCCGGTGCGCCGGGAGAGCTCCGCCAGGGCGCCCATGTGGCGGCCCATCCCGTAGGGCGTCCACTGCACGAGGCCGCCACCGCCGTGCGCGGCGAACTCCCGCAGCTGCCGTTCGGCCGCCGCGCTGTCCGCCAGTTCCTCGCCGGGCAGCCGGGGAGTACGCAGGAAGAGATGATCGTGGCTGTCGCAGACGCCCAGCCGGTCACCGGGTATGTCGCCCAGGACGGTGCGGACGGTGGGCGCCTCCGTCGCGGGACGGCCGCGCGGTGCGGGGGCGCGCGTCATGACGCAGGGGTGGTGCGCGCCGCGTGGGCGTCCAGCAGGGCGAGCAGGCCGTCCGCGGCCTCGTGGAAGGGCCCGGGCTCACCGGCGGACCGGGCGAGCACGTAGCCGCCCTGGACCACGGCGACGATCGCCGCGGCCGTCCCGGCCGTGTCGAGTCCGGGGCCGAACTCCCCGCCGGCGCGGCCCTCTTCGAGCACGTCGGCCAGCCGGCCGCGCAGCCAGGTGAACGTCTCGGCCAGGGGGGCGCGCAGTTCCGGGTCGGCGACCACGTCGGGGTCCTGGGCGAGCCCGCCGACGCGGCAGCCGCGCAGTACCTCCCGTTCCCGCTCCAGATAGGCGCGTACGCGCTCGCGTGCGCTGCCCTCCCGGGCCAGAACCGCATCAGCGGCCTCCCGTACCTGGGCCGCGCTCCGGCGCACCGCCGCCCGCGCCAGATCGGGTTTGCCCCCGAAGTGGTGGTACATGCTGCCCTGGCCGGCGCCTGCCCGCTGCTGGATGGCGCGGGGGCTCGTGCCCACGTAGCCGCGTTCCCACAGCAGTTCCTGTGTGGCCTCGACCAGCCGCCGGGCCGTGTCCGTACCGCTCATGCACGTACTGTACATACTCATAGGTACAGCCGGTGGGCGACCGCCGGGGACGCCGCTGCCGGGCACCCCGGAAGGTGCCCGGCAGCGGGAGAGGCGGTCCCCGGTGCGACGGCCGAGGGCTCAGTGAGGGATCACAGGTCGAGGCCCGTGAGGACCATGACCCGCTCGTAGGTGTAGTCCTCCATGGCGAACCGCACGCCCTCGCGGCCCACACCCGACTGCTTGACACCGCCGTACGGCATCTGGTCGGCACGGTAGGACGGCACGTCACCGACGACGACACCGCCGACCTCCAGCGCCCGGTGCGCCCGGAAGGCCGCCTGCACGTCGTGCGTGAACACGCCCGCCTGGAGGCCGTACTTGGAGTCGTTGACGGCGGCGAACGCCTCCTTCTCGCCGTTCACCTTCACGAACGACATGACGGGGCCGAACACCTCCTCGCAGCCCAGCTGGGTGTCGGCCGGGACGTTCTCCAGCACCGTCGGCGCCACGCTGGCGCCCTCCCGCGTACCGCCGGTGAGGACCTTCGCCCCGCGGGAGACGGCCTCCTCCACCCACGACTCGACCCGGCGGGCCGCGTCCTCGCTCACCAGCGGGCCGACATCCGTGGCCTCGTCGGACGGGTCACCCGTCTTGAGCGCCTCCACGGCCGCCACCACCTTGGGCACCAGCCGGTCGTAGACGGCGGCGTCCGCGATGACACGCTGCACCGAGATGCAGGACTGACCCGCCTGGTAGTTGGAGAACGTCGCGATACGCTGCGCGGCCCACTCCAGGTCCTCGTCCGAGGAGTAGTCGGCCAGCACGACAGCCGCGCCGTTGCCGCCCAGCTCCAGCGTGACCCGCTTGCGCGGGGCGGAGTCGAGGATCGAGAAGCCCACCGGCGCCGACCCGGTGAAGGAGATGATCGGCAGGCGCTCGTCCTGCACCAGCCCCGGCATCTGGTCGTTCGGCACCGGCAGCACCGACCAGGAGCCGGCGGGCAGCTCCGTCTCCGCCAGCAGCTCGCCCAGCAGCAGCCCCGACAGCGGCGTGGCCGGCGCCGGCTTGAGGATGATCGGCGTACCGACGGCGATGGCCGGGGCGACCTTGTGGGCACACAGGTTGAGCGGGAAGTTGAACGGCGCGATGCCCAGCACCGGGCCGTAGGGGAAGCGGCGGGTGAGCGCCAGCCGGCCCGTGCCGCCCGCGTCCGAGTCGAGCCGCTGGGCCTCGCCCCCGTTGAACCGGCGGGCCTCTTCCGCCGCCCAGCGGAACACCGAGATGCAGCGGCCCACCTCGCCGCGCGCCCACTTCATCGGCTTGCCGTTCTCCGCGGAGATCAGCCGGGCGATCTCGTCGGCCCGCTCCTCCAGCCGCCGGGTCACGTGATCGAGAGCGGCGGCCCGCACGTGGGCCGGGGTGGCGGAGAACTCGTCGGCGACCGCGGCGGCAGCGGCCACGGCCTCCTCCACCTGCGCGGCGGTGGGAATGCTGACGCTCCCGACGTGCCTGCCGTCCCAGGGCGAGGTGACATCGAGCGTGCCGTCGCCGGTGACCTTGCGGCCGGCGAGCCAGAAGCCGTGAGGGGAAGTCGCTGTCGTCACTGCGGATCGCCTTCCGGATGCGGGGAGAATGACTCGGTTTCCGCCTCCACCGTAGGGCCTGCCACCCCGCCCGCTTCTTGTGCGGTACGGAGCACTCCCCGACCGGCGTGCTACGGAATGTCCCTGTACGGCGGACCGCGACACGCCTGCGCGGCGGACAGCGTTGTGTCCGCACCGGGCACAGTGGTGCGGCTGTTACGGCAGGGCCAGAGTCTGCTTGCTTGCCGGGCCGTGGCGCCCCTGTACGGCAGAGCGCGACCTGCCCGCTCGCGGGGCCGTGGTGCCCCTGTACCGCGGCCCCGTGATGTCCGGGCACGGTCCCGCGTGCCCGGGCGCGCCTCCCGCGGACGCCGTCAGCTGGTGGCCTTCAAGGCCAGCCACAGCTCCATCCGGACGTCCGGGTCGTCCAGGGACCGGCCGAGGATCTCCTCCACCCGGCGCATCCGGTAACGCAACGTGTGCCGGTGCACACCGAGTTCGGCGGCTGCCGCGTCCCACTGGCCGTGCCGCGAGAGCCAGGCCCGCAGCGAGGCCACCAGATCACCCCGCCCGTTGGCGTCGTGCTCGCGCAGCGAGCGCAGCAGACCGTCCGCGAAGGCGCGCACCGCGTCGTCGGCCAGCAGGGGCAGCACCGAACCGGCGGCGACGTCCTCGTGCTCCACCAGCGGCACCCCGCGCCGCCGGGCGACGGACAACGCCTGATCGGCCTGCTTGAAGGCGACCGCAGCCGCCGGGAGCCCGGCCGGCGCGGACACACCGATGGCCAGCCCCTCCTCGGCACCGCCCTCCGGGCGCCGCCCCGGCTGCGCGGCCGGCGCCGTCGCCGCGAACTCCGCGCACGCCGCGACCGCCGCACCGCCGTCCGAGGCCAGCACCACGAGCCGCGCCCCGTCGGGCACCACCAGCACCGCCTCACCACTGCGGGCCGCCGCCGTCTCCACCGCGTCCGCCAGCTCCTCCAGCGGCCACACGATCCGGTCCAGCCGCCCGCCGTCCCCCGCGTCCTGCTGCGGGCCGACCACCACGCCGGACGCGGCCGAAGCCGGAGCGGGGGCAGGGAGGGAGACGGCCGTGGAGGGCTTCGGCACGGCCGGCCGCGGCCCCTCGGCCACGGCACCGGACGACGTGGAAGAGCCCGGCACCGGGCCCTGGCCGGTGGTGGGACGCGGACCGGTGGCGGGTCCGGTGGTGGGACCGGGGCCGGCGGGCAGCCCGTGACCGGTGGCGGGTTCCTGGCCCGTTGCGGAGCCGTGACCGGTGGTCAGCCCGTGGCCGGTGGCGGGGCCCTGTCCGGTGGCGGGTCCGGTGGTGGGACGCGGACCGGCGGCGGACCCGGTGGTGGATCCGGTGGTGGAGGAGACGTGCGCCGTCGCGGACAGCCGCGCCGCCGATGCCTTGCCCGCAGCCGGTTTCGCCCCGGACGGCCTGCCGGCCACAGGCTTCCCCGCCGACGCCTTGCCGCTCTGCGATTTGCCGCCCTGCGCCTTCCCCGCCTGGGCCCTTCCTGAAGCGGACGTGGCCGCCGTGGCGGACCGGCCGCCCGGGGAGACGGCCAGATCGGTCAGCCCGCACGGCTCCCCCGCCCTGGCCAGATAGCCGGTCGGGCCGGACGACGCGAAACGCGCCGGCACCGCGGGAGTGCCGGGCTGCGCCGGGAAGCCCGCACGCGCCGCCCCCGACTGTGCCGTGATGCTCTCGTGCGCGTACCGCGCGGCAGCGGCGGAAGCCGGCTCGGCGACGATCACCCGCATCGGGGCGTCCAGCAGCCCGCCGTACAGCTGCCCCGCCACCGCCCGCGCATGGTCGCCCTCACCGACCAGCAGCATCTTCATGACGGCCGCGCCCAGCCGCTGCTCGGCCTCCTGCAGGGCCCGCGAACGCTCGGTCGTCAGGGTCAGCAGGGCGATCGCCGAGTTCACCGCGTACCGCTCGGCCGTGCCCAGCGGCGCCGCCGTTCCCACGGCCAGCACCGCCTTGGCGCGCCGGCCCGTCCCGATCGACTGCAACTCCACCCGGTCGTCGCCGCTGTCCGCCTCGCTGACCACCGCACTGGCCGGCGCCGGCCGGTCCCGCAGCCGCTCCGCGTCGCCCACGAACCGCGCCGCACGGCGGACCGCCCACGCCGGAGCCGTCGCCACGACGGTGCCGGAGGCGTCGTACAGCGCCGCCCAGCCGTCCACCTGCGACGCCAGCCGCGCCAGCAGCGCGGAGGGCCCCTCCCGGGAGAGCGCCGCGCGCGTCATCTCCCGCTGCGCGTCGAACCCCGCGGTGACCGCCCGGTACTGCTCCGCCGCGATGTCCGCCGAGACCGCCTTGCTGATCGCGATGAACGGAGTGCGCCTCGGCACCTCCAGCAGCGGCAGATCCGCGGCGGCGCAGGCGTCGATCAGCGCCTGCGGCACGCCCTCGTAGTTGACCCCCGCCGCGAAACCGAGTCCCACCACGCCCTTGCCGACGAGCTTGCCCACGTAGGCGCGCATCACCTCGGGGTCGGCCGCGTCCAGCTTCAGCCCTGTGAACAGTATGAGTTCCCCGCCGTCCATGTACGGCGTCGGATCGGCCAGCTCACTGGCGTGCGCCCACCGCACGGAAGCGTCCAGCCGGTCATGCCCCGCGAGCACGGACAGACGCAGCGCGGAGTTCTGGACGAGCGTGGCAAGAGTGGGTGGCATAACGCATTTCACGGTACAGGCGTCGGACGTCGTCCGGTCATTCACCCGTTCGGGCGTGCTCCGCCTCACTCCCCCAGTTTCGTGAGGATCGGCGGGGTGCGCTCGCCACGCACCGTGGTGAACGACAACACGGCGTGCTCGGGCTGCAGCTCGTTGGCCAGGTCCGACGCCGACCAGCGCTCACGCTGCTCGCTGCGCACCGTGACGGACTCGGCCGTCACATGCTTTCCCGTCGCCAACCGGCGGACGGCGTGCAGCATCCGCGTGACCGGCTCGTCCGACACGAGCTGACGGTTGGTGACCGTCCGTGTCTGCACCCACTCGGTGCCCCACACCTCGGCGAACCGCTCCGCGTCCCACGGCGTCACCCCCGCACACACCATGCGGCAGCCGACCGCACCCAGCAGGGGGCCCCGCAGCGGCTCGGGCACGTCGTCCAGCGCGCGCAACGTCAACAGCACCCCCGCGTGCGCCGACCGCAGCCGCTGCAACCCGCGCAGCGCCTGCGGGGTGACCGTCTGCGCCGCGTCGTCCAGCACCAGACAGGCGAACAGCGACTGGTCGCCCCGTGCGACCGCGCACTCGGTGAACTGCGCCAGCACCAGCCTCGCCAGGATCCGGGACGCCTCCGCGTGCCCGCGCTCCGGCAGATCGATACGGACCCGCAGCGGATGTTCCAGCGCGCGCAGCGAGAACGGGCGCCGCCCCCGCGCCCGCGGGCTGCCCTCCGGAAGGAAGAAGTCCGCGAACGCCGGCCGGTCCAGCAACGCGATACGGTCCGCCAGCAGCGCTGCCGTGTCCCCCGCCCGGCCCGACTGCCGCTCGAACGCGTCCAGCTCACGCAGTTGCGCGCCCTGCCCCGTATCGCTCAGCGCCTTGCGCAGGGCGTCCAGCGCACCCGGAGCGCCGTCCAGCAGCTCACGCAGCTCCGGCACCGCGGGAAAGCGCCCGTGCACCGCCGCGAACGGGCCGATCAGCTGGGCCAGCGCCGTGGCCGCCCGCCGGCTGTCCCCGCCGGGCAACGCCGTGACCAGGTCCCCGACCAGGGCCTCCGCCAGCATCCCGGCCGCCTCGTCCGGATCCGTCGTCCCGCCGTAGAGGTCGAGATCGTGGGTGGAGTCGGGGTGCCCCAGCCGGATCACCAGGTCGAACGACGCGTCCTGGACGAAGTGCCCGCCCGCCGGGCTCACCGCGATCACCGCCGCCTGGCCGGCCAGCGCCTGGAGACAGAGCGACTCCACCACCGGCCGCGCCAGCTTCGTCGTCTTGCCCGTACCCGGCGGCCCCACCGCCAGCGCCGAAGTGCCCAGCAACGACGGCTCCAGCGCGATGCCCGCACCCCGGTACTCGTGCGGATTGCGCTCTGAGTCGACCGCCCGGCCGATCCGGACCTGGCGCAGCGAGAGATCGTGCCGGGCCGCCCGCACCGGCAGGTCCCGGGCCCCGGACGGATGCCCGCACGCGCCCGCGCCCTGCGCGCGCACGTTCTCCACGAACGCCGCCAGTCGCTGCGGACGCGCCCGCACCGCCTGCCACGCCCGCTCGATGCGGGCGTGATCGACGTCGGTCATCCGCCCCGCCCGCAGCTCCGCCGCCAGCCGGTCCGCCGCCTCCCCGGCCCCACCGGTCCGCAACTCGGGCCACTCGACGGGGTCCTTGTGGGGCGGAAGCATCGCGGCGGGCGCCGTCTCCTGGGGGACCGCACCGTCGGGCACGATCCCTCCCGTCCGGCGGTTCGCATCCCCCCGCAGCCGCGCCATGATCCGGCGCACCAGCTCGTCCCACCGCCCGATCCGGCCGAAGAAGACGGCGAGGCCGAGGAACAGGACCGCGGTGTAGAGCCAGGAGGCAAAGAGGAACAGGCCGTGGTTGCCGCCTTCCTTCCGCCACGAATCAGGAGTGAGAGCGAGGAGGGGCCATTTCCAGTAGCTCCCCAAGTACCCGTTCCACAACAACGACCACAACAGCCACCCCATCAGGAAGGAGACGATCGCACCGCTCACCAATTGGCGGGCCGGGGTGCGTTCGGGGTCTTCCGGGGGGCGGGGCTGGTAGCCGCAGCGCCAGACGCCCGGCTGGGCCTCGGGGCGGGGCAGCCGGAGCCAGTCGGCGAGCGGGGGCGCCGACCGGGGCGCGGCGGCGGGCATGGGCGGGGGTACGGCCTCGACGCCGAGCCCCGTCGTGTTCTCGGCCCCGCCCGGCGGCGAAGCCGGGGGCGGCGGGACGGGAGGCACCGGGGGGCGGGAGTGCGGTACGTCCGCCCACGGCCGGGCTGCGCCGTCCGGGGTGTCCGTGCCCTGCTTCCGGTGGGGAAGCCCCATGTCCATGTGCTGCCTCAGTTCCTCGGTGCCCCGACGCGCCGGTGCCGTGCCCGGCGCCCTCCTGCCCCCAATCTAGCGGCTGACCACGTCAGTTGAACCACCAGAAACCGGGCGTCGGGACAGCCGGTCCCGGAACAGGACGGCAGTGCCCCCCCCGCGGGAGGACAGCCGCTCCGGAACAGGACGGCAGCCGGTCGGGAAGCCGGAGGACAGCCGACCCGGAAGCGGCGACGGACGAGGCGCCCGCCCCACCGGCGGACGAGGCACCGGCCCCGCCGGCCCGCCCACCCGCCAGTACGGCTCGCCCGGCGGACCGGCGGACCGAGGGACCGGCAGACCGGCGGACCGGGCGGACAGCCCAGCGCACCCCACACCCCCTATGTCCGCTGCGGCCAACCCCGGGTTCGCACTTCTCCGGAGCGGAGCATGTGTCGGCTCTGCGCGTGCCCCTAGCCTGCGAGTACCAGACCCCCGTTCCTCCCGAGGAGTGCGCTATGACCGCAATGACTGAACTGTCCGGAGGGCCGTCCCTCCCCCAGGAGCGGCGTGTCGTCACCGCTGTCCCCGGGCCGAAGTCGCAGGAGCTGATGGCCCGCAAGCAGGCCGCGGTCGCCGGCGGTATCGGGACGGTGCTGCCGGTCTTCGCGCGCCGGGCCGGCGGCGGTGTCCTGGAGGACGTGGACGGCAACTCGTTCATCGACCTCGGCTCCGGTATCGCGGTGACGTCCGTGGGCAACAGCGCGGAGGCCGTGGTCCGCCGGGCGACGGAACAGCTCAACGCCTTCACGCACACCTGTGCGATGGTGACGCCGTACGAGCCGTACGTGCAGGTCTGCGAGGAGCTGGCGAAGCTCACGCCCGGTGACCACGCCAAGAAGAGCGCACTGTTCAACTCGGGTGCGGAGGCGGTGGAGAACGCCGTCAAGGTCGCACGCGCGTACACGGGCCGGCAGGCCGTCGTGGTCTTCGACCACGGCTACCACGGCCGCACCAACCTGACGATGGCGCTGACCGCCAAGAACATGCCGTACAAGCACAGCTTCGGCCCGTTCGCCCCCGAGGTGTACCGCGTGCCGGTCGCCTACCCCTTCCGCTGGCTGACCGGCCCGGAGAACTGCGCCGAGGAGGCGGCGGCGCAGGCGATCGAGCAGATCACCAAGCAGATCGGCGCCGACAACGTCGCGGCGATCATCATCGAGCCGGTGCTGGGCGAGGGCGGTTTCATCGTTCCGGCCAAGGGCTTCCTGCCGAAGATGCAGCAGTTCGCGCGGGACAACGGCATCGTGTTCGTCGCGGACGAGATCCAGTCCGGCTTCTGCCGTACGGGCCAATGGTTCGCCTGTGAGGACGAGGGCCTGGTGCCGGATCTCATCACGACCGCGAAGGGCATCGCGGGCGGTCTGCCGCTGGCGGCCGTCACGGGCCGTGCGGAGATCATGGACGCCGCGCACAGCGGCGGGCTCGGCGGCACCTACGGCGGCAACCCGGTGGCCTGCGCCGCCGCGCTGGGCTCCATCGAGACGATGCGGGAACTGGATCTGCCGGCCAAGGCCCGGCGGATCGAGGAGATCATGAAGCCGCGTCTGGAGAAGATGGCGGAGCGGTTCGGGGTCATCGGCGAGGTCCGCGGACGCGGCGCCATGCTGGCGATCGAGCTGGTGCAGCCGGGCGGCAAGGAGCCGAACCCGGAGGCCACCGCCGCGTTGGCCAAGGCATGCCACCAGCAGGGTGTGCTCATCCTGACGACCGGCACCTACGGCAACGTGGTGCGGTTCCTGCCGCCCCTGGTGATCGGCGAGGACCTGCTCAACGAGGCCCTGGACGTGCTGGAGGACGCGCTCTCCCAGCTGTGAGAGCCGAAGCACTGTCTTCCTGTCAGGGGGCGCACAGCGGCATGTGCGCCCCCTGACCCGTTCCGGGGGCCGGTAACGTGGTGCGTCCGGGACGGCGGGTGGTCCGTCCCGTCGCGTGGGCGATCCGCCCGGACGGCGAAGGGCGCGGGGAGCGGTACCGGTGAAGAATGTGTGCGAGGCCGATGTCCGGTGCGTGATCCGGCTGTCCGGCCGCGCTTCGCTGCCGTACGGTTTCCGCAGTTGCCGGGAGGCGGGAAGGGCCACCTCCAGCGTCCCGGCCCGAGCCCGTCTTTCCCCAGGACAGGCCCGGTCGTGCTCTCGCGCACACTGCTCAGGGATCGGATGACCGTGTGTCCCACACCCCCCGGGACCCACGGAAACCCGGTCGCGCCGGCCGCCCCGGAACTTCGCTCCTCCCGGTTCCCGGGCGGCCCGCCACGTCTCTGACCGGTTCCCCTCCTTCGTCACTCTCGCCCATGCGGCTGCTGCTGAGCTGCCTGCTGTGTTCGGTGGCCTTCGCGCTGAGCACCTGGCAGGTGCTCGGCTCCGGACCGCTGGTGCGCTGGGACGAGGACCTGGGCGTCGCGCTGCGGCACGCTTCGCCTTCCACCGTGCCGGCCGAAGCGCTGTCGGACATCGGCAACATGGCGGTGGCGCTGCCGCTGCTCGCCGCCGCGATGGCACTGCGCCTCCTGGCCGGGCGGGGACGCGGCTGGTGGCCGGTGCTGTGCTGTGCCCTGGCCATGGGGGCGATGGCCGTCGTCGTCTCGCTGGTCAAGGTGTGGACGGACCGTGCGGGTCCGCTGGGCGGGAGCGGCTACTTCCCTTCCGGGCACGCGGCCACCACGACGGTGGCTCTCGGCGGTGCCGTGCTGCTGCTGTCCGGCCTGCTGTCCCGGCCGGGGCGCATCCTGGCGTGGGTGGCTGCGGCCCTGCTGACGGCGGGGAACGGGCTCGGCCTGGTGTGGCGGGGCTACCACTGGCCGCTGGACGTGGCCGCCAGTTGGTGTCTCGGGGCGCTGCTGCTCGGCGCGGTCGCCGTCGCGGCCCGGCCCGGGCACCTGCCGTACGGCACACCGGCCGCCGGAGACGACCGGACGGACCCCGAACCGGAGGGCGCCGGCCGAGCGGACACCGACCCGCCCGGCGCCGACGGACCGGACACCGAACCGCAGGACGGCCCTCGCCAGACGTGAGACCGTCGTCCGGCGAGGCCGTCACCCGGGTGAGGGCGTCAGCTGTCGAAGCCCATGCCGACCTTGTCCATCGCCCGCAGCCACAGGTTGCGCTTCCCGGCCCTGGCGTCGGAGCGGGCCAGCGACCACTGGGTGATGCCGATACCGGCCCAGCGCACCGGTTCGGGCGGGAAGGGCAGCGGCTTCTTGCGCACCATCTCCAGTACGGTGCGCTCGGTGCGTTCGCCCGCGAGCAGGTCGAGCACCACCTCGGCGCCGAAGCGGGTGGCGCCGACGCCGAGTCCGGTGAAGCCGGCGGCGTAGCCGACGCGTCCGTCCAGGGCGGTGCCGAAGAACGGCGAGAAGCGGGAGCAGGTGTCGATGGCGCCGCCCCACCGGTGGCTGAACCGGATGCCTTCCAGCTGTGGGAAGCAGCGGAAGAAGTGGCGGGCCAGTCTGGCGAACGTCTCGGGCCGCTGGTGGTAGTCGCGGGAGACGCGGCTGCCGTAGTGGTAGAGCACGTCGTAGCCGCCCCACAGGATGCGGTTGTCGGCCGTGATGCGGAAGTAGTGGAAGTGGTTGGCGCTGTCGCTGATGCCCTGCCGGTTGCGCCAGCCGACGGCGGCCCGCTGTTCTTCGGTGAGGGGCTCGGTCATCAGCGCGTAGTCGTAGACGGGGACGATGTAGGTCCGGACGCGGCGCAGCAGTGAGGGGAAGGCGTTGGTGGCCAGGGCGACGCGGCGGGCGCGTACCCGGCCGTAGGGGGTGGCGACGGCGGCCTGTGCGCCGCGCGCGCCCAGCCGGGTGGCGGGGGTGTGTTCGTAGATGCGGACACCGGCCTGTTCGCAGGCGCGTTTGAGGCCCCAGGCGAGGCGGGCGGGGTTGAGCATGGCGACGCCAGTGCGGTCCCACAGTCCGGCGAGGAAGGTGGGGGAGTCGGCCTCGGCACGTACGGCGTCGCGGTCCAGGAGGGTCAGCTGGTCCCCCAGGCCGAGGGCGCGGGCCTGTGCGGCCCATTCCTCCAGTTCGGCCACCTGGTGGGGTGCTGTGGCGACGTTGATCTCGCCGGTGCGTTCGAAGTCGCAGTCGATGCCGTAGCGGGTGACGGCTTCCTCGATGGCGTCGAGGTTGGCCTGCCCGAGCCGTTCCAGGGTGGTGAGCTCCTGGGGCCACCGGGCCAGGCCGTTGCCGAATCCGTGGGTGAGGGAGGCGGCGCAGAAGCCACCGTTGCGCCCGGAAGCGGCCCAGCCGACTTCCTCGCCCTCCAGGAGCACCACGTCGCGTGCCGGGTCGCGTTCCTTGGCGAGCAGCGCCGTCCACAGGCCGCTGTAGCCGCCTCCGACGACGAGCAGGTCGCAGCTCTCGTGCCCGACGAGGGCGGGCCGGGGTGCGGGACGGTGGTCGGGGTCGTCAAGCCAGAAGGGGGTGGGCCGGGCGTCGGCCAGGGAGCGGAGGGCAGCTCGGGAGGCCACGGCATCGCTCACGGTTATCGGCTCCTTGTTCGCATACCGAAGGACATACCAAAGGACGCTGTGCGCCGGAGACGGACGGGCACCGCGGGTTCAGGACTTCCTGCGGCGGTTCGTCACGAACTGCCCGCACACCACGAGAGCGACGGCGAGCACGAACATCGCCGATCCGATGACGTTGACCTGCACGGGGACCCCGCGCTGCGCCGCTCCCCAGACGAACATCGGGAAGGTGACGGTGGAGGGGCCCGCGTTGAACTGGGTGATGATGAAGTCGTCGAACGAGAGCGCGAAGCTGAGCAGCGCGCCCGCGGCGATACCCGGCGCGGCCAGCGGCAGGGTGACCCGCAAGAAGGTCTGGAAGGGCCCGGCGTACAGATCGCGGGCGGCCTCTTCGAGGCGGGGGTCCATGCTCATCACCCGCGCCTTGACCGCGACGACGACGAAACTCAGACAGAACATCACATGGGCGATCAGTATGGTGACGAAGCCGAACTGGACGCGCATGTTGAGGAAGAGCGTGCCGAGTGAGGCGGCCATCACGACCTCGGGCATGGCCATGGGGAGGAAGATCAGCGCGTTGGCCGTGCTCCTGCCGCGGAAGCGGTACCGGGCGAGGGCGAACGCGGCGAGGGTGCCGAAGACGGTGGTCAGGAGGGTGGCCAGTATCGCGATCCGGAGGCTGCGGCGCAGGGAGCCGCACATGTCGGCGACGCCGCAGGGGTCGGTCCAGGCGTCGGCGGAGAAGGCCTGCCAGGAGTAGTTGAAGCGGCCGGCCGGCTTGTTGAAGGAGAACAGCAGGATGACCAGGTTGGGCAGCAGCAGGTAGACGAGCGCCGCACAGCCCGCCAGGACGACAGCGTTCTCCCGGACCCAGCGCAGCGGCGAGCGCCGGGACCGGGCGGCGGGCGGTTTCTCCGGCTTCTGCGGCTCCTTCGGCTTCTTCGGCGAACCGGTGGCCGGTTTCTCCGGCGGGCCGGCGGAAGCCGCCGGCGGCGATCCGGGGTGCCGGGACGGGGGCGGGCCGGCGGGGTGGTCGGCTGCGGGCATCAGACCAGTTCCTCCGTTCCGGCCTTGCGCATGTAGACGCTGACGATGATCAGGATGAGGGCCATCAGCAGGAAGGACATCGCCGCCGCCGTCGGGTAGTCGAGGACGTTCAGGAACTGTTTCTGGATGGCGTTGCCGACCATCTGTTCGTTCGGGGAGCCGAGCAGCTGGGCGTTGATGTAGTCGCCGGAGGCCGGGATGAAGGTGAGCAGGGTGCCGGCCACCACTCCGGGCAGGGAGAGGGGGAAGGTCACCTTCCGGAAGGCGGTGGCCGGGGTGGCGTACAGGTCGCGGGCGGCCTCCTGGAGCGAGGTGTCGATACGCTCCAGGGAGCTGTAGAGGGGCAGCACCATGAACGGCAGGAAGTTGTAGGTGAGGCCGCAGACGACGGCGAGCGGGGTGGCCAGGAGCCGGTCGTCACCGGTCAGTCCGAGCGCGCTGGTGACGTCCAGGACGTGCAGGGAGTGGAGGGCACGGACGACGGGGCCGCCGTCGGACAGGATCGTCTTCCAGGCCAGGGTGCGGATGAGGAAGCTGGTGAAGAACGGCGCGATCACCATGACCAGTACGACGTTGCGCCACCGGCCCGCGCGGAAGGCGATCATGTAGGCGAGCGGGTAGCCGATCAGCAGACACAGCACGGTGGCGGTGGCCGCGTAGCCGAAGGAGCGCAGGAAGTGCTCGCCGTAGGTCGCCAGCGCGTCGGTGTAGTGGGAGAACTGCCAGGTGACGCGGAAGCCCTCTTCGAGGGAGCCGCTCTGCACGGAGGTGGACGCCTGGTAGAAGAGCGGCGCGACGAAGAAGACGGCGAGCCACAGCCCGGCCGGCGCCAGCAGCCAGTAGGGCGTCAGTCCGCGTCGGCGCGGTGCGCCCTCGGCTCCGTCAGGCGCCCCGCCGTCCGTGCTGCCGGGTTGCCGGCCGGCGCCGGCCGGGCCGGAGAGCCCCGAGGGGGGCGCGGCGGCCGTCACAGGGTCTCCTCGCCGGCCGCGGCGTCCTGGGCGGCGTCCAGCGCGAAGGTGTGGGCGGGGCGCCAGTGCAGGACGACAGGGGCTCCGGCGGTCAGCCGGCTGTCGCGTTCCAGGTTCTGCGCGTAGACGGTCAGTTCGGCACCCGCGGGTGTCTCCACCTGGTACTGCCAGGAGACGCCCAGGTAGCCGGCGTCCTTGATGCGGCCGGTGAGGCGGTTGTGCCCATCCGGCACCGTGGCCGCTTCCTCCGCGCTGACCAGGGCGATCTTCTCGGGGCGTATCCCCACCAGCACCATCGCGCCCGGCTCCGTGTCGCCGGCGGAGCAGCGGTCCGGGGGCACCCGCAGCGCGCCGTCGGCGCCGGGTACCTCGACCCGCAGTCCGGCGGATGCCGTGCCGGCAGTGTCCTGGCCGGCGAGGACCTTGGCCTCGACGAGGTTGGAGGTACCGAGGAAGTTGGCGACAAAGGTGGAGCGCGGGTTCTCGTACAAATCGGCGGGCGGTCCGAGCTGTTCGACCCGCCCCTGGTACATCACCGCGACGCTGTCGGCCATGGTCATGGCCTCCTCCTGGTCGTGTGTGACGTGGACGAAGGTGATGCCGACCTCCGTCTGGATGCGTTTGAGTTCCAGTTGCATCTGGCGGCGCAGTTTGAGGTCGAGGGCGCCCAGCGGTTCGTCGAGCAGCAGGACGCGGGGCCGGTTGATCAGTGCGCGGGCGAGGGCGACGCGCTGCTGCTGGCCGCCGGAGAGCTGGCGCGGTCTGCGGCGGGCCAGGTCCCCGAGCTGGACGAGGTCCAGCATCTCGGCGACCTGTGCCCGGACGTTCTTGATGCCGCGCCGCCGCAGTCCGAAGGCGACGTTCTCGGCGATGTCCAGGTGCGGGAAGAGCGCGTAGTTCTGGAAGACGGTGTTGACGGGCCGCTTGTGCGGCGGCAGCCGGGTGATGTCGTCGTCGCCGAGCAGGATGCGGCCGGCGGACGGCTCCTCCAGGCCGGCGATCATGCGCAGGGTCGTCGTCTTGCCGCAGCCGGAGGCACCCAGCAGGGCGAAGAAGGAGCCCTCGGGGATGGTGAGGTCGAGCGGGTGGACGGCGGTGAAGTCGTCGAAGCTCTTGCTGATACCGGAAAGAGTGAGGGTCATGACCGGTCCTCGGGGTGAGGGGGACGGGCCCGGCGGCCGGACGGGCGGCCACCGGGGGCGGCCCGGGCGCCCTGGAGCGCGCCCGGCGGGCGGGGGCTGGGACGGGAGGAGGGGCGGTCACGCCCCGATCAGGGCGGAGAACTTCTCCTGGTAGCGGGCCTCTTCCGCAGCGCTCATGGGCCGGAAGTTCTTGCCCTTGGCGATCATGTCGGCGTCGGGGAAGACCAGCAGGTCCGCCGCCAGATCCTTGTCGATCTTCTCCATCTCGGCCTTGGCCCCGGTGACCGGACAGATGTAATTGACGTACGCGGCCAGTTCCGCGGCGACCTCGGGCCGGTAGTAGTAGTCGATCAGCGCCTCGGCGTTGGCGCGGTGGCGGGCCTTGGCGGGCACCAGCAGATCGTCGGTGCCGAACAGGTATCCGCGGTCCGGTACGGCGAACTCGATGTCCTCGTTGTCGAGCCTGAGCTGCACGATGTCACCGGCCCAGGCCAGGCATGCGGCGATGTCGCCGGAGTTCAGCTCGTCCAGGTAGTCGTTGCCGCTGAACCGCCGCAGCTGTTTGCGGTCCACCGCCTTCTGGATGCGGGCAATGGCCGCGTCGAACTCGTCGTCCGTGAAGTGCTCGGAGTCGGCGCCCATGTCGAGCATCGTCAGACCGATGGTGTCGGTCATCTCGGTCAGCATGGAGATCCGGCCCTTGAGCGACTCGTCCTCCAGCAGCTGGGTGACGCTGGTGACCTTCTTCCCCTTGGTGGCCTTCTTGTTGTACGCGACGATGCAGGCGGTGCCCGCCCAAGGGTAGCTGTACTGCCGCCCCGGATCATGCGCCGCGGCCCGGAAGCGGTCCTCCAGATTGGTGACGGCGTGGGTGAGGTTGGCCGGATCGAGGCGCTGGGCCCAGCCCTGCCGGATGACGCGGCCCGCCATCCAGTCGGAGAGGCACACCAGATCGCGTCCGGTGTCCTGGCCGGCCGCGAGCTGCGGCTTGATCTTGCCGTAGAACTCGTTGTTGTCGTTGATGTCCTCGACGTATTCGACCTCGATGCCGGACCGGCGCTCGAAGCGGTCGAGGGTGGGGTGCCGCTTCTTGTTCTTCTTGCCGACATCGATGTAGAGCGGCCAGTTGGCGAAGTTGAGGACCCGCTCCTTCTTGGAGTGGTCGGGGGTGTCCTCCGGGGCGTCGCCGCTCTTGCTGCCGGCGGCCGGGGGGATGCCGCAGGCTGCGAGGGCGGCGCCGGCCGCGGCGAGGGAGGCCCCACGCAGCAGCCGGCGCCGGGTCATCGCGGCGCGACCGCTGGTCAGGCCGCGTTCCCACGCTTTGGCGACGGGTTCCGGCAGTCCTTCGTACAGGTCCATGGCGGGACCGCCTTCCTGGGAAGGGACGAGAAGGGGCTGGGGACGGGGGCGGGACGGAACGGCGCGGCCGACGGGTTGTCGGGCCCGGCGGGCCCGGCGGGTCCGGTCCGACCGGTCGGGTCCGGCAGGTCCGTTCCGACGGTTCCGGCCCGACGGATCTCCGGGCCGACGGCCCCGGCGCCCGCTGTGCGCGGTCGCGGCCAGAAGGCGCGGACGGCTCAAGCACCGGATCGGGGGGCCGCGCGCCCCGGGAGCCCCGGCGGCTCAGCGGTCGCCGAAGACCGTTCGGTGCCAGTCCTTGCGCACGACACCGGTCGTCTCCGACATGACGTGCTTGATCTGTGTGTACTCCTCGAAGGAGTAGGCCGACATGTCCTTGCCGTATCCGGAGGCCTTGTAGCCCCCGTGCGGCATCTCGCTGATGATCGGGATGTGGTCGTTGAGCCAGACGCAGCCGGCCTGGATCTCGCGGGCGGCCCGCCCCGTGCGGAAGACCGACCGGCTCCAGGCGGAGGCCGCCAGCCCGTAGGGGGTGTCGTTGGCCAGGGCGATGGCCTCGTCGTCGGTGTCGAAGGGGAGGACGACGAGGACGGGGCCGAAGATCTCCTGCTGGACGACCTCGCTGTCCTGCGGGGCGCCGGTGATCAGCGTGGGGCGGTAGTAGGCGCCCTTGGCCAGTTCGCCCCCGGGTGCCTCGCCGCCGGTGACGACGGTCGCGTAGGCGCGAGCCCGGTCGACGAACCCGGCCACCCGGTCGCGCTGCGCGTGGGAGATGAGCGGCCCCAGGTCGGTGCCCTCGGCGAACGGGTCGCCGACGCGGACGTCGTTCATCAGGTCGGCCACCGCGCCGACGAACGCGTCGAAGAGCGGACGCTGCACATAGGCGCGGGTGGCCGCGGTGCAGTCCTGCCCGGTGTTGATCAGTGCGCCCGCGACGGCGCCGTGCGCGGCGGCTGCCAGGTCCGCGTCGTCGAAGACGACGAACGGCGCTTTGCCGCCGAGTTCGAGGTGGAGGCGTTTCGCGGGCCGTGAGGCAGTGGTCGCCAGCTCGGCGACGCGCCGGCCGACGGCGGTGGAGCCGGTGAAGGAGGTCATGGCGACGTCGGGGTGGGCGACCAGTGCTTCGCCCGCGTCCCGGCCCGCCCCCGTGACGATGTTGATGACGCCGTCGGGGATGCCGGCGTCCCGCGCGGCCCGGGCGAACATCAGCGAGGTGAGCGGGGTCAGTTCCGAGGGTTTCAGGACGATCGTGTTGCCGGCGGCGACGGCCGGGAGGATCTTCCAGGCCGCCATCTGGAGCGGGTAGTTCCACGGAGCGATGGAACCGATGACGCCCAGCGGTTCACGGCGGATGCTGGAGGTGTGCTCTGCGCTGTACTCGGCCGCCGCGGCGCCGGTCAGGTGGCGGGCCGCACCGGCGAAGAAGGCGACGTTGTCGAACGAGCCGGGCACGTCGAACTCGGCGGACAGCTTCAGCGGCTTGCCGCACTGGAGCGACTCGGCGTACACGAACTCGTCGGTCAGCTCCGCCAGCCTGGTGGCCCAGCGGTGCATCGCGTCCGAGCGTTCGGCCGGGGTGGCCCCCGCCCAGCCGGGGAACGCCTCGCGGGCGGCGCGGACGGCGGCGTCGACGTCGGCGGCTCCGGCCAGTCCATAGGTGAGGACGTCCTCGCCGGTGGCGGGGTCCACGACCGTGTGCGAGCGGCCCGAGGTACCGGGAGTCAGCCGCCCGGCGACGTACTGGGCGCCCGCGGCGAACCGTTCGGACACATCGAAGCGCTGAACCATCGAGGACTCCTGACCACTACGGCGTGCGGCGGACTGCGGCGGCCCGGGGGCGGACGCGTTCGGCGGTCCGCACGCGCGGGGCCCACGGAAGCCGTACGTGGCCGTGCGAGGCCGCACCAAGGCACGCGGTGCGCGAGGCGGCGACCGCGGTCCGGGCCGCTGATGACAGCCGATCCTGACAGGGGTTCGACCATCCAACAAGGGATTCCGTAGGCATCTTTTGATTACGCCACGGAATCTATACCCCGTCCGCCGCTTGTCCCTTGGTTCGGCCCGGGCGCTGTCGCCGGTCCGTCATCGCACCAGGAGGCTGACGCCTCTCGCGTCGTAGGAGCTGCCGCCGCTCCCGCCGCCACCGGTGCCGCCGTCCGTCTCGTCGACGTCCATCGTCAGGACGAGTACCAGCAGCACACTGACGATCACCGACAGCACCAGCCCGACGATGCCCATCACGAACCCGGCCGTCGCCTGCCCCTGCCCGCCCAGCTCGCCCCGGGCCACCCCGCGGCGGGCGCTCACCCCCAGGCAGAGGGCGACGGTGGAGGAGATGACGCTGAGGAAACTCCCCCAGCAGGTGATGATCAGCACGATGCTGACGATTCCGAGCACCATGGCCGCGATGGACTTGCCCGCCGACAGCGGCGGCCCCTGCCAGCCGTACCCGTACGGCGCGTACCCGGCACCGGCCCAGCCTCCCGGGGCCCCTGGAGCACCCGGCCCCCCGGCGGCAGGGGGCGCGCCGGCGTGACCACTCCCGGCGGCGCCCGGTCCCGCGTGGCCGGAGCCCGGCTGGACACCGTAGGAGCGGTTCGGTCCGTCCGGGGCGATCGGGATCGGCGGCGGCTGCTCCTCCGCACCCTCGCCCGCCCCCTGGCCCGGCGCGCCGAAAGGTGGCGGCTGTCCTGCACCGTTGCCCATCGTGCCCCCTCTCGTCCCCACCCGTTCGCTGTTGCCCCATGCTATGCGCCGCCCCCGACACCGCCGGGGGCCGCCAGGGGCGCCCTGCGAACCCGGCCCGCTCCCCCGCGGCGGGCGACGGTCCTACGATGAACCGGTCCCTCAACGGAGCCGGAGGCACCCCTTGTCCGATTCTTCCGACCTGACCGCCTTCATCGCCGGGCTGCCCAAGGCCGAGCTGCACGTCCACCATGTCGGCTCGGCGTCGCCCCGGATCGTCGCGGAGCTGGCGGCCCGGCACCCCGAGGCGGGCGTGCCGGCCGACCCCGAGGAGCTCGCGGCCTACTTCACGTTCACGGACTTCGCGCACTTCATCAAGGTCTACCTCTCCGTGGTGGGCCTCATCCGGGACGCGGAGGACGTGCGGCTGCTCACCTACGAGATCGCCCGCGACATGGCGCGGCAGTCGATCCGCTACGCGGAGCTGACCGTCACCCCCTACAGCTCGGTGCGCCGGGGCATTCCCGACGGCGCGTTCCTGGAGGCGATCGAGGACGCCCGGCACGCCGCCGAGCGGGAACTGGGCGTGGTGCTGCGCTGGGTGTTCGACATCCCGGGCGAGGCGGGGCTGGAGTCGGCGGAGGAGACCACCCGGATCGCCACCGAGATGACTCCCGATGGCCTGATCTCCTTCGGTCTCGGCGGCCCGGAGATCGGCGTCCCCAGGCCGCAGTTCAAGCCGTACTTCGACCGCGCGCTGGCCATCGGGCTGCACAGCGTCCCGCACGCGGGCGAGACGACGGGCCCGGAGACGGTCTGGGACGCCCTCACCTCGCTGCGGGCCGAGCGCATCGGACACGGCACCAGCGCCGTGCGGGACCCGCGGCTGCTGGAGCACCTGGCGGAGAACAGGATTCCGCTGGAGGTGTGCCCCACCTCGAACGTCGCGACCCGGGCCGTGGAGAACCTGGAGAGCCACCCGATCACGGAGATGGTCAAGGCGGGCGTCCTGGTCACCGTCAACAGCGACGACCCACCCATGTTCGGCACCGACCTCAACAACGAGTACGCCATCGCCGCCCGGCTGCTGGGCCTGGACGCGGCCGGGGTCGCCGACCTGGCCCGCAACGCCGTGCGGGCGTCCTTCCTGGACGAGGCGGGGAAGGTCCGGCTGTGCGAGGAGATCGACACCTATCTGGCGTCCTGGCAGCGTCCCGCGTGACCCGGCGGGCGGGGCGGGAGCCGGGCGGGGACCGCACAGCGGCGTCGCCGCCGGACGGGCCGGCCCGGCGGCGGGGCCCGGTGGTCCGTGTCGCGCACCGGGGCGCACCCGTGACCGCGCGGGAGAACACCCTGCCCTCCTTCCGCGCCGCCGTCCTGGCGGGCGCCGACGCCGTGGAACTGGACGTGCGGCTCACTCGGGACGGTGTGCCCGTCGTGCTGCACGACCGCACGCTGGAGCGGCTGTGGGGTCACCGGGTGGCCGTCCCCGCACTGTCGCGGGCACGTCTGGCCCGGCTCGCCCCCGACGTCCCGGCTCTGGCGGAGGCGCTGGCCGCCACCCGTGCCGTGCGCACCCTGATCGACCTTCCCGATCCGGCCGCCGTGACCGCGACCGTCGCCGCCGTGCGCGAGGCGGACGCGGCCGACCGCGTCTACTACTGCGGCGGCCCGCTGGCGATGCGCCGTCTGAGGGCGGCGGACCCGTCGGCCGAGCTGGCGCTCACCTGGGACCGTGCGGCCCCGGTGCGGCCGACGCTGCTGTCCGAGGTGAAGCCGCGCTGGCTCAACTACGGCTTCGGGCTGCTCACCCCCGAGCTGGTGACCCGCGTCCACGCGGACGGCCGCCTGGTCTCGGCGTGGACGGTCGACCGCGTACGCACCATGCACAGGCTGGCGGCCATGGGCGTGGACTCGATCACCACCAACCACATCACCAGGCTGGTACAGGCCCTGGGACCCGGTCCCGCGGGCGGCCCTCCCGCGGACGGCCGAGAGGGCTGACAGGGGCGCAGCAGAGCTGGGACGGCGTTGCCGACAGGGTTGCAGCAGCCCTGTTACACGCGGCGGCTTACGGCGGAAGCGCCCCCGGTGGTTGGCTGCACGGGAGATCCCCGCACGTGTGAACGGAGCCCTCCGGTGATCATCTTCGGCACCTCCAGCAAGCTGGTGCAGCTGGCCATACTGAACCTGCTCTGCGGTTTCTGCGGCAATCCGGCCGCCCACGCGCTGCGCAAGCGGGTCACGAAGTTCTCCCTGTTCTTCATTCCGCTGTTCCCGATCGCACCGGCCAGGCACTCGATCCAGTGCACGTTCTGCGGCGCGCACACCGAGGTCCCCAAGGAGGCGGCGGAGCAGATGCTGGCCCAGAACGGCGCTCCCTCCGGGCACCCCGTTCCCGGGCCGGGCACGAACGGCGCCCCGCAGCAGCCGGGCCCCCAGCCCGGCAACCCCTACGCGGCCCGGCCCCCGCAGCAGCACGGCAACCCCTACAGCTCCTGAAGGCCGCACCCGTGCGGCGGCTCTCGCCGCACCCGGACAGAACGACGGGCCCGCACCCGGAAAGGGCGCGGGCCCGTCGGCCGTGAGCGAGGCCCGAAAGGACGAACAGCACGGCGGGTCTCACAGCGAGGCGGGGCTCACCGGACGGTCCGTCTCACTGCACGGCAGGGACTCACAGCGCGGTCATCACGTGCTTGACCCGCGTGTAGTCCTCCAGCCCGTACATCGACAGGTCCTTGCCGTATCCGGACTTCTTGAAGCCGCCGTGCGGCATCTCGGCGACGAGCGGGATGTGCGTGTTGATCCACACACAGCCGAAGTCGAGCGCCTTGGACATCCGCATGGCGGTGCCGTGGTCGGTCGTCCACACGGACGACGCCAGCGCGTACTCGACGTCGTTGGCCCACTCGACGGCCTGCGCCTCGTCCGTGAACTTCTGGACGGTGATGACCGGTCCGAAGACCTCGTTCTGGATGATCTCGTCGTCCTGCTTGAGGCCGGAGACGACGGTGGGCGCGTAGAAGTAGCCCTTGTCGCCGACGCGCTCGCCGCCCGCCTCGACCTTGGCGTGCGCGGGCAGTCGGTCGATGAAGCCCTCGACCTTCTCCAGGTGCGTGGGGTTGTTCAGCGCGCCGTAGAAGCAGTCCTCGTCGCTCAGGTCGCCGGTCTTGACCTCGGCGGCGGCCTTGGCCAGCGCCTGGACGAACTCGTCGTGGACGCCCTCCTGGACGAGCACCCGGGTGGCGGCCGTGCAGTCCTGGCCGGCGTTGAAGAAACCGCCGTCCCGGATGCCCTCGACGGCTGCCGCGATGTCGGCGTCGTCGAAGACCACACAGGGTGCCTTGCCGCCCAGCTCCAGGTGGACGCGCTTGAGGTCCTTGGCGCCGCTGGCGGCCACCTCCATGCCGGCTCGTACGGACCCGGTGATCGAGGCCATCGCGGGGATCTTGTGCTCGACCAGCAGACGGCCGGTGTCGCGGTCGCCGCACACCACGTTGAAGACACCCTTGGGCAGGATCTCGCCCATGAGCTCGGCCATGAACACGGTGGAGGCCGGGGTGGTGTCGGAGGGCTTGAGGACGACGGTGTTGCCGGCCGCGAGCGCCGGGGCGAACTTCCAGACGGCCATCATCGCCGGGTAGTTCCACGGCGCGACCTGGGCGCACACCCCGATCGGCTCCCGGCGTACGAAGGAGGTGAGGCCCTCCATGTACTCACCGGCCGACTTGCCGTCCAGCATGCGGGCGGCGCCGGCGAAGAAGCGGATCTGGTCGAGCATCATCGGCAGCTCTTCCTGCCGGGTCACCTCCAGCGGCTTGCCGCAGTTCTCGCACTCGATGGCGAGCAGTTCGTCGGCGCGTGCCTCCAGCGCGTCCGCGATCTTGAGAAGGGCCTGCTGGCGGGTACTGGGCGTCGCGTCGCGCCAGGCCGGGAAGGCGGCCTCGGCGGCGGCCATCGCGGCGTCGACGTCGGCGGCACCGGACAGCGGCGCCGTCGCGTACGCCTCACCCGTCGCCGGGTTGACCACCTCGGTGGTCCGGCCGTCAGCGGCGTCCCTGAACTCCCCGTCGATGTAGTTGCGCAGCCGACGCAGCTCGGTGGTCACTTCGCACCCCTCCTGCTCCGTTGTCCAATGGGTGAGACCGCCAGCCTAACCGGCGGAGCCACGTTTTCGATATAGCCAGCCCCATCGAACAACGGAATCAGTTTATCTGTGGCCTCAACGCTGCGGATTACATCGCCTACGGGTTGCGGGACAGCGGAGGTCTCATGCACAGTGGCCTCTGTGGCTCGCGACTCGAAGAAGACAGGCGGCTCCTCCCTGGATGCCGTGTCCCTGGCGATCATCGAACAGCTCCAGGAGGACGGACGGCGTCCGTACGCCGCCATCGGCAAGGCCGTGGGCCTGTCGGAGGCGGCCGTGCGGCAACGCGTCCAGAAACTCCAGGAACAGGGCGTCATGCAGATCGTCGCCGTGACCGATCCGCTCACCGTCGGCTTCATGCGGCAGGCGATGCTCGGCGTCACGGTGGACGGCGACGTCGAACCGGTCGCCGACGCACTCGCGGAGATCGACGAGGTCGACTACGTGGTGATCGCGGCGGGCTCGTTCGATCTGCTGGTCGAGATCGTGTGCCACGACGACGCCCATCTGCTCGAGCTGATCAACAAACGCATCCGGGCGCTGCCGGGCGTGCGCTCGACCGAGAGCTTCGTCTACCTCAAGCTGCGCAAGCAGACCTACACATGGGGAACGCGATAACAGTGAGCAAGGACAGTCACGCCACCCAGGGGAGCAAGGACCTCTCCCGCACCGCGAACGACCACCTGTGGATGCACTTCACCCGCATGTCGTCGTACCGGGACGCACCGGTGCCGACCATCGCCCGCGGTGAGGGCGTCTACATCTACGACACCGACGGCAAGCGCTACCTCGACGGCCTGGCCGGACTGTTCGTCGTCCAGGCGGGGCACGGCCGCGCCGAACTGGCCGAGGCGGCCAACAAGCAGGCCCAGGACCTCGCGTTCTTCCCCATCTGGTCCTACGCGCACCCCAAGGCCGTCGAGCTGGCCGAGCGGCTCGCCCACTACGCCCCCGGTGACCTGAACAAGGTGTTCTTCACCACGGGCGGCGGCGAGGCCGTCGAGACGGCCTGGAAACTGGCCAAGCAGTACCACAAGCTGACCGGCAACCCGATGAAGCACAAGGTCATCTCCCGCGCGGTCGCCTACCACGGCACCCCGCAGGGCGCCCTGTCCATCACCGGTCTGCCCGCCCTCAAGGCGCCGTTCGAGCCGCTGGTCCCCGGCGCCCACAAGGTGCCGAACACCAATATCTACCGCGCCCCGATCCACGGCGACGACCCGGAGGCCTTCGGCCGCTGGGCCGCCGACCAGATCGAGCAGCAGATCCTCTTCGAGGGCCCGGAGACCGTCGCCGCGGTCTTCCTGGAGCCCGTGCAGAACGCCGGCGGCTGCTTCCCGCCGCCGCCCGGCTACTTCCAGCGGGTCCGCGAGATCTGCGACCAGTACGACGTGCTGCTCGTCTCCGACGAGGTCATCTGCGCCTTCGGCCGGCTGGGCACCTTCTTCGCCTGTGACAAGTTCGGCTACGTGCCGGACATCATCACCTGCGCCAAGGGCATGACCTCCGGGTACTCCCCGATAGGCGCCGCGATCGTCTCCGACCGCATCGCCGAGCCCTTCTACGAGGGCGACAACACCTTCCTGCACGGCTACACCTTCGGCGGCCACCCGGTCTCCTCGGCGGTCGCCCTCGCCAACCTCGACATCTTCGAGCGCGAAGGCCTCAACCAGCACGTGCTCGACAACGAGGCGAACTTCTTCAACACGCTGAAGAAGCTGCACGACCTGCCGATCGTCGGCGACGTCCGCGGAAACGGCTTCTTCTACGGCATCGAGCTGGTCAAGGACAAGGCCACCAAGGAGACGTTCACGGAGGAGGAGTCCGAGCGCGTCCTGTACGGCTTCCTGTCCAAGGCACTGTTCGACAACGGTCTCTACTGCCGTGCCGACGACCGCGGCGACCCGGTCGTCCAGCTGGCCCCGCCGCTGATCTCCGACCAGAAGGTCTTCGACGAGGCCGAGCAGATCCTCCGCGCGGTCCTCACCGAGGCGTGGACGAAGCTCTGAGCGACGCGGCCCCGAGCAGCCCGGCGCCCCGCTGAACGGCGGCCCGCCCATCACAGCGGAAGGGTGCTGACGGGCGGGTGACCGCGGTGCACGTTCCCCCGGAGGCGGGGGCATCGGTCCAGTGACCGATGCCCCCGCCTCTCGTTTCACCCTTCAGAGGGAGCGACGGCTCGCGATGTTGAGTGAGGTGCTCATATGACCGCCCCGCCGGACGACGTGCTCTGGGCGCGCGGACTGCATTACACCTACGACGGCTCGCCCGCGCTGCGCGGGGTCTCCTTCGGCGTCCGGGAGGGGGAGATCGTCGCCGTCGCCGGGCCGCGGGGCAGCGGAAAGAGCACACTGCTGCGCTGTCTGTCCGGGCAGACCCTGCCCTCCGAAGGCGAAGTCTGGTTCAACAGCCGCCCCGTGCACACCCTCAGCCGTGCCGCACGCGAACGGCTGCGGCTGCACCGGTTCGGCTGGATCGACAGCACCCCCCGCCTCGTCCCGGAACTGACCGCCTGGGAGAACGCCGCACTGCCGCTGCTGCTGCACGGCACCGGCTACCGCGCCGCCCGCACCGCGGCCCGCGCCTGGCTGGAACGGCTGGACGTGGGCGACTGCGCGGGCAAACGGCCCGCCGCACTCCGGCAGGCAGAACGGCAACGCGTCGCCGTGGCCCGCGCACTGGTCCACTCCCCCGCCGTCCTGTTCGCCGACGAGCCCACCGCGCCCCTGCACCGCACCGACCGCGCCCAGGTGCTGCGGGCCCTCAGCGCCGCCGCCCGCTCGCACGGCATCACCGTCGTCCTGGCCACCCACGACCTGACCCTCACCCCGGCCGCCCGTACCGCGGACGCGACAGGCGCGGCACTCGCCGACCGGATCGTCACCCTCGCCGACGGGCGCCGGGGCCGCACCCCGGTCCGCGAAGCCCCGGCGCACGACACCCCGTTCGACACCGCCCCCGGGAACACACCCGTGCGGACCGGTCCCGAGGACTCGGCAGCGTGCTCACTCTCCGTCTGACCCTCTCCGCCCCGCCGCTGGCCCTGCTGCTGCGGCTGCTGCTCCTGTGCTCCTCCGCCGCCGTCGGACTGCTGCTGCTGAGCACCCTTTCCCACGCGCTGGAACACCCTGGCCATCCCGGCGGGGCCCTCTCCGGGCTGGCCTGGTGCCTCGTTCCGCTGGCCGTCACCGCCCGGCTCTCCGCCGCCCTCGGGGATACGGCGCCCGCCCCCGAGGCCCGAGGCGGACTGACCGCAGCGGGGCTGGGCCCGCTGCGGATCGCCCTGCTGGCCGCACGGACCGCCGCGGCACCGTGCATGCTGGGCAGCGCTCTGACGCTGTTGGTGTGCGTACGGGCCGGCACACACGCGGTGCCGCCGTCCGGTGCCGTTCTCGGGCTGCCGCTGCCCGGCCCGTCGCTGCCCCTGCCCGCGGCACTGACCCTGCTGAGCGCCGCCCCGGTGCTGGCCGCCACCGCCGCCGCCTGGGGTGCGAGGGAGGGCCGTCCCCCGGCGCGTCCGCCCGCCCCCGCCTCCCGGAAAACCGGCGCCACTGGCCACGAGAGCGCCACCGCTTCCCGGGAAGCCTCGACCGCCGTCCCGCAACCCGCCGTCCCCTTCCGGAAACCCGTCGCAGTCCTCGGTTCCACGCCGGCCGCCACCGAGGACGCCCACGCGGCCCCGCAGGGGCAGGAAGACCGCTCCGCCGCCTTCCGGACCGGACTGGCCACCGGGCTCCTGCTGGCCGCCTGCGGGCTGCTGCTGGCCCGTCTCGCCGCCCAGCGCGCCCTGACCGGCACCGGCCCCGCCGCGCACGCGGGCTCGGTGATGACAGCCGGACACACCCCGGCCGACGCGCTGGCGGCCTCCCTGCTGCCCGCGGGCTGGCTGCTGGCCGCCTGCGGACTGGTACTGGCCGGACCGGGCCTCCTCGCCCTGGGCGGCCGACTGCTGACCAACGGGCAACCCGGCCCCGCACGCCTGCTGGCGGGACGCTCCCTCGCCGGGGAAGCCTCCTGGAGCGGCCGGCCGCTGGGGGCGCTGAGCGCGGTGGCGGCTGCCACGACAGCGCTGGCCCTGACCCTGCTCGCCGGCGCGCAGGCCGCTCTGCCCGGGCCACTGGCCGCTCTGGCCGCGCTCTCGGTCGCCTGCTGTGTGGTGGGGACGTGGCTGGCGGTGCGCTCCCGGGTACGGGACAGCCACGTACCGCTCGGCGAGCTGCTGGACCGGCTCGGGGCGCCCCGACGAGTGCGCCGGTCGGTGACGTTGCTGCGGGCCGCCGTCCTCACGACGGTGTTCGTTCTCCTCGCGGCCCCCGCCGGCGCGCTCGCGGCGCTGCCGCCGCACTGACAGACACAGCCCCGCCCAGAAAGTCAGCCAGCGGCGGAGGCGGCCTCCGACTCCTCCCGCTGGTCGTCCGCGCCGTCGAGAGGCACCACCTCGCGGGGGTCGAAAACGGCACCCACCCGGGCGCCCTCCTCGGGCGCGTCCCGCAGTGTGCAGGCGGCCTCCAGCGGGGGCCCTTCAGCCGGACGCAGCAGCACGGTCACCGTGGAGGCGTCCCCGCCACGGAAGGTGCGGGCCTCCACGGTGCAGGGCAGCCCCTCTTCCGGGGCGCGCAGCAGTACCCCGCCCGGGCGGACCAGCAGCAGTGTGCGTCCCTGTGGTGTGCCGGCGGGGACGGGCAGTTTCCCCCACACGGTGTCGGCCGCCTCGCCGTGCACGGTGGCGGCGACGATGTTGTCGAAGCCGAGGAAACGGGCCACGAACGCGGACGCAGGCCGCTGCCAGACCTCCAGCGGTGTCCCCGTCTGCGCTATTCGGCCGTCCCGCATGACGACCACCCGGTCGGCGAGGGCGAACGCCTCACCGTGGTCGTGCGTGACGGCGAGCACTGTCGTACCGAGCCGCCGGAAGAGGCCGCGCAGTTCGACGACGAGCCGTTCACGCAGCCCGCGGTCGAGCTGCCCCAGCGGCTCGTCCAGCATCAGCAGCCGGGGCTCGGGCGCCAGGGCACGGGCCAGGGCCACCCGCTGCTGTTCGCCGCCGGACAGTGCGGTGACGGCGCGCCGCCCCGCCTGGGGCAGGCCCACCAGGTCGAGCAGTTCACCGACCCGCCGGTCGGTCTCGGCCCGGCCCATGCGGTGCATGCGCGGCCCGAAGGAGACGTTCCCGGCCACGTCGCGCTGGGGGAAGAGCTGGTGGTCCTGGAACATCAGGCCGACGCCCCGCTTGTGCGGCGGTACGTCGCGCTGGTCGCGCCCCGACAGCAGGACCCGGCCCGCGTCGGGCTGCTGGAGTCCGGCCACCACGCGCAGCAGGGTGGACTTGCCGCTGCCGCTGGGGCCCAGGACGCAGACCGTCTCGTGCTCGGCGACCTCCAGGTCGACCGAGTCCAGTGCGGCCCGCTCGCCGAACCGCACAGTCACGCCGTCCAGCCGCAGCATCAGAACTCCCCCTGGCTGTCGGTTCTCACACGTTCGAGTGCGAAGAGGACTCCCGCGCACACGAGCATCAGCAGTGTGCTGAGCGCCATCGCCTGGCCGTAGTTGGACTCCCCGGCGCGGCCCAGCATGCGGGCGACGGCCACCGGCAGGGTCGGACTGTCGGGGCGGGCGATGAACACGGTGGCCCCGAACTCACCCAGCGAGACGGCGAACGCGAACCCGGCGGCCACCAGCAGCGCCCGCCGCACCAGCGGGAAGTCCACCTCCCGCCAGGCGCGCAGCGGCGAGGCTCCCAGTACGGCGGCGGCCTCCCGCAGCCGGGTGTCCACGGCCCGGAGCACCGGCAGCATGGTGCGGATGACGAACGGCACACCCACCAGCGCCTGGGCGAGCGGCACCAGGATCCAGCTCGACCGCAGATCCAGCGGGGGCTCGTCCAGGGCGATCAGGAAGCCGAACCCGACGGTGACGGCGGAGGTGCCCAGCGGCAGCATCAGCAGCGCGTCGAAACCCCGCACCAGCCGGTCGGCGGCCCGTGGGCCCCGTCCGGCGCCGGGCCGCGGACGGGACCGTACCGTCAGCGCCGCTGCGGCCAGGCCGCCCACCAGCAGGGCGATGCCCGTCGCCACGGACGCGTACGCCAGGGAGTTGCCGACGGCCTCCACCGGGGCGACGGTGAACGTGGCACTGTCGGACTGTCCCGACAGTGCGCGGAAATGGGCGAGCCCGAATCCGTCCGGTCCGTCGAAAGCGCGCAGCACCAGGACCGCGAGCGGCAGAACGGTCAGTACGCAGATTGTCACCAGAACGGCGGACAGAACCGCCCACTGGCCCGCCCCCGCAGGACGGTGCGCGGTCTGCTCGGCGGGGACCAGCCGCAGTGCCGTCTCCCGTTTCCGCAACGACCAGGCGTGCACCGACAACAGCGCGGCGACGGCGGCGAACTGGATGAGCGTCAGCACGGCGGCTGTCGGCAGGTCCAGCAAGGTGGCGGTCTGGCGGTAGATCTCCACCTCCAGCGTGGCGAAGCGGGGCCGGCCGAGCACCTGGATGACACCGAAGCTGGTGAAGGTGAACAGGAAGACGATCAGCGCCGCAGCTCCCACGGACGGGGCCAGCGCGGGCAGGGTGACGCGCCGCCACGCCGTGAGGCGCCCGGCCCCCAGCATCCTGGCGGCCTCCTCCTGGCGGGGGTCCAGCTGGGACCAGAAACCGCCCACTGTGCGGATGACGACGGAGTAGTTGAGCAGGACGTGCGCCAGCAGGATGGCCCACACGCTGGTGTCCAGCCGCACCCCGAACCACTCGTCCAGCACCCCTCCGCGTCCGGCCAGTGCGAGGAACGCCGAGCCGACGACGACCGTCGGCAGCACGAACGGAACCGTCACCAGGGCGCGCAGCAGACGCTTGCCGGGGAAGTCGAGCCGGGCGAACACCCATGCGCCGGGCAGTGCCAGCGCGAGGGTGAGGGCCGTGGAGGCGGCGGCCTGCCAGACGGTGAACCACAGCACCTGGAGGATGTCCGGGTCGCCGGCCACCTGCCCGATGCGGTCGAGGTGCCAGTGCCCGCCGGCGCGCAGCCCCCGGCTCACGATGGCGAGCACGGGGTAACCGAAGAAGACGGCGAAGAACGCCATCGGTACGCCCATCAGCGCCAGCCGCACCCAGGGCCCGCGCGTCCCCGCACGGGCCCGGGTGCCGACCGGGGGCGCGGCCGGTGAGGCGGTCACTTCACGGCGAGCGAGGTCCACGTCTTGATCCAGCGCTCACGGTTGTCGGCGATCTTCTTCGGCGCCAGCGTGCGGGGGTTGTCGACGGTCTCGCCATACTCGGTGAACAGCCGCGGCAGCTTCGCGTCCTCGCGGACCGGGTCGACGAACATCTGGAGCGGCAGGTCCTCCTGGAACCGCTTGCTGAGCAGGAAGTCCAGCAGGGCCTTGCCGCCCTTGGTGTTCCGGGCGCCGCTGAGCAGTCCGGCGTACTCGGTCTGCTGGAAGCATGTGCCCTTGGCGACGCCGGTCGGTGCCTGCTTCGGGGGGTGCTTGTCGCCCAGTACCTCCACGGGCGGGCTGGAGGCGTAGGAGACCACGAGTGGCTTGTCGCCCTGGCCCTTGCCCGCGCGGGAGCCGGTGAAGCGGTCCTGGTAGGCCTGCTCCCAGCTGTCGACAACCTCGACACCGTTGGCGCGCAGCTTCTTCCAGTAGCCCTGCCAGCCCGCCTCGCCGTACTCGGCGACGGTGGCCAGGACGAACGCCAGCCCCGGCGAGGAGTTGGCCGCGTCCTCGGTCACGAGCAAGTTCTTGTAGCGGGGCTTGGTCAGATCCGCCAGGGTGCGGGGCGGGTCCAGCTTCTTGTCGGCGAACCACTTGCGGTCGTAGTTGACACACACACTGCCCGTGTCGACGGGGGTGACGCGGTGCTTGCCGGAATCGGGCTGGAGCCCGGCGGGCACCTTGTCCAGCCCCTTGGCCCGGTAGGGCGCGAAGACGCCCTTGCCGAGAGGGCGGGAGAGGAGGGTGTTGTCCACCCCGAAGAAGACATCGCCCTGCGGGTTGTCCTTGTTGAGCACCGCCTGGTTGACGGCGGCACCCGCGTCACCGCCGCGCAGCACCTTGACCTTGTAGCCGGTCTTCTCGGTGAAGTCCGCGAGGACCGACTTCGACGCGGCGAAGGAGTCGTGGGTGACGAGGGTGACGGTCTTGGCGTCGTCGTCCCCGCCCGGTCCGCCGCAGGCGGTGGCGAGAACGGCGAGGGCGAGGACGGCGGTGGTGGCGGCAGCAGCGCGCCGCACATTCGTGTTCATCAGTGCATCGACTTCCTACCCGGCATGACCCGGGCGAGGTTCGAGGGTCTGCGGCGCGCACGGACGTACGGCCGCACTCTCAGCGCTGTGGGCGCTCCCCTGTCGGCTGTTCGGTTGTGGGGGCCGTGCGGACACGGCCCGTTCGAACACTATCAGTCAGGCATCAGCGTTCGGTGGCCGCGAGCTGCCCGCACGCTCCGTCGATCTCCTGGCCCCGGGTGTCCCGTACGGTCACCGGTACACCGTGCAGTTCCAGCGTCCTGACGAACTCCGCCTCGTCCTCCGGACGGGACGCGGTCCACTTGGAGCCGGGAGTCGGATTCAGCGGGATGAGGTTGACGTGCACCCGCTTGCCCTTCAGCAGCCGGCCCAGCAGGTCGGCCCGCCACGCCTGATCGTTGATGTCCTTGATCAGCGCGTACTCGATGGAGACGCGGCGCCCGGACTTGGCCGCGTACTCCCAGGCCGCGTCCAGCACCTCCCGCACCTTCCAGCGGGTGTTGACCGGCACCAGGGTGTCGCGCAGCTCGTCGTCCGGAGCGTGCAGCGAGACGGCCAGCCGGCACTTGAAGCCCTCGTCGGCGAAGCGCAGCATGGCCGGCACCAGACCGACGGTGGAGACGGTGATCCCGCGCTGGGAAAGCCCCAGTCCGTCCGGCTCCGGATCGGTCAGCCGGCGGATCGCTCCGACGACGCGGTTGTAGTTGGCCAGCGGCTCGCCCATGCCCATGAAGACGATGTTGGACAGCCGGGCCGGACCCCCGGGAACCTCGCCGTCACGCAGCGCGCGCATACCGTCGACGATCTGGTGCACGATCTCGGCGGTGGACAGGTTCCGGTCGAGCCCCGCCTGCCCGGTGGCGCAGAACGGGCAGTTCATGCCGCAGCCCGCCTGGGAGCTGATGCACATGGTCACCCGGTCCGGGTAGCGCATCAGCACGGACTCCACCAGCGTCCCGTCGTGCAGCCGCCACAGGGTCTTGCGGGTGGCGTCGTCGTCACAGCTGATGTGCCGCACCACGCTCATCAGGTCGGGCAGCAGCTCGGCGGCCAGCTTCTCGCGGGACGCGGCGGGGATGTCCGTCCACTGCTCGGGACGGTGCTCCAGCCGCGCGAAGTAGTGCTGCGAGAGCTGCTTGGCGCGGAACGGCTTCTCCCCGGCGGCAGCGACGGCCTCCCGCCGCTGCTCGGGAGTGAGGTCGGCAAGATGCCGCGGCGGCTTCTTGGCTCCGCGCGGTGCGACGAACGTGAGTTCTCCGGGTGCAGGCATAACCCTCCCAGTGTCGCAGACGCGCGAGGGAGCCCGGTCCGGTACGGCCCGGCCAGGCGGACCGGGGTCAGCCCGCCCCGACGAAGACCACCAGGAGCAGCCAGACGACAGGTGCGGTCGGCAGCAGGGAGTCGAGGCGGTCCATGATGCCGCCGTGGCCGGGCAGCATGGTGCCCATGTCCTTGATGCCCAGATCGCGTTTGATCATGGACTCGCCCAGGTCGCCCAGCGTGGCACTGAGGGCGACGGCCAGGCCCAGCAGCAGGCCCTGCCACCAGCTGCCGCCGTCGATGAGGAACTGGGTGCACAGCGCGCCCGCCGCCATGGCGAACGCCACCGCGCCGATCAGCCCCTCCCGGGTCTTGCCGGGGCTGATCCGGGGCGCCAGCTTCCGCTTGCCGAAGCGCCAGCCCACCGCGTAGGCGCCGGTATCGCTCACGACGGTGAGGATGAGGAAGGTCAGCACCCGCCTGGGCCCGTCGTCGGCGGCGAGCATGAGCGCAACGAAAGTGGCGAGGAACGGCACGTAGAAAGCGGCGAACAGGCCGGCTGTCACATCGCGCAGATAGTCCGAGGGTGGCTGCGCCATACGCCACACCAGGACCGCGAGCGCGGTGAGGGCCATGGCGATCCAGGCCCCCTCGGCCCCCCGCAGATACCCGGCGATCGTCATGGCGGCGCCACCGAGCGCGAGCGGCACCAGAGGGGCGCGGATGCCCTTGCGCTCCTTCAGCCGGCTGGTCAGCTCCCACAGGCCGACGGCGACCGCCACCACGATGACGCCGAGGAAGACGGGCTTGTACAGGAAGAGCGAGGCCAGGACGACCACGCCGAGGACGAGGCCGACCCCTATGGCGGCGCGCAGATCCCGCCCCGCGCGCTTTTTGCCCTCCCCCGCGGCGGGCGCGGGGGCGGGTGCTGAGGCATCCTGCGACTGCTGCTGCGGTCCCTGGGGCGGCTCCTGCCTGCCGTGCGGCGCGGGACCGCCGGCGGCACCGTACGCGGAGCCGTGCAGGCCCGGACGGCCGGGGCGGGCAGGGTCGCCGGGACCGTCGGAAGGGCCGGAGCGGCCGTTCTGGTCCCCGGAGCCCTGGGGGTCGGACACGGTGGGCATACGCCGAGTCTGCGCCGCATCACCGCCCACGTCGTGCACAGGGGCGCTCACGTCGTGGGCGGGGAGGTGACCATCGCCCGGGCGGGGCATCGCCGTGGGGGCGGAGGGCACCTGATCGCCGGTGCCCCGGTACCCGGTGTGCGGTTGCGGCGCTCCCCAGGATGAGTCGTTCACAGATAGCAGCCTTCGACCTCGGACCTTGAGACGGTGACCTCAGACTTCGAGCAGCTCGGCCTCCTTGTGCTTGAGCAGCTCGTCCACCTGCGCCACGTACTTGGCGGTGGTGTCGTCGAGCTCCTTCTCGCCCCTGCGGCCCTCGTCCTCACCGACCTCGCCGTCCTTGACGGCCTTGTCGATGGCCTCCTTGGCCTTGCGGCGGACGCTGCGGATCGAGATCTTGGCGTCCTCGCCCTTGTTCTTGGCGACCTTGATGTACTCGCGGCGGCGCTCCTCCGTCAGCTCGGGGAACGTCACCCGGATGATATTGCCGTCGTTCGAGGGGTTGACGCCCAGATCCGAGTCGCGGATGGCCTGCTCGATGTTGCGCAGCGAGCTCTTGTCGAACGGAGTCACCACGGCCATTCGGGGCTCCGGTACGGAGAAGGACGCCAGCTGGTTGATCGGCGTCATCGTGCCGTAGTACTCCGCCAAGATCTTGTTGAACATCGCCGGGTGCGCACGGCCGGTGCGGATCGCGGCGAAGTCCTCCTTGGCGACGACGACCGCCTTCTCCATCTTTTCCTCGGCTTCGAGGAGGGTCTCTTCGATCACCACGTGCTCCTGGTTCGGTGAATGAGCCTGACTGCTTCGTCCGGGGCTGTGAGGTGACGGCCGCCCCGCGGGCCGCCCCGGCCCCCGCAGTGCCCTGATGCCTGCACGGTGTACGACCGGCAGGCCGTTGTCCATCCCCGTACCGGGCCGTTCCGGCGCCCCGGTGTTGCCGGCGGCGCCCCGGGTGCTCCGGCCCCGCGGGTCCGGTGCACGGGCCGCCGGACCGGTGGGGGACGCCGGCGCGGCCGGTCAGACCCTGGTGCCCTGGTTGCTCACCAGAGTGCCGATCTTCTCACCCTTGACCGCGCGGGCGATATTGCCTTCGGCAAGCAGCTCGAAGACGAGGATCGGCAGCTTGTTGTCACGGCAGAGGGTGATCGCGGTCATGTCGGCGACCTTCAGGTCGCGGGTGATGACCTCGCCGTACTCCAGCGCGTCGAACTTCACCGCGGCCGGGTTGGTCCGGGGGTCGGAGTCGTAGACGCCGTCCACGCCGTTCTTCCCCATCAGCATCACCTCGGCGTTGATCTCCAGCGCACGCTGGGCCGCGGTGGTGTCGGTGGAGAAGTACGGCATGCCCATACCGGCGCCGAAGATCACGACGCGGCCCTTCTCCAGGTGCCGCACGGCGCGCAGCGGGATGTAGGGCTCGGCGACCTGCCCCATGGTGATGGCGGTCTGCACGCGCGTCTCGATGCCCTCCTTCTCCAGGAAGTCCTGGAGGGCGAGGCAGTTCATGACCGTACCGAGCATGCCCATGTAGTCGGAGCGGGCCCGGTCCATGCCGCGCTGCTGGAGTTCGGCACCGCGGAAGAAGTTGCCGCCGCCGATGACGACGGCGATCTCGGCGCCGTCGCGGACGACCGAGGCGATCTCCCGTGCCACCTTGTGCACGACGTCGGGGTCGACACCGAGTCCGCCGCCGCCGGCGAACGCCTCCCCGGAGAGCTTGAGCAGGAAGCGCCGACGGCCGTGCCTGTCTTTGCCGGTGTCATTGCTGGTCATGGAGATCTCCTCGTGCACATACGAAAGAGGCCACTGCCGTCGGACCCTCGCGGTTCCCTCTGCGGCAATGGCCTCCTCGTCACAACTGCCCTGTGCCCGACCTTATCGGGCCCGTGCCGGTTCCGTGCGTGTGCCCGGTGTGCCCGGAACGCACGCGCGACGGAACCGGCCTGCGGGATACGTCAGGACCGGGGCCCTCAGGCGCCGACGCGGAAGCGGGCGAAGCGCTTCAGCGAAACGCCGGCCTCCTCCAGCACCTTCTGGACGGACTTCTTGTTGTCCTTGGCGAACGGCTGGTCGAGGAGGGTGTTCTCCTTGAAGAAGCCGTTGACGCGACCCTCGATGATCTTCGGGAGGGCCTGCTCCGGCTTGCCCTCCTCGCGCGCGGTCTCCTCGGCGATGCGGCGCTCGTTGGCGACGGTCTCGGCCGGGACGTCCTCGCGGCTCAGGTAGGCCGGCGAGAAGGCGGCGATGTGCTGCGCGACGTCCTTGGCGATGTCCGCGTTGGCCGAGTCCAGCTCGACGAGCACGCCGACCTGCGGCGGCAGGTCCGGGCTGGTGCGGTGCAGGTAGGAGCCCACGTAGGCGCCGGAGAACTGCGCGAAGCGGTCCAGCACGATCTTCTCGCCGAGGGTGGCGTTGGCCTCGTCGACGTACGCCTGGACGGTCTTGCCGGACTCGATCTCGGAGGCGAGCAGCGCCTCGATGTCGGCCGGGGAGGTGGCCTCGACGTGCGCGGCGATGGCCTCGGCGACGGCGATGAACTTCTCACCCTTGGCTACGAAGTCCGTCTCGCACTTCAGCTCGACCAGCACACCGGCGGTGCTGTCGTCGGCGATACGGGCGATGATCGCACCGTTCTCGGCGGTACGGCTCTCGCGCTTGGCGACGCCCTTCTGGCCCTTGACGCGCAGGACCTCGACGGCCTTGTCGACGTTGCCCTCGGCCTCGTCCAGCGCCTTCTTGCAGTCCATCATGCCGGCGCCGGTCAGCTCCCGGAGCTTCTTGACGTCGGCGGCGGTGTAGTTCGCCATGGTCTGTGAATCTCTTCCCGGAAAGTCGAAAAGTCAGTGGGATGGTTCGGAGTCACGCGGCAACGGCCCAGGTCACGGCTGTACGGCGGGGGCACTCGGCCCCCGCCGTCTCACTGTGCGCCGCTGGGGCCCACGTGATCCACGTGGACCGAGGGTCAGCCCTGCTGCTCGGCCGGAGCGGCGGACTGCTCGGCCGGAGCGGCAGCCTGCTCGCCCTCGGCAGCCTGCGGCTGGGCCTCGGCGGCAGCCTGCTCGCCCTCGGCGGCCGGCTTCTCGGCGGCCTTCTCGCCCTCCAGCAGGTCACGCTCCCACTCGGCCAGCGGCTCACCGGCGGCCTTGTCGCCCTTGCCCTCGCCGGAACCACCGGACGAACGGGCGATGAGGCCCTCGGCGACCGCGTCGGCGATCACGCGGGTCAGCAGGGTGACGGAGCGGATCGCGTCGTCGTTGCCCGGGATCTTGTAGTCGACCTCGTCCGGGTCGCAGTTGGTGTCGAGGATCGCGACCACCGGGATGTTGAGCTTGCGCGCCTCACCGACGGCGATGTGCTCCTTCTTGGTGTCCACGATCCAGACGGCGCTCGGCACCTTCTGCATCTCGCGGATACCGCCGAGGGTCTTCTCCAGCTTGGCCTTCTCGCGGGAGAGGACCAGCAGCTCCTTCTTGGTCAGACCGGAGGCGGCCACGTCCTCGAAGTCGATCTGCTCCAGCTCCTTGAGGCGCTGGAGCCGCTTGTAGACGGTCGAGAAGTTGGTCAGCATGCCGCCGAGCCAGCGCTGGTTCACGTAGGGCATGCCCACGCGGGTGGCCTGCTCGGCGATGGCCTCCTGGGCCTGCTTCTTGGTGCCGACGAACATGATGGAGCCGCCGTGCGCGACGGTCTCCTTGACGAACTCGTAGGCGCGGTCGATGTACGACAGCGACTGGAGCAGGTCGATGATGTAGATGCCGTTGCGCTCGGTGAAGATGAAGCGCTTCATCTTCGGGTTCCAGCGGCGGGTCTGGTGCCCGAAGTGGACGCCGCTCTCCAGCAGCTCCCGCATCGTGACGACGGCCATGGCCGTTCTCCTTGAGTTGTTCGGTTCCGTCAGCGAGGGCGGACGCCCCCACTTGCCTGACGCCCCTGCGCGCCGCCCTGGAGGGCCGTCCTGCGACGGTTCCTGGGACCGAGATGCGCGGGCCACCGGGTGAGGGTGGCGGGGCGTGCGAAGTCAGCCCGGTCGCCCGGGCCGCACCAGCAGTGTACGGGACCGCAGGGGGCGCCCGCGCCGGGCGGGGGCGGAACGGCCTGGAGACGGCGCCGCACGACGGATACGGGCACCGTTCCCGGGGAGCGGTGCGTGTGGGGGGCCAGAGCCTCGCGGTGCGTCTCCCCGTCACTCGTACGGGTGGCCGACTTGTCCACAACTCTGCAGTTACCCACAGATCTCGTCCATGATCCCCGCCACCCGCCGATCCGCTCCACGGTGGTCGCATGACATGGCACGGGCCCCCGGCGAAGGGGGCGGACGACAGCGGACGGTCCGGTCCGGCACCGGGCACCAGAGCGCCGGGGCGGTGCGGAGCACTCGTCGCCCTCCTGGCGACGGTGCTGGTCGCCCTGTCGGTGGCGGGGCCGGGGGCCCTGGCGGTGACGGGGGCCGCCACCGTGCCGCCGGCATCGTGGGCGAGCGCACAACCGGTGGCGTCATGGCCGGGCGCTCGGCCGGCGGTGTCCGGACCCGTTCCCTCCGGTGAAGCGGGGCCCATGGCCAGGCTCCCGGCCGGGACCCACCCCTCACGCGTTGCCGGGACACCGACTCCCGCCGCTGCGGAGGAGAAGGACAGCGCCAAGATCGCTTCCACCGCATGGGGCGGCGCCCGCGAGGGGGCCGGCGGTAAGGCCCGGCCCGGACGGTTCTGGCCGGTCGAGGGGGCCGAGGGCGCACGCCGGCCACGGGTGCCCCGCGGCTGGGATCCGCCTCCCCAGCCCTGGGCGCCGGGGCACCGAGGTGTGGATCTGGCCGCCCGTCCGGGCCAGCCGGTGCTGGCCGTGGCCGACGGCAAGGTGTCCTTCGCGGGGAAGGTCGCGGGCCGCGGCGTCGTCTCGATCGAGCTGACGGGCACAGGGGAGCCGCCCCTGCGCACGACGTACCAGCCACTGCGGCCCTCTGTACGCAAGGGCGACCGGGTGCGGGCCGGCGACCGGGTGGGTACCGTCACCCTGGGGACGCACTGCCCCCGCAGCTGCCTCCACTGGGGTCTGCTGCGCGGACGCCGCTATCTGAACCCGCTGTCTCTCCTGCCGGCGTGGCTGCTGGGCGGGCGCTCCAGACTGCTCCCGGTCTTCGGCGTACCGCTGCCGGCCACGACGGAGCCCGCGGCCGGAAGAGAGCGTGAAGTGGGCCGGCCCCGGACCGCGGGCGGCCCGGCGGACTGGACCGCCGCCTGCGTTCTTACGGCGGCAGCGCTCTGGTCACGGTGGCGCCTGGGCGGCGGACTCCCCGCGACGGCACCCCGCCTGCGGGTGGCAGGGATCAGGAGGCCCGGCCGCAGACGCCGTGGAGCGCCATGGAGACCGCGGCGGCGGCGATCTGCTCGGGGTCTTCCGCAGCGCCCAGCTCGATACGCCGCACCCCCGCATCCACCACACCCTGGAGCAGCATGGCGGCCAGCCGCGGCTGCTCGTGGCCGAGATCGCCGAGGGCTTCGACGACCATGGAGATCAGCCCGCCGTGGGCGGCCCGGATTCGCTCACGGGCCCCGGCGTCCAGCTCACCGGCGGAGATCGCGACAACCGCGCGGTGCCGTCGGTCGCCGACGAGGGTGAGCTGTTGGCGGACGTACGCCTCGACCTTTCCCGCGGGCGTCTGCGCCTGCCGCATCGCCGATTCGACTTCCGCGGCCCATACCGGGAAGTCGACGGCGCACAGCTCTTCCACGACGGCGGCGCGGGAGCGGAAGTACTCGTACACGGAGGAGCGCGCGAGGCCGGTGCGCTGAGCGAGTGCGGGGAAGGTCAGTGCTTCCGTTCCGCCCTCGGACAGCAGCGACCGTGCGGCATCCAGCAAGGCCGCGCGCTGCATGGTCCGGTGCTCGGCCACGGAGGCCGCTCGAATCCTGGGCACGTCCCTAGCTTACGGATCTCCCGTCGAGACCGGCACGGGTCCGGGACGATTCTCCTGGTCCGGCCGGGTGCGGGGCGGGTTCCGGCCGTCGGCGGCGGCCCTGTGCGCGAGCGGCCGGCGTGGACGCCCGCCCCGGCCGGACGTCCACGCCACGGCGTCCGCGTGAACGCGGAAAAGGAGCGAACAGCCGGCGGTTGCCGGGTTGCCGGGCCACTGCCGCCGGCCCGGACAGTGCGAGCGGCCGGGAAGGGGCGGGACTCCGGGACGGCGCAGAGGGCCAAGGCAGCGCGAACGGCCGGGGTGGCCGGGGTGGCTGGCCCCAGTGGCCGGGGGGCGAGGTGGCCGGGGTGGCCGAGGTGGCCGAAACGGGGAAGACGGCCCGGCGCGCAGCCCGGGCAGCCGGGCCAGGAAGGACGGCCCGAACGACGGGGACCGCCCGAACAGTAGGGGCCAGGCCCCGGGCAGCCGGTGCGCAGCCAGGCACTCGCACGAAGGGGGCCGACCGAGCAGCGCGGCGGCGCCGACTGATCAGCGCGGGGAAGCGGCCGACCGCTCAGCGGCCGGCGTCGGCCAGTTTGGCTCGAAGTTGCAGAACCGATTTGGTGTGGATCTGGCTGACCCTGCTCTCGGTGACCCCGAGCACTTGCCCGATCTCGGCCAGGGTGAGCCCCTCGTAGTAGTAGAGGGTGACCACGGTCTTCTCCCGCTCGGGCAGGGTGTTGATGGCCCGGGCCAGCAGACGCCGCAGCTCCCGGTCCTCGGCGACCTCCACCGGGTTGTCGGCGGCGGTGTCCTCCAGCGTGTCCACCAGGCTGAGCCGGTCGCCACCCTCCCCGCCGACGTGCAGCAGCTCTTCCAGGGCGACGACGTTGGCCAGCGACAACTGGCTGAAGACCCCGTGCAGTTCCTCCATCTCGATGCCCATCTCGTCGGCGACCTCGGCTTCGGTGGGGCTGCGCCGCAGGCGGGCTTCGAGGGTCGCGTAGGCGCGTTCGACGGCGCGGGCCTTCTGCCGTACCGAGCGGGGGATCCAGTCCAGCGCTCGCAGCTCGTCGATCATCGCGCCGCGGATCCGGGTGATGGCGTACGTCTCGAACTTGATGGAGCGCGAGGGGTCGAACTTCTCGATGGCGTCGATGAGTCCGAAGACTCCGGAGGAGACGAAGTCGGCCTGCTCGACGTTGGCGGGCAGGCCGACGCTGACCCTGCCCGCCACGTACTTGACCAGCGGGGAGTAGTGCAGGATGAGCTGCTCGCGCAGCCTGCTGTCCGCGGTGGCCTTGTAGGACCGCCAGAGTTCATCCAGCGAGCTGGGCGCAGTCCTGGGCTCGTCCTCGTCGACCGCGGTCCGCGCGGCTGCGGAGGCCGCTGGGGAGGTACGGTCGGGCCCGGAGATGTGCTGAGGCATGCGTCGCCTTGAGCCGTTCTGCTGGGTAGTGGTGGTCGGTTCTGGTACGGAAACGTGCTCTCGCGAAAGAGACGCGGTGAGCGTAGCGTGACCGTGGCGTCGCGGTGAGCGACGTATTGTTCTTCCTCCTTCGCGCCGACGTTCTTCCCTCCACGGTGACGGGGCGGGTCCGTGGGGCGGGTGCGGCGCCGGTGACCGGGCACGGGGCCGGAGCGCGGGGCTCTGGGGGCCGCAGCGTCCCAGCGGGCGCGCACGGTTCAGCTTTTCACCCGATAGCCCCAGGTCAAGGACCGCCTCATCACTCGATGGGGTTTCGCTTGCCGTACCGGGTCAACTGCCATTGCCCGCCGTCCCGTTCGACGTACCCGAGAGCCCGTAGCTCATGGAGCCGGCTGAGGGTGAGGTCCGGCGGCACACCGGCCGCGCATCCGATGCGAGCCGCGTCCGCCGTCCCGCGACCGGGCACGGCTTCGAGCACTCGTGTGAGTGCGGGACTCAGGGCGTCGCGCGGCACGGCGGGGCCGCGTCGGGCAGGCGCCAGCTCCCCCATGTGCCCCACCAGTTCGATCACTTCGTCGGCATCGGTGACCACCGTGGCCTCCCCTCGCAGCAATTCGTGCACCCCCTGGGACAGGCCCGAGGTGACCGGGCCCGGCATCCCCATGACGTGCCGTCGAAGGGCGAGCGCACGCCGCGCGGTGACCAGCGCCCCGCTGCGCAACGCGGCCTCCACCACGACCGTGCCCCGCGTGAGCGCGGCGATCACCCGGTTACGGAGCACGAACCGGCTGCGGGTCGGGTGGCTGCCGGGCGCCAGTTCGGCGATCAGCAGTCCGCGCTCCCGCAGGGTGCGGATCAGCTCCTGGTTGCCGGGCGGATAGGCGACATCGGCCCCGCACGCCAGAACGCCGACGGTCGGGCCCCGTACGGCGAGGGCACCCCGGTGCGCGGCGGCGTCGATGCCGTAGGCCGCCCCCGAGACGACCGTCCAGCCCCGTTCGGCGAGCCCGGCCCCCAGGACCGCGGCGCAGTGTGCGCCGTACTCCGTGCAGGCACGGGCGCCGACCACGGCGACCGAGCGCAGAGCCCACACGCGCAGTGAGGGAGCGCCGCACACCCACAGCCCGATCGGTGCAGCATTGCCCAGGTCGTCGAGCTGGCTGGGCCATTCCGCGTCGCCGGGGCAGACGAACCGGCCGCCGCACCGTTCGATCGCGGCGAGGTCGGTGTGCGGGCTGACGGCGGCGGCGCGCAGCCGCAGCCCCGCCCAGCGCTGTTCGCCGGCCCCGGGCAACGGCACCCCGCAGCCGCGTACGGCCCGCACGACGGCGCCCGCACCGTAGGTGGCGACCCATTGGCCCACCAGTTCGTCACCCGGTTCCGTGATCCGGGTGAGCGCTGCTCTGGCGACCTTTTCCGGCCAGGCGGAGCTGCCGCCCGGCGGGGACGGACTCGCCTGGGCTTCCTCCGCCGCTTCCTGGGGACCTGTCCGGGCTGTCGGACCGGTCCCGGGTGGTGCGGCAGCACGTCGGCTGTCGTCCGCGCCGGACACCTCGGGCAGCTGTTCGGCCGTCATGCGGACACCCCCGGCAGCAGAGCGCCCCGGCGGATGCCGCTGCGCAACAGCAGTGCGAGGTTGACGTCGTCCCGGGTGGGCCGTGGGTGCCCTGCCAGATCCGCGACCGTCCAGGCGACCCGCAGCACCCGGTCGAGGCCGCGCGCGGTGAGGAGGCCGCGTTCAAGGTCGTCCTCGGCCTCCACGAGCGCCCCGGACACCGCGGGGTGACGGGTGCGCAGTTCGTGGCCCGGCACTTCGCTGTTGGTCTTCCACGGAGTACCCGCATAGCGTGCCGCGGCGCGTTCCCTGGCCTCCAGCACCCGGGCGGCCACCTCGGCGGTGGACTCCGCCCGGCCACCCACCGTGGCCAGTTCCGAGCGGGCGAGCGGCTCCACCCGCACGCGCAGGTCCACCCGGTCCATGAGCGGTCCCGAGAGCCGGGCACGGTAGCGGCGTACCGTCGAGGGCTGGCACTCGCACGTACCGCCCGGGCTGCCGTGCCGGCCGCAGGGGCAGGGGTTGACGGCCAGGACGAGCAGGAAACGGGCCGGCATGCGCATCATCCCGGCGGCCCGCGCGACGACCACACAGCCGGACTCCAGCGGCTGCCGCATGGCATCCAGTACCCGGGCACTGCATTCAGCGGCCTCGTCCAGAAAGAGGACGCCATTGTGGGCGAGGGAGACCGCTCCGGGGCGGGGCAGCCCGGAGCCGCCGCCGACGAGCGCCGCCATCGTCGCCGAGTGATGCGGGGCGCAGTAGGGCGGCCGGGCGACGAGCGGCTGACCCGGCGGCAGCGCCCCGGCCACCGAGTGGACGGCCGTGACCTCCAGCGCTTCCTTGCGGCTGAGCGGGGGCAGCAGCCCCGGCAGCCGCTCGGCGAGCATCGTCTTGCCCGCACCCGGCGGGCCCTTGAGCAGCAGGTGGTGACGGCCCGCGGCGGCGATCTCCAAGGCGTACCGGGCGTGGCCCTGTCCGGCCACGTCCGCGAGGTCCACGGGGCGCTCTTCTGCCCGCAGGCCGGTCAGTCCGGGTGAGAGCGCGCCGAGTCCCGCGAGGTGGGTGCGGGCCGCCTCGGGCAGACCGCCGTCACCGGGCTCTTCCGGCTCGTCCGGTACGGGCTCGTCGTTGAGCACGGCGAGCAGTTGGCGCAGGCTGCGGATCCCGATCACAGAGACGTCCGGGACCAGCGACGCCTCGGCCGCCGCCTGCTCGGGGACCACCACCTGCCGGTATCCCGCGTCCGCGGCGGCCAGTACGGCGGGCAGGACACCCCGCACCGGCAGCACCCGGCCGTCCAGGCCCAGTTCGCCGATCATCACCACGGAGGCGATCTGGCGCGGGTCGATGCACTCGGCGGCGGCCAGGACGGCGCAGGCCACCGCGATGTCGAAGCCGCTGCCGCCCTTGGGCACCGAGGCCGGGCTGAGGCCCACGGTCAGTTTCTTCTGCGGCCAGGGCACTCCGGAGTTGACCACTGCGGCCCGCACCCGGTCGCGGCTCTCGGTCAGGCTCTTGTCGGGCAGACCGACGAGGGTGAAGGCCGCGACACCCGGTTCCAGATCGGCCTGTACCTCGACGGGGACGCCCTCCACGCCGACGAGCGCCACCGCGCAGGTCCGTGCGAAACCCATCAACCCACCCCCCGCACATGCTGGACGACGGGCGCACCCCGGTGCGGGAGAACGATGCCGACGAGGTCGAGACGGACCCCTCCCACCGGCGGCCGGCCGTACCGGGCCAGCCAGCTCTCGCTCAGCCAGCGGGCGGCGAGGCGGCGCAGCCGCGCCGTCTTGGCGGGCGGCAGGCTCTCCATGGGGTGCTGGAAAGGGCCCGCCCTGCGGGTCTTGACCTCGCAGATCACGATCGCGTCGCCGTCACGGGCGATGAGGTCGATCTCCCCTTCGGCGCAGCGCCAGTTGCGTTCGAGTACGGCCATGCCCATCTCGCGCAGCCGCCGGGCCGCCAGGTCCTCGCCGTACCGGCCGAGTGCTTCCCTGGCCCGGGCAGGACCGGCCGCTCCCCGCGCAGCGCCACGCCTCGCGGCCCCGGACCGCGCAGCCCCCGACCGCGCGGGGCCGGACGGCGCGAGACCGGACCGCGCAGGCACGGACCGCTCACGCCCGGATTGCGCAGGGCGGGTCCGCGCCTGGCCGGATCGTGACGGGACGGGTCGTACCTGGCCGCCTCCCGCCGGGGCGGTTCGCGCCGCTGCGGCAGACCCCGGATCACCGCCCCGCAGGGAGGCGCCCAGCGCACCCGTTCCTCCCGCCGGACGCATGCCGCCGACCGCAGTGGGTGCGTCGGCCGGGGGCGCCGCCCGCCCCGTACCCCCGATCTGACGTGTACCGCCGATCCGACGTGTCCTCTCACCCGCACCCTCCGCACCGGGCGGATCGGCACTTCCGCCCCGCGGCGTAGCGGCGGGCAGACGGTCCCCCGGACCGGATTCGGACAGGCGGGCTCCGGGCCCCGTCCCCCGGGTCCGGCCACCACGCCGCTCCACGGCCGGGGGCGAACCGGCAGCCCTGTCCGGGACTCCCCCGGGGCCGGGCCTCGCTCCGGTGCCCGGCCCTGCGTGTGTGCGTGCGGCGCCTCGCGCTGCGCTGGTATTCATGCACACCACCTCCGGAACCGACTCTGACGGCCCCGGAGGTGGTTGTGGGATCTTGCTCTTTTTCTGTGGAGAACCCGCCGGTTGTGGACAACTCGGTCACTCACACGAGTGACGCCCCCGCAGCACCGGCCCCGCGCCCCCGGCCCCGGCCCCGGCCCCGCGGGCAGGCTGTCTCAGCCCTTGAAGCCCGTGTCCTCGGGCAGATCCAGTTCGCTCTTGTTCAGTTCCTCGATGTTCACGTCTTTGAAGGTGAGCACCCGCACCTGTTTGACGAACCGGGCCGGCCTGTACATGTCCCACACCCAGGCGTCCGCCATCGAGACCTCGAAGAACACCTCTCCCTGGACCGAGTGGACCTGCATCTCGTAGTCGTTGGTGAGATAGAAACGCCGGTCTGTCTCGATCACGTATTTGAACAGCCCGACGACGTCTCTGTACTCCCTGTAGAGCTTCAGCTCCATCTCGGTCTCGTACTTTTCGAGGTCCTCGGCGCTCATGGCATGTTCCCCTTCAGCCGTGCGTCCCCCCATTGTGCGTCACCCGGCGCTACGACGGGCCGACATGGCGCGGCGCCGCGCGAGCGGTCCGTATGCCGCGCCGCCCAGCACCAGCGCGGCTCCCACGACGACGGCGCCCAGTGCGAGGGGCAGGGGGCCGTGCTCCGAGGTGCCGCCCGGCATGGCGGCGAAGCCGGGGGCCTCGGGCAGCATGCCGAGACCGTCGACGGGCCAGGCCACCGCATCCACTCTGCCTTTGACAGCCGAACGCGGGACCGCGCCGTGGTCGCGGTCCTCCAGGTGCGTGCGGGAGTCGAGCGAGTCCTGCCGGTTGTCCCCCAGCAGGAACAGCTTGCCCTCGGGCACCGTCGTCGTCTCGAAGGCGCGCTCCGAGTCCTGGGCCCCGTCGCGCAGATACGGTTCCTCGACGCTCTTTCCGTTGACCGTGAGGCGGCCCCGCGCGTCGCAGCAGGCCACCTTGTCGCCGCCGACGCCCACGACTCGTTTGACCATGGGGACCGAGCCCCACACCCCGTCCTGGAAGACGACGACGTCGCCACGGCGTATTCGGGCGCCGTCCACCCGTTCGGCCAGTACGCGCGAGCCGGCCTTGACGGTGGGGTCCATGGAGTCGGTCGGCACCGTGTACGGCTGGTAGAGGACGGCTCCCCATACGAAACCGCCGAGGAAGAGCACAAGGCCGAGGGCCACGGCCACTCCGGACAGTCGATTGCCCAGACGGCCGCGGCCCTCTGCTGTGCGTTCGGCGTTGCTGCTCACTTCTTCGGCACTCCCGGTCCTCCGCCGCGGCCTCGCGGGGCGCGCGGCCCCCGACGGCGTTGCGGCCGGGTCCGCGCCCTCGCAGATCTGCGCGGCACCCTATCCAGGAGTACGGGGAACAGTCAGCCCTTGTTGCCCGTCGGCACCACGAGGGTGCTCTTACGGACTGCGGTCCGCTGCCGCCGGCGCCGCCACAGCACCAGCGGAACGGCGCCGGCGAGGCCGGCCGCGCCGGGTGCGGCGTCGAGAGCACGTGCCTGGATGCCCTGCTGGTCGAACGTGTCGGGCACCGGCAGGGTGCCCCAGCGGCTGATCGGCCAGGCGCGGACGATGGCCCGGCCCACGACCTCCTTCTCCGGGACGAAACCGCTTCCGGGCTGGTTCATGTGGTAGCGGGAGTCGAGGGAGTCCTGGCGGTGGTCACCCATCACCCACAGCTTGCCCTCGGGCACCTTGACCGGCCCGAACGGCTTGTCGTCGCACGGGGTGTTGCCCGGGTAGATGTACGAGCTCTCTTCCAGCGGGGTGCCGTTGACGCGGACCTTGCCGCCCTTCTTGCACTCCACCGTGTCCCCGCCGACCGCGATGACCCGCTTGATGAGGTCCTTCTCGTTGGCGGAGGGCATCAGACCGATGAAGCTGAGCGCGGTCTGGAAGAAGTTCTCCTCCACCTGGGCCTCGGGCAGCCAGCCGCCCGGATCGTGGAAGACGACGACCTCGCCGCGCTCCGGGGTGGACCCGAACCACGGGGTCAGCTTGTCCACCAGTACCCGGTCACCGCGCTGGAGGGTGTCCTGCATCGAGTCGGAGGGGATCGAGAACGCCTGCACCAGGAAGGTCTTGATGATCAGCGCAAGAACCAGCGCGATGCCGATGAGCATCGGCAGTTCCTTCCAGAAGGGGCGCTGTTTCTTCACGTCCTTCCCGGCCTTTCCGGACTGCTCCGTCCCGGAGTCGTCCCGCGGCGGGTCGTCCCCGGGGTGGTGGAAGCCACGTGGCTCGTCCCCAGCCGCTCCGGAGGCCGCTGCCGTCCCGTCGGTATCGGCGGTCACGCCGTCACTCTCTCTTTCCACGGCCGGTGGTCCTGCGTCGTCCGCCCTGCCGTCCGCACCAGGACGTTCGTTCTCCGGGTACCCGGAACCGGACCGTGCGCCGACCGCCAAGTCCCCCACATCCACTCCTCACACTGCGCATTCGCCTGCCCCGCAGTCGGTACAGGCCCACCACTCCCATAACGAGCGGAAGTTCCGCAGACAACGGGAGTTGCGCCACTCGATTGTCACGGCCCTCGGGCGGCGGTGCCGCGGCGCCAGGGGCGTCCGGCACCGAAGCGTAGGTCGCGGGTTCCTCCAGCCGTCGCCAGTGGTCGATCGGCCACGCGATGACGACCGCTCTTCCAACGATCCGGTCCTCCCCGATCGTTCCATGTTCCGCGTCCCGCAAGTGGTAGCGCGAGTCGGCCGAGTCGGCCCGGTGGTCCCCCATGACGAAAACGCGCCCCTGGGGAACGGTCACCTTGAACTTCGTCCGCGAGGGTTCATTGCCCGGATGGATGTACGGCTCGTTCAGCGGGGTGCCGTTGACGGTCACCCGTCCCTGCCGGTCGCAGCAGCGTACGGTATCGCCGCCGACCGCGACGACGCGCTTGATGAGGTCCTGCTCGTCGTCGGAGGGCAGCAGTCCGATGAACGTCAGGAACTCCTTGCCCTGCTTGATGCCGGGCGGAGGGTCCTTCTTCTCCTTCTCGCCCGTGGTGTCGTTGTCCAGCCAGCCACCGGGGTCCTCGAAGACGACCACGTCACCGCGGTCCGGCTTGGCGCCGAACCATGGGGTGAGTTTGTCGACCAGTACCCGGTCTCCGACCCGGATGGTCTGCTCCATGGATCCGGAGGGGATCACGAACGCCTGCACCAGGAACGTCTTGAGCACCAGCGCCATCAGCAGGGCGGTGCCTATGAGGACGGGGATCTCCTTGGTGGCGGACAGCCGACGGCGGCGCTTGATCCGCTTGGCGGCCCGCCTCCGTTCGGCCCGCCCCTGGCCCGGCCGGCGCAGCGGTGCCAGCTCTTCCCCGGGGCCCGCTCCCACTGCGGGAGGGGGCTCGAGAGGCTCGCCGTGCGCGCCCTGGCCCGGCGGTACGGCGCCGGGAGAGTCCTGTCCGGAAAAGGGCACTCCCTGGTGCTGCCACGGGGGTACGTCCTGGTACGGCGCGGGGGGTTCGGCGGGGTGGGCGGCAGGGGCGTCCGGGTACGCGGAGGGCGCCTGCCATGGAGGGGACGTGGCGGGCGTCGCGTACCCGTACGGCCCCTGGTGGCCGTACGTCTCCGCGTCGTAGGGCTGCGCATGATTTTGGCGCGGCTCCCCTTCGCCATGGGACCCCGCGTCGCCGTGGGAGCCCGCACTGCCATAGGGCCCCGCATCGCCGTACGGGTCCGTGGGGCCGCCGGTTCCGTATCCGCCCGCCGGGTCACTCATCGGCGCCGCCCGCGCCCGCGGGAACCGAGCCGATACGCCCCAGGGGCCACCCGATCCAGTCGGCCCGTCCGATCACACGGTCCACGGGAACGGTGCCGCCTCCGGGGTCGCCGAGGTGGTCGCGGGAATCGCTGGAGGAGGCACGGTGGTCGCCCATCACCCACAGCCGCCCGGCGGGGACGCGGGTCTCGAAGGGCACGTCGGAGGGGGCGTCGCCGGGGTACAGATAGTCCTCGTTCACGGGCCGCCCGTTCACCTCGATCCTCCCCCGCCTGTCGCAGCAGCGCACAAGGTCGCCGCCGACCCCGATGACGCGCTTGACGTAGTCGGTCTCGGCGGGCGGCACCAGTCCGGTCGCGGCCCCGGCCTTGCGCAGCGCGGTCGTCACAGGGTTCGCGTCCGGATCGGCCTCCCCGGAGAACGAGTCCGTGCCGTCGAAGACGACGACATCACCGCGCTGCGGTCCGCCGCCGAAACGGTAGGCCAGCTTGTTCACGAGCACCCGGTCCCCCACCCGGAGGGTCGGATCCATCGAGGCGCTCGGGATGCCGAAAGGCTGCACGATGAACGCATTGCTCAGCAAGAGCGCCGCCAGCACGGCCCCCGCGTAGAGGGCCGCACGCACGAAGCGCGACCTGCCCCCCGTTCCCTCGTCGGGACCGGAGGAGCGGTCGCGCTCCGGTTCGTCCTGCTCTGCCTGGGTGTCCATCGGGCGGAAGCCTAACCGGCGCCGCGCGCACCCAGGACGGGAGATCAGCTCTCGCGCTTCTCCTTGATCTTGGCGGCCTTGCCGCGCAGGTCACGCAGGTAGTACAGCTTGGCGCGGCGGACGTCACCGCGGGTCACGACCTCGATCTTCTCGACGATCGGGGTGTGCACCGGGAAGGTGCGCTCGACGCCGACGCTGAAGCTGACCTTGCGGACGGTGAAGGTCTCGCGCACGCCCGAGCCCTGGCGGCGGATGCAGACGCCCTTGAACTGCTGGACACGGGAGCGGTTGCCCTCGATGACGCGGACGTGCACGTTGACCGTGTCGCCCGGGCGGAAGGCCGGTACGTCGTCGCGCAGGGAGGCGGCGTCGACGCTGTCGAGAAGGTGAGACATGTCCGTCTGCTTTCCTCGCTGATGCCACAGGTCATCAGCGGCATATCGTGATTCCGGTCGGGGAGCCGTCACTCGCGGCGGGCGTCGGTCCCCCTGTGGCAGGGTCGCGCGCCGCATGTGAGGCAGCGGTCCATTCTTCCACGGCCCGGCCCTTCCACCCAAATCGGCCGCCCGTTCCCCGCCGGCGGACGGACAGCTCAGCGCTCCTCGCCGGCCCGCTCGCCCTCGCCGGCCTTCTCGTTCTCGTCGGCTCGCTCGTCCTCTCCGCCCCGCTCCTTCTCGCCGGCCCGCTCGTCCTCGTCGGCCCGCCGCCAGTGCCCGTCGGTGCCCTGGCGCCAGCCCAGAGCCTCCAGGGTCGCCCGGTCGTGCTTGTCCAGGGCTTCCGGGTCGCAGCGTTCGATCAGATCCGGCCGGTTGGCAGCCGTACGGGCGAACGCCTGGTCACGGCGCCAGCGGGCGATCCTGCCGTGGTGGCCGCTCAGCAGCACCTCGGGGATGCCGTGGCCGCGCCACTCCGGCGGCTTGGTGTAGACGGGCCCCTCCAGCAGATCGGCCATGGCGCCGGGCGCGAAGGAGTCGTCCTGGTGCGAGGCGGCGTTGCCCAGGACGCCGGGCAGCAGCCGGGCGACGGCCTCGACCATGACGAGCACCGGCGCCTCCCCTCCCGCGAGCACGTAGTCGCCGATGGAGACCTCGCGTACGTCGAGGCGGGCCGCGTACTCGTCGATGACCCGGCGGTCGATGCCCTCGTAGCGGGCAGGGGTGAAGACCAGCCACGGCTTGTCCGCCAGCTCGACGGCCAGCTCCTGGGTGAAGGGCCGGCCACTGGGGGTGGGGACGACGAGAACCGGTGCGCCCAGGCCGGGCTCTCCCCCGGCGAGGATCTCGTCGAGGGCCTCGCCCCACGGCTCGGGCTTCATGACCATGCCGGGACCGCCGCCGTAAGGGGTGTCGTCCACGGTGTGGTGCTTGTCATGCGTCCAGGCGCGCAGGTCGTGGACGCGGACGTCCAGCACGCCGCGGGCCCGGGCCTTGCCGACCAGCGAGACGTTCAGCGGCTCCAGGTACTCGGGGAAGATTGTGACGATGTCGAGTCTCACGCCTGGCTCTCCCCGCCCGGCCGGGCCTCTTCCGCGCCCGCCTCGTCGAGCAGACCGGGCGGCGGGTCGACGACGGCACGCTGGGCCTCCAGATCGACCTCGGGGACGATCTCGCCGACGAAGGGGATCAGCAGCTCGCCGCCGTCCTCGCGCCGGACGACCAGCAGGTCCTGTGCGGGCAGGTGGGCGATGCTCTCGATGCGCCCGACGACGGTCCCGTCCCGGGTGACGACCTCCAGGTCCTCCAGCTGGTGGTCGTAGAACTCCTCCGGGTCCTCGGGCCGCTCCTCGGGGTCGATCTCGGCGACGAGCAGGGTGTTGCGCAGTGCCTCGGCAGCCGTGCGGTCGCCGACCCCCTCGAAACGCAGCAGCAGCCGGCCGCTGTGCACCCGCCCGGAGGCGATGGTCAGCGGCCCGGCCGAGGGCGGGTCCGTGGCCAGCACGGCGCCGGGCGCGAGCCGCAGCTCCGGCTCGTCGGTCCTGACCTCGACGGTGACCTCGCCCTTGATGCCGTGGGCGCGGCCGATCCGCGCGACGACTAGCTGCACTGTGCTTCTCCGTGCTCGGTACTCATCCGTACGTAACCGCTCCGCCCGTGCGCGACCGCGCCGTCCGCCGCCGCGGGGCGGAGGCGGGGCGGGCGAGCGCGACAACGGGCCGGGGACGGCATGGCTGCCGTCCCCGGCCCGTGCCGGTGCTGCATACCGCTCTCAGCGGACCTGGTCCACGTCGACGAGGTCGACACGGACGCCGCGGCCACCGAGAGCTCCCACGACGGTGCGCAGAGCGCGCGCGGTGCGGCCACTGCGGCCGATCACCTTGCCGAGGTCGTCGGGGTGCACCCGGACCTCCAGCACACGCCCGCGACGCAGGTTGCGGGCAGCGATCCGCACCTCGTCGGGGTAGTCGACGATGCCCTTCACGAGGTGCTCGAGGGCCTCCTCGAGCATCCTCAGTCCTCGGTCGACTCAGCGGCGGCCGACGCGTCGGCCGACTCTTCCGCCTTCTTGTCGGCCTTGTCGGCCTTCTTGGCCTTGGGGGTGATGGCCTCACCCTGCGGCTCGTCGGCGGACTCCTTGGCCACGGCCTCGAAGAGGGCGCGCTTGTCGGCCTTCGGCTCGGGAACCTTCATCGGCTCCGGGGCGGGCAGACCCTTGAACTTCTGCCAGTCGCCGGTGACCTTGAGGATCGCCTCCACCGGCTCGGTCGGCTGGGCGCCGACGCTGAGCCAGTACTGGACGCGCTCCGAGTCGACCTCGATACGCGACGGGTTCTGCACCGGGTGGTACAGACCGATCTCCTCGATGGCCCGGCCGTCACGGCGGGTGCGGGAGTCGGCCACGATGATGCGGTAGTGAGGCGAACGGATCTTGCCCAGACGCTTCAGCTTGATCTTGACTGCCACGGGTGTGGTGTCTCCTGGTCTTGACGTGGGTGGACACATCGGACTGCCACGTGGGGTTGAGGCGCCGGGGTGTCCGATGGACGCGTCAGCCGGAGGAGAGAGGGATCCTGTGCGGCTGCCGAGTTCAGCCGACCATGATGCCACACCTCAGGCCCCCGCCCGAAACCGCCCCGTCCCGCCCCCGCGGCACCTGGCATGCGGTGCCACCGGGGCGGGACGGGGACCGGGAAAGACGGAAGACTGACGGAGGACCGACAGGACGGACGGCGGGGTGGCGGCCTGCGCCGTCTCAGCCCACGGGGACCGGTTCGCCCTTGGCGGCCGGCTCCGCGGGGATGCGGAACTGCTTGCCGCAGGCCCCGCACATGATGGGCGCCTGGGCCAGCACCGAGGGGACCACGCGGACGTTGCGCCCGCAGTCGCAGACGGCCTTGACGCGGACGCCGCCGCCGGAGGAGCCGTGCCGGGCGGCGGGGCCGCGGAAACTGCGTCCGCTGTCGGTCTCGGTCGCCGCGCTGTACGCCTTCAGGGCGCGCTGGAGGCGTTCGATGGTGGGGCGGTAGCGCCGCCGCGTCTCCGGGGTGAGGACCACGAGGGAGAAGCCGCTGCTGGGGTGCGGTTCCTCGGGGTGGTCGAGCCCCAGCTCCTCGGCGATCGCCAGGAAGCGGCGGTTGTGGTAGCGGCCCGCCCGCGAGGTGTCCCGGACGCCGCGGGCGGCGGCGATGCCGTGGACTGCCTCGTGCAGCAGCCGTTCGAAGGAGAGACCGGTGCCGCATGCGGACGAGGACTCTCCGATGAGGGATTCGGGCGCGGCCAGGTCCGGCAGCTCGGAGTGGTGCCGTTGAATGTCGGCCCAGGCGGCTGCCAGCTCGGCGGCGAGTACAGGTGGTGTCGTGCTCACGTCGTTCCCAACGAGCGGGAGTGCCTCGGTGTTCCGATTCCGGGGCATCGCAAATATTTTGCACGTACCAGTCAGTCAGCACGGTTGCGGGGGAGATGGGCGGGAGCCCCGAACTGCGGCCAAGCTCGGCACCCGCCGCATCCCGGGACGTATCGCCGCCCCGGCAGGCCCGCGCGCCCCGCAAGGACTCCCCCGCAACAGCGGCCCGGGCCTGGGGCGCGGTTGCCCTGTGCCACGCACGCCGAGAGCACCCCTCCGCACGGACCGCGGCCCGGCGAGGTGACCCACGCGGGGCATGGTACGGACCGGCGCACCGCGCCCCGCACGGAGGGCACACACACTGTGGGCGGCGCCCTCCGCAGGGAGCGCGCCCCGCGGCCGGCCATGCGCGCGGCGCGCAAGGGGGTCAGTCCACGCCCGGCCACTCCTCGGCGGTCAGCGCGAAGCGCTCGTGGTCGCGCCAGTCACCGTTGATGTAGAGCATCCGGGGCGAGAAGCCCTCGTGCCGGAAGCCGAGGCGCTTGGCCATGGCCAGCGAGCGCTCGTTCTCCGGCTGGACGTTGATCTCCAGCCGGTGCAGCGCCAGACCGTCGGGCCCCGGCTGGAAACAGCGGTCCACCACCAGCCGCAGCCCCTCGGTCATCCGCCCCGTACCCGCGTAGGGGAGGTAACTGTCGTACCCGAGGGCACCGTTGCGGAAGCGGGCGCGGACGATGTTGGCCACGTTGACGCGGCCGACGAGCCCGTCGTCCTCACGGTCGAGGATCAGGAACGTCCGCAGCGCGGGCCCTTGGCGGCGGAGCAGGTCGGGGAAGCCGTCGGGCTCGACGGGGTTCCACGGACGGAGGTGGTCTGCCGACCTGGTGACGGCCTCACGGTAGAGCTGCTCGTCGGAGGACCGCGGCGGGCGGATGTATACGCGCATGGTCGCCATCATCCGCCTTCCCCGCGGCAGGCTCACGCGGGGGCTGGCCCCGCGTGAGGGCCGGGGGCGCCCCCCGGGGCCGCAGGCTCACGCGGGGCACCCCCGCCCTCGCGAGGGCGGGGGTGCCCCGAGGCCGGGCAAGGCCCGGAGGGCCGAGAAGGCCGGAGGGCCGAGAAGGCCGGAGGGCCGAGAAGGCCGGAGGGCCAGGAGTCAGGAAGCCGAAAGAGCCCGGGGAGAGGAGACCCGCCGCCCCGGAGGCCTGAAGACGAGCAGCGCCGACGAAGCCGTCACCCGTACGAGGACACCCGGCGGGCGCCCCCGCCCGTCGGCGTGGACGACCCGGCCCGGCGGTCACCGAGCCCAGGCGTGCCCGGACACCCCGGAGCCCAGCCCCACAGCAATGCAGAAGGCCACAACGAGCAGCACGGCAGGTCCCGAACCCACCGGACCCCCAAGGCCCGAACGCACCGGACCGCCAAGGCCAGGCACCGGCAGACTGCCAGGCCGACAGGCCCCAGCCCCGCGGTCCGGCAGACCGACGGACCCGAGCCCTGCGGGCCGACAGGCCGACAGACCCACAGGCCGAGCCCACCGGGCCGGCAGGGTCCGGAAGCCGCGGGAGGCACGGACCGTGACCAGCGGAAAAAAGCCCCTGCCATCACCGGCCGGCGGCGCCCGCCGCCGGTGCCGTCACTTCGGGGGCAGCATGTCCTTGAACTCCTGCGGGAGTTCGAAGTCCCCGGGGTCCTGGCCCGCGCCCGGCAGGCCGAACGCGCCGCCCTGGCCGGCCTGCGCCCGGCGTTCGGCGGCGGCCTGCTCCTCCTGCTTGCGCTTCATCGGGTTGCCCGACTGGCGCTTGCCCTTGGCCTTCTTCTGCTTGCCCTTCTTCTTGCCGCCCCCGCCGCCGGGGAGCCCCGGCATCCCGGGCATCCCCGGCATGCCGGGCATACCGCCGCCCTGGGCCATGCGGGACATCATCTTGCGGGCCTCGAAGAAGCGCTCCACCAGGTTCTTGACGGCGCTGACGTCCACACCGGAGCCTCGCGCGATCCGGGCCCGGCGCGAGCCGTTGATGATGGTCGGCTCGGCGCGCTCCTGCGGCGTCATCGACTTGATGATCGCCGCGGTACGGTCGACCTCGCGCTCGTCCAGGTTGTTGATCTGCTCCTTCATCTGGCCCATGCCCGGCATCATGCCGAGCAGCTTGGAGAGCGAGCCCATCTTGCGGACCTGCTCCATCTGGGCCAGGAAGTCGTCGAGCGTGAACTCCTTGGGGCCCTTCGCCAGCTTGGCGGCCATCTTCTCGGCCTCTTGCCGGCTGAAGGTCTGCTCCGCCTTCTCGATCAGCGTGAGCACGTCGCCCATGCCGAGGATGCGGGACGCCATGCGGTCCGGGTGGAACGCGTCGAAGTCGTCCAGCTTCTCGCCGTTGGAGGCGAACATGATCTGCTTGCCGGTGACCTGCGCGACCGAGAGGGCCGCACCACCGCGCGCGTCACCGTCGAGCTTGGAGAGCACCACGCCGTCGAAGCCGACGCCCTCCTGGAAGGCCTCCGCCGTGGTGACCGCGTCCTGACCGATCATGGCGTCCACGACGAAGAGGACCTCGTCGGGGCTGACCGCGTCCCGGATGTCGGCGGCCTGCTGCATCAGTTCCTGGTCGATGCCCAGCCGGCCGGCGGTGTCGACGATCACCACGTCGTGCTGCTTGTCGCGCGCGTAGACGATCGAGTCCTCGGCGACCTTCACCGGATCGCCGACGCCGTTGCCGGGCTCGGGGGCGTAGACCGCCACACCGGCCCGCTCCGCGACGACCGAGAGCTGGTTGACCGCGTTGGGACGCTGGAGGTCCGCGGCGACCAGCATGGGGGCGTGCCCCTGCTGCTTGAGCCAGCGGCCCAGCTTTCCGGCCAGCGTCGTCTTACCGGCGCCCTGGAGGCCGGCCAGCATGATGACGGTGGGCGGGTTCTTGGCGAACCGCAGGCGCCGGGTCTCGCCGCCGAGGATGCTGATCAGTTCCTCGTTGACGATCTTGATGACCTGCTGGGCCGGGTTCAGCGCCTGGGAGACCTCGGCCCCCAGGGCGCGCTCCTTGACCTGCTTGATGAAGGCGCGGACCACGGGCAGGGCGACGTCCGCCTCGAGCAGGGCGATGCGGATCTCGCGCGCGGTGGCGTCGATGTCCGCCTCACTGAGGCGCCCTTTGCCCCGGAGGTTCTTGAACGTCGCACTCAGGCGGTCGGAAAGGGTGTCGAACACAGCGCTCGTCGGTCCTCGGGTCGGTTGGCGGAGTCAATCCCTGCCAAGGGTAGCCGCCCTGCCGGCGGGGCCACCCCGCCTGTCCCGGTTGCGGCCCACGCCGACGTGCTGCGCCCCGCGCCCCGGCCACCGGCTGGGCCGGGTCAGCACAGTGCGGCCTCCAGCCGCCGGACGAGACGGGCGGCGGTCGCCTCCGGCAGGGGTGCACCGTGCGGGTCGGTCAGATAGAAGGCGTCCACCGCGTTGCCGCCGAGGGTGCCGATGTGGGCGCTGCGGACGCGGACGCCCGCCTCGTCGAGGACGCGGCTGACGCGGTACAGCAGGCCACGCGCGTCCTGGGCCCGCACCTCGACGACCGTCGCGGTGCGGGAGGCCGTGGGTACGACGCTCACGCGGGGCGGCGGGGAGAAAGCGGCCCCGCGGTGGGTCTCCTGCCCGGCTCCGAGGCGGGCGGCGAGGTCGAGGGAGCCGCCGAGTACCCGTACGAGGTCGGCGCGGAGCCGTTCCGTTCCCGGGACGGTCCCGAAGTGGGCGGCGACCTGCCAGGTGAGGAGCAGGACACCGGTTGCCGGGCCGGCCCTGCCGTCTGCCGTGACGGGCGGGGCCGGCACCTGCCGGAGCCGGGCCGCGTGAACGGTGAGGCGGTGCAGGGCCAGCAGCCCCGCGACGGCGGACAGCGCCCCGGGCCGGTCGGGCAGTGCGATGCGCAACTCGACACCGGAAGAACAATCAGCACCAGACAAATCACACGAATCGGGAGAGCCAAGGGCTCCACCCCCGCCGACAGTGCCGGAGGAATCGGCGTCCCCCCAGGTGGCGAGGCCCCGACTGCCGGGTGCGTCGGCGGTTCTCAGCACCGGGCAGCCCGTGCGCCGCACCTCGCCGACCAGTTGCTCGTCCTCGGCGCCGAGCACCCCCTCATGCGGGTCGGCGGTGACGGCCTCGCCCGCCAGGACGGCGTCCACGCGGGCCACCAGTGTGGCCACCAGCGAGGCGCGCCACGGGCTCCAGGCGGCGGGGCCGGTGGCGAGGGCGTCGGCTTCCGTGAGGGCGTGGAGGAGGGCGAGGGTGCCGCGGCTGCGGACGGCCTCGGCAACGGTGTGCAGGGTGGCCGGGTCGGTGATGTCGCGACGGGTCGCGGTCCGGACGAGCAGCAGGTGGTGGCGGACGAGGAGGGCGAGGGTGCGGGTGTCGGCGTCGTCGAACCCGAGACGCGGTGCGAGGCCGCGGACGAGTGCGGCGCCGGCGTCGGCGTGGTCGCCGGGCCGCCCCTTGCCGATGTCGTGCAGGAGTGCGGCCGTCAGCAGCAGGTCGGGGCGGTGGACGCGGCGGGTGAGGGCGGCGGCCCGGACGGCGCATTCCAGCAGGTGGCGGTCGACGGTCCAGCGGTGGACGGGGTCGCGCTGGGGGCGGCAGCGGACGTGGTCCCATTCGGGGAGCAGCCGGGTGATCAGGCCGGCCGCGTCCAGGGCTTCCCAGACGGGTACCGCCGCCGCTCCCGCGCCGAGCAGGGCGACGAAGTGTTCGCGTGCCTGCGCGGGCCAGGGTGTGGGCAGGTCGGGTGCCGTGCGCGCGAGTCTCCGTACGGCGGCCGGGGCGAGCGGGAGGGCTGCCCGGGCGGCTGCGGCGGCGGCCCGCAGGGGCAGTACGGGGTCGCGGTCGGGGCGGGCGCCCTCCGCGAGGGCCGCTTCGCCGTCGTGGGCGACGACTCCGTCGGCCAGGGGCGTGCGTTCTGGTGCGGCGCCTGCCGCCGGGCGCCCTGCGTGCAGCAGGCCGTGCAGCCGCACGGCACGCCGGGCCACGGCGCGGGGCCGCAGGACGCGTTCGACCTCTCGCCAGGTCACGTCGGCGGCGTGGGTGACGACGGCGGCGGACCGGCAGGCGTGGCGCAGCAGGGCGTCGGCGTCCGGGAGGCCGAGCGCCTCCGCGACCTGGTGCTGGTCCTGGAGGCAGAGGCGGTCGGTGGCGCGTCCGGTGGTCAGGTGGAGGGCGTCGCGGATGTCGAGCAGGGCGTCCTGTGCCTCGCGGAGTCCGTCGCGGGGTGCGTCGGCGAGCCAGGAGGCGGCCACGGCCCGCAGCGCGGTCAGGTCGCGCAGTCCGCCGCGGGCCTCCTTCAGGTCGGGTTCGACCAGGTACCGCAGGTCGCCGTGGCGGCGGGCGCGTGCGGCGGCCAGTTCCCGCAGTCCGGGCAGCCGGGTTGCGGCGTCGCTGCGCCACTGGGTGAGGGCCGCGGCGCGCAGTGCGGTGGTCAGTTCCTTCTCGCCGGCCACGTGGCGGGCGTCCAGCAGGCCGAGTTGGACCTTCAGATCGTGGGCTGCGGCCCGGCGCGACTGGGCGGGGGTGCGTACGGAGTGGTCGAGGGCGAGGCCGAGGTCCCAGACGGGGTACCAGAGGCGGTCGGCGAGCGCCGCCACCTCACCGGCGGGAACGCCCTCGTCGTGCAGCAGGAGCAGGTCGAGGTCGCTGCGCGGACAGAGCGTGCCGTGTCCGTAGCCGCCGACGGCCACCAGGGCCGTGCCCGCCGGGGGTGCGGCCGTCGCGAAGAGTCCGGCCAGCCAGCGGTCGGTGAGGGCGGCGAGGGCGCGGCGCCGTTCGGGGCCGGGCAGACCGGGGTTCCGCAGGAGCCGCACCCGGGCGGCGGCGTACTCCTCGCCGTGGCCGTCGCCGTCATGCGCCGGGATCCGCGGCTGTGCCGTACGCGCGGGGCGAAGGGCCGCCGGCGGCCGTCGGGGGGCGGTGCGGGCCGGCTTCTTCACAGCGCGTCCGGTCCCCGCTCGCCCGTGCGGACACGGACGGCGGTCTCGACGGGGACGACCCACACCTTGCCGTCGCCGATCTTGCCGGTGCGGGCGGCCTTGACGACGATCTCGGTGAGCTGTTCGGCGTCCTGGTCCTCCACCAGCACCTCGATACGGGCCTTGGGGACGAGGTCCACGGTGTACTCGGCGCCCCGGTAGATCTCGGTGTGGCCGCGCTGGCGTCCGTAGCCGCTGGCCTCGGTGACGGTGAGGCCCTGGACGCCGAACGCCCGCAGCGCCTCCTTCACCTCGTCGAGCTGGTGCGGCTTGATGACGGCGGTGAGGAGCTTCATGCGTCCACCTTGTGGTCGAGGCTGCCGGGCTTGTCGTCGCGGGCGGTGCCGGCCGCGCCGGTGGCGGACGCGGGGCCGCCGGAGGGAGCCACCGGGGCGCCGCGCCGCCGGGCGGCGGAGCCGCCGACGGCACCGAAGTCGTAGGCGGTCTCCGCGTGGAACACCTGGTCCACGCCGGCGGTCTCGTCGTCGGCGTCGGCGCGGAAGCCGACGGTCACCTGCACCAGCTTGGCCAGCAGCCAGGAGACGGTGAAGGAGAACGCCAGCACGGAGAACGCCCCGAGGGCCTGCTTGCCGAACTGGGCCGGGCCGCTGACCCCGTCGACCGCCAGGAAGCCGACCAGCAGCGTGCCGATCAGACCGCCGACCAGGTGCACGCCGACCACGTCGAGCGAGTCGTCGAAGCCCAGCTTGTGCTTGAGCGCGACCGCCCAGCAGCAGACGGCGCCCGCCACCACACCGATGAGCAGCGCGCCCAGGGCGTCGACCGAGGCTCCGGCGGGGGTGATGGCCACCAGCCCGGCGACGGCGCCGGAGGCGGCACCCAGTGTGGTGCAGGCCCCGTGCCGGATCCGTTCGTGGACGAGCCAGCCGGCGACGGCGGCACCGGTGGCGACCTGGGTGTTGAGCGCCATGGTGGCGGCGCTGCCGTCGGCGGCGAGCGCGGACCCGGCGTTGAAGCCGAACCAGCCGAACCACAGCAGGGCGGCGCCCAGAACGACCAGCGGCAGATTGTGCGGGCGCATCGGTTCCCTGCCGAAGCCGATGCGCTTGCCGACCACCAGCACGGCGGCCAGCGCACCGATCCCGGCGTTGATGTGGACGGCGGTGCCGCCCGCGAAATCGATGACCTCCAGGTCGTGCAGCCAGCCCCCCTCGGCCCACACCCAGTGGGCCACCGGGAAGTAGACGAGAGTGACCCACAGGGTCATGAAGAGCGTCCAGGCGCCGAACTTCACACGGTCGGCGAGGGCTCCGCTCATCAGCGCCGGGGTGAGGACGGCGAACATCATCTGGAACAGGACGAAGGCGAAGACCGGGATACCGTCCTTGGCGGTCAGGGAGGCGGGCGAGAGGCCCTTGAGCGCGGCGAGGTCGAGGTTGCCGATCAGTCCCGCGGTGTCGGGGCCGAAGGTCAGCGAGTAGCCGATGAGCACCCACAGCACGCTGACGACCGCGAGCGAGACGAAGGACATCATCAGCATGTTCAGGACGCTCTTGACCCGGACCATGCCGCCGTAGAAGAAGGCGAGGCCGGGTGTCATCAGCATCACGAGAAATGCGCTGACGAGGACGAACGCGGTATCCGCACCGTTCACTGTGGGCGTCTCCTCGGTTGGCGGCCCGCGCGGGCCGGAGCGGCGGGGATGGCTTGTCCGCCACTGTCCCCGCGCCCGGTTTCGACCGCCGCCGCCCGATGTTTCACGACCGTGAAAACCCGCCGCCCGGTGTTACGAGGAGATGAAGCGCCGTCCCCGCCCCATCCCGGCGGCACCACGATCCGCCCCGTACGCGGGTCGGGGCGGGATCGCGGCTGCCGGCGCGGGCGCCGTGGGCGACGACCGGTTGCCCGGACGGGGAGCACCGTTCGCCCGCCACGCCCCGGGCGACGCCCGGAAACGCCCGGGCGACGCCTTCAGCGGGGCGTCACCCGGCCGCCGCCTCGCTTGCCGGGAGTTCGGCGCGGAGCCGTTCGCTCAGGTCCACGACGTCGGCGACCCCGCCGAATTCGCTGACCGCTCCGGCCGCGGTGCGGCGCAGCCGGTTGTTGACCCGCTCGGAGCGCAGCCGCTTGGCCAGGCCGAGGGCTTCGCTGACGCGCGCCACGCAGCCCTCGGGCTCCTTCTGGAGCAGGTGCACGCTGGCCATGCCGATCAGGTTGAGCGCGTAGCTGCGGCGGTGGCCGCCGCCCTCGTTCTCCTCGGCCTCGCGGCCGAAGAGGTCCACGGCGCGTTCCATCGGCGGCCGGGCCAGGGAGGCGTAGGTCGGGCTGCGGCCGGAGGAGTAGGCGAGGTCCCGGTAGGAGTGGGCGTTCTCCGCGCACAGTTCGGCCTCGGAGAAGAAGCGGATCCAGTCGGGGTCGGGGTCGGCGCGGCCGATGTCGGAGAAGGTCTCCTCGGCCATCCGCACGGCGCGCTTGCACTTGCCGGGATGCCCCATGTTGGCGTAGGCGCGGGCCTCCACGGCGTGGAGCATGGCCTGGGTGCGGGGGGTGGAGCCCTCGCGGCTGCCGTACTGGGCGAGGTGGATGAGCTCCAGGGCGTCCTCGGGGCGGCCCAGGTGGATCATCTGGCGGGCCATCTTGCTCAGGACGTAGGAGCCCAGGGGCCGGTCGCCGGCTTCCTTGGCGGCGTGGAGGGCGAGCACGAAGTACTTCTGGGCGGTGGGCTGGAGGCCGATGTCGTAGCTCATCCAGCCGGCCAGTTCGCACAGTTCGGCGGTGACGCGGAAGAGGCGGCGCCGGACCGGTTCGGCGTGGGATTCCTGGAGCAGGTCGGTGACCTCGTGGAGCTGTCCGACGACGGCTTTGCGGCGCAGTCCTCCCCCGCACTGGGCGTCCCAGACGCGGAACATCTGGGTGGTCTGTTCCAGCAGTTCGAGTTCGGGCGGGGACAGCGGCGCCCCGCGCCGGGTGCCGGTCGCGGCCACGGTGACCGCCGTGCCCGCGCCCGTGCGGGTGGGCTCGGCCGGCTGGGAGGGTCCGGGGCCGGTCCTGGGGCGGTGGGCGCGGGCGGCGGGGAGGGCCGCCTCCTGCGGGGTGCCGGGGACCAGCCAGCGCTGCATGGGTTCGATCAGTGCGGGCCCGGCGGACATGGCCAGCGAGTTGCCGAGGAAGCCGCGGCGGGCCAGCATCAGGTCGCTGCGGGTGAAGTCGCTGATCAGGGCGACGGTCTGGGGGCCGGCCCAGGGCAGGTCGACGCCGGAGGAGGCGGGGGACCGCCGTGCGGGCCGCAGGCCCAGGTCCTCGACGGCCACGACGCAGCCGAAGCGTTCGGAGAACAGATCGGAGAGGATGCGGGGGATCGGTTCGCGAGGCTGTTCTCCGTCGAGCCAGCGGCGCACCCGGGAGGTGTCCGTGCTGATGTGGTGTGCGCCCAGTTGGCGTGCCCGCCGGTTGACCTGGCGTGCCAGTTCTCCCTTGGACCAGCCACTGCGCACGAACCACGAGCCCAGCCGCTCGTTCGGGCTCTTGCCCGTCCGGCCTCGCTCAGTCACTGGTAACGCCCCCATCCCGCCTCGGCGACCCGCGCCGGGCCGGTGCCGGTCCGCGCTCCCCCGCGCGCCCCGCCGGCGTCCACGACCCCGCCATGCCTGAGGCATAGTCCGCTGCCGCACTCTCTCCCTGCGTGCACCGACAGTAATCCTACGATCACGAGCGAGACGAGTGTAATTGCAGAATCGCCACCATTCGCCACCCCTTCGAATGAACATCGGAGCGCTCACAGGCGCTTGACTTGACAGTGGGCATCCACCCCGGAGACGAACGACCCCGATCCCGCCTTCCTCAGCCCTCCGGCCGTCACTGTCCGCAACATCCGCGTAACCATCAGCTTTCGGGACCCGTTGGAGGGAGCATGGGCTTCACGATCGGCGCCATCAGCGGTCTCAGCGGCATCCGCGAGATCCGGGACCTGCGGCCCGGGGCGCGCAGACGCGAACACGCCCAGGTGTGCACCACCGTCGCGGAGTACACGAGCCTGTGGGGCTGGGACGTCGTGCCCGGCGCCCGCGCGGTCCGCTCCGGCACACGCGTCACCTGCTCCTGCGGTGCCGGTGCCTGCCCCGCCCCCGGTGACCACCCCCTCGACGCCACGCTGGAGGTGTCGGCCGGCGCGACGCTGGACGAGGCCACCCGCGCCTGGGCGCAGGTGCCGGGGGCCGCGATGCTGCTGCCCACCGGCCGCGCCTTCGACGTGCTGGAGGTCGCCGGGTGCGCCGGCCGCTGCGCGCTGGTGCGGCTGGAGCGCATGGGGGTGCCGCTGGGCCCGGTCGCGGAGACCCCGCACGGACGGGCCTGGTTCCTGGTCGCGCCGGGTGCCGCCGCCGAGCTGCCCGAGCTGCTGTACCGCATGGGCTGGGACGACGCCGACCTCGATCTGCGCGGCCGGGGCGAGGGCGAGCACATCACCGCGCCCCCCTCGGACCTGGCCGGACTGGGCGCGGTGCACTGGCTGCGCCCGCCCACGCTGGAGACGGCGGGCCGCCCGCCGCAGGCCCGGCTGCTGCTGGGCACCCTCGCCTATGTCTGTCACCGGTCGGCTCTCGCGCGGCCCCGCGCCGCGGGCGACGACGCGGTGGCGAAGGATGCGGAAGACAACTCCTAGCCCCACAACGGGTCAGGGGGTGCGAGGCCCAGCCTCGCACCCCCTGACGCCGTTCGGGGCGACCGTCGGGTCCGGGTCATTCCGCGCCGGGCTCCACCAGCGCGTCCACGAACGCCTCGGGCTCGAAGGGTGCCAGGTCGTCGGCGCCCTCGCCCAGGCCGACCAGCTTGACGGGGACGCCCAGCTCGCGCTGGACCGCGACGACGATGCCGCCCTTGGCGGTGCCGTCCAGCTTGGTCAGCACGATGCCGGTGATGTCCACGACCTCGGCGAAGACCCGGGCCTGGACCAGACCGTTCTGCCCGGTGGTGGCGTCCAGCACCAGCAGCACCTCGTCGACCGGGCCCTGCTTCTCCACCACACGCTTGACCTTGCCCAGCTCGTCCATGAGCCCGGTCTTGGTGTGCAGACGTCCGGCGGTGTCGACGAGCACCACGTCGGCACCGGCCTCGGTGCCCTGCTTGACGGCGTCGAACGCGACGGAGGCCGGGTCGCCGCCCTCGGGGCCGCGCACGGTACGGGCACCCACACGCGTGCCCCAGGTCTCCAGCTGGTCCGCGGCGGCGGCGCGGAAGGTGTCGGCGGCGCCCAGCACCACCGACTTGCCGTCGGCCACCAGGACACGGGCGAGCTTTCCGGTGGTGGTGGTCTTGCCGGTGCCGTTGACGCCGACGACCAGGACGACACCGGGACGGTCCTCGGCGCCCTGCGTCTCGGTGTGCACGGTGCGGTCCATGTCCGGGCCGACGAGCTGGAGCAGCTCCTCGCGCAGCAGCGTGCGCAGCTCCTCGGGGGTGCGGGTGCCCAGCACCCGGACGCGCTCCCGGAGGCGCTCGACCAGTTCCTGGGTGGGGCCGACGCCGACATCGGCGGTCAGCAGGGTGTCCTCGACCTCTTCCCAGGTGTCCTCGTCCAGGTGTTCCCGGGACAGCAGGGTCAGCAGGCCCTTGCCGAGGGAGTTCTGGGAGCGGGACAGACGTGCGCGCAGCCGCACGAGGCGGCCGGCCGCCGGTGCGGGGGTCTCCACCTCGGGCGGCGCTTCGGCCGCCTCGGGGGTGGCCGGGGCCTCCGCCTCGGCCTCGGTCTTCTCGGCCTCGGGGAGGCCGACCTCCTCGATGGTGCGGCGCCCGCCCTCCGGCGGGGCCTCGGTCTCCTCCCCGACCTTCGGTTCGGCCGTGCGGGCGGGTGCCTCGGTGGTGCTCTCGGGGGTGCGGGGCTCCTGTGGCGGTGCCGTCTTCTTGCGGCGTCCCGTGACCACGAGCCCGCTGATCGCGGCGAGCGCGATCACAGCGATGACTACGACAAGGATGACGATTTCCATAGCGGGTCCAGTATCCGCCACCGTCAACGCTTCCCGGCCATTCCCTCTTCGCGCGCGCTGGGCTACGGTCCACCCCCGCCGTGCCGTGGGGAAGGGGTCACCGCGTGAGAGTGACGACGTCCGTCCGCTTCAACCTTGTGCACCCACAGCCGGGTTCGGGACCGCCGCCGGTCCCGGAACAGCCGGGTGACCGGTACCGGGCCGCGCTGGAGATGGCGGCCTACGCCGACGAGAAGGGTGTGACCTCTCTCATCGTGGAGGAGCACCACGGCTCGCCGGACGGCTGGCTGCCCGCCCCGCTGGCCCTCGCGGGTGCCTTCCTCGGCCGTACGCGGACGGCCCTGGTGACGGCCTGCGCGGTCCTGGCGCCGCTGTACGACCCGCTGCGGCTGGCGGAGGAGATCGCGGTGCTCGACCTGGTCAGCGGCGGCCGGCTGGTGACGGTGGCGGGCCTCGGCTACCGGCCGGAGGAGTACGCGGCTTTCGGAGCGGACTTCGCATCCCGCGGCCGGCTCCAGGACGAGACGCTCGAAACGCTGCTGGCGGCCTGGACGGGCGAGCCGTTCACCTACCGCGGGCGGACGGTGCGGGTGACGCCGCGCCCGCACACCCGCCCCCATCCGCCGCTGTTCGTCGGCGGCGCGGCCCGGCCGACGGCCCGGCGTGCGGCGCGTCTGGGGCTGCCGCTGTTCCTGCCGGCGCACCTGCCCGAGCTGGCGCGCTACTACGAGGAGCGCTGCGCCGAGGCGGGCCGCGACCCGCTGTGTCTGATGCCCCCGCCCGAGCTGCCCACCGTCCATCTGACGCATGACGTGGACCGGGCCTGGGCGGAGCTGGGCGAGTACTTCCTGTACGAGGCCCGCCGGTACGCCTCCTGGCAGCCGCCGGGTGCGCACTCGCTGATGTCGACCGGGGCGGGGACGGTGGAGGAGCTGCGCGCCCAGGGGGTCTACCGCTGTATGACGCCCGAGGAGTGCGTGGCGATGGTGGAGCGGCAGCCGGCTGACGACCGGCAACTGCTGCTGCACCCGCTGTGCGGCGGGCTGCCCGTCGACGAGGGGTGGCGTTCGCTGCGGCTGCTGGGCGAGGAGGTGCTGCCCCGGCTGGCCGGGGAGGACGGCTGAGGGCGCCGGACAGTCCGCTGCCCCGGCTCCTGGCGAGGGGGCCGGGGCAGCGCCGTGCGAGGAGTGGGCGGCGGGGGCTTAGCCCATCTCCTCCAACGCCTTGCCCTTCGTCTCCGGCACCCACTTGAGGATGAACGGGATCGAGAGCAGGGCGAAGACCGTGTACACGATGTACGTCGTCGACAGGTTCCACTCCGACAGGCTCGGGAAACTGGCCGTGATGGCCCAGTTGGCGATCCACTGCGCACTGGCGGCGACACCGAGGGCGGCGGCTCGGATCTTGTTGGGGAAGATCTCACCGAGCAGCACCCAGACGACCACGCCCCAGGAGAGGGCGAAGAAGAGGGTGAAGGTGTGGGCGCCGACCAGGGCGATCACGCCCTGGGTGTCGGGCAGCGAGACGTTGTCGCCGGAGCCGGTCTTGTAGGAGAACGCCCAGGCGACCAGGGCCAGCGAGAGCGTCATGCCCACCGAGCCGATCAGCGCGAGCGGCTTGCGGCCGATCCGGTCGACGAAGATCATCGCGATGACCGTGCCGACGATGTTCACGATCGAGGTCGTGAAGGAGTAGAAGAACGAGCTCTCCGGGTTGATGCCGACCGACTGCCACAGCGTCGAGGAGTAGTAGAAGACGACGTTGATGCCGACGAGCTGCTGGAAGACCGACAGCCCGATGCCGATCCACACGATGGGCAGCAGTCCGAGCCGGCCGCCGAGCAGGTCCTTGAAGGTGGACTTGTGCTCGCTGCGCATCGCCGTCTCGATCTCGCCGATCCGCTGGTCGAGGCCGGCGTGCTCGCCCTCGACCCCGGCCAGCACCCGGCGGGCCTCGCTCTTGCGGCCCGCGGAGATCAAGAAGCGCGGCGACTCGGGGATGGTGAAGGAGAGCAGGAAGTAGACGATCGCGGGGACCACCATGATGCCGAGCATCCACTGCCAGGCCTCCAGCCCGGCGAGGGTGCCGCGCTGCTCGCCGTCGGCCAGGTTGAGGATGCCCCAGTTGACCAGCTGCGAGACGGCGATGCCCAGCACGATGGCGCCCTGCTGGAACGAGGCGAGCCGGCCGCGGTAGGCGGGCGGGGACACCTCGGCGATGTAGGCCGGGCCGATCACCGACGCCATACCGATGGCGATGCCGCCCAGGACGCGCCAGAGGGCCAGGTCCCACAGGGCGAAGGGAAGCGCCGAGCCGATGGCGCTGATGGTGAACAGCACGGCGGCGAGCCGCATGACGGGTATGCGGCCGATGCGGTCGGCTATCCGGCCGGCGATCGCGGCGCCGATGGCACTGCCGATGAGTGCGGCGGCGATGACCTGCGCGAGCACCGCCGAACCGACGTCGAAGCGGCCCCGGACCGCCTCCACCGCTCCGTTGATCACTGAGCTGTCGTAGCCGAAGAGGAAGCCGCCCATGGCGGCTGCCGCGGTGATGAAGACGACACGGCCCAGGGGTGCCGTGTGCGCTCCGGGGCCGGGCCGCGTGGGCGTCGCCGGCTGGGCTGTGCTGGTCACGTTCTTCTCCTGAGGTACCCCGGCGACGGTGCCGGGCGGGGACACCACCGTCAAAGAGTCGAAGAGGCGAAGGGGTCGGAGACGGCCCTGGCCTCCGGCTCGACGGCAGCACCTCAGACTGTAAATCTTCAATTCATGAAGTCAATAGGTCCCCTCCTGCGACGAAGAGCACAGCGAGGAGGGGAAACATTCGACTCTTGAAGAGAGCTGAGCTGTTCAGCTCCTGGGGATGGGGACCGCGTGCGCCGCTGACCGCACGGCGGCGGAGGACGCCCGGGAAAACCCGCGGAAAGGCCGGGTGGCCGGGGAAACCGGCCGGAGGGCCGGGAGCGCCTCAGCTGAGGCGCTGGCTGATGACCTTCGAGACGCCGTCGCCCTGCATCGAGACGCCGTAGAGCGCGTCGGCGACCTCCATCGTGCGCTTCTGGTGCGTGATCACGATGAGCTGGGAGCTGTCCTTCAGCTCCTCCATGATGCGGATGAGCCGCTGGAGGTTGGTGTCGTCCAGCGCCGCCTCCACCTCGTCCATCACGTAGAACGGGCTCGGCCGCGCCTTGAAGATGGACACCAGCAGGGCGACCGCCGTCAGCGAACGCTCACCGCCCGAGAGCAGCGAGAGCCGCTTGACCTTCTTGCCGGGCGGCCGGGCCTCCACGTCCACCCCCGTGGTCAGCATGTCGTCGGGGTCGGTGAGCACCAGCCGGCCCTCCCCGCCCGGGAACAGCCGGGAGAAGACGCCCTCGAACTCGCGGGCCGTGTCGTGGAACGCCTCCGTGAAGACCCGCTCGACCCGCTCGTCCACCTCCTTGACGACCTGGAGCAGGTCCGCCCGCGTCTTCTTGAGGTCCTCCAGCTGCTCGCTGAGGAACTGGTGGCGCTCCTCCAGGGCCGCGAACTCCTCCAGCGCCAGCGGGTTGATCTTGCCCAGCTTCTGGTAGGCACGCTCGGCCGCCTTGAGCCGCTTCTCCTGCTCCGCCCGCACGAACGGCACCGGCTTGTTGCGCGGGTGCTCGGGGTCCTCGGGCAGTTCCTCGCCCTCGGCGGGCGGCGAGGGCGGCACGAGCTGGTCGGGCCCGTAGTCGCGTACCAGTCCCTCCGGTTCGACGCCCAGCTCCTCCAGTGCCTTGGCCTCCAGCTGCTCGATGCGCATCCGCTTCTCCGCGCCGAGCACCTCGCCCTTGTGCACCGAGTCGGTCAGCTTGTCCAGTTCATCCTTGAGGGCCCGGCCCTGGGCACGTTCCTCGGCCAGTGTCCCTTCCCGCTCCGCCTTGGTCCGCTCGATGCCCTCGCGTTCCTCGCGGGCCCGCTCCAGCGACGCCTCGATGTGGGCCAGCAGCTGGCGGGCCCCGTCGGAGACGGCCTGGGCGACCTCCGCCTCGTGACGCAGCCGCGCCCGGCGCTCCTCCGCGCGCGCCCTGGCCTCGCGCTCGGCCCTGGCCCCCCGGTCCAGTGCGTCCGCGCGGCCGGCGAGCGCCTTGACCCGCTCCTCGTGGGTACGCACCTGGAGGCGGGCCTCCATCTCGGTCTGCCGCGCGTTGGCACCGTCGGCGGCGAGCCGGTCGCGGACGGAGGTGTCCGGGTCGTGCGAGGCGTCCGCCTCGTGGGCCTCCTCCGCCACCGTGAGGCGTTCGGCCAGTTCCTCGGCCTCCTGCCTCGCCTTCGCCAGGGCCTCCTCCGCCTTGGCCACGGCCGCCGCCGCGCGTTCCGCCTCACCCCGGGCGGCCCGCGCCTGCCCGGCGAGGGTGCCCACCCGGCCGGCGATACGGGACTTCTCCCGCTCCGCGAGGCTGCGCCTGCGGGCCAGGTCCTCCTCGGTGGCCGCCGCCTGCCGGCGCCGCTCCTTCGCCTCGGCCTGGGCCTGGCGCAGGTCTTCGCAGCGCGTCTCCAAGTCGGTGAGGGCCGCCTCCGCCTCGTCCACCGCCGCCTGCGCCTCCAGGAGGGAGGGGGCGCCCTCGGAGCCGCCGGCGGCCCGGTACGCGGAGAGGATGTCCCCCTCGGCCGTCACCGCCGTATGACCGGGGTACGCCCGCACCAGGCTTTCGGCCGCCTCCAGCGTGTCGACCACGACCGTGCCGGCGAGCAGGTGAGCGAGGGTGGCGCGGAGTTCGGGCGGTGCGGTGACCAGGGAGGTCGCCGGCGTGCCCGGCGGCTCGGCGGCGCCCGTCGCGGACGGGGCGCCGGCGGTCTCCGCCGCCCGGCCGTCCCGCGGTACGGCCGGACCGGAGGCGGGCTCGTCGCTCTGTACGAGCAGGGTCGCCCGGCCGCCGTCCTCCTTGCGCAGCAGGCGCAGGGCCTCCGTGGCCGTGGCCAGGTCCGTCACCGCGAGCGCGTCGGCGGCCGAGCCGAGAGCAGCCGCTATGGGCAGTTCGTAGCCGGGAGTGACGCTCAGCAGACCGGCCGCCGGACCCAGCAGGCCCGTCAGCCGGTCCTTGGCCGCCAGGAGAGCCGCCGTACCGTCCTTGCGGCGCAGGTTGAGGGCCAGCGCGTCACGGCGGGCGACCGTGGCGGCCCGCTCGCGTTCCGCCTCGGTGAGGGCGTCGCGGGCGGCGCCGAACGCGGACTCCGCCTCGGACAGGGCACGCTTGGCCTCCTCATGGCGGCCGGCCAGTTCCTCGTCGCCCGCGTCCAGGCCGTCGGCCTCACCGCGCAGCGCCTCGTACTCCTCCTGGGCCTGCGCGGCACGCTGGAGCGCTTCGTCGCGGGCTGTGACGAGACGGTCGATCTCGGCCTGGGCGGAGGCGACACGGCTGCGGGCCGCCCCCGTCTTGCCGCGCAGCCGTTCGAGACCTTCGCGGCGGTCGGCGAGGGCCCGCGCCTCGTCCCGGAGCCGGCGCTCCTCCTGCTCCAGCCGGCGCTCCAGCTCGGCCCGGTGGGCGACGGTCTCGTCCAGCGCCGTGGTGGCGGCCTCCAACGCCGCCTCCAGTTCGGCCTCCTGCTCCCGGATGCGGGCGGCCTCGCGCTCCATGTCCTCCGGGTCACGGCCCCGCCGCTCCTCGGCCTGGGGCGCCGCGGCGTGCTGGACCCGCTGGTCCGCCAGGCCGATGGTGCCGCGCACCCGCTCGGCCAGCTGTGAGAGCTCGTACCAGGTCTGCTGGGCCCGCTCCAGCCGCGGGGCCAGGGTGCGCACCTGCTGCTCCAGGTCCGCCTCGCGGCGCAGCGCCTCCTTCAGCTTCTCCTCGGTCTCCTGCTTGCGCCGCTTCAGCTCGGCCTCGTCCGCGACCTCCGCGCGCAGCGCCTCGCGCAGGCCCACCAGGTCGTCGGCGAGCAGCCGCAGCCGCGCGTCGCGCAGATCCGCCTGGATGACCTGAGCCTTGCGGGCGACCGCCGCCTGCCGGCCCAGTGGCTTGAGCTGGCGGCGCAGCTCGTCGGTGAGGTCCTGGACGCGGGCCAGGTTGGCCTGCATCGCGTCGAGTTTCCGCAGCGCCTTCTCCTTGCGCTTGCGGTGCTTGAGGACCCCGGCCGCCTCCTCGATGAAGGCGCGGCGGCCCGTAGGGTCGGCGTGCAGCACCCCGTCGAGCTGGCCCTGGCCGACGATGACGTGCATCTCGCGGCCGATACCGGAGTCGGAGAGGAGTTCCTGGATGTCGAGCAGCCGGCAGGTGTCACCGTTGATCTGGTACTCGCTGCCGCCGTTGCGGAACATGATCCGCGTCAGGGTGACTTCGGCGTACTCGATGGGCAGCGCACCGTCGGAGTTGTCGATGGTCAGCGAGACCTCGGCGCGGCCCAGCGGCGGACGGCCGGTGGTGCCGGCGAAGATGACGTCCTCCATCTTGCCGCCGCGCAGCGATTTGGCGCCCTGCTCCCCCATCACCCAGGAGAGGGCGTCCACGACGTTCGACTTGCCGGAGCCGTTGGGGCCGACGACGCAGGTGATGCCGGGCTCGAAGCGCAGCGTCGTGGCGGAGGCGAAGGACTTGAATCCCCGCAGTGTCAGGCTCTTGAGGTGCACGCGTCCGGACCCTACCGAGAGCGGCCCGCCGATGTCGCGCCGACGGCTCCGTAGCCGCGCGGCGGGTTTCCGCCCGACGTTTCACCGGGACGGCGCCAGGGCACATCAGACGTAACGAAGCGCACCGCGTTCGTCACGTCGTCACCAGCCCCCATCGCAAAGAACAAAGGGACGCCGAAGCGTCCCTTACAGATTTCCGAGTACGGCTGTCCTGCTCAGCCCGTCCCGCCCGGCGGGCGGGTCAGGTCAGCGCAGGCTCGGCCGGAGTCACATCGATGTCCTCGAACACCGAGTCACGCCGAGCGGCGGCGGACAGAGCGTCGTTCTCGGCCTGCATCCGTACGAGTTCGGATTCGAGGTCCTGGACACGCTGCTGAAGCCGTCGCATCTCGGCGAGCACTCGGGGGTCGGAGCCGCCGACGTAACCGAGAAGCGCCTTTGCCATAATGGATGGTCCTCCACACTGAGTGACCGACCGTGGGTCTGGTGGGTCGTGAGGGATTCGCACCTTCGATGGTCTGTTCTGGACTTTTGCTGAGGAATCTCTGGGTCAAACAGCTCAGGTGCGCGGGGATTCCAGGATCGCACCAAAAGGTTTGACGGTCAACACGATCACGCGCGGGACCCCCGGGCGTGCCCCGGCTCGACGGCTTCCGGCGCCGGAGCGGGCAACTCCCCAGGGGCTGTGTCGAAGATCCACTGCGCTCACTCGTTGCCGCAGCTTTGCACGCCACGGCGCAGATGGCAACCGTTTTGGATCAACGGATCGCGAAGCCCTGGTATCCCCCGCGGGGTGTGTCCCAGATCTCGGTGACACCGTCCACGCGTCCGGGCGTGTCCCCGCTCCTCAGCCACCCCAGCAGCTGCTCGCAGTCGGCGCGGCTGCCCTCCGCGACGATCTGCACCCGCCCGTCGCCCAGGTTGAGGGCGAAGCCGACGAGCCGGCCGATACGCAGCGCCGCCGCACGGGTGAACCAGCGGAACCCCACTCCCTGCACCTCGCCGCGCACCCACGCGGTCATCCGGGCCGGCTCCTCGGAACGCGGGCCTGCGGGCTGTTCGTCCCCCTGTGCGCGGAGCTCTTCGCGCGCGCTGTCGTACGTGCTGTCGTCGGTCGGGTGGATGGCAACCATGGGGTGCACGCTATCCGGACAATTCCCCGACGGGTACGCCCGCCCCCGTGCGGATGCCGTACATTGCCCGTCAACTCTCTTCACACCCCCCGCACACTCAGGGGTGATGAGGACAGACCGGAGACCGCCGTGACCCCCACCACGGGAGGACTGCACAGATGGGCCGCCACAGCCGCGCCGACACCCCCTCCGCGTCCGGGACGGAACCGGACCCCGGCCGCCGGTCCGCAGCGCGCCGCCGGCGCCGGACCGCGGCACCCGTCACCATGGGTCTGCTGGGGGCCTGCGCGGCGCTCTCGCTCGGTGTCGTCGCCGTCAACGGGCACCTGACGGACCGGGCGGGCGGTCCGGACGGCGCGGGCGACGACCGGGTCCGGGCCCAGGACGGTGCGGCGCCGGCGCCCACCGAGACATCCGTCACACCCGCCGAGCGGTCCTCCGCCCCCGCCGACGACGCGTCACGGCGGGCCGGGAAACCCGAGGAGTCCGGCCCCGGGATCGACAAGCCGTCGCGCACCCCGTCGGCCACGCCCACTCCCAGCCGCCCGGCGAGCAGCACCCCGGCGACCCAGGGCGACGGTGCGCGCGACGACACCCCCCGGGGCGGTGCCGGCCGGGGCGACGGCGACGGGGCGGCGACGAACGGCCAGGAGACGGCCGCCGAAGGCGAAGTCCTCGCCCTCGTCAACCAGGAGAGGGCGCAGGCGGGCTGCCGGCCGGTGAAGGCCGATCCCGAGCTGGCGGCGCTGGCCGGGCGGTTCAGCGTGGACATGGCCGAGCGCGGCTTCTTCTCCCACACCACACCCGACGGCAAGAGCCCCTGGGACCGTGCCGAGGCGGCGGGGATAGAGGATCTGGGCGGCGAGAACATCGCCCGCGGCCAGGCCAACGCACGGTCCGTCATGGACGCCTGGATGAAGAGCCCGGGCCACCGTGCCAACATCCTCAACTGCGACTACCGCACGCTGGGCGTCGGCGCGCACTTCGCCGAGGGCGGGCCGTGGTGGACGCAGGACTTCGGCTTCTGAAACCACCCGCGGTGAGGCCGTACGGCCTCTTCCGCCGGGCGCCGGGCCCGCGTGCCCGGCCGCTCGGCGCAGGCCTGCTCAGCCGGCGGCTGAGGCCCTGACGCGGGGGACGCGCTGGCAGCGGGGGCAGAAGTAGCTGGAGCGGTTCATCCAAGCGCTGCGGCGCATGGGGGTGCCGCAGCGGCGGCAGGGCTCGTCCTCGCGGCCGTAGGCGTCCAGGGAGCGGTCGAAGTAGCCGGACTCGCCGTTGACGTTCACATAGAGGCTGTCGAAGCTGGTGCCGCCCGCGGCGAGGGCCGCGGTCATCACGTCCCGCACGTGGCCGATCAGTTCGGTGGTCTGCCGCCGGGTCAGGGTGGCGGTGGGGCGGTCGTAGTGGAGCCGGGAGCGCCACAGCGCCTCGTCGGCGTAGATGTTGCCGACCCCGCTGATGAGCGACTGGTCGAGCAGGGCGCGCTTGACGGTGGTGCGGCGGCGGCGCAGCGCGGCGTGGAAGGCGTCGAGGTCGAAGGCGGGGTCCAGCGGGTCGCGGGCGATGTGCGCGATGACGTCGGGCAGCCCGTCCTCGGCCGCCGGGTGGAGCGAGAGCCCGCCGAAGGTGCGCTGGTCGACGAAGCGCAGCTCGCCGCCGTCGGCGTCCTCGAAGGTGAACCGCACCCGCAGGTGCCGCTCGTCGGGTGCCCCGGTGGGCTGGATCAGCAGCTGGCCGCTCATCCCGAGGTGGGCGAGGACAGCGTGGCTGCCGTCGTCCACGGGCAGCCACAGATACTTGCCGCGCCGCCGGGCGGGGCCGAGGCGGCGGCCCGCGAGCCGTGCGGTGAAGTCCGGCGGGCCGGCGGTGTGCCGCCGGACGGCGCGCGGGTGGAGCACCTGGGCGCCGCTGACCGTGCGGCCACTGGCCCAGCGCTCCAGACCGCGGCGGACGACCTCGACTTCCGGCAGCTCGGGCACGGGCCTCCTCCAGGCGGTAGAGCCCCGTGGCGGGGCGGTGATGACGGCGACGGCCGCCCCCGGCGGGGGCGGCCGTCGTACGGGTCGTGGCGGGGTCAGCGGGAGGCGGCGGTGCCTTCGCTGGGCTCGCCGCGCTGGCCCTCGGGCACGGACGGCCGGGCCGCCGTGCCGTCGGCCGTCTTGCCGCCCTGCTCGGCGGCGGCCTCGCTGCGCGCCGAGATGGCGCGCCAGGCGGCCTCGGCCGCCTGCTGCTCGGCCTCCTTCTTGCTGCGTCCTGTGCCGGTGCCGTACGCGACACCACCGACGCGGGCAGCAGCGGTGAAGGTCTTCTCGTGGTCCGGGCCGGTCTCGGAGACCAGGTACTCCGGGACGCCGAGGCCCTCGGCCGCGGTCAGCTCCTGGAGGCTCGTCTTCCAGTCCAGGCCGGCGCCCAGGCTGGAGGACCGCTCGATGAGCGGGTCGAACAGACGGTGCACGAGCTCGGAGGCGGCGTCCAGCCCCTGGTCGAGGTAGACGGCGCCGATGACGGCTTCCAGGGTGTCGGCGAGGATCGAGGCCTTGTCGCGCCCGCCGGTGCCCTCCTCGCCCCGGCCCAGCCGGATGAAGGCGCCCAGGTCGAGGCCGCGGGCGACCCCTGCCAGGGCCCGCGAGTTGACGACGGCCGCCCGCAGTTTGGCCAGCTGTCCCTCAGGGAGGTCCGGGTGCACGCGGTAGAGGGTGTCGGTGACCACGAGCCCCAGGACCGAGTCGCCGAGGAACTCCAGGCGCTCGTTCGTGGGCAGGCCGCCGTTCTCGTACGCGTAGGAGCGGTGCGTCAGCGCACGCACCAGAAGGGCGGACTCCAGTTGGTAACCGAGCCGCCCTTCCAGAATCGCGTGGGACGAGGCCGCGTCCACCAGCTCCGCGGATTCCCCTCCCTTCCCGGGAGTGGGTTCCTGAGGTGTGCCGGCGTTGGACATGAAGCCTGTCACCCGCCGATCAGACCTCGAGGACCTGACGCTTGTTGTAGGTGCCACAGCTGGGGCACGCGATGTGCTGCTGCTTGGGCTCACGGCAGCGTTCGCACTTCACCAGGGTCGGGACCGCAGCCTTCCACTGCGACCGGCGGTGGCGCGTGTTGCTGCGCGACATCTTCCGCTTCGGAACAGCCACGGCTACTTCTCCTGTGGGTCATCCCCGTCGGTGCGGGGCTCGTTTTCCTGCTCGCCGTCCTTGATGGTCTCGGCGAGTCCCTGCAGTGCCGCCCACCGGATGTCGACGGCGTCTTCGTGCGCGTGGTCGGGCTCGTCCGCCAGCTTGGCCCCGCAGTCGGGGCACAGGCCGGGGCAGTCCGCACGGCACACCGGCTGCAGCGGCAGTGCGAGCACCACCGCGTCCCGCAGCACGGGTTCGAGGTCGAACAGGTCGCCCTCGAGGAAGAGCGTCTCCTCGTCGTCCTCGTCCTCGCCGGGTTCCGCCACGGGGCGGCCCCGGTCGTCGGCTTCGGGGTAGGAGAACATTTCCTGGAAGTCCGTCTCGACTCGCTGGTCGAGCGGCTCCAGACACCTTACGCACTCCCCCGTCAGCGGCGCACGGGCGGTGCCCGTCACGAGCACCCCCTCCATCACCGATTCGAGACGGAGATCGAGCTCGATCGTCGCCCCGTCGGGGACCTTGATGAACTCGATACCCAGGTCACCGGGGGACGCCACCTCGCGGGTAAGCCGCTTCATCGCACCGGGACGCCGCCCCAGCTCGCGTGTGTCGAACACGAGGGGGGAGCGGGGGTCGAGGGGGGCGTTCAGGGCTTCCTGCTTTCTACGGGTGGGGGTCGGGCCGCACGGTACTCGCGACCGAAGAGACAGAATACTTGACCGCTCCCCCAGGACCCAATCCGAGGCCGCCGGGTGCGCACCCGGCGGCCCGGCGTACCCGGCGCCTGGTCAGCCGCCCTGGCCGTGCCGCTGCTCGTACGCCCTGACCTGCTCGATGTCGATCATGCTCGTGTCGAACAGGCTGGTCTCCTCCAGCTGCCCCTGCTGCTGGTAGGCGGGCTGCTGCGGGGCGCCGTACCCCGCGTACGGGTCTGGCTGCTGACCGTAGCCGTAGGGGTCGTGCTGCTGCGGGTAGTACGCCTCCTGCTGGGCGTAGCCGCCGTACGGGTCGGTCTGCGGGCCGCCCTCGTAGACCGGCTGGGGCTGCTGCCCGCCGTAGTACGGGTCCGCGGCGCCCGGCACGGCCTGCGGCTGCGGCGGGACGTGCGGGGGCTGGGCAGGCGGGTGGGGCGGCTGGGACGGCGGCTGGGAAGGGATCTGCGGCGTCGTGCCGTCGTGCCCGGACGGCGCGGCCTGCTCATCGGACTGGGCGAGACCCGCGAGATAGTCGGCGTCACTGGTGTGGACCGCGAACTGCCCGGCACTCCCGGCCCCGTCCTGCGCCGCGAGGTGGGCCGCCAGCTCGTCGATGGGCTGGTGTCCGCGCAGCTTGAGGCGGCCCCGGCCGACGGCCTCCAGCGTCTTGGCCAGCACCGCGGAGACCGAGCCCAGCCGGGCCTCCACATAGCTGTCGGCGCGGCGCTGGAGCTCCCCCGGGTCGGAGGTGCGCTCGGGGGCGTCGGCCGCGTACTCCTCGCTCCACTCCTCGGCGCCGGGCCCGCTGCCCAGCAGCTTCTCGCGGCCCCGCTCGACCGATCCGATGGTCTTGGAGAGCACCACTTCGAAGTTGGCCAGCTTGCTGTCGACGTAGTCGTCGGCCTCGGCACGGATCGACTCGGCCTCCGCGCGTGCCTCGGCGAGGATCCGGTCGGCCTCCTGCTGGGCGTGGCGGGCCACTTCGGTGCCCGACACGAGTGAGGCCCGCTCGGCCTGCGCCGCCTCGATGATGCGCTGCGCCTCCTGGTGGGCCTCGGCCACCACCTGCTCGCGGCCTCCCAGGACCTCGCGGGCCTCGGCGAGCGAGCCGGGCAGCGCCTGGCGCACTTCGTCGAGCATGGCGAGGAGTTCGGCGCGGTTGACCACGCAGGAGGCGGACATGGGCATCGAGCGCGCGCCGCCGACGGTCGCCACGATCTCGTCGAGTTTCTGCTGTACGTCCACGAGGGTGACTGTACGGCCCGTGGACGCGGACTGGTCAGCCCTTCCCGCAACCCCGCCCGACGGAGCAGGTCACGGCTTGCTCAGCCGTTCGGCCAGCGCCCGGTTGACCGTCTCGGGCACCAGGTGGGAGACGTCGCCGCCCCAGGCGGCGACCTCCTTGACGAGGCTGGAGGACAGGAAGCTGTAGGTGGGGTTGGTGGGCACGAAGAGGGTCTCGACGCCGGAGAGGCCGTTGTTCATCTGGGCCATCTGGAGCTCGTAGTCGAAGTCGCTGACGGCGCGCAGCCCCTTGACGATGGCGGGGATCTCGCGGTCCTTGCAGAAGTCCACCAGCAGCCCGTGGAACGCCTCCACCCGGACGTTGCCGAGATCCTCGGTGACCTGGCGGATCAGGTCGATGCGCTCGTCGACCGTGAAGAGTCCTTTCTTCGACTTGTTGATCATGACGGCGACATAGACGGTGTCGTACAGGCGGGAGGCGCGGTCGATGATGTCGAGGTGGCCATTGGTGATCGGGTCGAAGGACCCCGGACAGACGGCGCGGCGCACGGGCACTTCCTCGCTCTCCTCACGGCGGGGTCCAGGCTCCGCCTCGGGTGACGTCATGACGCGGGGGTAACTTCCCGCGCGGCGGCGCGACCGTACCAAAGCGTTCCCTCGCCGTAACGACGGGACCGCAGCCCCTCGAAACCCTCCGGCCAGCGGAAATCACCGCCCCTGGTGCTGCGCTCCACGGTGACCAGCGCGTCCTGCGCCAGCCAGTGCCCGGCACGGAGTGTGAGCAGTATCTCCCCGAGTTCCTCGTCGGGGACCGCGTACGGCGGATCGAGGAACACCACGTCGTAGGGGTGCTCCGGCGGCTCCCCCGCGACGGTCTGGGCCGCCTTGCCGGGACGCACCTGCGCACCCGGCAGGCCGACGGCGCGGACGTTCTCCCGGATCGTGCGCAGGGCACGGGCGTCCGTCTCCACCAGCAGGACGTGCGCGGCGCCCCGCGACAGCGCCTCCAGGCCGACCGCGCCGGAGCCCGCGTACAGGTCCAGCACCCGCAGCCCCCGCCAGGCGGCGGCCCCGCCGAGCTGGGCCTCCCAGCTGGAGAAGAGGCCCTCGCGGGCCCGGTCCGAAGTGGGGCGGGTACCGGTGCCGGGCGGCACGGCCAGCCGCCGGCCGCCGGCCGCTCCGGCGATGACGCGGGTCATTCTGGGTCCTTTGCGGGGTGGAGGGTGCTGGCCCCAGGATCCCACGGGGGCCGCGGCCGGCGGGAGGGCGGAACCCGCGGGCACCGGCGCCGCGCCGGCGGGAGCGGGGCCAATCGGCGGGCTCGCAAGGCGCGTGGGAGCGGCGCAACCGGGCGGGCTCGCAGGGCGCGGCCAGTGCCCCGGACGGCACGGCCAGCCGCCCGGGGCCGGCCGCTCAGCCCTTGTCCAGGTACTCCTCGCGCCCCGCGTCCAGCAGGGCGTCCAGTGCGGTGCGCAGTTCCGGATGGCCGGTCAGCTCCGGGTCGGCGGCGACCAGGGCGGTGGCCTCGTCCCGGGCCTCGGCGATGATCTCCTCGTCCTCGATGACGGCGAGCATCCGCAGCGAGGAGCGGACCCCCGACTGGGCCTGGCCCAGCACATCGCCCTCACGGCGCTGTTCGAGGTCGATCCGGGACAGCTCGAAGCCGTCGAGGGTGGCGGCGACGGCCTCCAGCCGGCCCCGGGCGGGGCTCTGCGGCGGCATGTCCGTCACCAGCAGGCACAGCCCCGGCGCCGAACCGCGGCCGACGCGCCCGCGCAGCTGGTGGAGCTGGGAGACGCCGAAACGGTCGGCGTCCATGATGACCATGCCGGTGGCGTTGGGCACGTTGACGCCGACCTCGATGACGGTGGTGGCCACCAGCACGTCCACCTCGCCCGCGGCGAACCGCCGCATCACCTCGTCCTTGGCCTCGGGCGCCATCCGCCCGTGCAGCGGCTCCACCCGCAGACCGGCCAGCGGACCGGCGGCGAGCTGCGCGGCCACGTCGAGCACGGCCAGCGGCGGACGCTTCTCCTCCGCGTCGGCGCCGCCGTCCTCGCCGCCCTGGGGCAGGGGCTCCTCGGCAGCCCGGCTCCTCTTCGCCGGCTGCTGCCCCTCCTCCTCGTCGCCGATGCGGGGGCAGACGACGTACGCCTGGTGCCCGGCCTCGGCCTCCTCCCGCACCCGCTCCCAGGCCCGGGCCAGGAAGTGCGGCTTGTCCTTGGCGGGCACGACGTGGGTGGCGATGGGCGAGCGGCCGGCCGGGAGCTGGTCGAGGACGGAGGTCTCCAGATCGCCGAAGACGGTCATGGCGACGGTCCGCGGGATGGGGGTGGCCGTCATCACCAGCAGATGCGGCGGCTGCTTGCCCTTGGAGCGGAGGGCGTCGCGCTGTTCGACGCCGAAGCGGTGCTGCTCGTCCACCACGACCAGGCCCAGGTCGTGGAAGGTCACCTTGTCCTCGATCAGCGCGTGGGTGCCCACCACGATGCCCGCCTCACCGGTGGCCAGGTCCAGCAGGGCCCGGCGGCGGGCGGCGGCCCCCATGGAGCCGGTGAGCAGCACCACTTTGGTGCCCTGTTCGGCACCGCCGAGCATGCCGCCCTCGGCCAGTTCGCCCATCATCTCCGTGATGGAACGGTGGTGCTGCTGGGCGAGCACCTCCGTGGGGGCGAGCATGGCGGCCTGGCCGCCCGCGTCGACGGTGGCGAGCATGGCGCGCAGCGCCACCATCGTCTTGCCGGAGCCGACCTCGCCCTGGAGCAGCCGGTGCATGGGGTGTTCGGTGGCCAGATCGGCGAAGATCTCGCCGCTGACCTGGCGCTGGCCTTCGGTGAGGGTGAACGGCAGCCGCTCGTCGAACGCTTCCAGCAGCCCGCCGGGACGGGGTCGGCGCGGCACGGCGGGCAGTTCCGTCTCCTTGGCGCGGCGCCGGGCGAGGGCGGTCTGCAGGACGAAAGCCTCGTCCCACTTGAGCCGTGCGCGGGCCTCGGCGATGTCCGCCTTGCTGCGGGGGCGGTGGATCTTCTCGAACGCCTCGGGCAGGGCGATGAGTCCGCGCTGCTCGCGCAGCCGCTCGGGCAGCGGGTCGGCCAGTCCGCGCCAGCCGGTGGCCTCCAGGGCGCCGAGCAGGGTGGCGACGGACTGCTCGATGTTCCACGAGGAGAGCTGTTTGCACGCCGGGTAGAGCGGGAGCAGCGCGCCCGCGAACCGCTCGACCGTCTCCGCGTCGCTGTCCTCGTCCAGGAGTTTGTAGTCCGGGTGGGACAGCTGGAGTTTCCGGTTGAAGACGCCGACCTTGCCCGCGAACATGCCGCGTTTGCCGGGCAGCAGCTGCCGCTGGTGGTAGTGGACGGAGCGGCCGAAGAAGACGAGCTGGAGGCGTCCGCTGCCGTCGGTGAGCGTCACCTCCAGGCGCTGGCCCCTGCCGTGGTTGAACTTGTGCACGCGGGCGTCGTGGACGCGGGCGACGACGGTGACGTGCTCGTCCAGCGGCAGTTCGGCCAGCCTGGTCAGCTCGCCGCGCTCCGCGTACCGGCGCGGGTAGTGGTGCAGCAGGTCGCCGACCGTGTGCAGGCCGAGGTGTTCGGCCATGGCCTTGGCGGTGTTGCCGCCGAGCAGCGCCTTCAGCGGCTCCTGGAGGGGTTCGCTACGCGTCGATGCTGTCGAGTCTGTCGAGGGCACGGTCCCATCCTGCCGGACGGGTGTGACAGCGCCGTTGTCACTCGCGGGAACGGCGGCGCGCCGCGACGGCCGCCGGCCGCTCCTGGCCCCGCGTGGACGGCGGCCGGCTACTCGACGCCGATCAGCAGCGGCGCGTCGTGCTGCCGGCCCGTGTAGACGAGGGTGTCCACCGCCAGGTGCGCGGCTTTCACGTGCTTCTCCAGCTCCGCGGCGAGCCCGTCGGGTGCCTCCTCGCCGAGGACGAGAGTGACCAGTTCTCCCCCGGGTGCCAGCATGCGGCCCAGCACGTCCTTGGCGGCCTGGAGGATGTCGTCGCCGATCAGCGCGACGTCGCCCTCGACGAGGCCGAGCACGTCCCCGGCCTGGCAGACCCCCGCGCTCGTCCACGCCTGCCGGGCGGCGAGGGTGACCTCGCCGTAGCGGGTGGCCCCGGCCGCGGACGTCATGGTCACCACGTCCTCGTCGAAACGGCGGTCCGGCTGGTGCACGGCGAGCGCGGCCAGCCCTTGAACGGCCGCCCGGGTGGGGATGACGGCGCACCGGATGCCCTCCGTGCGGGCCGCGTCGGCCGCCCGGGCCGCCACCGGGTGCAGTTCCGTCGCGTTGGGCAGCAGCGCCACTTCGCTCGCCCCGGTGGCGCGCACCGCGGCGAGCAGCGCGTCCCTGTCGGCCGCGGCGTCGGCGGACAGGGTGGCCGCGCCGGCTTCCCGGCACAGCCCCGCGAGGCCCGCGCCGGGTACGACGGCGACCACGGCACGCCCCGGAGCGGGCGGCGGCGCGGCCCCGCACGCGGCCGGGCCCTCCTGTGCCGAGGGCAGGTGGGCGATGCGGATGCGGTGCGGGCGCCCTGCCGCGAGGCCCGCCTCCACGGCGGCACCGGCGTCGTGGACGTGGACGTGGACGCTCCACAGGCCGTCGCCGCCGCCGATGACGAGGGAGTCACCGAGCGGGTCGAGCCGTGCGCGCAGTGCGGCGATCCGGTCGGCGGCGCCGGGGCCCTCGGCACCGCCGGCCCCGTCTGTGGCGTCGGCCCCTTCGGCTTCGAGGAGGTACATCACCTCGAACTCGGGACCGGAGCCGGATGCGGACCCGCCTGCGTGGCCGGAGCCGGGAACGTCCTCCCCTGCTCCGGCGCCAGGACCGGGGAGGACCGGTTCCGGGGCCGCCGGTGTCCGGGCCCCCGGTTCCTGTTCCCGCCCGGGTTCCGTCGCGTCGGAGGGCACCGGCTCCTGCGGTGCGTCCTCCCCCAGCGCCGTCCACAGCGCGCCCAGCAGCACGGTGAGGCCGAGGGCTCCCGCGTCCACCACTTCGGCGCGGGCCAGCGCCCCGAGTTGCCCGGGGGTGGCGGCCAGGGCGCGGCGCGCGGCGGCGGCCGGGTCGTCACCGCGCCCGGCGGCGTCGGCCGCCGCGGCGGCGACCGTCAGCATGGTGCCCTCGACGGGGTGCGCGACAGCGTCGTACGCGGCACGGGCTCCGCCCCGCAGCGCCGCGGCCAGCGCGGCGGCGGAGCCGGGAGCCGATCCGGAGCCGGGAGCCGTTCCGGGCGTGTGGCCGGGCGCGGGGGTGCTCAGACCGTGGGCCATGCCGCGCAGGTACTCGGCGAGGATGGTGCCGGAGTTGCCGCGGGCTTCCAGCAGTGCGGCGCGTGCCATGGTCCGCAGGGCCGCGCCCGCCGTGACGTCGGCCGCGCCGGGGCCGCTCACCGGGCCGGGCACGGCCTCGGCCGCCGCCTCGAAGGTCAGGCACAGATTGGTGCCGGTGTCGCCGTCCGGGACGGGGAAGACGTTGATGGCATCCATGCGCGCACAGTGGGCGCGCAGTGACCGGCTGCCCAGGGTGCACCACCGGCGTACCGCGGCGGCGTCGAGCGGGTGCGGCACGGGATGGACCTCCTCGGGGAGCGGCGTACCGGTCCGCGGTGGGCGGGACCGGGCGGCGGCGTTGCGGGAAGGCTAGTGCGGCCCGCGCGAAGATCCCAGGTCGGGGGCGGGGAGGGCCGCCCTGGTTTCCCTGTTCGATGCCGGTCGTTGTATGCTTCCCCGGTTGCCTGATCCGGACGGTTTGCTCCGGTCGGCGACGTTCTCCCTGGCGCGGCCGGTCCCGAGTTGGTCCCGGGTCGCCGGGATTCACCGTACGTGCATCTGAAGTCTTTGGAGTGACCCGTGGCTGCGAACTGCGACGTCTGCGGCAAGGGGCCGGAGTTCGGCAACAACATCTCCCACTCGCACCGCCGCACCCGCCGTCGCTGGAACCCGAACATCCAGCGCGTGCGTGCCGTGGTCGGCGGGACGCCGAAGCGCCTCAACGCCTGCACCTCGTGCATCAAGGCCGGCAAGGTCTCGCGCTGACGTCACTGACGTAACCGCAGCGCGGCCTCACGCCGAGAGCCGGACGAAGAACCGGCCCGCCCTTGTGGCGGGCCGGTTCTTTCGCGTGCCCGCCACCAGGCCGGCCCGTCCCGTCGCGGGCGCGTGCGCCCTAGCCGTACGTGACCGGTCCGCTCCCCCTCGGCTGCGGGCCCTCAGCGGATGCCGAGCCGCCAGCCGTGGTCCACGGGGCCGAGCCCGGCGCCGAGCGGGAAACCGGCGGCTATGGCACCGGTCACGTACTCCTTGGCGGCGCGTGCCGCAGCGGGGACGTCCAGCCCCTTGGCGAGGGAGGCGGCCAGGGCGCTGGCCAGGGTGCAGCCGGTGCCGTGGGTGTGGCGGTTGTCGTGGCGCGGGGCCCGCAGCCAGTGGTCCTCGGTGCCGTCGGTGAGCAGGTCGACCGCCTCGCCGGGCAGGTGGCCGCCCTTGATCAGCACCCAGCGGGGGCCGTGGGCCAGTACGGCGGCGGCGGCCTCGCGCAGCCCGTCCTCCTCGGTCACCCGCACCCCGGTGAGCTGGGCGACCTCGTCCAGGTTGGGGGTGACGACGGTGGCGGTGGGCAGCAGCTTGGTGCGCACCGCCGCCACGGCGTCCGAGGCCAGCAGCGCGTCCCCGTGCTTGGAGACCCCCACGGGGTCGACGACGACCGGCGCGGGGGTGGCGGCCAGCAGTTCCGCGACGGTCTCCACCAGGGCGGTGGAGGCCAGCATCCCCGTCTTGACGGCCTGTACCCCGATGTCGTCCACGACGCTGCGGTACTGCGCCCGCACGGCCTCCTCGGGCAGCTCCCAATAGCCCTGCACGCCCAGGGAGTTCTGCGCGGTGACGGCGGCGATGACGCTCATGCCGTGGGTGCCCAGGGCGAGCATGGTCTTCAGGTCGGCCTGGATGCCGGCGCCGCCGCCGGAGTCGGAGCCGGCGACGGTCAGCACGAGCGGCGGTCTGCCGGCCGGGAGGTTCACATCGTCCATGGCGACGACGGTACTCAGTGCTCCGGCTCGGTGGAGAAGTGGTCCCAGCCTCCCGCCTTGGTCCAGGGCGCGCCGTCCACGGTCACGTGCGGCAGCGCGGAGGGGGCGAGGACTTCGCCGATGACCCGCCAGCGCGCGGGGAGTTTCTGGTCGCGGGGGAAGGTGGCGACGATGGCGTGGTCCTCGCCGCCGGTCAGGACCCACTGGAGCGGGTCGATGCCGACGGCCTGGCCGATGTCGGACATCTGGGCGGGGACGTCGAGGTCGGCGGAGCGGATGTCGATGCGTACCTTGCTGGCCTCCGCGATGTGCCCGAGGTCGGCGATGAGACCGTCGCTGACGTCGATCATGGCGGTGGCGCCGAGCCCGGCGGCGGCGGGGCCCGCGTGGTAGGGGGGTTCGGGGCGGCGGTGGGCCTCGACGAAGGCGCGGGGCGAGCGGAAGCCGCGGGTGAGCACCGCGTGCCCGGCGGCGGACCAGCCCAGCCAGCCGGTGACGGCCACGACATCGCCGGCGCCGGCTCCACAGCGGGTGACGGGCTCGTTGTTGCGCAGGTCGCCGAGGGCGGTGATGGAGACGGCGACGCTGTCGCCGCGCACCACGTCGCCGCCGACGACCGCCGCGGAGGCCACCTGTGCCTCGTCACGGATGCCGTCCATCAGTTCGGTGGGCCAGGTGGCGGGCAGGTCGACGGGGACGATCAGACCGAGCAGCAGGGCGGTGGGGTAGGCGCCCATGGCGGCGATGTCGGCCATGTTCTGCGCAGCGGCCTTGCGTCCCACGTCGTAGGCGGTGGACCAGTCGCGGCGGAAGTGCCGTCCCTCCAGCAGGATGTCCGTGCTGGCCACGACCCGCCGGTCGGGGGCCGTCACGACGGCCGCGTCGTCGCCGGGGCCGATCCGCACGGCGGTGGAGGAGGTGAGCCGGGAGGTCAGCTCCCGGATCAGCCCGAACTCGCCCAGCTCCCCCACGGTGCCCTTGGCCCGTCCGCGTGCCGCGTCGTGCGGGGCCTCGGCGCCGGAGGGCGAAGGCCCGGGCGCGGTGCCGCCGTTCAGATCACGCATTGCTGTTGCCCCTTTTCCCTTTTTCCCTTGCATCGTCCCTCACGCGCGTGCGCCGGCCGCGCCCGTCGTGCGTCCGCCGTTCCAGCCGCCGTGCGCCGTGCCACACCGTTTCACGCGGGTGGCCGCGCCTCGCGTCACCCGGCTGCGACGAGCACGGCCCGGCGGCCTCCCGGTGGCCACGGGGACGCGGTACGGTGGCGTCCCTCTTCCGCCCCGCATGATCCTCGTAACCCCCCGGGAGGTTCCGTGGTACAGGCGTACGTCTTGATTCAGACCGAAGTTGGCAAGGCTTCGACCGTCGCGGAGATCGTCTCCAAGATCCCCGGCGTGATCCAGGCCGAGGATGTAACGGGTCCGTACGACGTCATCCTGAGGGCCCAGGCCGACACGATGGACGACCTCGGCCGCATGGTGGTCGCCAAAGTGCAGCAGGCCGAGGGCATCACCCGCACGCTGACCTGCCCCATCGTCCACCTCTGAGCCCCCGTATGCTCGCCCGGTGAGCACTCGACCCCGGGCCCTGACTCGTTCCCACCTCACCGCCCGCGCCGCCGTGTGCGGTCTGCTCGCGCTGGCCGCGACCGCGTGCTCGGGCTCCGGCGACCCGGAAGTGGCGGCCCCCAGCCCGTCCGGCGAGGCCGCACGGGCGTGCCGGGCGCTGCACGACGCCCTCCCCGGGAAGGTGGAGGGGCAGCAGCGCGGCACGGCCGACCCCGTCTCGGACTACACGGCTGTCTGGGGCGACCCCGCCATCCGGTTGCGCTGCGGCGTCCCGCGCCCCGCACGGCTCACCCCCGGCGACGACCACTACGACCCGACCTCCGAGGCGGCGGAGGTCAACGGGGTCTCCTGGCTGATCGAGCAGCGGGACGGCGAGTACCGCTTCACGACCACGGGCCGGGTCGCCAACGTGGAGGTGACCGTGCCCGACCACTACGAGCCGCAGATCAACCCGCTGGCCGATCTGGCCGGCGCGGTCAAGCGCGCGGTGCCGGAGAAGAAGGACTGAGCGCGGCCGGACGGTGTCCGGCCGGGTGGGCTCAGCGCAGGCCCGTGGGGCGGTCGAGGGCGGCCTGGATGAGCCGGTCGACCAGTTCGGGGTAGCTCACGCCGCTCTCCTGCCACATGCGCGGGTACATGGAGATGGGTGTGAAGCCCGGCATCGTGTTGATCTCGTTGATGACGAACTCGCCGTCCTCGCCCAGGAAGAAGTCAGCCCGCACCAGCCCCTCGCAGGAGGCTGCCTCGAAGGCCCGCACCGCCAGCTCCTGCACCCGCGCGGTCTGCTCCTCGGTCAGCGGCGCCGGGACGATGCCGGAGGCCGAGTCGATGTACTTGGCCTCGAAGTCGTAGAAGTCGTGGTCGCTGACCGGCGGGATCTCGGCCGGCACGCTGGCGCGCGGACCGTCCTCGAACTCCAGGACGCCGCACTCGATCTCCCGGCCGCGCAGCAGCGACTCGACGATGATCTTCGGGTCGTGGCGCCGGGCGTTCTCCACGGCCTCGTCCAGCCCGGCCAGGCCGTCCACCTTGCTGATGCCCATGGACGAGCCGGCGCGGGCCGGCTTGACGAACACCGGCCAGCCGTGGTTACCGGCGAAGTCGACGATCTTCTTGCGGGCCGCGGCCGGGTCCTGCTCCCACTCGCGCGGCCGGACGGTGACGTAGGGGCCGACCGGCAGCCCGAAGGAGGCGAGGATCCGCTTCATGTACTCCTTGTCCATGCCGACGGCCGAGGCCAGCACGCCCGAGCCCACATACGGCACCTCCGCCAGGTCGAGCATGCCCTGGAGCGTGCCGTCCTCACCGTAGGGGCCGTGCAGGACGGGGAAGACGACGTCGATCTCCCCCAGCGCCTTGGGCACCTGGCCCGGCTCGGTGTGCACCACTTCACGGCTGCCGGGCGAGACGGGCAGCAGCACCCCGCCGGTGTCCGATTCGGACAGCTCCTCGACGCTGGGCAGCTTCCGGTCCTCGATCGCCATGCGGGCCGGGTCGTCGGCGGCCAGCGCCCAGCGGCCGTCGGCGGTGATGCCGATGGGCAGCACCTCGTACTTGTCACGGTCGATGGCACTGAGCACCGCGCCGGCCGTCAGGACGGAGATCTGGTGCTCTGAGTTGCGTCCGCCGAAGACGACGGCGACTCGGGGCTTGGGGGCGGGGCTCTGGCTGCTCATAACGCTGGGACTTTACCGTGCCACGGCCCCGCCACCGATGCGGACGCCCCCGTGGCGCACGGCCACCGCCCCGGCGGCGGGCAGCGCCCCGCCGGGCCCGGTCCCGCTCATGGCTAAGCCCAGGTCCGGCGGGGGTCAGGCCCGCTCGGGCTTCGCGCTGCGCGACATCAGTTCCTTGAGCGCCACATGCGGCGACTTGCCCTCGTGGACGATCCCCACGACGGTCCGGGTGATCGGCATCTCCACCCCGTGCCGCCGCGCCAGGTCCAGCACGGACTGGCACGACTTGACGCCCTCCGCGGTCTGTTTCGTCACCGCGATCGTCTCCTGGAGGGTCATCCCCCGGCCGAGGTTGGTGCCGAAGGTGTGGTTGCGCGACAGCGGCGAGGAGCAGGTCGCCACCAGGTCGCCCATGCCGGCCAGGCCCGCGAAGGTGTGCGCCTCGGCGCCCATGGCCAGGCCCAGCCGCGTCGTCTCGGCCAGACCGCGGGTGATCAGCGACGCCTTGGAGTTGTCGCCCAGTCCCATCCCGTCGGCGATGCCGACCGCCAGCGCGATCACGTTCTTGACGGCCCCGCCCAGCTCGCAGCCGACCACGTCGGTGCTGGTGTACGGCCGGAAGTAAGGGGTGTGGCACGCGCTCTGCAGGGCGCGGGCCGCCTCCTCGTCGGCGCAGGCGGCCACGGCGGCGGCCGGCTGCCGGGCGGCGATCTCCCGGGCCAGGTTCGGGCCCGTCAGCACGGCGACCCGCTCCGCGGGGACGTGCGCGGCCTCCTGGATCACCTCGCTCATCCGCATCGCCGTGCCCAGCTCGACGCCCTTCATGAGGGACACGAGCACCGTCGCGGGGTCGAGCAGGTCCCGCCAGCCGTCGAGGTTGGCGCGGAGGGTCTGCGAGGGGACGGAGAGCACCGTGAACTCCGCGTCCCGCGCGGCCTCGGCCGCGTCCGTGGTGGCCCGGACCCCCGCGGGGAGTTCGACATCCGGGTGGTACCCGGGATTACGGCGCGTGGTGTTGATCGCCTCGACGACCTCCGCCCGCCGCCCCCACAGGGTCACCCGGCACCCGGCGTCCGCGAGCACCATGGCGAACGCGGTGCCCCAGGAGCCGGTGCCGAAGACGGCGGCCTTCCTCGGGCGTTCCTGCTCCCGTCCGGCCGGCTGCCGCTCCTCGCTCGCCCTCACGCGTTCTTCTCTCCCTCTGCCGCCTCGGCCGCGGCCGGAGCCGCTTCCGGCTCGCCGCGCTGGTGCTGCTGTTCCTCGCCGGCCGGCCCGGTGCGCTCCCGCGGGGCCCGCTCCCGCCGCCTCTTGGCGGCTGCCTTGCGCATGTCGAAGCGCTCGGCGGGCGCGGGCTCACCACGGATGGCGGCCAGCTGCTCGGTCACCGCGTCCATCATGACGTCCGTGACCTCGCGCAGCAGCTCCGCGGTGGGTTCCTTGTCGTAGTAGGCGGACAGGTCCAGCGGCGGCCCCGCCTGCACGGTGAGGGTTTTGCGGGGGAAGAGCCGCAGCTTCTTCTCCTTGGCGTAGGGCGGCATCGCCAGGTTGGCGCCCCACTGGGCGACGGGGATGACCGGGGCCTTCGTCAGCAGCGCGACCCGGGCGGCACCGGTTTTGCCGGTCATCGGCCACATCTGCGGGTCACGGGTGAGGGTGCCCTCCGGGTAGAAGGCGACGCATTCGCCCTTCTCGATGGCCTCCACGGCGGCCCGGAAAGCCCCGATCGCGTCGGTGGACTCGCGGTAGACGGGAATCTGCCCGGTGCCGCGCATCACCGCGCCGACGAAGCCGCCCTTGAACAGGCCGACCTTGGCCAGGAACCGCGGGACGCGGCCGGTGTTGTACTGGTAGTGCGCGTACGAGAGCGGGTCGAGGTACGAGTTGTGGTTGACGACGGTGAGGAAACCGCCCTCGCGTGGCATGTGTTCCATTCCACGCCAGTCCCGCTTGAACAGGAGGATCAGCGGGGGTTTCGCCAGGAACGCGGCAAGGCGGTACCAGAACCCGATCTTCCTGCGTTTACCGTCACTCCCCGGCATCGCACGCCCACCTTTTCCCCGACTTCCCGCGCTCCCCGGCCTTCCCGGCTTTCTGACTGATCCAGGCGAGGCCCGCTGCCCCGGCACTGCGGGTTTTTCCGGCCGGTGGTCGCGGGGTTGCTCCCTGGGCGGGCACGGTTTGGCGGGACACCCGGACACCATCTCCTTAGGGGGCTCCTTGTGGGGCCCATCCGCTGGGGGCCATTCGACAACCGCACAAGTGTCGCCACGAAGCGCCCCGCTGTCGAGCACACCGAGAGTGGCCGGGTACGGAGCGGACTGTGACCCCGGCCCCGGCACACCGTCCGGAAGCAGGCGAGAATGGGACCGATGCAGCCCCATGTGACGCCCGTGGCATGGACCCTCGTGGTGCCGTTGAAGCCTTTGGAACGGGCCAAGAGCAGGCTCGCGGGCGCCGCCCCCGGCACTCCGCGCGCCCGGCTCGCGCTGGCGTTCGCGCAGGACACGGTCAGTGCGGCCCTGGCCTGCCCGGCGGTGCGCGATGTGGTGGTTGTCACGGACGATCCGCTGGCCGGAACCGAACTGAGGGCGCTCGGCGCCCGCACCGTGCCGGACACACCGGCCGCCGGGCTCAACGCCGCGCTCGCACACGGGGCGGCGACGGCGCGCGCGCTGCGCCCCCGCACGGCCCTCGCCGCGATGAACGCCGACCTGCCCGCACTCCGCCCCGCCGAATTGACGCGGGTACTGAATGCGGCGGCGGAATTCCCCCGGGCATTTCTGCCGGACGCCGCGGAAAGGGGAACAACGGTGCTGACAGCGCTCCCCCCAGCCGCCCTTTCCCCCGCTTTCGGCGGCCCCTCCCGGGCCCGGCACCGGGCTTCCGGCGCAGTGGAACTCTCGCTTTCCGGGGTGACGAGCGTGCGCCAGGACGTGGACACTCCCGCCGATCTGCGGGCCGCGCGCGAACTGGGCGTCGGTGGTTTCACCGCCCGGCTGCTGGGCGACCCCGTGCCCGGGCTCTCCGGCTAGGCTGCGGGTATGCAGGCCACGGCATACACCTACGACCCGAAGTCGCGTTCCGGCAGCGTCCTGCTCGACGACGGCACCCCGCTCCCCTTCGACGCCGCGGCGTTCGACGCGGGCGGCCTGCTGCTGCTCCGTGCCGGCCAGCGAGTCCGCATCGAGACCGAGGGCGAGGCGGAGGACCGCCGGATCACCCTGATCACGCTCCAGACCCTCTGACTCCTCCCCCGTCTCCCTCGTCTCCCCCGCCTGCCACGGTCCGCAAAGGCACACGCGGCCGGGAGCACAGCGCCTGCCGCGCGCCGCGCTGACAGGCCATGCCGCGCCCTTCCGCAGGCCGTACGGCAGCACTCGAGCCTCGCGGGGACGCGGCATGGCTCCCCCGACGCACCGAGGACCCGCTCCCCCGGCTCACCGGCCGCCCGGCACGGGCGGAGTGGGGCGCTTGCACACGCCGCGGGCCGGGCTCCCCCGAGGGAGCCCGGCCCGGCGCTGCCGACGCGGCGAATGCCGCCCGGATCCGTTCCCGGGGCCCTGGTCCGGGAGACGGATCGTTTCGCCCGCTGGCGAGCGGGCTGCGGAGTGCGGTGACCGCCTCCGCGTCCAGCCGTCCGCGCGGCTTACCGCCTGCGGGACGTGGTCTTCTTCGCGGTGGTCTTGCGAGCGGCCGTCTTGCGGGCCGGAGCCTTCTTGGCGGTGCTCTTCTTGGCCGGGGCCTTCTTGGCCGTCGTCTTGGCCGGGGCCTTCTTGGCGGTGGTCTTCTTCGCCGCCGAGGTCTTGGCCGGGGCCTTCTTCGCGGTGGTGGTCTTCTTGGCGGTGGTCTTCTTCGCCGCCGGAGCCTTCTTCGCAGTGGTCTTCTTGGCAGCGGCCGTCTTCTTGGCACCGGCCTTCTTGGCCGTGGCCTTCTTGGTGGCCGTACCGCCGGAGAGGCTGCCCTTGGGGGCCTTCTTGACCGCTACATCGTTCTTCGGGAGCTTCTTGGCCCCGCTCACCAGGTCCTTGAAGCCCGCGCCGGCCCGGAACCGGGGCACCGAGGTCTTCTTCACCCTGACCCGCTCACCGGTCTGCGGGTTGCGGGCGTAACGGGCCGGACGCTCGACCTTCTCAAAAGAGCCGAAGCCGGTGACCGAAACCCGCTCACCGGCGACGACCGCACGGACGATCGCGTCCAGCACGACATCCACCGCTTTCGCGGCGTCCTGGCGTCCTCCCAGGTCGTCTTGGATAGCTTCAACGAGCTGCGCCTTGTTCACGTCTTCCCCTTCGGAGACATTGCCGGAACGAATGTGTTCAGCTTTTTCGCACGTTAGGCAGATATATACCGCAAATCAAACACGAAACGGGCGAATCACCCTTGTGTCGCAACGAACTCGCCCGTCACGGAGTGCCGTCCGCGCACACGTCCCCCTGCTCTGCGGCGAATCGCCCCTCGTCGATGTGAGCCATCAGGCGCCCCAGACGCCGTTCGGCATCGGCGAGATCGTGCTTGAAAGCCGCGGTGATGACGAGCAGCTTCCGGGTCAGCGCGACCCGTGCGCTCTGCGGGATTTGCGGGGAGCGCACCCGGGAGTGCGCTTCCTTGAGTCGGGCGGCGAGTCGGTCGTAGAGCTCCAGTTGACCGTCGCGTTCCATGCGGTGATTGTGCCATCTGGGGTGAGTTGTCGCTTCCAGCGGGGGCTGCGTAGGGCGGACACGGACGAGGTGTGGGCCCCAACTCCGCTGGGAAGAGGCTGTGTTGTCACCTCGCGGCGAGTCGTACTGGCGCGTCGCGAACGGCACTGTTCCTTCATGCGACAGGAGCCGACGTCAAGACTAATTCACGTCAATCGTCCACGCACGCGCGCTCCGGCCCGCGGGTCCCGCACAGCACCGCGCCCCCGCCGGGTGCGGCGGGGGCGCGGTGTCACTGTTCCGGACCCCTGACGGGGTCTCTTGTCGGGCCCTGCGGGGCCCTTGGCCAGGGCCGGAACGCAGTGGTTCCGGGGGCCGGCGGGGGTCTGTGCGAGGTCAGGCCGCCAGTGTGCGCGGCTTGAAAGAGGCCCTGGAGCTCTCGAACTCGGCGATGGCGTCCTCGTTCTTCAGGGTGAGGCTGATGTCGTCCAGCCCCTCCAGGAGCCGCCAACGGGCGTTCTCGTCCAGCTCGAAGTCCGCCTCGATGCCGGGTGCGAGAACCTTGCGGGCGACCAGGTCCACGGTCACCTCGGTGGCCGGGTCGGCCTCGGTCAGCTCCCACAGCGCGTCCACGGTCTCCTGCGGCAGCACCACCGTGAGCAGCCCGTTCTTGAGCGAGTTGCCCCGGAAGATGTCCGCGAAGCGCGCCGAGATGACGGCCTTGAAGCCGTAGTTCTGGAGCGCCCAGACGGCGTGCTCGCGGGAGGAGCCGGTGCCGAAGTCGGGGCCCGCGACCAGGACCGTGGCGCCCTGATGGGCCGGCTGGTTCAGCACGAACTCGGGGTCCTTGCGCCAGGCCTCGAAGAGCCCGTCCTCGAAACCGTCGCGGGTGACCTTCTTCAGCCAGTGCGCGGGGATGATCTGGTCGGTGTCCACATTGCTGCGGCGCAGCGGGACGGCCCGGCCGGTGTGGGTGGTGAAGGCTTCCATCTCGTGTCTCCTTGCTTCCTCGGCCCGTCGGCGCGTCAGACGGCGGCCGGTTCGCGTACGTCGGCCAGGTCGGCGGGTGAGGCCAGCCGGCCCAGGACCGCCGTGGCCGCCGCCACCTGCGGCGAGACCAGATGGGTGCGCCCGCCCTTGCCCTGCCGGCCCTCGAAGTTGCGGTTCGAGGTGGAGGCGGCGCGCTCACCCGGCTGGAGCTGGTCGGGGTTCATGCCCAGGCACATCGAGCAGCCGGCGTGCCGCCACTCGGCGCCCGCCTCGGTGAAGACCTTGTCCAGCCCCTCCTCGACGGCCTGCAGCGCGACCCGTACGGAGCCGGGGACGACCAGCATCCGCACCCCGTCGGCCACCGAGCGGCCCTTGAGGACGGCAGCCGCCGAACGCAGGTCTTCGATGCGGCCGTTGGTGCAGGAGCCGACGAACACGGTGTCGACGGCGACCTCGCGCAGCGGCTGACCCGCGCTCAGGCCCATGTACTCCAGGGCCTTCTCGGCGGCCAGCTTGGCGCTGGGGTCGGCGAAGGAGGCCGGGTCGGGCACCGAAGCGGACAGCGGGGCGCCCTGTCCGGGGTTGGTGCCCCAGGTCACGAAGGGCGCCAGCTCGGACGCCTCGATGACGACCTCGTGGTCGAAGACGGCGTCCTCGTCGGTGCGCAGCGTCTTCCAGTAGGCCACCGCCGCGTCCCAGTCCTCGCCCTTGGGGGCGTGCTCACGGCCCTGGACGTAGGCGAAGGTGGTCTCGTCCGGGGCGATCATCCCGGCGCGGGCACCCGCCTCGATGGACATGTTGCAGATCGTCATCCGGGCCTCCATCGAGAGCTTCTCGATGGCCTCGCCCCGGTACTCGATCACATAGCCCTGGCCGCCGCCGGTGCCGATCCTGGCGATGATCGCCAGGATCAGGTCCTTGGCGGTGACGTCCTCGGGCAGTTCCCCGTTGACGGTGACGGCCATCGTCCTGAACGGCGCCATCGGCAGCGTCTGGGTGGCCAGCACGTGCTCGACCTGCGAGGTGCCGATCCCGAAGGCGAGGGCGCCGAACGCCCCGTGGGTGGAGGTGTGGCTGTCGCCGCAGACCACCGTCATGCCCGGCTGGGTCAGTCCCAGCTGGGGTCCCACCACGTGGACCACGCCCTGCTCGACGTCGCCCAGCGGGTGCAGGCGTACCCCGAAGTCGGCGCAGTTCTTGCGCAGCGTCTCCAGCTGGGCGCGCGAGACCGGGTCGGCGATCGGCTTGTCGATGTCGAGGGTGGGGGTGTTGTGGTCCTCGGTCGCGATGGTCAGATCGGTGCGCCGCACCGCGCGGCCCGCCTTGCGGAGGCCGTCGAACGCCTGCGGGCTGGTCACCTCGTGGAGCAGGTGGAGATCGATGTAGAGCAGATCCGGCTCACCGTCCGCGCGCCTGACGACGTGGTCGTCCCAGACTTTCTCCGCGAGTGTGCGTCCCATCGCTTTCCCTCCGGCCGGCAGCGTCGCCGACCACATGTCGAGACCAGTTCCACCGCCTGTCCGCGGTGGCCGTCCCTCAAGGTTGGCGGTTGGCCGGGAAAATTGAACTTGCGTTTCATACTCTGAGACGCGAGTATCGTTGCATGGACAACTCTAGTGGCGTCGGCGTTCTCGACAAGGCTGCTCTGGTACTGAGCGCTCTGGAGTCCGGTCCGGCCACCCTCGCAGGGCTGGTCTCCGCGACCGGTCTCGCGCGCCCCACGGCGCACCGGCTGGCGGTGGCCCTGGAACACCACCGCATGGTGGCCCGTGACATGCAGGGCCGCTTCATACTCGGACCGCGGCTGGGCGAGCTGGCCGCAGCGGCCGGCGAGGACCGGCTGCTCGCCTCGGCGGGCCCCGTGCTCACCCACCTACGGGACGTGACCGGCGAGAGCGCCCAGCTCTACCGGCGCCAGGGCGACATGCGCATCTGCGTCGCCGCCGCCGAGCGCCTCTCCGGCCTGCGGGACACCGTGCCGGTCGGCTCCACACTGCCGATGAAGGCCGGTTCGGCCGCCCAGATCCTGATGGCCTGGGAGGAGCCCGAGCGGCTGCACCGGGGCCTCCAGGGCGCCCGGTTCACCGCCACGGCGCTCTCCGGCGTACGGCGGAGGGGCTGGGCCCAGTCGATCGGCGAGCGCGAGCCCGGCGTCGCCTCCGTCTCGGCGCCCGTGCGCGGCCCCTCCAACCGCGTGGTGGCGGCCGTCTCCGTCTCCGGCCCCATCGAGCGGCTGACCCGCCACCCGGGCCGGATGCACGCCCAGGCCATCGTGGACGCGGCGGCCAGGCTCAGCGAGGCGCTGCGCCGCCCCAACTGACGCCACCGACAAGCCGGCCGCACTGCGGGCCACCCCCTTACCCACCGGACCGCATCCGCCGACTCCCGGGAACGGCGGATGCGGTCCGGTGCGTGTAGGACACCGCACACCGCACCGACGCCACCGGGCGGTCCCGCGTCATCACCCCGCGGGACCGCCCGGTGACGTCATGCATCAGGCTTCCGCTCCGGCCCCCAGCCGCTGGGCGGCCCGGTCGCGCCCGCTCCTGACGGGCACCGCCGGGTACGCCGCGGCCAGCCCGTAGCGCGGCATGTCGATGTAGATGGCTTCGCGGGAGCCAGCGGGCACCACGTACGTCTCGTGCCAGACGCCGACCGCGCCGTCGGCCGCCCGGGCCCGGCGGTTGAAGGCGGCCCACGCCGGCCGGTGTTCCGCGTCCCCGGCCGACGCGTAGGACAGCAGTTTGTCGGCGGACTCCCAGTACTGGAGCACGGCGAACTCGCGCGGCCCGCTGAGCAGGAGCCGGTGGGCGAGCAGCCCGTGGGCCGGTTCGGCCGCCAGTTCCCGCAGCATGCGCGGCATGGCCCGGAACACCGGCAGCCACGCGCGGACCGCCCGGAAGCGGTTGATCCGCATGCCGATGAGGAAGACCACCACGTCCCCGTCCGCCTCGGCCGTCATCCGCCCCCGCAGCACGGCATCACTCATGAGACCCCTCCCTGGGTCGACGCTTTGGATAGTGGCACTACCCATGCTTGGATAGTGCCACTATCCAGACGTGAGCGCCAGGGGAAATGAGAAACGATGCGGCTGGCCGAACTCAGCGCCCGCAGCGGTGTGTCCACCGCGACGATCAAGTTCTATCTGCGTGAGGGGCTCCTCCCGCCGGGCCGACGGCTCAGCGCCACCCAGGCCGAGTACGACGAGACCCATCTGCGCCGGCTGCGGCTGGTGCGCGCGCTCATCCAGGTGGGCGGCATCCCGGTGGCCACGGCCCGCGAGGTGCTCGCCGCCGTGGACGACGAGCACCTCACCCGGCACGACAGACTGGGCGTCGCCGTATGGGCCATCCCGCAGCCCGCACCCGCGCGCACCCGCGAGGCGACGGCCGAGGAGACGGCAGCCGCCCGTACGCAGGTCGCAGCGCTGCTCCAACGGCTCGGCTGGCCCATGGCGCACCTCGACTCCCCGCCCGGGCAGGCCCTGGTGCGCACCGTCGCCGCGCTGGCCGGCCTCGGCTACCCGCACGACGCGGAACGGCTGCTGCCCTACGCCCGGGTCGCGGAGCGCGCCGCCGAGGCGGATCTGGACCTGCTGGAGCACTTCACGAGCGAGGAGGAGCAGGTGGAGGCGAGTGTGGCGCTGACGGTGCTGCACGAGCCCGTACTGCTGGCCCTGCGGCGGCTGGCGCAGGCCGAGGAGTCGGCCCGGCGCACCGGGCGGCCGGAAGACCGGTGAGAACGCCGAAGGCCCCGCACCTGTCGGTGCGGGGCCTTCGTGATCGAGTACCCCCGACCGGATTCGAACCGGCGCTACCGCCTTGAGAGGGCGGCGTGCTAGGCCGCTACACAACGGGGGCCCTTCGATGATCCCGCCCTGCTGGACGGAATCCGTACCCCCGACCGGATTCGAACCGGCGCTACCGCCTTGAGAGGGCGGCGTGCTAGGCCGCTACACAACGGGGGCCTCGATCTCGCGGAACGTGAACCATCACGCGGATCTTGCTGGGGTACCAGGACTCGAACCTAGACTAACTGAACCAGAATCAGTCGTGCTGCCAATTACACCATACCCCACCGAAACTCAACCCCCTGCGGGGATTTTGTTTGGGTGGCCGCCTCTCGGTTTCGGCCCTTTCGGCCTGCCCCGTTCGGCGACAGGAAGAACATTACCTGATCGAAGACCGTGCTCCAAAACGGGTTCCCGCCGCCTGGCGTCCGCACCGGAAGCGAAGGGCCCCAGGGGAACCCCGGGGCCCTTCTTCGCACGTGGGAGGCTCAGCCGGCCCGGCCCGCCAGCTTGGCCAGGGCCGCATCGATGCGCTCCAGAGTGCGGTCCTTGCCCAGGACCTGGAGGGACTCGAACAGCGGCAGACCGACGGTGCGGCCGGTGACGGCCACCCGGACCGGTGCCTGGGCCTTGCCCAGCTTGAGGCCGTGCTCCTCACCCGCCGCCAGGACCGCCTCCTTGAGCGCGTCCGGCGACGACCAGTCGGCGGCCTCCAGCTTGGCGCGGGCGGTGCGCAGCAGGGCGTCGGAGCCCTCCTTCATCGCCTTCTGCCAGGACTTCTCGTCCTCCACCGGCTCGTCCAGGAAGAGGAAGTCCACGTTCGGCGTGATGTCGGACAGGACCGTCAGCCGGGTCTGCGCCAGCGGGGCCAGCTCCTCGAACGCCGCCTGGGAGAAGTTCTCCTCGGGCCAGGGCGCGTACGGCGCCTTGAGCCAGGGGGCGCAGGCGTCGATGAAGTCCTTCAGCGGCATCTCGCGCAGATGCGTGGCGTTGATCGCCTCGCACTTCTTGAGGTCGAAGCGCGCCGGGTTGCCGTTGACCTCGTGGATGTCGAAGGCCGCGACCATCTCGTCCAGCGAGAAGATGTCCCGGTCCTCGGCGATCGACCAGCCGAGCAGCGAGAGGTAGTTGAGCAGGCCCTCGGGGAGGAAGCCGCGCTCCCGGTAGAGGTTGAGGGAGGACTGCGGGTCGCGCTTGGAGAGCTTCTTGTTGCCCTCGCCCATCACGTACGGCAGGTGGCCGAACTCCGGCACGCGCTTGGCGATGCCCAGTTCGATGAGCGCCTTGTACAGGGCGATCTGCCGCGGGGTGGAGGAGAGCAGGTCCTCGCCGCGCAGCACGTGCGTGATGTCCATCAGCGCGTCGTCGACCGGGTTGACCAGCGTGTAGAGCGGGGCACCGTTCGCGCGCAGGATGCCGTAGTCGGTGACGTTCTCCGGCTGGAAGGTGATCTCGCCGCGCACCAGGTCGGTGAAGGTGACCGGCTCGTCCGGCATCCGGAAGCGGACGACGTGGCTGCGGCCCTCGGCCTCGTAGGCGGCGATCTGCTCGCCGGTCAGGGTGCGGCACTTCCCGTCGTACCCGGAGGGGCGGCCCTCCTTGCGGGCCTGCTCACGGCGCTGCTCCAGCTCCTCGGCGGTGCAGTAGCAGGGGTAGGCGTAGCCGCCGTCCAGCAGCTTGCGCGCGACGTCCGCGTAGATGTCCGACCGCTGGGACTGGCGGTAGGGGGCGTGCGGGCCGCCCACCTCGGGTCCCTCGTCCCAGTCGAGACCCAGCCAGCGCATCGCGTCCAGGAGCTGCTGGTAGGACTCCTCCGAGTCGCGGGCCGCGTCGGTGTCCTCGATGCGGAAGACCAGGGTGCCGCCGGTGTGCCGGGCGTAGGCCCAGTTGAACAGAGCGGTGCGGACCAGGCCCACGTGGGGGTTGCCGGTCGGGGAGGGACAGAAACGTACGCGGACGTCCGGGTCCGCGGTCGCGTTAGTCACGCTTGATCACCTTGTTGGTGAGAGTGCCGATTCCTTCGATGGTGACGGCGACCTCGTCGCCGACGTTGAGGGGGCCGACACCCGCGGGGGTGCCGGTGAGGATGACATCGCCCGGCAGGAGGGTCATCGCCTCCGTGATGTGGACGATCAGGTCCTCGACGGACCGGACCATCTCGCTGGTGCGGCCGAGCTGCCGCTGCTCGCCGTTGACGGTGCACATGAGGGCGAGGTCGGCGGCGTCCAGCTCGGTCTCGGTCCACGGGCCGAGCGGGCAGGAACTGTCGAAGCCCTTGGCGCGGGCCCACTGCTTCTCGGTGCGCTGGACGTCACGCGCCGTGACGTCGTTGGCGCAGGTGTACCCGAGGATGACGTCCTTCGCCCGTTCACGGGGCACGTCCTTGCACAGCCGGCCGATCACCACGGCGAGCTCCGCCTCGTGGTGCACCTCACCGGAGAAGGACGGGTACACGATCGGGTCGCCGGGGCCGATGACCGAGGTGGACGGCTTGAAGAAGGTGACCGGCGTCTCGGGCACCTCGTTGCCGAGTTCCCTGGCGTGTTCGGCGTAGTTCCGGCCGACCGCCACGACCTTGTTGGGCAGCGTGGGCGGCAGCAGGCGGACCTTGTCCAGGGGCAGTTTCCGGCCCGTACGCTCGAACTCCGCGAAGGGATGGCCTTTGATGATGTCGAGGACGTGGCCCTCCGGGGACGAGGGGTCGTCCTCCACCACACCGAAACCTACGGTTCCGTCCAGGGAGAATCTCGCGATGCGCACGGGGGTCCTTCGGGCAGGCTTGCTTGTCTGGGCTTCGCCCAGCGTATGCCACGCACCGAGGGGGGCGGGGCCGGGCCGTCCGGCCCCTGCCCCGCCCCCCTGGTTCCTCCGCAGCCTGTGGGGACGTCCGCCCCGGCGTCAGCGCAGCCGCGCCCACCAGCACGACCGCACCGATCGCACCCCGCACCAGGTCGTCCCACATGAACCAGAAACGGTCCTGACCCGGCGTACCGAACAGATACAGGATCAGGTCCTGGTCGAGGGTGATGCGGCCGAAGTCCATGGCCACCGTGGTGGTGGTCTTGTCGGCGGTGTGCGTGAGGTCGTCGATACCGGCCGAGGCTGAGGTCATCACAGCCTCGGTGCGCAGCGGGTTGATCTCCGAGACCGCACCGACGAAGGTCGTCTTGCCCACGCCGAAACCGCCGGCCACCACGATCTTCGCGGAGGTCGTCGAACGGGCTGTCGTACCCCCGACGGGCCCGGCGCTAGAGCTTCCGAAGTCCACTGAGCACCCTTTCGAGCAGTGTCACGTCTGGCTGACCGTCGGCGGTCGTCTCGTCGCCACCGGGCTGGTGGATGGCGACCAGCCCGGCTTCGGCCAGGTCGGCGACGAGAATCCGGGCGACGCCGAGCGGGATGGTCAGAAGTGCTGAGATCTCGGCGACCGATTTGATCTCGTAGCACAGGCGGCAGATCCGCTGGTGCTCCGGGAGCTGGCCCTGGAGCTGCGCGGACTCTGCCGTGGTGTGCACCAGCGCCTCGATGGCGAGCTGGTAGCGGGGACGGGTCCGGCCACCCGTCATGGCGTACGGACGCACCAGCGGCTGCTGCGGCGGCAGGGAGTGCTCGGCGTCGCGCTCTTCGGCGGCCGGCATCTCACCGTGCGTGGGCTGCACCGGCTGGATGCGGTTGTGCTGCGGCTGCCGCTGGTGCGGCGGCTGGTGTTGGGGGTGGTGCGGGGGCTGCGGCCGGTGGGGTCCGTGCTGCGGCGGGTACGGCCCGTCCGGCTGCTGCGGCGGCATGCCCGCCGACCGCTGGACGTGCTCGCTGGGCGCCGAGGGGAAGTTGAAACGGTTCAGGAACGGCGCGTCCCCGCCCGGGGCCGCGGCCGGCTGCGCGTCCTGCGGCTGGCCGGAATGGCCACTGCCGTACGACGACGGACCTCCTGGGGGCGTTGCCACGTTTCCTCCTCCGACTCACGGACAGACGGCCGTTGCGTTCACGGCACCTTATGGCGCACGGGCGCGATCTCGCACGGCCGCGGGGCAGTTGTGCCCTAGTTGAGAAGACTGCCCTGCAACTCCGCCCGCAGATCGGGGGTGAGGACACCTCCCGCCCGGTCCACCAGCAACGCCATCTCGTAACCGACGAGGCCGATGTCGGCCTCGGGGTGGGCCAGGACGGCCAGCGAGGAGCCGTCGGAGATGGCCATGATGAACAGGAAACCCCGCTCCATCTCGACCACGGTCTGGTTGACGACCCCGCCCTCGAAGATCCGGGACGCACCCGACGTCAGCGAGGTGAGCCCCGAGGCGACCGCCGCCAGCTGGTCGGCACGGTCCCGCGGGAAGCCCTCGGACATCGCGAGCAGAAGTCCGTCGGCGGAGACCACCACCGTGTGGGAGACCCCTGGGGTGTTCTCCACGAAACTGGTGATCAACCAGTTCAGGTTCTGCGCCGCCTGGCTCATCGGGCTCACACTAACGCTCCTGATCGTAGGTGCTGCCGGGGCCGAAGCCCTGTTGGTCATTCTGGTCGGCGTCGCCCACCGTGCGTCCCTGACGGACACCGCGGTGCAGGTTGCTCAACCGTCCCCGTACGTCCTCGGGTGCGCGCGAGACCGAGGGTCCGCCCTGCCGGCTCTCCTCCGCGGCCCCGGCGACCAGGTTGGCCCTGGGCACCCGCCGCGGCAGGCCCGAGGAGGTGACGCCGCCCGCCTGCGGGTCCCGCAACTGGCCCGCGCGGTCCCAGCGTTCGTCGTTCTCGCTCCGCCGGTGGGTTCCGGTTTCCTCCGGCGACGACGGCCACCCGGGCTCCTGGGACGGAACCTGCCCGCCCTGGCCGAAGCCCGTCGGCTGCGCTCCCTGTCCCCCGTCCGGCTGCTGTCGCCCCGGCTCACGGCGCGGGAGGCCCGCGTCGGTCGTGGAGCGCCGGCTGCTGGGAAGGGAACCCGGACGGTCGAAGCCTACGCGCTCGCCCGCGCCCTCGGGAACGCCGGAAGAGGATTCCGGTTGCTGGTGGGGCAGGTTGTACTGGCTTGCGTACGGGGGCTGTTGGGGCTGGAGGTCCTGCTGGGCCCAGCCGTCCTGGGCGCTCCCGTAGGGCTGCCCGTACCGCCCGTAGGGGGAGTACGCGGCGTCGTCCTGGGTGCCGGAGGTGTACTGCTGCGCGGCGATCTCGCCGCCCGGCTCGTACGGCTGTGCGGGGCCGCCGTCCTGCTGCGGCGCGGCCTGCTGCGGCTCCGGCTGCTCCGGCTGCCGGTGGCGGCCCGGTGCGGACTGCCCCGGCAGGTCCGCGGGCTGGTCGGGACGCAGCCGGTGGCGGCCGGCCGAGCCGGGCGGCGGTACCTGTCCGGCGCCGAGGCGTGCGTCGTCGAAGCCCGGCTCCGCCGCCGGGGAGTCACCCGAGGGGGTGGGATGCGCGGAGTGCTCGGGCACGATCCGGGAGACGGTGAAGTCCTCCTCGGAGGACTCCTCCCCTCCCCCGCCGTGCGTGATCGCGTCGGGCAGCATCACCAGCGAGGTGGTGCCCGCCTGCTCACCGGAGGGCCTCAGCTGGACCCGGATGCCGTGCCGGTCGGCCAGCCTGCCGACCACGAACAGGCCCATGCGCTGCGAGACCGCGGCGTCCACGGTCGGCGGGTTGGCCAGCTTGTGGTTGATGTCCGCGAAGTCCTCCGCGGTCAGCCCGATCCCCTTGTCGTGGATCTCGATCATCATCCGGCCGTCCGGCAGCCGGGTGGCCGTCACCCGCACCTTGGACTGCGGTGAGGAGAAGGTGGCCGCGTTCTCCAGCAGCTCGGCCAGCAGGTGCACGAGGTCGTTGACGACCTGGCCGTGGATCTCCGTCTCGGGGACGCCGCTGATCTCGATGCGCTCGTAGTGCTCCACCTCGGAGGAGGCGGCCCGCAGGATGTCCACCAGCGGGACCGGTTCCGTCCAGCGGCGGCCCGGCTCCTCTCCCGCGAGGACCAGCAGGTTCTCGCCGTTGCGGCGCATGCGGGTGGCCAGGTGGTCCATCCGGAACAGCTTCTCCAGCTGGTCCGGGTCGGCCTCGCTGTGCTCCATCTCCGTCACCAGCTCCAGCTGGCGCTCGATGAGGCCCTGGTTGCGGCGGGAGAGGTTGGTGAAGATCGCGTTGACGTTGCCGCGCAGCATGGCCTGCTCGGCCGCGAGCCGTACGGCCTCGCGGTGCACCTGGTCGAAGGCGCGGGCGACCTCGCCGATCTCGTCGCGGGTTGTGATGGGGATGGGCTGGACCCGGGTGTCCACCCGGCCCGGATCGGTGCGGGAGAGCTGGTCGACCAGCATCGGCAGCCGCTGCTGGGCCACATCGAAGGCGGCCGTCCGCAAGGAGCGCATGGTGAGGCTCATCGAGCGGGCCATCCGCCCGGCGACGACGAAGGCCAGCAGCAGGGCCACCACCACGATCACCGCGTTGACGATGGTGTCCCGGCGGGCGTCGGAGGCGATCTGCTCCGTCTCGTGCACCGCGTCGGAGGCCAGCTGGGCCTCCACGCCGCGGTAGGCGTCGAACGTCGCCGTGGAGGTGGCGAACCAACTCTCCGGAGTGATGCCCTTGGCCCGCAGTTCACGGGCGTCGGCGCCGGAACCGATGGCCTTGACCATCGCGTCCATGGAGGGCGGGGCGGCGAACTTCTCCCCACGGGCCTCGGCCCGCTCACGTGCCGCGTCGAGGCGCTTGCGGCCGGCCTGCCGGGCCTCGGCCGTCTTCTCCTTCAGGAGCCGCACGTCCTCGGGCCGCCCGCCGGAGGTGTACTCGCCCAGCGCGATGCGCTCCAGGTAGTGGTACGAGGCCAGCGCGGTGAGCTGGGCCTCCTTGTCCTTGGCGGAGGGGCCGGGCTCGACCAGCAGATGGGTGCCCAGCGACCGCTGGAGGGACTCGGCGGCCTTGGCCAGCGAGATGGCGTAGACCGTACGGCCGTAGGAGGTGACGTTCCCGGTGCCCAGCCCCAGCTCGTTGGCGAACTCCATCAGCGGGTGCTGGACGGTGACGTACCCCTCCTCGGTCCGCACGCCCGTCATGTCCTTGGAGTACGCGCCCGTGCGCAGGGCCGGCAGCTTCGGTTCGACCTTCTCGAACGCGGCGAGCCGGCGCTTGAGCCCCGGATTGTCGGGCAGATGGGAGGCGGCGGACTTGAACTGGCGGGCCGCGGCGTCGGTGGCGTCGCGGGCCTTCTTGACCTCCGGGTCGTTCCGCTTCCCCTTGAGCAGCGGTTCGGCGCTCCGGTCCCGCTCGTCGATGAGGGCGTTGCCGTAATTGGCTGCCGCCTCGACCAGTTCGGCCGTACGCTGGGCCTCCTTGGCGTCCTGCCAGGCGGAGACGTCGGACTCGACCTTGAAGCCGCCGAAGACGAGGGCCACCAGGACGGGTATGAGCAGGATCGCGTTGAGCCGGGTGGGAACCCGCCAGTTGCGTGCCGACCACCGGCTGCCGCCGCCCGTCGCCGGGACCGGCCGGGCCGTCGCGGCCCCCGGTCCCCGCGGCGCGGCGGGACGCGGCGGCGGGGTGAAGTTGCCCCGCGCCTGCGCGCCCCCGCCCCGTTTCGAGCCCTCCGGAGCGGGGCCCGACGTACCCCTGGTCGTTCGCCTCACTCGACTTCTCACCTCTCGGCGTGCGGCGCCCTCACGACACCTGCGCCTGCACTACTGCTGAGTTCAGGGAATTGCAGCACGTCAGGGCCGCTCCCTCCAAACAGTTGGCGCATTACGGAGGGCGAGGATCACCGAGAAAAGCGTCCCGCGGAAAAACGGGCATTGGGGCCGTGCGGCGCCAAATGGACCGGGTTCCGTGCGCAGAGCGAGACGTTCCGCGCGCCCGGCGTGTTCAGGCGGGCGCGATTCTCTGTCGAAACGTTATGAACGTGAAGCCGTCATGCTTCCCGCACATGGCGAAAAACACAGCTTGGCGCGCGGAGACTCGTGCGACACCAGCACGACCGCACCGATCGCACCCCGCACCAGGTCGTCCCACATGAACCAGAAACGGTCCTGACCCGGCGTACCGAACAGATACAGGATCAGGTCGTCGTCGAGCGTGATACGGCCGAAATCCATCGCCACCGTGGTGGTGGTCTTGCCACCGGTGTGGGTCAGATCGTCGATACCCGCGGACGCCGCCGTCATCACGGCCTCGGTGCGCAGCGGATTGATCTCCGAGACCGCACCGACGAAGGTCGTCTTGCCCACGCCGAAACCGCCGGCCACCACGATCTTCGCGGAGGTCGTCGAACGCCCGCCCGCCGGCGTACCGAAGTCCTGCCGGCTCTCCTGCCCCACAGAACCCGTCGGACCCATCGGCGCGGTCGGCTGACCGACCGGGTCCATGTGCGGGCTAAAGCTTGCGAAGTCCACTGAGCACCCTTTCCAGCAACGTCACGTCGGGGGCACCGCCGGGGTCCGAGGCACTGCCCGGCTGGTGGATCGCCACCATCCCGGCCTCGGCGAGGTCGGCGACGAGAATGCGGGCCACCCCCAGCGGGATGGCGAGCAACGCGGAGACCTCCGCCACGGATTTGACCTCCTGGCACAGGTGGCAGATCCGCTGGTGCTCGGGGAGCAGGCCCTGCAGCTGCATCGGGTCCGCGTTGCTGCTGACCAGCGCCTCGATGGCGAGCTGGTAGCGCGGCCGGGTGCGACCGCCCGTCATGGCGTACGGACGCACCAGCGGCTGGTCGCCCTCACCCCCGTACGGCGTATGGGAGTTGTACGCGCCGTACGGATCGTGCGGGGCGGGCGGCGGGGTCATGGCTCCTCCGAGCGAGGCATGGGGTCGGCGAACGGACTGTGGTGCTCAGGTGGGGGGAGCGTGATGATCAGTTGAGAATGCTTCCCTGGAGTTCCGCACGTACGTCCGGAGTGAGTACACTTCCGGCACGGTCCACCAACAGCGCCATCTCGTAGCCGATCAGGCCGATGTCCGCTTCGGGGTGGGCCAGGACGGCCAGCGAGGAGCCGTCGGAGATCGCCATGATGAAGAGGAAACCCCGCTCCATCTCCACCACGGTCTGGTTGACCACACCGCCCTCGAAGATCCGGGACGCACCCGACGTCAACGAGGTGAGCCCCGAGGCGACCGCCGCCAGCTGATCGGCGCGATCCCGCGGAAAGCCCTCCGACATGGCCAGAAGCAGGCCATCGGCGGAGACCACCACCGTGTGCGACACCCCGGGGGTGTTCTCCACGAAGTTGGTGATCAACCAGTTCAGATTCTGCGCAGCCTGGCTCATCGGACTCAACTAACGCTCCTGCTGATAGGTGGGGCCTGCACCGCGGTTGTCCGTACCGGCCTGCCGGCCTTGCTGGACACCGCGGCGGAGATTGGTCAGCCGGCCACGCACGTCGTCGGGCGCGCGGGAGACCTGTGGACCGGACTGTGCGGGGGACTGCTGCTGTGCGGTACCCGCCACCAGATTGGCACGGGGCACGCGACGCGGCAGACCCGAAGTGGTGACTCCGCCGGCCGCGGGCTGACGGATCTGTTCGGCACGCCGCCAACGCTCGTCGTTGGGCGAGGCCCCCCAGTTGCCGCCTCCGACGGCACCTGGTGCGGCGCCGTCCTGGGCCGTTCCGCCGCTGATCTCGGCGGCGTCCTGGCCGGTGCGGCGCTGGGGCAGCGGGGGCACCGCCGAGGCGGGCTGCCCCGGACGGGCGACCGACGCCGGGGACAGCCGGTTGCCGCCGCCGTCCGTACCGGTGCCGTCCGCCTGGTGGGGCGAACCAGCCTGCGGCTGTGCCTGCTGGGCGGGCTGCTGCGCGCCACGGAACCAGTTCGATTCCATCGACGCGAAGATCGGGGTCGGGGCATCCGCCGGAGCCGGAGGCCCCGAGGGTATGCCGTCGGCCTGAGCCGCGCCGGGTATCCCCGGCTGCGCGTACTCGCCGGTGCCCTCGGGCTCGTCGTGGCCGCGCGGGCCGTCCTCGTCGCCGGGGCCGCGCTCCGGGCGGGCCCAGCTCGGCCGGCTCTGCACGCCGTCCGCCTGCGGGAACTGCCCAGTGTGTCCGGGGCCGTCCGGGCCGCCCGGCTGGGCGTACTCCCCGGTGTCGGCCGGACCGGCGGCCTGCGGGAGGGCGAACTGGCCCGTCCCGCCCGGCTGCGCGAACTGGCCGGTGTCCGAGGGCCGCTGGTACTCACCCGTGTCGGAGGGCTGCGCGTACTCGCCGGTGTCCGACGGCTGCCCGTATTCCCCGGTGTCGGACAGCTGCGGGTACTGACCCGTGTCCGAGGGACCGCCGGCCTGCGGAAGGGCGAACTGACCCGCCCCACCCGGCTGAGCGAACTGACCCGTCTCCGACGGCTGCCGGAACTCGCCCGTCTCCGACGGCTGCGCGTACTCACCCGTGTCCGACGGGCGCGGGTACTGGCCGGTGTCCGACGGGCGGTCGAACCGGCCCGTACCGCCGGGACCGTCCGGGGAGATCCGGGGTATCTCACTCGTGCTCCCCGGGCCCTCCGAGACCGGGCCCGGCTGCGGGTACTGGCCCGTGTCCGCCGGGCTGCCCGACTGCGGCAGCGCGAACTGGCCGGTGGCGGCCGGCCGGTCGTACTGACCGGTGTCCGCGGGGCCGTCCGGGGTGATGCGGGGTATCTCCGTGGTGCTGCCCGGACCGTCCGAGGGCGAGCCCGCCTGCGGGGACCGGCCGGTGTCCGCGGGAGCCCCGGAGCCGCCGGGCAGCTGCGCGGCGGGACCGCGCCCGCGGGTGGGCAGCGGCGGGTTGGTGCCCTTGCCCGCGCCGCCGGGGCCGGCGGGAGCCTGGCCGGGGCGGCCGGGGTTCGGCGGGGCGCCGAAGAAGTTGACGGAGCTGCCGCCGGAACCGCCGCCCTGCGGGCCGCCGCCGGACAGCGCGGCACGCGATCCGGCGCCGCTCTGGCGCGTGGGCAGAGCGCCCAGCCGGGACGTGCCCGGACCACCGGACGCACCCGCGCCGGCACCGGTCCCCGCGCCCGCACCCGCACCGAAGCCGGGTGTGCCGGGGCCGCCGCTCTGCGGGCCGCGCTGGAGAGCCGTGGCGAGGTTGCCGCCCTTGCTGCCGCCGCGCGCCTGCGCCGGCGACGGGCCGCCCTGGGGGCCGGAGGCGCCCGGAGCACCCGCGGCGCCGGGGCGGCCCTTGGGGCCCTGGCCGCCGCCCTGGGCGATGTCGACGGGCAGCATGACCAGCGCGGTCGTGCCTCCGGAGTCGGACGGGCGCAGCTGGATGCGGATGCCGTGCCGCAGGGAGAGGCGGCCGACCACGAAGAGGCCCATGCGGCGGGAGACGGACACGTCCACCGTCGGCGGGTTGGCCAGCCGCTCGTTGATCGCCGACAGGTCCTCGGGCGAGAGGCCGATGCCGGTGTCGTGGATCTCGATGAGCACCCGGCCGTCGGGCAGTGCGTGGCCGGTGACCTTGACCTTGGTCTGGGGCGAGGAGAACGAGGTGGCGTTCTCCAGCAGCTCGGCCAGCAGGTGCACGAGGTCGTTGACGACGCGGCCCGCGACCTCGGTGGCCGGCACGGAGTTGAGCTCGATGCGCTCGTACTGCTCCACCTCGGAGGCGGCGGCGCGCAGCACGTCGACCAGCGGGACGGGGCGCGTCCAGCGGCGGCCCGGTTCCTCACCCGCGAGAACCAGCAGGTTCTCACCGTTGCGGCGCATACGGGTGGCGAGGTGGTCGAGCTTGAAGAGCGAGGAGAGCTGGTCCGGGTCGGCCTCGCGGGACTCCAGTTCGGAGATGAGCGAGAGCTGGCGCTGGATCAGGCCCTGGCTGCGCCGCGAGAGGTTGGTGAACATCGCGTTGACGTTCCCTCGCAGCAGTGCCTGTTCGCCGGCCAGCCGGACCGCTTCGCGGTGGACGTCGTCGAACGCCGCGGCCACCTTGCCGATCTCGTCCCGGCTGTGCACGCCGACGGACTCCACGGAGGTGTCCACGTCCTGCGGCTCGGCCTCGGACATCTGCTTGACCAGCTCGGGCAGGCGCCGGCGGGCGACGTCCTGCGCGGTGTCCTGGAGGCGGCGCAGCGAGCGGACCATGGAGCGGGCGACGACGAACGCGCCGACCAGCGAGATGCCCAGGACGAGCAGGATGAGCGCACCGCTGATGAACGCCTCGCGCTGGGCCTCGGAGCGCAGCTCGCGCGCCTGCTGCTCCATCTTCTCCAGCAGCGTGCGCTCGATCTTGTCCATGGCGCCGAGCTTGGAGGTGTCCTGGTCCATCCAGTCGACGTACGTACGGCGCTGCTTCTTGATGGCGTCCGGGCTGTGCAGCATCCGGTCGCGGTACTTGTCCGCCATGACGACGTTGACGTCGCCGCCGCTGATCGGCTTGAGCAGGTCGGCGGTGGCCTTGTCGCCGTAGATCTGGCCGAAGCTGTCGAGCTCGGCGCCCTCGCTGTCGGTGGCGGTGCGCGCGTAGAGCCGGTCGCTCTCGGAGAGCTTGGGGGTGGGCTGGTGGGCCAGGCCGGCGGAGATGATGGCGCGCTGGATGGAGGCGTACTCCTTCGCGCTGGAGAACGCCGCCAGTGCGCGGGTGCTGCGGATCATCTCCGAGTTGCTCGTGGCCTGGGCCATGTCCTGGGACAGGGAGAGCAGGGACTCGATCAGCTGGTTGTAGGAGTTGACCGTCTGGGAGACGTACTCGGGGTTCTCGTAGGCGCGCTCGCGGATCGTGTTGATCGCGGTGAGCTGGCGGGTGATGTCCAGGACGGTGGACTGGACGCCCGCCATCGCCTTGTCGCTGCCGTCGACGTCCCCGGTGGCCTTCTTGAAGGACCGAAAGGCCTTGTCGGTCTTCTCCCGGGAGGCGACGACGGTGTCGTCCTTGTCGTTGCCCGTGCTGACCAGGGGGCCCGCCGAGCGGTCGCGCTCCTCCTGGAGGGCCGCCGCGAGTTCGGTGGCCTGCTCCGTCATCTTCGTCAGCAGCTTCATCTTGTCGAGCTGGTCGACGTTCTGGAGCGAGTCGGAGATGCGCATGCCGCCGAGCGTGGTGGCGGCGATGACCGGGAGGGCGAGGAGGGAGACGAGCCGGGTGCTGATGCGCCAGTTGCGCAGGGCCATGCGGGAGCCGGGGTCGGGGACGTCCGGTGCGTCGCCGGTGCCGGGCGGTGTCGCGTCCTTGCCGGCCTTGGTGTCCTTGCCTGCCTTGTCGTTCTTCCCCGCCTTCCCCGGTTTGCCGGTCCTTTCCGGGGTGCCTGCCGCGGCGTTCTGTTCGGCGCTCACCGGGCGACCGGGCGGTGTGCCCTGGTCACCACCCACGGGCCCGCCGTCCTGGGCACGCTGGGGCTGGGGGCGGTCGGCCGAGCCGCGCGCCTCCGGGGCCCCCTCAGCGCTGCCATCCCTCTTGAAACGTCCCTGCACTAGCGTCGCAACCTCTGGACCAGGCGTCCCCCCGTAGCGGCGGCGGGACGGTATCGAGTCGTGGGGCTCCCAGGGCCCCATGGCGGTCGTGATGACCGGCGCGTCCCCTCATCACCGTCGCGCGGCGCCGCTGGGCTGCGTCCGACGCGCGCCGGTCGTGTGTCGTCCTGCGGCGGTCCGTGGAATTCCAGCACAGTGCCGGATCTCCAACAAGGGCTGTGGATAACCGTTGAAGATCAGTCACGATTTGCGCACACGGTCTCACGGTACGTCGAACCGGTACAGGGAAATGTCGGTTTTCCACCATTCACAAACGCGCGGGACGTCGAGCCCGCGCAGCGGCCGTGCACCCAACAACGCGCCCCCAATGCCCGGTTGGCCCGCTGTGCCCGATTAAACTGACGGATTCAACGATTACTTATGTCTGTTTTGGCACTCACTTCGTGAGCAAAATCACATACTCAGGGTTGCCTATGTCACGTATCCGCGGGGAATAGCGGGCCTACTCTCGGCGTTTACATCTCACTGCTGAATGACAAGCCGAGCGAGGTAAGGGCAACCAGTGAAGTCCACGCTGACCATGCGGAACATAGCGAACCCCCGGCGCACCACGCTGGCGCACCTCAAGGACGCCGACGAGCTGACGACCCGGACGATCGCCGCCCAGGAAGAGCGTCAGGCCTCCGGCGTCACGCTCCCCGCCACGACCGCCAACCCGCGGCGCACCGTGCTGGTGGACGCACCGGCGAACTGAGCGGCGGCCGGCCGGCGCATCCCACGGCGCCGGCGCCCGCGGTTCGCTGCCGTACGCCGGGCGTACGCACAGAGGCGCGTGCCGGAACCCTGTCCCCGGGGTTCCCGCACGCGCCTCTGCGTTTTCGTGCCGCCGGGTCCTGCCCCGCGGCGCTTCGCCCTCCGGCGCCCGTTCAGCCCTGCCAGCTGTGGGGGGCGCGGAAGCCGTGCTGGCGCTCCAGCCTGCGCCAGCCGGCCTTGGTGGCGCGGCCGTGCCGGCCGGGTGCCTGCGCGTGCGCGGCCCGGGAGGTCGCGGCGGCGCGGGCCAGCAGCAGCGCGGTGACCGCGGCCAGTTCCTCGGCGTTGGCCCGGCCCTTCTCCACCCGCACGATCTCGGCGGCGGTGGCGGCCTGCGCGGCCGTACCGGCGGACTCCTTGGCGGTCTGGTTCATGAGTGCTCCCGTGTTCCTGTCACTGAGGCGGGTTGCCGTGCTTGCGCGAGGGCAGATCCGCGTGCTTGGTACGCAGCATCGCCAGGGAGGAGATGAGGACCTGGCGGGTCTCGGCGGGGTCGATCACGTCGTCGACCAGGCCGCGTTCGGCCGCGTAGTAGGGGTGCATCAGCTCGGCCTTGTACTCCTTGACCATCCGGGCCCGCATGGCCTCGGGGTCGTCGGCCGCCGCGATCTGCTTACGGAAGATCACGTTGGCGGCGCCCTCCGCGCCCATCACCGCGATCTCGTTCGTCGGCCAGGCGAAGGTCAGGTCGGCGCCGATGGACTGGCTGTCCATCACGATGTACGCGCCGCCGTACGCCTTGCGCAGCACCACCGAGATCCGCGGCACCGTGGCGTTGCAGTACGCGTACAGCAGCTTGGCGCCGTGCCGGATGATCCCGCCGTGCTCCTGGTCGACACCGGGGAGGAAGCCCGGGACGTCCAGCAGCGTGAGGATGGGGATGTTGAAGGCGTCGCACATCTGGACGAAGCGGGCGGCCTTCTCGCTGGCCTCGATGTCCAGCACCCCGGCGAGGGACTGCGGCTGGTTGGCCACGATGCCGACGACCTCGCCGTCCATCCGCGCCAGCGCACAGATGATGTTGGTCGCCCAGCGCTCGTGCACCTCCAGGAAGTCGCCGTCGTCGACGATCTCCTCGATGACCTTGCGCATGTCGTACGGCCGGTTCCCGTCCGCCGGGACCAGGTCCAGCAGGGCGTCACCGCGCCGGTCGGCCGGATCGGCGGTGGGCTCGGACGGCGGGTTCTCCCTGTTGTTCTGCGGCAGCAGCGACAGCAGGTAGCGGACCTCCTCCAGGCAGGTCTCCTCGTCGTCGTACGCGAAGTGCGCCACGCCCGAGGTCGCGGCGTGCACGTCCGCGCCGCCCAGACCGTTCTGGGTCACCTGCGCCCCGGTCACCGCCTGCACCACGTCCGGGCCCGTGATGAACATCTGCGAGGTGTCCCGCACCATGAACACGAAGTCCGTCAGCGCCGGGCTGTAGGCCGCACCACCCGCGCACGGCCCCAGCATCACGCTGATCTGCGGGATGACGCCCGACGCCTTGGTGTTGCGCTGGAAGATGCCGCCGTAGCCGGCCAGCGCCGCCACGCCCTCCTGGATGCGGGCGCCCGCGCCGTCGTTCAGCGACACCAGCGGCGCTCCCGCCGCGATCGCCTTGTCCATCAGCTTGTGGATCTTGGCGGCGTGGGCCTCGCCCAGCGCACCGCCGAAGATCCTGAAGTCGTGCGCGTAGACGAACACCGTCCGCCCGTGCACCGTCCCCCACCCGGTGATCACACCGTCGGTGTAGGGCTTCTTCGCCTCCAGCCCGAATCCCGTGGCCCGGTGCCGCCGCAGCGTCTCCATCTCGTGGAAGCTGCCCTCGTCCAGCAGCAGGTCGATGCGCTCGCGCGCCGTCAGCTTGCCCTTCGCGTGCTGGGCCTCGGTCGCCTTCTCGCTGGGGCCCTGGTACGCCTGGGCACGGATCGCGTGCAGTTCGGCGACGCGCCCGCGGGTGTCCTGCGCCGGGACGGGTCCGGACTCGGCCTCGTCGGCCTGGGGCGACGGCTGGGACAGATCGGTCATGTATAGACCCTACGAAACCGCGGGCCTGTTCACCGTCGTCGGATTCGTACAGTCTCCGCGGCCGATTCATGGCAGCGCTGGACAGAACCTGCAAGCCGGCGGGGGTCCAAGCAGCGGAATCTCCCATGAGTGATCCCGGTGGCTGTGGGGTTCCCACAGCCACCGGGACCGAGGTGTGAAGGTGTCGCCGGCGGGCACCGGGGCTCAGGCCGCGGCGTGGCCTCTCCCGCCGTCCGCGGCGGTACCGTCCGCGGGCTCCGGGGCCGGCGCGGGCGTGCCCGGCGTCAGCAGCGGGTGGACCACGGCGGTGACGGCCGCCGACAGCAGGAAGCTGAGGTCGAAGCCGCCCAGGTGTGAGACCAGGGGGCCGGTGCAGACGGGGGTGTCCACGGCGAGCAGACCCACCCCGGAACCGACGGCCCAGGCCACGGTGGCACGGATGTTCCACCCGTGGGTGAACCAGTAGCGTCCGCCGGCCGAACGCCGGTTGAGGACCTGGAGCGCGTCGGCGTCGTAGCCGCCCCGGCAGCGCAGGTGCCCGATCAGCACGATGACCGCCCAGGGGGTGCCGACGGCGGTCAGCAGCAGGACGAAGGAGGTCATCGCGTCCTGTGCGTCCCACACGAAGTGGCCGAGGTAGACCAGCACGGTGGCCAGGGCCGCCACGGTGCAGGTGCAGCGGGTGCGGGTCGCCCGGGGCATGATCGCGTCCAGGTCGAGGCCCATCGAGTAGAGCATCAGCCCGGCGTTGCCGACCGAGCCCAGCGAGGCGGCCAGCAGCAGCGGCACCAGGAACCAGTACGGCGCCTGCGCCACGAGCGGGCCCGCGTAGTCGCCGGCGGCCCGTACGGCGACGGCGGTGAAGGTGCCGAAGAGCTGGGGGATCAGCAGTCCGGCCACCAGTCCGCCGCAGGTGGTCAGGTAGACGCGGCGGGCGGAGTGGCGGGCCGGGGACATGTAGCGGGTGTAGTCGCCCAGCAGGGTGATGAAGGCCATCGGTCCGCTGAGGCCGGCCGCGACCACGGACAGCAGCCAGGTGGCCCAGAAGTCGCCCAGCAGATAGCCGGTGCCCGCGGGGGCGTGGGTCGTGAACCGGGGTGCGTAGGCGAGCAGTCCGACGACGAGCAGCACGGTCATGCCCACCGCGAGGGTCCGGCTGAGCCGCAGCAGCAGCCGGTAGCCGTAGACGGCGCAGACGGCGGTGCACACGGCGAGTACGGCGTAGACGAGCGCGTAGACGGCGGGTGCGTCGGGGAGTCCGAACAGCCGGGCCAGGGTGCCGACCACCGCGTCCCCGCCCACCCAGAGGGTCAGTGCGGTGTAGCCGAGGGAGAGCAGCAGGCCGAGGGCGGAGCCCAGCAGCCGTCCGCGGACGCCGAACTGGGCGCCGCTGCTGGTGGACAGGTTGGTGGCGGTCCGCAGGGAGACGAGGGCGAGCGGGGCGACGAGCAGCGTGCCCAGCAGGGTGCCGGCCACGAGGGAGGAGGCGGCGGCCCAGAAGCCGAGTCCGAAGGAGACGGGCAGCCAGCCGAAGATGACGACGCCGAGCGCCAGGTTGGACCCGATCAGGAAGCTGACGATGTCGCGGGGGCGGCCCGTCCGCTCGGTTTCGGGGATGACGTCGACGCCGTGCTGCTCGATCTGCATGGTGCTCCCTGGGCTGCGGCACTTTTGAGCAGCGCTCAATCTGATGCATGCGGAGCGGCCCGGTCAATAGGCAAGCAAGAGACTTGACTATTCGAGTGCCGCTCTAAATGCTGGGCCTGCATCACGGGGGCACGGAACGACCGGAACGACCGGAGGGTGACGAACGTGCGGCTGGGACCCACCGAACGGGACCGCCTGCTGATCTTCGGCACGGCCGAGCTGGCGCGGGCGAGACGGGCCAGAGGACTGCGGCTGAACGTGCCGGAGGCCACGGCGCTGATCGCCGACACCGTCTGCGAGGCCGCCCGCGACGGACTGCGCCTCGCCGACGCCATCGCGGCCGGTCAGGCCGTGCTCGGCCCGGACGACGTGCTGCCCGGCGTCGCCGAGGTGCTCACCGAGATCCAGGTCGAGGCCGTCTTCGACGACGGCTCCCGGCTCGCGGTCGTCCCCTCCCCCATCGGCGGCCCCACCACCGCCGAGGCCCCCGGCCAGGTGCTGCCCGCCGGACCGGAGGAGGACACCGACGCCGCCTACGCCGCCGCTCCGCCCGTGGTGACGCTGACCGTGCGCAACACCGCGGACGTTCCCGTCAGCGTCACCTCGCACTTCCACTTCTTCGAGGCCAACCCCCGGCTGCACTTCGACCGTGCCGCCGCCTTCGGCATGCGGCTGGCGGTGCCCGCCGGTTCGTCGGTGCGCTTCGATGCGGGCGGCAGCCGCGAAGTCGGGCTGCTCCCGCTGGGCGGCGACCGGCTGGCCATCGGCTTCGCCGGGCTGGTGGACGGTCCGCTGGACGCGCCCGGGGCCCGCGAGGAGGCCCTGCGCCGCGCGGCGGCCTGCGGATACCTGGGCGCCGGACCCGGCCCGGCGAAGGCGCACACCGAACCGGCGGACGAGCGGCGGGAGGACGAGGAATGAGCGTGGACCCACAGGAGTACGCGGCGGTGCACGGCCCGCGCGCCGGCGACCGGGTGCGGCTGGGCGACACCGGTCTGGTCGTCCGCGTCGAGTCCGACTCGCAGCGGCCCGGCGACGAGTTCCTGGCCGGATTCGGCAAGACCGCCCGCGACGGACTGCATCTGAAGGCCACCGCCGTGCGCGAGACCTGCGACGTGGTCATCAGCAACGTCGTGCTGATCGACGCGGTCCAGGGCATCCGCAAGGCGTCCATCGGCATCCGCGAAGGCCGCATCCACGCCATCGGCCGGGCCGGCAACCCCGACACGGTCGACGGTGTGGACGTCGTCGTGGGCACCGGCACCTCGATCGTCTCCGGTGAGGGCCTCATCGCCACCGCGGGCGCCGTGGACACGCACGTCCATCTGCTCTCGCCCCGCATCATGGAGGCGTCGCTGTCCTCCGGCGTCACCACCATCATCGGTCAGGAGTTCGGTCCCGTGTGGGGTGTGGGCGTCAACTCGCCCTGGGCCCTGGGGCACGCGTTCTCCGCGTTCGACTCCTGGCCCGTCAACATCGGTTTCCTGGGCCGCGGCTCCTCCTCCGACACCGCGCCCCTCGTCGAGGCGCTGGCCGAGGGCGGTGCCTGCGGCTTCAAGGTGCACGAGGACATGGGAGCCCACCACCGGGCGCTGGACACCGCGCTGCGCGTGGCCGAGGAGCACGACGTCCAGGTCGCCCTGCACAGCGACGGACTGAACGAGGCACTGGCCGTCGAGGACACCCTCGCCGTACTGGACGGCCGCACCGTGCATGCCTTCCACATCGAAGGCTGCGGCGGCGGTCACGTCCCCAACGTGCTGCGGATGGCGGGGGTTCCCAACGTCATCGGCTCCTCCACCAACCCCACCCTGCCCTTCGGCCGTGACGCGGTCGCCGAGCACTACGGGATGATCGTCTCGGTCCACGACCTCAAACCGGACCTGCCGGGCGACGCCGCCATGGCCCGCGACCGCATCCGCGCCGGCACCATGGGCGCCGAGGACGTCCTGCACGACCTGGGCGCCATCGGCATCACCTCCTCCGACGCGCAGGGCATGGGCCGCGCCGGGGAGACGGTGCGCCGTACCTTCCAGATGGCCGCCAAACTCAAGGCCGAGCGCGGCCCGATGGAGGACGCCGAGGCCGTCACCGGCGCCGGGAGGGCCGCGGACGACAACGCTCGGGTGCTGCGCTACATCGCCAAACTCACCCTCAACCCGGCGCTGGCGCACGGTCTGGCGCACGAGATCGGCTCCCTCGAAGTGGGGAAGATGGCCGACATCGTGCTGTGGCATCCGGCCTACTTCGGTGCCAAGCCGCAGATGGTGCTCAAGTCCGGGTTCCCGGCCTGGGGGGTCACCGGCGACCCCAACGCGGCCACCGACACCAGCGAACCCCTGGTGCTCGGCCCGCTGTTCGGCGGGCACGGCGCCGCGCCGGCCGAGCTGTCCGTCGCGTTCGTCTCCCGTGCCGCCGCCGAACTGGGCGGCGACCGGCTGCCCACGCGCCGCCGCCGGGTCGCCGTACGCGGAACCCGCGGCATCGGCCCCGCCGATCTGGTGCACAACCAGCGGCTCGGCGAGGTCAACGTCGACCAGCGCACCGGGCTGGTGACGCTGGACGGGGAACCGCTGCGCTCCGAGGCGGCCGAGAGCGTCCCGCTCAACCGCCTCTACTTCCTCTGACTCCGAGCGACCCCGGCCCGGGGGGACGGTGCGGCCCCGGGGAGCGTCCCCGCCCCGTCCCCCGGACCCGCATCCACGTCCACGTCAACATACGTCCACGTCAACAGCCACAGCCACAGCCACAGCCACGAGGAACCGTCACCCCATGAGCACCACCACGCCCACCGGTCCCCACATGCCGCCCGAGTGGGCACCGCACGAACGCACCTGGATGGCCTGGCCCGGCCACAACCCGACCTTCGACAGCACCGAGGCCCTCGCCGAGGCCCGCACCGCCTGGGCGGCGGTGGCCCGCGCCGTGCGCCGGTTCGAACCGGTCACCATGGTGGCCAACCCCGAGGACGCGGCCGAGGCCCGCGAACAGCTCGGCACCGGCATCGAGGTCGTGGGCCGGCCGCTGGACGACGCGTGGATGCGGGACATCGGCCCCACCTTCGTCGTCGAGAACGGCCGGAGTGCCGCCGTCGACTGGACGTTCAACGGCTGGGGCGCCCAGGAGTGGGCCCGCTGGGAGCGGGACCGGCTGATCGGCGCGTACGTCGCGGAGCAGGCCGGCGTGCCCGTGCGCTCCTCGCGGCTGGTCAACGAGGGCGGCGGCATCCATGTGGACGGACAGGGCACGGTACTGCTGACCGAGACGGTGCAACTGGGCCCCGAACGCAACCCCGGCTGGACCCGCGAACAGGTCGAGGCCGAGATCCACGCCCAGCTGGGCACCCGCAAGGCCATCTGGCTGCCGCGCGGCCTGACCGCCGACTACGGGCCCTTCGGCACCCGCGGCCACGTCGATCTGGTCGCCGCGTTCGCCGCGCCCGGCGTCGTCGTCGCGCACACCCAGCCCGACCCGGCGCACCCCGACCACGAGGTGTGCAAGGAGACGGTCGGGCTGCTGCGGTCGGCCACCGACGCGCGGGGGCGGAAACTGGAGGTCGTCGAACTGCCCGCGCCCACCGTCACCCACACCGAGGACGGCGAGCCGGTCGACTACTCCTACGTCAACCACTACCTGTGCAACGGCGGTGTCGTCCTGTGCGGCTTCGCCGACCCGCGCGACGAGCACGCCGCGGGGATCTTCCGCCGCCTCTTCCCCCGCCGGACCGTCACCCTGGTGGACGCGCGGACCGTGTTCGCCGCAGGGGGCGGCATCCACTGCATCACCCAGCAGCAGCCGCGGGTGTGACCCGGCTCCCGCTAGGCTGACCGGCCGGCCACGGTGAGCGGGTGCGCCCCGCACCGGCGGCCGGTCCGCCCCTGTGGGCGGCGGCAACCAGATGGCGGGGCTCCCCTTCCCAGGCGGGCGGGCCCGTGTGACGGAAGGACGCAGCGGTGGCCACGAACGCGGGAAGCAGACGGGGGCGTGCCAAGGGCAGCCGCCGCACGGCACAGCCCCGCGAGCAACTGCTGGCCACCGCCATGGAGATGATCGCCGAGCGCGGACTCGACCGGCTCACGATGGCCGCGCTCGGCCGCGAGGTCGGCATGAGCAGCGGCCACCTCGTCTACTACTTCAAGACGAAGGACGAACTGCTTCTCCAGACCCTCCAGTGGAGCGAGGAACAGCTCGGCGCCCGGCGGCGCACCGCACTGGCCCGCCGCACCCCGGCCCGTGAACGGCTGGACGAACTGGTCGAGCTCTACCTCCCGCACGGACACCGCGACCCGCACTGGGCGCTGTGGCTGGAGGTGTGGAACCGCTCGCAGGCGGCGGACGACGCGGTACGCGCCCGCCAGCTGGAGCTGGAGCTGAGCTGGCACCGGGATCTGGTGGCGCTGCTGGTGGAGGGCATGGCCGCCGGTGAGTTCGGCCCCGTCGACGCCGACCGGTTCGCCACCCGCACCCGTGCCCTCCTCGACGGGTTCGGCACCCATCTGGTGGTGGGGCTGCCGGGCGTGGACCGGGAGACGGTGCTCGGCCACGTCCGTGACCACTTCGACCACGCCCTCACCCCGCCGCGCACCTGACCCGGCAGCCCCACCGCGGACGGCTCAGTCGTGCGCGGGCACCCCGGCGCGCAGCAGCCCGTAGGTGTAGCCGTCGTCCAGCGCCTGCCACGACGCGGCGATCACGTTGTCGCCGACCCCCACCGTGGTCCACTCCCCGCCGCCGTCGCTCATCGACAGCAGCACCCGCGTGGTGGACGACGTGCCCTGGGTCCCTTCGAGGATGCGGACCTTGTAGTCCACCAGGTTCAGCCGCGCCAGCTCGGGATGGATGCGCTCCAGCCCCGCGCGCAGCGCCCGGTCCAGCGCGTCCACCGGGCCGTTGCCCTCACCGGTGACGACGATGCGCTCGCCCTTCGCCCACAGCTTCACCGTCGCCTCGTTGACCTGCTCGCCGTCCGGCCGCTGCTCCACGATCGTGCGCCACGACTCGGCACGGAAGAACCGCGGCGCACCGGCCGCACCACCGTGCACCTCGTCCCGCAGCAGCAGCTCGAAGGAGGCGTCGGCCGCCTCGTACGTGTAGCCCTTGAGCTCCTGCTCCTTGACCCGCTCGACCACCCGGCCGACCAGCTCCCGGTCGCCGCCCAGGTCGTAGCCCAGTTCCTTGCCCTTCAGCTCCACCGAGGCCCGGCCCGCCATGTCCGAGACCAGCATCCGCATGGTGTTGCCGACCAGCTCCGGGTCGATGTGCTGGTACAGGTCCGGATCGACCTTGATCGCCGAGGCGTGCAGCCCGCCCTTGTGCGCGAACGCCGATGTCCCCACGTACGGCTGGTGCGTGGCCGGCGTCAGATTGACGACCTCGGCGATGGCGTGCGAGATCCGCGTCGTCTCCGCCAGCGCCCCCTCGGGCAGGACCCGCCTGCCGTACTTGAGCTCCAGCGCCGCCACGACGGGGAACAGATTGGCGTTGCCCACCCGCTCCCCGTAACCGTTGGCGGTGCACTGCACGTGTGTGGCGCCGCCGTCCACCGCGGCCAGCGTGTTGGCGACCGCACAGCCCGTGTCGTCCTGGGCGTGGATGCCCAGCCGGGCACCGGTGTCGGCCGCCACCGTCCGCACCACGGCCTGGATACGGGCCGGGATCATGCCCCCGTTGGTGTCGCACAGCACCACCACGTCGGCACCGGCCTCTTGGGCGGTGCGCACCACCCGCGTCGCATACGCCGGGTTGTCCTGGTAGCCGTCGAAGAAGTGCTCGCAGTCGACGAACACCCGCCGGCCCCGCTCCCGCAGGTGGCCGACCGTGTCCGCGATCATCGCCAGGTTCTCGTCCAGCGTGGTGCGCAGCGCCAGTTCCACGTGCCGGTCGTGCGCCTTGGCCACCAGCGTGACCACCGGCGCTTCCGAGTCGAGCAGCGCCTTGACCTGCGGGTCGATCTGCGCCGGGACACCCGCCCTGCGCGTCGAGCCGAACGCGACGAGCTGCGCGTTCTTGAAGTCGATCTCCTTGGGGGCGCGCGCGAAGAACTCGGTGTCCCGCGGATTGGCGCCCGGCCAGCCCCCCTCGATGAAGCCGACACCGTACTCGTCCAGGTACCGGGCGATCGTCAGCTTGTCGGCGACGGTGAGATGGATGCCCTCACGCTGCGCGCCGTCACGCAGCGTGGTGTCGAAGACGTGAAAGCTGTCGTCCGGGCCGTCCGGCCCCTGGGCGGGACCAGGAACGGCGTCTGTCGCATCGACGGTCATGGCTGGTGGCTCCTGCTGGGTTCAGTGGTTGCAAAGGAAGCGCTCCACTTGCCCCCATGGTCCCTCGCGCCTTCCGCCTCCGGCTGCGGGTGTGCCAGAAAACGAAAAGACCCCTCGCGGGTGCGAGAGGTCTGCGCGCGGGTCTGGGGCACGGTGGCCGCTGCCGTGCGGTTCCGTCCACGGCAGTCGGTCACTGCGGACCGGCGCGCCTGTTGCCAATAATCATGACGAACGAGGGCACGTCGGCATTCTCCCACACGGTGCCACGCCGACGGCCTCACGTCTCACGATGCGGAAACTCTGGCACCTGGGGCCCCGCCCGTCACACAGCGCGTCGGCGCACGGCCCGCCCCCGGGAGGGAGCGGGCCGTGACCGGGCGGTCAGACCTGGTGCAGCCCCTGCCTGCCGACCTCGGTGACGAAGGAGGCGGCGGTGGTGACGGGGGCGCCGGGCTTCGTGACGGCCGAGACCGTACGGAAGTCGGCGCGGGCCTGCTGCCTGCCGAGCCGGACGGTCACATAGCCGCGGCGGCCGTTGTAGAACTTCATGTGCGGATTGGCGCCCGTGTAGGCGTCCCAGTTGGCGGGCTTGTCCTCACCGTCCTTGCCGCTGGTGATGGAGGTGGCCACGATCTCGGTGCCCATGGTGCGCGACTTCTGGTCACGGAAGTCGCGTTTGATGTCGTACGCGTACCCCTTGTGGACGTCGCCGGTGAGGACCATCAGGTTCTCGACGCCGGCCGCCTCGGCACCGGCGAGGATCCGCTCCCGGGAGGCGGGGTAGCCGTCCCAGGCGTCCATGCTGACCTTGTACTGCGGGGTGGAGTCGGTGCGGCGCTCGGAGAAGGTGACCTGCTGCGGCACGACGTTCCACAGGGCGTCCGAGGCGTGCCAGCCGTCGATCAGCCACCGTTCCTGTGCGGCGCCGGTCATGGTGCGGCGGGGGTCCTCCGACTCGGGGCCGGGGTGGTGGGCGCCGTCGCCGTACGCCTGGTCGGAGCGGTACTGGCGGGTGTCGAGGATGTCGAACTGGGCGAGCCTGCCGAACCGGAGCCTGCGGTGGAGCCGCATGTCGGGGCCGTCGGGCCGCTGGGGGCGGCGCAGCGGCTGGTTCTCCCAGTAGGCGCGGTAGGCGGCGGCCCGGCGGACGAGGAAGTCCTGGGAGGAGCCGCCGTCCTCGGGGACGTCGCCCGCGTAGTTGTTCTCCGTCTCGTGGTCGTCCCACGTCATCAGGAAGGGGTGGGCGGCGTGCGCGGCCCGCAGGTCGGGGTCGCTCTTGTAGAGGGCGTACCGCAGCCGGTAGTCCTCCAGGGTGACGGTCTCCTTGTTGAAGATGTCGGGGAGCCGGCGGTCGGTGTACTTGCGGGCGCCGCCGCTCGCGTCGACGGCGTACTCGTACAGGTAGTCGCCGAGGTGGAAGACGAGGTCCACGTCCTCCTCGGCGAGGTGGCGGTGCGCCGTGTAGTAGCCGTCGTGGTACGCCTGGCAGGAGACGGCGGCGAGGCGCAGTTCGGCCAGGTCGGCGCCGGGGGCGGGTGCCGTACGGGTGCGTCCGGTGGGGCTCGTCCAGGCGCCGGCGCGAAAACGGTAGTGGTAGACGCGGTCGGGGGCCAGCCCGCCGGCCTCCACGTGGACGGCGTGGTTCAGCTCCGGGTGGGCGATGGCGGTGCCGCGGCGCACCACGCGGCGGAAGCGGCTGTCGTGGGCGATCTCCCACCGCACGGGGATGCGGGCCTTCGGCAGGCCGCCGCCCGTCTCGAACGGTTCGGGGGCCAGGCGGGTCCACAGGACGACGGAGCCGGGGAGCGGGTCGCCGGAGGCGATGCCCAGGGTGAAGGGGTCGGCGCGGACCGCGGTGCGGGCGTCGGCCTCGGCGGCGTGGGCACTGCCGGGCAGGTTGGTGGTGAAGGCGAGCGCCGCGGCGGTGGAGGTGATGCTCAGAAAGCGGCGGCGGCCCAGGGCCGCCGCCGCTGCTCTCAGTTGTCGCTGGCTCTCCTGCTCGGGCTGGGACACCTGGAGATGCGGCATCGTGGATGTCGGCCTTCCGGTGGGGCGGTCGATGACAGCGCCAGCACAGCGCCGCCGGAAGGCCGTCCGACCACGGAAGCCCGACCGTCGCATGTCAGGTACATGTACACCGATGCGGTTCCGGGCTTAGCGTGAAATGAGCAGGATGTCCCGCCGGCTGCCCCGCCGCACGGGCGGGCGGGGCCCGCCGCTCAGGAACCGAGCGGGTGCATCCAGCCGTGCGGGTCCTCGGCCTGGCCGGTCTGGATCGCCAGCAGCGCCTCGCGGAGCTTCATCGTGATCTCACCGGCGGTGCCGTCGCCGACCGTCCACTGGCCGCGCGCGGACTTCACCTCACCGACCGGGGTGATCACGGCAGCGGTGCCGCACGCGAACACCTCGGTGAGGGAGCCGTCGGCATTGCCCTGGCGCCACTCCTCCGTGGTGATCCGTGCCTCACCGGTCTCGTAACCCATGTCGGCGGCTATCCGCAGCAGCGAGTCGCGGGTGATGCCGGGCAGCAGCGTGCCCGTCAGCTCCGGGGTGACGATCCTCGCGTCGGCACCCGAGCCGTAGACGAAGTAGAGGTTCATGCCGCCCATCTCCTCGATGTAGCGGCGCTCGACGGCGTCCAGCCAGACGACCTGGTCGCAGCCGTGCTCGGCGGCCTCGGCCTGGGCGACCAGAGAGGCGGCGTAGTTGCCCGCGCACTTCGCCTCGCCCGTACCGCCGGGGGCCGCGCGCACGTACTCCTCGGACAGCCACACCGACACCGGCTCGACACCGCCGGGGAAGTACGAGCCGGCCGGGGAGGCGATCACCATGAACGTGTACTGGCTCGCCGGCTTGACGCCCAGCCCCACCTCGCTGGCGAACATGAAGGGCCGCAGGTACAGCGACGCCTCTCCCCCGCCCGGGACCCACGCCTTGTCCTGGCCCACCAGCAGGTCGCAGGCCTCGACGAAGGTCTCGACCGGCAGCTCGGGCATGGCCAGCCGCCGGGCGCTGCGCTGGAAGCGGCGCGCGTTGGCCTCGGGACGGAAGACCTTCACCGAGCCGTCGGGCTGCCGGTACGCCTTGAGACCCTCGAAGATCGACTGCGCGTAGTGCAGCGTCATGTTGGCCGGGTCGAGCTGGAGCGGCGCGTACGGCTCCAGCCGGGCGTCGTGCCAGCCCCTGCCCTCGGTCCACTGGATGGTGACCATGTGGTCGGTGAAGTACCGCCCGAAGCCCGGGGCGGCGAGCACCGCCTCCCGCTCGGCGTCCGGCAGCGGCCGGGTGGAGGGCTTGAGGTCGAATGCGATTCGGGGCGTCGTCATGTCCGCGTCCTTCGTTCGTGCGTCGTGCGGACCTGCCCCGGCGTCCGGGCGCCGGCCGACCCGGCGCCGACCCGTCCGAGTGCTCCCTCAAAGGGGCGGTCCCACCTCCCGATTATCGCGCGGGAGTCAACCTTTCCCGGACAGGGGTGCGAGTGTCTCCCGCCACCTGCCGGCCGGCGGGCGGCGGGAGAAAGGGGGCGTCAGCCGGCCACGCGGGCGGCGAGCGCGTCGCCGATCTCGTCCGTGGTACGGGTGGTGCCCTCGCGCTCGGCGAGGTCCGCGGTGACCGCCTCGTCGATACGGGCGGCCTCCGCCTCGTAGCCCAGGTGCCGCAGCAGCAGGGCGACCGACAGCACGGTGGCGGTCGGGTCGGCCTTGCCGGTGCCGGCGATGTCGGGGGCCGAGCCGTGCACCGGCTCGAACATGGAGGGGAAGGCGCGGGTCGGGTTGATGTTCCCGGAGGCGGCCAGGCCGATACCGCCGCTCACGGCCGCGGCGAGGTCGGTGATGATGTCGCCGAACAGGTTGTCGGTGACGATCACGTCGAACCGGGCCGGGTCGGTCACCAGGAAGATGGTGGCGGCGTCCACGTGCAGGTAGTCGGTGGTGACGTCGGGGTACTCGCGGCCCACCCGGTCGAAGGTGTCCTTCCACAGGTGGCCGGCGTGCACCAGCACGTTGTTCTTGTGCACGAGGGTCAGCTTCTTGCGGGGACGCGCCTGGGCCCGCGCATAAGCGTCACGCACCACCCGCTCGACACCGAACGCGGTGTTGACGCTGACCTCGTTGGCGACCTCCTGCGGGGTGCCCTTGCGGATGGTGCCGCCGTTGCCGACGTACGGCCCCTCGGTGCCCTCGCGGACCACGACGAAGTCGATGTCCGGCCGGCCCGCCAGCGGGGAGGCGGTGTTCGGGTAGAGCTTGGAGGGGCGCAGGTTGACGAAGTGGTCGAAGGCGAAGCGGAGCTTCAGCAGCAGTCCGCGCTCCAGCACCCCGGAGGGGACGCCCGGGTCGCCGATGGCGCCGAGCAGGATCGCGTCGTGCCCCTTGAGGTCCTCCAGCTCGGCGTCGGGGAGGGTCTCCCCCGTGGCGTGCCAGCGTTTGGCGCCGAGGTCGTACTCCCGCGTCTCCAGCTTGACGTCCTGCGGGAGGACGGCGGTGAGGACCTTGAGGCCCTGGGCGACGACCTCCGGGCCGATTCCGTCACCGGGAATCACAGCGAGGTCGATGGTGCGGTCCGTGCGGGAGGCCGTTCCAGAAGACATGGGCCGACCCTACTCCGCGTCCCATGCCCTGACACAAGCCTGTCCGCATGACGGACGCGCGCGGTGGCACGGGCCCAGCGGCACGGGCACGACGGGCGCGGCGGAAGCGGGCCCGGCCGATGCCTGACGGGGCGGACGGGGCAGAGGGGGCGGACGCGCCGGCTCCCCGGCGGGGCCCGCGGGGCGGGCGTCCTGCCGGGGAGCCGGACGGGTCAGCGGCGGTCGAAGGCGCGCTGGAGGGCTTCGGCGGCGTTGCGGCGGTCCTGCTCGCGGAGCCGGGCCGCCGCACGGGAGCGGCGGATACGGGAGGCGGGGACGACGTGGACGGCTGTGGGCGTGGCCATGGGAACGCAACTCCTTCTGCACGACGCATGACGCGAGGAGAGACAGGGAGAGAAGTGCCGGACAGCCAAAGGCGCGGGGACTGCGGGTGCGACAGGGGTCGCCTGCCGGGAGCACGGGCGTCACCACCGCGAAGCGCTCGGTCGAGCGAGACGATCGGCTTCCTACAAAGATAGGAGCCGGAAGCCGTGATGTCTCGCCAATTAGTTGGCCTTCCTACTATCTGAGACGAGAACCACAACGACGGCGGCCCGGCCCCCTCACGGGAGCCGGGCCGCGTCACGCTGCACGCAGGGGCGTCAGCCCATGTGCGGGTACCGGTAGTCCGTCGGCGCGACCTGGGTCTCCTTGATGGCGCGCGGCGAGGACCAGCGGATGAGGTTGAACTTCGAGCCCGCCTTGTCGTTGGTGCCCGAGGCACGCCCGCCGCCGAACGGCTGCTGGCCGACGATCGAGCCGGTGGGCCGGTCGTTCAGGTAGAAGTTGCCGGCGGCGAACCGCAGCTTCTCGCTGGCGGCGGCCAGCACCTGGCGGTCCTGGGCGATGACGGCGCCGGTCAGGGCGTAGGCGGAGGCCGACTCCATCTGGTCGAGCATCGCCTCCCAGCTCTCGTCCTCGTAGACGTGGATCGCGATGATCGGGCCGAAGTACTCGGTCTTGAAGACCTCGTTCTCCGGGTCGGAGCAGACGATGACGGTCGGGGACACGAAGTAGCCGACGCTGTCGTCACAGGTGCCGCCGACCAGGATCTCGCAGGACGGGTCGGCCTTGGCGCGGTCGATGGCGGCCTTGTTCTTGGCGAAGGCACGGTCGTCGATGACGGCGCCGATGAAGTTCGACAGGTCCGTCACGTCGCCCATCGTCAGGCCCTCGACCTCGGCGGCCAGCGCCTCCTTGAAGCCGCCCTCCCAGATGGAGCGGGGCAGGTAGGCACGGGAGGCGGCCGAGCACTTCTGGCCCTGGTACTCGAAGGCGCCGCGGGTGATGGCGGTCTTGAGCACGGCCTGGTCGGCGGAGGAGTGGGCGACGATGAAGTCCTTGCCGCCGGTCTCGCCGACGATGCGCGGGTAGGACTTGTAGTTCGCGATGTTCTCGCCGACGCTCCGCCACAGGTGCTGGAAGGTGGCGGTGGAGCCGGTGAAGTGGATGCCGGCCAGGTCCGGGTGCGGGATGGCGACCTCGGAGACCTCCTTGCCGTCACCGGTCACCAGGTTGATGACGCCCTTGGGCAGCCCGGCCTCCTCCAGCAGCTCCATCAGCAGCACGGCGGAGTGGGTCTGCGTCGGCGACGGCTTCCAGACCACCACGTTGCCCATCAGTGCCGGAGCGGTGGGCAGGTTGCCGGCGATGGCGGTGAAGTTGAACGGCGTGATCGCGTAGACGAAGCCCTCCAGCGGGCGGTGGTCCATGCGGTTCCAGATGCCGTTCGGCTGGATCAGCGGCTGCTCGTTGAGCAGCTCACGCGCGAAGTGCACGTTGAAGCGCCAGAAGTCGACCAGCTCGCAGGGCGCGTCGATCTCGGCCTGCTGGGCGGTCTTGGACTGGCCCAGCATGGTGGAGGCGGCGATCGTCTCGCGCCAGGGGCCGGACAGCAGCTCGGCGGCCTTGAGGATGATCGCGGCGCGGTCGTCGAAGGACATCGCGCGCCACGCCGGGGCTGCGGCCAGGGCCGCGTCGATGGCGTCCTGCGCGTCCTGCCGGGTGGCGGTGGCGAAGGTGCCGAGCACCTTCTTGTGGTTGTGCGGCTGTACGACGTCGACACGCTCGCCGCCGCCCATCCGCTTGACGCCGTTGATCGTCATCGGCAGCTCGCGGGGGTTGTCGGCCAGCTCCTTGAGCTTGGCCTCCAGGCGCGCACGCTCGGGGCTGCCGGGCGCGTACGTGTGCACCGGCTCGTTGTACGGGGCGGGGACCTGGGTCACAGCGTCCACGGTTGCTCCTTGTGATCGTGTGGTTCGGGGCGTCGAGTGTGCGGGGGTCAGCCGCGCGAGACGAGAGAGCGCAGGAAGAAGGCCATGTTCGCGGGGCGCTCCGCGAGCCGTCGCATGAAGTAGCCGTACCAGTCCGTGCCGTAGGGGACGTAGACCCGCATCCGGTGCCCCTGCGTGACCAGGCGCTCCTGCTCGGCTTCGCGGATGCCGTACAGCATCTGGAACTCGTACTCGTCCTTCTTCCGACCGTAACGCTCGGCGAGGTTCTGGGCGATGGCCACCATGCGCGGATCGTGGGAGCCCACCATCGGGTATCCCTTGCCCGCCATGAGGACCTTCAGGCAGCGCACGTACGCCTTGTCCACCTCGCGCTTGTCCTGGAAGGCGACCTCGGCCGGCTCCTTGTAGGCGCCCTTGACCAGACGGACGCGGGAGCCCTCCCCTGCCAGCGCGTGGCAGTCGTCCTCGGTGCGGAAGAGGTACGACTGGACGACGGCGCCGGTGCGGGGGAAGCGCTCCCGGAGCTGTCCGAGTATCGCCAGGGTGGAGTCGACGGTGGTGTGGTCCTCCATGTCGAGGGTGACCGTCGTCCCGGCCGCCGTGGCGGCCTCCACCACGGGCAGCACGTTCTCGTAGGCCGATTCGTGCCCGCCCGGCAGGGCCTGGCCGAAGGCGGAGAGCTTCACCGACATCTCGGCGTGCTCCGCGAGACCGGCGGCGGACAGCGCGTCGGTCAGTGCGAGGTAGGCGTCCCGGTTGCGGAGGGCCTCCGACCGGTCCGTGATGTCCTCGCCCAGGTGGTCGATGGTGACCTCCATACCGCGGCCGGCGAGCGACGTGACGGCGGTCAGACACTGATCGAGCTGCTCGCCGGCCACGAAGCGGTCCACCACCGGGCGGGTGATGGGAGCGGCCGAGACGAGGCGGCGGATGCTGTCGCTGCGCGCGGCGGCGAGGAGCACGGGACCCAGCACGGGGCACCTCCACGGATTGTTCTTGTGAGCGACCCGGCGGCATATGCGCGGAGCCACTCAGAAGGTAAGGATCGCGCCACCGGCAAACCATCGACAGCTGTCACGCGTCCGTGGACCGGATCTCAGACAGATGTATGAGAATGGCGGGGCCGGCACCCCGCCTCCACCCGGCGGGCGCACCCGGCACGGGCCGGCCGTCCCGGCCCGGCGCACAGCACGAGAACCGGAGGCCCAACGGCATGCGCGAGGACTACCAGGCGCTGATCGACGAGGTCTCCCAGCTGCTGGGCACCCCGGCCACGCTGGAGGGCCGCGACTTCTCCCTCATCGCCTTCGGGGCGCACGACAGCGGCGACGACGACGGCCAGGACGCCCCCGCGCTGGACGCCGTTCGCACCCGCACCATCCTCCAGCGCCGCTCCACCCCCGCCGTCCGCGCCTTCTTCGAGAGCTGGGGCATCGCCCGCGCCACCGGCCCCGTGCGCATCCCACCGGACCCGGCCGCAGGGGTGGTGCACGGCCGGATCTGCCTCCCGGTGCGGGACCGCGGCGTCGTGCACGGCTACATCTGGCTGCTGGACGACGGCGCACTGCAGCTGACCGATCCCCGGCTGGCCGCCGCCATGACGGTCGCCGACCGCACCGGTGCCCAGCTCGCGGCGCACGCGCGCGCCGAGGAGCACACCGGGGAGCTGCTGCACGCCGCCCTCGCCGAGCGCGGCGGCGCCGCCCGGGACGAGGCCCTGTCCGGGCTGCGCGGCGCACTCGGCGACGCCGCCACCGGGCCGCTCGCGCTGGTGGCCGTCCTGCCGTGGCCACGCCAGGAGGCCGGCGACGGGACCCAGCGCGGCCCCGCACCCGCGGCCCTCCCCCGGCTGGCCGCGCAGTGCCTGCGGGACGGCGCGCTGGCCGCGCTGGTACGGCTGCGCGCCCCGCACGGTCTGGACGCGGCCCGCAGCACCGCCGACCGGCTGCTGCGCTCGGCCGCCGGGCACACCTTGCGCGCGGGCGCCGCCGCGACCGCCGGGCTGAGCGCGCCCCGTACCGGTCTGGCCGACCTGCCCGCCGCCTGGCAGGAGGCCCGCGCGGCAGCCCGCGCCGCCGCCGCGGAGTCCCTGCCCAGCGCCATCGCCGAGTGGGACACCCTGGGCCCCTACCGTCTCCTCACCCGTATCCCGCACACCGGGCCCGTGCCGGACCCCGCGGTGCGGCAGCTGCTGCGGCCCGCCAACAGCGAACTGGCCCGCACCGCCGAGGTGTTCCTCGACTGTGCGGGCCAGGCCGGGCGTACCGCCGCCGCCCTCGGCATCCACCGCCAGACGCTCTACTACCGGCTCTCCCGCGTCGAACGCCTCACCGGCCTCGACCTGGACGAGGGCGAGGACCGTCTGCTGCTGCACATGGCGTTGAAGGCGGCCCGGCTGTGACGAGGCGGACGGCACGCGGCACCGGGTGAGGGTCCCGGCGCCGGCGGCCCTGTCCCGTCCGACGGGACGGAAAGCCGGGCGCGGGCGACGCCGCGGTGACGGCCAAGGTGAGCACGGAAAGCGCGCCGCCCACCTCATCGGCGGGCGGCGGCTGTGCGAGCGGGCCGGTGGTGCACCGGCCCGCTTCGGTCGTACGGAGAGGGAACCTCACTCCGCCAGGTTGACGGCCCTGGCGTGGGTGGCGCCGATCTCGGCCGCGATCTCGCCCAGCAGCGGGGCGCCGATCGTGTCGTCCACGGTGAGGGCCACGAGCGCCTCGCCGCCCTCCTCCGCGCGGGAGACCTGCATACCGGCGATGTTGATGCCGGCCTCGCCCAGGATGCGGCCGACGGTGCCGACGACGCCGGGGCGGTCGCTGTAGCGGAAGAAGCCCATGTGGTCGGCGACCGCCAGGTCCACGCCGTGCTCGTTGATGGCGACGATCTTCTGGAGGTGCTTGGGGCCCGAGAGGGTGCCGGACACGGAGACCTCCTCGCCGCCTGCGAGGGTGCCCCGCACGGTCACCACGTTGCGGTGCTCGGCGGACTCGCTGGAGGTGGTCAGCCGCACCTCGACGCCGCGCTCCTGGGCGAACAGCGGCGCGTTGACGTAGGAGACCGTCTCGTCCACCACGTCCTCGAACACACCCTTGAGCGCGGAGAGTTCCAGCACCTTCACATCGTGCTGGGTGATCTCGCCGTACACCTCGACGTCCAGCCGCACGGCGACCTCACCGGCCAGCGCGGTGAAGATCCGGCCCAGCTTCTCGGCCAGCGGCAGCGCCGGGCGGACGTCCTCGGCGATGACACCGCCCTGCACGTTGACCGCGTCCGGGACCAGCTCGCCCGCCAGCGCCAGCCGCACCGACTTGGCCACGGCGATGCCGGCCTTCTCCTGCGCCTCACCGGTGGAGGCGCCCAGGTGCGGGGTGCACACCACCTGGTCGAAGGCGAACAGGGGCGAGTCCGTGCACGGCTCCGAGGTGTAGACGTCCAGGCCCGCGCCGGCGACCCGGCCCTCCTTGAGGGCGGCGGCCAGCGCCTCCTCGTCGACGATGCCGCCACGCGCCGCGTTGACGATGCGCACGTTCGGTTTGACCTTGTGGAGCGCCTCGTCGCCGATCAGGCCGAGCGTCTCGGGCGTCTTGGGCAGGTGGACGGTGATGAAGTCGGAGACCTCCAGCAGCTCGTCCAGGGACAGCAGCTTGACGCCCATCTGGGCGGCCCGCGCCGGCTGCACGTACGGGTCGTAGGCGACGATCTTCATCCCGAACGCGGACATGCGCTGCGCCACCAGGACACCGATCCGGCCCAGGCCGACCACGCCGAGCGTCTTCTCGCTCAGCTCCACGCCCGTGTACTTGCTGCGCTTCCACTCACCGCCCTTGAGGGCGGCGTTGGCCTGCGGGATGTTGCGCGCCGTCGCGACGATCAGACCGCAGGCCAGTTCCGCGGCGGTGACGATGTTGGAGGTCGGCGCGTTGACGACCATGACACCCGCCTTGGTCGCGGCGGGCACGTCCACGTTGTCGAGCCCGACGCCTGCGCGGGCGACCACCTTGAGCTTGTTCGCCGCGGCGATGGCCTCCGCGTCGATCTTGGTGGCGGAACGGACGAGAACGGCGTCCACATCGGCGAGAGCCGGAAGGAGTTCGTCCCGGTTCGCACCGTCGCAGTTCCGGATCTCGAAATCCGGACCCAGCGCGTCGACGGTCGCGGGCGACAGCTCTTCGGCGATGAGTACTACGGGCTTGCTCACGTGGTCTCCAAGTCCTGGACAGCGCGGGTCCCTGCGGGGCGGGAGGGCAGACGCACGACGCTGTGAGCCTGTGCCCGCAGTTTATCGAGGGCTCCGCCCTCGGTGGGGGCGGTTCCGCTGCCTGTGTGAGCACTCGGACCGCCGGGCGGCGGCACGGGTGCGCACGCAGGGCTCACACCCGCACCACCGGCGCACCCGGCGACGGCGGCGCCGTCCCTGCCGGGACGGTGCCTTGCCGTTGCCGGGTGCGCCCGGGGCCGCGGGCAGCGGCCGTCCGCCGGACGTGAGGTCTCCCCCACGCCCGGCGTGCGGCCCGGCTGCCCGCGGCCCGCACGAGGGAAAGGGCCGGACTCCTACTTGTCCTCGTCGACCCAGCTCATCAGGGAGCGGAGCTTCTTGCCCGTGGTCTCCAGCAGGTGGTCCTCGTCGGCCTTCTTGTACTCGTTGTACTTGGGCAGGCCCGCGTTGTACTCGGCCATCCAGTTGTTGGCGAAGGTGCCGTCCTGGATCTCGCCCAGGATCTTCTTCATCTCCGCACGCGTCTGGTCGTTGATGACGCGCGGGCCGGAGGTGTAGTCGCCCCACTCGGCCGTCTCGGAGACGGACCAGCGCATCTTCTCCAGACCGCCCTCGTACATCAGGTCCACGATCAGCTTCAGCTCGTGGAGGCACTCGAAGTAGGCGATCTCCGGCTGGTAGCCGGCCTCGACCAGGGTGTCGAAGCCCGCCTTGACCAGGGCGGCGGTGCCACCGCAGAGCACGGCCTGCTCACCGAACAGGTCGGTCTCGGTCTCCTCGGTGAAGGTGGTCTTGATGACACCGGCGCGGGTGCCGCCGATGGCCTTGGCGTAGGAGAGGGCCAGCGCGAAGGCGTTGCCGCTGGCGTCCTGCTCGACGGCCGCGATGCACGGCACGCCGCGGCCCTCCTCGTACTGGCGGCGCACCAGGTGACCCGGGCCCTTGGGGGCGACCATGCACACGTCGACCGAGGCCGGGGGCTTGATGAAGTCGTAGCGGATGTTCAGGCCGTGGCCGAAGAAGAGGGCGTCGCCGTCCTTGAGGTGGGGGGCGATGGACTCCTCGTAGACCTTGGCCTGGATCGGGTCCGGGACCAGGACCATGATCACGTCCGCTTCCTGGACCGCCTCGGCGGGCGTCGTCACGCGCAGACCCTGCTCCTCGGCCTTCGCCCGGGACTTCGATCCCTCGTGCAGACCGACGCGGACGTCGACGCCCGAGTCGCGCAGGGACAGCGCGTGGGCGTGGCCCTGGCTGCCGTACCCGAGCACCGCGACCTTGCGGCCCTGGATGATGGACAGATCGGCGTCGTCGTCGTAGAACAGCTCGGCCACTGGGTGTTTCTCCTTGTGCAGATGAGTGGTGGCGCCCAACCTACGACGGCCGGGCAGCCGGGGTGTGATCAGGGGCGGACGGTCACGCGGTACGTTCGAGCGCGCGCAGGCTCCGGTCGGTGATGGAGCGGGCGCCGCGTCCTATGGCGATGGTGCCGGACTGCACCAGTTCCTTGATGCCGTACGGCTCCAGCATCTTCAGCATCGCCTCCAGCTTGTCGGCGCTGCCGGTGGCCTCGATCGTGACGGCCTCCGGGGAGACGTCGACGGTCTTGGCGCGGAAGAGCTGGACGATCTCCACGATCTGGGAGCGGGTGTCGTTGTCGGCGCGGACCTTCACGAGGACGAGTTCGCGCTGGACGGCGGACGAGGGCTCCAGCTCGACGATCTTGAGGACGTTGACCAGCTTGTTGAGCTGCTTGGTGACCTGCTCCAGCGGCAGGTCCTCAACGTTCACCACGATGGTGATACGCGAGATGTCGGGGTGCTCGGTGACGCCGACGGCGAGCGAGTCGATGTTGAAGCCGCGGCGGGAGAAGAGCGAGGCGATCCTGGCCAGGATGCCGGGGGTGTTCTCCACCAGCACGGAGAGCGTGTGCTTGGACATCGGTGAAATGCCTTTCTCGTACCGGTGGGGCCGTCAGTCGTCGTTGTCGCCGAAGTCGGGGCGGACGCCGCGCGCCGCCATCACCTCGTCGTTGGAGGTGCCGGCCGCCACCATCGGCCACACCATGGCGTCCTCGTGGACGATGAAGTCGACGACGACCGGCCGGTCGTTGATGGCGTTCGCCTTCTCGATGACCGCGTCGAGCTGCGCGGGGTCCTCGCAGCGGATGCCGACACAGCCCATGGCCTCCGCCAGCTTCACGAAGTCCGGGATGCGGGTGCCGCGGTTCGGCTCCCCCTCCTCGCCGTCGTGCAGCACGGTGTTGGAGTAGCGCTGGTTGTAGAAGAGGGTCTGCCACTGGCGGACCATGCCCAGCGCGCCGTTGTTGATGACGGCGACCTTGATCGGCGCCCCGTTGAGGGCGGCGGTGACCAGCTCCTGGTTGGTCATCTGGAAGCAGCCGTCGCCGTCGATGGCCCACACCGTGCGGTCCGGCATGCCCACCTTGGCGCCCAGCGCGGCCGGGACGGCGTAGCCCATGGTGCCCAGGCCGCCGGAGTTGAGCCAGGTGGCCGGCTGCTCGTAGTCGATGAAGTGGGCCGCCCACATCTGGTGCTGGCCGACGCCCGCGGCGAAGATCGTGCCCTCCGGGGCCAGCTCGCCGATCCGCTTGATGACCTGCTGCGGCGCCAGGGAGCCGTCCTTGGGCTGCTCGTAGCCGAGCGGGTAGGTCTCGCGCCAGCGGTTGATCGTGGCCCACCAGTCGGCGTACCGGTCGCCGGGCTCGCCGGGGCGCTCCGCCTGCTCGTTCTGGAGAGCGACGACCAGATCGGCCAGCACCTCGCGGGCGTCACCGACGATCGGCACGTCGGCGGCACGGTTCTTGCCGATCTCGGCGGGGTCGATGTCGGCGTGCACCACCTTGGCGTACGGCGCGAAGGAGTCCAGCTTGCCGGTGACACGGTCGTCGAAACGGGCGCCCAGGGCGACGATCAGGTCGGCCTTCTGGAGCGCGGTGACCGCGGCGACGGTGCCGTGCATCCCGGGCATGCCCAGGTGCTGCGGATGGCTGTCGGGGAAGGCGCCGAGACCCATCAGGGTGGTGGTCACCGGGGCGCCGGTCAGCTCGGCCAGCACCTTCAGCTCGGCCGTGGCCCCGGCCTTCAGGACGCCGCCGCCGACGTAGAGGACGGGCCGGCGGGCCTCGGTGATCAGCTTGGCGGCCTCGCGGATCTGCTTGCCGTGCGGCTTGGTCACCGGACGGTAGCCGGGCAGCTCGGTGGTGGGCGGCCACTGGAAGGTGGTCTTGCCCTCCAGGGCGTCCTTGGCGATGTCGACCAGCACCGGGCCCGGCCGGCCGGTGGAGGCGATGTGGAAGGCCTCGGCGATGGTGCGGGGGATCTCGTCCGGGTCCTTGACCAGGAAGTTGTGTTTGGTGACCGGCATCGAGATGCCGCAGATGTCGGCCTCCTGGAAGCCGTCCGTGCCGATCAGCGAGGTGGCGACCTGGCCGGTGATGGCGACCAGCGGCACGGAGTCCATGTGCGCGTCGGCGAGCGGGGTGACCAGGTTGGTGGCGCCGGGGCCCGAGGTGGCCATGCAGACGCCGACCTTGCCGGTGGCCTGCGCGTAGCCGGTGGCCGCGTGGCCGGCGCCCTGCTCGTGGCGGACGAGGACGTGCCGGACCCGGGAGGAGTCCATCATCGGGTCGTACGCGGGCAGGATGGCGCCGCCGGGGATGCCGAACACGGTGTCGGCGCCGACTTCCTCAAGAGCACGGACGAGGGACTGGGCGCCCGTGATGCGCTGGGCGGCCTGGGACGGAACGGGAGTGGGCTGCTGCCCGCCGCTGCGGGCCCGCGGCTGCGGCTTCGGGGCCCCGGTGGCCTGTTCGGTCATCGCTTGTCTCTTCTCGGCGAGTGAGGGTTGACGCTCGGTGTGGGGCGGTCGCTCGGCGTGGGCTGTGACGGATGTGCCGGAGATGTCGGGCTACCGCTGGGGGAGGGCTCAGGTGCTGGTGCAACAAAAAACCCCTCGTGCCCAAAGGCAAGCGAGGGGAGCGCGCCGCTGATACGCGGGTTCGGGGGAACCCGGTTCAGCAGACGCGCTGTCCAATTACGAGAAGTCGGGTGCGCATGATGACGACCCTCTCCCCGTCAAGCCCCGAGTGTCAAGTGGGTGGGACGGGCGTCTCAGCATTTGAGCGCACCGTGGGGTGCGTCAGCGCCCCCGGCGTGCCCTGCTGCCGTACGGTCAGCGTTCCGGCTGCCGACCCCAGCGGCCCGCCCGGACGGGTGGCCGGCCCCGGCCGCACCGGCAGCACGCCCGCCACCGCGACGGCGTCCCGGCCCTCCGGGTGCTCCTCACCGTAGCCCGAGGCACCCCCGCTGCGGCTCGACTCGGGCACCGCGTACACCCCGCGGGCCAGCGCCGTACGCAGCCGGTGCTCGTCCAGCGGCCCCGAGAAGACGGCGCCCTGGCCGTGCGTGCAGCCCATCTCGCGCAGCAGCGTGGCCTGCTCGGGAGCGTCCACGCCCTCCGCGACGGTGGTCAGCCCCAGGTCACCGGCGATCCGCAGCAGCCCGGCGGTGATCTTGCGCTGCCGGGAGGACTCCACGATGCCGTCCGTCAGCCCCCTGTCCAGCCGCAGGATGTCCACCGGCAGCCGGCGCAGCGCGGCGATGGAGGCGCCCCCGGAGGCACCGCTGCCGAAGCCGTCCAGCGAGATGAGCACCCCCAGCCGGCGCAGCGCCGTCAGCCGCCGCTCCAGCTCGTCCAGCGGGATGCGCGGGTCGCTGTCCGACAGCTCCAGGATCAGCGCGCCCGGCGCCCCCGGCACCCCCGCGTTGGCGGCGGGCGCACCCAGCGCCGTGCCCCCGGTGGGCCCCGGCGCCGCGGCCAGCCCGTGCCGCGCCAGCAGTGCGCCGATGCTGTGCGGTTCCATCCCCGGCTCGGTCAGCCGCCGCGCGGGCAGCCTGACGGTGACCGGGGCGCCGTAGCCGGCCCGCTGACGGGCGGCTGCCTGCTGCACCGCCTCCTCCAGCAGCCAGCGGCTGACCTCGGCGGCCCGCTCGCCGCCCACACCCCGCGCCTCGCGCGCCGAGGCACCCTCGGTGCGCAGGAACTCGGCCGGGGTGAAGAGGATGCCCTGGGCGGAGCGCCAGCGTGCCTCGGCGGCGATGGCGGTGATCTTGCCGCTGGACAGCTCGACGATCGGCTGGTGCAGCAGTGCGAACTCGCCGTCGTGCAGGGCGCTGCGCAGCCGCGCGGCCAGTTCGGCCCGCTTGACGACCTCGGCCTGCATCTGCGGCGCGTACAGCTCCACCCGCGCCTTCCCGGCCTGCTTGGCGCGGTACATCGCCAGGTCGGCGTTGCGCATCAGGGCGCCGGGGGTGATGCCCGGCTCGGCGAAGGCGATGCCGATGGAGGCGGCCACCCGCACCTCGGTGCCCTCGACGCGGTACGGGTCGGAGAGGGTGATCCGCAGCCGGTCGGCGATGTCGCGGATACGCAGTTCGCGCTCGGCGTCGGGCTTGCGTCCCGGCTCGCCGTCGCCCCGGATGAGCACGGCGAACTCGTCGCCGCCGAGCCGGGCCGCGGTGTCGCCGGAGCGCACCGAGTCGTGCAGCCGGCGCGCGGCCTGCACCAGCAGTTCGTCGCCCGCCTGGTGGCCGATGGTGTCGTTGACCGCCTTGAAGCCGTCCAGGTCGATGAAGAGCACGGCCGTGCCGCAGTCACCGCCGCGGCGTCCGCCGATGGCCTGACGGACCCGTTCGGTGAACAGGGCGCGGTTGGGCAGGTCGGTGAGCGCGTCGTGCGAGGCGTTGTGCTGCAACTGTGCCTGGAGCCGCACGCGTTCGGTCACGTCCCGGCTGTTGAAGATGAGCCCGCCCTGGTAGCGGTTGACCGTGGACTCGACGTTGAGCCAGTGGCCGTCGCCGTGCCGGAAGCGGCATTCGATTCTGGTGCACGACTCCTTCTCGGAGGAGGTGGCCAGGAAGCGGCGCAGCTCGTGCAGCACCTGGCCGAGGTCCTCGGGGTGCACCAGGGAGGACAGCTCGGCGCCCACCAGGTCCTCGGCGTCGCGTCCGTATACCCCGGCCGCCGCCGGTGAGACGTAGCGGAGCTTCCCGGTGGCCGCGGTGATCATGATGACGTCGCTGGACCCCTGGACCAGGGAGCGGAAGTGGTTCTCCTTCTGGGCCAGCTCCTGGGTGAGCGTGATGTTGTCCAGCAGCATGATGCCCTGCCGCAGCACGAGGGCGAGCACCACCGTGCACCCCGTGTAGAGGACGACGCGGTCCAGCTCCCGGCCGTCCACGGAGTTGTAGAGGATGCCCAGCGTGCACACGGCCGCCGCCAGGTAGGGCGTCAGGGCGCTGAGCGAACCGGTGATCGGCCGGCTGGGGTGGGTGGCGCGGGCCTCGGCCTCGCGTGCCGTGGCCAGGGGCTGCGGCGGCACGCTGCCGGCCGTCCTGGTGCGCCTGCCGACCCAGGGCGCGTAGGCGAGCAGCAGCGACCCGGCGAACCAGCCGGCGTCCAGCAGCTGACCGGAGGAGTAGTGCTGGCGCAGCAGCGGCGAGGTGAACAGCGCGTCGCACAGCACGGTGAGCGCGAGGGCGCCGACCGCGGTGTTCAGTGCGCTGCGGTGTGCGGCCGACCGCCTGAAGTGCAGCGCCAGGACCATGCTGACGAGCACGATGTCCAGCAGCGGGTAGGCCAGGTTGAGCGCGGCCCTGGCCACCGAGTCGCCCTGCCAGTAGGCGGTGTGGGCGAGCGCCAGCGACCAGGAGAGGGTCAGCAGTGAGCCGCCGATCAGCCAGGCGTCGAGGCTGAGGCAGATCCAGCCGGCGCGGGTGACGGGGCGCTTGGCGAGCACCAGCAGGCCGACGATGGCCGGCGGCGCGAACAGCAGGAAGCAGAAGTCCGCCAGCGACGGCCGGGGCACCGGCTGGTCGAGCACCAGCTCGTACCAGCCCCATACGCCGTTGCCCAGGCCGGCCATCAGCGAGGAGACGCTGAAGAGCACCCAGGCGGGGCGGCTCGCCCGCAGGCGGGCCCGTTCGGCCGGGGGCAGATGGGCCGCTCCGGCACCCTCGGTGTTCCGCCGCTGGGTGTGCGCATACCACAGGCAGGAGCCCGCGGCCAGCAGCGCCGCCGCGCTGAGTCCGAAGTCGCCCATGATCAGGGCGAGGGTCTGCGAGCCCCAGCCGAGCGCCGCCCCGACGGCGTAGCAGGCGCAGACCGCCGCCAGAACCACCTGCGTGACCAGTCCCGCTCGCCTGGTCCCGCCCGAGCCTCCTCCGCGCGGCTGGGGCGGCACCGGCTCGCTGCGGGCCGTGCCGGTGTGCTGTTTTCCAGGTGCGTCCGTCCAGTACGTGCCCCGCCTCGGGGCCGCTTCGTGGGTGGTCATCGCGCCATCCGTCCGGACGGGGGCCACTTGGCGAAGCGGGCCCGGCGGTCGGATGCGTTCCGCGTCGTGCGCGTGAGGCGGGCCGCCTGTGCGGCGAGTGCCGCGGGTGCCCGGCCGGCGCAACGCGGGCGCCGTGTCTGGCGGTTGGGAGATTCGCCGGCGCGGTCCTCGCGCCCCGTGCGGCAGTTCGTCCGTTGATCGTGCATTCGCCCGTCGCCCCCCTCGTGTCCGGGTTTCGCCCCCCGCTCGGGACGATACACCAGGTTCGTCACTCTGGGACATAGTCCCAATACAGACCGTAACCACAAGAGGGAGGATCGGTACAGGGCGCAGTCGTACGGACCCGTAGCGTGGCCCCTGACGGCCCGGGAGGGTTTACGGGATCTACGCCACGGCCATCGTGTTCACCAGTTCCTCACCGGCCGCCCAGCGCCTCAGCTGCTCCGCGAGGAGTCTGGCGGCACGCGGATGGAACGCGGAAGTGATCCCTCCGAGGTGCGGAGTGATCAGCACTCCGGGTATCCGCCACAACGGGTGATCTTCGGGCAGGGGTTCGGGGTCGGTCACATCGAGTGCCGCCCGCAGCCGCCCCGGAACGCCGTCCTCCGCGCCCGGCGCCGATGCGGGGGTGCCGGTCTCGGCGATCAGCGCGCCGGTGTCGACCACCCCGCCGCGCGCCACGTTGACCAGCAGCGCCCCGTCCTTCATCCGGGCGAGGAACGCGGCGTCCACCAGACCGCGGGTCTCGTCCGTGAGCGGCGTCGCCAGGATCACCACGTCGGCGAGCGGCAGCAGTTCGCCGATCTCGCTCAGTGGCCGGACCTCGCCCAGCGGGGCCTGCCGTGCCGAGCGGGCCACCCGGTGGACGGCGGCGACCTCGAACGGCAGCAGCCGCCGCTCGACGGCCTCCCCCACCGCGCCGTAGCCGACGATCAGCACCGTGCGGTCGGCGAGCGCCGGCCGGAAACCGGGCAGCCACGCGCCGCGGTCCTGGGCGCGCACCGATCCGGGCAGGTCACGGAGGGCGGCGAGGGTGAGTGCCACGGCGAGCTCGGCGGTGCTCGCGTCGTGCACGCCGCGCGCGTTGCACACCCTCGTACCGGTGGGGAGGCGCGGGATGGCGGACGCGATGTGGTCGATGCCCGCTGTGAGGGTCTGGACGACACGGACGCCCGTCATCAGCGGGAGGGGCCGTACGGCGACCTCTGCACCCTGGTAATAGGGAACGACGTAGAAGGCGCAGTCCGCGGGGTCCGCCGGGAACTCCTCCTCTCCGTTCCAGTACCGGTACGTCAGGGAGTCGGGCAGGCCCTCGACGCTCTCCGGCGGGAGCGAGAGCCAGACCTCCGTCGCAGCAGCCATGGGGAGAGACTAATGGCACGCCGTACCGGGGTGCCGGGGTGCCTCCCGGACGAGGCTCCGGACGCCCCGGGGATGCTGTGACCGGGGTGAACGTGAGTGACACCGGAGGCAGCCGCTAGTTTGGGGGGCCGTCCGGAGGAAGCAGGAGAGCCAGGTGGAGCGCAGGACGATCGGTGCGGCAGCCCTCGGCGTGGGCGCCGTGGGACTGGGCTGTATGCCGATGAGCTGGGCCTACTCCTCCTCGCAGCAGCACGGCGAGACCTCCATGCGCGCCGTGCACACCGCCCTGGACGCGGGAATGTCCCTGCTGGACACCGCCGACATGTACGGGCCCTTCACCAACGAACTGCTGCTGGGGCGGGTGCTCAGGGAACGCCGCCGCGACGCGTTCGTCTCCACCAAGTGCGGGCTGCTGGTCGGCGAACAGCACATCGTCGCCAACGGCCGCCCCAGCTATGTGCGCCGTGCCTGCGACGCCTCACTGCGCCGGCTCCAGACCGACGTCATCGACCTCTACCAGCTGCACCGCGCCGACCCCGAGGTACCGATCGAGGAGACCTGGGGCGCGATGGCGGAACTGGTGACGGCCGGCAAGGTGCGCGCGCTGGGCTTCTGCGCCGTCGGCGCCCGGGCGGACCGGCGGGCCGGTGCCGACATCCACGACGGGACGATACGAGCGCTCGAACGCGTCCAGCAGGTCTTCCCCGTCAGCGCCGTCCAGGCCGAACTGTCCGTGTGGTCCAGGGAGGCGCTGGAGCGGCTGCTGCCCTGGTGCGAGGTCCGCGGCGTCGGCTTCCTCGCCGCCATGCCGCTGGGCAACGGCTATCTGACCGGCGCCCTCACCACCGGCGGCGGTTTCGAACCCGACGACCTGCGCGCCCGGCACCCCCGTTTCACCGCGGAGATGATGGCCGCCAACCAGCCCATCGTCGCCGGGCTGCGCCGGGTCGCCCGCCGCCACGGCAACGCCACCCCGGGCCAGGTCGCGCTCGCCTGGGTCCTCGCCCAGGGCCGCCACGTCATCCCCGTCCCCGGCACGAAGAAACCCCACTGGGTCACGGAGAACGCCGCCGCGAGCAGACTCGTGCTGCGGGAGGGCGACCTGGCGGAGATCGCCCGGCTGCCCCCGGCGCAGGGTTCCTGGGACTGAAGCCGCCGCACCGCCGGGCCGGCACCGGGAGGGGAACGCCGGCAGGACCCGCCGCGTGGCGGCCGTCCCGGTTCGCGTGGGAGAGCCCGCGCCCGGGGAGGATGTGATCCCCTGGGGAGAGGTCCGCTGGCCGAGGGCGAGGAGCCGGAACGTGCGACGTGCGACGGGTGTGGTTGTCGGGGTGGTCTGTACGGCGGTGCTCGCCGCCGGATGTTCCGGCGGGGGCGGCGACGCGGACGCCGGCCCCTCGCGGGACAGCCGGCCGAGCGAGCGGGCGCCCTCGGGGGCGGCACCGCCCGCCAAGGGTTCCGTGAAGGTCGTCAAGACGCTGACGACCAGGCTGAAATCGCCGTGGGGGCTGGCCCCGCTGCCCGGCGGAGATCTGCTGGTCTCCTCGCGGGACACCGGGAAGATCCTCCGCATCGACAAGGACAGCGGCAAGAAGACCGAGGCCGGCACCGTGCCCGGGGTCTCCCCCGGCGGCGAGGGCGGTCTGCTGGGGCTGGCCGTTCCCACGGAGGGCGAACAGGCCGGCAAGTGGGTGTACGCCTACTTCACCTCCGCCTCCGACAACCGCATCGTGCGGATGGTCTACGACGACAAGAAGGAACCCGGCGAACAGCTGGGCGCGCCCGACACTGTCCTCAAGGGCATCCCCAAGGGACAGCTGCACAACGGGGGCCGGATCGCGTTCGGCCCCGACGGCATGCTCTACGCCGGTACCGGCGAGTCCGGCGACGGGCGGCTCTCCCAGGACAGGAAATCGCTCGGCGGGAAGATCCTGCGGATGACCCCGGACGGCGAACCGCCCGGCCACGGCAACCCCGCCTCCGACTCCGTCGTCTACAGCTGGGGCCACCGCAATGTGCAGGGCCTCGCCTGGGACCGCGACAAGCGGCTGTGGGCCTCCGAGTTCGGGCAGGACACCTGGGACGAGCTCAACCTGATCGAACCCGGCAAGAACTACGGCTGGCCGGACGCGGAGGGCAGGAGCGGCAAGGGCCGGTTCCGGGACCCCGTCGAGCAGTGGCGCACCGCCGATGCCTCGCCCAGCGGCATCGCGATCGCCAAGGGTTCCGTGTGGATGGCCGGGCTGCGCGGCGAACGGCTGTGGCGTATCCCTCTGCGGGGCGCGGAACCCTCAGCCGCCCCGCAGGCGTTCCTGAAGGGAAAGTACGGACGGCTCCGCACGGTCGTCGCCGACCACGGCACCGGTGGTGGCGGCGGTCTCTGGCTGGTCACGAGCGAGACGGACGGACGTGGCTCACCGGAGAAGGGGGACGACCGTATCCTCAGGCTCCAGGTGCGCTGAGGGTGGTCATGTGTTCAACCTGATCGAGGAGCTGTTCTCCCCGAACCGCAAGCACACCGACGACGAGCGGCAGCGGCTGGAGCACACCCGGGTGGAGACCGGCAGCACGGACCCGGGCAAGGGCCCGATCGACCTGGCCTCCGGCCACGTCGTGATCCGCCCCCGCCCCGCGGCCGAACCGGCGCAGCCGGTGGAGCGGGAAGGAGCTGGTGGACCCGGCGGAGGTCCCGGAGCCGGCGGACCCGGCGGACCCGGGTGAGTCCACGGACTTGGCGGAGCCGACGGAACCGGTGGGACCCACGGACCGGGTGGAACCTGCGGACCGGGAGGGGCCTGCGGACCGGGAGGGGCCTGCGGACCGGGTGGAACCTGCGGACCGGGTGGGACCCCCGGATCCCGCGGGGCCGCCGGAGCGGTAGGCGCGGAGTACCGCAGCCGGCGCCGGGACCTTCCTCCCGGCGCCGGGGTGCCGCCACCGCCGGCGCGTCCTAACGGCGGCCGGGCCCGGGGGCGGGGCTCCCGGCCGGGGCGGGGGCCGTGCGCCGGGGTGTGCCGGCCGTGGGTGCCGGCAGACTGCCGGGCCGCACCAGCCGGAGGCGGTAGGCCAGTGCCGCCGCCTCGCCCCGGGTGGCGACCTCCAGCTTCGCCAGGATGTTGGAGACGTGCACGCTGGCCGTCTTCGGCGCGATGTGCAGACGTTCGGCTATCTGCCGGTTGCTCAGCCCTTCCGCGACCAGTTCCAGGACGTCCCGCTCCCGGCGGGTGAGGCCGAAGGACGCGGCCGGGTCGCTGGGGGCCCTCGGCACCTGCCGCGCCGGGTGCTCCTCCGCGGCGGCGGTCAGATCGGTGCGGGTGCGGGCGGCGAGCTGTTCGGCCTCGGTCCGCAGCGGGACGGCCCCCAGCAGTTCGGCCGTGCTGTGCGCCTCCCGCAGCAGCCGGGCCGGCGCGGGCGCACCCGGCGCCGGGAGCGTGCCCGCTTCCAGCAGCGCCTCCGCCCAGTGCAGCCGGGCGTGGGCCAGGGGGTGGGGGCGGCCGACGGGTTCCAGGGCGCGGACGGCGGCCTCCCACAGGGCCGGCTCGTACCGCCCCTCGGCCCGCGCGAGTTCGGCCTCCAGCAGCAGCGCGTACCCCTCCCACACCGCTGCGGGCCGCGGCAGTTGCCGGGCGGCGCGGCGCAGCCGGCCCAGTACGGTGGCGCGTCCGTAACAGGCGCCGGGCAGGCCCCATGTGGCGGCTTCGTGGCAGGCGGCGCCGGTCAGCAGGGCCCAGGCCTGCGGGTGGCTGCCGGGCCGGAAGCCCTCGTCCAGGGCGCGGGCCAGCTCGGCGCGGGCCTCGGCGAGGTCGCCGCGTTCGGCGGCGAGGGTCATGGTGTGGTGCCGCAGCTCGACGGCTTTCTGGGGGTCGAGCGTGCGGGAGGGACCGAGGGCGGCCACGGCCTCCTCGACGGCGGCGCGCAGGGCGGACGGATCGCCCCTGCCGTGGGCGAGGCGGGCGCGCAGCAGTGCGACCCAGGCGCGGACGTCGGCGGCGCGGGCTGCGCTCCGGGCCTCGTCCAGCAGTTGTGCGGCCCGCTCCCACGCGCCGGTGGACAGCAGTGCCTCGGCCTGCCCGGCGAGTGCGCCGGCGTAGGAGTTGGGACGGCCGCGCTGCTGGGCGACGTGTGCGGCGCGGGCGGCTTCCTCCGCGGCCTGCGCCGAGCGGCCGGCGGCCTCCAGTTCGACGGCGATGGTGGTGGCGGCCGACGTCATGACGCCGGTGAGTCCTGCCTCGTCGGCCTCGTCGCGGGCGCGGGCCATCTCGGTGAGGCCCTCCTCGAGGGCGCCGGACTCGGCGAGCAGCGAGCCGAGGGTGACGCGGGCCTGGAGTTCGATGGCGGTGGCGCCGACGATCCGGGCCAGTTCGACGGCGCGTACGGCGGTGGCCAGTGCCTCGCGTCCGGGGCGGTGCACCATGCCCCAGCCGGCGGCGCTGGTGAGGATCTCGGCGTGCACGGGCGAAGGGGGCAGGCCGCGGACCAGTTCCTGGGCCCTGGCGATGTGCGCCCAGCCGTCGCCGCCTCCGACGTCCTCGGTGAGCATGGCCATCCGCAGCTGAAACCAGGCGGCGGTGAGCGGGTCCTTGTGCTCGTCGAGCCGGGCCAGGGCGCGGCGGGTGAGCACTTTGGCGCGGGCCACATCACCGCTGGTGCGGGCGGCGACGACGGCTTCGGCCAGGACGTCCGTGAAACGGGGCGGCCTCGCCCGGCGGCCGGTGTCCGCGGCCCGCCCGCACGCGTCGGTGCGGGGGAAGGTGCGGGGGACGATCAGGGCGGGGAGTGCTTCCCTGGTGTCCTCGGCCACCTCGTCCCACAGTTCGATGACGCGTTCCAGCAGTTGGTGTTCCTCGGCGTAGGCGTGCCGGCGGCGGGCCTCGACGGAGGCGGCCAGTGCGGCGGGCAGGGCCTTGGCGGCGTCCCGGCCGCGGTACCAGTAGTGCGCGAGGCGGGCCAGCCGCTCCTCGTCCCGTACCAGGCCGGGGTCGGCTTCCAGGGCTTCGGCGTAGCGGCGGCTGATGCGGGCGAGTTCGCCGGGGAGGAGGTCCTCGCGGACCGCTTCGCTCAGCAGCGCGTGCCGGAAGTGGTAGCCGCTGCCGTCGTCGGTGGGCCGCAGCACGTTGGCGCCGACGGCGGCGCGGAGTGCTTCGAGCAGTGCGTCCTCGCCGAGCCGGGCGACGGCGGCCAGCAGGGCGTGTTCGACGGCGGAGCCACCGCCCGCGGCGAGCCGCACGATGCGCTGGGCCGGCTCGGGCAGGGCTTCGAGGCGGACGAGCAGCAGGTCCCGCAGCGAGTCGCTGATGGAGCAGGAGGCGCAGGTGGCGGTGAGTTCCTCGACGAAGAAGGGGATGCCCTCGGAGCGGCGGTGGACCTCGTCGGCCAGTGCGCTGTCGGGTTCGGCGCCGTTGATGCCGGTCATCTGGGCGTGGACCTCGGCGCGGGTGAGGCGCGGCACCTGGAGGTGGAGGACGGTGCGCAGCCGGTCCTGTTCGGCGAGGAAGGGGCGCAGCGGGTGGCGGCGGTGGATGTCGTCGCTGCGGTAGGTGGCCAGCAGTACGAGACGGCAGGCGCGCAGGGAGCGGATGAGGTAGCCGAGCAGTTCGCGGGTGGAGCGGTCGGCCCACTGGAGGTCTTCGAGGGCGACGACGAGGGTGCGGCGGGCGGCGAGCCGCTCCAGCAGCTGGGCGGTGGCCTCGAACAGCCGGGCCCGTCCGCCGTCGGCGTCCGCGTCGGCGTACTCGTCGCGCCGGTCGGCGGGTGCGGCGGCTGTGGCGGGTGCCGCCAGGTCCGGGAGGAGCCGGGCGAGTTCGCTCTCGCGGCCTTCGGCCGCGGCGGCCAGCACGGCCGGGTCCACGGCGCTGCGCAGGCCGCGCAGCGCCGTGGTGAAGGGTGCGAAGGGGAGGCCGTCGGCGCCCAGTTCGAGGCAGCCACCCACGGTGGTCACGCTGCCGGCCGCGCGGGCCCGTTCCAGGAACTCCTCCAGCAGCCGGGTCTTGCCCACGCCTGCCTCGCCGCCGAGCAGCAGGGCCTGCGGGGCGCCCTCGGCGGCACGGGTGAGGGCGTCGGTGAGCGCGGCCAGTTCCGCTGCCCGGCCGACGAAGACGGGGCTGACGCTGGTGTGAAGGGGCACGGTGCTCAGCATGGCATCCGGCACCGTCACGGGGCATCCGTCTTCCGCGCGCGGGCCCGTGCTCAGGCCGCCTCGACCCACTCCGTCCCTCCCCGGCCGTCGTCGCGGCGGCCGGACCGGCGGGCGGGGCGGGAGCGCGCCGCGGCGCCGTTCTTCTCCTTCCCCTCGTGTGCGGCCCGTGCCTGGCGCACCAGCCGCTCGTGGTCGGCCTCGCGCCGCAGGTCGGCCATGCGGAGCCGGTAGTGGATGTCGGCGTCGTAGAACACGGTGGTGTCCCCCTCGATGTCGTGCGGACGATGTGTCTCCACACTGGCGCCGGGCGCCGGGCCGGCACATCGGGCAACTGCCGTGTCCTGCCGGCACGGCCGACTTAGCGCACCGGCCCGGCCGCCCTAGGCGTGCCGGGGCCGTACGTAAGGGGGTGCCCTAGGCGGGGCGGTGCTAGGTGCGGGGGCGGGCGAGGTCCCGCGCTTCGCGCGGGGCGGACGGACCGGGGAGGGAGGCGCCGCCGGGTGCGCAGTCGGCCGGTTCGATGCTGATGCGCGGCAGCCGGCGGTCCAGCCATCGGGGCAGCCACCAGTTGGCGCCGCCGAGCAGATGCATCAGGGCGGGGACCAGCAGGGTGCGCAGGACGAAGGCGTCCAGGGCGACGGCGGCGGACAGTGCGATGCCGAACATGGCGATGATGCGGTCCCCGCTGAGGACGAAGGCGCCGAAGACGGAGATCATGATGACGGCCGCCGAGTTGATCACCCGGCTGGTCTCCGAGAGGCCGACCCGCACCGCGCGCCGGTTGTCCCCGGTCAGTCGCCATTCCTCGTACATGCGGCTGATGAGGAAGACCTGGTAGTCCATGGAGAGCCCGAACAGCACCGAGATCATGATGACGGGCAGGAAGGGTTCGATCGGGCCGGCGCTGCCCAGGCCGAGCAGTTCGCTGCCCCAGCCCCATTGGAAGACGGCGACGACGACGCCGAAGGAGGCGGCGACCGCCGCGAGGTTCATGGCTGCGGCCTTGAGGGGGATGCCGATGCTGCGGAAGGCGAGGAGCAGCAGCAGACAGCCCAGTCCGGTCACCACGCCGCCGAACAGCGGCAGCTTGCCGACGATGATGTCGGCGAAGTCGTCGTAGCCGGCGGTGGGGCCGCCGACCAGGACCCGCATGGTGGAGCCGTCCTCGGCCTCGGGCAGCACCTCGCCGCGCAGCCGGTCGACCAGGTCGGAGGTGGCCTTGGACTGGGGTGAGGTGTCGGGCACCACGGTGATGACACCGGTGTCGCCGCTGCCGTCGAACTCGGGGCCGCTGACCTGGGCGACGCCCGGGGTGGCGCGGAGCGCGTCGGGCAGGTGGTCGAAGGCGAGCCGGTCACCGGTGCCGCCGAGTTCGCCGACCAGCGTGAGCGGGCCGTTGGTGCCGGGCCCGAAACCGTCGGCGAGCAGGTCGTAGGCCTTGCGGCTGGTGCTGGTGGCCGGGTCGTTGCCCTGGTCGGAGGTGCCCAGGTGGAGGCTGAGGGTGGGCAGGGCGAGGACGGCCATCAGCAGCGCGGCGCACAGGCCGAGCGCCTTGGGGTGGCGTTCGACCAGCGCGGACCAGCGCATGGCCCAGCCGGTGGGCCGGTCGGGGCGGGGCCCGTGCTCGGTCAGCCGGCGCCGCTCGCGGCGGGAGAGGGCCCGCATGCCGATCATGCCGAGCAGGGCGGGCAGGAGGGTGACGGAGGCGGCCACGCTCAGCACGACGGTGAGCCCGGCGGCGAGCGCGACGCCGTTGAGGAAGCTCAGCCGCAGCACGAACATGCCCAGCAGGGCGATGCAGACGGTGGCCCCGGCGAAGACGACGGCGCGCCCGGAGACGGTCACGGCGCGCGTGGCGGCCTCCCGCACGGGCAGTCCGGCGCGCAGTCCTCTGCGGTGCCGGGTGACGATGAACAGGGCGTAGTCGATGCCGACGCCCAGGCCGACGAGCATGCCCAGCATGGGGGCGAAGCCGGCGACCGTCATCACATGGCTGAGCAGTCCGATCCCGGCCGCCGCGGTGCCGACCGCGACGACGGCGGTGATCAGGGGCAGGGCGGTGGCGGCCAGGGAGCCGAAGGCGAGGAAGAGCACGACGGCCGCGGCGGCCAGTCCGATGGCTTCGGCGGTCTTCCCCTTGGGCGGTTCGGTGGTGCCGGCGCTGTCCCCACCCGCCTCGACCTGGAGTCCGTCGCCGGCGGCCTTCCTGGCGGTCTCCATCACCTGACGGGGCTGCTCGGCGGCGTCGTCGTCGGCGTCGTCGGCGGTCTCGTGGAAGGTGATGCGGGCGTAGGCGGTGGTGCCGTCCTTGCTGATCTGCCCGTCGCCGCCCGTGTCGTAGGGGGACGCGACGGAGGCGACGGCGGGCTGCCGGGCAACCTCGCGCAGGGTGTCGGTCATCCGGTCCCGGACGGGGGCGGCGCGTACGTCGCCCTCGTCGGTGTGCCATACGAGGGTGTCGCTGTCGCCGCCGCGGTCGGGGAAGGCCTTGGTGAGGAGTTGGGCGGCCCTGCCCGATTCGGTGCCGGGGGCGCCGTAGTCGTCCGAGTAGACGCTGCCGGCCAGCGCCGAGGCGGTGACCGCCCCGGCGAGCGTGGCCAGCCACAGCAGCAGGACGAGGAGGCGGCGCCTCAGGCACCAGCGGGCAAGAGCGGTCACGGGCGTCGCCTGCTATCGGGTCGCACGGGCAGGGACGGAACAAGCCGGCCGCGCCCGCGGCCGGACCGCCGCGGGTGTGCGCGATGGCGCCGGCCCGGGCTGCGGGCACGGCGCGCGGGCGGGGTCCCGGCGGCCGGGAAAGACACCCGGCCGGTACGGCGGGTTCCGTTTCCAGCAGAGTGCCACCCCGAAAAGATCCTTTGCGGCCTTTGTGGTGATACCCACATACCGGGCCGCTGGGGAACTTTCGCGGAGCGTCTCAGCCGGTCACCGACTCCTCACCGTTCTCGATGTGCCCCATCAGGCGCCGCTGGAAGGTCTCGTCCTCGGCGACCCGCACGGCCAGGTCGTGCCAGCCGTGCGCCGCGCCGGTGCGGTGGACGACCGTCCGCCGGGTGCCCGGCGCCAGCCGTACGGTGCGCGGTTCGGCGTCGCTGTAGGCGAGCGGCTCCAGACGGAAGGTGAGGGTGCTGTCGCCCTGGTTGGCCAGCCGCAGCCGCAGCTGACGGGAGTGCCCCTCGATCCGGCTGGTGACCTCGGCGCGGGCCGCCGCCCCCTCGGCGCTGCCGGCGAACTCGCGGCGGAAACCGTTCGGTCCGGTCACCGTGAACCGGTAGGCGCCGTCCTTGACCGGCACCCGCTCCTCCCGCTCCCCCTGTACGTCGTGGTGGCGGGGCGTGGCGTACTCCCCCGCGTACGGGTAGAGCGCCAGGTGCGCACTGGCCCGGCCACTGTTGCGCATCCGGAGCGTGACCCGCGCGGCTCCGCTGTCGTACACCGCGTCGGCGTCCGGCTGGTACGGCAGGGGGCGGGCCCTGCGCCGGCCGGGCTCCTGGCGGGGCTGCTCCTGCTCGGCCGGCGGACGGGGCCGCCAGCGCGCGGTGAAGGGCGGGATGGCCCCGGGCTTGTCGGTACGCGGCTGACGGCGGTGCCGGGAGAAGTCGAACGCGCTGGTCAGGTCGCCGGCGACGGTGCGCCGCCAGGCGGAGATGTTCGGCTCGCGCACCCCGGTCCAGCGCTCCAGGAAACGGATGACCGAGGTGTGGTCGAAGACCTGGGAGCAGACGTAACCGCCCACGGTCCACGGCGAGATGACCGTCATCGGCACCCGCATGCCCAGCCCCGTCGGGTTGCCCTGCCAGTACTCGTCCGTCACGTCGGCGGGCGGCACCGGCGGCGGCACGTGGTCGAAGTAGCCGTCGTTCTCGTCGAACATCAGCAGCAGCACGGTGTGCCGCCACACCTCGGGGTTGCGGCCCAGCGCGTCGAGCACCTTGTAGACGAAGGTCGCCGACTGGATCGGGGACGAGCTGCCCGGGTGCTCGGAGTCGGCGGCGGACGGCACCAGATAGCTGACCTCGGGCAGCCGTCCGGCGTCCACGTCGGCGGCGAACGCCTCGGCGGTGCTGCCGGGTTCCCCGCGGAAGAGGGCACGGTCGAAGAGGCTGCGCTCGTTCTCGCCGAGTGCGGCCAGCCCCTTGTCCAGGGCGGCCAGCAGCCGCTCGCGGCCCGCCGCGTCGGCCTCGGCCATCCTGCCGTAGAAGGCGGTCATGTTCGTGACGCCCGCCACCTCGGCCAGCGCCTTGCGGGCCACCGCCTTGAAGGAGGCGTAGAACTCCAGGTTGTTGTCGGTGAAGTTGTCCCACTCCTGGTAGACCTGCCAGGAGTGGCCCGCCTTCTGCAGCCGTTCGGGGTACGTCGTCCAGGCGTAGCCGCGGTGGGTGTCCTCCGCGTACGCGTCGTTGCCCACCGCGCGTCTGCCGCTGCCGGGCTCGTAGCCGGTCCAGCCGCTGACCAGGTGGTTGCGGTTGGGGCTGGTGGAGGAGTGGATGGACGAGTGGTAGGCGTCGCAGATCGTGAACGTCTCGGCCAGTTCGAACTGGAGGGGGATGTCGGCGCGGTCGTAGTGCGCCATGGTGGCGGCGGTCTTCGCGGTGACCCAGTTGTCCATCCAGCCGCCGTGCCACGCCTTGGCGCCGCCGGCCCAGCCGTGGTCGAGGTCGCCGATGTACTGCGCCTCCTGCTGCTGCGCCTCGGCCGCCTCCCGGACGGAGAACGGCAGGACGGTACCGGCACCGAGGAGGCCCGGCTGTTCGAAGACGCTCTTGCCGCCGGGCAGGGTGATCGCGTTGCGGTCGCCGTAGCCCCGCACGCCGCGCAGCGTGCCGAAGTAGTGGTCGAACGAACGGTTCTCCTGCATGAGGATCACCACGTGCCGGATGTCGTCGAGTCCGCCGCGCCCCTTGCCGCGTCCGGCCCCGGCGGCGTCGGCGGCGATGGCCTGCCGCAGCGAGGGCGGCAGCAGCGAGCCGGTCACCCCCAGGCCGGCTGCCGCCGCCGTCATGCCCAGTGCCCGCCTGCGCGATATCCCCCGGCCCGTGGTTCCTTCGGTCATCCCTGCCGCCTCCAATGGTTCGTGTACATGCCATTGCCGAACGCGACTGGGACCGTAGCCAACCGAAGTGACGCGCGAAAGGTCGCGGGATGGACATTTCCTTACCCGCCGCCCCGCCTGCGCGCTCCCGCCCCGCCGAACCCGCACCGGGGCGGGGACGGTACCGGTGCTGTCGTGGGACGGTCACGTGACCGTACGCCCTGCCACCCGGGCCGGACGCACCCGCTAGCCTGTGGGAACTGTCCGGCGCCCGGACCCGGGCCAGGCCCCGGACGGGCCAGGCGGGCAGCCGGGCCAGGCGGGCGGGCCGGACCGATTCCGCGTGGCCCCACCGCACGTACCACACGGGATGGGGGACGGTCGTTACGTATGCCCAGGGAATTCCAGCGCGGCCACAAGGCCAGGATCAGTGATCTGACAGCGGGCACGGATCTGTACGTCGGAGTGCAGATCGCCGGAGCCGGACTCTCCTTCGACATCAGCTGTTTCGGGCTGGACGCACAGGAGCGGCTCTCCGACGACCGCTACTTCATCTTCTTCAACCAGCCCAAGTCCCCCGAGGAGTCCCTCCAGCTCCTGGGCCCGCAGGCCGGGGACACCGAGTCGTTCCGGGTGACGCTGGAGCGCATCCCGCAGCACGTGCAGCGGCTCTCCTTCACGGCGACGGTGGACGGCGCGGGGCAGATGTCGCAGATCGGCCCCGGCTGGATCCGGCTCGTGGCCGGCGGCGAGGAGGTCGCCCGCTACGCCTTCGACGGCTCGGAGTTCAGCACCGAGCGCGCCGTGATGCTGGGCGACATCTACCGCAAGGACGACGTGTGGCGGTTCGCCGCGATCGGGCAGGGCTTCGACGGCGGACTGGACGCGCTGCTGAAGAACTTCGGCGGTGAGATCGCCGAGGAACAGGAGGGTGCCGCCGCGACGGCACCCGGGTTCGCCCCGCCCGGTGGCGCTCCGGCGGCGCCGCAGCCGGCGCCCGGGTTCGCACCGCCGGCCGGCCCCGGCCCCACGCCGCAGCAGCCGCAGGCACCCCAGCAGGCGCAGCCCTCTCCGGCGCCCCAGCCCTCTCCGGCGCCGCAGCCGGCGCAGGCGCAGCCGTACGGGCAGGAGCCGCCGGCGCATCAGGTCCCGCCGCAGTACGGGCAGGCACCGCAGCCGCAGGCGCCCCACTACGACCAGCAGGCACCAGCGGCTCACCAGCCCCCGGAACACCAGCAGCCTCCACTGCACCAGCAGGCGCCGCACCAGGCGCAGGCGCCACAGCAACCGCACGCGCCACAGCAACCGCAGGCACCGTACGCCCCCCAGCCGCCCGCCCCGGACATGCACGGGGCGCCCACGATGGCGGGCCCCGCAACCGTCCAGCCGCCGCACCAGCCGGGCCCGCCGCACCAGCCGGGCCCGCCGCCCGGACAGCAGTTCGGGGCTCCGGGCATGCCTCAGCCCCCGCAGCAGCACCAGGCCCCGCAGGCGCCCCCAGCTCCCCAACACCCCCAGGCACCGCAGGCACCCCAGCCGCCCCAGCAGCCCGGCCCGCCCACCCCGCCCGGGGGCCAGCAGCTGGGCAACCCGTTCGCACCGCAGCCCGGCGGGTTCGGCGCCGGACAGGCCCCGCAGGCACCACAGATCCCGCAGGGCCCGGCCGCCGGCGTCGGGGCGGTCCTCCAGAAGTTCCACGAGGTGCCCACCGGGCAGCGCTGGACGCTCCAGAACCCCTCGCTGATCCGCGCCGACATCGGCGTCGACGGACAGCCCGTGCTCGCCAAACAGGGCAGCATGGTGCTCTACCAGGGCAAGGTCGACTTCTCCTACAAGGGCGCCGGGTTCACCGGCCGCGTGGTCGGCAACGCCACCGGCCAGGAGATGCAACTGATGCGCTGCACCGGCCGCGGGCAGGTCTTCTTCGCCGAGAACGCGGCCCATGTGCACCCCGTCGAGCTCCAGGGCGACGCGCTGTGCGTCTCGGCCGACAACGTGCTCGCCTTCGACGAGTCGCTGCAGCACGAGGTACGGCGGATCGAGGGCCACGGCATTCCCGGCGGCGCGCTGTTCACCATGCAGTTCAGCGGCACCGGCACGGTCGTGGTCAAGACGCAGGGCGCGCCCGTCGTCCTGCCCGTCACGCCCACGACGTTCGCCGACGCACAGGCCGTCGTCGCCTGGTCGGCAGCGGCCCAGGTCATCATCTCCAGCCAGGTGCGGCTGCGCCGCAACGCCTACCCGGGGCACAGCGGGGAGAGCGTGAACCTCCAGTTCCGGGGCGCGCCCGGCAACTTCATCGTCGTCCAGCCGTACGAGGTCTGAGGGGGAGCCCGTCATGAACCAGCCAGCAGCACTCGCGGGTTTCGCGTCAGCGCCCGTCACCGCAAGGATGCAGAACCACGGCGCCCATATGGTGAAGGTCGCCATGCAGTCCGGCCACGACCTGTTCGCCCGCCCGGGCTCGATGGTGGCCTACGAGGGCTTCGTCCAGTACGAGGCCAACCCGCCCGCCGTCCGCCAGATGGCCTCCCAGTGGCTGACCGGCGAGCAGAACCCGCTGATGCTCTGCCGCGGCGACGGACTCCTCTACCTCGCCGACTACGGCGCCGACGTGGTGTGCGTCAACCTCAACGAGGAGTCGCTGTCGGTCAACGGCACCAATCTCCTCGCCTTCGACGCGCACCTCCAGTGGGGCGTCGAGCGCGTCAAGGGCCTCGCCAAGTTCGCCGGGCAGGGGCTGTTCAACGTCGGCGTACGCGGCACCGGATGGGTCGCCCTCACCACGCGCGGCACCCCCGTCGTGGTGGACTGCGGACGCGGCGAGGACGAAACCTACGTGGACCCCGACGCGCTCGTGGCCTGGTCCAGCGGCCTGAAGATGAAGGGCAAGCGCAGCATGAAGGCGGGCGCACTGATCGGCCGGGGCAGCGGCGAGGCGTACCAGATCGCCTTCTCCGGCCAGGGCTTCGTGGTCGTCCAGCCGAGCGAGGACAGCACGGACCGCATCCGGATCCGGGGCTGACGGGGGAAGGAGAACAGCCGTGCAGAGTTCACTCTTCGGATACGCCGAGGTCCAGACCCAGGACCGCTACGCCGTGCAGAACCCGCAGCTCCTGCGGGTCCAGCTGACCGGCCACGACGACGTACTGGCCCGGCAGGGCTCCATGGTCGCCTACCAGGGGCTGATCGAGTTCGACGCCGAGTACCAGTCACAGGGCCAGCGCCGCGGCCCCGCCCAGGAACACCTCCCGCTGATGCGCTGCTCCGGCCAGGGCACGGTCTTCCTCGCCAACGTGGCGCAGTACGTCCACGTGGTGGACGTCGACCGGGACGGGCTGACCGTGGACGCCGCGTACGTCCTGGCCATGGACTCGACCCTGCACCACGAGATCATCTCCGTGGACAGCCAGTTCGGCATCTCGGGCACCGGTGCGTACAACCTCAACATCACCGGGCAGGGCAAGGTCGCCCTGATGACCTCGGGCGAGCCCCTGCTGCTGAACGTCACCCCGGACACCTACGTCAACGCCGACGCGGACGCCGTCGTCGCCTGGTCCAGCGGGCTGCGCGTCCAGATGCAGGCCCAGACCTCCTCCCAGGGCGTCTGGCGCCGCCGCGGCACCACCGGCGAGGGCTGGGAGCTGTCCTTCCTGGGCCAGGGCTACGCCCTCGTCCAGCCCAGCGAACTGCTGCCGCCGCAGGGCGCGGAGGGCGCGAACGGGCTGCTCGCCCAGTACGGCATGGGCGCGCAGGGGGCCCGCGGCCAGAACCAGGGCAACATCTTCACCAACCGGTAGCCGACCAGGTGGCGGCTGTCCTCGCGAGTCCCGCGTGGACAGCCGCCGTCGCCGCATCATCCGCCGTACGAGACCACGACGCCGCCCATCGACTTCGCCACCTCGTCGGCAAGCCCGAAGTCGCAAAGATTCACCGACCAGTTCCCGGCCGTCACGATCCGTACAGGCACATTCTTGTACCGAATCGTTCTACGCAACTCTTCGTCGCGCTTGGCCTCTGAGGAATACACCGACACAACGGCGCAGTTGGAGTCCCGGGGATTGCCCGTGTTGCAGGCGATACCGCCGGTCGGAGTCGTTTCCCGGTCGCGGCAACCCGCGATCCGGCCCAAACGGTCAGCCACGTCCTGCGGACTGGCGTAGCGAGGCTTGTGAGGAATGCGAGGAAGCCGGTACTCCGGGACTTCGGTACTCGCAGCCGGTTTCAGCACCACTCCTCCCAGTGCCTGGGCGAAGCGAGGAGCGAACTGGGGGTCGGCCACGTCGACGAACCAGTTACCGGCCGCCACGACCGCCCGGTGCGGTGTCGACTCACGACGTGCGGCAATCGTGTCGCCGATCTCGTCCCGATTGAAGTCGCGCGGAGGTGACACCGCGATCTCGCTCTCGAACGTCTCCCCGTCGACAGTGGCGCGGCAGGTGAGAGCAGGCAGCCGGCCCTCGACCTCAGGGGCCTTGCGGACCACTTTGCAAGGCAGCCCCGCATCGGTCAGTTTGTCGACGACCGCAGAAGCGTCGCGATAGAGCGGCTTCTCCGGGACGGACCGAGGCATCCGCTTCAACGGCGGCGGGGAGTCATCCCCGCCCAGTCCGCAAGCACTTGTCATCAGTAGTGAAACCGCAGCCAGCGTGACAGTCAGCCTTGAGTACGGCCTCGACGTCCTCGTATGCATGCGTCTCCGTGTCAGTGGGCCGGAGGTGTAGGAGAGGGGCCGGGGCTCGGTGCCGGAGTACCGGGTTTCGGCGCGCCCGTGCCCGTGCCGGTGGTCGGCCCTCCCGCAGCGTAGATCGGGTCCAAAGAGATGTGGTGCCCGGCCGGCGTCTGGGCTTCCAGTTGCCTGACGGCGGCAGCTCTTTCCTTTTCGGTCAACCGCTCCCAGGCCATGGCATCATCAATGTACGGCGAGATCCTATCCCAGTTCCGCCCCCGAGCCTTGATGTCTCCACCTCTCATATCGGATTCATCACCGTATGCCTCGTTCTTCTCCCGTACATCAGGAGTATCCGCTGCATAGAGAGTGAAGAGTGCTTTGTCCGTACCTCCTCCGTAACCGTTGGCACGTAGATCACGAAGGTGATAGGCGCTCATTCTGATGGCGTCGTTGGGATGCTCCTCGATGTACTTGCTGAGCTGGCTGTCATCCATCCTGCTCAACGGGGCCCCATTATGCGTAAACTGTTCCGGATGGGCTCGGAGGACCTGCCGGGCAGTGTCTGGCTTAATGTGGGTGATCCCCAGCGATTTGTCCGGCTTTATGGTTTCCTGGAAAATCTGATTGGTGAATCTCCCCACCCAGGAAGCCGGCCCATTCAATCCCGGGTCAATATTCTGGTACCATTGCTGCTCCTGCCACAGGATGGAAAGAAGCAATTTCTTACTGATCCCTGTCTCGCGAGCAGCATTTTCAACGGCACGCAATTGCGACTGCGACACATTGATCGGGTGAATGTCCCCTCGCCCCTGATTGAGCCTGAGCGCAAGAGCAAGCGGAGAATCATCCTCCAACGCTTGGCGAATCAGTGCGACATCCGATACGTTCGTCAGCCCCGCTATGGTCCGCAAGTCACGCGCTGCCTCGACGTCGGCCTTGTTGGCTCTGTTCAGCGCCTCGTCGACAAGCATCTGGGCGTGATCTACCGGTTCCATGTGGGAATCGCTGCCCGGCTTCGACGCAACCGGGTGATCGAGCTGCACCCGGCCGCTCTCTTGTATCTTCAGATCATGTTTACGGGCATAGTCAAGAACACTTTCGAGCGATGACTGCGCCCCTTCTATCTCGTCGGCCAGAGTATCGTACACTTTCACCAGGGATTGCAGTACTTCCTTCGCCGCTGAAAAATCCTCAGCATGCTTCACGAATCTTCTACGGGCGGACTCCCCGGTGTCCCCCTTCCAGCACTGCCCCAATGTTTTTGCGACTTCGTCGCCTGCGAAACTGGCCATCTGTCCGCATTTTTTGGCAGCCCTGGCAATATCATCCGCCGCATCCCGCCACTGCTGCGGTTTCGCCTCCCTCAGGTCGGACACAGACACCGGCATCAGCTGTGCTCCATCCAGTCGGCGGCCTTTCTCATCCGCGAGTACACTGAATAGTCCTCACTGATTTGCTTGTCCATTGCTTTGGTCAGAGCGTCGGCCGCGTCGTCGATGACATCACTGAATTCCCTGAGACGCTTCTGCCACGCCGCAACACATTCATTACTGGCCGCCCCAGCATCCCACCCCTTATGTGTACGACCAGGTGTCTCAGCGTCATCGAGCTTGGCTTTGTTCTCGCCCTTGTTGTCGTGGACGCGCTTCGCCTTGGTCCGCACCGGGTCGTCATCCAGGTACAGATTTGGTGCGCCCGTAGGTCCCGGCCCGGGGGTGTCGGAACTGGCCAATTGGAGTGAGTCACGTCGGCGGCGGTCTGCCTCAGCGCGAAGCTGCGCCCACTCTTCTTCGAACGACATCCAGCCCCCAACATCAAGTCCACCCTCAAGCCTAACAGTGAGCGAACGCCCGGTTGCAAGGCGTCGCAAAGACCTCCCCGTCGTGCCGGCAAGGGGACTTGCAGCCGCCCGGCAAGAATCTGGATGTGCATTCGACCTTCCGGCCTGCGACGGTGGCCGACCCGGCCACCCTGTCGGGCGTTCACGGCGCCCACGTCCCAGGGCCGCTCCGTACCTGGAGGGTCTCCGCCGCCGAGACGCGGAGGGCGGGGCCCTCGTCCAGGGAGAGCACCAGGGCGAGGCCCCCGGTCAGGAACGGTTCGCTGCGGACCGCCCGTACGGTGCGCCACGCGCCGTGCGCGTGGACGCGCTGACCTGGCCGTACGGTCAGCGCGGCGGCGCTCACCTCCGCCGGCTCGGCCGGGGTACCGCCCCGCACCTGGGCCCACACCGTCTTGCTGATGCCGCACGCGCGGCGCTCCGTACCCCACCGGTGCGCCAGCGCGTCGACGAGGAGCAGGCCGTAGCCGCCCTCGTCCTCCCCCGGAGCGGGGTGCCGCCGCTGCGGCTCGGCAGCGTTGGTGTCGCTCACCTCGACGCGTACGCCGCCGTCGTCCTGCCGCGCGATACGAACGGCGATCCGGCGGTCGCGCGGCGCGCGGGCCTTCAGGGCGTTGGTGACCAGCTCCGACAGGATCAGTTCGGTGTCGGCCGCCGTGCCGGTGCTCACGCCCCAGGCCGTGAGCACGGCGCGGACCATCCCCCGCGCGCGGGGCACGCTCCGCCGCGTGCGGGGGATGTGGAAGCTCACGTCATACGTCTCGTCGTCGTGCTTGTCGGCCATTGCGGCTCCGGTTCAAGAGGTCGGCTTCAACTGAATCCCCGCTGCGCGGCCGGAGTTCGGCTGCTGCGCAGCAGCCTGGAGGGCGCGCGATGAATGGTGCAACGTTGAATGCCGAATCGGCCGCACGATTCACTCTTTCAGGGAACCGCTGGAGCCCCTGGTCCACGCTCTGATACCCACTGGGACATGCCACCTGTGAAGCCATCCACCGTGCTCGGCCGCCAACTCGGGGACGAACTGCGGCGGTTCCGCGAAGCCGCCGGTCTCTCCACAGCTGATGCCGCCGCAGTGCTCGACTGCACCAAGGGCAAGATCAGCCGCATGGAGAACGGGCACGTGCCGGTCCGGCTGCCGGACCTGAACGCCCTCGTCACCGCCTACGGCATCTCGGACACCCGGACCCGGGAACGGCTCACGGCGCTGGCGCGCCGCGCCAACCGCCGACGCCGTGATGGCTGGTGGCACGAGTACAGCTCCGTGCTGAGCGACGCCTACCGGGACCAGATCGAGATGGAAGCCATCTGTTCCCAGATCCGCACCTTCCAGGTGCAGGTCGTTCCGGGTCTGCTGCAGACCGCCGAATACGCGCGTGCCATCGCCGTCACGTCACGAAGCTGGAAGACGCCCGAGGAGATCGATCAGGTCGTGCAGGTCCGCATGGCCCGGCAGCGCCGGCTCACGGGCGAGGACCCCATGCATTTCTGGGCAGTCCTGGCCGAAGGCGTTCTGCACCAGCAGGTCGGCGGCCCCGCCGTGATGGCCGAGCAGCTCGCGGCCCTCGTCGACCTCGCCGACCGGCCGAACATCACCCTCCAAGTGCTCCCGTTCTCCCGCGGTGCGCACGCGAGTATGCTCGGTCCTTACGTGCTGCTCGGCTTCCCGCAGCCGACGGCACTCGACCTGGTGCTGTCGGAGACAGCGACCCGCAACACATGGGTCGAACGGGAGGCGGAAGTGGTGAGCTACCGAGCGCTCTTCGACGATGCTCGCACCAATGCCCTCCCTCCAGCGGATTCGGTGGCGATGATCAAGCGCATAGCAGCGAAGGCCAAACAATGAGAAGTCGTTGCCCCAGCCAGAATCAGGCGCAGAGACCGGCCTGGCGTACCAGCAGCTACAGCGGAGCCCATGGCGACTGCGTCGAAGTCGCCACCAACCTCGACGCCACGGTCCCGGTGCGGGACACCAAACAGCGCGGGGACGCCAGCCGGCTCACTCTCGTCTTCCCCCGCGAGGCGTGGGTCCAGTTCCTTGCCCACTGCAAGGGGGAACAGGCCGCGTAAACAGCCCCCTGAGCGGCTGGTCGCCGCAGACGGGCCGTGCTGCGGTCGGCGAGACATTCCACGTCTGTTCGTGCGGCGAGCCGCGAGTTCGTCAGTTCGGCGCATTCCCCATCCTGACCAAACGCCGGAGACGCGGCATAGTGCTGGCCATGCCGGGTCGGAGGCACTTCCCCCGCAAGCCGGAGGACGTCTCGGACTTCGAAGAGTGTTCGCGGACGCCCTGTCACCGACCGACTCTCGCCCTCACCCACCGAGTAGCCCAGGAGTACCGCTCATGATCCAGCGCACCCCCGCACCCGCCTGGCGCACCAGCAGCTACAGCGACGACCGGGAGGCGTGCGTCGAAGTCGCCACCAACCTCGACGCCACCGTCCCGGTGCGGGACACCAAGCAGCGCGGGGACGCGCACCAGCCCACTCTCGTCTTCCCCCGCGAGGTGTGGGCGCGGTTCGTCACCCACGTCAAGCCCCGGGAAGGGGCCACTGGATAATCGCCCGCATGGAAACGCTCTCCCCCTCCTCCCTCCGTGATCTCGGCGACGGCCTCTACCTGTGGAATCCCCCGCGGCGCGGGTGGGGTCTGGCCAACTGCGGGCTGCTCGCCGGTGCGGACGGCGGGCTGTGGATCGACACCCCGTACGACCGGCCGCTGGCCGAGACGTTCCTCGCCGCGTCACGCGAGGTGCTCGGCGACGGCGCGGACATCTCCCGCGTCGTCGTCACGCACGCCAATGGCGACCATCTGTGGGGCGCCGACGTGGTGCCGGACGCGGAGGTGATCGCCACCCGTGAGGCGCGGCACCACATCGAGCTGGAGCCGACGCCGCAGCAGTTGGCGGGGCTGATCGGGACGGCGGGGTCGGGCTCCCAGGTGGGCCGGTACCTGGGCGAGCACTTCGGCCACTTCGACTGGTCCCGCACCACCGTGCGGAACCCCTCGACCGTTTTCGAGGGCACCCTGGAGCTGACGGTCGGGGGGCGGCCGGTGCTGCTGACCAGTCTGCCGCCGGCCCACACGACGGGCGATCTGACCGTGCATCTCCCCCAGCACGGTGTCGTCTTCACGGGTGACATCGTCTTCGCCTCGACGCCGGAGAGCCCGGGCGACCACGCGGTGCACTGGGCGGGGCCGCTGGAGAACGTCATCGCGGCCTGCGAGCAGGTGCTGGCCACGGGTGCGCGCACCATCGTGCCCGGTCACGGGCCGGTGCTCGGCCAGGACGGGCTGCGCGCCCACATCGGCTACCTCAGCCGCGTACGCGAGCGGACGCACGCCCTGCATGCCCAGGGGCTGCCCGCGCTGGAGGCGGCCCGCACCCTGGCGCGGGAGAACGAGTGGCCGGAACTTGGCCTGGTGGAGCGGCTGGTGGTGACCGTCGGCACCGAGTACCGGCACCTGGACGGTACCGAGCCGCAGCCGATAGCCCATGTCATCCCCGACATGGCGGCCTTCGCCGAGGAGTTCTCCGCAGGCTGACGGGCCGGCCGGTGCGACGGCGAACGCCCCCGGTGGGGACCTCCACCGGGGGCGTTCGTCATGGGTCGTGCGGCGTCAGCCCTCGACGCCCAGCCGCTCCAGGATCATCTGGCGGGCGCGGGCGGCGTCCGCCTGACCACGGGTGGCCTTCATGACGGCGCCGACCAGGGCGCCGGCAGCCTGCACCTTGCCGCCGCGGATCTTCTCCGCGACGTCCGGGTTGCCGGCGATGGCCTCGTCCACGGCCTTGCCCAGCGCACCCTCGTCGGAGACGATCTTGAGGCCGCGCTTCTCGACGACCTCGTCCGGGGTGCCCTCCCCGGCCAGTACGCCCTCGATGGTCTGCCGGGCCAGCTTGTCGTTGAGGGAGCCCTCGGCGACCAGCGCGCAGATCCGGGCGACCTGCTCGGGGGTGATGGCCAGCGCGGTCAGCTCCACGCCGTCCTCGTTGGCACGGCGGGCCAGCTCACCCATCCACCACTTGCGGGCCTGGTCGGCGGGGGCGCCGGCCTCCACGGTGGCCACGATCGGGTCGACGGCGCCGGCGTTGAGCACGGACTGCATCTCGTGCGCGGAGATGCCCCACTCCTCGCGCAGCCGCATCCGGCGTACCCGGGGCAGCTCCGGCAGGGTGGCCCGCAGCTCCTCCACCCACTCCCGGGAGGGGGCGACCGGCACCAGGTCGGGCTCCGGGAAGTAGCGGTAGTCCTCGGCCTCCTCCTTGACGCGGCCGGAGGTGGTCGAGCCGGTGTCCTCGTGGAAGTGGCGCGTCTCCTGGATGATCGTGCCGCCCGACGAGAGCACCGCGGCGTGCCGCTGGATCTCGAACCGGGCCGCCCGCTCCACGCTCCGCAGCGAGTTGACGTTCTTCGTCTCGCTGCGGGTGCCGAACTTCTCGGTGCCCTTCGGACGCAGCGACAGGTTGACGTCGCAGCGCATCTGGCCCATCTCCATCCGGGCCTCGGAGACGCCCAGCGCCTTGATCAGCTCACGCAGCTCGGCCACGTACGCCTTGGCGACCTCGGGGGCGCGCTCACCGGCGCCCACGATGGGCTTGGTGACGATCTCGATGAGCGGGATGCCCGCACGGTTGTAGTCCAGCAGCGAGTGCGAGGCACCGTGGATGCGGCCGGTGGCCCCGCCCACGTGGGTGGACTTGCCCGTGTCCTCCTCCATGTGGGCGCGCTCGATCTCCACGCGGAAGACCTCGCCGTCCTCCAGCTGGACGTCCAGATAGCCGTCGAAGGCGATCGGCTCGTCGTACTGGGAGGTCTGGAAGTTCTTCGGCATGTCCGGATAGAAGTAGTTCTTCCGGGCGAAGCGGCACCAGTCGGCGATGGAGCAGTTGAGCGCCAGGCCGATACGGATGGCGGACTCCACGCCCGCCTTGTTGACCACGGGCAGCGCGCCGGGCAGGCCCAGGCAGGTCGGGCAGACCTGGCTGTTGGCCTCGGCGCCCAGCTCGGTCGAGCAGCCGCAGAACATCTTGGTCCTGGTGCCGAGCTCGACGTGGACCTCCAGGCCCATGACGGGGTCGTAGGAGGCCAGCGCCTCGTCGTACGACACCAGTTCGGTGACGGTCACGGAAAACGTACCTTTCTCTCCCGCTCAGTCGTCGAGGATGTCGTCGACGTCCAGACGCCGCAGCTCACGCACGAGCAGGACGACGCCCGTGACGATGCCGGCGGCGGAGACCGCCACATCGATCAGCTGCAGCGTGTCCCCTTCCTTCTTGGCCTCCTTGGCACGCTTGATCGTGCCCGGGACACCGATCAGCGACGTGGCGATCGAGAAGTACAGACCGGTCCTGGACTTCTTGAATCCCTTGGCCTTCTCCAGCTTGGAACTCACAGCGACGGTGCCTCCTCTAGCAGCGGGTGACCCCAACGTGCCTGGAAGGCGGCCTCGACGGCCGCACCGACACGGTAGAGCCTGTCATCGGCCATGGCGGGAGCGACGATCTGGAGCCCCACCGGGAGCCCGTCCTCCGGTGCGAGACCGCACGGGATCGACATGGCGGCGTTGCCCGCCAGGTTGGACGGGATGGTGCACAGGTCGGCGAGGTACATCGCCATCGGGTCGTCCACCCGCTCCCCGATCGGGAACGCGGTCGTGGGCGTCGTCGGCGAGACCACCACGTCGACCTGCTCGAAAGCCTTCTCGAAGTCCCGGGTGATCAGCGTACGGACCTTCTGCGCCGAACCGTAGTAGGCGTCGTAGTAGCCGGAGCTGAGCGCGTACGTACCGAGCATCACACGGCGCTTGACCTCGGGGCCGAACCCGGCCTCGCGGGTGAGCGCCGTGACCTCCTCGGCCGAGTGGCTGCCGTCGTCCCCGACGCGCAGGCCGTAACGCATCGCGTCGAACCGGGCCAGGTTCGAGGAGCACTCCGAGGGCGCGATCAGGTAGTAGGCCGCCAGCGCCTTGGTGAACGACGGGCAGGACAGCTCCACCACCTCGGCGCCCAGCTCGCGCAGCAGCTCGACGGACTCGTCGAAGCGCTGCATCACACCGGCCTGGTAGCCCTCGCCGCGGAACTCCTTGACGACGCCGACGCGCATGCCCTTGACGTCGCCGTTGCGCGCGGCGGCCACCACGTCCGGCACCGGCTGCGCGATGGACGTCGAGTCCTTCTCGTCGTGCCCCGCGATCACGCTGTGCAGCAGCGCCGCGTCCAGCACCGTGCGGGCGCACGGGCCGCCCTGGTCCAGGGAGGAGGAGAAGGCGATCATGCCGTAGCGGGAGACGCCGCCGTAGGTCGGCTTCACGCCGACCGTGCCGGTCACGGCCGCGGGCTGGCGGATCGAACCACCGGTGTCCGTGCCGATGGCCAGCGGCGCCATGAAGGCCGCGAGCGAGGCGGACGAGCCGCCGCCGGAACCGCCCGGGATACGGGTGAGGTCCCACGGGTTCGCCGTCGGGCCGTAGGCGCTGTTCTCGGTGGAGGACCCCATGGCGAACTCGTCCATGTTGGTCTTGCCGAGGATGACGACGTCCGCGTCCTTCAGCCGCTTGGTGACCGTCGCGTCGTACGGCGGGATCCAGCCCTCAAGCATCTTGGAGCCCGCGGTGGTCGGCACCCCCTCCGTGGTGAACAGGTCCTTCAGCGCGAGCGGGACACCGGCCAGCGGGCCCAGCTTCTCACCGCGCTCCCGCTTGGCGTCCACCTCGCGCGCCTGGGCCAGCGCGCCCTCGCGGTCCACGTGCAGGAAGGCGTTGACCTTCTCGTCCACCGCGGCGATCCGGGCCAGATGCGCCTCGGTCGCCTCCACGGCGGTGACCTCACCGCTCGCGATCTTCGCCGCCAGCTCGGCGGCGGTCAGCTTGATCAGTTCGCCGGACATCCCGGTCACGACTCCTCTCCCAGGATCTGCGGCACCTTGAAACGCTGCTGCTCCTGCGCCGGCGCGCCCGAGAGCGCCTGCTGGGGGGTCAGCGACTCGGTGACCTCGTCCTGTCGCATGACGTTGGTGAGCGGCAGCGGGTGGGAGGTCGGCGGGACGTCCTCGTCGGCGACATCGGAGACGGCGGCGACCGCGCCGATGATGTCGTCCAGCTGAGTGGCGAAGTGGTCGAGCTCTTCGTCTTTCAGCTCCAGGCGCGCCAGCTTCGCGAGGTGGGCGACCTCCTCGCGTGAGATGCCAGGCATGCAGCGGTCCTCTTGATGGGTGAGTGTCGGATTGTCCGCCCCAATCCTATGGGGCCCGCACCGGTGCGGACGAAACACTCCACCACTGGTGCCCCATGACCGGGGCACCAGTCCTTGTCCGCTTCCCCGCCAGGCGGGTCTCAGGCCCCCGGCGCCCTTGCGGCAGGGGCCCGGCTGCCGGCCGCCGTGGACGCCGGCACCCTCACGAGGTGCTGGTCGGTAAGGGGGCGGGGACCTCGCGGGCCCTCAGCCACGCGGTGGTCTCACCGGGCGGCATCGCCGCGGCCACCAGCCAGCCCTGGACCGCGTCACAGCCCAGGTCCCGCAGCCGCTCCCAGGTCTCGTCGTCCTCCACCCCTTCGGCCACCACCAGCAGACCGAGCGAGTGCGCGAGATCGACGGTGCAGCGGACGATCTCCGCGTCCTCGGTGTCCACGGCGAGCCGCGCCACGAACGAGCGGTCGATCTTGAGTTCGCTGACCGGCAGCCGGCGCAGGTGGACGAGGGAGGAGTACCCGGTGCCGAAATCGTCCAGGGACATCTTCACGCCGTGCCCGGTGAGCCCGGCGAGGGTGTCGGCGGCCTGCTGCGGGTCCTCCAGCAGCACGTGTTCGGTGATCTCCAACTGGAGCGCCCCGGGCGGCACCCCGTGGCGGGCCAGCCGTGCGGCGACGGCGCCGGCGAAGCCCGGTGAGTGGACGTCGCGCGGGGAGACGTTGACGGCGACCGGCACGGTGAGGCCGGCGGCACGCCACAGCGCGACCTGGGCCAGCGCCGTCTCCAGGACGTACTCGGTGAGCCGGGGCATGAGGCCGGACGTCTCGGCGATGGCGATGAACTCGTCCGGGGGGACCCGGCCGCGTTCGGGGTGGACCCAGCGGACGAGCGCTTCGAGCCCGGAGACGGTGCCGTCGAAGCCGACCTTGGGCTGGTAGTGGAGTTCGACCTCGCCGGCGTCGAGCGCGCGCCGCAGGTCGGCGAGGAGGCCGAGCCGGTCGGGGGTGTTGCCGTCGCGGGTGGCCTCGTAGACCTCGACGGCGGTGCGGTCGCGCTTGGCCTCGTACATGGCCACGTCGGCGCGGCGCAGGAGCCCTTCGGCCTCGGTGGCGTGTTCGGGGTAGACGGCGACGCCGGCGCTGGCTTCGAGGACGAGGGTGAGGCCGTCGAGGTCGAGGGGCGAGCTGAGGGCGGAGACGAGACCGCGGGCGACGCGCTGGGCGCTGGTGGTGGAGTCGGCGACGGGCAGCAGGACGGCGAATTCGTCACCGCCGAGCCGGGCGGCCTCGGCGCCGCGGGGCAGCGCGGCGCGGAGCCGGTCCGCGATCTGGAGGAGCAGCCGGTCGCCGGCCAGGTGGCCGAGGGTGTCGTTGACGGAACGGAAGCGGTCGAGGTCGATGAGGACGAGCGCGGAGCGGGTCCCGGTGCGTTCGGCCTCGTCCAGCGCGGCCCAGGTACGCTCCAGCAGCCACAGCCGGTTGGGCAGCCCGGTGAGCGGGTCGCGCAGCTGTTCCTCGGCGCGGGCGCGGGCGATGCGCAAGGTGGAGTCGAGCGCGATCAGCGGGACGGCGAACAGCGGCAGCAGCAACGGCGTGTGGTCGGCGACCGCCACGATCAGGGGGGCGATGCCCAGCAGGGCGACGGCGACCAGTCCTTGCCGCACCAGGGCGGTGCGCAGCACGGAGGGCAGGGAGCGGGTGCGCGGGGCGAAGCAGTACCACTGGAGTGCGCGGGTCACCGCCAGGTAGACGGCGGTCACCAGGGGGATCTCGCCGAGGGCCGCCAGGTCCCAGTCGTCGGTGCGCCACGGCTGCTCGACGTAGGGGCAGACACCGCACAGGGAGAGGGAGAGGCTGGCGGCGCCGATGCCCAGGATGTCGATGGCGCCGTGCACGAGGGCCTGGCGCCATTTGTGGCGGCGTGCGGCTCCGACCAGGACGACGACGGCGAGGGAGACGAGCAGGGCCGGCACCCAGCCGTGCAGGAGCAGGATCGCGAGGGTGAGCGCGGGTCCCGATCCGGTGCCGCCCCACCACCTGTCCCGGCTCATGGTGACGAGGTGGGCGACGACGCACCCGGTGAGCACCGCGAACGCCCAGCCGACGGCGCCTCCGGGGAAGAGGGCGTGCCCTTCCCACAGGAGCCGTGCCACACCGCCGGCCAGTGCCAGGGCGGCGACGGTCAGGACGAGTGCGGGCAGCATCGGCGGCCGTGGCGCGATCAGCCGCTGGAGCCAGTGCGGATCGTCACTCCGGCCGCCGCCCTGTGGGGCGCTGCCGGGTGCGCCCGGCGGCGTGCCGGGTTCGGGCCCGGCGCCGCCGAGCGGTGTGCGGGCCCGGCCCGCCGTTTTGTCCGCCCCGCTCTTCCGTGCCGACCTGCCCCGGTTGCCGTCCGAGGGCAGGTGGGAGAACGGGGGCCCGGATCCCCCGGAGAAATCCAGCATCCTGGTCCCTCTCGCAGCCGTCCACGCCTGCCCCTCGCCACGACAGGCGTCTATGTCAACAGTAGGCCGCCGCCTGGGAAGAGGGGCAGCGATCGGCCGTGGTTGCCTGAATGCGTCTGTGCCACTCGACCCCAACTGCCGGTCCGGGCGGGGCCGGTGGGAGGGGAGGTCCGGCCGCCCGGACCCCGTGAGGGAGGGGGTCCGGGTGGCTGGATGTGGCCTGTGCGTGAACGGCGGCCGGTCGCGGGCCTGTTGGGGGTTCGCCCCGGACTCGCCGTCCGTGACCGGCTCCGCGTCAGTCGCCCGCTTCCTCCTCCGCCACAGGAGTCAGGGCCGCCTCGCGGGCGGCGTCCGGCCCCTGCTCCAACAGGACGGTGAATCCGTCATCGTCCAGAATCGGCACCTTCGCCTGGACGGCCTTGTCGTACTTGGAGCCGGGGTTCTCGCCCACGACGACGAAGTCGGTCTTCTTGGAGACCGAGCCGGTCACCTTCGCGCCACGTTCCTGGAGGGCCGATTTCGCGCCATCCCGGGTGTAGCTGGCGAGGGTGCCGGTGACGACGACGGTGAGGCCCTGGAGCGGGCGCGGTCCCTCCTCGCCGGTGGACTCCTCCTCCATCCGCACCCCGGCGGCTCTCCAGCGCTCCACGATCTCGCGGTGCCAGTCCTCGGCGAACCACGCCTTGAGCGAGGCGGCGATGGTGGGGCCGACGCCCTCGGTGGCGGCCAGCTCCTCCTCGTCGGCCTCGGCGATGCGGTCCAGGGAGCGGAACTCGCGGGCGAGTGCCTCGGCGGCGACGGGACCGACGTGGCGGATGGACAGCCCGGTGATGATCCGCGCCAGCGGCCGGCTCTTGGCGGCCTGGATGTTCTCCAGCATCGCCAGGGTGTTCTTGCGGGGCTCGCCCTTCTGGTTGGCGAAGAGGGTGACCGTCTTCTCCTCGCCGGTCTTCGGGTCCCGCTTGGGCAGTCCCGAGTCCTGGTCGACGACGTACGCCACGATCGGCAGCAGGTCCTCGACGGTCAGGTCGAACAGCCCGCCCTCGTCCCGCAGCGGCGGTTCCTTCGGCTCCAGCGGCTGGGTCAGCGCGCTGGCGACGACGTAGCCGAAGTGCTCGATGTCCAGCGATTTGCGGCCCGCCAGGTAGAACAGCCGCTCCCGCAACTGGGCGGGACAGGAGCGGGCGTTGGGGCAGCGCAGATCGACGTCGCCCTCCTTCATCGGCTGGAGCGGCGAGCCGCACTCGGGGCACTCGGCGGGCATCACGAACTCCCGCTCGGTGCCGTCGCGCAGATCGGCGACCGGTCCCAGGATCTCGGGGATGACGTCACCGGCCTTGCGCAGCACCACGGTGTCGCCGATGAGCACGCCCTTGGCCTTGACGACGTCCTGGTTGTGGAGGGTGGCGAACTCGACCTCGGAGCCGGCGACGGTGACCGGTTCCACCACCGCGTAGGGGGTGACCCGGCCGGTGCGGCCCACGCCGACGCGGATGTCCACCAGCTTGGTGTTGACCTCCTCCGGCGCGTACTTCCAGGCGATGGCCCAGCGGGGGGCCCGGGAGGTGGCGCCGAGACGGCCCTGGAGGCGGATCTCGTCCAGCTTGACGACGACGCCGTCGATCTCGTGCTCGACCGAGTGCCGGTGCTCGCCGTAGTACGCGATGAACTCGCGCACCCCCTCCAGTCCGTCCACCACCTTGGCGTGCGCGGAGGTGGGCAGGCCCCATTCGCGCAGCAGGTCGTAGGCGTGGGAGAGGCGGGCGAAGTCCTCCTTGTCGAAGCCCTCCAGCGCGCCGATGCCGTGCACCACCATGTGCAGCGGCCGGGTCGCCGTCACCCGCGGGTCCTTCTGGCGCAGCGAGCCGGCCGCCGCGTTGCGCGGGTTGGCGAACGGTTTCTCACCGGCCGCCACCAGCCGGGCGTTCAACTCCTGGAAGCGCTCCATGGGGAAGAACACCTCGCCGCGCACCTCGACCAGCTCCGGCAGGCGCTCGCCGCTGAGCCGCTCGGGGATGTCCGCGATGGTGCGGATGTTGGGGGTGATGTCCTCACCCGTGCGGCCGTCGCCGCGGGTGGCCGCACGGGTGAGCCGGCCGTGCTCGTAGGTGAGGTTGACGGCCAGGCCGTCCACCTTCAGCTCGCACAGGAAGTGGTAGTCCACGCCCTCCAGCTCGCGGGCGACGCGGTCGGCCCACTCCCCCAGCTCGGCGTCGTCGAAGGCGTTGTCCAGGGAGAGCATCCGCTCCCGGTGGGCGACCTCCGTGAACTCCGTCTCGTAGTGCCCGGCGACCTTCTGCGTGGGCGAGTCCGGGGTGCGCAGGGAGGGGTACTCCTCCTCCAGCGCCTCCAGCTCGCGCAGCAGCCGGTCGAACTCGGCGTCGCTGACGACCGGTGCGTCCTTGACGTAGTACCGGAAGCGGTGCTCCTCGATCTGCTCCGCGAGGCGCTGGTGCTTCTCCCGCGCCTCGGCGGAGGGTGTCGCATCCTCTTCGCCAGCCACCGTTGGTCCTCCCGTCACTGAGGGTTGTCAGCGAGTGATCGTGCCGCCCGGGCGCAGTGGGCCAGCACCCGGCGTGCGTACGCCGGGGAGGCTCCCGCGAGCCCGCAGGTGGGGGTGACCACGACGGACTCGGCGAGCAGGCCCGGGGACAGCCCGAGCCTGCGCCACAACGACCTGACACCCCCGACGCTACCGGCAGGGTCTGACAATGCCGGGCCGTCGCCCTCGGTGGCCGGTACGACACCCGCGAACAGGGTCACGCCCGCTTCGACGGCCTCACCGATCGCCTCGTCCTCACGCTCGGTGAGCAGCGAGGCGTCCAGCGAGATACCGTCGGCACCGGCCCGGCGCAGCAGCGCGACGGGGACGTCCGGGGCGCACGAGTGCACGATCACCGGCCCGTCGTGGACGTCGGCCAGCTGCCGCAAGGTGGCCTCGACCACGGCCCGGTCCACCGCGGGGTGGGTGCGGTAGCCGCTGGCCGTGGGCACGCTGCCGCGCAGCACGGCGGTCAGGGAGGGCTCGTCGAGCTGGAGCACCGGTGTGGCGCCCGGCACCCGGCGCCGGACCTGCGCCAGATGCGCGGAGACGCCCTCGGCCAGGGAGGCGGCCAGATCGCGGACGGCGCCGTGGTCGCCCAGCATCGCCTCGCCGTTGCGCCGCTCGATACCGGCTGCGAGCGTCCACGGGCCGACGACGGACACCTTCAGCCCGCGCGGGCCCGCCCCGTCGCCCAGCTCCTGGGCGAACTCCTCAAGGGCGTCGAGGTCTTCGCCCAGCCAGGCCCGGGCGCGCCGGGTGTCCCGGCCCGGCCGGTCGCTGATCCGCCAGCCGCTGGGCTCCAGCTGGACGTACAGCTCGGCCAGCATGCCGGCGGTGCGGCCCAGCATGTCGGCGCCGGGTCCGCGTGCGGGCAGCTCCGGCAGGAACGGCAGGTGCTCAGGGTCCTCGAAGGAGCCGAGCGCCGTCCTGGCCGCCTCGCGGGCGTCGGTCCCGGGCAGGGAACCGATGCCGGTGGCTGCCGCCGGACCCCAGGGGACGGCGGTGTGCGTGTCGTTCACCGCGTCAGCCCCCGGGCCGCACCGTCAGGTCGGTGACCTCGGCGCCCCTCGGCAGGTCGAGGGCCGTCAGCACGGTGGTGGCCACCGCCTCGACCGGGATCCACTTGCCGGGCTCGTACTCCTTGCCCTCCTGGCGGTGGACCTTCTCCTGCATGGGGGTGGCCGTCCGCCCCGGGTAGACGGAGGTGACCCGCACCCCGTTGTCCGCCTCCTCGCCGCGCAGCGCGTCGGCCAGCGCCTTGAGGCCGTGCTTGCTGGCGGCGTACGCGCCCCACTCCGGGTTGGCGCGCAGCCCGGCGCCCGAGTTGACGAAGACGACGTGCCCGCGGGAGCGCCGCAGCTGCGGCAGCAGGAGGCGGGTCAGCTCGGCGGGCGCCACCAGGTTGGCGGCCAGGGTGGCGTTCCACAGCTTCGGGGTGAGGTCGCCGATGGTGCCGAGTTCGACGACGCCCGCGATGTGCAGGAGGCTGTCCACCTCGTCGGGGAGCGTCTGGTGCTCGAACGCCCAGGACAGCCGTGCGGGCTCGCCCAGGTCGCCGACCAGCGTGTGCGCGCCGGGGAACCGCTCGGCGAGCTGAGCGGCCCGCCCGGCGTCCCGCGCGACCAGGTAGAGGGTGTCGCCCCGCTCCAGGAGGCGCCGCGCCACCTCGGCTCCGATGCCGGATCCGGCGCCTGTGATCACATGTGTTGCCATGCTCCCCATGATCCCGCACCGCCCCGGGCCGGGACGGCACCGGGCACGGGGTGCCGGTCACCGGCGTGCCCGGCCGGCCGCGCCCGGGCCGCTAGGCGGCGAAGACCGACTCCAGCTTCTCGTACTCCTCCAGGCACCGGCCCGTGCCCAGCGCCACGCATCCGAGGGGCTCGTCCGCGATGGTCACCGGCATCCCCGTCTCGTCGCGCAGCCGCTCGTCCAGGCCGTGCAGCAGGGCGCCGCCGCCGGTCAGCACGATGCCGCGCTCCATGATGTCGCCGTACAGCTCCGGCGGGCACTCCTCGAACGCCGCCTGGACCGCGCCCACCACCGCGCGCACCGGACGCTCCAGCGCCTCGGCGATCTCCTCGGGCACCAGCTGCACGACCTTCGGCATGCCCGTGGTCTTGTCCCTGCCGCGCACGGGGATGTAGTCGGCGGTGCCGTAGGCCGTCTTGATCTCCTCGGCGGTGCGCTCCCCGACGGCGATGGCGAACTCGCGCTCCACGTAGGCGGCGATGGCCGCGTCCATCGCGTCGCCCGCGACCCGCGCCGAGCGGGAGACGACCATGCCGCCCAGCGAGATGATGGCGATCTCCGTGCTGCCGCCGCCGATGTCCACCACCATCGAGCCGCGCGCCTCGTGCACGGGCAGTCCCGCGCCGATGGCCGCAGCTATCGGTTCCTCGATCAGCCGCACCGAGCGGGCCCCGGCCCTGCTGGCGGTCTGCAGCACCGCCCGCCGCTCGACTCCCGTCACACCGCTGGGCACGCACACCACGACGCGGGGCGACCTGCCCCGGCCGCCGCGGGCGGCCCGGATGAAGTGCCGCAGCATGCCCTCGGTGGCCTCGAAGTCGGTGATCACCCCGCCCTTGAGCGGGCGGGTGGCGGTGATCGAGCCGGGGGTACGGCCGACCGCCTGCCGGGCCTCCGTACCGACGGCCAGCACCTTGCCGGTGTTCGTGTCGATCGCCACGACGGAGGGCTCGTCGAGGACCACGCCGCGTCCCCGCTCGTACACCAGGGTGTTGGCCGTACCGAGATCTATGCCGATGTCACGGCCGCGGAAGGCCGCGGCGGGGTTGGAGCGGGCGGAGGAGGGGGAACCGGTCGAAGAGCTGCGCTTAGCCATGTGTACTCGCCATGTTCGGTGCTGTGTTGTACGACGTGGTACGAGTCGTGCCCAATTGTGGTGCTGCCAGCCGCAGCATACCCAACTGTCCTGTTTGCTGCGGCAGGTGGTCGCCACTGAGCGGGCAGAAATCTGGAGACGAAAAGGCGCTGGTCAAAGCGCGTTTTCCGCGCAATCGAACGGGCACCCGGGCGAGTTGGTGGCATAGATCTCCGGGCGGTGGATAGCTATGCACCGGAGACCACGCGCGGTTCACCGAGCCCAAGCCTGGTGCGTCCTCGGCGACCGCGCCATGGGCCACCGTCTCTTCAACTGGAGGTTTCGTCATTTCCGCGCGACCGGCTCAGGAATTCGGAGACAACCCCGTCGAGGTCCGGGAGACCGGGCACTACACCGAGGAATACGTACCCAGCTTCGTCGAGAAGTGGGACTCGCTCATAGACTGGGAGAAGCGGGCGGAGAGCGAGGGGAATTTCTTCATCGACCTGCTGAGAAAGCGGGGAGTAAGGAGCGTCCTCGACGTCGCGACGGGGACCGGATTCCATTCGGTGCGGCTGCTGGAGGCCGGATTCGAGACGGTGAGCGCGGACGGCAGCGCCGACATGCTCGCCATGGCCTTCGAGAACGGAATGAAACACGGCGACCACATCCTGCGGGTCGTCCAGGCGGACTGGCGCTGGCTGAACCGCGACGTCCACGGTGAGTACGACGCCATCGTGTGCCTCGGCAACTCCTTCACGCATCTGTTCTCGGAACGGGACAGGCGCAAAGCACTCGCCGAGTTCTACGCGATGCTGAAACACGACGGAATCCTCATCCTGGATCAGCGCAACTACGACGCGATCCTCGACCGGGGCTATTCCAGCAAGCACACGTACTACTACTGCGGCGAGGACGTCGCGGTCGAGCCGGAATACGTGGACGAGGGCCTGTGTCGCATGCGGTACCGGTTCCCGGACGACTCGGTCTACCACCTCAACATGTTCCCGCTCCGCAAGGACTACACGCGGCGCCTCATGTCCGAGGTCGGATTCCAGCGCATCGAGACGTACGGCGACTTCCAGCACACCTACAGGGACGAGCAACCCGACTTCTTCGTGCATGTCGCGGAGAAGGAATACCGAATGGAGGAAGAGGAGGAAGGCAGTTACGGCGGAGCCGTGAATACGGCGCGGAGTTACTACAACTCCCCCGACGCCGACGCCTTTTATTCCTCGGTGTGGGGCGGCGAGGACATTCACGTCGGCATCTACGCGCACCCCGCGGAGCCGATTGCGGATGCCTCCCGGCGCACCGTCGAGCGGATGGCAGCCGGGCTCGGGCTGACCGAACGCTCCCGGGTGCTCGACCTCGGCTCCGGGTTCGGCGGCTCGGCACGCTATCTGGCCGGGACCTACGGCTGCACCGTGCAGGCCCTCAACCTCAGCGAGGTGGAGAACGAGCGGCACCGGCAGCTCAACGCGCAGCGCGGTCTGACCGACCGTATCGAGGTCGTGGACGGCTCGTTCGAAGCCGTGCCCTTCGCCGACTCCAGCGTCGACGTCGTCTGGTCCCAGGACGCGTTCTTGCACAGCGGCAACCGCATCCGCGTGCTGGAGGAGATCCGGCGCGTCCTCAAACCGGGCGGCCGGCTCGTCTTCACCGACCCGATGGCCGCCGACGGCACCGATCTGAAGGGCATCCGGCCCATCCTCGACCGCATCCACCTCGACGACATGGGCTCGCCCGGCTTCTACACCCGGGAGCTGACCCGGCTCGGCTTCGTCCCCACCGAGCACGAGGGCGTCGCCGGCGGCTTCGAGGACCTGCGCGAACAACTGGTCACCCACTACGGGCGGGTGCTGGAGGAGACCGAACGGCAGGAGGCCGAGGGGCTCGCGGCCAAGGTCAGCTCGGACTACCTCACACAGATGAAGAAGGGCCTCGGCCACTGGGTCGACGGCGGCGAACAGCGCCGGCTCACCTGGGGCATCTTCCGTTTCACCCTGACCAAGGGCTGACCCGGACCTGATGACCGGGTCCCCGGCCCGGAAGGCCCCGCGGACAGCGGCGGGTCCTCCCGCCCGCACGCACAGGGCCCGTCTGCTTCCCGCGGAGGGGAGGAGACGGGCCCGCGCACGGCGCCGCCGGGGTGTGGCGGCGGGGTGTGACTGCGGGGTCTGACTGCGGGCTCGTGCGCTTCGCCGCCGGAGGGGCGGAGACGAGTCCGCGCATGCGCCGCCCCGGGTGCGCGGACCGGTCCGCGCGTTCGCCGTCCCGGGTGCGAGAGCCGGTCCACGTGTTCGCCGTCCCGGGCGGGAGAAAGGCCGGAGACGGGCCCGCCCCGGGCAGGTGTCCGGTACGGGGACGGGCCCGGTGCCGGACGCGCGGGGGCGGTTCTAGGCTGTCCGTCATGACCTCTTCCGCACCCGGCTCCGCCGCGCCCTCCCCCATGAACATCTGCGTCTTCTGCTCCGCCGCCGAACTGGACAGCGTCTACACCGACGCAGCCCGCGAGTTCGCCGAGCTGATCGGCAAGCGCGGCCACAGCCTGGTGTGGGGCGGCTCGGACTCCGGGCTGATGAAGGTCGTCGCCGACGGGGTGCAGAGCGCCGGCGGGCGGCTCATCGGCATCTCCGTGGAGTTCCTGCGCGACGTGGCGAGGCCGAACGCGGACGAGATGGTCGTCACCGCCGACCTCGCCGAGCGCAAGGCGATGCTGCTCGACCGGGCCGACGCCGTCGTCGTCATGGTCGGCGGCACCGGCACCCTGGACGAGGCCACCGAGATCCTCGAACTGCGCAAGCACGGCATGCACACCAAGCCCGTCGTGGTGCTCAACACCGCCGGGTTCTACGACGGTCTGCGCCAGCAGATGGCCCGGATGGAGGCCGAGGGCTTCCTGCCCGTCCCGCTGGCCGATCTGGTGACCTTCGCCGACGACGGCCCCCAGGCCCTGGAACTGCTGGGGGCCTGAGAGCCGCGCGCGGTCACGCGGCCGGGACCGCGCGCTCGGTCCGGTCGATGGTGGCGGAGCCCACCACCCGGGTGCCGTCGTACAGCACGATCGCCTGGCCGGGGGCCACCCCGCGCTCCGGAGAGGCGAACCGGACCCGCAGCTCGCCGTCGACCAGCTCCGCCTCGACGGGCGTCTCGGCGCCGTGGGCCCGCAGCTGCGCCGTGTAGGGGCGGGGGCCGCCGGCGGGCGGCTCGCCGCACCAGCGCGGACGCACGGCGGTGAGCGCCGTCACGTTCAAGGACGCGGCGGGGCCCACCGTGACGGTGTTGTCGACCGGGGAGATGTCCAGCACGTAGCGCGGCTTGCCGTCCGGCGCCGGGTGCCCCAGACGCAGCCCCTTGCGCTGGCCGATCGTGAACCCGTACGCGCCCTCGTGGGTGCCCAGCTTGGCGCCGGACTCGTCCACGATGTCGCCCTCGGCGCGGCCCAGCCGGGAGGCGAGGAAGCCCTGGGTGTCGCCGTCGGCGATGAAGCAGATGTCGTGGCTGTCGGGCTTGCGGGCGACGGACAGACCACGCCGCTCCGCCTCCGCGCGGATCTCGTCCTTGGTGGTGAGGGTGTCGCCGAGCGGGAACATGGCGTGCGCGAGCTGCCGCTCGTCCAGTACGCCGAGGACATAGCTCTGGTCCTTGGCCGCGTCACTCGCACGGTGCAGTTCGCGGCTGCCGTCCTCGCGCGTCACAACGGTGGCGTAGTGGCCGGTGCAGACCGCGTCGAACCCCAGTGCGAGGGCCTTGTCGAGGAGTGCGGCGAACTTGATCTTCTCGTTGCAGCGCAGGCACGGATTCGGCGTACGTCCCGCCTGGTACTCCGCGACGAAGTCCTCCACGACGTCCTCACGGAACCGTTCCGCCAGGTCCCAGACGTAGAAGGGGATCCCGATCACGTCGGCGGCCCGGCGCGCGTCGTTGGAGTCCTCGACGGTGCAGCAGCCGCGCGCACCCGTCCGGAACGACTTAGGGTTGGCTGACAGAGCCAGATGCACGCCCGTCACGTCGTGCCCGGCCTCGACGGCACGGGCCGCCGCGACGGCGGAATCGACACCGCCGGACATGGCGGCCAGCACACGCAGCGGGCGCGCGGAGGCTGTCCCCCGCGAGGATGCAGTAGTCATAGCGCCCTCCAGGGTAGACGGAACCACCTGGTGGCCCGAACGCGTTGGGGAGCACATGGGACAGGCGGCTGACGAAGGACGGAACGGCGGGCCCGGGGAGACCCCCTCGCCCGGCCACGGCGGGGAGCGGCACGCCCCGTCCACGTCCGGCGACAGCACCGGGCGCGCTCCGGCACGAGGCCGCCGTCACGCCGGCGCGGGCGGCGTCGGCAGCCGCGGCCTGCGGGCGCTGCGCGACCGAGCCCGGCGGGGACGGGGCCGCTCCGCCGCCGACGCCTCGACCCCCGCCGGCGACGACGCTCCCTCGGGACGGGAAACCGGCACCGCGCACGGCGGGCCGGGCCCCGGCTCCCCCGGCGGTGCTGCGGGCGCTGCTCGCGCTGCGGAGGGCACGGGCGGCGGGATACGTCCGGACACGCACATACCGGCCCACGGCGCGGACTCCCCCGCCGACGGCTCCGCCGGCCCCGACGCCCCACCGGGCCCGCACGCCCCGCCCGGCACCGGCCCGGGGCGGACGGGCACCCACGGCAGACGCTCCGGGCCGGCCGTCCCGGACGGCTCCCGAGCGCGTGACGGCGATCCCGGGGAGCCGGGCACCACCTCCGGAGCGGCGGGCGGCGGCTCCGGCGACCCCGACGGCAGAGACAGCGGGACCGGCGCCACGGGCGACAGCCCCGACGGGAGAGACAGCAGGGCCGACATCACAGGCGACGGCCCCGACCGGGGGGACAACGGCTCCGGCGCGACAGGCGACAGCCCCGACCGGAGACACAGCGGAACCCGCGCGACAGGCGACAGCCCCGGCGGGAGGGACAGCGGAACCGGCGCGGTGGGCGGCGGGTCCGGAGGGAGGGAGAGCGGGTTGGGTGCGAGTGGTGACGGGCCGCCGGAGTCGGGTGGCGGGCCCGGGGGGCTGGGGCCGGGGGACCCTCTCGGGGAGGGGCGGCGGGGCATCGGCCGGCGGCGGGTGCTGCTCGCCGGGACGGCCGCCGTGGGGCTGGGGGTGCTGGGGCTGGCCACCAAGCAGGAGCTGCAGCGGTGGTGGTGGCAGGTGCCGGGGAACGAGAAGCCCCGGGTGGCCGGGCAGGTGGACGACGCCCGTGCGCGCTGGGTGGCCGCCGCCGACGGCAACATGCGCCGCGGGGACCGCCCCTCGGACTTCCGGATAGACCGGGTCATCATCCATGTGACCCAGGGCAGCGCCGCGTCTGCGGTGAAGGTCTTCCGGGACCCGGCGCACCGGGCCGCCGCCCATTACATCGTCTGCCGGGACGGGCAGATCATCCAGATGATCCGCGAGCTGGACGTGGCCTTCCACGCGGCGAACCGGGAGTACAACGAGCGCAGCATCGGCATCGAGCACGAGGGCTGGATCGACCGTCCGCAGGACTTCACGGAGGAGATGTACCGCTCGTCGGCCAAGCTGACAGCGGGGATCTGCGACCGCTACGGCTTCCCCGCCGACCGCAAGCACATCATCGGCCACAACGAGGTCCCGGGCGCGGACCACACCGATCCGGGCCGCCACTGGGACTGGGACAAGTACCTCCGCTTGGTGCGCGCGCAGCTGAAGACGGAGAGCACGTCCGGGGACCACTGAGCCGGGGCCGGAAGACGGCCCCGCCCGTGTGGGCACCCGCCCCGCCCGTCCTGGCCGGCCGCCGGGCCCGGGGGACGACGAACAGGCGCCGGCCTGTGGACGTACGGCCCCCGGCCCCGGCCCCGGGGGCGGACGCTAGCTGAGGCCCGCGCTGCGGGCCCGCTCCACGACGGGGCCGATCGCTTCGGCCAGCGCCTCCACATCCGCCTTGGTGGAGGTGTGGCCGAGGGAGAAGCGGAGCGTGCCGCGGGCCAGGTCCGGGTCGGTGCCGGTGGCGAGCAGCACATGGCTGGGCTGGGCGACACCGGCCGTGCAGGCGGACCCGGTGGAGCAGGCGATGCCCTGCGCGTCCAGGAGGAGCAGCAGGGAGTCGCCCTCGCAGCCGGGGAAGGAGAAGTGGGCGTTGGCCGCCAGCCGGCGGGCCGGGTCGGGGTCGCCGTTGAGGACGGCGTCGGGTACGGCGTCCCGGACGGCGGTGATCAACGCGTCCCGGAGCGCCCCGACCTCGCGTACGAAGTCCTCGCGCCGCTCGGTGGCCACGTGCGCGGCCGTCGCGAACGCGGCGATGGCGGGGGTGTCGAGGGTGCCGGAGCGCACCTGCCGCTCCTGGCCGCCGCCGTGCAGCAGGGGCACGGGGGTCTGGTCGCGGCGCAGCAGCAGGGCGCCGACTCCGTAGGGGCCGCCGATCTTGTGCCCGGTGACGGCCATGGCGGCCAGGCCGGAGTCGGCGAAGGAGATGTCGAGCTGTCCGCATGCCTGGACGGCGTCGGAGTGCAGCGGTACGCCGTACTCCGCGGCCACGTCGGCGAGTTCGCGGATGTCGGTGACGGTGCCGATCTCGTTGTTGGCCCACATGACGGTGGCCACCGCGACGTCGGAGGGGTCCCGATCGATCGCCTCGCGCAGCGCTTCGGGGTGGACGCGTCCGTACCGGTCGACGGGCAGCCACTCCAGCCGCGCGCCCTCGTGCTCGGCCAGCCATTCGACGGCGTCGAGCACGGCGTGGTGCTCCACGGGGCTGGCCAGCACCCGGGTGCGCCGCGGGTCCTGGTCGCGGCGGGCCCAGTACAGCCCCTTGACGGCGAGGTTGTCCGCCTCGGTGCCGCCGCCGGTGAAGACGACCTCGCTGGGGCGGGCGCCGAGGGAGGCGGCCAGCGATTCGCGGGCTTCCTCGACGGTGCGCCGCGCCCGCCGCCCCGCGCCGTGCAGCGAGGAGGCGTTGCCGACGACCGCGAACTGTTCGGTCATCGTCCGCACCGCTTCGGGCCACATGGGCGTGGTGGCGGCGTGGTCGAGATAGGCGGGGTGGGCGGTGTCAGCCATGATTCCCCGATTCTACGGTCCGCCCCGGGGCGCACGACCGGCGCGTGGGAGCGGGAACGCACCGGGGGCGGGCCGGGACGTATGCCGGCGCACGGGGCTGTCCGGGGCGCGGCTGTCCTGATGGGATCTGCCCATGGACGAGACGACACCGCCGCAGGGGTGGCAGCACTGCGGCACGGGGGCTTCGGGCACCGACCCGGTCGGCTGCCGGGGGATACGTGTCGGCGCACAGCGGTGCGCGGCGCATCTGTCCTCCCAGGAGCGGGACGCGTGGCTCGGCGGGCTGGGTCCGGGGGCGGACGTGGATCTGCGGGGGACGCCGGTCACCGGTGAGCTGCTGGCCGAGGTGTGCGACCGGCTGCGGCCGGCGGAGGGCGGGGGCCCGCGCTTCGGGAACGCCGACTTCTCCGAGGCCCGCTTCACGGAGACCGGGATGCCGGTGTCCTTCGCGGGGGCGGTCTTCGAGGGGCGGGCCCGTTTCGCGGGGGCGTCGTTCCGTGCGGGGCGCGAGGTGTCCTTCGACCGCGTGCGGTTCGCCGCGGAGGTGTGGCTGGACGGCGCCCGCGTGGAGGGGGTGCTCGGGATGCGGCAGGCCGTGTTCGCGGCGCCGGTCTTCGTCGGGCCGCTCCTGTGCACGGACACCGTGGACCTGACCGGTGCCGCCTTCGAGGGGGCGGCGCGGCTGCGGATCGCGGCGCACCGGGTGCTGTGCGCCGATGCCCGCTTCGAGGGGCCGGCCTCCTTCCAGCTCCGGTACGCCGAACTGGGCCTGGCGGGGGCGCACTTCCAGCAGCCGAGCGCGGTGGGGACGAGCCGGGACTGGGCGCTGCCCGGCGAGGCGGAGCCGGCGCGGCCGGTCACCGTCGCGGTGCTCTCGCTGCGCGGGGTGGACGCCTCGATGCTGCTGCTGTCCGACGTGGACCTGCGCCGGTGTCTGTTCGCGGGCACCCACCACCTCGACCAGCTGCGGCTGGAGGGACGCTGGGACCTGGGCCAGGCACCCAGCGGGGTGCGCTGGCACCGGGGCAGGCCGTACTGGTGCACGAAGCGGCAGGTCATCGAGGAGGAACGGCAGTGGCGGGCGATCCGCCGGCGGCCGGCCTCCCGGCACGACTGGGGGGACGCGCCGCCCTCCCCCGAGACCGTTCCGGGCCTGGCCACTTTGACGACGACCTACCGGCAGTTGCGCAAGGCGCGGGAGGACGCCAAGGACGAGCCGGGGGCCGCGGACTTCTACTACGGCGAGATGGAGATGCGCCGCTACAGCCGTGGCCGGCGGCACGCCGAACGCTGGCTGCTCACCGTCTACTGGGCCGTCTCCGGCTACGGGCTGCGCGCGTCCCGCGCCCTGGTCTGGCTGGCCGCGACGATGCTGGTGACGGCGGTGGCGCTGACGGCGTTCGGGCTGCCGGACACGCCCGCGCGCCCCTACCCCGCGGACTCCCGTCTGACGGGCAGCCGGCCGCCCACGCTGGAGAGCCCCCTCACGGAGCGCTTCACCGCCGAGCGGGCCGGCAAGGCGGTGGACGTGGTCCTCAACTCGGTCGTCTTCCGCTCGGGCGGAACGCAGCTGACGCGCGCCGGCGGCTGGATCGAGAAGGCGGCCCGGCTGACGGAACCCGCGCTGCTGGGCCTCGCGGTGCTCGCTGTCCGCGCCCGGCTCAAGCGGGGCTGACCGGGCCGAGGATGAGTTCGCGGTGGGAGGGCTGGAGGCCGGCGGGGAGGGCGTCGGGGGTGCACCAGCGGGCTTCGAGTATCTCCATGGGGTCGAGGCGCAGGGTGCCGCCGACGCAGACGGCTTCGTAGGCCACCTCCAGACGGAGCCGGTAGCCGCTGCGCAGGCGGACGAGCGGGCCGCAGCGTACGTCGAGGCCGGTCTCCTCGCGGACCTCCCGTACGACGGTACGGGTGAACTCCTCACCCTTGAGGGCGAATCCGGTCGGCAGCCCCCAGCACCGGTCCTCGGGCCACAGCCGGTGGCGGAGCAGCAGGACCCGGCCGTCCTCGTCCCGCACCACGCCGGTGACGCCGACCATGAACTTGGCGTTGGCGACCCACAGCAGGCGCCATTGCAGCGGCCCGTGCAGGGCCCGCCAGGTGCGGGCCACCAGTTGTCTCATCGTCCGCCCTCCCTGGGACCGGCGCGGCGACCACGGAATCGGACCACGGTACCCGGCGGGGCGCCCGGCACGGCGGGACGGGTCCGGCCGGAGGGGCGGCTCCGTGGGGGCGGTACGGCACCGGGCGTCCGGCCGGGCCCGGGCCGCTCATGACAGCGCCCCCGGCCGCGTGGGGACGGGGGCGGGGTGCCGTGACCGGGGCGGGCCGGTCAGGCGCGGGCGAGCTGGCGGGACTGGGCGACGAGGCGGTCCGCGGAGTCCCAGATCTCCGCGTCCTCCTCCAGGAAGCCGCCGGCCAGGTTGCGGGTGGTGATGGCGACCCGCAGCGGGCCGGGGGCCGGGCGGGCGCGGACGTGGACGGTGAGTTCGACGGTGGGCACCCAGCCGGTCAGGCCGAGGTCGAAGCCGGTGGGCGGGAGGGCGTCCACCGCCATCAGGAGGGAGAGCGGGTCGGGGTCCCGGCCGTCGGCGAGGGCGAGCCAGGCCCGCATCTCGCCGCGGAGGCTGGGCGCGCCCAGGGCCCAGCCGCAGGTCTCGGGGTCGAGCCGCAAATCGAGCCGGTGTCCCATCTCGGGTACGGCCGCGTCGCCGCCGGGGTGGTCGGTGGCGCTGAAGCACTGTTCGCGCGGAGGCATGGCGGGCGGCCGGGCGCTGGTGCGCACGTCGTCGCTGAGCGCGTCGAGGTCGCCGTAGGTGGCCAGGACGCGGATGCGCTCGGCCTCGGTGCCGTCGGCGTCCTTCTGGAAGAGCCCGGCCGAGGCGGTGGAGACGGTACGGCCGCTGCGGGCCACGTCGGTGCGGATGGTGGCGGGTCCGGCGACGGTGGCGGTCAGGTAGTGGGCCGTGATGGTGAAGGGGTCGGGGTGCGGGAGGGCCTGGCGCAGGGCCCGGCCGAGGACGGCCAGCAGGTAGCCGCCGTTGAGGGCCTTGCCTATCGCCCAGCCGGGCGAGAGCCGGACCTCGTGGACACCAGCCTCGCGGGTGCGGACCGTGGTGTCGCGGTCGAACTCGCTGTCGCCGGGGGCGGCCGGTGCCGGCGGTGCGGTGACCTGAGAGGGAGCGTCGGACATGAGGGCACCGTACACCGAATTTGTTACCGGTGGGTAGCTCCCCGGTGGACCGCCCTCCCCGCGCGGCCGGGCCCCTCAGCCCGTGGCCCCGCCGCTCTCCGCGTCCACCGTGGCGCTGCTGCGCTTCCAGGCGCGCGGAGCTCGCAAGTTGTAGCGCAGCGCCAGCAGACGCAGCCCGAAAGCGAGCAGTGCGGCGCCCACCGCCGTGACGGGCCGCACGGCGTCGAGGTGGATGAGCAGCGCCACCGCGCTGGAGCCCACGATCGCGGGCACCGCGTAGATCTCCCGGTCCCAGCGCAGCAGCGACGGCACCTCGTTGGCCAGCACGTCCCGCAGCACGCCGCCGCCCGCCGCGGTCGCCAGGCCCATCACCACCGAGGAGGTCAGCCCCAGCCCGAACTCATGGCCCTTGAGGGTGCCCGTGACGCAGAAGAGGCCCAGGCCCGCCGCGTCGAAGACGCTCACCGCCTTGTTGATCCGCTCCACCTCGGGGTGGAGGAAGAAGACGAGAACGGTCGCCACCAGCGGGGTGAGGAAATAGCCCAGGTCGGTGAAGGCCGCCGGGGGCACCGCGCCGATGACCACGTCCCGGAACAGCCCGCCGCCCAGCCCGGTGACCTCCGCCAGCACGGCCATGCCGAACACGTCGAAATTGCGGCGTACGGCCAGCAGCGCGCCCGAGATGGCGAAGACGAAGATGCCGACGATGTCCAGCCAGTGCTGGAGCGGGGGGCTGAAAACGGTGTCCACGGCCCCTTTGTACCGCCCCGCCCGGTGCGCCGTTCCCCGCCCCGGTCCCGGAGCGGCGGCCGGACCCCGGCGCCGGGCCGCAGGACCCGCGCGGCGCCGGCCCTCCCGGCTCCGCCCGCCCCACGGGAATCCGGGCCCGTGGGGCAGGCGGGGCCGCTGCGGATCACTTCGTCTTCAGGTCCTTGAGGAGCTTGGTGTCGCCGGGCTCCTGGTCGGGGGCGTTCTCCGGGTGGTGGCAGGCCACCTGGTGGCCGGTGGCCAGCGGAACCAGCGGCGGCTCCTTCGTCCGGCACACCTCCGTCGCCTTCCAGCAGCGGGTGTGGAACCGGCAGCCCGACGGCGGGTTCATCGGCGAGGGCACATCGCCCTGGAGCAGGATGCGCTCGCGGCCTCCCGCCGACTTGCGCCGCGGGTCCGGCACCGGCACCGCGGACAGCAGGGCCCGGGTGTAGGGGTGCATGGGCCGGTCGTACAGGGACTGCCGGTCGGTCAGCTCGACCACCTTGCCCAGGTACATCACCGCGATCCGGTCCGAGACGTGCCGGATGACGGACAGGTCGTGGGCGATGATCACGTAGGTGAGGCCCAGCTCCGCCTGGAGGTCGTCCAGCAGGTTGACGACCTGCGCCTGGATCGAGACGTCCAGCGCGGACACCGGCTCGTCGGCGACCACCAGCTTGGGGTTGAGGGCGAGCGCGCGGGCGATGCCGATGCGCTGGCGCTGGCCGCCGGAGAACTCGTGCGGATAGCGGTTGTAGTGCTCGGGGCTGAGCCCGACCACCTGGAGCAGCCGCTGGACCTCCTTCTTGACACCGCCGTCGGGCACCACGCCCTGGAGCTTGAACGGTGCGCTGACGATGGCGCCGACGGTGTGCCGGGGGTTCAGCGACGAGTACGGGTCCTGGAAGATCATCTGCACATCGCGGCGCAGCGGGCGCATCCCGCCCACGCCCAGGTGCGTGATGTCCTTGCCCTCGAACTCGATCTTCCCGTCGGTCGGTTCGAGGAGCCGGGTGATCAGCCGGCCCATGGTGGACTTGCCGCAGCCGGACTCCCCCACCACGCCGAGCGTCTCGCCGGCCCTGACCTCGAAGTCGAGGCCGTCGACCGCGAGCACGGCCCCGACCCGCCGCTTGAAGAGGCCCTTGGTGATCGGGAAGTGCTTCTTGAGACCGCTGACCTTCAGCAGCGGCTCGCCCTCACGCGGCTCGGTGAGCGTGCCCAGGGCTCCGGACTCCGCGGCGCCGGCCGGCTGCTCGGCGCCGGCCGCCGGCTCGGAGCCCCCGGCCGGGGACTTGGCGGGGTTCGTCATCGGCTCGTCGTCCTCACTCACGGAGCTCACAGCTTCGGGGCAATCTCTTCGTTCCAGATGCGCTCCCTGTCCTCCTGCGCCATGTGACAGGCCGACAGGTGTCCGGGCTTCACCTCGCGCAGCTCGGGCCGCGTGGTGCGGGTGATGTCGCCCTTGGGCACGTCCGCGTACGGGCAGCGCGGGTTGAAGGCGCAGCCGGAGGGGACGTTGATGAGGCTGGGCGGCGATCCCTTGACGGGGATGAGGCGCTCGGCCCGGTCCCGGTCGATGCGCGGCATGGAGCCGAGCAGGCCCCAGGTGTAGGGGTGCTGCGGCTCGTAGAAGACCTGCTCGGCGCTGCCGTACTCGACGCACCGGCCGCCGTACATCACCAGGATGTCGTCGGAGAGTTCGGCGACGACGCCCAGGTCGTGGGTGATGATGATGACGGCCGAGCCGAACTCCTTCTGCAGGTCCCGGATCAGGTCGAGGATCTGCGCCTGCACGGTGACGTCCAGGGCGGTGGTCGGCTCGTCGGCGATGAGCAGTTCGGGGTTGTTGACCAGCGCCATGGCGATCATCGCGCGCTGGCGCATACCGCCGGAGAACTCGTGCGGGAAGCTGTCCACCCGCTTGTCCGGCTCGGGGATGCCGACCCTGTCCAGGAGTTCGACGGCACGTGTGCGCGCGGTCCTCTTGTCCACGTTGTGGTGGACGCGGTACGCCTCGACGATCTGGTGGCCGACGGTGAAGAAGGGGTGCAGCGCCGAGAGCGGGTCCTGGAAGATCATGGCGACCTCACGGCCGCGCAGCTTGCGGACCTCGTCCGGGTCGGCGCCCAGCAGCTCCTGGCCGGCCAGCCAGATCTCACCGGACAGCCGGGGCCGCTGCCTGCCGTACTGGCCGACGGTGTGCAGGCCCATGATGCCCAGCGAGGTGACCGACTTGCCGGAGCCGGACTCGCCGACGATGCCGAGGGTCTTGCCCTTCTCCAGGGTGAAGGAGAGCCCGTCGACGGACTTGACCAGGCCGTCCTGGGTGGGGAAGTGCACCCGCAGATCGCGGACTTCGAGGAACGCCTTGGGCGGCTTCCTGTCCGTGGTGACCTCGCCGGGTGCGGTGCCGGTGGCGGTCAGATCGGTGGCCGCCGCGGCGGTGGGCCCGGTGTCCTTGTGGGACTTGTGCTCGTGGTCGGTCATCCCAGCCTCACTCGTGGGTCGATCACGCCGTACAGCAGGTCCACGACGAGATTCGCGATGACTACGGACGTGGCGGTGATGAGGGTCACGCCCAGGATCAGCGGCAGGTCGCGGTCGTTGATGGCCTTGAGCACGGCCTGGCCGAGTCCGGGGATGGAGAAGGTGGTCTCGGTGAGGATCGCGCTGCCCATCAGGGCGCCGATGTCGACGCCGAGGAGGGTGAGGACGGGCGTCATGGTGGAGCGCATCGCGTGCTTGCCGATGACGACCGGCTCCCTGAGCCCCTTGGCCCGCGCCGTGCGGATGTAGTCCTCGCCCATCACCTCCAGCATCGTCGCCCTGGTCAGCCGGGCGTACATGGCGCCGAAGAGGAAGGCGAGGGTGATCCAGGGCAGGATCATGCCGCTGAACCACTTGGCCGGGTTCTCGCCGAACGGGGTGAAGGTGTTGCTCACCAGGTCGAGCTGGTAGGCGAAGACCGCCAGGGCCAGCAGGCCGGTGAAGTAGATGGGCAGCGAGACGCCGGCCAGAGCGCCGGTCATGGCCAGCCGGTCCCACAGGCTGCCGCGCTTGAGAGCGGAGAGCACGCCGACGGTCAGACCGATGAACAGCCAGACGACGGCGGCACCCAGCGCCAGGGAGAGCGTGACGGGCAGCCGGTCGGTGAGCACCGGCCAGATGGCCTGCTCGGTGCGGAAGGAGTAGCCGAAGCAGGGCGCCGCGCAGTGCGTGGTGGTGCCGCCTCCGGTGTAGTCCCGGCCGACGAAGATGCCCTTGAAGAACTCGAAGAGCTGCACCAGGACCGGCTCGTCGAGCTGGAGCTTCTCTCGTACGCCTTCGATGCTCGCCTTGTCGGCCTGCTTGCCGACGAACATGGTGGCCGGGTCTATCCCCGCCCACTTGGGGATCAGGAAGAAGATGCAGAAGACCGCCAGGATGATGACGACCAGCATCACTGCGACGGCGAACAGCCGCCTGATGAGGTATGTGAGCACTGCTCTCCGGCCGCCCTCCGGCGGCCCGGCCCCGCTCCCGGTCCGGGAGTCGGCGGCCGGGCCGCCCAGGCGGCCTTCACCTGCCCTTCGTGCCAGCGGCGGGTGGCGCCGTCAGATGGTGGAGTCGGTGGCGGTCGGGGTGACCGTCAGGGTCACTTGACGCCGAGGGACGCGAAGTCGTACCAGCCGCTGTAGGAGTCGGCCGCGTAGACGTTGGTCAGCCGGTCCGACCGCCACTGGACGACCTTCAGGTAGGTCAGCGGCAGGTAGTAGGCGCCGGCCATGACCTCCTTGTTGACCTCGGCGTACATCTGGGCCGCCTTGTCGGGGTCGAGCTCGGCGATGGCGTCCGCCAGGCCCTTGTCGATCTTCGGCTCGTCGATCAGGGCGTAGTTGTTGTTGCCGTTGTCACGGATCTTGCTGCTGTGCCACAGCTCGATGCCGTACCCCTGGCCGCTGGGGAAGTCCGGGCCCCAGCCGTAGAGGATCATGCCGTAGTTCTTCTTCTCGACGTTGGCCGGGTTACCGACGATCGAGGGGCCCTGGGCACCGTCGAACTGGTCGATCTCGACCTTGATCCCGACCTTCTTGAGGGACGCCTGGATCGCCTCGGCGGACTTCACGTCGGCCTTGTCGGTGTTGCGCACCGCCAGCGTGGTGCTGAAGCCGTTCGGCTTGCCGCACTTCTTCAGCTCGTCCTTGGCCTTGGCCACATCGGCCTTGCCGCCGTTGGTCAGGATGCCGTACTGGTCGTCGCTCTTGTCGTAGCCCGGGATGACCGGCGGCAGCATGTTGTGGGCGAGCGCGCCACCGGCGGTCGGGCCGCCGCGCGCCGTCTGGACCGACTTGTGGTCCGTGCCGTAGATGGCCGCCTTGCGGCAGTGGATGTTGTTGAACGGCTTCACGCTCTGCGGGAAGGCCACGTACGAGATGAACCCGGACTGCGGGTTGTCGACGTTGCCCTTGTGCTGCTTGAGAGCGGTCTGCCGGCCCTGGACCTCCATACCGCGCTGGTTGAGGTCGAGGTCGGCGTCACCGTTGATCAGCCGCTTGTCCCGCTCGTCCGGGTTGGTCAGCAGCGTCACCTGGATCTTGTCCGGGAGCGCCTTGCGCAGCGGGTCGCCACTGCGGTCCCACTCCTTGTTGCGCACCAGGAGCAGCGACTTGTTGGGCGTGTACGACTTGAACTTGTACGGGCCCGAGGAGAACGGGTGCAGCGTGTATTTGGACTTGGTGTCCTTGTCCTTGCGCACCGGCGAGTTCGTCGGCATCGCCAGCATCTGCTCGAAGTCACCGTTGGGCTTCGGCAGGTGGAACTCGATGGTCTTCTTGTCCGGCGTCTTGATGTTGGCGAAGGGCTTCTTGTCCTCGTAGGGGCCCTTCCACTTGCCGTCCGGGTCCAGCACGTCCTTGATGTAGGTGGGACCGCCCGACAGCGTCTTCTGCGCCCACTGGCGCTCGATGCCGTACTTGACATCCTCAGCCGTGAGCGGCTTGCCGTCCTCCCACTTGAGGCCGTCCTTGAGGGTGTACTTGTAGACCTTGCCGTCGTCGGATATCTGGGCCGTGTCGGTGGCCAGGTCCGGCTGGAGGTCCAGGGACTTCTTGCCCGGCTTGGGGTTGTAGCTCACCAGCTGGCGGCTGTAGAAGCGGGCGAAGTCCAGCGCGAACGCGTAGTACATACGGGTGGTGTCCCAGGAGTCCGCGTCCTGGACGCCGACGAACTTGAGGGTCCCGCCCTTCTTGTTCGAGGCGTTGGCGACCTTGTTGACGCCCGCGTTGTACTCGCCGCCGCCCTCGTTGTCGCTGTTGCCCCCGCCGCAGGCCGAGGTGGCCAGCAGCGTTGCGGCGGCGACGGCCGATACCGCGGCCAGTCGGCGCCTCGATGTGCGTAGGGTTGTCACGTCTCGCAACCTCCGTGGTAGGTCACGGCCCGCACGGGCTGGGCGGGGCCGGGGTCTGGGTTGGGGGGTCAACGGGTCCCCTTCGGGTCCAGTGCGTCGCGAACGCCGTCGCCGAAGAGGTTGAAGGCGAGCACGGTGATGAAGATGGCGACGCCTGGGATGATCATGTACATCGGGTCGGACTCGTAGTACGTCACGGCGTCGGAGAGCATCGAGCCCCACGAAGCGGTCGGCGGCTTGACACCCACGCCGAGGAAGCTGAGCGCGGCCTCGGTCAGGATGTTGGTCGGGATCATCAGCGTCGTGTAGACGGTGATCGGCGCGACCAGGTTCGGCAGCAGTTCCTTGCCGATGATGTAGCCGCGGCCGGCCCCCAGACTGCGGGCCGCCTCGATGTACTCCCGCTCGCGCAGCGAGAGCACCTGGCCGCGCACGATACGGCCGATGTACGGCCAGCCGAAGAAGCCGATGACCACGATCATCACCAGCAGCCGGACACCCGTACCGGTCAGCCCGAACATGTTGTTCGGCATGACGGAGATCAGGGAGATGATGAACAGCAGCTGCGGGAAGGCCAGCAGCATGTCCATCACACGGCTGATGACCGCGTCCAGCCAGCCGCCGAAGTAGCCGGCGAGGGTGCCGAGGATGGTGCCGAAGACGACGGCGACGAACGCGGAGAGAAAGCCGACCAGGATCGAGACGCGGGCCCCGTACAGGATGCGGGCGAGGATGTCGCGGCCACTGACCGGCTCGACACCCAGCAGGTGCTCGCCGGACATACCGCCGAACGCGCCCTTGGGCGTGCTGAACAGCGGGTCGATGAGGTTTTCGTGACGCTCGTTCGGCGACTGGCCCGTCAGCGCGGTGAGCGCCGGGGCGAAGATCGCGACGAGGATCAGCAGCAGCACGATCGCGCCGCCGACCAGCGCCACCTTGTCACGCTTGAGCCGCTCCCAGGCGATCCGGCCGAGCGAGCGGCCCTCGATCGACGTCTCGGTCTTGCCGGGCGCGGGCTCCGCGACCGCGGTTTTCGCGGTCGTCTCCTCGTGCAGTGGTGCCGTCATCGTGGTGGGGACCCCTTCTCGACCGGCAGTTGACCAGTCCACGCACACCGCTGTAGCGGTCGAAGTTGTGAAGGACGTTCGCAAGCCGTTCGTATGGAAGGCACGACGACGGCCTCCCTGTGGCTTATGGCTCGGGAGTCTTCATCGCGGTCACGATCAGTCGCCAGACCTCCCGGGGAAAGGATGCGCAACTGTGATGTGACGCGTCATGTTCCGTTATGCGGACGGAAATTGACGTTCAGCGGTGCCGGAGCGAGGGGTATGTCCTGATCTGGACCGTGTCCGGCGTCGGTTTTCGGCAACCGGACGGGCCCGGCGAACGCCGGGCGTGGGAAAGGGTCAGAGCGGGCGCGGGTAGCCGTAGCCGAAGCCGCCGGCCTCGGGCCGCACGGCGCCGTAGGGGGCCCTGGCGTGCGCGTCCCGGTCGAAGAAGGGACGGGACTGGCGGCGCAGCCACATCGCCACCGGGTCGTAGTCGTCCGCCATGGCGACGCTGGAGACCGGCAGCCCCTCGGGCGCCGCGGCGACGGATCCGGCCATCATCCGCCGCGCCGCCTCCACGGAGGCGGGACTGCCGTCGTACAGCTCCAGCCCGATGGCCAGGTACGGCACCCCCAGGGCGGGCCGCACCCAGGCCCGGCGCAGCGAACGGACGGCGGGCGTGTGGTGGGCGTTCTGCGTCAGCAGCGCGTAGAACTGCGGGATGTCCAGCGTGGGTTCACTGATCTGGAGCGGCCCGGCGGGCAGCTGGTCGAGGCCGACCGCGATACGGCGCAGATCCAGCCACGGGATACCGACTCCCCCGCCCGGGGCGTGCGGATTCAGCCAGATCCCCCAGCGGTCGGGGAAGAGGGCCGCGGCGATGTCCCGCCCGACGACGACCTCGTGGGCGCGGCTCCACCCGGAGGCCGTCAGCTCCTGGGCCGAGGTCACACACGGTGCGTAACCGTATCCGGCGACCTCCATGTTGCCGTACTGCGCGTCCGGGGAACCGGCCTGGCCGTTCCACAGCAGCATCCACAGCCGGCTGCCCGCGAGCGCCCGGAGCAGAGCCTCGTAGCTCTCGAAGGTGTCGTACGCCCCCGGCGACACCCGCCGCAGGAGCTGCTCGACGCTTTCACCCGCGCTCACCTGGGCCGCCCTTCCACCACTGACGCCGTCCCTGCTCGTCACGTCGCTCCGCACGCTATCCCACCAGCTTAAGAGCGGGACGCGGTATCCGTACTCGTACTCGGTCCGGCCCCTTCGGGCACGTACGGCTCAGACATGCCCCTCGCGGGTGTAGAAGGGGCGGACGCACTGCCGCATCCAGTCCACCACCGGGTCGTTCGCCGCATCCAGCAGCACCATCTGCACCGGCCAGCGCACCTGGGCCTGGTGCAGCGCCCGGCCGAGCGCGTCGTGCGCCGCCTGCCGCGACTCGGGCTCCAGCAGGTCGAGTTCCAGCCCGACGAACAGGGCCGGCGCGTCCCCCTCGATGCTGGCCAGCCCCCGGCGGGCGGTCCGTACGTACGGCAGGGCGGCGAACTCGGCGGAGGCCGCGGCCAGGAACGCCAGCGGATCGTCCTGCCAGTCCGGCTCGAACAGCCGCACCCGCGCCCCCCGCGCGACCCCGGCCGCCGCCTGCTCGGCGGGGGTGTTGCCGCACAGTTCGGCGACAGCCTCGGCCGGCAGCGGCATCCCGACCGTGCCCTCGGGGTTGACGGCGATCCCCACCCCGGGCGGCAGCCCCCGGGCGAACTCCCTGGCCGGCGCGATGGTGAAGGACATGTGCGAGCCGGCGACAGCGAGGAACTGCTCCTCGGAGCTGAAGACCGGCACGAAGACGGCGCCGTCCAACTCGATGGTGGGCAGGTCCAGTTCACGGCTCTCCTGGCTGCCGCCCTCGGGCAGCGGCACCCACAGGCTGCTGCGGCCGATCACCTCCAGCAGCCGGGCACCGGCGTGGGGCGTCTGGAGCGAGGCGGCGAGGGTCTCCTCCAGCTCGTTGGCCGGCCAGCCGCCGCCGTGCCCGGGCCCGAAGTGCTGCGGCTGCTGGGGCTGTGAGGGGTGCGACGGAGCTGTCATGCGCACAAGCCTATCCATGGCCCCCCGCCCGCCCCCGGGGGCCGGGGCACCGTCCGTCCGCCGGGTAGTGCACAGACGGCGACCCTCCGGTTGCATGCCGCACCACGTGACCGAAAAGTGGGGAACGTCCCCTTACGTGCCGCCCGGCACGTTGACTGGAGGAAAGCACATGCGCGTGAACAGGATCACCGCCGCCGCCGTCACCGTCTCCCTGGCAGGCTCACTCGCCGTCGGAGCGGCGGGCGCCGCCTTCGCCGCGCCCGCCGGCCACACCGCCACGCACGCGGCAGGGACCCAGGTGAAGCCGGAGCCGTCGGACGACCCCGACACCCAGGTGCCGCAGAAGCCGTCGGCCGGGAAGCCGGCCCGCCCCCAGCAGAAGCCCTCCGACCAGCAGCAGCCGCCCCGGCCCCAGAAGCCCTCCGACCAGCAGAAGCCGGCCTCTCCCCAGAGCCCGAAGAAGGAACAGGCCCCCGGCAAGCCGGGCAAGCCGGTACCGCAGCCCGGCCAGCAGGCGCAGAAGCCGGGCCAGCAACCGGGTAAGCAGCAGGCGAAGCCCGGCAAGCCGGCCACCCCCGGAAAGCCCGGAAAGCCCAGCAAGCCCGGCAAGCCGGCGAGCAGCCCGCTGGACCAGCTGCTCGGCAAGCAGAACCCCGCCCAGCCGGGCACGGACGCGGCGGCACCGCAGCGCCCGGCCCAGCCCCTCAGCATCGACGAGGGCCGCTGACCGAGCCGCCGGCAAGGCAGTGGCCGGGCCCCCTGACCGCCGACAAGGCAGTGGCCAGGCCCCTGACCGCCGTCCAGACCGCGGCCGGGACACCTGACCGGGCGGACCCCGGCGAAGGCCGCTGCCAGGGCCACTGACGGACTCCGCTGACGGGGTCCGTCGCCGGGGCCGCCGGTCAGCGGTGTGCCGGGCCGCCCGCGCGGGCCGCCCGCGGCCCCGGTTCCGGCATCCGTCCGTCCGCGGGCCCGCCGTCCCCCAGGGGCGGCGGGTCCGCCGGCGCGGGCTTCGGGACGGGACGCACGTGCGCCGTGACCGCCATCGGCACCCCGCCGGGCAACGGCTCGAACAGCAGTGCACGCACCGTGCCCGCGGCGGCCCTGTCCAGCAGGACGGACGAGACACAGCCGCGCGGCAGCCGGCCGGCCCGAGCGGCGGCCCGCAGCCGGCGCACGGCGCGCAGATGACGACGGAAGGCGTACCCGGACACACCCCGGCCACGGGCCGCCTGCCCCGACAGCGCCTCCCGCGTGGAGACGTCGAGCAGCAGCAGGTGGAGCGACCGGCCCCGGCGCAGCGCGTCCCGCGCCAGCCAGCGCCGCACCCAGCTCTGGGTGCCGCAGTCGTGCACCACCACCGAGGCGCCCGAGGCGAGCGCGGCACGCAGCGCCGCGTAGTGCGCGAGCCGGACCAGCGGCCGGTAGAGGCCGTAGGGCAGCCGGCGCGGCATGCGCCGCTCCCAGCGCTCCCGCATGTCCTGGGAATCGATCCGGATCACCCCGGCACGGGCCGGTACCGCCCTGCGCATCAGGGTGGACTTGCCGCCGCCCGGCAGACCGGAGACCACCACTACGTCCCCCGGGCGGTAGCGCAGCGTCCGTGCTGCGCCGCCGCCCCGCAGGTCGTGGCGGACCACGGCATACGCGGTGGAGCAGGCCGGCTCCCCCGGACCACGGGGCTCCCCCGCCCCGCCCGGCTCCCCCGGTCCGCGCGGCGGCCCCACCGGGGGCAGTCCCCGCCCTCCGCGCGGGTCCCGTTCCGCTCTCTCCGCCGCTCGCGCCCCGGCGCTCGTCAGTGTCACGTCAGCACCGCGCAGGCTGCTCAACAGCTCTCCCCTCCCGGAGGCGGCGGCCTGTCGGCCGCCTCGCGCCAAGTGTAAAGAAGAGGTAATGCCGTGCCTAGGTCGTCGGCTTCCGCTCAGGGGCAGCCACGGCCCGCTCACCCGTGCGATGATGTCCGGGCCAATTCCATACCGGCCGTTCGAACCCGCGCGGGAGAGTCCCCGGTGCGCAGCAGGTCATGCCGCACACCAGGGCGCCGAAGGAGCAAGATCCTCCCTTGAATCTCTCAGGCCCCGTCACCGTGCGGGCGAGGCACATCTGAAAAGCGGTCCGCCGCGCGCTCCGGCGCGGGCGGCCCCACCCAAGGTGCAAGCCGCACTCAGCAGCCCGATGGCTCGCGGCGAACCTCTCAGGTTCCGATGACAGATGGGGAGGACATCCGTGTCGTACCCCCTCGCGGGGCCCCGTCCTCGGGGCGGTCCCCGTTCCGGAACCCAGGGAGCCTGAATGACAGAGCCACCGGCCACCCGCAAGACCGCGCTGGACGCCACCCACCGGGCGCTGGGCGCGACCATGACCGACTTCGCCGGCTGGGACATGCCGCTGCGCTACGGCAGCGAGCGTGAGGAACATCTGGCGGTGCGCTCCGCGGCCGGCCTCTTCGACCTCTCCCACATGGGCGAGATCACCCTCACCGGACCGCAGGCGGGCGAACTGCTCGATTACGCGCTGGTCGGCAATCTGTCCAAGCTGGCCGTGGGCCGGGCCCGCTACACGATGATCTGCGACGCGGACGGCGGCATCCTCGACGACCTGATCGTCTACCGCCTGGCGGAGCAGGAGTACATGGTCGTCGCCAACGCCGCCAACGCGCAGACCGTCCTGGACGCGCTGCGCGAGCGGCAGGACGGGTTCGGCGCGGAGGTCCGCGACGACCGCGACACCTACGCCCTGATCGCCGTCCAGGGCCCGGCCGCCGCCGGCATCGTCAAGAAGCTCACCGGCTTCGACATCGACGGGCTGCGCTACTACGCGGGCGAACGCGACGTGGTGGCCGGCAAGCCCGCCCTCATCGCCCGTACGGGGTACACCGGCGAGGACGGCTTCGAGCTGTTCACCGCCGCCGAGGACGCCGTCGCCGTGTGGGAGGCGCTGACCGAGGCGGGCCGGGACGCCGGGCTGGTGCCGTGCGGGCTCAGCTGCCGCGACACCCTCCGGCTGGAGGCCGGCATGCCGCTGTACGGCCACGAGCTGTCCACCTCGCTGACCCCCTTCGACGCCGGCCTGGGCCGGACCGTCAAGTTCGAGAAGACCACGAACGAGGGCCGCTTCGTGGGCCGGGAAGCGCTGGCCGCCGCCGCCGAGCGTGCCGAGAGCGCTCCCCCGCGCAAACTGGTGGGGCTCGTCGCCCGGGGCCGCCGGGTGCCGCGCGCCGGCTACCCGGTCGTGGCCGCCGACGGCACCGTTGTGGGCGAGGTCACTTCCGGGGCGCCGTCGCCGACCCTGGGCAAGCCGATCGCGATGGCGTACGTCGACCCGGCGTACGCCGCCCCCGGCACCGAGGGCGTCGCGGTCGACATCCGCGGCTCCCACGAGCCGTACGACGTCGTGGCGTTGCCCTTCTACAAGCGCGGCTGATCCGCAAGCGCGGCTGAGCCCTTCCGCAGGCAGGGCTCAGCCCTTCCACAAACGGGGCCGAGCCCTCCCACAAGCAGGGGGCCGAGCCCTTTGACGAACGGGGCCGAGCCCTTCCGCAAACAGGGCCGGCCCGCGCCCCGGGCCCGCGGCACCCCGCGCCGCGAACCGTACGCCGCGGCGGGCCGGCACCCCGCCGCCGCCTGCCCCTGCCGCACCGGCAGGCGGCCACGGCGGCGGCAGGAGTGTTCACCTGCCAAGACCGCTTTCCGCCCCACCTACCGCATCCGGGAGAATCGACCCATGAGCAACCCCGAGCAGCTCCGCTACAGCAAGGAGCACGAGTGGCTGTCGGACGCCGAGGACGGCGTCGCGACGGTCGGGATCACCGAGCACGCCGCCAACGCGCTCGGCGATGTCGTCTTCGTCCAGCTCCCCGAGGTCGGGGACACCGTCAGCGCGGGCGAGACCTGCGGTGAGCTGGAGTCCACCAAGTCCGTCAGCGACCTCTACTCGCCGGTCTCCGGCGAGGTCACCGAGATCAACCAGGACGTCGTGGACGACCCGGCCCTGGTGAACTCGGCCCCCTTCGAAGGCGGCTGGCTGTTCAAGGTGAAGGTCTCCGAGGTGCCGGACGACCTGCTGACGGCCGACGAGTACACCGCGTTCGCCGCCGGCGCCTGATGCTCACGCCCCGGTCCGGCCGGGCCCGACCCGGCCGCCCGGGGCCGCCTGCCCGCCCCGCCATTTTCCCAGGGATGGTTCTTCCATGTCGCTTCTGAACGGCTCTCTCCACGAGGTCGACCCGGACGTCGCCGCCGCCGTCGACGCCGAACTCCACCGTCAGCAGTCCACGCTAGAGATGATCGCCTCGGAGAACTTCGCTCCGGTCGCCGCCATGGAGGCGCAGGGCTCGGTCCTCACCAACAAGTACGCCGAGGGCTACCCGGGCCGCCGCTACTACGGCGGCTGCGAGTACGTGGACGTGGTCGAGGACCTGGCCCGCGACCGTATCAAGGCCCTCTTCGGCGCCGAGTCCGCCAACGTCCAGCCGCACTCCGGCGCCCAGGCGAACGCGGCAGCGATGTTCGCGCTGCTCAAGCCGGGCGACACCATCCTGGGCCTCGACCTGGCGCACGGCGGGCACCTCACCCACGGGATGAAGATCAACTTCTCCGGGAAGCTCTACAACGTCGCCGCCTACAAGGTCGACGAGAACACCGGCCGGATCGACATGGAAGAGGTCGAGCGGCTGGCCAAGGAGCACCGCCCGCAGCTGATCATCGCCGGCTGGTCCGCCTACCCGCGCCAGCTCGACTTCGCCGCCTTCCGCCGCGTCGCCGACGAGGTCGGCGCCCTGCTCATGGTGGACATGGCGCACTTCGCCGGCCTGGTCGCCGCCGGGCTGCACCCCAGCCCGGTGCCGTACGCGGACGTGGTGACCACCACCACGCACAAGACCCTCGGCGGCCCGCGCGGCGGTGTGATCCTGTCGAAGAAGGAGCACGCCAAGAAGATCAACTCGGCGGTCTTCCCCGGCCAGCAGGGCGGCCCGCTGGAGCATGTGATCGCCGCCAAGGCCGTCGCATTCAAGATCGCGGCCAGCGAGGAGTTCAAGGAGCGGCAGCGCCGCACCCTGAGCGGCGCGCGCATCCTCGCCGAGCGCCTGCTGCGCCAGGACGCGGTCGACGCGGGCGTCTCCGTCCTGTCCGGCGGCACGGACGTGCACCTCGTCCTGGTCGACCTGCGCAACAGCGAGCTGGACGGCCAGCAGGCCGAGGACCGGCTCCACGACATCGGCATCACCGTCAACCGCAACGCCGTCCCCAACGACCCGCGGCCCCCGATGGTGACCTCCGGCCTGCGCATCGGCACGCCCGCACTGGCCACCCGCGGCTTCACCGACGAGGACTTCACCGAGGTCGCCGACGTGATCGCCGAAGCACTGCTGCCCACCTTCGACGAGGAGAAGGGCAAGGCACTGGCCGCGCGGGTCTCCGCGCTCGCCGCCAAGCACCCGCTCTACCCCACACTGGGCAAGTAGTCCCCTCCGCCCTCACCTCCGTCCCGTCCTCCCGGCCCCGCCCCCCGGCGGTCCGGGAGGACGGGGCGCAAGGGCGAGGGCGAGGCCGACGGGCCCGCGACTCGCACCCGCCGCACCACAGCAATCCCACGCGCCCCACAAGGGCAAGGAGAGCCGCACCATGGCAATCTCGGTCTTCGACCTCTTCTCGATCGGCATCGGCCCCTCCAGCTCCCACACCGTGGGACCCATGCGCGCAGCCCGGATGTTCGCCCGGCGCCTCAAGAACGAAGGCGCCCTCGCCCACACCGCCGCCGTCCGCGCCGAACTCTTCGGCTCCCTCGGCGCCACCGGACACGGCCACGGCACCCCCAAGGCCGTCCTCCTCGGACTGGAGGGCGAGTCCCCCCGCACCGTCGACGTCGAGACCGCCGACGAGAGGGTGGCCCGCATCCGCGAACAAGGCCGGCTGCGGCTGCTCGCCACCGAGATAGGGGACGCGCACGAGATCGCCTTCGACGAGCGCACCCAGCTGATCCTCCACCGCCGCCGCTCCCTGCCGTACCACGCCAACGGCATGACCCTCTTCGCCTACGACGAGGCGGGCACGCCCCTGCTGGAGAAGACCTACTACTCGGTGGGCGGCGGCTTCGTCGTGGACGAGGACGCCGTCGGCGAGGACCGCATCAAACTGGACGACACCGTCCTGCGGCACCCCTTCCGCACCGGCGACGACCTGCTGCGGCTCACCCGCGAGACCGGCCTGTCCGTCTCCCGGCTGATGCTGGAGAACGAGAAGGCGTGGCGCACCGAGGAGGAGATCCGCGCCGGCCTGCTGGAGATCTGGCAGGTCATGAAGGACTGCGTGGCCCGCGGCCTCACCCAGGAGGGCATCCTGCCCGGCGGCCTCAAAGTACGCCGCCGCGCCGCCACCTCGGCCCGCCAACTGCGCGCCGAGGGCCGGGCCGAGGCCCACGCCATGGAGTGGACCACCCTCTACGCGATGGCCGTCAACGAGGAGAACGCCGCAGGCGGCCGGGTCGTGACCGCACCGACCAACGGCGCCGCCGGCATCATCCCCGCCGTCCTCCACTACGCACACCACTTCGTGCCCGGCACCGACGACGACGCCGTCGTCCGCTTCCTGCTGGCGGCGGGCGCGATCGGCATGCTCTTCAAGGAGAACGCCTCCATCTCCGGCGCCGAGGTCGGCTGCCAGGGAGAGGTCGGCTCCGCCTGCTCGATGGCCGCCGGCGGCCTCGCCGAGATCCTCGGCGGCTCCCCCGAACAGGTCGAGAACGCCGCCGAGATCGGCATCGAACACAACCTCGGCCTCACCTGCGACCCCGTCGGCGGGCTCGTACAGATCCCCTGCATCGAACGGAACGGCATGGCGGCGGTCAAGGCCGTCACCGCCGCCCGCATGTCCCTCCGCGGCGACGGCCGCCACCACGTCTCCCTCGACAAGGCCATCAAGACCATGCGCGAGACGGGCGCCGACATGAAGGTCAAATACAAGGAGACGGCGCGGGGCGGGCTCGCGGTGAACGTGATCGAGTGCTGAGCGCGCCTGGTACGACCAGGTGATACGGGTCTTCCAGCGCTGACACGGGCACCCTTCTATACGGCGGAACGCTCCTGGGAGGTCCCTGGGGCGCTCCTGCTGTGCGTGCCCCCGAGCCCAGGGCAACTGGGCCTCCCCCGATCTGCGGTGGCCGGCCACCTGCGGGCGCCAGGTCCACCGACCGTGCCTACCACCGCCGTCGACCTGCACCGCAGGGCCATCCCCACGAGCGCGGGGTCGAAGGCATGCCGGCCCAGGCGACAAGCGACCCGATGGGTCCATCCCCGCAGGCGCGGGGCCGACGCTTGCTGACCATAGCGTCTGTTGCGACGGGTGAGGGTTTCCCTTCAGCTCCGAATCGCTACGTGCTCGCCGCTTCCCGTACCAGGGTGGCGAAGTCGTCGTACGGTTCGGGGTCGTCGCCGTCGCCGGGCCACCATTCGTAGGCGGTCCACTCGCCGTCTTCCCGGACGCTGTCGGCGTGCAGCAGCCAGTAGCAGCCGCTGCCACCGTCGTCCTGGCCTATCAGCAGGGACCGCTTGAGCAGGGGGAACTGGTCCGTGAAGACAGCGAACCGGGACCATGTTTCGAGGAGGTCTGGCTCCAGGTCGGTGAACCAGCCGATGTCGCCGACCCGGTGGAGGTCCACGAGGCCGATGTCCTCCCAGCCGTCGCTGACGTGCAGGAAGTTCCGGTACGAGGGGGGAAGTTGCACCCCGAGTCGCTTCTCGGCGGACAGGATCGCTTCCTCGCCCGCCGGTTCGGTCCCGGCCCATCCGGCCTTCAGCCGCTCCTCGCTGATGACCTGCCGGTGTTCCGCGATCGCCTCGCGGACCTCCTCCGAGTCGATGTGCCTGGCGTTGTAGTCGGTGAGGAAGGCACGCCACTCCCCGACCGTCAGAGGTTTTGTCATACCTGGACTCCGAGATTCGTACGGGTGAGTCCCAGGCAGCCTCACACGCCCCTCTGACAGTCGGAGTGCGTGCCGCCCCCGCCGTCAGGAGCGGGCCGCCGCCTCCGCGGGTTCGCGGCGGTGGGGGACGCCGGGTTCTTCGGGGTGCGGGGTGCCGGGGCGGTCGGGGACGCGCAGGGTCTGGCCGGACAGGGGCCGGGCGGTGCGCCAGCCGCCGACGCCCAGTTGGAAGCGGAGGTCCCAGGTGCCGGGGGCCAGGGGGCGGCCGTGGTCGGCGGTGGCGGGATCGACGGTGAACTCCGCCTCGTAGCGCAGGGTGCGCAGTTGCTGGTCCGTGCCGGCGGTGGACCGTCCGAGGAGGCGGCGCAGCCGGTGCCGCAGCCGGCGGGCGAGGCCGCGCCGGCCGTCCCCCGAGCCGTCGTCGCCGGCGCGGCGCCCCTGCCCACCGGCCTCTCCGGCCGCGGCACGGCCCTGACCACCAGTCCCTCCGGTCGCCGCACGCCCCTGGCCGCCACCCGCTCCTCCGGCCGCGGCATGGTTCTGGCCGTCACCCGCCTCTCCGGCCGCGGCGCGGTCCCGGCCGCCGGCCCCTCCGGCGCCGGCGCCTGCGCCGACCGGTTCCTCGACGACGCGCCAGGTCGCGGGCAGGTTGAGGACGGTGCCGTCCTCCCGGTGCCGCAACTGCGCGCGTACGTTGCTGCGTTGCACGGCCTTGGCGAAGTCGGCCGTCTCGGCGGCGCGGGGCACGGCGGCGACGGCGGGCGGCAGGCGCAGCATCAGGCGTCGCGGGTCGGCGCGGGAGAAGACCAGCGGTGCCGCGCCGCGGCCCCTGCCGCGCTCCCGCACCAGCGAGGTCTCGCAGCGCACGTGGAGCCGGCCGTCCTGCCACCGGGCGGACTCGACACGTGGACGGTGGCCGATCCCCGCCTCGAACGCGGCCAGCTCCTCCAGCAGGGCGAGGTCGCCGTGCCGGGCGAGGGCGGCCACGATGCGCAGCCGGGTGGGCAGCGCGGCGTCCGCCTTCTCGGGCATCTCGGCGGCGAGGGCGCCGACCGCCCGGGCCCATGCGGCCCGGCGTTCGGCGGGCTGGTCGAGCAGCCGCTTGCCGGAGATGCGGTCGAGGGCCTTCTTGCCGTACCACCGTGCGGCCAGCCGGTGGCGGTGGCGGCCGGCCGGTACGCGGGTCTCGGGTGCGTCGAGGATGGCCAGCACCTTGCGGATGCTGGCGACGTAGGAGTCCGGTTCGATCTCGGAGTAGCTGATGTTGTGCTTGCCGTCGTGGTGCCGCACCCAGTGGTAGCAGGTGTAGTCGTGCACCGTGGCCACCCGGTCGGTGAGCAGGAACGCGCGGAGGGTGAACATGTGGTCCTCCAGGCGGACCTTGCCCTCCGGGAAACGCAGCCGGTGCGCTTGCAGGAAGGCGCGCCGGAAGAGCTTGTGCACCGTCATGGACGCCAGCAGCGTGGTGTCGGTGCGCAGGTCGCAGGAGGTCATGGGCTTCTCGAACAGGGCCCGCGGCGCCTGCCTGCCGTGTCCGGCCGTCCGGCCGATGACGATGTCGGCGCCGGTTTCGCGGGCCCGCGCGTAGGTGCGCTCCAGCGCTTCGGGCGCCAGCCAGTCGTCGTCGTCCACGTAGTGGATGTACCTGCCGCGTGCCGCGTCCGTGCCGATGTTGCGCGGGCGGCCGGGCCAGCCGGAGTGTTCGGTGCGCAGGACGCGTGCCGTCCGCTGTGCGCCCTGCCGGGCTATCTCCTCCTCCAGCAGGGCGACCGTGTCGTCGCTCGACCCGTCGTCCACGTAGATGATCTCGAACTCGGAGCGGGGCATCGTCTGGGCCAGGAAGGAGCGCAGGCCGACCAGGACCGTCTCCCCCGTGTTGCAGGTGGGTACGACGATGCTGACCTTGGGCTGCTCCTGACCCGTGTCCGTGGCGGTGGTGGGCACTGCGTCCTCTCACATGGCTGGCCTGTGCCGGCGGTGGCGGCCCCCTGCGGCCGGCCGGCGTCCGGGGCGGGTGCCCGGGCGCGGCGGGGTTCATGCCCCCTGTGGGGCGCAGGCCCGCAGGGCGGGAGGGCGGCCGGTCAGCCGGGGTGGAGGGGGATCTCGCACCAGACGCGTTTGCCGTTGCCGCGGGGCTCGACGCCCCAGTCGGTGGCCAGTTCCTCGATGAGCATGAGGCCCCGGCCGGAGGTGGACTGCTCGGTGGCGGCCCTGCGCTGCGGCGAGGCGGGCGAGGTGTCGGTGACGGCGAGCCGCAGCACCCGTCCCCCGTCGCGTACCGGACGGGCGGTGAGGGTGGCGTCGCCCTCGGTGTGCAGCAGCGCGTTGGTGGCCATCTCGCTGGCGAGCAGCTGGGCGGTGTCGCTGAGCGAGTCGAGCGACCAGCGGTGCAGGGCGGTCCGCAGTGCCTGCCGGGCCGCCTGGAGGGAGTCGGGGTCGCCGGGGGTGATCGTGACGGCCATCTGCGGGGCGGTGTGCTGCCGGCCGGAGGCGCGGTGGAGCAGCAGCATCGCCACGTCGTCCTCCTGCCCGGTGTAGGCCCGCATGGTGTGCAGCAGGTGGTCGGCCAGCCGGTCGGGGCGGGCCGGGCCGCCGCGGACGGCGTCGATGAGCTGGTCGCGGCCCTGGTCGATGTCCTTGGTGCGGGACTCGATGAGGCCGTCGGTGCACAGCAGCAGCGTGGAGCCGGGTTCCAGCATCGTCTCGGCGGTGGTGTAGGCGGGGTGCGCGGCGGGGGCGGCGAGACCCAGTGGCAGTCCGGCGGGGGTGTCCAGCCATACGCAGCTGCCGTCCGGGCGGCGCAGCACCGGTCCGAGGTGTCCGGCGCGCACGCTGGTCATCAGGCCGGTGTCGGGGTCGAGGACGACGAGGAGGCAGGTGGCGAACCGGTCGGTGTCCAGTTCGGCGAGGAAGGCGGAGGAGCGCGCCATCACGGTGGCGGGCGGGTGGCCTTCGGCGGCGTAGGCGCGCAGTGCGATCCGCAGTTGTCCCATGACGGCCGCCGCCGTCACGTCGTGGCCCTGGACGTCGCCGACGACGGCGACGATGCGGCCGTCCGGCAGCGCGACGGCGTCGTACCAGTCGCCGCCGATGCCGCCGCGGGCGCGGGCGGGCCGGTAGCGGGTGGCCATGGTCAGTCCGGGGACGTGCGGGATGTGGCCGGGCAGCATCGCCGTCTGGAGTCCGGTGGCCAGTTCGTGTTCCTGGTCGTAGAGCAGTGCCCGCTGCAGGGACTGGGCGATGGTGCTGCTGAGCGCGGTCAGCACGGTGCGTTCGTCGTGGGTGAAGCGTCCCTTGCCGTGGTAGGTGAGGCCGAGTGCGCCGATGGGCACGTCGTGGGCGATCAACGGCAGGTAGGCGGCTGCGGTGGCCAGCGGCACCCGGTGCAGATAGGGGCGCAGCCCCGGGTATCTGCGGGCGAACTCCTCCCGGTCGGTGATGAAGACCGGTTCGCGGGTGCGGACGGCCTCGCTGAGCGGCAGTGGATCGCCGATCCGGGCGAGGTGGAAGTCGCGCAGGAGGTCGTCGGGCGCCCCGTTGGCGCCCACGAGTCCCATCCGGCCCTGGTCGAGCAGTCCGACCAGGACGCTGGCGGCGCCGAGCCGGTACAGCAGCCGGTCGGCGGTGAGGGCCTCGGCCACGTCGTCGACCGTCACGGTCGGGGCGAGGGCCTCGTTGACGTGGGCCACGATGTCGGCCTGGCGGCGCCGGTCGCTCTTGGCCTGGCGCAGCTCCCGCGTCTGGTCGAGGGCCCGCAGTTCCTGGTCGGCGTCGCGGATGACGCCGACGACGTGGCGGGGCCGTCCGCTCTCGTCGCACAGGACGGTGCCCTGGGTGTGGGTCCAGCGCACCGCGCCGTCGCGGTGCCGCACCCGGAAGTAGAGGCTGTAGCCGGTCCGCTCCTTGAGGGCCCGGCCCACCTGGGCCTGGATCTCGGGCAGCTCCTGGGCGAGCATGCGGCCGGCGAGAGTGGCGGGCCGGTTGTCGTACTCCTCCGGTCTGAGGCCCATCACGGCGAGACCGGCCTCGTCGTACCGCATCTCACCGGTGGTCAGGTCCCAGGTGAAGCTGCCCATGCCGTTGACGGCGAGGGCCACGTGCGCGGGGACCGGCGAGTCGCTCTGCCGGCCGGGGCCCGTGTTCGGTTCGCGGAAGCCGTGCATCGCTGTCTCCCGGTCGCGCGGCCCCCGCGGCGGCTTTGCCGGCGACGGCCGCGGCGGTCCCTCGGCCGGGGCCGCCTCCCCATGATGGGCTCGGCGCCCGGCGTACGCCTGTCGGGCGGGGCACTCGCGGTACGGGGGCCGCACGCCGCACACGGGGGCGGGCGCACGGGCGCGCTCCCGCCAGCACCTTTGGCCCGCCCGTACGTACGGCCGCCCCGCGGGCCCCGGCGGTGTGCGGGGCCGTGGAGCGGCCGTACGTACAGGTGAGGGGCCGGCGGGCGGTCCGTCGCCGGGCCGCCCGGCGGCGTCACGGCTTGCCGCGGGCCTGGCTCGCGGCCTTGCCCGCCGCGGCCTCCTCGGTGTCGTCGGCGCCGGTGGCCAGCTTGCCGCCGCCGCTTTCGATGTGTGCCCGCACGAACCACTGGAAGAGTTCCAGCTGCCGCAGGTGCTCGATCAGCAGGTCCTGGGTGACCGGGTCGGACGTCTCGGTGGCCTGGACGGCCTTGCGGTGGTCCTCGATGATGCCGGTGTAGACGACGTCGAGGGCGCCCAGGTGTTCGATGGCCTCGGCGCGGCCGAGGGCGTAGTCGTCCCAGGTGCGTTCGGCGACGAGAGCGCCGGGGGTGCCGCAGGGCGAGCCGCCGAGGGTGGAGATGCGTTCGGCCGTGTTGTCGATCATCTCGCGGACGGCCTCGACCTGCGGGTCGAGCATCTCGTGGACGGCGATGAAGTGCGGGCCCACCACGTTCCAGTGGACGTGCTTGAGCGTCAGCGCGAGGTCGTTGAGGGCGTGCAGCCGCATCCGCAGGAGCTGGATGACGTCCCTGCCGTCGCTCGTGGACATTCCGGGCACGGTGTAGGCCGGGGTCGACCCGTTCTTCGATGCGTTGGCTGCCACGGTGCACTCCAATCCTGGGGCACCCGTCGCGGGTTCCCCATGGGTACTGGTCGGTCTCGGTGGTCGGTGGGCGCCGGTCAGTCGCCGGGCGAGTGCCGCTCCTGGGCGGCGGCGTACGCGAACTGGAGGAAGTCCGAGCCGGCGACGGCCGCGAGGGCGCTGTAACAGGTGCGGGCGGTGGGCGGGGAGGCCGCGCGCAGGATGAGCAGTGCGGAGGCCGCCCAGGGCGCCAGGCAGAACGGGCAGGTCAGCAGTTCGCCGACCGCGTGCCGCAGGCCGGTGCCGCGGACCTCCTCGGCCACTTCGGCGGGGGCGCTGGTGCCCTCGTAGCGGGTGAAGGGGGCGCGCAGCGGGCTGGCCACCGCGTCCTTGGCGACCATCCGGGCCAGCTTGTGCGTGGCCAGGGTGAGCAGGACGAGTTCGCGGTTGCTCAGGTCCTGCGGGGCACGGCGTCCGGCGCGGCGCGCGGCGAGCGCGGCTCCCAGGACACCGGTGCCGAAGGACGAGAGCACGGCGAGATAGCCGCCCAGCGGCCGGTCGCTCTCCGGCGCGTAGCGGTGTTCGTGGTCCCGCAGCACTTCGCGGGGCGTACGCGACATACCCGGCATACGGCGTCCACCTCCCATAACCTGCGTTTTCGGGTGCCCGCCCCACGCCCGGTGAAACTCACAGCACCGAAACGCAGCTCACCGGGTCGCCCACGGCACGGCCCCCACGCGCCGGCCGGCGGCCCGTGGGGGCCGCCGCCCCGCCGGGCCCGTCAGCGGCCGAGGGCCCGCTGGAGCTCCTGCTTGTTCATGTGCGACCGGCCCTCGACCCCGCGCTTCTTGGCCTCGTTGTAGAGCTGGTCGCGGGTGAGGCCGCCGGAGCCGCTGCCCGAACGCTGGCCGCCCCGCTTGGGCGCGGACTTGTCGCGTACGGAGGTGCGGCTCGCGGTCTTGGACTCGCCCTTCTGGGCGCGCTCCTTGTTGACCGTGCGGGCCGCGATCTCCTTGGCCCGGCCCGTGGACGTGCCGCGCTTCTTGGCACCTTCCTTGATGTGCTCGTACTGGCGCTCGCGCTTGGAGTTCGACCCTGCAGGCATGGTTCCTCCGTACTCGCCGAGTGGCGTTGGTGGCTTTCACGGCTTTGGTCCGTTTGATCCTTCTCCATCCTCCGCCTTCGCGGGCCCTACGGCGACCGCACCGGCGGGCACGACGACCGGGTTCCACGCGCGAACGGCGCCACACGTGGAACAGCCACTCAGCCGCACGACCGGCCTGCCCGCCCGGCAGCGGGCGCCTACGGCACCGAGCAGGGCGCCGCCGGTCCCGTCAGCGGGACGTGCCCGCGGCGGGCCCCGGGCCGGGGCAGGCGCCGGGGAGGCGGCGGTAGCGGAAGGCGGACTCGACAGGCTCGGCGAACTCCAGCACCACCGCGGCACCGCCCGCGCCGTCCGTACCGTCCGCCTCAAGGATCCGGTAGCCGGTCAGGAGCGTCCCGGTGGCCGGGACGGGCGGGCCGCCGCACTCGCTGAAGGACTCCTCCTCCAGGAGCAGCCGCCCCGGGCCGGGGCAGCTCCAGCGGAAGCGGGTGGTGTCATCGGCGCCGGCGGCGTTCAGCAGGGTGCTGCTGCCGGTCCCGTCCGGGGCGAAGAACACCGTGCTCGCCTCCATGGCGCCGCCCGGCTCGTCGCTCCAGGTGCCGAACAGCCGGGCGTCGAGCGCGGCACGTGCACCGGGACCGGACGGCGGTGGCGCACCGTGGGGCATGGTCAGCCGTCCGCCCGCATCTCGAACCAGGTGGTCTTGCCGCGCGGCAGCAGGTCCACGCCCCAGCGCTCGGCGAGGGTGTCCACCAGGAAGAGACCGCGGCCACTGGTGTCCAGTTCACTCACGGGCAGCCGGCAGGGCAGCCCGCGGGAGGGATCGCGGACCTCGACGCGGATGTGGCCGGAGCGGCGCAGGAGGCGGATGCCGATGGTGTGCGCCCCGGTGTGGCGTACGGCGTTGCCGACCAACTCGGAGACCAGCAGCACGGTGTGTTCGGTGACCTGCGTGGACGCGGCCCAGCGGTGGCGCAGGACGGCCTGGGTGAGACGGCGGGCGAGGCGTGCGGACTCCGGCAGATTGGGCAACGGCACCTCCGCCGCGGTCGGATCCCCCACCCGGTCGAGGACGGTGCTCACCGGTTCGGCGTCCCACATCTGCGCCGGCTCGCCCGGCACCCTCTCGGTCACGCTCGCCACATCTCCCTGAGCCGCCATGGACCCCATGATGACGTCAGGCAGCGGCGCTCGGGCGTGGTTCAGGGGTGTCGGCGGCGGGACCGCCACGCTCTCGTGCCGACCGCGCACGGCGGCAACCGGCCCGCTTTGTGCGGGCGGGAGCGCTCTGACCTGGCGCGACAAAGAGTACACGGGTGATCACAACAGGCCACAAGCGGGCGCGGGGGCACCGGGGGCGGGCAGGGCGCACACCGCGCACGGCGGGGTGGCACCGGTGGCACGCCACCCTGCACCACCCCGCCCTCCGCGCGGGCCTCGCGCCCCGCCGCCGGAGTGCTCAGCGGAACTCGGCCTTGCCGGGCCCCTGTTCGACGAAGCTGCGCATGCCGATCTCGCGGTCCTCGGTCGCGAACAGGCCCGCGAACCAGTTGCGTTCGATCGCCAGGCCGGTGTCGATGTCCGTTTCCAGACCGAAGTCGACCGCTTCCTTGGCGGCCCGCAGCGCCAGGGCGGGGCCGCGCGCCAGCCGGGCCGCCCACGCGTGCGCCTTCTCGTACACCTCGGCGTCCGGCACCACATGGTCGACCAGACCGATCTCGCGGGCCTCGGCCGCGGTCACCGTCCGCCCGGTGAAGATCAGGTCCTTCGCCTTGGCCGGGCCCACCAGCCGGGACAGGCGCTGGGTGCCGCCCGCGCCGGGGATCAGCCCGAGCAGGATCTCCGGCTGCCCGAGCTTGGCACCCTCGCCCGCGAACCGAACGTCCGCGCACAGCGCCAGCTCGCAGCCGCCGCCGAGCGCGTAGCCGGTGACGGCCGCGACGACGGGCTTGGGGATGCGGGCGACGGCGGTGAACGCCTCCTGGAGTCCGCGTGCGCGCAGCACCATGGCGGTGTGGTCCATGGCGCGCATCTCCTTGATGTCGGCGCCGGCCGCGAAGACCTTCTCGCCGCCGTAGAGGACCACGGCCCGTACGTCCTCGCGCCGCCCCGCCTCCCGGGCGAGTTCGCCCAGCAGGTCCTGGGTGGCGACGTCCAGGGCGTTCATCTTGGGCCGGTCGAGCCGGATCGTGCCGACGCCGTCGGCCACTTCCAGGCGCGCGGTGGCGCCGCTGGATTCGTCATTCGTCATGGCCGAAGGTTAACGGGCGTTACGGCGATTGCGACCGGCCGGGCCGGTCCGGATCGCCGGCGGGTCCTACTGCGGCGCCGTCCACTTCTCCCAGGACATGTTCCAGCCGTTGAGGCCGTTGTCGGGCCGAATCGTTTCGTCCTGCGAGTTCCTGACCTCCACCACATCGCCGATCATCGAGTTCTCGAAGAACCACGCGCCCGGCGTCCCGTTGTCGCCGCCGCCGCGCAGATCGTGCAGGCCCACGCAGCCGTGGCTGGCGTTGACCTGGCCGAACTGCGGTTTCGGCGTCCAGTAGTTGCCGTGGATGAAGGTGCCCGACGTGCTCAGCCGCATCGCGTGCGGCACGTCCTTGATGTCGTACTCGCCGCCGAAGCCGACGGTCTCCCCGTTCATCCGGGTGACCGGGAGCTTCTCGCTGATGACCATCTTGCCGTTGTAGGTGGGGGTCGCGGGGCTGCCCGAGGTGATCGGGATCGTCTTGATCCGCTTGCCGTCCCGGGTGACCGTCATCGTCTTCTTCTTCGCGTCCACCACGCTGACCTGCTGCCTGCCGATGGTGAACTCGGCCTTCTTGCGCTGGGTCCCGTAGACCCCCTCGGCACCCTCCACACCGCTGAGGTTGAGATCGAGGGTGACCTTCGTCCCGGACTTCCAGTACTTCTCCGGGCGGAAGTCCAGCCGCTGGTCGCCGAACCAGTGACCGGCCACCTCGACCTTCGGATCGGCCGTGACGGATATCGCCTTCTCCACCGCCTTCCGGTCGGTGACCGGGCGGTTGAAGGTGACCGAGACGGGCATGCCCGCGCCGACCGTATCGCCGCCATGGGGCGTGTAGTAGGCGACGAAGGTGTCGCGCGGCACGAATGTGGTGAACGAGGCGTGCTTGGCGGACGCCCGGCCCTCGGAGTCCTTCGCCACCGCGTCCACCGTGTACTTCGTCCCGGCGGCCAGGTGCGTGGCGGGACGCCACACCGACCCGCCGCCAAAGAGGGCGCCCTCGACCTCGTTGTCCTTGGCGTCCTTGACGGTCACCTCGGTGAGCTTCCCCTTGGCCGCGGTGACCTTCAGCGCGCCCGAGGTGCGCACCCCGTCCGCGCCGTCCTCCGGTGTGATGCGCACGACGGCCTCGGACGGGCCCTTGGCCGGCTCGTCCTCCTTGCCCTTGGCGCGGGCCCCCGATCCGCCGCCGCCCTGACAGGTGGCGAGCGTGAGCAGCAGGACGACGAGCAGCACCACCAAGGCGGCGGCCGAGCCCCCTATGGCCTTGGCGCGGCCGTCCCCGCGGAGCGTGTCCCACTTCAGCTTGTCCTTGGCCATGGCTCTCAGGTCCACGACGGTCCCACCCCTTACGTCCTCACACGGCTGCGCGCACCCGTGTGCGCCCCCGAACGCGGACGCGCCGACGACCGGAAACCGTCCGCAGCGTGAACGGCGGCCGGACAAGGGCGCGTATCCGCTGTGTTAGATAACCACATGGGTGTGACAGGTCACACGCCTGTCCGGTCACCGTTCGGTCGCGGTTTCGGGTAGGTCACGAGGAGGGCTGGGAGTGTGCCGCCCCGCCGTACCGGCCCGCACCGTGCGGGTGCGGCGGGCGCGATGCGGCGGACGCGCGGTCACCGGAGGGCGGAGCCGGCCAGCCACGACTCCCAGGACATGTTCCAGCCGCCCAGCCCGTTGTCGGGCCGCACCGTCCGGTCGCCGGAGCCGCGCACGGTCACCAGGTCCCCGACCAGCGAGGCGCGGAAGAACCGGCCGGCGGGCGACTTCTCGTCCCCGCCGCGCTTGTCGGCCAGCCCGATGCAGCCGTGGCTGGTGTTCTTCTCGCCGAAAATGCGCTTGGGCGCCCAGTAGTTGCCGTGCAGGAAGGTGCCGCTGCGGGTCAGCCGCATCGCGTGCGGCACATCCTTGATGTCGTACTCGCCGCCGAACCCGACGGTCTCCCCGTTCATCCGCGTCTCGGGGAACTTCTCGCTGATCACCATGTGACCGTTGTAGGTGGGGTTCTTCTTCGTACCGGCGGTGATCCGCAGCCGTTCGACGGTCCGGCCCCCGCGCACCACCGTCAGGGTGCGGCGGCCCACGTCCACGACGCTGCGCTGGTCCCGGCCGACCGTGAACCGCACCTTCTTGCGCTGCGTGCCGTAGACGCCGGGCGCCCCGCGCACATCCCGCAGCCGCAGATCGAGGGTGACCCGGGTGCCGGGCCGCCAGAAGGTGCGGGGCCGGTAGTCGAGACGGCTGCGGCCGAACCAGTGCGCGGCCACCGGCACCTGCGGGCTCGCGGTGACGCCGATGGCCCGCTCGACCGCCGCCCTGTCGGTGACGGGGCGGCTGAACTCCAGCGAGACGATCATCGCGGTGCCCACCGTCTGGTTGTGCTCGGGCCGGAAGTAGCCGACGAAGCGGTGCGGCGGGGTGCGGGTGGAGAAGGTCGCGTGCCGGATCACCCGATCGCCCTCACCGTCCACGGCGACCACATCCACGACGTAGGTCGTCGCCAGCTGGAGCGGCTTCTCGTACCGCTGCCCCGCCGATCCGGCCGCCCGGCGGGGCAGCGGTCGCCAGCTGCGCCGGTCGGCGGAGAACCGGCCGGCGACGGGCCGGCCCGCGTCCTTCCCCTTGGGCTGCATCCGCACACTGCGGAGCCTGCCCTCGGGAACGGACACCCGGACGCGGGCGTTTGTGGACACGTTCCGCGCACCGTCGCGCGGCGTCACCCGGACGGCGTCCTGGGGCGGCTTCGCGTCGTCCATGACCCCGCAGCCGGCGGCTGCGGCACACAGCAGTGCCAGCCCCGCCGCGAGAAACCGCACCGTCCCCACGGCGCCCCGCACCCCGCCGCCCCCTGCCGTCCCGCGCCCTGCGCCCCGTTCCATGACCTTCCCGTTCCTGTCTGTCGCCGAAGCCGCCCCGCGGCTGCCGGGAGCTTCGGTGTGCCCGCGGACGTGGGGACCAACGACACGCCCGCGACAGGGACACCTGCTGATCACACGAGCGAGCGAGCTTCGGCCACCGGGCGGACGCGGCGGAGCCGGCACCGTCCGCCAAACGCCCGGGCGGCGTAAACGGGTCGCCCGGCGCCCCGGGCGAGGCCACACTGGACAGACGTGACCTCTCCCGATGCCCCAGCGGCCTCTCTCCGTTCCCGTAACTTCGCCCTGTTCTTCACCGGGCGCGCCGTCGCCAAGCTGGGCGACGCCATGCTGCCCATCGCCCTGTCGGCCGGTCTGATCCAGCAGGGCCACGGCCCCGGCGCGATCGGGGCGGCCCTGGCGTCACTGACGGTCTTCCTCGCGGGCTTCGTCATCTTCGGCGGCGTCTTCTGCGACCGGTTCAACACCCGGGCCCTGATGATCGGTTCGGACCTGGTGCGGGTCTGCACCCAGGCGGTGATGTCCGGGCTCTTCCTGACCGGGCACGTGGTGCTGTGGCAGGTGTGCGCGATCGGCGCGGTCAACGGCATCTGCGCGGGGCTGTTCCAGCCGGGGGTGGCCAGCACCATCCCGCGGGTGGCCGCCGACGTGCAGGGCGCCAACGGACTGATACGCACGGCCGAGTCACTGGCGATGCTGCTGGGGCCGGCACTGGCCGGCGCTCTGGTGGGCGCCTTCTCCCCCGGCGGAGTGTTCGCCGCGCACGCCGCCACCTACGCGCTGAGCGCGCTGTGCCTGGCGCTGCTGCGGCTGCCCGCGCCCGCGCACCCGGTGGTGCGGGGCGCCAGCTACCGGGCCGATCTCGCGGAGGGCTGGCGGGAGTTCCGGGCCCGGACCTGGATGTGGAGCGTCATCCTCATCTGGATGGCCTACATGGTCACGGTGTCCGGGCCGCTGGTGCCGCTGACGGCCTCGGAGATCATCCCGTCCGACGGTCCTGGCGTCTACGGACTGGTCAACTCGGCGCTGGGCGGCGGCACCGCGCTGGGCGGCCTGCTGGCGCTGCGGTTCCGTCCGGTGAGACAGCTGCGCGCCGGTTCGGTGGCACTGCTCGGCTGCTGTTTCTTCCCGGCGGCCGTCGGCCTGGGCCTGCCGCCGTGGGCCATGATGACGGCGGCGGCCGTGTGGGGGCTGGGCGGCGGCGTCTGGAGCGTCATGTGGGCGACCAGCGTGCAGACGCAGGTGCCCGGTGCCGTCCTCAACCGCATCCACGCCTACGAAGTGGCCGGTTCCCTGGCCATGATGCCGGTCGGGCAGGCCCTGGCGGGCCCGGCGGCGCAACTGCTGGGCGGCCGGACGGTGCTGCTGGCGGGCGGCTTCATCATGGTGGGGATCGGCGCGGCCCTCCTGTCGGTACCGGCGATCCGCAACCTGCGCGCCGTCACGGCGCCGGGACTCGCCCCGGCCCGGGCCGGCACCCCGACAGGCCGCGACGACCATGACGACCGCGGCGGCCGGGTCACGGACGTCAAGGGCTGAACGAGCCGCCTCGAGCCCGCCACCCGGCTCACCGGCTCACCGGCAGACCGCCGTCCGGCTCCGGGGGGGGCGCGGGCGTCCGGCTCAGGGCGGCAGGACCTCGCGGGCACGGACGTGGCCAGTCGTCATGAGGGCGGTGCGAAGCGCGGTCGCCGCACGGTGCGTGGAGCGGCACCGCACCACCGCGGAAGAGCCGGACGCCGCGGGGCCGCGGGCGGATGCGAGAGACGGACCGCGCCGGGGACGGGCCTGCTGGTGGGCGTGGTGGGGCGGCCCGGTTCCGGCCGGCTGTCCTGTCCGGGGTTCCGGGCCGAGGCCGCCGCCTGAGCGGAGGGCGGCCCACCCGGCGCCGGTCCAGGGTGCCGCGGCCCAGGAAGCGCGCCGCGCGGGCCCGTCGGCCGGACGTCCGGTATGTGCACGGCGGGTTCGTAGTAACGAACAAGAATTCGGCCAAACCATGGGCAGAGAATGACGCACCGGTGACATGTACATGCACATGATGGCAGGCTGCCGACCGCAGGGGCGGCGGAACATCCGATCTTCGCCGCACCCCGGTTCTGCCCGGACGGCTGCTCACCCATGCCGTCCGGCCCCCACGGCAGAAGGAGCCATTGACGTGAGACCCCTCACCTCGAAGCAGCGGATGTCCGCCCTGGCCGCCACCGCGGCCCTGGTGGCGGCGGGTGTCACCGCGGGAACCGCGGGCGCCGACACCGGTTCGGCGGGTGCCGCCGACGGCGCGCTGCCCGCGAAGCTGTCCGCGGCCCAGCACAGCCGGCTGGTCGAGTCCGCGGACACGGATGCCGCCAAGTCCGCCGACGCCCGCGCCCTGGGCCTCGGCGCCAAGGAGAAGCTCCACGTCAAGGACGTCATCAAGAACAAGGACGGGTCCACACACGTCCGTTACGAGCGCAGCTACGACGGGCTGCCCGTCCTCGGCGGCGACCTGATCGTCCACAAGTCGGCGAGCGGCAAGCGCACCGGCACCACCAAGGCCACCTCCGCGAAGATCGCGGTGAAGACCGACGCACCGGCCGCCCACAAGCCGGCCGCCGCCGCGGCGAAGGGCAGCAAGGCGCCCCGCAAGGTGGTGTGGGCCGCCGAGGGCAAGCCCGTACTGGCGTGGGAGACCGTGATCGGCGGCGTCCAGAAGTCCGGCGCGCCCAACGAACTCCACGTCATCACCGACGCGAAGACCGGCAAGAAGCTCTTCGAGTTCCAGGGCATCAAGGAGGGCACCGGCAACAGCCAGTACAGCGGCAAGGTCGAGATCGGCACCTCGGGCTCGTCCGGCAAGTTCACGATGACCGACGAGGCCCGCGGCGGGAACCGCACGACCGACCTCAAGAACGGCAGCAGCGGCGAGGGCGAGCTGTTCACCGACGAGGACGACACCTGGGGCGACGGGACCGCAGGTGACCCGGCGACCGCAGGCGTGGACGCCCACTACGGCGCGGGCCAGACCTGGGACTACTACAAGGAGGTGCACGGCCGCGAGGGCATCGCGGGCGACGGCAAGGGGGCGCTGAGCCGGGTCCACTACGGCAACAACTACGTCAACGCCTTCTGGGACGACTCCTGCTTCTGCATGACCTACGGCGACGGCGAGGGCAACAAGAAGCCGCTGACCGCGCTGGACGTCGCCGCGCACGAGATGTCCCACGGCGTCACCTCGACGACCGCCGACCTGATCTACGCGGGTGAGTCGGGCGGCCTGAACGAGGCGACCTCCGACATCTTCGCCGCGGCGGTCGAGTTCCACGCCAACAGCCCCGAGGACGTGCCGGACTACCTCGTCGGCGAGAAGATCGACATCAACGGCGACGGCACCCCGCTGCGCTACATGGACGAGCCCAGCAAGGACGGCACCTCGCTGGACTACTGGTCGGCCGACGCCGGTGACGTGGACGTGCACTACTCCTCCGGCATCGCCAACCACTTCTTCTTCCTGCTGTCGGTCGGCAGCGGGGAGCGCGAGGTGAACGGCGTGAAGTACAACTCGCCCACCAAGGACGGCTCCACGGTGGACGGGATCGGCATCGAGAAGGCCGAGAAGATCTGGTTCAAGGCGCTGACCGAGCAGATGACCTCGACCACGGACTACGCCGACGCGCGGCGTGCCACGGTCGCCGCCGCCACCGACCTGTACGGCGCCGACAGCGCCGAGGTCAAGACCGTCGAGGCGGCCTGGACCGCGGTGAACGTCACCGGCTGAGCCGGTCCCGCCCAGCGGTGCACGGGCCCCGTCCCTCCGGGGGGCGGGGCCCTTCCGTCTGCGCCCTCTCCTCCGCCGCCGCCTCCGCCTGCCGGTGCGGGCCCGGCCCGCCCGGGTGCACACCACACCCGTGAGGCCACGGTGTCGTTGGACAGGACGCATCTCGCAGCATCCGGACCCCGCGCCGCTCAGATGAGCGGTTCAGCGGCGTTCCCGGTGTGCGGGAGCGCACCGGAGAGAACTACCACTGGGGCAGGGACAACTCCACTCATGATCGTCAATGAGCCCGTCCCCGACATGTTCGAGGACACACCCGCCAAGGACCGCGATCCGCACTGGTTCAAGCGCGCGGTCTTCTACGAAGTGCTCGTCCGCTCCTTCCAGGACAGCGACGGGGACGGCATCGGCGATCTGAAAGGGCTCACATCGAGGCTGGACTACCTCCAGTGGCTCGGCGTCGACTGCCTGTGGCTGCCCCCGTTCTTCACCTCGCCGCTCAAGGACGGCGGCTACGACGTGGCCGACTACACCTCGGTGCAGCCGGAGTTCGGCGACCTGGCGGACTTCGTCGAGTTCGTGGACGCCGCGCACCGGCGCGGCATGCGGGTGATCATCGACTTCGTCATGAACCACACCAGCGACCAGCACCCGTGGTTCCAGGAGTCCCGGCGCGATCCGCAGGGCCCCTACGGCGACTACTACATCTGGGCCGACGACGACAAGCAGTACGAGGACGCGCGGATCATCTTCGTGGACACGGAGGTCTCCAACTGGACCTTCGACCCGGTGCGCAAGCAGTACTACTGGCACCGCTTCTTCTCGCACCAGCCCGACCTCAACTACGACAACCCCCGGGTCCAGGACGAGATGCTCTCGGGCCTGCGGTTCTGGCTGGACCTGGGCATCGACGGATTCCGGCTGGACGCGGTGCCCTACCTCTACGCCGAGGAGGGCACCAGCTGCGAGAACCTCCCGCAGTCGCACGCCTTCCTCAAGAGGGTGCGCCGGATGGTCGACGCCCACTACCCCGACACCGTGCTGCTGGCCGAGGCCAACCAGTGGCCCGAGGACGTCGTCGACTACTTCGGGGACTACGCGAAGGGGGGCGACGAGTGCCACATGGCGTTCCACTTCCCCGTCATGCCGCGCATCTTCATGGCCGTCAGGCGGGAGTCCCGCTACCCGGTCTCCGAGATCCTCGCCAAGACCCCGCCCATCCCCGCCGGCTGCCAGTGGGGCATCTTCCTGCGCAACCACGACGAGCTGACGCTGGAGATGGTCACCGACGAGGAACGCGACTACATGTACGCGGAGTACGCCAAGGACCCGCGGATGCGCGCCAACCTCGGCATCAGACGACGGCTCGCCCCGCTGCTGGACAACGACCGCAAACAGATCGAGCTGTTCACCGCCCTGCTGCTGTCCCTGCCCGGCTCACCGATCCTCTACTACGGCGACGAGATCGGGATGGGCGACAACATCTGGCTGGGCGACCGGGACGCCGTGCGCACCCCGATGCAGTGGACGCCCGACCGCAACGCGGGCTTCTCCTCCTGCGACCCGGGGCGGCTGTTCCTGCCCGCCGTCATGGACCCCGTCCACGGCTACCAGGTCACCAATGTGGAGGCGGCGATGAGATCGCCCAGCTCCCTGCTGCACTGGACCCGGCACGTCATCCAGGTCCGCAAGCAGAACCCCGCCTTCGGGCTCGGCTCCTACGAGGAGCTGTCCTCCTCCAACCACGCCGTCCTGGCCTTCCTGCGCGAGGTGCGGCTGCCGGAGGGCGGGGACGACCTGGTGCTGTGCGTGCACAACTTCTCGCGCTTCCCCCAGCCCACCGAGCTGGACCTGCGCGAATGGGAGGGCAGGGTGCCGGTCGAACTGATCGGCGGGGTGCGGTTCCCGCCCGTCGGCGCCCTGCCCTACCCGCTCACCCTGGCGGGCCACGGCTTCTACTGGTTCCGGCTCACGAAGCCCTGACCCGCCCGCGGCCGACTCACCGCGACCGGCTCAGACCTTCGCCTCCACCTGGGGGCGGGCCTGCGCCGGCAGCTCCTCGCCGGACTCCTCGCCGTGCTCCGTGGCCAGCGTGCGCTCGTCGAAGGGCAGGTGCCCGGCGAGGACCTCACCGACCCGCGCCTTGTCGATCTCCTTCGTCCAGGTGCCCACCAGCACGGTGGCCACCGCGTTGCCGGCGAAGTTGGTCAGCGCCCGCGCCTCGCTCATGAAGCGGTCGATACCGACGATGAGGCCGACACCGTCCACCAGCTCCGGGCGGTGCGACTGGAGACCGCCCGCGAGGGTGGCCAGACCGGCGCCGGTGACCCCGGCGGCGCCCTTGGAGGCGATGAACATGAAGACGAGCAGCGAGATCTGCTGGCCGATGCTGAGCGGGTCGCCCATGGCCTCGGCGACGAAGATCGAGGCCATCGTCAGATAGATCATCGTGCCGTCGAGGTTGAAGGAGTACCCGGTGGGCACCGTGATGCCGACGACGGGCCGGCTGACGCCCAGGTGCTCCATCTTGGCGATCAGCCGCGGCAGCGCCGACTCGGACGAGGACGTGGACAGGATCAGCAGGAACTCCCGGCCCAGGTACTTGAGCAGGGCGAAGATGTTGACCCCGGCGACCAGCCGCAGGATCAGGCCGAGGACGACGAAGACGAACAGCACACAGGTGACGTAGAAGCCGATCATGATGACGGCCAGCGACTTGAGGGCGTCCACACCCGTCTCGCCGACCACCGCGGCCATGGCGCCGAACGCACCGATCGGGGCGGCCCACATGACCATCGCCAGCACCCGGAAGACCAGCTTCTGGATGTGCCCGATGCCGCGCAGCACCGGCTCCCCGGCCTTGCCCATGGCCTGGAGGGCGAAGCCGACGAGGAGCGCGATCAGCAGCGTCTGGAGGACCTCGCCCTCGGTGAAGGCGGAGACCATGGTGGTGGGGATCATGCCGAGCAGGAAGTCGGTCATGCCCTCGCCGCCCTTGGCCTGCGAGGCGCCCGCGTCACGTGCCGCCTCGGTCAGGTGCAGTCCGTGGCCGGGCTCCAGCACGTTGCCGACCACCAGGCCGATGGCGAGCGCGACCAGCGACATGGTCAGGAAGTAGGCGAGCGCCAGTCCGCCGACGGCGCCGACCTTCGCCGCCTTGCGGACCGAACCGATGCCGAGCACGATCGTGCAGAAGATGATCGGCGAGATCATCATCTTGATGAGGTTGACGAAGCCCTCGCCGAGCGGCTTGAGCTCGGTGGCCACACCGGGTGCCGTCAGACCGAGGATCACGCCCAGCACCACCGCGGCGATCACCGCGATGTAGAGGTAGTGGGTGCGGTCCCGCTTCACCCGTGGTCCGTCAGGCGCAGTCGCCGCTGCGGCCTGCTGCGGTGTCTTCTTCGACACGTCGGCGGCTCCTCTTTGCTGGGTCATGTCACGTCGTTCCCGTGTGACGGTCCGTGCCGGAAACGTTCATCGGGAATTTCGATCGTGTTGAGTCCCGGTGACTATGCACCACGGTGCGACGGGCGTCACCCTTACGTGCATTACGTGCACGAAATCGGCCACGGCAGACTGTGGGGGTGCGCGTCCCCCTTCCGACCTCCAAAGTGCGGTCCCGCCCGCGCAGCCTGGCGGGGCAGCTTTTCGCCATGCAGGTGGTGCTGGTGGCGGCCGTCGTCGCCGGCTGCGCCCTGTTCGCCTACCTGTCGGGGAAGTCGCAGGCCAGGGACGCCGCCACGCACCGTGCCCGGGCGACCACGCAGGCGGTGGCCGATTCCCCCTCCGTGCGGGAGGCCATCGCCTCAGCGGACCCCACCCGCCGGCTCCAGCCGTACGCGGAGCGGGTACGGCGCGACACGGGCGTCACCTTCGTGACGATCATGGACACGGACGGCAGGCGGTGGACCCACCCGGACCCCGACCGGATCGGGGAGCGCTTCGTCGGCCACATCGGCCCCGCCCTCGAAGGCCGCACCTTCGACGAGACCTACACCGGCACCCTCGGCCCGTCGGTGCGGGTCGTCACCCCCGTACGCGAAGCCGGACCGCACAGCCGCATCATCGGGCTGGTGAGCGCGGGCATCGCCGTGGAAACCATCGGCGAACAGGTCCGCGAGCAGCTGACCGCACTGCTGGCCGTCGCCGGCGCCGCCCTCGCCGTCGGCGGGATCGGCACCTACGTGATCAACGCACGGCTGCGCCGCCACACCCACGGCATGAACGCGGCCGAGCTGAGCCGCATGTACGACTACCACCAGGCGACGCTGCACGCCGTACGGGAGGGCCTCCTGCTGCTCGACGGGCGGGGCAGGGTGGCGCTCGCCAACGACGGGGCCCGGGAACTGCTGGGCCTGGCCGCGACGGCGGACCCCGTGGGCCGGCCGGTCACCGGCCTGGGGCTGCCCCGCGAGCTGACGGAAGCCCTCTCCGGTGCGGCGCCGCGGGTGGACGAGGTCCATCTGACCGACGAGCGGGTGATCGTGGTCAACAGCTCGCCCGTGCCGGGGCGCGGCGCCGTGGTGACCCTGCGGGACCACACCGAACTGCGGGCCCTCGCGGGCGAGCTGGACTCCGTGCGGGGGTTCGCCGAGGCGCTGCGCTCCCAGGCCCACGAGGCGGCCAACCGGCTGCACACCGTCGTCTCCCTCATCGAACTGGGCCGCACCGAGGACGCCGTGCGCTTCGCCACCGAGGAGCTGGAGCTGGCCCAGGCGCTCACCGACCGGGTGGTCAGCGCCGTGCGGGAGCCCGTACTGGCCGCCCTGCTGCTGGGCAAGGCCGCGCAGGCGAGCGAACGTGGCGTCGAGCTGTCCCTGTCCGAGGACAGCCGGCTGGACGACACCCACGGCATCCCGCCCCGGGACCTGGTGACGATCGTGGGCAACCTCGTGGACAACGCCCTCGAAGCGGTCCGCGCCAAGGAGCCCGCACCCGCCGCGCCGCGGGTCACCGTCACCGTCCACCACGTCGGCACCCCGCGGCCGGGGCTGCTGGTGCGGGTGGCCGACAACGGCCCGGGGCTGCCGCCGCAGGCGGAGGACGGGGAGACCCTCTTCCGGCGCGGCTGGTCCACCAAGCGGGACGGCGGCGGCATCGGCCTGGCCCTGGTGCGGCAGACGGCCGGCCGCCACGGCGGTCAGGCCCAGGCCCGCGATCTGCCGGGCGGCGGCGCGGAGTTCACCGTACGGCTGCCCCTGCCCGGCCGGGCGGTGCGGCCATGACGTTCCGGGTGCTCGTGGTGGAGGACGATCCGGTGGCGGCCGACGCCCACGCCCTCTACGTCTCCCGGGTGCCCGGGTTCGAGGTGGCGGCCACGGCGCACTCCCGGGCGGCGGCGCTGCGCGCCCTGGAGGAGGACGGACCGGTGGACCTGATCCTCCTGGACCTGTACCTGCCCGACGGCAACGGGCTGGAGCTGCTGCGCTCGCTGCGGGCCGCCGGCCATGCGGAGGACGTGTTCGCGGTGACCTCGGCCCGCGATCTGGCCGTCATCCGGGAGGGGGTCTCCCTCGGTGTCGTCCAGCACGTGCTGAAACCGTTCACCTTCCGCACGCTCAGCGACCGGCTGCTGCGGTATGCGGATTTCCGTACGACGGCCGAGGAGCGCGGGGAGGCGGTCAGCCAGGACGAGGTGGACCGGGCGCTGTCGGTGCTGCGTGCGGCCCCCGCCTCCTCCGCGCTGCCCAAGGGGCTCAGCGCCCCCACGCTCGGCCGGGTGACGGCGCGGCTGCGGGCGGCGGCCGAGGAGGGGCTGACGGCCAGCGAGGCGGCGACGGCCCTGGGCGTCAACCGCATCACCGCGCGCCGCTATCTGGAGCACCTCGTGGCGACGGGCCACGCCGACCGGCACCAGCGCTACGGGCAGGTGGGACGCCCCGAGCACCACTACCGGTGGCGCGGCGGCGGCCGGCCGCGCCCCGGCACCGCCCCCGAGGGGTGCTGAGCGGGACGCGCACTCCGGGTGCACGCCGTGAGCGCCCGCCGCGGGCCGACCACCGGTGCTGTCACGGATATTGACCGCCACGGCGCGGCGGCGTCACCGTACGGAGCACCGCCTGGTTGGAGGAGGATGCCGTGCGTCCCACCGCTTCGCCGGTCCTCGTGTGCGCCGCAGCCCTGGCCGCCGGAACGCTCACCGCCTGCGGCGGTGGCGGCGGTGCGTCAGACCGCGACACCGTGCGGATCGCCTTCCACAAGGAGACCGACAGCAAGGTGACCTTCCGCGACGACTACCTCAAGTCGGTCGCCGGGCGGTTCGAGAAGAAGTACCCGGGCAAGAAGGTGAAACTGGTGCCCGTCCAGGCGCCCCAGCAGGACTACTACACCAAGATCCAGCAGATGATGCGGTCGCCGAAGACCGCCCCCGACCTGGTCTACGAGGACACCTTCCTCATCAACTCCGACATCGAGAGCGGCTATCTGCGGCCCCTGGACGACTTCGTGGCCTCCTGGGACGACTGGAAGCAGTTCGAGCCGGCCGCCAAACGCGCGGCCGGCGGCGCGGACGGCAAGGTCTACGGCATTCCGGACGGCACCGACACCCGCGCCCTGTGGTTCAACAAGAAACTCTTCGCCAAGGCCGGGCTGCCACAGGACTGGAAGCCGCGCTCCTGGAAAGAGGTGCTCAGCACGGCGCGCACCCTCAAGAAGAAGCTCCCCGGCGTCGTCCCGCTGAACGTCTACGCGGGCAAGGGCGCCGGCGAGGCGACGGCCATGCAGGGCTTCGAGATGCTGCTGTACGGCACCGGCAAGGACCCCCTCTACGACCCGAAGGCCAAGAAGTGGGTCAAGGGCGGCAAGGGCTTCCGGGACAGTCTGGAGTTCCTGGCCACGGTCCGCCGCGACAAGCTGGGCCCGGACGAGTCCCAGGTCGTGGACCCCAACGTGACCACCGACGTGGCCACCCAGCTGCTGCCGCAGGGCAAGCTGGCCATCGCGCTGGACGGCTCGTGGCTGAGCCAGCACTGGATCGACACCAGCGGCAGCAAACCGTGGCCCCAGTGGCGGCGGACGATGGGCCGCGCCCCGATGCCGACCCAGCACGGGCAGGCGCCGGGCGAGGTCAGCATGTCGGGCGGCTGGACGTGGTCGATCCCGGCCAAGTCCCGCAACCCCGAGCTGGCCTGGAAGATGATCCGCGTCCTGCAGAGCAAGCGCAACGCGGTGGAGTGGTGCGTACGCGGCTCCCAGGTCGCCGTGCGGCAGGACGTGGCCACCGATCCGCGCTATCTGCGGTCGATGCCGGGCATCAAGTTCTTCACCGACCGGGTCCCCACCACCCACTACCGGCCCGCGCTGCCCGTCTATCCGCAGGTGTCCACGGCGATCACCGAGGCCACCGAGTCGGTGGCGACCGGCAGCGCCTCCCCGCGGGAGGCCGCGGCGGCGTACGACGATCAGTTGGAGGGCATCACCGACGGCGCCACCGTCACCCGATGACGGGCCCGGCCGCGGCGGCCGTGCCCCGCGGGCGGCGGCGCACCACACGGGTGCTGCGCCGGCTGCCGCTGGCCCCGGCCACCGCCTTGCTGCTGCTCTTCCTCGTCGGGCCGATCGCCTACTGCGTGGCCGTCGCCTTCACGGACATGCGGCTCACCGGCCAGGCCTCGGCGTCGTTCGTGGGGGTGGAGAACTTCACCCGCGCCTTCGGCGACCCCGCCTTCCGCAACGCGGTCGTCCTCACGCTGGTGTTCACCGTGCTGTCCTCGCTGCTGGGCCAGAACACCCTCGGGCTGGCCCTGGCCGCGCTGATGCGGCGCGCCTCGAAGACGGTGCGGACCGTTGCGGGCGCCGTGGTGATCTGCGCCTGGGTGCTGCCGGAGATCGTGGCGGGTTTCCTGCTGTACACGTTCTTCCACAAGGAGGGGCAGCTCAACGCGGTGCTGGGAGCGCTGGGACTGCCCGGCCAGAACTGGCTGTTCACCCTGCCGGTCCTGGCCGTCTCCTTCGCCAACGTGTGGCGGGGCACGGCCTTCTCGATGCTTGTCTACTCCGCGGCCCTCGACCAGATCCCGCGGGAGGTCACCGAGTCGGCGCAGGTGGACGGCGCGAGCGGCCGGCAGCGGCTGTGGCACATCACCCTGCCGATGATCCGCCGCTCCATCGGCACCAATCTGATGCTCAACACCCTGCAGACGCTGTCCGTCTTCGGGCTGATCTGGGCCATGACCAAGGGCGGTCCGGCCCACCGCAGCGAGACACTGCCGGTGTTCATGTACGACCAGGCGTTCACCAAGTCCCTGATCGGCTACGGGACGGCGGTGGCCCTGCTGCTGCTCGTGGTCGGCGCGCTGTTCTCGCTCGTCTATCTGCGGCTGCTGCGCGAGGAGACGCGGCCGTGACGGCGGGCGCGGGCCGGTGCCCGGCCGGGGAGCCCGGCGGCCGTCGTGGACGGGCCGCCGGGCGGTGCTACGGGGTCCCCGGGGCCGGATCAGCTGTGGGACGAACGGCGCTTGCGCGCGAAGACGACGAGACCGCCGCCGACGACGACCACGGCCGCGGCGATGCCCGCGATCATCGGGGTGTTGCTGGAGGAACCGGTCTCGGCCAGGTCCTCGCCGCCGCCCTGCGGCTTGGCCGCCGGAGCGCTGCTGGACTCCGAAGCGCTCGGCTCGGGCTTCTCACTCGGCTTCTGAGAGGGGGTGGCACTCTCCGAGGGGGTGGCGCTCGGGGGCGGAGTGGTGCTCTCCGACTCGCTGGGGGTCGGCTTCGTGGGCGTGTCGCAGACCGGGGCTTCCTTGGTCTCCGGACCCCAGGAGTACTTGGCGTCGTCCGCGGCGGTGACCTGGGCGGTCACCTTCAGCGGCGCGTCGTGCTCGGGCAGTTCGGCCTTCTTGGTGAACTCCTTGCCGAAGGTCTCGTCGATCAGGACCTTGTCGCCGGCCTTGACGAGAACCTTGTTGCCGCTGTCCCCGTACGACTTGAGGTCGATGCTGACCGAGTCACAGGTGACCGACCACTGGGGGGTGTGCGCCTGGGCGGGCACGGCGGCTATCGCCGTGCCGACGAACGCCGCGGCACCGGTCGCCGCGATGGCGACCGACCGCTGCCATCTGAGGGGCAGAGCTTTCATCGTTTTCCTTCCGGTAGGACCACGCCGTGCACGAAACCCACACGGCGGGTGACAGCACGGTACTCGCCTCCACAACCCCTGACACACCGACCCCGGCACATCCAACTCCACCACACGATCCGACAGTTGCCGACAGGCCGACGGAAAGACCGCCACCGCAGGTCAGCACGGTACGGGCGGCTGTCGCCCGGGGAGGTTGCGATTCGGTGAATCCTACGAAGCACAGCGGACATCCCCGGATCAACCGGACCGCGCGCCGACGGCTGGCGGCCGATGCCGGACTGCTCGTGGTGACGGCCGCGTTCGTCCTGCCGCTGGCCTGGCTGGTGTTCGCCTCCTTCGACGCCGAGGCGACCTTGCGGGTGAAGCCGCCGCAGCACCCCACGCTGGAGAACTTCTCGGCCGTACTGACCGACGAGATCACCTTCACCCCGATGCGCAACAGCCTGCTGCTGTGCGGCGGCGCGACCGCGCTCACGGTGGCGTGCGCCGCGCTGGCCGCCTATCCGCTCTCCCGCTTCCCCTCGCGCCTCAACCGCCCCTACCTGCTGGGCATTCTGTTCACCACGTGTCTTCCGGTGACGGCGGTGATGGTGCCCGTCTACGGGCTGTTCGTCCAGACCGATCTCATCGACACGATGTACGGGACCGCCCTGTTCCTGGCCGCCTCCCAACTGCCTTTCGCCGTATGGCTGATGAAGAACTTCATGGACGGTGTGCCCGAGGTGCTGGAGGAGGCCGCCTGGACGGACGGCGCCTCCTGGCTCCAGTCGCTGCTGCGCGTGGTGCTGCCGCTGATGGGCCCGGGCGTCTCCGTCGTGGCCATCTACAGCTTCGTGATGATGTGGGGCAACTTCTTCGTACCGTTCATGCTGCTGCTCAGCCCCGAACAGATGCCGGCGTCCGTGAGCATCTACACCTTCTTCGGCAACTACGGCGCCGTCGTCTACGGCCAACTGGCCGCGTTCTCCGTGCTGTACTCGACGCCGGTGATCCTGCTGTACGTGCTCGTCTCCCGCCGGCTGGGCGGCGGATTCGCCCTGGGCGGCGCCGTCAAAGGGTGACGGCCCCCGCACCGGGGAGGCGTGCGGCCGTTTCACGGTGCCGTCACAACCCGGTACGCGCGAACACCCGTACGGGCTCGGGCGCCTAGCATGATCCTCATGCGAGGGCGCCGGCTCAACAACCGCTACGAACTGCTCGAACCCATCGGTGCCGGTGGCATGGGCGAGGTCTGGCGCGCCCATGACCGCGCGCTGGACCGCGAGGTCGCCGTCAAGGTCTTCGTCCCTGCGCGCGGCACCGACGAGGAGAGGGACCACGCCGAACTGCTGGGCCGCTTCCGGCGCGAGGCCCGTTCGGCAGCCGCCCTGGACAGCCCGCACATCGTCGCCGTCCACGACCACGGCACCGACGACTCGGACGGGGGCGCCACGCCCTTCCTCGTCATGGCGCTGGTGCGCGGCCCCTCCCTGCACGAGGTGCTGCGGGACGCCGGCCGGGTCCCGCTCGCCGACGCCCTGCGCTGGTGCGCCGACGTGTGCCGCGCGCTGCGCGCCGCCCACGGGACGGGCGTCGTCCACCGGGACATCAAACCCGCCAACATCATGGTGGAGGGCGAGGAGGGCGAGACCCGTGCCAAGGTCGTCGACTTCGGCATCGCCAAGTTCCTTGAGGCCCGCTCCTCCGACCCGCGGCTGACGACCACCGGGGCCATGCCGTTCGGCAGCGTGCTGTACATGGCGCCCGAACAGTTCCGGCAGGAGGAGGTGGACGGCCGCACCGACCTGTACGCGCTCGGCTGTGTGCTGTACGAGCTGCTGGTCGGCCGCCCGCCGTACACCGGCTCGGCCGCCGGGGTGATGTACAACCACCTCAACGACGTGCCGCTGCGCCCCAGCCGCGCCCGCGCGGAACTGTCCCCCGCGGTGGACCGGCTGGTGCTCTCGCTGATGGCCCGCGACCCGGACGACCGCCCTTCGGACGCCGCCGGGGCACTGGCCCGCATCGAGGAGACGGCACGCACGGCCGCCGCCACGGCGACGGCGGCCTCCCCCGGCGCTCCGGACGAATCCGGTCCCGGCGCCCGGCCGTCGTCCCCGCCCGGCGCCCCTGCCCCGGCGACGCGAACCTCCGCGACGGGGATGGCGGCCCGCCCCGCACCGGCGAAGACGAACCCGCCCCCACAGACGGCGGAGACGGACCCGGCGGCGGAGGCGGAGGCAGGCCCGGCGGCGGGACGGCCGGCCCGCCCGGCGACGGGCCCGGCCCCCGAAGGGGCACGCTCCGGGGCCGGTCCGGTCGTCGGCGGCACCGCAGCCCGCACGCCGCAGACGGCCCGACCCGGCTCCGGCACGGTGCCGGAGCGCCCCGCGGCGGTGGAGCCGGGCGGTACGCAGGCGCGTCCGGTGGCCCCGGTCGGTACCGCCGGTGACCCGTATCTGTGGCCGGACAGGCGCGAGCCGCGGCAGCGCCCGGCGCCCCGGCGTACGGCCGCACAGCGCAAGGCCCGCACCAGGCGGGTGGCGCTGGGGGTGGCCGGCGCTCTCGTCCTCGGCGGCGCCGTCGTCGTCCCCATGACGCAAGGCGGAGGGGCGGAGCACGGCAGCGCGTCGGCGGCCGAGCTGATGGAGACGGTCACCCCGGACACCTACGAGCTGGCAGTGGGGGTCGCGGATCCGGCGGCGGACTCGGACACCCGGCAGGCGATGCAGGTGGCACGGGCGGCGGTCGCGGAGGCCGAGCGGCGGACCGGCAAGGACCTGCCGCTGCGTCCCGTCCCCGTCGGCGAGGGCTCCGCCACCCGCGCCCAGCTGCTGACCACCCATCCCGGCGTGGTGGCGCTGGTCGGGCGCACGGCAGGCGGCACGCCGGCCGAGGGCAAGGGCACCCCGCTTCCCACGCTCGACTCCTGCCGCGCCGACTGGCCGGTGGAGGGCCCCTCCCTGGCCGTGCCGGAGCACGTGCTGGCCCGCACGCAGGCACCGGAGCTGCGCAAGCGCGGGGTGCGCACCCTGCTGGTCGCCGACGAGGCGGCGGTGGAGGCGGAGGACTTCGAGGGCTCGGGCATCAAGGCCGTCTCCCCCGAGGAGGCGCCGACGACCGAGCCCCAGGTGCGCCGTGCCATCGAGCGCAGCGACGCGGACGGTGTGGTGGTCCCCAACGACATCGGGGCCGACGACGGCGGCACGGCCCGCTGGGCCCGCGCGGCCCGCGCGAGCGGCGCCCGCATCGTGCTGGAGAGCGGACGGTACGCGGCGTGCGACGCGGCCGACTCGGTCGCGCGGGACGCCGAGCTGCCCGACGGCGCGCTGCGGTTCCGCACCTTCCACGACGAGTCGCAGGACCCGGACTGCGAGGCCGCGCCGGGGCTGTGCGCGGCGCCCGCCTCCCTCAAGAAGCTGCTGCGGCACCGCGGCGCGGCGGAGTTGTACGACACGACACTGCTGGTGGCCCAGGAGCTGGCCGAGGTGCTCGCCGAGAAGCCGACGACGAAGAAGGCCCGCACCGGACTGGCGCGGCGGATGGGCGACTTCTCGGCCGAGGGGCTGCTGGGCCGCTACCGGCTCGGAGCGGGCGCGGGCCGGCCCGTGTGGGTGGACGAGCGCAAGGACGGCGCCTGGAAGCGGACGGGAACGCTCACCGCCGGCACGTCCTGACCCGGCGGCGCGCCGCCCTCCGCGCTCCGGAAGAGGCGGGCGGGCGACGCCACCGGCGGTGGGGGGCGCAGCGGATCAGAAGACGGCTTCCGTCTCGTCCATCCGGTTCTGCGGCACCCGCTTGAGTTCGGCGACCGCGTCGGCGAGCGGGGCCATGACGATCTCGGTGCCGCGCAGGGCGGTCATCTGGCCGAAGTCGCCGCGGTGGGCGGCCTCCACGGCGTGCCAGCCGAAGCGGGTGGCCAGCACCCGGTCGTAGGCGGTGGGGGTGCCGCCGCGCTGGATGTGGCCGAGGATCACGGGCCGGGCCTCCTTGCCGAGGCGGTGCTCCAGCTCGACGGCGAGCCGGTTGCCGATCCCGGCGAACCGCTCGTGGCCGTACTGGTCGATCACGCCCTTCTCGTACGGCATGGAGCCCTCGGCCGGGTGGGCGCCCTCGGCGACGCAGATGATGGCGAACTTCTTGTCGCGGGCGAACCGCTCCTCGACCATCTTCACCAGATCGTCGACCTCGAAGTTGCGTTCGGGCACGCAGATGGCGTGGGCGCCGGCCGCCATGCCGGCCTCCAGTGCGATCCAGCCCGCGTGCCGGCCCATGACCTCCACGACCATCACGCGCTGGTGGGACTCGGCGGTGGTCTTGAGCCGGTCCATGGCCTCGGTGGCGACGGTCACGGCGGTGTCGAAGCCGAAGGTGCGGTCGGTGGCGGAGATGTCGTTGTCGATGGTCTTGGGGACGCCGACGACCGGCAGGCCGATCTCGGCGAGCATCCGGGCGGCGGTCAGGGTGCCCTCGCCGCCGATCGGGATGAGCGCGTCCAGCCCGAGCCGCTCGATCAGTTCCTCGGAGTTGTTGCACGCCTCGCGGAGCCGGGCCCGCTCCAGACGCGCGGAGCCGAGGATGGTGCCGCCGCGGGCGAGGATGCCGCTGACGGAATTTATGTCGAGGGGGCGGTAGCGGCCTTCGAGCAGGCCCTTGAAACCGTCTTCGAAGCCGATGACCTCGTCGCCGCGGTCGTGCACGGCACGGTGCACGACGGATCGGATCACGGCGTTGAGACCGGGGCAGTCTCCGCCTGCGGTGAGGACTCCGATGCGCATGGGGTTCGCTTCTCCTGCTCGTAGATGCCCGCCTGGGAACGGGTGCCCACCCGGGGGCGGGCCGCTTGGGGCATGGCCGGACCTCACTGTCCGGTGCCGCTGGTCCGTATGAGCCGGTGCGATTGTTTCACGTCTTGAAGACGGGGGCATGGGCCCCGCCCAGCATCCGGACCCCGCGACCGAGGGCCCCTCCTCGTCCTCTCGTCTTCCTCTCGCCGTCCGCTCCGGCGGCCCTCCGCCCCGGCCGTCGCGGGCTCCTGCCACGGTCCCGCGGCAGGGCCGCGCCGCCCGCTCGCCGCCGGTGGCCGGGGCCCTCACGGCCGGCGAGCGGCATACCCACTGGCACGGGTAGTGTCAAGGGTATAGCCGTACTCTTACAGGTGCTTTCTAGGCGAAACCGCTCAAGAGACCGCCCACACGGTCTCGACCGCGACGACCCGGAGGAGACAGCGCGTGACGCGCAGCGTGTATGTGACCGGCATCGGACGCAGCGACGGCCGCCAGGTCGTCGAGCTGGGCGTCATGGAACTGCTGACCCGCCAGGTGGACCGGGTGGGGGTGTTCCGGCCCCTCGTGCACGACGGCCCCGACCGGCTCTACGACCTGCTGCGCAGCCGCTACCGGCTCAGCCAGCCCGCCTCCACCGTCTTCGGCATGGGATACGAGGAGGCCGCCGCCCTCCAGGCCGAACAGGGCACCGACGAGCTGGTCTCCCGCCTGGTGGAGCGCTACCACCAGGTCGCCGGCGCGTACGAGGCCGTCCTGGTGCTGGGCACCGACTTCGCCGACACCGGACTCCCCGCCGAGCTGGCTCTCAACGCGCGGCTGGCGAACGAGTTCGGCGCGGCCGTGCTGCCCGTCGTCGCGGCCCGCGACCAGGCGCCGGACGCCGTGGTCGCCGAGGTGCGCAACGCCCATCACGCCTACGCCTCGCTGGGCGCGGACCTGATCGCGATGGTGGCCAACCGGGTCGCCGACCCCAAGGCCGCCGAGGCGGTGCGCGGCCTGGCCGAGCGGCTGCCGGAACCGGTGTACGTGCTGCCGGAGGAGCCGGCGCTGGCCGCCCCCACCGTCGCGCAGGTCAAGGAGACCACCGGCGCCGAGGTGCTGCTGGGCGACCACGCCGGGCTGGCCAGGGACGTGCGCCACCTCGTCTTCGGCGGCGCCCATCTGCCCGCCTTCCTGCCCGCCCTCACCGAGGGCTCGCTGGTCATCACGCCGGGCGACCGCTCGGACCTGATCATCGGGGCGCTGGCCGCGCACTCCGCGGGCTCCCCCGCCATCGCCGGTGTCCTGCTCACCCTGGACGAGCACCCCGGCGAGCAGACCCTCGCGCTGGCCTCCCGGCTGGCGCCCGGCACCCCGGTGATGGTGGTGCCCGAAGGCTCGATGGAGACGGCGGACGCGCTGCTGTCCCTGGAGGGCAAGCTGACCGCGGCCACCCCGCGCAAGGCCGAGATCGCGCTGGGCCTGTTCGAGACCCATGTGGACGCGGCGCAGCTGTCCCAGCGGCTGTCCGTGGAGCGCAGCGAGCGCGTCACCCCGATGATGTTCGAGCACGAGCTGGTGGAGCGCTCCCGAGCGGCGCGGCGGCACATCGTGCTGCCCGAGGGCGACGAGGAGCGGGTGCTGCGGGCCGCCGAGGTGCTGTTGCGGCGCAACATCTGCGACCTGACCCTGCTGGGCGACCCGGCCGTGATCCGCAGGCGGGCCGGCGAGCTGGGCATCTCCCTGGAGCTGCTGGCCGACGGGGAAGCGCCGGCGCCGGGCGGCACGGCCACCGCGCGTCTCGTCGATCCGCAGACCTCGCCGCTGCGGGAACGTTTCGCCGAGTCGTACGCGAAGCTGCGCGCCCACAAGGGCGTCACCTACGAGCTGGCCCACGACGTGGTGGCCGACGTGTCGTACTTCGGCACGATGATGGTCCACGAGGGGCTGGCCGACGGCATGGTCTCGGGCGCCGCGCACTCCACGGCGGCCACCATCCGCCCCGCCTTCGAGATCATCCGCACCAAGCCGGACGCCGAGATCGTCTCCTCGGTGTTCTTCATGTGCCTGGCCGACCGGGTGCTGGTCTACGGCGACTGCGCCGTGGTCCCCGACCCGGACGCCGAGCAGCTCGCGGACATCGCGATCCAGTCGGCCACCACCGCGGCCAGGTTCGGGGTGGAGCCGAGGATCGCCATGCTCTCGTACTCGACGGGCACCTCGGGTTCCGGCGCCGACGTGGACAAGGTGCGCCGCGCCACCGAGCTGGTGCGCGAGCGCCGCCCCGACCTGCTGGCGGAGGGCCCCATCCAGTACGACGCGGCCGTGGAGCCGTCGGTCGCCGCCACCAAGCTGCCGGGCTCGAAGGTGGCGGGGCAGGCGACCGTGCTGGTCTTCCCCGATCTGAACACCGGCAACAACACCTACAAGGCGGTGCAGCGCTCGGCCGGGGCCGTCGCCGTCGGCCCGGTGCTCCAGGGCCTGCGCAAGCCCGTCAACGACCTGAGCCGCGGCGCCTTGGTGCAGGACATTGTGAACACTGTCGCGATCACTGCCGTCCAGGCGCAGGGCGAGACGGCGCCCGGCGGTGCCTGAACACCCCGACCATGTGAAGTCCCCGTACGGAAAGAGCGCTCCTCCTCGTGACCCCCACCCGTGTCCTCGTCCTCAACTCCGGCTCCTCGTCGGTGAAGTACCAGCTCATCGACATGGCCGACCGTTCGCGGCTGGCCGTCGGCCTCGCCGAGCGGATCGGTGAGGAGACCTCCGCCCTCCACCACGAGCCGCTGGCCGGCGGCGGCGGGAAGCGGGAGCGGCACGGCAGGCTGGCCGACCACGACGCGGCGCTGGAGGCGATCGCCGAGGAGCTGGCCGCCGACGGGATGGGGCTGGACTCCCCCGAGCTGGCCGTGATCGGGCACCGGGTGGTGCACGGCGGGCTGAAGCTGACGGTGCCGACGCTGGTGGACGACGCGATGCTCAAGGAGATCGAACGGCTGATCCCGGTGGCGCCGCTGCACAACCCGGCCAACGTCACCGGCATCCGCACCGCGCAGCGGCTGCGGCCCGATCTGCCGCAGGTCGCCGTCTTCGACACCGCCTTCCACTCGGCGATGCCCGAGCACGCGGCCCGCTACGCCATCGACGTCGAGACGGCCGACGCGCACCGTGTGCGCCGCTACGGCTTCCACGGCACCTCGCACGCCTACGTCTCCCGCAAGGCCGCCGAGCTGCTGGGCAAGGACCCCTCCGAGGTCAATCTCATCGTGCTGCACCTGGGCAACGGCGCCTCGGCGTCGGCGGTGCGCGGCGGGCGCTGCGAGGACACCTCGATGGGCCTGACGCCCTTGGAGGGCCTGGTGATGGGTACCCGTTCCGGGGACATCGACCCGGCGGTGGTCTTCCACCTGGGCCGGGTGGCCGGAATGAGCATGGACGAGGTGGACGAGCTGCTCAACAAGCGCAGCGGCCTGCTGGGGCTGTGCGGCGACAACGACATGCGGCAGATCCGCCGCCGCATGGCGGAGGGCGACGCGGCGGCCCGGCTGGCGTTCGACATCTACATCCACCGGCTCAAGAAGTACATCGGCGCCTACTACGCGGTGCTCGGCACGGTCGACGCCGTGGTCTTCACCGCGGGCGTCGGGGAGAACTCCGCCCCCGTGCGGGAGGCCGCCGTGGCGGGCCTGGAGGAGCTGGGCCTGGCCGTGGACGGCGAGCTGAACGCGGCGGGCGGGAAGGAGGCCCGGCTGATCTCGCCCTCGTACGCGCGGGTGAAGGTGGCCGTCGTACCGACCGACGAGGAACTGGAGATCGCAGAGCAGAGTTACGCGCTGGTCGCCTCCCGCTGAGCAGGCGGCGGGGCGGCCCAAGGCCCCCGCCGCCGGACGCGGGGCCGCCCCGAATCGTTCAGTACCTAAACAAAACGATAGGATCGCCCCCATGCGCCGTTCCAAAATCGTCTGCACCCTGGGTCCCGCCGTCGACTCCTACGAGCAGCTCAAGACGCTCATCGACGCGGGCATGAACGTGGCCCGCTTCAACATGAGCCACGGCTCCCACGCCGAGCACGAGGAGCGGTACCACCGCGTCCGCAAGGCCGCCGAGGAGACCGGCCGCGCCGTGGGCGTGCTCGCCGACCTCCAGGGCCCCAAGATCCGCCTGGAGACCTTCGCCGAGGGCCCCGTCGAGCTGGTCCGCGGCGAGGAGTTCACCATCACCACCGAGGACGTGCCCGGTGACAAGACCATCTGCGGCACCACCTACAAGGGGCTGCCGGGCGATGTCGCCAAGGGCGACCCGGTCCTGATCAACGACGGGAACGTGGCGCTCCAGGTCGTCGAGGTCGAGGGCCCGCGGGTGCGCACCATCGTCATCGAGGGCGGCGTCATCTCCGACCACAAGGGCATCAACCTGCCCGGCGCGGCCGTCAACGTGCCCGCGCTGTCCGAGAAGGACGTGGAGGACCTCAAGTTCGCGCTGAAGATGGGCGCCGACATGATCGCCCTCTCCTTCGTGCGCAACGCCTCGGACGTGCGGGACGTGCACCGCGTCATGGACGAGGTGGGCCGCCGGGTGCCGGTCATCGCCAAGGTGGAGAAGCCGCAGGCCGTCGCCAACATGGAAGAGGTCGTGATGGCCTTCGACGGCGTGATGGTGGCCCGCGGCGACCTGGCCGTCGAGTACCCGCTGGAGCAGGTCCCGATGGTGCAGAAGCGGCTGGTCGAGCTGTGCCGCCGCAACGCCAAGCCGGTGATCGTGGCGACGCAGATGATGGAGTCGATGATCACCAACTCGCGGCCGACCCGCGCGGAGGCCAGCGACGTGGCCAACGCGGTGCTGGACGGCGCGGACGCGGTGATGCTCTCGGCCGAGTCCTCGGTGGGCCAGTACCCGGTCGAGACGGTCAAGACGATGTCGAAGATCGTCGAGGCGGCCGAGCAGGAGCTGCTGGGCCGCGGCCTCCAGCCGCTGGTGCCCGGCAAGAAGCCGCGCACGCAGGGCGGTTCCGTCGCCCGCGCGGCCTGCGAGATGGCCGACTTCCTCGACGGCAAGGCACTGGTCGCCTTCACCAAGTCCGGTGACACGGCACGCCGGCTCTCCCGCTACCGGGTCAGCCAGCCGATCCTCGCCTTCACCACGGACGCCGCCACCCGCAACCAGCTCACCCTCACCTGGGGCGTGGAGACCTTCGTGGTCAAGCACGTCGACCACACCGACGAGATGGTCGAGCTGGTCGACGCCGAGCTCTCCCGCCTCCAGCGGTTCGAGGAGGGCGACACCATGCTGATCACGGCGGGCTCCCCGCCCGGTGTCCCCGGCACGACGAACATGGTCCGGGTCCACCACCTGGGCAACCCGGCGGCGTGAACCGGTGCCCCCGGGAGGGGGCACCGCCGCGCACGCCGCAGGCGAGCGCCGGGCAGGCCGTGCGGGCCCGCCCGGCGCTCGCCTGCGGTCCGGCGCCCATGCCTGGGGTACCGGTCCCGCATACGGTCCCGGTGCGTGTTCGGTGAGGGGGCCCGCTACGCCCTGCGCACGTACTGGTGCAGGCCGGGGATGGTGAGGGTGCCGCCGAACTGGCCGGCCTGCTTCACCGTGACGTGCGTGAAGTAGGCGAAGGGCACGTTGATCGGCGGCGGCGTCTCGGGAGTGAAGGTGATCGGGATGAGCCCGAACAGATTGCCCTTCAGCTCCTCGGTGTAGAGCGTCACCTGGCCGTCGCGGATGGTGGAGGTGGACCCCTTCGCGGCCTCCACGTGGTAGGTCAGCCCGTTGTCGCCCTTGACGATCTGGTGCAGATCGCCGATGTCGAGGCCGCTGGCGGTGAACTTGAGGGCCTGCTTGGTCCGGCCGTCGGGCGTGGTGATGTTGACGACGCCCTTGTAGTCGAGGCCCTTGAGGGTGAGGGACGAAGCCTCCAGGTACCAGGGGTCGTTGGCGACCTGGGCGGGGGTCTGCTCGTCGGTGCCGGCGACGTGGGTCTTCTCGGGGCAGGGGAACGGCTTGCCCGCGTCCTTGGCGGGGTCGTAGTCGCGGACGGTGCCGTCCTTCTTGTCGACGCCCGATTCCCCGGACTTCTCGCCGTCCTTCTTCCCGCCGGGCTTGCCGTCCTCGCCGTCCCCGGAGCGCTCGCCGTCCTCGGCTTCGTCGCCCTTGTCGTCGCCGCCCTGGCCGGAGTCCCCGTCGCGGTCCTGGGCCTTCGCCTTGCCCTGTGCCGTGCCCCCGGTCCGCTCGCCGTCCTGGCTCCTGCGGTGCGAGGGGGACTTCTGTGTGCCGCCGGAGGGGTCGGTGTCCTCTCCCTTCCCCGCGTCCTTGCCGTCGCCGGTGTCCTCGGAGCCCTCGGTGTTCCCGGAGTCCCCGGTGTCCTCGTCGTTCCCGGAGTCCTCGGAGTCCCCGGAGTCCTCGGCGTCCTTGCGGGGCTTGAAGGTGTCCTCCAGCTTCTTGCCGAGCCCCAGCGGGTCGTACCAGGGGTTCTTCCCGTCCGCCTCCTCGTCCTCGTCGCCGCCGGACGAGGGCGGGGTGGAGGAGGACGGCGGCGTCGCGGGCGGCTCGTCGGCGGCGGGCGGTTCCGCGGGGGACGTGTCGCCGCCGGAGGGCCGGTCCGCGCCGTCGCCGTGTCCGGGGGCGGCCGAGGAGCCGTCGGCCCCGGCCTCGTCGCCCTTCCCGCCCCGCCGGGCTTCCTCGGCGGCCTTCTCGCGCTCCGCCTGGGCCTTGGCCAGATCGCGTTTGAGTTTCTCGGCGCGCTTCTTGCGTTCCGCTTTCTCCTGAGCGGTCTCCTGCTGCTCGGATATGGAGACGCAGGACTCGCCCTTGAAGGGGTTCTTCGGCAGCGGTTTGGCGTTCGCCAGCTGAGGGGTGAGCCCCATGCCCATCAGTACGGCGGACGGCATCGCGGCGAGCGCCACGGCCTTGCCCGCGGGCATGTGCAGCCGGGTCAGCAGCGGCTTTCTGGGGGCCGCGTGCCGGGGGCCGGTCTTCCCCCTCCCGGCGGGAGCGAAGGTGCTCCCCGCGCCCTCCCCCTCGTGGACCTCGTCACCCGGCACGGTGCCTCCCGTTCCCGTCATACGCGTCCGTCCCGTCCTGGGGGGACGCTTCAAAGACTGCTGTGTTGCCCTGCGGGCCCCCGTCGGCCGGGCCGGACGCGGGCGGTGCGGCATCGGCGTCGTCGGACGCCGGCGCACCCGCCGCGCGGGCCGTCTGCCGGCTCCCGGACGTCTCGGCCTTCACCGGTTTGCCCGGGGCCCAGGAGACGCCCAGCGCGCCGCCGATCAGTCCGAGCAGGAAACCGACCAGGAAGGCGCCGAAGTTGGACACGACGAGGGAGACCAGCGAGAGCAGGATCGCGGCGATGCCCGCGAAGACCCGCGAGTGGGGCTGGAACCACATGGTCAGCCCGAGGACGACCAGCAGCACGCCGATGATCAGCGAGCCGGCGCCCGCCGTCGTGGACATGCGGATGGTCAGGGATCCCAGAGTGAGGTTCTGGTAGGGGACGTACATGATCGGGATGCCCGCGAGCAGCGTCAGCATCCCGCCCCAGAACGGGCGCTGTCCACGCCAGTTCCGGAAGGCCTGCCGCTTGCGGCCGAATCCGGTGGTCATCCTCTGCTGCGTGTCGGCGCTCATGGGTACGGGGCTCCTCGGAACTGGCACAGAACTTGCTGGTGTGGAGCGGACCCTACGGGTGCGGAGGCGGGACGGAGCGGGCGCCCTCGCCCTCCGCACCCGCAAGGCTCAGTTCAGTAGCACTCGTGCTTGCCCTTCTTGACGCTCATGTGGAGGCCACTGAGCTTGAAGGTGCCGGCGGTGGTCGCCCACGCGCGCTGCTTGACGTCGGTAAAGTGGACGCTGTCCGCCTGCTGGGAGAACGATCCCTTGGCGTAGGCGTCGTCCTTGTGCGGACCGGGACCCTTGGTGGTCTTGTCCACGCTGACGCCGATGTCGATGTTCTTGAACGTGCCGTTGGTGCTCAGGTCGTCGGCGTCGATGTAGAGCTTCTTCGCCTCGACCTTGGGGCTGCCGGCACCGCCGGCGTTGAGCTTCATCGACACGTTGCCGAAGACCGGGACGGGCACGACGACGGACTGGCACAGGTTGCGTATCTTCGCCGAGTCCATGCCGACGACGGTGACGGGCTTCTTGCCCTTCTCCGTGCTGTCGAGCGCGCCGTACTGGACGAAACCGTCGCCGTCCAGCTGATCCGCCGTCACCTTGAACTGCTGGCCGGAGACGCTGAACGACGCCGCCAGCGCACCCTGCGACAGTGCCACACCGATCGCTGCCGTAGCGGCCACGCTCGGCACCATGACGACGGCGAACCGCTTCCATCTGGTCCCGCCACGAGCCAGGGACTCCATGACTTTCCTCCTTCTCGGACGTACATCTCCGGCTCGGAGAGCCGTGCCGCCTGTACTCAGCGGGCCGCTCCTGCCGTGGGGGTACCTCCCGGCCTCGAGGCTGGGGAGGGAGAAGAGCTACGTCCTCGGAACGGAGAGCGCCAACACCCTGCGCACGTGGCGGCCTTGGCACGACACGTCCGAGCTGCCGGCGATCACCCCCGAGCGACAACCACGGGCCACGCTCTCGCGCAACCTTGCTTTGTGCGGACAGGCCCTGCCGCGGCAGGGACCCCCCTGTCCACCCGGTGGGGACCCCTCATCGCCACGGGGCGCCGAATGGTTGCCGGGCTGTGGGACGAGGGACCGAGCGTGGCCGATCGTGGTGCATCAGGGCCCGCGGCACAAGGGGTTCGTTACTTACGAGTAACGGACGGGTAACCGAAGAGCCCCTGCGCGGTCTCGGACGGTGACGGAACGCCACGGCGGCCGACGGGTACCAATGCCCATCAATCCGGGCACGCCGGATGCATTCCACGCACTGCCGTTACGACGAGTAACAGCGGCTGCAATTGCCAAGTTTTGGCAAAGTGCAGCCGCTGTTGTCGCTAAATCAATGAGTCACGACGGGCGGGTGACCGTCGGTACGGGCAGGTCAGAACAGGGCACGCGCGAGCGCCGCACGGGCACTGACAACCCGCGGATCCTCGGCGCCGATCACCTCGAACAGCTCCAGCAGACGCACCCGCGCCGCGTCCCGGTCCTCCCCCGCCGTCCGGCGCACCGTGTCCACCAGCCGGCCGAAGGCGTCCTCGACATGACCGCCCGCCATGTCCAGGTCCGCGACCTGCAGCTGGGCGGCCACGTCGTCCGGGCGGTCAGCGGCGTCCTTGCGGACCTGCCGCGCGTCCATCTCCCGCACCCGGCTGAGGAGTTCGGCCATCGCGAGGCCGACTTTCGCCTCCACGTTGCCCGGCTCGTCCGTCAGCTTGTTGCGGTACGCCTGGATCGCGCCCGACAGATCACCGGCGTCCAGCGCTTCCTGCGCCGCCGCCAGCACCGGGTCCTCCGGGGCCTGCGGCGCGGCCGGCTGCTCCTCGCCACCCTCCGGAGGGGCGGCCAGACCGGTGATGCCGAAACGCTGCTCGGCCACCTGGACGAGCTGGTCCAGCGTGGCGCGGATCTGCTGCTCGGGAGCGGCGCCCTGGAACAGCGGCAGCGCCTGCCCGGCCACCACCGCGAACACCGCGGGAATGCCCTGGACGCCGAACTGCTGCATCAGCATCTGGTTCCGGTCGACGTCGATCTTGGCGAGCAGCACCCGGCCCGCGTACTCCTGGGTGAGCCGCTCCAGCACCGGCGAGAGCTGCTTGCACGGCTCGCACCACTCGGCCCAGAAGTCGATGACGACCGGGACCTCGGCGGACCGCTGGAGCACCTCCGCCTCGAAGGTGGCCTCACTGACGTCGATCACCAGGCCGGAGGGGGCGGGGGCACCGCGCCCCTGCGCGGCGTCGGCCCGCGCCTGCTCCGCCTTCTGCTTGGCCTCCCCGGCCGCCTTCACCGCGGCGAGGTCGACCACTCCGCTCATGGACATGTTGCGTGGCTGCATGGCACCAGTCTCCCCCCTCCGCGCGGCCGTGTGTGCACTGGTCGCCAGGTCCCCACCTGGCGGGTGGTTGTCGCGGTGGCCGGTCCGCCACCCATTCCGCTACGAGCCGTAGCGTAACTCGAAGGGACGGCGCCACCGCAAGACCACATCCGCGCCCGCGAGCGGTGATCCGCCTCACGGTACGAGCCCGGCGGCACCCGTCCTACCGCTCGGTATGGTCAGCGCATGGCCGCCGCCGACCGCCCCTGCCCCCAACGACGCGGACGCCCCCGGAGTGCCGCCGCCGACCGCGCGATCCTCGACGCGACCCGCGCCGCCCTCGTCGACCTCGGCTGGAGCCGGCTGACGATGAGCGAGGTCGCCCACCGCGCCGGAGTCGCCAAGACGACCCTCTACCGGCGCTGGGCCGCCAAGAGCGAACTGGTCGTCGACGCGGTCGCCGTCCTCTTCGACGAACTGGAACTCCCCGACGGCGGCAGCCTGCGGGCGGACGTGGAAGGCGTCGTGCTCTCCTTCTCCGCCCTGCTGCGCCGGCCCGAGACCAAGACCGCGCTGATGGCCGTACTGGCCGAGTCCACCACCGACGAGGCGCTGCGCCAGCGGATCCGGTCGGCCATCGTGGACCGCCAGAAACGGCTGGTCCTCGCCGGACGGGCGCGGGCCCAGCAGCGGGGGGAGCTGCCGCCCGACTCGTCCGACGACGGCGAGACCGCACGCGTCGTGGACCTCATCTTCGACGTCATCGCCGGGGCGGTCGTCCACCGTTCCCTGGTGAGCGACCGCCCCGTGGACCGCAGCTGGGCCCACCACTTCACCACCCTCCTCCTGGAGGGCCTGGGCGCCGTCTCGTCCCCCTCGGACCCGCTCCCGGAGCGGGCCGCTCAGAAGACGGGCGGCTCCGTGTAGGTGCCCCACTCGTCGCGGAGGGCCGAGCAGATCTCGCCGAGCGTCGCCTCGGCCCGCACGGCGTCGAGCATCGGCCCGATCATGTTGCCGGTCCCGCGCGCGGCCTCCACCATCGCCGCGAGCGCCGTCCGCACCGCGGCGTCGTCACGCTCGGCCCGCCGCGCGGCCAGGGCGCGCACCTGCTCCCGCTCGACCTCGTGGCTGACCCGCAGGATCTCCAGGTCCCCGGTGACGGACCCGGTGTGGCAGTTGACGCCGACGACCTTCTTGTCGTTCTTCTCCAGCGCCTGCTGGTAGCGGAACGCCGATTCGGCGATCTCGCCGGTGAACCAGCCGTCCTCGATGCCGCGCAGGATGCCGGACGTCATGGGCCCGATGGGGTGCTGCCCGTCGGGCACGGCACGCCGCCCCCGCTCGCGGATCTGGTCGAAGATCTTCTCCGCGTCGGCCTCGATCCGGTCGGTGAGGGCCTCCACGTACCAGGAACCGCCCAGCGGATCGGCGACGTTGGTGACGCCCGTCTCCTCCATGAGGACCTGCTGGGTGCGCAGCGCGATCTCCGCGGCCTGCTCACTGGGCAGCGCCAGTGTCTCGTCCAGCGCGTTGGTGTGCAGCGAGTTGGTGCCGCCCAGGACGGCGGAGAGGGCCTCTATGGCGGTGCGCACGACGTTGTTGTAGGGCTGCTGGGCGGTCAGCGAGACACCGGCGGTCTGCGTGTGGAAGCGCAGCCACTGCGCCTTCTCGCTGGTGGCGCCGTACACGTCGCGCAACCAGCGGGCCCAGATGCGGCGCGCCGCACGGAACTTGGCGATCTCCTCGAAGAAGTCCAGGTGCGCGTCGAAGAAGAACGACAGACCGGGCGCGAAGGTGTTGACGTCCAGGCCGCGGGAGAGACCGAGCTCGACGTAGCCGAAACCGTCGGCCAGCGTGTAGGCCAGCTCCTGCGCGGCCGTGGCACCGGCTTCCCGGATGTGGTAGCCCGACACGGACAGCGGCTTGTAGGCGGGGATGCCGTGCGTGCAGTGCTCCATCAGGTCGCCGATGAGCCGCAGATGCGGCTCCGGCTGGAAGAGCCACTCCTTCTGCGCGATGTACTCCTTGAAGATGTCCGTCTGGAGAGTGCCGTTGAGGACGGCCGGGTCGACGCCCTGCCGTTCGGCGGCCACCAGGTACATGCAGAAGATCGGCACGGCGGGGCCGGAGATGGTCATGGAGGTGGTGACGTCACCGAGCGGGATGTCACGGAAGAGGATCTCCATGTCGGCGGCGGAGTCGATGGCGACACCGCAGTGGCCGACCTCGCCGAGCGAGCGGGGGTCGTCCGAGTCGCGGCCCATCAGCGTCGGCATGTCGAAGGCGACGGAGAGCCCGCCACCGCCCGCCTCCAGGATCATCTTGTACCGCTCGTTCGTCTGCTCGGCGTTGCCGAAGCCGGCGAACTGGCGGATCGTCCAGGTCCTCCCCCGGTATCCGGTGGGGTGGAGTCCGCGGGTGAAGGGGAACTCGCCCGGCCACCCGATGCGCTCGAACCCGGTGACGGTGTCGCCGTCCCGGGGTCCGTAGACCGGCTCGACGGGGTCACCGCTGAGCGTGGTGAAATCGGCGTCGCGCTTGCGTGCGGCGTCGTAGCGCTCCTGCCAGCGGCGGCGGCCTTGTGCGATGGCGTCAGCATCCATACCACCGAATTTACTAGGACGTCCAAGTAAAAGTCGATGAGGAAAGGGTCCGGAGTGGCTCCGGACCCCGAGCGGAAGGGCCTCGCCCCTGCGCGCGGACCGCCGGGAGGAGGCTCAGGCGGCGCCGGCCGTCGCCGGCCGCTCGTCCTTGACCAGCGGCTCGACCTCGCGGGTGACCTTGCGCTCCACGAAGAAGGCGGCCGTGGGCACCGTGCCGGCCAGCAGCACCCACAGCTGCTTGCCCAGCGGCCACTTCGCCTTCTGGCCGAGGTCGAAGGCGAAGACCAGATAGAGGATGTAGAGCCAGCCGTGCGCGATGCCGACCACACTGGTGAAGCCCGCGGCGCCGTCCATGCCCAGCAGATACTTGCCGATCACGCCGAGCGTCAGCAGAACGAGGAGCACGGCGGTCACGTACGCCATGACGCGGTAGCGGGTCAACACGCTTCGTTTCATGGGATCGAGCGTAGCCCGCCGACGACGGCGATCTTCGGGCCCCCTCGCCGAAGAGGCGGACGGCACACGGCAGTCGCACCGCCCGTGGCGGCCCGGCCACCGCCCGCTTCCGTCGTCCCCGCCGACCGGTCAGCCGACCGGGTCGTCGGCGAAGTCCCCGGCCGCCACCCGCAGCGGACGGAACAGCCGGAAGATCTCCTCCAGCTGCCCCGCGTCGTAGACGCCGAGCCCGAAATCCATCGCCATCAGTTCCCGGGTCGCCGCGTCGCACACCTCGCGGCCCTTGTCCGTGATGGCGGCCAGGGTGCCGCGCCCGTCGTTGGGATTGGGCCGCTTCTCGACGAAGCCCGCCGCCTGGAGCCTGTCGACCGTGTTGGTCACCGAGGTCGGGTGCACCATCAGCCGCTCCCCGATCTTGGACATCGGCAGCTCGCCCTTCTGCGAGAAGGTGAGCAGCACCAGCGCCTCGTACCGCGCGAACGTCAGCCCGTACGGTTTGACCACCGCGTCCACCTCGGACAGCAGGATCTGCTGCGCCCGCATGATCGACGTGATCGCGGCCATGGACGGCACCGACCCCCATCGCTGCTTCCAGTGCTCATCAGCACGGGCGATCGGATCGAACGACAGACTGAGCGGCTTCGGCACGCCTCGACCCTACCGGCCGGTCGAAGCCCCGCAGAAGCCGTCTCACGTTCCGGGCGTTCACCGCGACACACACCGTGCCCACCACACCCGTCAGCACGATCGCCAGATGCGCGGGCAGGAACTCCGCCAGCGCGCCGCCCGCGGCCATGCCCATCCCCTGGGCGCTCATCAGGCCCGCCGTCATCACCGTCAGTGCCCGGCCCCGCAGCTCCTCGGGCGCCGCGTCGAAGAACCAGCGGTCCAGCCCCAGCGTGTAGCCCATGCCCATACCGGACAGACACAGGGCCGCCAGCGCCAGCGGCAGCGCCGGATGCAGCAGGAAGACCAGCAGCGGCAGCAGCAGGACCGAGGCCAGCGGCAGGACGAGACGTTCCCGGGCCGCCGGGCGCAGCAGCGTACCCACCGCCAGCTCGCCGACGACGCTGCCCACGGGCCCGGCCGCCAGCAGCAGCCCCACCCCGGCCGGCCCGGCCCCCAGCCCGTCCGCGTACGGCGCGGCCAGCGCCTCCGGGACGACGGCGAACGTGGGCGGCAGCCAGCACAGCAGCAGCAACGCCCGCACCTTCCGGTCGGCCAGCAGCCGCCGGGTGCCGGCCGTCGTCCGCGCCGCGGCGCGCGCCAGTGGCGGACGCAGCCGGGTGCCCGTCCGCAGCAGCAGCGCCGAACCCAGGAACCCTGCCACGGTCAGCACCAGCGCCGTGCGGGGCGTCACCACCACCAGCAGCAGCCCCGTGGCCGCGTTGCCGACGATCTGCGCGCTCTGCGCCACCACCCGGATCAGCGAACGGCCCAGCACGAACGCGTCCTGGCCCGGCAGGATCGCGCCCAGGCTGGCCGCCCGTACGCCCGTGAACAGCGGCTGCACGAACGCGACGGCCGCGCGCAGCGCCAGCAGGAGCGCGACATGGGCGTGCGGCAGCAGCATCAGCGCGACCCCGGCCGCGCTGAACAGATCGCAGGCGACCAGCACCCGACGCGCGGCGAACCGGTCCGCGACCGGGGCCAGGGCCACTCCGCCCACCGCGTTGGGCAGGAAGCCCAGTGCGAAGGTGAGGGCCGTCAGCAGGGGCGAGGACGTGTGCTGATAGATGAGCACCGGCAGCGCCAGCCCCGCCACGACCGTCCCCAGAAGCGAGAGCACATGCGCGGCGAACACAGCCCGGAACTCCCGCACCCGGAAGAGCGAACCGTAGGTGGCCTTCTCGGCCGGGGTGGTGGCGTTGCCGGCCGGGCCCGGGACCGCGGGGCCGTCGCCTGGGGGTGGGGTGGCGGCATCGGCGGCGTGCGGGGGACGGGCGCTGTCGCCCGGGGGCGGGGTGGCAGCCTCGTCGGCCGCGTGCAGGGGATGGGCGCCGTCGCCCGGAGGCGGGGTGCCCGTCGTCTCGGTAGCGGGCGGGGCGCTGCGTACTCCTCCGGAGGGACGGCCCGCCTCCGGCCCGGACTGAGGGTCCGCCCCTTCCGCAGGCGGGGTGACCGGCGATCCGGCCCCGGGCGGAGAGACCCCCGGACCAGCCTCGGGCGGAGGAGCTAGCGGTTCGTCCCCGGACGAAGAAACCCCCGGACCAGCCCCCGCCGAAGGAGACAGCGATCCGTCCCCGGACGAAGAAACCCCCGGACCAGCCCCCGCCGAAGGAGACAGCGATCCGTCCCCGGACGAAGGAATCGTCGGTCCGGCCCCGGGTGGCGGGACCGTCCGTCCGCCCTCCGGGGAAGGGGCCGGTGCCGTGGCGTGCTCTTCCGGTTCGGGCATGGCCGCAGCCTGGCGGGGCACCGGGGCGCCGCCTAGTGTTTCGGCGCAGGCCGAATCCGGGGGGAGGGCAACTGGTGGCGATCACGATCCGTTTCGGGCCGGCCGACCCCCTCAACTGCCGGTTCGCACTCTCCCCCGTCTGGGAGACACAGGCGGCACTGCGTGCGCTGGCGCATCCGCCGGAGGGGGCGCCCCACCGCCGCTGGGCGCGCGAGGCGGCGCCCCTCGTACGCTCGCTGCCCCTGGACGCGCTGTGGGCGGTGATGCCCCGGCACGGCTACACCCCGGACTTCCTCTTCCCCGCTCCCGCCGGACCGACGGCCTCCTTCGAGGAGGAGGCCGCTCGGATCCGGGCCACCGATCCGGGCCGCGCGGAGGGGGAGCTGGCCCGTGCGCTGGCCTGTACGCCGGGGGCGGCGGGGTCCGCCGTGGGCCGCGCGCTGCTCGCCGATCCGGCCGCCGCCGTCACGACGCTGGCGGCAGCGGTCACCCGTGCGTGGGAGACATTGCTGGCACCCGAGTGGCCCCGGCTGCGGGCGGTGCTCGACGCGGACGTCGCGCACCGGGCGCGGCAGCTGGCCGACGGTGGTCTGGGCCGGGTGCTGGACTCGCTGCATCCCCAGATCACCTGGTGCGACGGGACGCTGCGGATCGACCGTCCGCCCCGGCACCACCGGGTGCTGGCCGGGGGCGAGGGGGTGACGCTGGTGCCCAGCGTCTTCGTGTGGCCGGGAGTGGCGGGCGGGTTCGAGGCGCCCGCCCCCGCCGCGGTGCTGTACCCGGCGCGCGGGATCGCGCGCCTGTGGTCGCCGCCGCGCACGGATCGCCGGGGTGCGCTGGTGCGGCTGCTGGGACGGGGGCGCGCGGCGGTCCTCACGGCGCTGGAGGAGCCCGCCTCGACGACCGCGCTCGCCACCCGCCTGGGCCTGGCGCCCTCGTCCGTCTCGGCGCACCTGTCGACGCTGCGGGACGCCGGCCTGCTGGTCTCCTGCCGCGTGGGCCACCAGGTCCTGTACGCCCGCACCGCACTCGGCCGCGCCCTGACCGACGGCCACCCTGACGACTTGGAGGCAGACCCGCCCACCACGCCCCGGTGAAACGGCGGGGTACGACACTCACGTCCCCCGCCCAGCGGCGCCGCGGAGCCGGATCCGCGGCGCCAGGTGCGGCACCGCCGGGGTGCTGTCCCACGGGGGCACCAGCCGTGCGCAGGGCGGCCGGCATCAGCCGTGCGCGGGGGGCGGGGGCACCAGCTCTCCGGGTGGCCGCCGGCACCAACCGTGCGCGGGGGCGGGGCGGGGGCACCAGCCCTTCGTGGGGCGGTGGTGTCAGTCGGCCGCGAGGTGGCGGTCGATCGTGGCGACCTTCGCCGTGAGGCCGTCGGTGACGCCGGGGCGGATGTCGGCCTTCAGGACGAGGGAGACCCGCGGGGCGCGGGCCTCGACCGCGGCGACGGCCCGCCGTACGACGTCCATGCAGGCGTCCCATTCGCCCTCGATCGAGGTGAACATCGCGTCGGTGCGGTGCGGCAGTCCGGATTCGCGGACGACCCGTACCGCTTCGGCGACGTACTCCCCCACGTCCTCGCCGACGCCGAGCGGGGTGACGGAGAAGGCGACGATCATGACGTGGCCGCGTTTCCGCCGGCGTTGACCGTGCCGCTCTGCTCCTTGCGGGCGCGGGCGGCGATGATGCCGGCCTTCTCCTCCTCGCGGAGCATCCTGTCCGCGAAGAAGCCACCGGTGGGCAGCACGGAGAGGACGAAGTAGAGGGCGGCGCGGCCGAAGGGCCACTTGATGCGGTTCCAGGCGTCGGCCCAGAAGATGACGTAGAGGATGAAGAGGATGCCGTGGACCGCTCCCATGACCGGCACGGCGTTGAAGTCCGTGGTGCGCTTGAGCACGGAACAGACCAGCAGGAGGAGGAAGGAGACGCCCTCGGGGACCGAGGTCAGTCGCAGGCGGCGCAGCGCGGAGACCGATTTGGGCGGCAGGCCGCTAGGAGTTTCCAGTATGGCCACGGCAGGTCCTCAGATCGTTTGTGAAGGGAAGCACAAGCTCTGCCATTGTGGCAGCACTGCCGTGGAACGCGGGGCCCAGGGTAGGTTCGCAGCGTGGCTCGGTTCCGACTTCAGGGCACCAAGGTGCTGGCCGTCACGCTCGACGGGGGCGGCGACATGGTCAAGGCGAAGAACGGCTCGATGGTCGCCTACGACGGCGAGATGGCGTTCAAGAAGCTGACCGGCGGCGGCGAGGGCCTGCGCGGCATGGTCACCCGCCGGCTGACCGGTGAGCAGATGACGGTCATGGAGGTGAAGGGGCGGGGCACCTGCTACTTCGCCGACCGTGCCGCCGACATCTCCCTCGTCCGGCTGGACGGCGGGAAGCTGCACGTGGAGGCGAGCAATCTGCTGTGCACGGACGGCGGGCTGCGCACCGGTACGACATTCACCGGGCTGCGCGGCGCTTCCCAGGGAGGGGGCCTTTTCACCACTTCGGTGGAGGGCACGGGCTGGGCGGCGGTGATGTCGGACGGTCCCGCGGTGCTGCTGCGGGTCACCCGCGGCATGCCGCTCCAGGTGGATCCCGGCGCCTATGTGGCCCACCAGGGGGAGCTGCGGCAGAGCTTCCAGTCGGGTGTGAACTTCCGCACGTTCCTGGGGGAGGGCTCCGGCGAGGCGTTCCAGGTCCGGTTCGAGGGCGAGGGCATCGTCTATGTGCAGCCGAGCGAGCGCGAGACGCCGGCGGGGGAGGTCTGATGCCGTTCCGTGAACTGTCCAGCAAGCTCGTCGAGGCCCGGGTGGTGCCGGGGCAGCGGCTGTTCAGCCAGCGCGGCGCCATGATCGGCTACACCGGCGAGGTGACGTTCACGCCCAACATCCAGGGCGGCCAGGGCGGTGTGCTGTCCATGATCGGCCGGCGGGTTGCGGGCGAGGCCACGCCGCTGATGACCGTGGAGGGCGACGGCACGGTGATGTTCGGGCACGGTGGCCACCACGTCGAGGTGATCGAACTGGACGGGCAGACCCTGTGCGTGGAGGCGGACCGGCTGCTCGCCTTCGACGGCAGCCTGCGTCAGGGCACGCTGTTCCTGGGCCGGGACGGCGGGGTGATGGGCATGGTGCGCGGCCAGGTCAGCGGCCAGGGGCTGTTCACCACGACGCTGACGGGGACGGGCTCGGCTGCGGTGATGGCGCACGGCGGCATCGTCCAGTTGGAGATCTCGCCCGGCCGGCCCGTGCACGTGGATCCGCAGGCCTACGTGGCGCACTTCGGCGACGTACGCAACAGGCTGTCCTCGGCGCTGGGCTGGCGCGACATGGTGGGCCGCGGCTCGGGCGAGGCGTTCCAGCTCGAACTGTCGGGGACGGGCGCGGTGTTCGTGCAGGCGAGTGAGGAGAAGCTGTAGATGTCCCACCCACCGCACGGCCACGGGCCGCAGGGCGCCGTCCCGCAGGGTTACCAGGTGTACGACGCGGTCACGCTGCCGGCGAACGACAACGTCAACCCGTACGCCTTCGCCGTCGATCTGGACGGCCGGTGGTTCCTCCAGAAGGGGAAGATGATCGCCTACTACGGGCAGATCGACTTCCACGGCGTCGGGCACGGCCCGCTGGACCGGCTGGTCGCCACGAGTTTCCACTCCCCGCTGCACGCGGCGGACTGGGTGGTCGCGGAGGGGCGGGGAAAGCTGCTGCTGGCCGACCGTGCCTTCGACGTCAACTCCTTCGACCTGGAGGACGGCAATCTGACCGTGCGGGCGGGCAATCTGCTCGCCTTCGATCCCGCCCTGTCGCTGAAGCAGTCGATCGTGCCCGGTTTTCTGACCCTGATCGGTACGGGGAAGTTCGTCGCGGCTTCCAACGGTGAGATCCACTTCGTGGAGCCGCCGGTGCGTGTCGATCCGCAGGCGCTGGTGGGCTGGGCCGACTGCCCCTCGCCGTGCCACCACTACGACCACGCCTATCTGCGGGGCGTCATGGGCGGGGTGCGGGCCCTCACCGGGCTGGGCGGGGCCTCCGGCGAGGAGCACCAGTTCGAGTTCGTCGGGGCGGGCACGGTGCTGATCCAGTCGACCGAGGCGCTGCTGCCCGGCCGGGACACCGGCGAGGTGCCGCACGAGCCCGGCGTACCGCAAGGCGGGCCCGAGGGGCACGGGCAGGGCGGCCAGGGCGGCCACGGGGGCCCGCAGCTTCCCGGCCAGCTCGGCAGTCTGCAACGGCGCTTCGGACTGTGACGGCACGCGCGCACCGCGGAGCCGCTCACCGCTGTCGGTGACCGCACGGCCGCCGTACGCTCCGACGACGACGCTGCGACATCTTTACGCCACACCGAGTAAGCACGTGTGTACGAGTCTGGGTAAAGTCTCACAGCATGGACACCGACGACACCCGTTGGCTCACCGAGGAAGAGCAGCGCGCCTGGCGCATGCACCTGGACGTCAGCAAGCTGCTCAGCTATCAGCTCGAACGTGATCTCCAGCCGTTCGGGCTCACCCTCAACGACTACGAGATCCTCGTGAACCTCTCGGAGTCGCCGGACCGCCGCTTGCGGATGACCGACCTGGCCGCGGCCACGCTCCAGTCGAAGAGCAGGCTGTCCCACCAGATCACCCGGATGGAGAAGGCCGGGCTGGTGCGGCGCGAGTCCTGCGAGTCGGACAAGCGGGGCCTGTTCGCCGTCCTGACGGACGAGGGCTGGACCACGATGCGCCGGGTGGCACCGCACCACGTCGCCTCGGTCCGCCGCCACTTCATCGACAGCGTCTCCGCCGCCGACCTGGCCCATCTGGAGCGCACCCTGCGCCCGGTCGCGGAGAAGCTGCGCGCCGAGCGGGGCCGCGTCTGAGCGACGGAGGGACCGGCCGGCCGAGCGTCCGAGCGACGGGGCGACCGCGCGCGAGAGCGATTGAACGCGAGAGCGACCGAGCATGAGCGGCCGGGCGTCCCGTCCCGCGCCGGGGACGGTGCCGTCCCGCCGGTCAGCCGTCCGCGCCGGGGAGCCGCAGCACGAAGCGGGCCCCGCCCGCCTCGGAGTCCTCCACGCGGAGGGTGCCGCCGTGCCGCTCGGCGACGTCGCGGGCGATGGCGAGCCCCAGTCCGGCGCCGCCCTCGTCCCGTGACCGGGCGTCGTCCAGCCGCACGAACCGTTCGAAGATCCGCTCCCGCTCGTCCTCGGGCACGCCCGCGCCGTCGTCTTCGACGGCGAGCACGAGCGCGCCGCCGCCCTCGCGCCGTACCCGGACCGTCACCTGCGAGGCCGCGTGGCGCTGGGCGTTGTCCAGGAGGTTGCCCAGGACACGTGCGAGCTGCCCGGCCGAGCCGAGCACCTCACCGTCGTCCAGGGCGGGCAGCCGCACCGGATGCGGATCGCCGGCCCGCTGGGCGACGTGTTCCCGTACCAGCTCGGCGAGGGAGACCCGTTTGCCCGCGGGCCGCTCGCCCGCGTCCAGCCGTGCCAGCAGCAGCAGGTCGGCGGCGAGCGCCTGGAGCCGCACGGTGTCCTCCACGGCGCCGTCCACGTCGAGGAGTTCGGGGTGTGCGGCTGCCACCTCCAGCTGGGTGCGCAGGGAGGCGATGGGGCTGCGGAGTTCGTGTGAGGCATCCGCGACGAACCGCCGCTGCCGCTCGACGGAGGCTTCCAGCGCGGCGAGGGTCTCGTTGGTGGTGCGGGCGAGCCGGGCCACCTCGTCGCGGGCCTCGGGTTCGGGCACCCGGCGGGAGAGGTCGGTGCTGGCGGTGATGGCGCTCATCTCCTGCCGGATGCCCTCGACAGGACGCAGCGCCCGCCGGGTGACCAGCCAGGTGACGCCGCCGACGACGACGAGGAGCACGGGCAGGCCGAACAGCATCGAGCGCGTCACCGTGGAGACGGCTTCCTGCTGGGCGCCGAGGGAGGCACCGGCGTAGACGGTCACGGGGGTGCCGTCGCGGGTGCGGCCCTGGACGGCGGCGACGCTGAAGTCCTGCGAGCCGACGATGTCGTCCTTGTCGTAGGTCACATCGCCGTCGTCGTCCACCGGGAAGGAGAGCGTCTTGTGCTCGCTGTCGGAGTCCACCTCGACGCCGTCGCCGTCGTCGCCGTCGTCGTCCCCGCCGTCGTCATCGGACCCGCCGTCCCCCTCGTCCGGCTTGTCCACCCGGGCGAAGTCGGCCACCGGGCCGCGTCCTTCCAGCGGGTCGCTGGCACCCAGCACCCTTCCGGAGGCGTCCACGACCTGTACGGGCTCGTCCCCGTCGAGGCCGTCCAGGTCCGGGATCGCGCCGCGGGCGGTGTGGCCCGCCTGGGCCGCCGTGCTCCGCGCGGCGTTCTCCGCGCCGAGCCGTGCCGTTCCCGCGAGGCCGTCGCGCAGGGTGGCGACGACGAAGAAGCCGGCGGCCACGAGGGCGAGCGCCACCACCACGGTGGCGCCGAGTGCCGCGCGTACCCGGACGGAGGCCCTACGCACCGCTGCCGCCGCTTCGCGCACTACGGCCGGTGGCCGCGCCGCCGTCCTGGAGCCGGTACCCGGCGCCGCGTACGGTCGCGATCCACCCCGCGCCCAGTTTGCGGCGCAGGGCGCTCACATAGACCTCCACGATGTTGACGTCGCCCTCGTAGGCGAAGTCCCAGACGTGTTCGAGGATCTCCGTCTTGGAGACCACCTCGCCCGCCCGTACGGCCAGGTATTCGAGTACGGCGAACTCCTTGGCCGTCAGCGCCGCCTCCCGCTCCCCCACGCTCACCCGCTGCGCGGCCGGGTCCACGGTCAGCTCGCCCACCCGCAGGACCGTCTTCGCGCCGCGCGTCCGGCGCCGCAGCAGCGCCCGTACGCGGGCCAGCAGCACGACGTAGGAGAACGGTTTGGTGAGGTAGTCGTCGGCACCGGTGTCCAGGCCCTCGGCCTCGTCGTACTCCCCGTCCTTGGCGGTCAGCATCAGGACGGGCGTCTCGTCGCCGGCGGCGCGCAGTGCCGCACAGACGCGGTAGCCGTTCATGCCGGGCAGCATGATGTCGAGCACGATCAGGTCGTAGTCGTTCTCGACGGCCATGTGCAGACCTTCGGCGCCGTCGTGCACGACGTCCACGGCGAATCCCTCGGCCATCAGGCCCTTGGCGAGCGACCGGGCCAGTCGCCGCTCGTCCTCCACGATCAGCAGGCGCATGCGCCCACCCTGCCAAACCGCGGCTGAAGAAGGCTTCAGGATGCTTCAGCTCACGTTCAGCGACGGCGGGCGACCGTGGAGTCATCGCAAGCACCGACAGCGAACGACCCGAGGAGCCGTACTCATGAAGCGCAAGGTCATCATCGCGACCGTCACCGCAGCCGTCCTAATCGGAGGGGGCACGGCGACCGCCTTCGGCGTCGCGGGCGACGACGGCGACGGCGACAAGGCCGGTACCGCCTCGCAGACGCACCTCCGTCCGGCGGAGCACGACGATGACCACGCGGACGGGCAGGACCGCGACGACGACGGCCGCGACCACGACGACGACGGTAAGGACGACGACGGCAAGGACGACGGCGACAGGGCGGAGGACACCGGCGCCGGCGCCCTCTCCCACGACCGCGCGGCCCGGGCAGTGCTCAAGGCCGTCCCCGGCACCGTCACCGAGCTGGAACTCGACACCGAGCGCGACCGGCTCGTGTGGGAGGCCGACGTCCTCGGCAAGGACGCGAAGTGGCACGAGGTGAAGATCGACGCCGTCAAGGGCGGGGTCGTCACCAACCGGGTGGACGACCACAAGGACGACGACCGCGCCACCGTCCGGGCCGCCAAGATCGACGCCGCCGGGATCGGCGACAAGGCCGCCGCCCGGACCGGCGGCACCGTCACCTCCGTCAGCCTGGAGGCCGACCGCGACGACCACGACAAGGGCCGGTGGGAGGCCGAGACCGTCGACAAGAAGGGCCAGGAGCACGAACTCGTCCTCGACGGCACCTCCGGCAAGGTCCTCCACCACGAGACCGAGCAGGACGACGACTGACACCGCCCGACGGGGGCCGACGGCCACCGGGCAGGGCCGGGGGCCGACGCCGTCCGGCGAGGGGCGACGGCCGCCCGGGCAGGGCCGGGGGCCGACGCCGCCCGGCGAGGGCCGGGGCCGACCGCCGCCGGCGAGGCCGGCAGGGTGGCTGGCACAGCCGTCGAGGACCGACAAGCGGCGACAGCCCGCAGCAGGCCCGCCCGGCGGCGGACCGGGCATCCCGCCGCGGCCCCGGCGGGACAGGGACGGGGGCGTCACCCCTCGGTGACGCCCTCGACCAGTTCGTCGGCTGCGGCGTACGGATCCAGTACGCCGCCCGCCACCCGGGCGGCCAGCGCCTCCAGCCGCTTGCCGCCCCGCAGCTCGCCCATCCGCTCCCGCAGCGCGGTGACCGCGATGTTCTCGATCTCCTTCGCGGCCCGCGCCGCGCGGCGTTCGGCGAGCACCCCGTGCTCCTCCATCCAGCCGCGGTGCTTCTCCAGCGCCGCGACCGTCTCGTCCACGCCCTCCGCGCGGGCGGCCACCGTCCTGACCACCGGCGGACGCCAGTCGCCCGGCTTGCGGGCCTCGCCCAGCCCCAGCATGTGGTTGAGCTCCCGGACGGTGGCGTCCGCGCCGTCCCGGTCGGCCTTGTTGACCACGTACACGTCGCCGATCTCCAGGATCCCGGCCTTCGCCGCCTGGATGCCGTCGCCCATCCCCGGCGCGAGCAGCACCACGCTGGTGTCGGCCTGCGCGGCGATGTCCACCTCCGACTGGCCCACGCCGACGGTCTCCACGAGGATCACCTCGCAGCCCGCGGCGTCCAGCACCCGCACGGCCTGCGGCGCGGCCCACGCCAGACCGCCCAGATGGCCGCGGGTGGCCATCGACCGGATGTAGACCCCCGGATCGGAGGCGTGCTCCCCCATCCGCACCCGGTCGCCCAGCAGCGCCCCGCCCGAGAACGGCGAGGACGGGTCCACCGCCAGCACCCCCACCCGCTTGCCCTGCGCCCGGTACGCGGTCACCAGCGCGGAGGTCGTCGTCGACTTGCCCACGCCCGGCGAGCCGGTGAGGCCGACCACATAGGCGTTGCCGCAGTGCGGGGCCAGCGCGGCCATCACCTCGCGAAGCTGCGGGGAGGCGCCCTCCACCAGGGAGATCAGCCGCGCGACCGCGCGCGGCTTCCCCTCGCGGGCCGCCGCCACCAACGCTGCGACATCCACCATTGCTCGTCCGGCTCCCCTCATACGGCTGCGACCAGGGCTTGTCCCGGGGCCCGCGCCCCGGGACCGGTGCCCGCCCCCGTCCCGTCCCCTCCCGAACACGGCGGGAGGGGACGGAGCGGGCCGGCGGGCGGTCCTACGGAACGCGGACGATCAGGGCGTCGCCCTGGCCGCCGCCACCGCACAGCGCGGCGGCACCGAGCCCGCCGCCGCGCCGCTTGAGCTCCAGCGCGAGGTGCAGCACGATGCGCGCCCCGGACATGCCGATCGGATGCCCCAGAGCGATCGCCCCGCCGTTCACGTTCACCTTTTCGGGGCCTACCCCGAGGTCCTTCATTGACTGGTGGGCGACGGCGGCGAACGCCTCGTTGATCTCGATCAGATCGAGGTCGGCGACGGACCGGCCCTCCTTCTTCAGCGCGTGCTGGATGGCGTTGGCGGGCTGCGACTGGAGGGAGTTGTCGGGCCCGGCCACGTTGCCGTGGGCACCGATCTCGGCGATCCACTCCAGGCCCAGTTCCTCGGCCTTGGCCTTGCTCATCACGACGACCGCCGCGGCGCCGTCGGAGATCTGCGAGGACGAACCCGCCGTGATGGTGCCGTCCTTGGCGAAGGCCGGCTTCAGCTTGGCCAGCGACTCGGGCGTCGAGTCGCCGCGGATGCCCTCGTCCTGCGAGAAGAGGACCGCGTCCCCCTTGCGCTGCGGGATCTCCACGGGCGTGATCTCCGCCTCGAACAGGCCGTCGCGCTGGGCCGCCGCGGCCCGCTGGTGGGAGCGGGCGGCGATCTCGTCCTGCACGTCACGCGGGATGCCGAGCCGCGTGTTGTGCTTCTCCGTCGAGGCGCCCATGGCGATGCCCTCGAAGGAGTCGGTCAGCCCGTCGTGCGCCATGGAGTCGAGCACTTCGAGCGAGCCGTACTTGTAGCCCTGGCGGGACTTGGGCAGCAGGTGCGGCGCGTTGGTCATCGACTCCTGGCCGCCGGCGACCACCACCTCGAACTCGCCCGCACGGATGAGCTGGTCGGCCAGCGCGATGGCGTCCAGCCCGGAGAGGCAGACCTTGTTGACCGTCAGGGCCGGGACGTTCATGGGGATGCCCGCCTTGACCGCCGCCTGGCGGGCCGGGATCTGGCCGGCGCCGGCCTGGAGCACCTGACCCATGATCACGTATTCGACCTGGTCCCCGCCGATACCGGCCCGCTCCACCGCCGCCTTGATGGCGAAGCCGCCCAAGTCGGCCCCGCTGAAGGGCGCCAGGGAGCCGAGCAGACGACCCATGGGCGTACGGGCACCGGAGACGATCACGGAGGTGGTGCTGCTGGGAGTCGCAGTCATGTGGGGTTCCCTTCCGGCGGGAAGTTAACGAGGGTTACCACTCAACATACTGAGCGGTACCAGTCCGGGTCACCGGTCGGTGAGTGTGACCGTGCGCACGTTGCGTAACCACGCGGGGAGCGCTGCACTGGTCCCCATGCTGACGCGAATCGACCACATCGGAATCGCCTGCCGCGACCTGGAAGCCACCGTCGATTTCTACTCTCGCACGTACGGCTTCGAGGTGTTCCACACCGAGGTCAACCAGGAGCAGGGCGTCCGCGAGGCCATGCTGCGCATCAACGGCACCGACGACGGCGGCGCCTCCTACCTCCAGCTGCTGGAGCCCATCCGCGAGGACTCTACGGTCGCCAAATGGCTGGCCAAGAACGGAGAGGGCGTCCACCACATCGCCTTCGGCACCGCCGATGTGGACGGCGAGGCCGCGGCCATCCGCGACAAGGGCGTGCGCGTGCTCTACGACGAGCCCCGCCGCGGCTCCATGGGCTCCCGCATCACCTTCCTCCACCCCAAGGACTGTCACGGCGTGCTCACGGAACTGGTCACAGCCGCCACACCCGGCGACGACGAGGGCCGGTGACCTCTCACGGCCGTCAAACCCCAGCAGCACCAACGGACCACTGACGTCGGCTTCCGCGCCCGGTAGAGTGGGCTTTCGGCCGGGGCGGGCCCTCCCCACCCGACAAAATCTCCGGGTTGGGGGCTCGGTCCACGTTCCGCCGACGATCTGACACCATTTCCGTCGGGACGTGTCACCGAGTCCGGACGAAGGGTTCGGATCATCTCCACGACTACCAGGGGACGGATGGGACCGCGCAGTGCGGGGCTACGACCGCTACGAGGCTGACGATCACCTCTCGCAGTTCGAGGCCGAGATGGAGCGGCTGAAGAAAGAGCGGGAGCGGGCCGTCGAGCATGCCGACGACCTCGGCTACCAGGTCGAAGTGCTGCGCGCCAAGCTGCACGAGGCGCGCCGCGCTCTTGCCACGCGCCCGGCGGGGTACGACAACCTCTCCCAGCAGGCCGAGCAGTTGCTCCGCAACGCCCAGCTCCAGGCCGACCAGATGCGGGCGGACGCGGAGCGTGAGCTGCGCGAGGCCCGCGCCCAGACCCAGCGGCTCCTCCAGGAGCAGGCCGAGGCGCAGGCCCGCCTGGAGACCGAGCTGCACACCGAGGCCGTACGCCGCCGCCAGCAGCTCGACCAGGAGCTGGCCGAGCGCCGCGCCACGGTCGAGACCCACGTCAACGAGAACGTCGCCTGGGCCGAACAGCTGCGCTCCCGCACCGAGCAGCAGGCCCGCCGCCTCATGGAGGAGACGCGGGCGGAGGCCGAGCAGTCGCTGGCCCGCGCCCGCGCCGAGGCGCAGCGGCTGACGGAGGAGGCACGGCAGCGGCTGACCGCCGAGGCGGAGCACGCCCGCGGCGAGGCCGAGGCGATCCTGCGCCGCGCCCGCGCGGACGCCGAACGGCTGCTGGACGCCGCCTCCACGCAGGCGCAGGAGGCCACCGAGCACGCGGAGCAACTGCGCAGCTCCACCGCGAGCGAGGTCGAGGCCAGCCGGCGGGAGTCCACCGAGCTGGTGCGCCGCGCCGAGGAGCGGATGCGCGAGGCCGAGGAGGCTCTGCGCGAGGCCCGCGAGAAGGCCGCCGAGAAGCTCCAGGAGGCCGAGGAGGAGGCGGGCAAGCGGCTCGCCGACACCGAGTCGGAGAACGAGCAGCGCACCCGTACGGCCAAGGCCGAGGTGGCGCGGCTGGTGGGCCAGGCCACCAAGGAGGCCGAGGCGATCCGGGCCGAGGCCGAGCAGCTGCGCCAGGACGCCAAGGACGAGGGCGAGCGGCTGATCGCGGAGGCCCGCGAGAAGGCCCGGACGACCACCGCGGAGGAGTCCGCCAACCAGCTCGCCCAGGCGGCCAGGACTGCCGAGGACGTGCTGACCAAGGCCGCCGAGGAGGCCAAGGCCACCACCAGGTCGGCGGCCGAGGAGGCCGAGCGGCTGCGCCGGGAGGCCGAGGAGGAGGCGGACCGGCTGCGGGCCGAGGCCCATGATGTGGCCGAGCAGCTCAAGGGCGCCGCCAAGGACGACACCAAGGAGTACCGCGCCAAGACGGTCGAGCTCCAGGAGGAGGCCCGCCGGCTGCGCGGGGAGGCCGAGCAGCTGCGGGCCGAGGCGGTCGAGGAAGGCGAGAAGATCCGCGGCGAGGCCCGCCGCGACGCCGTCCAGCAGATCGAGGAGGCCGCCAGCCGCGCCGAGGAGCTGCTGGGCAAGGCCAAGGCCGACGCGGAGGAGACCCGCACCGAGGCCGCCACGGAGAGCGAACGCGTCCGTACGGAGGCGATCGAGCGGGCCACGGCGCTGCGCAAGCAGGCCGAGGAGGCGCTGGAGCGGGCCCGCAGCGAGGCGGAGGAGCTGCGCTCGCAGGCCGAGGAGCAGGCGGAGACGGCCCGCTCGGAGGCCGAGGAGGCGGCCCGCAGGACGCGCGCGGAGGCCGAGGAGGCCGCGCGCGAGCGCAAGGCGGAGACCGAGGCGGAGCTGACGCGGCTGCGCGAGGAGGCCGAGGCGAAGCTCGCCGAGGCCGAGTCGGGGCTGACCGAGGCCCGCAGCGAGGCGGAGCGGCTGCGGGACGAGGCGCGCGCCGAGGCGGAGCGGCTGCGCACGGAGACGGCCGAGCGGGTGCGCACGCTGCGCGAGCAGGCCGAGGAGGAGGCCGAGCGGCTGCGGACCCAGGCCGCTTCGGACGCCTCGCAGGCACGCGCGGAGGGCGAGTCGGTCGCCGTCCAGCTGCGCAGCGAGGCCGCCGCCGAGGCGGAGCGGCTGCGCGAGGAGGCCAAGGCCACCGCGGACCGGGTCCGCGCGGAGGCGGACGCGGCGGCGGAGCGGACGAACACGGAGGCCGCCGAGGCGCTGAGCGCCGCCCAGGAGGAGGCCGCAAGGCGCCGCCGGGAGGCCGAAGAGCTGCTGACGTCGGCCCGCGAGGAGGCGCACCAGGAGCGCACGCAGGCCCGGGAGCAGAGCGAGGAACTGCTGGCGTCGGCCCGCAAGCGGGTCTCGGAGGCGCAGGCGGAGGCCGAGCGGCTGACGGAGGAGGCCGAGCGCCGCGCGGCGGAGCTGGTGGCGTCCGCCGAGGAGACGGCCCAGCAGGTGCGCGACTCGGTGGCCGGGCTGCGCGAGGAGGCCGAGGAGGAGATCGCCGGGCTGCGGTCGGCGGCCGAGCACGCCGCCCGGACGATGCGCCGCGAGGCCCAGGAGGAGGCGGACGCCGCCAAGGACCTGGCCGAGCGCACGGTCGCGGACGCGACGGCGGAGGCCGAGCGCACCCGTGCCGACGCGCAGCGGGTCGGCGAGGAGGCCCGCGCCGAGGCCGAACGGCTGCGGGAGGAAGCCCGCACCGAGGCCGAACGGGTGACCGAGAAGGCCCGTGCCGAGGCCGAACGGCTCGTGGACGAGGCGCGCGAGGAGGCGGCCGGCAAGCGTACGGAGGCCGCCGAGCAGGCCGACCAACTCCTGGCCAAGGCGCAGGAGGAGGCCGACCGTATCCGCTCGGAGGCGGAGCGGGCCGCGCAGGAGGTGCAGGCCGAGGCGGAGCGGTTCGACCGCGAAACCCGCGCCGCGGCCGAGCAGTTCTCCGAGGAGACCCGTACGGCCGCGGAGCGGTTCGGCGAGGAGACCCGCGCCGCCGCCCAGCTGTTCGACCAGGAGACACGCGCGGCGGCCGAGCAGTACGACCGGGAGACGCGCGCCGAGGCCGAGCAGTACGGCCAGCAGGTCCGCGCCGAGGCCGATCAGTACGACCGGGACACCCGCGCCAAGGCGGAGCAGTACGACGGGGAAGTCCGCGCCGCCGCCGAGCTGTTCGACCGGGAGACCCGCGCCGAGGCCGAGCGGTACGACGCCGCGACGCGGGCAGCCGCCCAGCAGTACGACCGCGAGGTCCGGGCCGCGGCCGAGCAGTTCAGCGAGGAGACCAGGGCCCAGGCCGAGCAGACCGCTCAGGAGATCCGGGCCGAGGCCGAACGCGCCGGCGAGCAGGTGCGCGCCGAGGCCGAGCAGTACGACCGCCAGGTCCGGGCCGCCGCCGACCAGTACGGCGAGGAGACCAGGGCCCAGGCCGAACGGGTGCTGGACGAGGCACGCGAGGAGGCCGCCAAGAAGCGCACCGAGGCCGCCGAGCAGGCCGACCAACTCCTGGCCAAGGCCCAGGAGGAGGCGCTGCGTACCCAGGCCGCCGCCGAGGAGCAGGCCGACGCCATGGTGGGCGCGGCGCGCGCCGAGTCGGAACGGCTGGTCGGCGAGGGGCAGGCCGAGGGCCGCGAACTGGTGGAGAAGGCCCGCTCCGACGCGGACACGCTGCTGGAGGAGGCCCGCAGCGACTCGGGCGCCATCCGGCGGCGCGCCGAGGAACTGCGTACCCGCGTCGAGGCGGAGGTCGAGGAGCTGCACGAGCGGGCCCGCCGGGAGGCGGCCGAGGCGATGCAGGCCGCGGGCGAGCGCTGCGACAAGCTGGTGAAGGCCGCGGAGGAGCAGCTGGCCGAGGCGCAGGCGAAGGCCGAGAAGCTGCGCTCGGACGCCGACGCGGAGGCCGGCAAGGTGCGCATCGCGGCCGTCAAGAAGGCCGAGGGCCTGCTGAAGGAGGCCGAGCAGAAGAAGGCCAAGATGCTGCGTGAGGCCCAGCAGATGCGCGAGGAGGCCGCCGAGGAGGCCCGGCGCACGGTGGAGGCCGGACAGCACGAACTGGACGTGCTGATGCGGCGTCAGAAGGACATCAACGCGGAGATCTCCCGCGTTCAGGACGTGTTGGAGGCGCTCGAGTCGTTCGAGACACCGGGAGCCGCGTCAGGCGACGCGGACCCGGACGCCGGCTCCGGTTCGGATTCCGCTTCCACGGGCGGCACTTCGTCCGGCGGCGGATCCGGGCGCGGTTCGGGCTCCGGCAAGAAGGGCGGGCGCGCCTCCGGCGCGAACGGTGGTGTGGCGGCGGGCGTCGGCGCCGGCACGACGCGTTCGAACGGCAAGGGTTCGGAGGGGTAGCCACTCGAACGAGGGCACATTCTCCCGACCAAACGCGCGGAAGCTCGATGACACGCCGCTTGGACCCCTAGGATTCCCCTTATCACTCCCCGTCTGATAACCCGTCTGACTCGACAGGAACCCCATGAGCGACACTTCCTCCCCCTACGGCTTCGAGCTCGTGCGGCGTGGCTACGACCGCGGACAGGTTGACGACCGCATCGCGAAGCTCGTCGCCGACCGGGACAGCGCCCTGGCCCGGATCACGTCTCTCGAAAAGCGCATCGAGGAACTGCACCTCGAAACGCAGAACGCCCAGGCCCAGGTCAACGACGCGGAACCCTCCTACGCCGGTCTCGGCGCCCGCGTCGAGAAGATCCTCCGCCTCGCGGAGGAGGAGGCCAAGGATCTGCGCGAGGAGGCCCGGCGCGCGGCCGAGCAGCACCGCGAACTCGCCGAGAGCGCGGCGCAGCAGGTCCGCAACGACGCCGAGCAGTTCGCCGCCGAGCGCAAGCAGAAGGCCGAGGAAGAGGGCGCCCGCATCGTCGAGAAGGCCAAGGGCGAGGCCGCGACGCTGCGCAGCGAGGCGGAGAAGGACGCGCAGTCCAAGCGCGAGGAAGCCGACTCGCTGTTCGAGGACACCCGCGCCAAGGCGGCCCAGGCCGCAGCCGACTTCGAGACGAACCTCGCCAAGCGGCGTGAGCAGTCCGAGCGCGATCTGGCGTCCCGTCAGGCGAAGGCGGAGAAGCGGCTGGCGGAGATCGAGCACCGCGCCGAGCAGCTCCGTCTGGAGGCCGAGAAGCTGCGCACCGACGCCGAGCGCCGCGCCCGCCAGACGGTGGAGACGGCACAGCGGCAGGCCGAGGACATCGTCGCCGACGCCAACGCCAAGGCCGACCGGGTGCGCAGCGAGTCCGAGCGCGAGCTGGCCGCCCTCACCAACCGCCGCGACAGCATCAACGCGCAGCTCACCAACGTGCGCGAGATGCTCGCCACCCTCACGGGTGCCGCCGTCGCCGCGGGCGGGCAGACCGACGACCTCGGCGACGAGGAGACCCGCACGGTCCCGGCCCAGCAGTCCCGCTGAGCGAACCGGGAACGGTTCCGCACCGGGAACGGCTTCGCACCACGAGCGCCCCTCACCCGACGGTGGGGGGCGCTCCTCTTGTGCGGGTCGTGCGAGGACGGCGCGCAGGAGTGGCGGGGGCGCCGGGGCGCCTTTAGCGTCGAAGAATGATCGAGCTGCGGGACCTGACGAAACGGTACGGGCCCAAGACCGCCGTGGACGGTCTCAGCTTCACCGTACGTCCCGGTACGGTCACCGGCTTCCTGGGCCCGAACGGCGCGGGCAAGTCCACCACGATGCGTATGGTCCTCGGGCTGGACGCCCCCACGCGGGGCGACGTACGCATCGAGGGCAAGCACTACACCGAGCTCAAGGAGCCGCTCCACAGCATCGGCGCCCTGCTGGAGGCCAAGGGCGTGCACGGCGGGCGCAGCGCCTACAACCATCTCCTGTGCCTGGCCCAGTCCAACGGCATCCCCGAGCGGCGGGTCGGCGAGGTGCTGGAGATGGTCGGGCTCGAAGGTGTGGCGCGCAAGCGGCCCAAGGGCTTCTCCCTCGGCATGGGGCAGCGGCTCGGCATCGCCGGCGCGCTGCTGGGCGACCCGCGCATCCTGATGTTCGACGAGCCGGTCAACGGCCTCGATCCCGAGGGCATCCACTGGATCCGCACACTGATGCAGCGCCTGGCGCGCGAGGGGCGCACCGTGTTCGTCTCCAGCCATCTGATGAGCGAGATGGCGCAGACCGCGGAGCACCTTGTCGTCATCGGGCAGGGCAAGCTGCTCGCGGACACCTCGATGGCGCAGTTCATCGCCGAGAATTCCCGTACGCACGTACGGGTGCGTACGCCGGAGCCCGAACGGATGCGGGACGTGCTCACCGCCGAGGGACTGCGCCCGGCGACCGGCGCGGACGGCGCCCTGGAGGTGGACGGCGCCGAGGCACCGCGGATCGGGGAACTCGCCGCCGAGCACCGGCTGGTGCTGCACGAGCTGAGCACCCAGCGGGCCTCGCTGGAGGAGGCGTTCATGCGGCTGACCGCGCAGAGCGTCGAGTACCACGGCCACGCACCCGGCGACGGCGACACGCCGGCCCCCGGACAGCCGCCCGGACCGGCGGGCGGCCCCGCCTCCGGCACGGGTACCGGCCCCGGCGAGGCTACCGGCCCGGCGCAGGGCCCGCCGGGCGGCGGGCAGCCTCCGCCCGCATGGGGACAGGACTGGCGGCGGAGGGGAGGGGGACGATGAACCACACCGCGCGCGTGCTCACCTCCGAGTGGACCAAGATCCGCTCGGTCCGCTCCACCGTCTGGACACTGGCCGCCGCCGTCCTTGTCACCATCGGGCTGGGCGCCCTGATCTGCGCCGTGACGGCCTCCACGTTCGACGACCTGTCCCCCACCAGCCGCACCACCTTCGACGCGACCTACACCAGCTTCGCGGGCATGGGCATCGGGCAGCTCGCCATGATCGCCTTCGGTGTGCTCGTCGTCTCCGCCGAGTACAGCACCGGGATGATCCGCAACTCCCTGGCCGCCGTACCGCAGCGGGCCACCTTCCTGTGGTGCAAAGTCCTGGTCGCCGGGCCACTGGTGCTCGTCGTCGGCATGATCACGAGCTTCGGCACGTTCTTCCTCGGCCAGGCACTGCTCGGACCGCACGGCGTGGGCATCGGCGACCCGGGGGTGCTGCGCGCCGTGTTCGGCGGCGGCCTCTACATGGCGCTCATCGCCCTGTTCGCCATCGGCATCACCTTCGTGCTGCGCAGCCCGCTGCTGGCCTTCGCGATCCTGATGCCCTGGTTCTTCCTCGTCTCCAACATCCTGGGCACCGTCGAGGCCACCAAGAAGGTCGGGCAGTACCTCCCCGACCAGGCCGGGACCACCGTGATCTCCGTGGTGCCCGAGACCCTCGACCGCCCCTACGGCCCCTGGGAGGGGCTGCTGATCCTGGTGGGGTGGACGGCGGCGGCCCTGGTCGCGGGGCTGATCGTCCTCAAGAAGCGCGACGCCTGATCCCGCCGCCCCGCACCCGGTCCGCCCCGGTGCGGGCCCGCCCGACGGAACCGATCAGCCCTCTCGTACCCTCCTAGGCCATGTCCGGGGGCACGTGAGCCCCGAACTTACGTCCAGGGGCGAAGATGATCGAGGCGTACGGCCTGACGAAGCGCTACGGCGCCAAGACGGCCGTCTACAACCTGTCCTTCCAAGTCCGGCCAGGGGCCGTGACCGGATTCCTGGGGCCCAACGGCTCGGGGAAATCCACCACCATGCGCATGATCCTGGGGCTCGACACCCCCACCTCCGGGCGGGTCACCGTCGGCGGGCACTCCTTCCGGAGCCTGCCCAACGCCCCCCGGCAGGTCGGCGCCCTGCTCGACGCCAAGGCCGTGCACGGCGGGCGCAGCGCCCGCAACCATCTGCTCTCCCTGGCCCAGCTGTCCGGCATCCCGGCCCGCCGGGTGGACGAAGTGCTCGGCGTCGTCGGACTCCAGGACGTCGCCAAGAAGCGCTCCAAGGGCTTCTCCCTCGGCATGGGCCAGCGGCTCGGCATCGCGGCGGCGCTGCTCGGCGACCCGCAGGTGCTGCTCTTCGACGAGCCCGTCAACGGGCTCGACCCCGAGGGCATCCTGTGGGTCCGCAACCTGATGCGGCGTCTGGCGAGTGAAGGGCGCACTGTCTTCGTCTCCAGCCACCTGATGAGCGAGATGGCACAGACGGCCGACCACCTCATCGTCATCGGGCGCGGACAGCTGATGGCCGACATGTCCGTCAGGGAGTTCATCGAACGCCACTCCATAGGCTTCGCCCGCGTCCGCACACCCGACGGCGAGCCCGAACAGCGCGAGAAGCTGGTCTCCGCGCTGCACGAGGCGGGCGGCCACACCCAGCCCGAGCAGGACGGCGCGCTCCGCGTCACCGGTCTGCCGCTGCCCCGCATCAGCGACGTGGCGCACGGTGCCGACGTGCGGCTGTGGGAGCTGTCCCCGCACCAGGCGTCCCTCGAAGAGGCGTACATGCGGCTCACCCAGGGCGCGGTCGACTACCGCTCCACGGCCGACCAGCGCGCCGGCCTGCACCAGCCGGCCCCCGGGACGGTCGCGGCGGGCACCGCCCCGGCCCCCGCCGGGCTGCCGGGCGGGCCCGCGGGGATGCCGGGGGCGGCACCGGGGGCGCCCGGCTCCCCCGCACCGCAGGCGGCGGCCGTTCCGGGCGGGGCCGGGGCGCCCCCCATGGCGCCGCCCGCGCCGCAGGGGAGCCCGCAGCCCGCGCCGCACCAGAGAGCGCACCAGGGAGCGCACCAGGGCGCCGCCCCACAGGCCCCGGCCCCGCAGCCGGGCGCCCCGCAGCCCGGCGTACCGCAGCCCAGCGCCCCGCAGCCCGGCGTGCCGGCCCACCCTGAGGCGCCGCAGGCGGCCTCCCCGCAGGCGCTCTCCGCGCAGGCGCCCTCAGCGGGGGCCGCACCCCAGGAAGCCGCATCCCAGGGAGCGGCACCGCAAGGGGCACCCCCACAGCCGGGAGGGGCGGCCCCGGCGGGTGCCCCGTACCCCGGCACCCCGCAGGCGGGCCCGCGGGAGAGCGGCACGCTCCAGATGCGTGCCCAGGCGCCCGGCGCCAACCCCTACGCCACGGACGCCCCCGCACCGCACGCCACCCCCGCTCCCCCGCCCTCGGCCCCCTCCCAGGGCGCACCGAGCGGCGACGCCACGAACGAAGGCGAGGACGCCCGATGAGCACCCAGCAGTACGACGGTCAGGCCCCGGTCCCCGCCCAGCCCGCCGCCCCGCACCCGGCGCAGCAGCCACCCGCGCAGCCGGCCATGCAGCAGCCCGTCGGGCAGGCCCCGCAGCCGGGCGCGCCACTGGGTGCCGGCTACACCTCGCCGATCCCCATGGCCCGCTCCCATCTGGGCCACGCGCTGCTGGCGGAGTGGACGAAGATCCGTACCGTGCGCTCCACGGTGTGGACCCTCGGCGTGATGTTCGTCCTCGTGGTCGGGATCGGCCTGGTGACGGCCGCCGGTCTGAGCGGGGACAGCTTCCTGGGTATGCCGCTGCTCTCCCCCGGTCTGTTCGGGCTGATGCTCGGCCAGCTGTGTGTGATCACGCTCGGGGTGCTGGTGATCAGCTCCGAGTACGGCACCGGCATGATCCGCACCACCCTGACCGCCTGCCCGCAGCGCGGCCGGGTGCTGCTGGCCAAGGCCGTCGTCTTCTTCCTGCTGGCGTTCGTGATGACGACGCTGGCCTGCACGCTCACCGCGCTGATCAACGACGCGCTGCTGAGCGACCAGACGCTTCCCTCGTACGAGTCCAGGAGCCCTCTCGCCGACTCCTTCGAAGGAGGGAAGCTGGTCGCCTCCGGCGGCGAGTGGCTGGGCGCCACGGTGGGCGCCGGTCTGTACGTGGCCCTGCTGGGGCTGCTGTCCCTGGCGGTGGGCGCGCTGCTGCGGCACTCCGCCGGGGCCATCACGACCATGATGGGGCTGGTGCTGCTGCCCTTGGTGATGGCGCTGTTCATGGCGGGCGAGGCCCTGCAGGACATCCGCGAAAAGCTCATCGAGTACTCCCCCCTCAACGGTCTGGCCTCCCTCTACCGCATCCCGATGGCCGACGATCCGGACGCCACGGGCTGGCCCCTGCTGGGCGGCCTCGCCGTCGTCACCCTGCTGGTGCTCGCCGCGGCGTACGCCCTGCTCAACAAGCGCGACGTGTGAGGGCGGCCCCCGCGACGCCCCTCGGTACTGGGGAGTCCCTCAGTACCGGGGGGCGTTGCGGGACCGCTGCAGCCGGGCGGTGCGGCGGTCGCGGGCGTTCCAGCAGGCGCGGTGCCAGTGCCGCCGGTCGTCCACGTCACCCAGCAGGGGCCAGGCGACCACGTGGGGCACCCCGGGCGGGATCTCCTGGTCGCATCCGGGGCACCGGTAGTGCTTGAGCGCGGCGCCTCCGCTTATCTGGCGGACCGCCCACTCCTCGCCGCGCCAGTCCTCGGTGCGCTCCAGGCCGAAGCGTTCCCGGCCGCCCCGGTCCTCGTCGTCGCGGTTCGCCGCGATGCCGTTGCGGGCGGCCTTGGCTGACTTGACGGCACCGCCGCGGGGGCGGTTACGGCGCGGGGACACGTGGGCACCTCGGAGAGTCGACGGCGATGGACGGACCGACGGCCTCACCCGCCGCCGCGGTGCGCTGATGCCGCTGGGGCACGGTTGGCCGTGTGCTTTCCAGCCTACGCACGCCGGGCGGGGGCGCCGCGGGTTGTCCACAGGCAGCCCATGATCGGCGTTCATCTGATGAATGGGGTGGCGGCCGTGCCTTCGGCACGTGTCAGGCGTTAGTGCTGAGTGGGGTGCGCGGTGTCCCCGGGCACCCGGCCGGGCCGGGCGGCCACGAAGGACACAAGGCGGTGGGGAATGCGAATCGGAGCTTTCGTCCTGGGCGCACAGTTCCCGGGCCAGCAACAGGACGAGGCACTGGACCGGGCGGTACGGGAAGCGGAGGCCGCGGAGGAAGCCGGGCTGGACGACGTCTGGCTCGCGGAACACCACTTCGTCTCGTACGGCGTATGCCCCTCCGCGGTGACCCTGGCGGCGCTGCTGCTGGGGCGCACACGGCGGATCGGGGTCGGCACAGCGGTCAGTGTGCTGCCGACCACACATCCGGTGGCGCTCGGCGAACAGACCGCGCTCCTGCACCTGGTCTCCGACGGCCGGTTCACCCTGGGCGTGGGCCGGGGCGGGCCGTGGGTGGACCTGGAGGTGTTCGGTGGCGGACTGGCCGCGTACGAGGAGCACTTCCCCGAAGCGCTGGACCTGCTGCTGCGCTGGCTGCGCGAACCCCGGGTGGACGCCCGGGGAGAGCGTTTCCGCTTCCGCGAGGTCCCGGTGGTGCCGCGTCCCGACCGCTCAGCCGTCCCCCACGGTGGCGTGCGGCGGAGCGGCGGCGCCGGGCCGCCCGTGATCGTCGCCTGCACATCCCCGGCCACCGTCCGGCTGGCCGCCGCCCGGCTGCTCCCCATGCTGGTGGGCATGCACTGCGGGGACGAGGAGAAGGCCCGGATGACGAGCATGTGGCGCCGCGAGGCACTGGCGGCCGGCCACCCGCCCGAGACGGTGGAGTCCGTCGCCACCCGCCATGTGTCGGCCGGGGTCGCCCAGGTCGCCGACTCCCACGACGAGGCCCGCGAGTCCCTGCTCAAGGGGATGCCGGGCTGGCTGCGCGAAGGGCTCGGCCAGCACGTGACCGTCGACGGACGGCCCCGCTCCATGCGCGACCCGGTGGACTACACCCAACTGCTGTGCGAGCTGCACCCGGTGGGCACCCCGCGGCTGTGCGCGGACCGGCTCGCGGCCACGGCCGAGCGCACCGGCATCAGCCGGTTCGCGCTCCTGCTGGAGGGCACCGGCGACCACGACGCGACGGTGCACAACGTCCACCGGCTCGCCGGTGAGGTGCTGCCCCTGCTGCGCTGAGCCCCTCCCGGCGCACTGCCGGGCCGGGACGGCACCGGCACGGATACGGGCCCACCGGGCGCACACGGACGCGCCTGCGGGTCCACCGGGGACGCAGACGGACGACAGCGCAGTGGGCGGCGCAAGGCACCGGGACCGATGCCGGGACCGGCCGCCGGAACGACCGCACCGAACCGCGCGCCCCATGCACAGCTCCAGGACCGAGCGCGTACCCCGTAGTCCCGAGCGCCGGAGGCGAAGCCCGTCGCGGCGGTGGCGTACCACCGCCGCGACGGGCGCGCCGGCGACCGCGTCGACCGTGTCAGCCGCCGGGAGCGGCGGTCAGCAGTCGCGCAGTTCCGGGGACTGGTTGAGCAACTGGCCGCGGATGGAGGTGAAGCGGGCGAGACGTTCGTCCGCCGAGGCGTCGAGCGGGAAGACCGCGACCCGGTGGCAGTTCTGGAACGCGAGCCGTACCCCGAAGTGGCGTTCCAGAGCTCCCCGGATCGCGTCGCTCGCCAGTGCGCGGAGCAGCTGGCCGCGGTGCTGCTCGTCCGGGGGCGGGGTCTGGTTGTCGGCGAACTCACCGCCGTCCACCTTCAACTGCGCGACGAGCGAGCTGATCATTTCCCACGCGTACGGGAGGGACGTGCGGACGCAGTCGACGAACGCCGCCTCATCCACCTCGCCACGCTCCGCCTGCTCCAGCAGCGCGGGTGGGACGTCGAGCGACATGGGCTTCTCCTCTCGCGACCCTGGCGCGGGGCCGGGTCTTTTGGGGGTGAAGGGACATCACCGTGTAGTCGCGCAACCTCGGACGGCGACGCCCTGCCTTACCGTACGGCTCCGGCGGTGAGGACAGCACGAGAATGGGAATACTCGCGCCACCGTCGAACGCCTCATCCAGGGGCGAATCGCGCGCGGGCGGTGCCGTCCAGTAGCGTGAGCGACCATGCGTCTCGTCATCGCCCGCTGCTCCGTGGACTACGCCGGCAGGCTCACCGCGCACCTTCCGTCGGCGCCCAGGCTCATCCTGATCAAGGCCGACGGCTCGGTGTCCGTGCACGCCGACGACCGTGCGTACAAACCCCTCAACTGGATGTCTCCGCCGTGCACCCTGAAAGAGGGAGACGACCACCGCTGGACGGTGGAGAACAAGGCTGGCGAGAAACTCATCATCACGATGGAGGAGATACTGCACGACTCCTCCCACGAACTGGGCGTGGATCCGGGCCTGATCAAGGATGGCGTGGAAGCACACCTCCAGGAGCTGCTCGCGGACCGTATGGAGACCCTGGGCGACGGCTGGACGCTGATCCGCCGGGAGTTCCCCACCGCCATCGGTCCGGTGGACATCCTGGGCCGCGACGGCGACGGCGCCACGGTCGCCATCGAGATCAAGCGGCGCGGTGAGATCGACGGGGTCGAGCAGCTCACCCGCTATCTCGAACTCCTCAACCGCGACCCGCATCTCGCGCCGGTCAAGGGCGTGTTCGCCGCCCAGGAGATCAAGCCCCAGGCAAGGGTGCTGGCCACCGACCGGGGCATCGACTGCGTCACCCTCGACTACGACGCCCTGCGGGGCATCGAGGACGACAAACTGCGCCTGTTCTGAAGCCCGTCACGTCAGGTCCCCGCACCGGCCGGCCGGTGCGGGGACCTCTGCGTTCACCGAGCGGTCCGGGAGCCGGTCACGGCGCGCCCGTGGACCGAGGCGGCCGGGCACGCCCGTGGACCGGCGGCCGGGCGTGCCCGGAAAGCGACCGCTACTGCGCGCTCGGGGAGCCGGACGCCGGGGCGCTGCCGCTGCTGGTGGTCCGGTCGGTCGCCGTACCGCCGGGCGAGCCGCCGCCGGGCGTTCCGCCGTCCCCGCCGCCCGAGGAGGCGGGCGGGTCGGGGGTGGTCGGGTCGTCGGTGGGCGGCGGCGGGTCCTCGGAGGAGGGCGGGTCGTCCGGGGTCGAGGACGGGGGCTTGTGCGAGGAGGGCGGCGGCTTCTGCGACGAGGACGAGCCGTCGCCCGGCTCGCGGGTGCCGGACTCGTCGGGGCTGCCGGGGGAGCCCGTGGACGTGCTCGGGTCGTCGGTGGGGGTCTCGTCGCCGTCCTCCTGCGGCGAGCCCGTCCCGTCCGGCTCCTGCGAGGGCGTACCGGCGGCCGGACGCTGCTGCTGGTCGGGGATGCCGACCTCGCCACCGGTGCCCGGCTCGTCGTCGCCGGGGGCGTTGTCCTGCTTGCTGTGGTGCTCGGAGGTGCGGGACCGCTGGGAGGCGGGCGGGCCGTCGTCCGAGACGGCGCCCAGGGTGACGACGGTGCCGAGCACGGCGGCGAGCAGGGCCCCCGCCCCGGCCGCCGCCATGTTCCGCCTGCTGCGGGTGAGGGTGCGCCAGCCGCCGCCGGCGAGGGCGCGCCAGCCGCCTGCGGAGCCGTGCCGCCCGCCCTTGGCGGCAGCCGCACCGGCCCCGGCGGACCCACTGCCGCTGTCCGCACGGGACTTCACGCCGGCGCGCTTCGCGCTGCCGGACGCCCCGCTGCGCGACTTCGCACCGCCGGACGTCGTACCGGCCCCGGGGTCCGGTGTGCCGGCGGACGGGAGCGGTGCGGTGGTGGCGGCCGGGAAGGCGGCGGTCGTCGCCTCGGGCGGCGTCGGCACGGCCGGCTGCACTGCGGTGGTCGCGGCGTCGTCCACGGGGCCCGCCACGGGCGCCATGGGCACCGTCGTACCCGGGGCCACCGCGCCGAACGGACCCGGGCCGCCCGTGGGTGCCTGCGAGCCGCCTCTCACCGCGAGCCGGTCCGTGACCAGGGCGAGCGCCCGGCGGCCCGCCACCATGCCGCGCTGCTCGCCGAGGGTGCCGCGCAGCCCCAGCGCCGCCTCCAGCTCGGTGCGGGCCCGCTCCGGGTGGCCGGCGACCAGGGCGAGGACGCCCAGCTCGTGGTGGAAGTACGCCTCCTCGGCGAGCTCGCCCGCGGCCCGTGCCGCCTCCTGGCCGTCGCGCAGCATCCGTTCCCAGGCGCTCCAGCGCATCCCGGCGGCGAGCACGGGGGCGGCGGTGCGGGCGAGCAGCACGGCGGCGCTCGCGTTGCCGCCGCGCCGTGCGGCGCGTACGGCGGCCAGCAGTGCGTCGGCCTCCTGGGTGACCAGGTCGGTGGTGGCGGCGGGCTGCTTGGCCCACCACGTGTAGTGCTGGACGGCGGTCAGGGCGTGGCTGGCGCGGCCTTCGCCGTAGCCGGCCTCGGTGAGCTGGCCCGCGACGCCGTCGGCGAGCCGGTAGTGGCCGCCGACGGGGCTGATGAGGCCGGAGTCGAGCAGTTCGGGCACGCACGTCTCGGCCTGCGGGTCGCCGGTGAGGGCGGGCAGGTGGCCGGCGTGCGGGAGTTCCCCGTCGAGGGCGAGGGCGAGTCGCAGGGCGCCGCGGCCGGCTTCCGGGAGGGCGGCGGCCAGCAGCGGTGCCAGGGCCGCGTCGCCGGTGAGGCCGGGGACGACGCCGTCGCTGCCCTGGAGCCGCAGCAGCGCGCCGGCCTGCACGAAGCGCCGGGCCAGCCCTTCGCAGGCCACCCACAGATCGGCCGCCCAGTCGGCCTCGTCGTCGGTGAGCTGCCGGTGGACGGCCCGTTCCAGCAGTTCGACGCAGGCGGTGCGGCTCAGCCCCGGCAGGAAGACCTCTTCGACGCACGAGTCGGCGGCGGGGGCGGGGGTGTCGGGGGTGGCGGCGAACAGGAAGGCGCACTCGGGGGTGGCCCGCAGCAGTTCGTCGAGGGCGGCGCCGCCGCATTCCAGGTCGTCCACGAGGACGACGGCCCCGATCCCGGCCAGCGCGCCCAGCAGCTCCTCCTTGCCGGGGCGGTGCAGCGGCGCGCTGTGCACGGCGGCGAACAGGTCGTACATCAGGTCGCTCGCGGTGCGGCGGTGGCCGCTGAGGCGGACGACGCCGTCGGGCGCGAGGTGGGCGACGTCCTGGGCCACGGCGTCGAGCAGGACGCTGCGGCCCGATCCGGCCGGTCCGGTCAGCCGCACGGAGCGGCCCCGGGTGAGCAGCCTGGTGAGGCGTTCGCGTTCCTCGTCGCGTTCGATCATGCTGCCGGGCGGCAGCGTGGCCCGCACGGCGGTGTCCTGCTCGGTGCGGTCCTGCGGTGCGCGTCGGGCGGGCGGGGTGTGCTGTGCGCCGGGCGGGCAGGGTTCGACCTCGCTGCCGTCGACCGGGTTGACCGTGACGAGATAGCGGTCGGCGACGAGCTGGACGGCCCTGGCCCCCTGGGGGGCGGGCCGGTCGCCGGTGGGCTGGTGCTGGTCGCCGTGCGCGTCGCGGTCGCTGCCGTGCCGTTCCATCGTCATGTCTCCCAAGAACAGGTGGCGCGTCCGGCCGCCCGGGAGGGACCGGTCCGGCGCGCACGTTCCATTCTGCGGGAGACGGAGACGTGCCGGGACGGTACCGGTGGTCTTGTCATGGGTTCGCCAGTATGCCGGGCGTTCCCGTACCGGGTGAGGCGGGTGGTGCACCGGGGGTGGCAGGGCCTGCCGGGGCGGTCTGGGTGGCGGGCCGGCCGCCGGGGGTGGTCGCGGGTTCGATGGCGAGGATGCGGTGCAGCCGGGTCGCCACCAGGACGCGCTGCATCTGCGGTGGCACCTCGCGCAGGACGAGCCTCCTGCCGCAGCGCCCGGCGCGGCGGTGGGCGCCCATGATGACGCCGAGCCCCGTGGCGTCCCACGAGTCGAGCTCGGCGAGGTCGAGCACGAGGTCTCCGTCACCCGAGTCGACGGCGGCGTGCAGGACCGTACGGGCGTCCGCCGCGCTGCGGACGTCGAGACGACCTCCGACGACCAGCTCGGCGTGGTCGCCCCTGATATGCATATGTGCTCCCGGAATGGTGTCCGTGGCGTGATTCCTTCAGTGATGCGGGCCCCACCACGGATGACGGGTGCCGCCGTGGTGGAGTTGCCGCCCGTGTCCTGACCGATACCGACTTTCACCCGCGTGGGCGAGCGGAGGGCCGGGAACGGGGCGCCCCGGCCGTGGTGTGCGGACCGGGGCGGCTGTGCGGTGGTGCTGCGGGGTGTCGGTGGGGTGCCGACGGGGGTCAGTGGTGTGCGGGGAAGGTCAGTGCGAGTAGAAGCCCTGGCCGCTCTTGCGACCGAGGTCGCCCGCGTCGACCATGCGGCGCATCAGCTCGGGCGGGGCGAACTTGCCGTCCTGGGACTCGGTGTAGATGTTCTCGGTGGCGTGCAGCAGGATGTCCACGCCGGTCAGATCGGCGGTGGCGAGCGGCCCCATGGCGTGACCGAAGCCCAGCTTGCAGGCCGTGTCGATGTCCTCGGCGGAGGCGACCCCGGATTCGTACAGCTTGGCCGCCTCCACGACGAGGGCGGAGATGAGGCGGGTGGTGACGAAACCGGCCACGTCACGGTTGACGACGACGCAGGTCTTGCCGACGGACTCGGCGAACCGGCGGGCGGTCGCAAGCGTCTCGTCGCTGGTCTTGTGGCCCCGCACCAGCTCGCACAGGGCCATCATCGGCACCGGCGAGAAGAAGTGGGTGCCCACGACCCGTTCCGGACGCCCGGTGGCCGCGGCGATCTTCGTGATGGGGATGGCGGAGGTGTTGGAGGCCAGCACCGTCTCGTCGCCGACGAGCTTGTCGAGGGCGGCGAAGATCTCCCGCTTGACCTCGATCTTCTCGAACACGGCCTCCACGACGACATCCGCGTCGGCCGCCGCGTCCAGGTCCGTGGTGGTGGTGATGCGGCCGAGCGCCGCCTCCGCGTCCTCCGCCGCCAGCTTGCCCTTGGAGACGAACTTGTCGTACGACGCCTTGATCGCGTCGGTGCCCCGGGTGAGCGCCTCGTCCGTCACATCGCGGAGCGTCACGTCCCAGCCGGCCTGGGCGGAGACCTGTGCGATGCCGGAACCCATGAGACCGGCCCCGATGACGGCGAGCTTCTTCGCCACGTTGTTCCCCTCACTTCGTCCCGCCGGGCGTCCCGGCCGCCGACGCGGCGTCGCCCGCGCTCCCGTGAATGACCGTCCGTTGGGCGGACATTAGCGCTTATCGGCGGGGCGTGGGTGGCGAAGAGACACGTATCACGTCTCACATGGCGGACGTCACACCGGCGGGTGGATCCCACCGTACGGGACTCACTCGGCGGGCCGGGTCGCGTAGTTGAGGAGCTCGTCGGTGACCAGGGACTCGTAGGCGTCCAGTTTGGCGAGTGCGGCACGGGCGGCCTGTTCGGGTGAGGCCCCGTCGGTGACGCTGAGCGTGGCGCGCCGGGTCACCAGATCGACGAGGTTGACCAGTTCGTAGGCGACGAGTTCGGGCATCGGGTCGTCGGGGGCCGCGCCGGTCTCGGCCGCCAGCGTCTCGCGCAGCCGGTCGGCGATGCGGTGGTGCAGCACCATCAGCCGTGCGACGAGTGCGGGCGATTCCCGTACGACCCGCATGAAGTCGCCGAAGCCCTCGCGGATGCCCGCGTACAGGTTCCGTTCGGCGATGTCCTGGCGCAGCCGGCCCAGCACCGCGTCGGCCGCGGACTGCCCGGGCGCCCGGTCCCGCACCAGGGCCGCGGTGCGGTCGGCCATCTCCTCCTCGCGGTCGAAGAAGAGGTCCTCCTTGGCCGGGAAGTAGTTGTAGACGGTGTTGACCGAGACGTCGGCGGCCTCGGCGATCTCGGCGATGGTGACCGCGTCGAAGCCGCGCGCCAAGAACAGACCGGTGGCGATGTCGGAGATCCGCTGCCGGGTCTCCCGCTTCTTCCGTTCCCGGCGGCCCTCCTTGGGGGCGGTACTGGTCATGCCCTCATCGTACGCGTCCATGGTGTGCATGAAATTTTGGGGAGGTTGCAAGTTTTAAGTCTCTCTGTTTTTCTGTCCATCATGCCAGCAGCCATCCACACCGCCGGGCTGACCCGGACCTTCCGCACCAAGAACGGCACCGTCGAGGCCGTACGCGGCATCGACCTGACCGTGCCGCAGGGCGAGATCATCGGCTTCCTCGGGCCCAACGGAGCGGGAAAGACCACCACCCTGCGGATGCTCACCACCCTGCTGACGCCCACCGCGGGCAAGGTCACGGTGGCGGGCCGCGACCTGATCACCGACCCCGGCGGCGTGCGGGAACGCATCGGCTACGTCGCACAGTCCGGCGGCACCGACCCCGCCGTCAGCGTCCGCGAGGAGCTGACCACCCAGGGCCGCCTCTACCGGCTCGGCAAGACGGAAGCCGCCCGCCGCACCGAGGAACTGGCGGGGGAACTGGACCTCACCGGCCTGCTGGACCGCCCCTGCGGCGCCCTCTCCGGCGGCCAGCGGCGGCGCCTGGACATCGCCATGGCGCTCACCCACGCACCCGGGCTGCTCTTCCTGGACGAGCCCACGACCGGACTGGACCCGGCCAGCCGGGCCGGCCTGTGGCAGCTGGTGCGGCGTCTGCGCGAGAAGCACGGCACCACCGTCTTCCTGACCACCCATTACCTCGACGAGGCGGACGCCCTCGCCGACCGGCTGGTGATCGTGGACGGCGGCCGGATCGTCGCGCAGGGCACCTCGGCCGAGCTGAAACAGCTGCACGGCGGCTCGCCCGACGCCACCCTCCAGGACACCTTCATCGCCCTCACCGGTCGCCGGGCCGGCCGGGAGACCGAGAACGCGCCCGTCGCCGTCTGACGGCCCGCCCGCCCGCACGGCGTCACCCACCACACCGCCAACGGACAGAAACGGACCAGCCGTGTCCCATCTCCTCACCGACACCGGCATCGTCGCCGGGCGCTACATCCGGCAGACACTCGCCGCCCGCGCGGGACTGCTCTTCGGGGCGCTCCAGCCCCTGGTGTTCCTCGTCTTCTTCGGCCCGCTCCTCCAGGACGTCGATCTGGGCGGCCGGGGCGACTCCTGGCAGACCCTCGTCCCCGGACTCCTCGTCCAGCTGTGCCTCTTCTCCTCCACGTTCGCCGGATTCACCCTCCTGATCGAGAAGCACCACGGCGTGGTGGAGCGGATGCGCGTGACCCCCGTCAGCAGGCTCGCGCTGCTGCTGGGGCGCCTCGTACGCGATGTCCTCCAGCTCTTCGCGCAGTCCCTGCTGCTGCTCGTGGCCGCCCTCGCCTTCGGCCTGCGTGCGCCCGTGGCGGGCGTGCTGATCGCCTTCGGCCTGCTGGGGCTGCTGGCCGCCGCCCTCGCCTCGCTGTCGTACGCGCTGGCCATGCGGGTCAGCTCGCCGCAGGAGTTCGCCCCCGTCATCAGCTCGCTCAACATGCCCGCCACCCTGCTGTCGGGCATCCTGCTGCCGATGACGCTGGCGCCCGGCTGGCTGGACGCCGTCTCGCGGTGCGTGCCCTTCCGGTACGTGGTCGACGGCGTGCGCGACGCCTTCACCGGGCACTACGCCGGCGGCCCCCTTGCCCTGGGCGCCGCTGTCGCCGCGGCCCTGGCGGCGCTCGCACTGGGACTGGGCACACAGGTCTTCCGCAAGGCGAACGCCTGAGACACCGCCCGTACGGCACCGGCCGGCATCGGGTGCGGCACCACGGGTGCGGCGGCGCCCTTCCCCGCCGCACCGTGCGGGCTACGCTCGCAGCATGGTTAACCTCACGCGGATCTACACCCGTACCGGCGACAAGGGCACCACCGCACTCGGCGACATGAGCCGCACCGCCAAGACCGACTCCCGCATCGCGGCGTACGCCGACGCCAACGAGGCCAACGCCGCGATCGGTGTCGCCCTGGCACTCGGCAGCCTCGACGAGGAGGTCCGCACCGTACTGCTGCGGGTCCAGAACGACCTGTTCGACGTGGGCGCCGACCTTTCCACCCCCGTGGTGGAGAACCCCGAGTACCCGCCGCTCCGCGTCGAGCAGGCGTACATCGACAAGCTGGAGGAGGACTGCGACCGCTTCCTGGAGGAACTGGAGAAGCTGCGCTCCTTCATCCTCCCGGGCGGCACCCCCGGTGCGGCACTGCTGCACCAGGCGTGCACCGTCGTCCGCAGGGCGGAACGCTCCACCTGGGCCGCCATGGAGGAGCACGGCGAGACGATGAACCCGCTGACCGCCACCTACCTCAACCGCCTCTCCGACCTGCTGTTCATCCTGGCCCGTACCGCCAACAAGGCCGTCGGCGACGTGCTGTGGGTCCCGGGAGGCGAGCGGTGAGCGCGGCGGCGGCCCGCAGGAGGCCCGCTCTGCTGATCGACCTGGGCGGCGTCCTGGTGCACGACAAACTGCCCGCCGCCTCCGCCAAATGGGCGGCCAGGCTGGACATCAGCGAACGGGACTTCGTGACCGCCGTGTACGCGGGCAACGACACCGAGGTCCTCGTCGGCAGGATGAGCGGCGCCGAATGGTGGTCGGTGGTGCGACAGCGCCTCGGCCTGACGGAGGGCCAGCTCGCCGAGGTGCGCGCCGATCTCGTGGCGCACCCGGTCTGGGACCGGACACTGCTGGACGCGGTGGCGGCGCTGCGCGGCCGGGCCGCCGTCGCGTTCGTCAGCAACGCCTGGCCCGACGCCCGCCCCAACCTCGGGGAGGTCCTGGAGACCGCGGATGTCACCGTGCTCTCGTGCGAGGTGGGCTTCGCCAAACCGGACCCCCGCATCTACACGCACACCCTGGACCTGCTGGGCGTCGCGGCCCAGGACGCGCTGTTCGTCGACAACATGGCGCCCAACGTGGCGGCGGCCAGGGCTTTGGGCATGTCCGCCCACCAGCACACCGACCGGGCGAGCACACTGGACGTCCTCGACGCTTTCGCGGCCCGTCTCCCCGCATCCCGCACCTCCTGACCGGGGCTTCGACGGGTACTGTGCCCAGCATGGCCATATCGGGGGCACAGCCACAGCAGCCACAGCAGCCGCACTCACAGCAACCCACCGCATCCGCGATGCCCGCGTACCAGTTCAACCCGTACGCGCAGCCGCCGGTCCCGCCCGGACCACCCGGACCGCCCGGACCGCCACCCGCCCCGCCGGCACGCGGCGGCGGCCCGCGCTGGCTGTGGGCGCTGGGCGGCGTGGTGCTCGCCTCGGTCACCTGGGTGGTGACGCTGATGGCGACCGGCGCGCTCGACAACGAGCCGTCACCGGATTTCCGGGGGCACCAGTTCCACCACGACATGTGCGAGACGGCGAAGCTCGACGCGTTCAAGAAGCAGTACGAGGTCCGCGAGCCGGACTCGGACAATCCCGACGGCTACTCCTCGCAGCAGGAGGGCATCGACGTCAGCACCTGCAGCCGCACCCTGACCCAGCGGGGCGAGACCTCCAGCACCCCGCCGACCACCTATGTGACCACCCGCGCCGAGTGGCACAAGAAGTCCGACCCCACCGGTGAGTTCGCCTCGTCCCAGCGCATCTGGGAGGACCAGGAGACCGGCCAGTACAAGTACGAGATCACCCCGGTGAAGGGCTTCGGCGACGAGGCGTACCTGATCGAGGAGCAGCGCGGCGACACCCTGGGCAGCCTCAAGCTCCATGTGCGCGCCGGGTGGATGACCTACGAGATGAGCTGGAGCTGGTTCGGCGGCGGTGTCGACGAGCACTACGAGCCGCCGTCCGCCTCCGAGGTCACCGGCTGGATGAAGGAAGACACCCGCGCGACGCTCGAAGCACTCAAGCAGCCGGACAGCTCCAAGGCCCCCGGCCGCGACCCGTCCGCCTGACGACGCCCGTCCGCCAGGCCGGCTCTCCCCTGCCGTGCAGGCGTTCATCTGCCGGGCCGCGTTCATCTGCCGGAGGAGCGCGGCCAGACGGGCGGCAGTTCCGCCCCGGCGCCGCGCTCCGTCCCACTCCCGAAGGCCCGAGCCCGCCGCACTCCGGCGCGCGGGCTCGGGCGCGGTGGGCGTGCGCGACCTTGCACGCCGGCACGCGGGCCCGGACGCTCAGGCATGTGGGCCCGGCGCGTACGGACCGGTGCGCGCGCCCCGTACGTACCGCACCCCGTACGTACGCGCCCGGCACGTCACGTAGGACGGAGCCCCCATCGGACCCGCCGTCCCGGCGGCCTCACGGCTGCCTGATGTGCTCCTCGATCCACTTCACGCCGAACCGCACCAGCTCCGCCGCGTCGAACAGATGGCTCTCGCCCGCGCCGACGGTGCCGCTGGTGCCGATGCCCGCGGCGAGGGCCGCCTGGGCGATGACCGTGAACGGCCACACGCCCTCGGGGACGGCCTGCCCGTAGGAGAAAGCCCCGTCCTCGGTGTCCACGTCCCAGTAGGTCCGCCACACCCGCTCGCCGTGCTCGTCCAGCACGGGCACCTGGTAGGTGAGATACCTCTTGCCCGGCGCCTGCGCGAGGGACTCGGCGTGGTGCAGGAGCGTCAGCGCGTCCAGCGGGGCGCCCAGCAGCAGCACCCGGCCGCCCCGGGCCACGAGACGGCCGAGCACTCCCTCGCTGCCGTACAGGTCGTCCCAGGGGACGTCGTCCACCAGCTCCGCGGCCCGGGCACCCAGCGCCACGAAGCTGTCCGGGTGCGCCGTGCGCCGCGCACCCGGCATGTGCCGCAGCGCCTCGGGCAGCCGGCCGTTGTCGTGGGTGCCCTCGCTCAGCAGGGGGTCGAACGCCGGGTGTTCGGCCCGTACCGCGTCCTGCCACGCGGCCGGCCACTCCCCCAGTTCGGCGGGCGGCTGGTCGTTCCAGCCGCTGTAGGCCAGCAGCGTGCCCGCATCGCCCAGGACGTCCCGCAGGGCGCCGATGACGGTGAGGGGGCCGCCCGGCACGTATCCGAGCGCCGAGAGCTGGGTGTGGAACATGAGGGTGTCGCCGTCGCGGACACCGAGAGCGGCCAGATCCCGGGCCAGCCGGCTGCGGGTGACCGGTCCCCGGGAGCGGGCGAGCAGCGCCTGTTCGTCCATACGGCCAGCCTAGGTGCGCACGCGGAGGGACACCCGCGGTTATCGGCGGGCGCCGCTGTCCACCGGCCGGCTCTCCTCGGCGGGGCCGGATTTCCCGGAAGCCGCCTCGGCGGGCGCCTGTTTGGGCCAGACCGTGTAGGTCACCGCGATCAGCACGCAGATCCCCGCGTACATCGCCACCCGCAGCTGCCAGTCGTGCAGCGGCTCGCTCTGGGTGGTGCCCTCGCCCACGTACCAGACGGCGATCTGGAGGAGCGCGGCGGCGATGGCGGCTGCCCCGACGCCGCGCGCGGCCATCTTCCACTCGTGGACGGCGCGCGGCCACCCGTACTTCGGCGGCCCGGCCGGGCGGGGGCCGCGCTTGAGCAGACGTGCCGCGTGCCCGTCCGCCCACTTGACCATGTAGTGGCCGTGGGTGGCGGTGACGCCGATGTAGACGGCGGCCAGGCCGTGCCAGACATCGGGCTCCGCACCGTTCTTGAGGTCGATCGCCGTGGCGACCAGCAGCACCACCTCCAGCAGCGGCTCGCACAGCAGCACGGCCGCGCCGGTACGGGGCATCCGGGCCAGGTAGCGCAGCGCGAGACCCGCTGCGAGCAGCACCCAGAAGCCGACCTCGCAGGCGATGATCAGCGTCACGATCACGGTGGTGGCCCCCTCGTTCTGTTCCCCTCCGGTCCCGGTGGCGGACCGGCCCCACCAGGGTCACCCGCGCCCGGCCCCCCTCACGTCGTCGCGCCCGACGATTCCGCGCCGCCCCGGGTGCATCGAAAGATGCAGTCGCCGTCCGTCCCGGCTCACCCGGGCGGAGGAGCGAGCGGCACGGGACAATGGAGGGCATGACCACCGCCGCAGCCTGGGTTCCGAACGCCCACGCGCCGCGCACCCTGCGCCCGCACCCGGAGGACGTGCTCATCGCCCTGGCCGGCACCGCGTGCGGCCTGCTGCTGTGGGCGCTCGACCTCAACAGCCGGCCGCTGCTCGGCGGTCTGCCCGGCTGGCTGACGCTCGTGCCGCTGGCGGTGATGAGCCTGGCGGCAGCGCTGCGCCGTACCGGCCAGCCGTACGTGCTGTACGTGGCGCTACTCGCGCAGGCCGCCGACATGCTGGCCGGTTCCCTGCTGGCCACCACGGTGCTGTTCACCGACATGCTGTACGCGGCGGTCCTCTACGGTTCCGCGCGGCTGTCGAAGGCGGTGCTGTACGGATCGGTGGCCGTCACCGTCGTGCTGTCCGCGGTGATGGCCGTCGTGCTGCACCAGCGGGAGGTGCTGCTGCTCATCGCCGCCTGTGCGGGTGTGCTGCTGGTGCCGACCACCACGGGCGAGATGATCCGCAACCACCGTGCCCAGGCGGCGGCCGAGCGGCTGCGCGCCGAACAGACGGCACTGCTGGCCGAGCTGGACCGCAAGCAGGCCATCGACGCCGAACGCGCCCGCATGGCGCGCGAGCTGCACGACGTGGTCGCCAACCACCTCTCGGCCATCGCGATCCACTCCACCGCCGCCCTCTCCTTGCACGAGGGCCCGCACGGCGCCGAGGCGGCCCGCGACGCGCTCGGTGTCATCCGCGAGAACAGTGTGCAGGGCCTGGCCGAGATGCGCCGCCTCATCGGGCTGCTGCGCAGTGCGGCGGACGCCGACGAGCCCGCGGCCACCCCCTCGCTCGACGGGCTCGACGCACTGCTGGAGCGGGCCCGCACCATGGCGGGCGACGGCCGCACGTTCGTCCTCTCCGACCACCGCCCACCCGGCCACCGGCCCGCCGCACCGGTGGAGCTGGCCGCCTACCGCATCGTCCAGGAGGCCGTCACCAACGCGGTCAAGCACGCCGCACCGGGCCCGGTCACGGTCGAATTGCGCCACGCGGACGGCCGCGCGGCCCCGGCCGGGCAGCTACGTGTCCGGGTCACCTCTCCCCTGCCCCGCACTCCGCCGGCCGGTGAGGGGCCGCGTGCGCCCGGCGCGGGGGCGGGTCTGGTCGGCATGCGGGAGCGGGTGGAGCTGCTGCGCGGGAGCCTGTCCACCGGGCCGGTCACCGCACCGGGCGGCGCGCGGCTGTGGGAGGTCGACGCGGTGCTTCCCGACCCGGGTGAGGAAGGCGGACAGCCGCAGGGCCCACGGCAGCTCCAGCAGGCCGGCACGGTGCCGGACCAGGGAAGGCGGGATGTGTGAACGACGAGGACCGGGGCGGCGTCCGGCACGCCCGGGACGCCGAGGCGCAGCAGGACAGCGCGCGGCAGGACAGCGAGCAGCGGGACATCCAGGTACTGGTCGCCGAGGACCAGCAGGCCGTCCGCGCGGGGCTCGTCCTCATCCTGCGCCACGCCAGCGGCATCACGGTGGCCGGCGAGGCCGGCGACGGCGAGGAGGCGGTACGGCTCGCCGCGGAACTGGCCCCGGACGTGGTGCTGATGGACATCCAGATGCCGCGCCTGGACGGGGTGACGGCCACCCGCCGTATCACCGGCGAGGGACTGGCCGACGTGCTGGTGCTCACGACGTTCGACCTGGACGAGTACGTCTTCGGCGCCCTGCGCGCGGGGGCGGCCGGCTTTCTGCTCAAGGACAGTGACGCCGCGACCGTGGTGGAGGCCGTGCGTACCGTCGCCCGGGGCGAGGGCATGATCGCGCCCGCGGTCACCCGGCGGCTGATCTCCGAGTTCGCCGGGCTGCGGACGGCGCGCGAGCCGGACCCGGAACGCACCCCGCCGCCCGGACTGGCGGAACTGACCCGCCGGGAGCGGCAGGTGCTCGGCTGCCTGGGCGAGGGTCTGTCGAACGCGGAGATCGCGGACCGGCTCGTCATGGCGGAGGCCACCGTCAAGACGCACGTCAGCAGGCTGCTGGCCAAGCTGGAGCTGCGCAGCCGCACCCAGGCGGCCGTCCTGGCGCAGGAGTGGGGCGTCGAGACCGGCTGAACCGTCCCGCAGGCTGAACCGTCCCGCAGGCGGGGGCAGTCGTCCCCGTCCGTCAGGCCACGTTCACCCGCTGGCCGGGCGGCGCCGCCTCCAGCCAGGCGAGGAAGCCGGTGAGCGCGTCCTCGCTGAGGGCCAGTTCGACCCGTACCCGTTCGGTCCCCACCGCGCAGGCCAGCACCACGGAGTCGGAAAGGAGCGCCTGTTCCTCCTCGCCCAGCGGGGAGCGGCGCTCCAGAACGTCGATGGCCCCGCGCACCAGATGGCGGCGGGGCCGGGGGGCATAGGAGAAGACGCGGAACCACTCGATGCGGTCGCCGTTGTACCGGGCGATTCCGTAAGCCCAGCCTTTTCCCTTGGGCTCGGCGGCCTCCTCATCGGAGACGTCCCAGCGCAGATTGCAGTCGAACGTTCCGCCCGACCGCTGGATCAGCCGGCGGCGCACCCCGAAGGCGAAGAGCCCCGCGACCACCAGCAGGACGACCACGCCGCACAGCAACAGAGCGAGGACCATCTTCACCGACCTCCTCGCTGTATCCGGGACCTGCCGGGCGGCAAGTCTCTCAAACGCTTCTGTATGGCTTCAGCCGCGGACGGCCCCGGAGAATTCCGGGTCCACCCGCGGCTGAGTGTCGTCGTGCGCCGGTTGTGACGCTGACAAACGTCAGCGAGCGGCGGTCACCGCTCGCAGCCGGACGGCGGCGCGCCGCTCGGCTTCCTCGTCGGCCTTCGTCTTGGCCTCCTCCAGCGCGCGCTCCGCCCGCTCGACATCGATCTCGTCGGTCAGCTCCGCGACCTCGGCGAGCAGGGAGAGCTGGTTGTCGGCGAAGGAGATGAACCCGCCGTGGACGGCGGCCACGACCGTGCCGTTGCCGCTCTCACCTGTGGTGCGGATGGTGACCGGGCCGGACTCCAGCACGCCGAGCAGCGGCTGGTGGCCGGGCATGACACCGATATCACCCGAGGAGGTGCGCGCGACGACCAGGCTGGCCTGACCGGACCAGACCTTGCGGTCGGCGGCGACCAACTCGACGTGCAGCTCAGCCACTGTGGCTCCTCAGACTGGGATGGGGAAAGGATAAAGGGTGCGGCGCGGGGGCGGGTACTCGCACCCGCCCCCGCCGCGGAGCACAACCGGCGCACATACGCGTACGACCGCGCGCGGAAGCACGTGGAGGCGCCGGGACCCGGCGCCCCCGGCCCGGTGAGCCGGGGCGGCGCCGGACGGCGGCGTCAGGAGACGCCGAGCTCCTTGGCCTTCTTCTTCAGGTCGTCGAGGCCACCGCACATGAAGAACGCCTGCTCCGGGAAGTGGTCGAACTCGCCGTCGGCGATCGCGTTGAAGGCCGCGATCGACTCGTCCAGCGGCACGTCCGATCCGTCCAGACCGGTGAACTGCTTCGCCGCGTGGGTGTTCTGCGACAGGAAGCGCTCGATACGGCGGGCGCGGGACACCGTGAGCTTGTCCTCCTCGGACAGCTCGTCGATACCCAGGATGGAGATGATGTCCTGGAGGTCCTTGTACTTCTGGAGGATCCCCTTGACGCGCTCGGCGCAGTTGTAGTGGTCCTGGGAGACGAACCGCGGGTCGAGGATCCGGGAGGTGGACTCCAGCGGGTCCACCGCCGGGTAGATGCCCTTCTCCGAGATCGGACGCGAGAGCACCGTGGTGGCGTCCAGGTGCGCGAACGTCGTGGCCGGCGCCGGGTCGGTGATGTCGTCCGCGGGCACGTAGATCGCCTGCATCGAGGTGATGGAGTGACCACGGGTCGAGGTGATGCGCTCCTGGAGCACACCCATCTCGTCCGCCAGGTTCGGCTGGTAACCCACCGCGGAGGGCATCCGGCCCAGCAGCGTGGAGACCTCGGAACCGGCCTGCGTGAAGCGGAAGATGTTGTCGATGAAGAACAGCACGTCCTGCTTCTGCACATCGCGGAAGTACTCCGCCATGGTCAGACCGGCCAGCGCGACGCGCAGACGCGTCCCCGGCGGCTCGTCCATCTGGCCGAAGACCAGCGCGGTCTGCGGGAGAACGCCGGAGTCGGCCATCTCCTCGATCAGGTCGTTGCCCTCACGGGTGCGCTCGCCGACACCGGCGAACACGGAAACGCCCTCGTGCAGCTTGGCCACACGCATGATCATTTCCTGGATGAGGACCGTCTTGCCGACGCCCGCACCGCCGAACAGGCCGATCTTGCCGCCCTTGACGTACGGGGTCAGCAGGTCGACGACCTTCAGACCGGTCTCGAACATCTCGGTCTTGGACTCGAGCTGGTCGAAGGCCGGGGCCTTGCGGTGGATGGACCACCGCTCGGTCACCTCGGACTCGGCCTCCGGCTCGTTCAGGATCCGGCCCAGGGTGTTGAACACCCGGCCCTTGGTGACGTCACCGACCGGCACGGTGATGCCCTCACCGGTGTCGGTCACCGGGGCCTGGCGAACCAGACCGTCGGTCGGCTCCATGGAGATCGCGCGGACGACGCCCTCACCGAGGTGCTGGGCGACCTCGAGGGTCAGCGTCTTCTTCTTGCCGTCCTGGGCCGGGTCGGAGACCTCGACCGTCAGCGCGTTGTAGATCTCCGGCATGGCGTCGACGGGGAACTCCACGTCGACGACCGGGCCGATGACCCGGGCAACACGGCCCGTCGCAGCGGCCGTCTCAACTGTGGTGGTCATGGTTAGCGGTCACTCCCCGCGTTAGCGTCAGCCAGCGCGCTCGCCCCACCGACGATCTCGCTGATTTCCTGGGTGATGTCGGCCTGCCGGGCCGCATTCGCAAGCCGCGTCAGCGACTTGATGAGTTCCTCGGCGTTGTCGGTCGCGGACTGCATCGCCCGGCGGGTGGCGGCGTGCTTGGAGGCAGCCGCCTGGAGCAGGGCGTTGTAGACCCGGGACTCGACGTACCGCGGCAGCAGCGCGTCCAGCACGTCCTCGGCCGAGGGCTCGAAGTCGTACAGCGGAAGGACTCCCTTGCCACCGGCCTCCTCGGCACCGCTCGCCTCCAGGGTGAGCGGCAGCATCCGGTCGGTCAGCGGCGCCTGCGTCATCATCGAGACGAACTCGGTGTAGACGATGTGCAGCTCGTCCACGCCGCCCTCGGCGGTGTCCTTCTGCACCGCCTCGATCAGCGGCGCGGACACCGCCTTCGCGTCCGCGTACGTCGGGTTGTCGGTGAAGCCGGTGAACGACTTCTCCACCGGGCGGTTCCGGAACCCGTAGTAGGCCGTGCCCTTGTTGCCGACGATGAAGCTGACGATCTCCTTGCCCTCGGCGGTCAGCCGCGCGTTCAGCTCCTCGGCCGCCTTGATGGCGTTGGAGTTGTAACCGCCGGCCAGACCCCGGTCGCTCGTGATGAGCAGGACCGCGGCCCGCTTGGGCTGCTCCGCCTCGGTCAGCAGCGGGTGCTGGGTGTCGGAGCCCTGGGCGACGGCGGTGACCGCGCGGGTCAGCTCCTTCGCGTACGGCTCGGAGGCGGCCACCCTGCGCTGCGCCTTGATGATGCGCGAGGCGGCGATCATCTCCATCGCCCGGGTGATCTTCTTGGTCGCAGAGACGGACTTGATCCGCCGCTTGTAGACCCTGAGCTGGGCACCCATGCTCAGCCCTCGCCCAGCAGCTTGCCGTCCGAGGTCTCGAACTGGGTCTTGAACTTCTCGACCGCGTCGCCGAGCGCCTGGATCGTGTCGTCCGACATCTTGCCGCCCTCGCGGATACCGGTCAGCAGACCCTGCTCCTCGCGGTGCATGTACTCCAGCAGCTCGCGCTCGAAGCGGCGGATGTCCTCGACCGGGACGTCGTCCATCTTGCCGTTGGTGCCGGACCAGATGGAGACGACCTGGTCCTCGGTGGCGAACGGCTGGTACTGCGGCTGCTTGAGCAGCTCGACCATGCGCTTACCGCGCTCCAGCGCCGCCTTGGAGGCGTCGTCCAGGTCGGAACCGAAGGCGGCGAACGCCTCCAGCTCGCGGTACTGGGCCAGGTCCACACGGAGGGAACCGGTGATCTGGCGGATCGCCTTGTGCTGCGCGGAGCCACCGACACGGGAGACGGAGATACCGACGTTCAGCGCCGGGCGCTGGCCCGCGTTGAACAGGTCGGACTCCAAGAAGCACTGGCCGTCGGTGATGGAGATGACGTTGGTCGGGATGAACGCCGAGACGTCGTTCGCCTTCGTCTCGACGATCGGCAGACCGGTCATCGAGCCCTTGCCCATCTCGTCCGAGAGCTTCGCGCAGCGCTCCAGCAGCCGGGAGTGCAGGTAGAAGACGTCACCCGGGTAGGCCTCGCGGCCCGGCGGGCGGCGCAGCAGCAGGGAGACCGCACGGTAGGCGTCCGCCTGCTTGGACAGGTCGTCGAAGACGATCAGGACGTGCTTGCCCTGGTACATCCAGTGCTGGCCGATGGCCGAGCCGGTGTAGGGGGCGATGTACTTGAAGCCGGCCGGGTCGGACGCCGGAGCGGCGACGATCGTCGTGTACTCCAGGGCGCCGGCCTCCTCCAGCGCGCCGCGCACGGACGCGATGGTGGAGCCCTTCTGACCGACGGCGACGTAGATGCAGCGGACCTGCTTGTCCGGGTCGCCGGAGCGCCAGTTGTCCCGCTGGTTGATGATCGTGTCGACGCACAGCGCGGTCTTGCCGGTCTGGCGGTCGCCGATGACCAGCTGACGCTGGCCACGGCCGATCGGGGTCATGGTGTCCACGGCCTTGTAGCCGGTCTCCATGGGCTCGTGCACGGACTTGCGCTGCATGACCGTGGGCGCCTGGAGCTCAAGGGCGCGGCGGCCCTCGGTCTCGATCTCGCCGAGACCGTCGACCGGGTTGCCCAGCGGGTCGACGACACGGCCCAGGTAGCCGTCACCGACCGCAACCGACAGGACCTCACCGGTGCGCTGCACCGGCTGGCCCTCCTCGATGCCGCTGAACTCACCGAGGACGACCGCACCGATCTCGCGCTCCTCCAGGTTGAGGGCGAGGCCGAGGGTGCCGTCCTCGAACTTCAGCAGCTCGTTCGCCATGGCCGAGGGCAGCCCCTCGACCTTCGCGATGCCATCGCTGGCAGCGCTGACCGTACCGACCTCTTCGCGCGAGGCCGCGTCCGGCGTGTACGACTGGACAAAGTTCTCCAGCGCGTCCCGGATCTCATCCGGCCGGATCGTGAGCTCCGCCATCTGGGTTCCCTGCTCTCCTTGTTGGGCCCGTAAGTTGCTGCGGGCTCCGGGGGTTGTCTCCCCCGGCTCCCATGTACGGCCCAACTCGGGCCGCTTTCGTGCTTGTTGAGTTGGTTGGCGCACGCGCGCCGGGTCCTGCTGCGCTGCGGGCGGCCGTCCGGTCGTCGCCGTCAGCCCGCCATCCGCCGCTGCGCCTGCTCCAGCCGGTCGGCGACCGAGCCGTTGATCACCTCGTCGCCCACCTGAACCCTGATGCCGCCGACCAGCTCGGGGTCCACATCCAGGTTCAGGTGCACCTGGCGGCCGTACAGCTTGGCCAGCGCCGCGCCCAGGCGCCGCTTCTGCTCGTCGCTGAGCGGCACCGCGGAGGTCACGACGGCGACCGAACGGTTGCGCCGCTCGGCGGCCAGCTTGGACAGGGCGTCGAGCCCCGCCTCCAGGCTACGTCCCCGCGGCTGGGTCACCAGGCGGACGATCAGCCGCTCGGTGGCCGGCCTGACCCTGCCGGTCAGCAGCGTGCGCACCAGCTCGCGCTTGGCCGAGGCGTCGGCCGTGCGGCTGGTGAGCGCGGAGCGCAGGTCCGGCGAGGAGGCGGCGGTCCGGGCGAAGCGGAACAGCTCGTCCTCGACGTCGTCCAGCGAGCCGTCACGCTCGGCCGCCACCAGATCGGCGAGGTCGGCCAGCTCCTCGGTCGCGTCCACCAGGTCGCGCGGCGCGGACCAGCGGGAGCGGACCATGCCGGAGACCAGGTCGGCCGCCGGGCCGCTGATCCGGCCGCCGAGCACCCGCTGGACCAGCTCGGCCTTGGCGTCCCCGCTCTGCGCCGGGTCGGTGAGGACCCGGCGCAGCGAGACCTCGCGATCCAGCAGCGCGGTCACGGCGGCGAGCTCGTCGGCGAGGGCCGCGGCGTCGGCCGACGTGGAGTCGGTCAGCGCGGTCAGGCTCTCGCGTGCGGCGGCAAGCGCCTCACGGCTCGCTCCGTTCATCGGGCGGCCCCGTTGGCGTTCGCCTCGGCCTCGGCGGCCTCCTCCAGCCCGTCGAGGAACCGGTCGATGACGCGGCTCTGCCGGGCGTGGTCCTCGAGGGACTCACCCACCAGCTTGCCGGCCAGGTCGGTGGCGAGCTTGCCCACGTCCTGGCGGAGCGTCTGAGCGGCCTGCTTGCGGTCGGCCTCGATCTGGGCGTGGCCGGCGGCGATGATCTCCTCACGCTGCCGCTGGCCCTCGGCGCGCATCTCGGCGATGAGCGCCGCGCCCTGCTCCTGTGCCTCGGCACGCAGGCGGGCGGCCTCGTGGCGGGCCTCGGAGAGCTGGTCCTTGTACTGCTTGAGTACCTCGGCAGCCTCCTGCTGAGCCGCCTCGGCCTTCTCGATGCCGCCCTCAATGGCTTCACGACGCTCTTCCAGCACCTTGTTGATGCTCGGAAGGAGCTTCTTCCACAGGAAGAAGAAGACGATGGCGAATGCGATCAGGCCGATGACCAGCTCTGGAATCGGCGGGATGAGCGGGTTCTGCGGAACCTCGGTCTCCGCCAGGGTTACCAGGGCGTTCACGTCAGTGCCTTCCGTCGGAAAAAGGGTTCGTTCGCTCGGTCGTCAGGAGCGGAAGATGAAGCCCATGACGATGCCGATGAGGGCCAGCGCCTCACAGAAGGCGAAACCGAGGATCTGGTTCTGACGGATCAGACCGGCCGCCTCGGGCTGGCGGGCCAGCGCCTGGGTGCCGTTACCGAAGACGATGCCGACGCCGATGCCGGGGCCGATGGCCGCGAGGCCGTAGCCGACGGAACCGAGGTTGCCGGTGACGCCCTTCGCCTCGGCGGCGAGGTTGACCATTTCGAGAGCAGCGGACATGCCGTTACTTCCTTCTCTGTACGGACCGGCGGGGGTTGGCCGCCGGACAGCTGGGGGTTGCGGGAGTGGGCTGGCTCAGTGTTCCTCGACGAGCGCGCCCTGGATGTAGGTGCAGGTCAGCAGGACGAAGACGTACGCCTGGATGACCTGGATGAACAGCTCGAAGGCGATCATCACGACCGTCATCACGAAGGAGACGACGGAGTAGGCGATGCCGATGCCGTTGAGCATGTACCAGGTCGCGATGGTGAAGAGGGCCACCAGCATGTGACCGGCGAACATGTTCGCGAAGAGCCGGACGGCGTGCGTGAAGGGGCGCACCAGCAGGTTCGAGAAGAACTCGATGACCATGACCAGCGGCAGCACCGGGCCCAGCGACTTGTCGTAGCCGGTGAAGTTCTTGAAGGCGCCGACGAAACCGTGGCGCTTGAAGGTCAGGCCCACCCACAGGACGTAGACGAGCAGCGCGAGACCCAGCGGGATCGAGAAGATCGACGTCACGGGGAACTGCGCGAGCGGGATGACGGACCACAGGTTCATCACCCAGACGAAGAAGAAGAGCGCCACCACGAGGGGGACGTACTTCTCGCCCTCCTTCTTGCCGATCGTCTCGTAGACCACGCCGCGGCGGATGAAGTCGTAGCCGGCCTCACCGACCATCTGGAGCTTGCCGGGGACCAGCTTCGGCTTGTTGAAGGCGGCCCAGAAGAACCAGACGATGGCGAGCGTGCCGACGAGGGCGAGCAGGATCGGCTTGTTGAAGTCGAATCCGCCGATGCTGAACATCGGCTCGAAGACGAACGAGTGGAGCCCGGGAGCCTCGAAGCCGCAGCCACTGAAAAGGTGGCAGTCGGTCTCAAAGGCGAGCATCTGGTCAGCACTCACCGCGGGCTCCTTCTGCATGGCGCATGAAAACGGCTACCTCGTTGTGTCGGCGCGGCGCGCTGCCACGGAACGGCACTGGTCTTGGTCGTACGAATCGGGGGGCGGCGGCTGAACAAGGTGGGAGAGTGTCCGCTCCGTCCCTTGGGGTCCGGAACCTGTCGGAACTCTGCCGCCTCCGTCTGCGGCGCCGCAGTTGGCAACGGACGATAGCAGTTGCTCGAACGAGCACTTATCCCGCCCCTACGTGGCACTGGCCTTCTCGCCGTTGCCGCTGGCGGGCTCGACATACATGATCTTCGCCTTCATGTGCGCCCGGCCCTGGGCCGCGACCCACACAATGGTGGCGCCGAGCAGAGTGAAAGCGAAGGTCTTGGTGTCGAAAAGGGTGGTATCCCGGAAGACCACGAGCACCACGAACAGCAGGAGGATCTGCGTCGTATAGAGCAGAAGGCCCATCGCCTGAAAGAGGTGCGGGAACGAGCGCGCTGTCCGCTGGAGGACGTAAAGGCCGAGGCCCATGAAGAGGATCACGACAAGTGCTCCGGCCGCCGCGCCGATGGCTCCCTTGCCTCCTGCGAACACGCCGCTGATGGCTGCGGCCACGACACCGGCGAGGGCGGTCGGGACGGCGCAGTGCAGCAGCATGCGTGCGTCGTTCGACTGCATGTGGTGTGCTCCGGGGGAACTCGGGGGACGTGAGTCGTCGATGACGAGCGTAGCCCGGGACGGGGGCCGAATCTTCCGGGGAAGGGCCCGCACAAGGGCGGCACTTCGGTTGTCACCGGGTTTCGTGAACGGTATCACAAACTATTTGATGAGGTCTTTACCTACTTCGTGTGCCCCCTGTCACACACGGGGGTGAGGATCTGTGCAACCGCTGACGGCAGGCACTTTGTCTGCTATGGGGCGATTCCCCGGCCCCACGGGGCGGCTCATTCCCGGGTGTTGATCTTCTTGGGACGGGAGAACTGCCGCCGCTCCCCGATCGCCGTGGCCCCCTCCAGACCCGCCAGCGCCGGCTCCCGCTCCTTCTGCTCGCCGTTCTCGCCCGCCGGTTCGGGCTCCTCGCCCGGCCCAGGCGGCGTCGGGTCCACCGCCGCCGCACCGGACGCGGCGTCCTCCTGCCGCCGGTAGCGGGGCGGCAGCACCTTCTGCGCCCACTGGGGCACCCGGGGGGTGTAACGGGGCAGCAGGAGGACGACGAGGCCCACCGCGCTCAGCAGGACGATCGCGAGCACGATCGCCAGGCTGGAGGAGCGCACCGAGAAGGCCACGGCGCCGAAGGCGATCAGCGCCGCCCAGAAGTACATGATCAGCACGGCGCGGCTGTGCGAGTGCCCGATCTCCAGCAGCCGGTGGTGCAGATGGCCGCGGTCGGCCGCGAACGGCGAACGGCCGTTCCAGGTGCGCCGCACGATCGCCATGACCAGGTCGGCCACGGGGATGGCGATGATGCTCAGCGGCAGCAGCAACGGCATGTACAGCGGCACCATCGTGTGCACCGCGCTCTTGACCGAACCCGTGTGCTCCACCATCAGGTCGGGGTCCACCTGGCCGGTGATCGACACGGCGCCGGCGGCCAGCACGAGACCGATCAGCATGGAGCCGGAGTCGCCCATGAAGATCCGCGCGGGGTGCATGTTGTGCGGCAGGAACCCCAGGCACATGCCCATCAGCACCGCCGCGAACAGCGTCGCGGGGGCCGCCGCCTCGATGCCGTAGCCGTACCAGATGCGGTAGGCGTACATGAAGAACGCGAGGGAGGCGATGCAGACCATCCCCGAGGCCAGTCCGTCCAGACCGTCCACGAAGTTCACCGCGTTGATGGTGATGACCACCAGCGCGACCGTCAGCAGGGTGCCCTGGAGCGGCGTCAGGGCCACGTTGCCGACGCCGGGGACCGGCAGCCACAGGATCGTCAGGCCCTGGAGCACCATCACACCGGCGGCGATCATCTGGCCGCCGAGCTTCACCAGCGCGTCGACGCCCCATTTGTCGTCCAGCACACCGATCAGCCAGATGAGGCCGGCCCCGGACAGCAGGGCCCGCGGCTCGTCGGACATGCTGAACAGGTCGCCGATGTTGGTGAGTTGAGAGGCCACCAGCAGTCCGGCGCACAGGCCGCCGAACATCGCGATGCCACCGAGCCGCGGCGTCGGCTCCCGGTGCACGTCCCGCGCCCGCACGGGCGGCATGGCGCCCGCCGCGATCGCGAACTTGCGCACCGGGCCGGTCAGCAGATAGGTGACCGCGGCCGTGACGCACAGCGTCAGCAGGTACTCACGCACGGAAACGGGCTCCCCAGGGGTCTCGCGGGCTGTTCAAGGGCCCGGTCAGTTGGGCTGCTCAGGCCCACACCATAGGACACGCGGTGCGGGGCCTGCCGGTTCTAGGTATGGGCGGGAACGCCGGTCAGCGCGGTGACGACCGGGTCGAGGGCCCGGCTGATCTCCTCGCCGACACTGCGGAAGTACGGGATAGGCGCGCCGTAGGGGTCGTGGATCTCGTCCGCCTCGGGGCTGGGCGCCAGCAGCCAGCCGCGCAGCGCGGCGGCGGCCTGCACCAGCGCGTGCGCCCGCTCCACCACGCCCTCGGGGCCGTGGGCCTCGGGCAGCGTCGCCGGGTCTATGGCGCGCACCAGACGGGTGAACTCCTTGAGCGTGAAGGTGCGCAGGCCCGCCGAATGGCCCATGGAGATCACCTGGGCCCGGTGGTCGCGGGTGGCGGTCAGCACCAGATCGGCGCGGATCACGTGCTCGTCCAGCAGCTCACGGCCGGTGAAGCCCTCGGCGTCCGCGCCGTGTTCGAGCAGCACGGCCACCGCGTTCTCCTCCATGGGCGCGCCCTCGTGCCCCCACGTGCCGGCGCTCTCGACCACGAGGCCGCTGCTGCGGCTGTCCCCGAGCCGTTCGGCCAGGGCGTGCCGGGTGAGCCGCTCGGTGATCGGCGAGCGGCACACGTTGCCTGTGGAGACGTGGAGGATGCGGAACGCGCGCTCGGCGCCGTTTATGCCGCCGGACTCGGCCGCACCACGCCCGGGTGGGGCGGTCACTACCCGGCCACCTCCAGGTCCGGTACGACCTTGCGCAGCTCGTCCGCGTCGACGGCGCCCGCGCGCAGCAGCACGGGCACCGGACGGGTGACGTCGACGATGGACGAGGGCACGCTGTCCTCGGTGGGGCCGCCGTCCAGGTAGACGGCCACGGACTCGCCGAGCATCTCCTGCGCCTCGTCGCAGGTCACGGGCGCCGGGTGGCCACTCAGGTTCGCCGAGGAGACGGCCATGGGGCCGAACTCGGTCAGCAGCTCGATGGCGATGGGGTGCAGCGGCATCCGGACGGCCACCGTGCCCTGGGTCTCGCCCAGGTCCCAGGTGAGCGACGGCTGGTGCCGCGCCACCAGGGTGAGGGCGCCCGGCCAGAAAGCGTCGACGAGCTCCCACGCCTGTTCGGAGAAGTCGGTGACCAGGCCGTGCAGCGTGTTCGGCGAGCCCACCAGCACCGGCGAGGGCATGCCCCTGCCGCGGCCCTTGGCCTCCAGCAGGTCACCGACCGCGTCGGCGCTGAAGGCGTCCGCGCCGATGCCGTAGACGGTGTCGGTCGGCAGCACGACGAGTTCTCCGCGCCGCACCGCCGAAGCGGCCTCCCTCAGGCCGGTCGCGCGATCGGTCGCGTCGGAGCAGTCGTATCGCCGTGCCATCACGGCACCTCCCTGCGTGCGGTGGCAAAACGGGGACGGTTGTTGAGGTCGGGGTGGTCCGCGGCGTCGGCCCAGCCGCGGTCCTCGGTGAAGATCCAGGGCACCTGCCCGCCCTGGGTGTCGGCGTGCTCGATGACGACCACGCCGCCGGGGCGCAGCAGCCGGTGGGCGGTGCGCTCCAGGCCGCGGATGAGGTCCAGGCCGTCCTCGCCGGAGAACAGCGCCACCTGCGGATCGTGGTCCCGTGCCTCGGGTGCCACATACTCCCACTCGGTGAGCGGGATGTAGGGCGGGTTGGAGATCACCAGGTCCACCTGTCCGTCCAGCTCGGGCAGCGCCGTGCGCGCGTCCCCGTGGTGCAGCACCACCCGGGAGCCCTCGACGTTCTTGCGGGCCCACTCCAGGGCGCCCTCGTCCAGCTCGACGGCGTGCACCCGCGAGCGGGGCACCTCCTGGGCGAGCGCGAGGGCGATGGCGCCCGAGCCGGTGCACAGGTCCACGATCAGCGGCTCGGCGACGTCCATGGCACGGACCGCGTCTATCGCCCAGCCCACGACCGACTCGGTCTCCGGCCGGGGGACGAAGACACCCGCCCCCACGTGCAGTTCGAGGTAGCGGAAGAAGGCCCGCCCGGTGATGTGCTGGAGCGGCTCACGGGCCTCGCGGCGGGCCACCGCCTCCCAGTAGCGCGCGTCGAAGTCGGCGTCGGCGACGCGGTGCAGCTCGCCCCGTTTGACGCCGTGCACGAAGGCGGCCAGCTCCTCGGCGTCGAAACGCGGCGAGGGCACGCCCGCGTCGGCCAGCCGCTGGGTGGCCTGCGCCACCTCGGCGAGCAGCACGTTCACTCCGTTCCCCCTCCCGGGGCCTGCGGGATCTTCTCCGTCACGTCGGGCCGTACCGGTGTCACTGGGCGGCGGCCAGCTTGGCCGCCGAGTCCGCGTCGACGCACGCCTGGATGACGGCGTCCAGCTCCCCGTCCAGCACCTGGTCGAGGTTGTAGGCCTTGAAGCCGACGCGGTGGTCGGAGATGCGGTTCTCCGGGAAGTTGTAGGTGCGGACCCGCTCGGAGCGGTCCACGGTGCGCACCTGGCTGCGGCGGGCGTCCGAGGCTTCCTTGTCGGCCTCCTCCTGGGCGGCGGCCAGCAGCCGGGCCCGCAGGATGCGCAGCGCCTGCTCCTTGTTCTGGAGCTGGCTCTTCTCGTTCTGGCAGGAGACGACGATGCCGGTCGGCTCGTGGGTGATGCGGACTGCCGAGTCGGTGGTGTTGACCGACTGCCCGCCCGGGCCGGAGGAGCGGTAGACGTCGATGCGCAGATCGTTGGGGTTGATCTCCACGTCCACCTCCTCGGCCTCCGGCAGCACCAGGACGCCGGCGGCGGAGGTGTGGATACGCCCCTGCGACTCGGTGGCGGGCACCCGCTGCACGCGGTGCACCCCGCCCTCGTACTTCAGCCGCGCCCACACGCCCCCTCCCGGCTCGGTGGTGCCGCGGGACTTCACGGCCACCTGGACGTCCTTGTAGCCGCCCAGGTCGGACTCGGTGGCGCCGATCAGCTCGGTCTTCCAGCCGTTGCGCTCGGCGTAGCGCAGATACATCCGCAGCAGATCGCCGGCGAACAGCGCGGACTCGTCGCCGCCCTCGCCCGCCTTGATCTCCAGGATGACGTCCTTGTCGTCGCTCGGGTCGCGCGGGACGAGCAGCAGCCGCAGCTTCTCCGTCAGCTCCTCGCGGCGCCGCTCCAGCTGCTTGACCTCGTCCGCGAAGTCGGGGTCCTCGGCGGCCAGCTCCCGGGCGGTGCCGATGTCGTCACCCGTGCGCTTCCACTCGCGGTAGGCGGTGATGATCGGGGTGAGCTCGGCGTACCGCTTGTTGAGCCGGCGGGCACCCGCCTGGTCGGCGTGGATCGCCGGATCGGCGAGCCGCCGCTCCAGGTCGGCGTGCTCGCCGACGAGTTCCTCGACCGCCTCGAACATCGTGGCATCCCTTACTGACGGACCGCTGGTGGCCTGGTGACAGACCGCTGGTGGAAGACGCTGAGCGCTCGCTCGTGCCGCTCACGGAAGACGTACGGCGCCCCGCCGGACGGCCGGGCGCCGGGGCACCGGCACCCAGCCGGGGCGCTGAGCACCAAAAGAGCGCCGGGCCGCGCTGCCCGGCTCGGGCAGCGCGGACCGGCGCTGCGGTGTCGCTACTTCTTGGCGGTGCCGGCGGTCTTGCCGAAGCGGGCCTCGAAGCGGGCCACGCGGCCACCGGTGTCGAGGATCTTCTGCTTGCCGGTGTAGAACGGGTGGCAGGCCGAGCAGATGTCGGCGCGGATCACGCCTTCCGGCATGGTGCTACGCGTCGTGAACGAGTTGCCGCAGGTGCAGCTGACCTGGGTCTCGCGGTACTCGGGGTGGATGTCGCGCTTCAAGGTCACTCCTAGGTTCGGGAGGGCGCCGGGTCGGAAGACGGGTTGTCCAACCGTGAACCGGGGCCGACGGACCAGTTTGCCACTGGTTGCCGCACCCCCCAAAACCGGGGGGCGACGCCCGTTATTCCGCCGCGCCGGCCTGCGGCGATCCAGTGGGCTTCCCCTTGGCGCGGAGCACCCCGCCGATGTCGGTCTTGTCGCCGGCCGAGCCCTTGGTGGCGGACCGCGGTATGGGCTCGTCCCGCTTGATCGCACGCCAGACCTTGTCGGTCTTGGAGTCGATCTGTATGACGCGGTTGGGGTTGGCCGGGTCGTACTCGACCGGCAGTGTCGTCATCTGGATGTCGTCGGACTTGATGCCCTTGAGCATCTTGGCCATGCCGGTCAGCTTGCCGACGGAGTCCAGGTCGGAGTCGGTGGTCAGCGCGGAGGTGGCGGTGTCGGCCAGGTCGTAGAGCTTCTTCGGGCTGCTGAAGACGCCGATGCTGTTGACCTGGTCGATCAGTGCCTTGATGAACGCCTGCTGGAGCTGGATGCGGCCCAGGTCGCTGCCGTCCCCCACACCGTGCCGGGTGCGCACCAGACCGAGCGACTGTTCGCCGTCCAGCCGGTGGGTGCCGGCGGGCAGGTCGAGGTGGCTGCTCTTGTCGTGGATGGACTGCGCGGTGGTCATCTGGACGCCGCCGAGGGTGTCGATGAGCTTCTTGAAGCCGGCGAAGTCGACCTCCATGTAGTGGTCCATGCGGACCCCGGAGAGGGACTCGACGGTCTTGACGGCGCAGGCCGGGCCGCCGACCTCGTAGGCGGTGTTGAACATGGCGCGCTGCGCGGGAACGTTTCTGTGGTTCTCCGAGCCGTCGCCCTGACAGGCCGGGCGCTGCACCAGCGTGTCACGGGGTATCGAGACGACGGTGGCCTTGTCGTGCTGCTCGTTGATGTGCAGCACCATCGCCGTGTCCGAACGGGCGCTGCCCTCGTCGCGGCCGTACTTGGCGTTCGCGCCCGCCCGGGTGTCCGAACCCAGGACGAGGATGTCCAGGGAACCGTTGGGCACGTCCTGCGGCCGGTCGGCGCCCAGGGCGGCGTTGATGTCCACGCCGGAGATGTTGCCGTCCAGCTTGAAGTAGACGAAGCCGAGGCTCGCCGCACCGAGCACGACCGCTCCCGCCGCGGTCCAGGCCGCGGCCCGCACGGCCCGTCCGCGCCCGTCTCGCGGCTTGCGGCGACGGCCGGTGGCGCGTATGCCCCGGGTGCGGCGCTGTGCCGCTGTGTCGCCCTCGTAGCTGTCGCCCGCCATTGTCACTTCCCTCGGTCCTGCTCGTGGCGTGTGTCCTGTCCGGACGCTGGGTCTCGCCGAAGGGTCGCACAACGCGTCGGCACGCGCGTCGGACGTGCGCGCCGGGACAGCGACGCCCGGGCCGGGTCGCATCCGCCCACTGCTCCCGTTTTACCTGCGACGACGCGCCCGCGCCCGCCGAAGCGGCAGCACCCCGCCGCGCCCCGGCCCTGTGGGCAAGCTCTCAGCAGCCAGAACAGACGGCGAGGGCCGTTCCACCGTGCGTGGTGGAACGGCCCTCGCCGTGAGCCCGTCCGGGCGACCCTCAGTCCTGCCCGTTGGGCGTCGGGGTCGTCTTCTGGATCTGGAGCAGGAACTCCGCGTTGGACTTCGTCTGCTTCATCTTGTCCAGCAGCAGTTCGATGGCCTGCTGCTGGTCCAGGGCGTGCAGCACGCGCCGCAGCTTCCAGACGATCTGGAGCTCCTCGTTCGCCATGAGGATCTCTTCCTTGCGGGTACCGGACTGGTCCACGTCCACCGCGGGGAAGATCCGCTTCTCGGCGAGCTTCCGGTCGAGCTTGAGCTCCATGTTGCCGGTGCCCTTGAACTCCTCGAAGATGACCTCCTCCATCCGGGAGCCGGTCTCCACCAGCGCCGCGGCGAGGATCGTCAGGGAGCCGCCGTCCTCGATGTTGCGCGCCGCGCCGAAGAACTTCTTCGGCGGGTAGAGCGCCGTGGAGTCCACACCACCGGACAGGATGCGGCCCGAGGCCGGGGCGGCCAGGTTGTAGGCACGCGCGAGCCGGGTGATGTTGTCCAGCAGGATCACCACGTCGTGGCCCAGCTCCACCAGCCGCTTCGCCCGCTCGATGGCCAGCTCGGCGATGGTGGTGTGGTCCTCGGCCGGGCGGTCGAAGGTCGAGGAGATGACCTCGCCCTTGACCGACCGCTGCATGTCGGTGACCTCTTCCGGACGCTCGTCCACCAGGACGACCATCAGGTGGCACTCGGGGTTGTTCCGGGTGATCGAGTTCGCGATCGACTGGAGCACCGTCGTCTTGCCCGCCTTCGGCGGGGCCACGATCAGACCGCGCTGCCCCTTGCCGACCGGCGAGACCAGGTCGATGATCCGCGAGGTCAGCTGGTTCGGCTCCGTCTCCAGACGCAGCCGCTCCTGCGGGTAGAGCGGAGTCAGCTTGTTGAACTCCGCACGGCCCTTGCCGTCGTCCGGCGACATCCCGTTGACGGAGTCGAGGCGGACCAGCGCGTTGAACTTCTCGCGCCGCTCGCCCTCACGCGGCTGGCGCACCGCACCGGTGACGTGGTCACCCTTGCGCAGCCCGTTCTTGCGGACCTGCGCCAGCGAGACGTACACGTCGTTCGGGCCCGGCAGGTAGCCGGAGGTGCGCACGAACGCGTAGTTGTCGAGGATGTCGAGGATGCCGGCGACCGGGATCAGGACGTCGTCCTCGGAGATCTGCGGCTCGAAGTCGTCCCGCCCGCCGCGACGGCCCCGACGGTCGCGGTAGCGGCCCCGGCGCCCGCGCCGGCCGCCGCCGCCGTCGTCGTCGAAGGCGTCGTCCCGACGGCCGCCGCCGGCCTGGTTCTGCTGGCCGCCGCCGTCGTTCTTGCCGCGGTTGCGGTCACGGTCGCGGTCGCGGTCACGCTGCCGCTCCCGCTTGGAGGGGCGGTCCTGCTGCTTGCCGTCACCGGCGCCGCCCTTGTCGGAACGGCCGTCCTTGCCGTCCTTGTCCGCCCTGTCGTTCTTCTCGGGCTTCTCGGACTTCTCAGCCTTGTCGGCCCTGCTGTCGTCGCCGCCGGACTTCGCGTCCGAGCGGCCCTCGGCGGACTCGCCCTTGGCGCGGCGCCCCCGGCCGCCCTCCTGAGCGGCCTTGGCGTCGCCCTCGGTCTGTCCGGGGATGTCGATCTGCTGCTGACCGCCCTGCGCCTCGGCCTGGGCAGCCTCGGGCTCACCCGTACGGGCGCGCGAGGTGGCGCGGCGCTTCGGCTTCTGCTCGGCCGCGCCGTCGGCGGGCTGCGACTCGCCGGCGGCCTTCGCCTCCTTGGAGTCCTTGGCCTCCTTGGAGTCCTTGCTGTCAGCGGCCTTCGCGGCCTTGCCTGCGGCGGGGGCGGAGTCCGAACTGCCGCCTGCCTGGCGCTCCTTGATGACCTCGATCAGCTGGCTCTTGCGCATCCGGGCGGTGCCCCTGATGCCGAGGCTGGAGGCGATCTGCTGGAGCTCGGCCAGCACCATGCCCTCCAGTCCCGTGCCGGAGCGCCGACGCCGGGGTGCGGCACCGGAGGCCGCAGGCGCGGCGGAAGCGTCCGTAGAAGCGGGCGCCGCGGCACCGTCGGCTGCGGTATCGGCGTTCACGCCCATCAGATCGGTGGTGTCGCTCACGAAGGGTCCTTCCCTGGAGCGGACGTCGGCCAGTCTGGCTCGGCGACCGGTTGTGCTGTCCGGCTGTGGTCCTGTGCTGGGGGACTTTGCCGGGGCGGTGGTCCCGCCTCGATGTACGGCGGGGGAATCAATACGTGGTTTCGGCGTGAAGCCTCGACATGGATGACCTTCACGTCGGCTCCGGAGCGTGTTCGCGCCTGCCCGGCAGCGTTCCGAGCAATCTGGGAGGCTCCTGGGAGAAGAGGTGGCCCCTGCTGGGGCTGCCAGGGGAACACGCAAGCACCGCACTCTTCGGACCGTCGCACTTTCCTGTGCGGGGTCCACGAGACTGCGAGTGCAGACTTGAGGTTAACACTACCGGATCCAACAAACATTCCCCCTCTCGAAGATCCGCAACCCGCTGTCACCGGGGGCCGCTGCCCGCGCCTCCCGGTGCGTTCTCGGTGGTGGCACCGCTGCCGTGGGTGCCTGCGGTGAGGGGCAGCACGCTGGCCCCCGCCAGGTCCAGGGCCAGCCGGTTCGCGGTCCAGCCCTCGCCCGCCAGCCGCGAGACCTTGTCGGCCTCGCCGTCGTCCGCGGCCAGCGCCAGCACCGTGGGGCCGGCGCCGGAGATCACGGCGGGGACGGCCTCGGCACGCAGCCGGGCGACAAGATCCGCACTCTCGGTCATCGCCGGCGCCCGGTACTCCTGGTGCAGCCGGTCCTCGGTGGCGGCCAGCAGCAGCTCGGGACGGCGCGTCAGCGCCTCGACGAGCAGCGCGGCGCGCCCCGCGTTGAACGCCGCGTCCACGTGCGGCACGGTGCGCGGCAGCAGACCGCGCGCGGTCTGCGTGAGCAGGGGTTTCGCCGGTACGAAGACCACCGGGACGAGGGATGCGGCGGGCTCCATCCGCACCGCGCGGGCCGCGCCGCCGTCCGTCCAGGCCAGGGTGAAGCCGCCGAGGAGGCAGGCGGCGACGTTGTCGGGGTGGCCCTCGATCTCGGTGGCGAGTTCCAGCAGCGCGGTGTCGTCGAGCCGGGCCTCACCGCCCGTGGTCACGGCGCGTGCCGCCATCACTCCGGCGCAGATCGCCGCGGAGGAGGAGCCCAGGCCACGGCCGTGCGGGATGCGGTTGGCGCAGACGATCTCCAGGCCGCGCGGCTGCCCGCCCAGCAGGTCGAAGGCGGTGCGCAGGGAGCGCACGAGCAGGTGGTTCTCGTCGCGCGGCAGGGTGTCTGCGCCCTCGCCGGCGATGTCGATGTGCAGTCCGGAGTCGGCGACGCGGACGACGACGTCGTCGTAGAGGCCCAGCGCGAGGCCCAGGGCGTCGAAACCGGGGCCGAGATTGGCGCTGGTGGCGGGGACGCGCACCCGGACGGCGGCGGCGCGGAACGCGGGACCGGCCATCTTCCGATGACTCTCCTTGGTTCGGTTTGCGGAGCACCCACTGGCCGCGGCGGCGCCGGTCCGGCCACCACTCCACGCCTGACCCGCCAGGGACGTACGGAAGTGGGGGTGAAACTCAGCCTATCGAAGGTGGGTTCAGTGGCGACATAGGGCGCACGGGAGGCGCACGATGCGTGTCGTGAGCCTCCCCGTGCTTCCGTGCTGACGCCTGGGGCCGGTGCGACATCGGAGGATGCCGCCGCCCCGGGGTCCGGGATTGGACCGGACGGGCCCGGGAACGAACCGGACTCGCCCGGAAGACGCCGCCGGCCGAGGGCCCCGCCAAGAGCGGACCCGCACGGCCCGGACGGCGCCGGGACGGGCCGGAGCCCGGACCGGGACGGCTCAGACGAGGCCGAGGCGCTCGGCCGCGGCGTCGGCGTCCACGGGCACCACGAGCGGCTGCGGCGCACCGGCCACCGCCCAGTCGGGGTCCTTGAGGCCGTTGCCCGTGACGGTGCACACGATGCGCTGCCCCGGATCGACCTTGCCTTGCTCGGCCGCCTGGATCAGCCCGGCGACCGACGCCGCCGAGGCCGGCTCCACGAACACGCCCTCCTGCGCGGCCAACAGCCGGTAGGCACGGAGGATCTGACGGTCGGTCACCATGTCGATGAAGCCGCCGGACTCGTCGCGGGCCTGCTCGGCCAGCGTCCAGGACGCGGGGTTGCCGATGCGGATGGCCGTGGCGATGGTGCTCGGCTCCCGCACGGCCTCGCCGCGTACGAGGGGCGCAGCACCGGCCGCCTGGTAGCCCCACATCCGGGGGGTGGCGGTGGCGGGACCGTCCTCGCGGTACTCGCGGTAGCCCTTCCAATAGGCCGTGATGTTGCCCGCGTTGCCGACCGGCAGGACATGGATGTCCGGCGCGTCGCCGAGCATGTCCACGATCTCGAACGCCGCGGTCTTCTGCCCCTCGATCCGCACCGGGTTGACCGAATTGACCAGCGACACCGGGTACTTGTCCGACAGCCCCCTGGCCAGCTCCAGACAGTCGTCGAAGTTGCCGTCCACCTGGAGGATCTTGGCGCCGTGCACCAGCGCCTGCCCCATCTTGCCCAGCGCGATCTTGCCCTGCGGCACCAGCACGGCGCAGACCATGCCCGCACGCACGGCGTACGCCGCGGCCGAGGCGGAGGTGTTGCCGGTGGAGGCGCAGATGACCGCCTGGGCGCCCTCCTCCTTCGCTCGGGTGATGGCCATCGTCATGCCCCGGTCCTTGAAGGAGCCGGTCGGGTTGGCGCCCTCCACCTTGAGGTGGACCTCGCAGCCGGTCAGCTCGGAGAGCACCTGGGCGGGCACCAGCGGCGTACCGCCCTCACGGAGGGTGACAGGCGTGGTGTCAGGGGCGACCGGGAGGCGGTCGCGGTACTCCTCGATGATGCCGCGCCACTGCGGGCGGCCCGCGGCACGGGCGGCGGGCGCGGGCGCCCCTTCGGGCAGCTGAGACATCTCAGGCTCCATGACGGTCACTGTTCCTTGGCTCCCTTACTGACCATTGTCCGGCGCTGCCCACCGCGCCGGGCCTCTCGCACCGCGGATCCGCGGAACGTCACACCCGAGGCGCACCGCACCCGCGGCGCGGTTGTGGCGGGCCGGGCACGTGAGGTGCCGGCGCACCGGCTCGGCGCGCCGCTCACTCACCCTCGACCCGCATGATGCTGGCCACGCCCCGAACGGTGTCCAGGCCGCGCAGCGCCTCGACCGTCGCGCTGAGCGCCGCGTCGGGGGCCCGGTGGGTGACCACGACGAGCCAGGCACCGTCGTGCGGGCCCTCCTTGCCCTTCTGCCGCACGGTGTCGATGGAGACGCCGTGCTCGGCGAAGACGGTTGCCACCTGCGCCAGCACGCCCGGTTTGTCGGCCACGTCCAGGCTGATGTGATACCGGGTGACCACTTCCCCCATCGGGGAAACCGGCAGCTGCGCGTACGCGGACTCGCCCGGCCCCCTGCCGCCGTTCAGCTTGTTGCGGCAGGCGGCCACCAGGTCGCCGAGGACGGCCGAGGCGGTGGGCGAGCCGCCGGCGCCCGGCCCGTAGAACATCAGCTGCCCGGCCGCCTCCGACTCGACGAAGACCGCGTTGTACGCCTCACGGACGGAGGCCAGCGGGTGGCTCAGCGGGAGCATCGCGGGGTGCACGCGGGCGGTCACCGAGCGCCCGTCGGCCGCCCGCTCGCAGATGGCCAGCAGTTTGACGGTGCAGCCCATGCGTTTCGCGGAGGCGATGTCGGCCGCCGTCACATCGGCCAGGCCCTCGCGGTGCACGTCGTCCAGGCGCACCCGGGTGTGGAAGGCGATGCCCGCCAGGATGGCCGCCTTGGCCGCCGCGTCGAAGCCCTCCACGTCGGCGGTCGGGTCGGCCTCGGCGTAACCGAGCGCGGTGGCCTCGTCCAGGGCCTCGCTGTAGCCGGCGCCGGTGGACTCCATCCGGTCGAGGATGAAGTTCGTGGTGCCGTTGACGATGCCCAGGACCCGGTTGACCTTGTCCCCGGCCAGGGACTCGCGCAGCGGCCTGACCAGCGGGATCGCGGCGGCGACTGCCGCCTCGTAGTACAGGTCGGCGCCGTGCTTCTCGGCCGCCTCGTGCAGGGTGGCGCCGTCCTCGGCCAGCAGCGCCTTGTTCGCGGTCACGACGCTGGCGCCGTGCTCGAACGCGGAGGTGATCAGGGAGCGGGCGGGCTCGATGCCGCCGATGACCTCCACCGCCACGTCGATGTCGTCGCGGGCGGCCAGCGCCGCGGCGTCGGTGGTGATCAGCGACGGGTCGATGCCCGCGCGGACCCGGTCGGGACGGCGGACGGCGACCCCGGCCAGTTCGACCGGGGCGCCGATGCGCTGGGCGAGGTCCTCGGCGTGCGTCGTCATGATGCGTGCCACCTCTGAGCCGACGACCCCACAGCCCAGCAGCGCCACCTTCAGCGGACGCGTACGCATCATCTGACCTCTTTTTCCGTCTGTCCCGTCACAGGTACTGGTGCCTCAAGTCTCACGTACCGGAACGGAGATTCCACGCCGGGTCCAGTATGTGGGACATATATCTCGCTAGCCGACATCGAGCCGCAGGAGATCTTCCTCCGTCTCACGCCGCACGATGGTGCGCGCCTCCCCGTCCCGCACGGCGATCACCGGCGGGCGCAGCGCATGGTTGTAGTTGCTCGCCATCGACCGGCAGTACGCACCGGTGGCGGGCACGGCCAGCAGATCACCCGGCGCCAGGTCCGCCGGCAGGAACGCGTCCCGCACCACGATGTCGCCGCTCTCGCAGTGCTTGCCGACCACCCGGCTGAGCATCGGCTCCGCCTCGGAGGCCCGCGACGCCAGCGTCACGCTGTACTCCGCGTCGTACAGCGCGGTGCGGATGTTGTCCGACATCCCGCCGTCCACGCTCACATACGTACGCAGCCCCTCCAGCTCCTTGACCGTGCCGACCTCGTACAGCGTGAAAGCCGTCGGCCCCACGATCGCGCGCCCCGGCTCCACCGACAGCCGCGGCACCGCCAGCCCCGCCGCCTCGCACTCGCGGGTGACGATGTCCCCGAGCGCCTTGGCGATCTCGTGCGGCTCCCGCGGGTCGTCCTCGGAGGTGTAGGCGATGCCCAGGCCGCCGCCCAGGTCGATCTCCGGCAGCTCCACCCCGTGCTCGTCCCGGACCTCCGTGAGCAGACCCACCACGCGGCGGGCCGAGACCTCGAAGCCGGCCATGTCGAAGATCTGCGAGCCGATGTGCGAGTGGATGCCCGTCAGCTCCAGGCTCTCCAGCCCCAGCACCCGGCGCACCGCCTCGGCGGCCTGCCCGCCCGCCAGCGCGAGACCGAACTTCTGGTCCTCGTGCGCGGTCGCGATGAACTCGTGCGTGTGCGCCTCGACGCCCACGGTGACCCGGATCTGCACCGGCTGCCGCCGCCCGAGCCGCCGCGCGACGTGCGCGACACGGGCGATCTCCTGGAACGAGTCGACCACGATGCGGCCCACCCCCGCCTCCACGGCACGGGTGATCTCGTCCATCGACTTGTTGTTCCCATGCAGCGCGATGCGCTCGGGCGGCATCCCGGCGGCCAGCGCGGTCGCCAGCTCGCCGCCGGAGCACACGTCGAGGTTCAGGCCCTCCTCGTGCAGCCAGCGCACGACGGCGCGCGAGAGGAACGCCTTCCCGGCGTAGAACACGTCGGCGTCCGGTCCGAACGCCTCCCGCCAAGCCCGGCAGCGGGCCCGGAAGTCGTTCTCGTCCATGACGTACGCGGGGGTACCGAACTCCTCGGCGAGCCGGCGGACGTCCATGCCGCCGACACTGAGCGCACCCTCCGCGGTGCGCTCGACGGTCTGCGCCCACACGCGCGGGTCGAGTGAGTTGAGGTCGGACGGCGGCGGTGTGTAGTGACCCTCCGGGAGGACGTCACCGTGGCGGGGTCCTGCGGGGTGTGCGGAACGGCTCATGATCTTGGAGTCCCTGGTCCCTGTCGCTTCGAGTCGCTATAGATGAGCGGGTGCGGTCACGCCGAGCTGGGACAGGCCGCCGGCCAGCACCGCTCCGGCAGCCTCGGCGAGGGCCAGCCGGCCGCGGTGGGCGGCCCCGGGTTTCTCCCCGCCGCGCGGCAGCGGCTCACACGTCTCCTGGAACGCCCCGAAGGCGCCCGCCACCGCGTCCAGATGCCGCGCCAGCGCGCCCGGCTCCGTGACCCGGTCCCGGTCGGCGCACAGGGCCAGCAGCCGCGCCCCGGCCGCCGGCAGCGGATCGACGCACTCCGCGGCGGGCCGCACCCCCAAACGACGGCCGTTGCGCAGCAGCGCACAGGCCCGCGCATGGGCGAACTGCACACGGAAGAGGGAACTGGACCGCTCAGTACGGACAGCGAGCGCGGCCGGGCTCTCCCCGGTCACCGACGCCCAGCGGGCGATGTCCGGCCCGGGATCGTCGCACGGCGCCCAGCCGGGCTCCCCCGCGGGATCACCGGCCGCGGCCGGCCGCCGGGCGACGAGACCGCGCACCAGCGCGGCACGCGCCTGCGACGTCAAAGTCACGTTGACGAACCCGCCGCCGACCACCCGCGCTTCCGCGACCTGCGGAACGTCCGCAACCAGCCGCTCGCACAGCACCTCGGCGACCTCACGCGGAGACCGCCCGCAGCGCTTGCCGACCTGGAAGGCGACACCCGTCGCGTAGTCCCCGCCTCCCCGCCGCGGCGGCGAGGCGACCACGACCCGCTCCGGAACGTGACCGTGCACCCCCCGCTGGGTGAGATGACCGGAAGCCCCCTCGCCGGGGCACGCGTCACGCGCGCCCTCGGTGCGGTCGGAGAGCGCGCTGCACAGCACATGCCGGATGGTGCGCGCCAGCTGGGCGGGGGTCACAGAGCAAGCGTATGGGAGGCGGGGTGGGTCGACGCGAACCGGTTTCGCCACCTGGAACGCCGCGCCGTATCGCACCAGGGGCGCTCCCGGAGACACACGGTCACACAGAGCACCCGCCCCCTGCCCTACGGCAACAGAGGGCAGCGAAACCATCGCCGACAGCCCGGAAAACACACCCTGCGCCGCCGGAGCAGCCGACAAGAGGTGACGTATTCCACAACACCCCGCCGACACCTCGCACCCGGTCGCGAACCGAAACGACACAGAACTACGGCTCGACAACCTCCGAGACCGGCCCGAAGGACCCGTCCCCCTCTCCCTCCGCGGCACCGGCACGCCCATGCATCAGCCGACGCACCATCCGCACCAGATCGACGGGCTCGAACGGCTTCGCCAGGAAGGCGTCCACCCCTCTCCCGTCCCCCACGACACCCTCGCCCTCCAGCTCGGTGCACGCACTCACGAGCGCCAGCGGCAGGTGCCGCGTACGCGGATCGGCCCGCAGCCGCTCCGCCGTACGCACCCCGTCCAGACGCGGCATCACCGCATCGAGCGTCACGACATCGGGCCTCACACGATGCACCACATCCAGGCACTCGGCACCGTCGACGGCGGTCACCACCTCGAAGCCCTCCAGCTCGAGGTTGACCCTGATCAACTGCCGGATGACGCTGCTGTCGTCGACGACAAGCACCCGGCCGGACATACCTGGCACACCCAGAAGCGTAGGCGCGCCCCTCCACCTGCGTCCGGGTTTTCCCTCTTTTCCACCGCCCCCGCTACCCCCTCCCCCGACCCGTTCCGACCCACCCCCGATGACCTGGTAGTGTTCTACCTGTCGCCGAAACGGACGGCACGCCCCCGTAGCTCAGGGGATAGAGCAACGGCCTCCGGAGCCGTGTGCGCAGGTTCGAATCCTGCCGGGGGTACTTCGACCGAAGTACTGAAACGCCTCGCGACCAGCTTGGATGCTGGTGCGGGGCGTTTGTCGTTGTGCAGCGGCATGCGGCTCTGCGCCGCTGTTTGTCGGTGGTCGCGGCGTATTCGCGGGATGGATTCGGTCCCGTTTCCGCAGGTCAGGGCCAACGCATGAGAAGGCCCCCGGGATGACTCCCAGGGGCCTGACTGTAGTCGTTCAGCTTTCAGTTCTCAGTCGGTCTCGCTCTCGTCCTCGGCCTCGGGACCGTCGCCCCAGAGGGCGTCGATCCGTTGGTTGGCTACGTGCTGCCGACCGTCGAGGCACTTCGCGTAGCGGGTCAGCAACACGTCGACGCTGTTGCCCGCGCGCTCCGCGACCTCAGCCGGATCGACTCCCGCGTTCAGCCAGGAGGACAGGGCAGCGTGCCGCAGGTCGTACGGCGTACCGGCGAGCGGTGAGGCAACCTGTTCCGGGGTGAGGGCCAGGGCGCGCGCTTCCTCCCAGGTACGGGAGTACGACGACGAGCCGATGACGCCGCCCCGCTCGTTGGAGAACAGCCGGCCGTCTTCGGCCGTGCCGAACTCCTCCACGTGCTGGCGGACGATGCGCACGAGTTGGGGCGGCACCGGCACGGGCCGGACTTCGTCCTGCGAACGGTTCTTGAGCCCTCGGTGATCATGGACCTTGCCGGTCCCGGTCCACCGCTTCCCCACCGTGGGACGCGTATTGTGCAGGATGAACCGTCCCCACCCCTTCTCCGGCAGTTCGCAGTCCTGAAGGCGAAGCCCAACCGCTTCCGCCGGACGCAGCCCGCCGTAGTACATGCAGGCGAAAAGCGCGACCATCCGACGCCCCCGCGCCCGCTTGTAGAGCCCCACGTACGACAGCGCGGTCAGCAGCTCACGAGCCTGTACGGGATTGATCACGACCCGGCGATCGACCTCTTTGGCGAGCTTCGGTGGCTTCCACTGCACCGACGCCACCGGATTCTCATTCAGCTCCCCGACCTCGACCGCGTACCGGAGAACGTTGGACAGCACCGCACGCTTACGCCGTACCGTCTCCGGCGCGGCCGGAGTGCCGTCCAGCTTCAGCGTGAGCGCGTTGAGAACGCTGCGCATCACAGCCGGATTCTTCAGATCAGCAAGCGGCAGCGATGCCTTGGCCACCCAGGCGAGGGCGTTGCTCACCTTGGCCGGTGGTTCTTCCTTGTCCTCGGCCGGCGAGTGCACGAACGCCCAGCCCCGCAGCGCCTTGGGCAGCACCGAGTCCGCAGGTCGACCGGACTTCTTGCTCACAAGGACCGTGCTCACCAGTGTCAGCGTCTCGTTCATGCTGTCGCGCGAGTTGGGCGCGGCGTGCGGCCACTTCATCGCGAGGTACTTCAGCGCGAACTCGTACCAGGTGAGGGAGGGGGCAGCTTCGACCAACGAGTCCGGCAGACCGGACTGCGTGTCGAACCCTTCCCCTGCCCGAGACGCCTTGACGAGGCTGGCCCGGAAGCTGTCGGCCAGCGCCTTGGTGCGGAATGTCTTCGAAAACGGTTTCCCGGCCACCTTCCACCGCACCTCGTAGGAGGGCCGCTTGCTCGACTTGTTCCGCCGGATCTCCCAGACCCGCACGTCTTGCGATTTCATACGACCTCCTCCTCACGACGCCGGAGCCATGCAGTGAATTCGCTGCGCCAGACGCGGATCTCACCGTTCGGCAACTTGAGCGAGGCAGGGCCACGTCCCACCTCGCGCCATCGGTAGAAGGTGCGTCGGGAAACACCGCCCAGTTCGGCGAGAACCTGCGGAACGGTCATCAGCTCATCAGTTGCCATGTCCGTCACCGCCCTCTCGGACAGAGGCCGCAAGGAGAGCTGCCTCCGGGCTATAGCCGCGCCCGGCGTACCGCCACTGGCCGACGAGGACCGTGTTCCGGTCGTCCAGGCCGAGCGCCGAGCGCTGTTCGCTCGCGCGGTGCTCCGCGCGGGCCGAGCGCAGTGCGCCGAGGGTGGTGGAGTAGTGGCGGGACTTGGTCGAGAAGTGGCCCCGGTAGCCGAGCATGTGTGCCCAGCGACGCAACCTCAGCCCTTCGAATGAGGGCAGCGCGCCGAGCCACCAGCAGGTACCGATCATGCGGAGCACGTGATCCCGCACGGGCAGCGTGGCCAGGTCCTTGCCGTGCCGGATACGCCCGTCGACGGCCCCGGCCGACTCGGCTCCCTTGGTGGCGTACTTGGCGATGTAGCCCGCGACTGCCGACGAGGACAGCCCGTCCGCCGAGTCGGCCACCGGAACGGTCCTCACGTCCACCTGAGAGCCGAACCGCAGGACACGCGAGCCGACGACGTCAGCACCGTAGCCGACCACCCGCACCCGGCCGACCGCTTCTCGCACCGCGTCCGCCAGAAGACCCGACGTTGCCCAGGGAGGAGGCGTCTCCCCCGGCCCGGCAGGACCGTCGAGACGAACGACGGCATGAAAGTGCACGAGGCCCCGCCGCTGATACTCCGCCACCTTGGCGTACGAGAGCCGTACCGCGTCCGCCAGCGCCGTACGGGACAGTCCCGCGCGCCGAGCCAGCACGCGACGCAGCTCCAGCGTGAAGCGGTGCCACAGCTCACCGGATTGCGCCTGCCAGAGCACGGCGCCGGCATAGTCGTAGCAGCGCGGACACAGCGGCTCACCGAGTCGCGGATCGTCCGCCGCATGCCGCGTACGGCACCCGACGGGAGCGCCATGCGGGCAGCACTCCCCCACCTTCCGCGGACGGCAGGCCAGCACCCGGCCGCCCCGCTCCCGCCGCGAGTGGACGGGCCGAAGCTCGGAGCGGTGAAAGTGGCGAATACCCGAGGATGCCCGCTCACCGTCTCCGCCACTGACTTACCGCCGACCAGTCCCGCCCGGATGAGCTGATATGTGTCCGCCCGGTAGAGCCGAGCGCAGGTCGGACAGACCGTCGCCCGACGATTGCCGCACGCGACCAGGAGCCGACCACCGAGAGCTTCCGAGGTGTACGAGTGAAGCGCCAGCGCCGTAGCAACGTCCACATACGCGGCGGAGCCGACGAGGTGAACGGGATTGGTGCAGCCGCCAAGGCGGAGAACACTCCGCCGCCAGCCACCGAAGTCCGACCGCCCAGCACGCTCGATGAGCGCCCCGAGGGCCTTACTGGCCTCAGTCATCGGCCACCCCCGAATGCCTGCCGCATCACTGCGGCGATGGCCTCGGACGGCGTCTTCGCCGAGAAGCGCAGACTCGGGTCGGTCAACCAGAGCGAGGCAGCGTGCGCGGGGCACACGCGCCACTCAGTGCCCTCCCGGTCAGTCAGGACCACCTGTTCGCGCCCCCGGCACGTTCGGTAATCGTCTTCCTTCAGGTCGCACCAAGGGCGGCGCGACGGTTTGCGCGATCGATGCGCAGCGGACAAAGTGAGACTGCTCCTTTCACTGCTGACGTAGCGGATGGAGTGGGTTCCTGACGGGGTCGGGTTTGGCGACTTCGCGCCCCGTCGGGAGCCGTTTTTCACGGAGATCATTTGGGCGACTTCTCCCTTCAGCTCAGTTCGCTGAGGAGCCCGCCGAGGCCCTCCAGGACCCCTCGAACGACAGGTCCGGCGCCGGTCTCGGCCAGCAGAAAGCCGAAGGTCGAACAGATCAGCACTTCGGCCCACCGGAAGTACCGGATGCGCAGCAGGAACCAGATCAGGAGGCCGAGCAGCACCACGGCGGATACGGAAAGGATCACGGAGTTCCACCCCCTCTCTCACTCGTTCTCGTCGCCGTCGAGTCGTTCGAGCCGCACGCTGGGAACGTCTCCCGCCGAGGTTCCACCCCCTGCTGTGACCAGCTCCGGCACGTAAGGCGTGAGGTGGGCGGACTCGGCAGCTATGCGTTCCGCCTCGGCTTCCGACACCAAGTGGGACCGGGCACGGTCCCAACCGTCGGCCGAGGCGAGCACCGCCGTACCGGCCTGTTCGGGCGTGATCGACTGCGCCGCGTGCAGCGCATCCGGGTTGAGGTCACCGAGCGCCATTTCCGCCGTACCGGGGTCGGCCACCCGGTGACAGACGCGGCCGGCCAGCTGGGCACGGAGGGCCGTAACGCCGGGCCCGAGATCCGACCCGACCCGTTGCCCGGCGACGACGAGAAACACGCCGAGTGCCGCGCCGAGTTGAGCCAGCCGGATGAGAGCCGTACTCGCCGCTTGTGCTTCTTCTTTTTCGTGGCGGCTGGCGACCAGGAACAGCTCCGCAAGCTCGTCCACGATCACGACGATCGGCACGGGCCGTTCGTCCTCCGGCAGTCCCCAAACGTTCCGGACTCGGGCAGCGCGGCAGACCGTCATCCGGTCCAAGGTCAGGTCGACCAGGGCGCCGAGGAGCTTGACCGTCTGTGCCCGGCTGGTCGCCAGCGCGGACAGCCGCGGACCGTAGAGCGAGAGTTCCATCCCGCCCTTGCAGTCGATGCCGACCAGCGCGACGGGTTGCCGGGCGAGACCCGCAACGAGGGCGTTGATCAGCGTCGACTTGCCCGAGCGCGTTGCCCCGACAATCAGCCAGTGCGGCACTTCCCGAAGGTCGATGACCCACTGGGCACCGGTCTCCAGCGCCCCAACCACGACGCGGAGCAGCCGACCCGCGCCACGCTGCTTCGGAATCTGCGGCGCCTTCAGCGGGTCAGTGGCCGAAGCCACTACCCGCACGACGCCCGGCTTCCAGGCAGTCACGCGCACGGCATGCACTCCCCAGTAGTGCGCCATGGCAGCAGCCGCCTTGACGAAATCCTCCGGCACCTGCCCCGGCAGCAGCCGGATGAGGAACCAGAAGCCGCCCCGAGTCGGCCGTGTGAGTCCCCGACGAGGCACACGAGGTTGCGGCGGAGACGCACCGTTGCCGACCAGCCCGCAGCCGGCCATCAACGGCCGCCAGGTGCGTGCAACCCGTATGCACGCGACCGGGAACCCGAGGCACACCCACCAGACAACCGGGTAGCGGCGGCGCAGCGCCGGGCCCGCCAGAAGCAGACCCGACACCAGCACTGCGACCACCACGAGCGTGCAGCTCGACGAGGCGGACCCCGCCGAATTCGGGGCGGCCAGGGCGATCACTGTCCGGTCCCCTTCCCGGGTGCCGTCGCCGAAGAGCCGGACGGGGACGAGGCTGCCGGAGCCGTGAGGGGCTTGATCTCGGTGGCGCGGAACGAGACGCCGTGCCGCCCCTCGTTCTCCCACGGCGTGGCCACCAGGTCCCGGACCTGAACGGGCACCCCGTTCTGTACGCCCGACGGCTCCCCCGGTACGTTCACCGTGACGACGTCGGCCGACCTCCCGGACATGAGGCAGAGGCCCACCTGATAGACGGTCTGGCCAGTGTCCCGGTCGACGCGAACCTGTCCGGTCTCCCGGTTGGCTATGCGCGGCGTAGGGGCTACGGCGCAGATGATCCCCGTGAACTTCGCCGTATCGATCGGTAGAGCTACCACTGTCTGAACTCCTTGTCTGTCGCACCGAAGGCCCTTCCTTCGTGCTGCTTTACAGCCCGTACTACGGGCTGCGGAGAGTCCAGAGTGACCAGCCGTAGTACGGGTTGTCAACCGTGTTGGGATGAGAGAGGCTGTCCCCGTTCGGGGACGACTCGTCTCCGGGGTGAGACAACAGAGCCTTGACCAGCGATTCAGGGGAGCCAGATGCCGTCGCAGAGGGCCAGCGATAAGCAGAAGCAGCCCAAGTACCGCCAGATCGCGGACTACTTGCGTGCCGGCATCATGGACGGCACCTACCCGTCGGGGCAGCCACTGCCCTCAGAGGAGACCCTGGCGAAGCAGTTCAGCGTCACGCGGCCGACGGTGCGCCAGGGCATCGCAGAGCTACGAGCCTCCGGGCTAGTCGAAGTCATGGCCGGCCGAGGCGGCTTCGTCCGCTCCCCCCACAGCCGCCCCAGCCTCACCCGCCCGCGCGGGGTACGCCGCGAGCCGGACGGCCGCTATGTCGAGGCCGACGGCATCCGCTGGACCAACGCCGAAGAGCCCACGGCCACCCGCACGGACACCCCCGTCGCACTGGCGGACCTTCTCCGCGTGCCACCGGGCGAGCCACTGTTCACGTACGGCGTGCTCCAGACCGCCGAGGGCAGCCCCCTCCGCCAGCTCCACCGCACATACGTGCCGTTCTCCGTACTGGTCGGCACCAAGTTCGAAGAAGAGCCCCCGCCTCCGGCGACCGAGCTGTACGAAGCCCTGTCAGCCCTAGGCCACGAACTCCACTTCACCGAGCACGTCCGCACCCGCATGCCCCTGCCAGATCAGGCGGAAGCGCTGCGCCTACCGGATGGCGTTCCGCTCCTCCAACTCCTTCGAGTTACACGGAACTCCGACGGCCGACCGCTCGCCCTGGAAGAGTTGCACCTACCAGGCAACGACTTGGAGCTGACGTACCCTCTCTGACCGAGTGTGGCTCAGACTTTCTCTACGTTTTCGAGGCGGCTCGCTCCGCTCCCCGCACGCGGCCCGGCCCCCGGGCCGACACCCGCACCGTGCGCATAGCAAGCAGCCACCTGACGCCAGAGAAGGGGTACGTCGTGGCTGGGGCGGCTGGCTCCACGGCTTTAGGCAGCCACTTTGGGGCGAGCCTCCACGATCATGGCCCCAACGTCGTGCTTTACCGGGAGGTCCACAGACTGCCCGACGCGCCACAGGCTTATTGAGCCATGATCGCTCGTCGCAAAGCAACTCCAGCCCCGAGCCGCTCCGCCAACCTAAGGCGTCCCACCACTCCGGAGAGGGGCCCATCGAACCATCGAGTCCCAGGATCGCAATACGTCCACGACCACATTCATGCCGTAGGAATCTGCTGGCCCCAAGACGCTCGTCAGGATAAGAAGCACCCCTTCACACTGCTCCGCGAGCGCTACGAACTGGCTCGTCGCTGGAGCCCCCCAAACTTGCTGCGGAACCGCCACCGCAACCTCGCCTTCCCCGACGAAACTCCACGCGAGGGAATCAGGGTTCTTCGGTGGGATACCGGACCACAGCGCACGCATGTTCAAAGACGAACTCAAGACCGACTGCGGGCCATACTGACTAGTCGCTGTCCAGACTTGGTCACCGGCATCTATGAACTGGGCTACCTCAAGTGCAGGGTTAACAATCAGGGCAGGTATGGGGCGGGCAGATCCTCCACTCATCACAACAGGAGCACTCATCGACTTCCAAGTGATACCGGAATCCTTCGCAACCGATATCAACGCAGAGTCATTCCATTGTGGAAACCTGCACAACCCGAAGTGAAACAGCCGCGCATCAGCCCTAGTGTACGAGTCATCGACGTAAAGGGCCGGAACTCCTTCTCCTAGCGGGTAACCGCAGTCAAGGCAGTCACCCGCCCAGAGCAGCTGCATGAGGGAACGCACCTCTTCGCCGCCGACACGGTCGAGCGTATCGTGACTAACCGCAAGGCGTTTCAGCCCCCGTGAACTTTCTGATGCCTCAACGATGGCCCATTCCACCTCGTACCCGCTGTTGCGGGCACGCTGCCACCACTCACTACCCTCATCCACTTTACCGAAAGAGTGGGCTATTACGCCGGCCATCACAGCCCCAAGCGGGTCTCCCAAGTATCCCTTTTTTTGAGCAGCCTGATAAGCCTTTGCAAGGTACTCATTAGCTGACTCATGGTTCTTCTTTCGCAGCATAACGCCAGCGTACGAAAGTGTCGCAATCGGAATATCCCCATCTGCCGCAACCCGCAGAGCGTCTACCGATTCATCTGACTGCCATTTATTTCTCAGCCAATCTGAATAATGAAGAGCACTACCCGGGTCACCCTCTTCAGTCCCCCGCTTCCAAAGCGTCACTGCTTTCTCTTGATCTCCCAGCCTTTCGTAGACTGCCCCCAAAGACCCGATCGCCCGCAGCTCCCCACGCTCAATCGCTAGCATGTACCAATCACGAGCGTCATCAAGGTCACCTAGGAGGGCAGCCAAGGCTCCCAGATTGTGAGTGCCTGTCGAATCTCCGAGATTGTGAGCACGCTGAAAGAAACCGCTGGCGTCCGGGTACTTTTCTTCAAATACCGCAAGCGCGCCAAGGAGGTTCAAACCCTCAGGGTCATCCGTTTCCGAAAGAGGAATGAGTACATTTTTTGCCACGTCTAGTCGATTGGCGCTGCGGGCCACCATAGCTACTACGGCACGGCGAGAGTCGTCCACTATGCGAAGAGCTTCATCCCAGACCAGGTCTGGAAGATCGCCAGGACGGGAGCGACGTGCAGCATCGGATACCAGGTAGTCGAACGGTTTCCACCTACCTCCTTTGCCCGGAACCAGAGGGCTGGTGACTCCCAGCACAACATCACTCGCCCACTTCCAGGCTTCGTCGAGGCGTTCCGGCCTGAGCGTCGGACCGCCAGCCTGCTTAAGGTAGTGGTCATGCAGGCGTTCCAAGGCTTCAGGCGGAAATGAAGAGCCTACACCTGTACGCGTCAAATCTACCGCCGCAGCGACGAGCGCCGCACCGCGCGGATTGCCGCCCACCCTGGAAGCAGAACGCCACAGCTTGAGCACCTGGGGCCCCGCCGCCAGGTACTCCGCTACTCCGTAGGAATTATCAGATTCTAGAGCGCTGACTATTCGCGGATCTTCGCTGGCAGAAGCTCTCTGCCGGTCTCCGTGATCCCAGATGCGCTCAATAGTTATATGACGAGAGGTTCGGATTACTCGCGCTGGAAACGCAGGCAGTCGAGCATCAGTTCCTCCACTTGCAAACTTACCGCTTTGGCCATCTGTGTAATGCTGGTAGAACTCCGTTCGGATAGTAGCAAGCACAACAACCTGCAGATCGCTAAGCCTGTCGAGCAACGAGGGAGTCAATCCATCGGATCTGAGATAATCCTGCAGATCGTCAAGCCATATAACTTGGTTCCTGCCGTGCAGAGAGTTCAGTACATGCGAGATATCGGCGTCGGGATCAGGTTTATAGACAAACCAGTCTCGCAACTTTCGATGCATCGCTTCGAATAGCGCTCGCGTCTTGCCCGCCGCTGAATCACCCGACAAGAGAAGCATTCCACCCTCTTGCGCCAGCGACTCAATATGATGGTCCAGCTGCCCGTCGACACCCCGCGGAATGTACTCCACGACATCTAGATATCCGGGCGAGTCTGGAGCTCGATGCACACCGAAGCTAATCGGATTTGTCTCGGATACTACCTGCCACTGAATCTCTGCCGCACTCTGAGAATCGCGACTAGGTGACAGCGTACGCTTTGCGACGTCAACCAGTTCTATCGACTGGCCAGTGATTCCCTGGACCGTTGCCCTAAAGCCTTGATCCTCGAATAGCGTTGAGATGGGGACTGCCTCGACGCGGGCATGCCCCCATTGCACCGGGTCCCCAGAGACCACGCCAATCAAGAAGTCGCCTATGAAGAGAGCAGCTCCAGACATGCCTTGCCATGGAGATCGTGAGGCGTCGTCTGTCTTAGGCGGTGCCGAGTGCGCACTGTCCAGAACGTACCGGCTTCGCAAAATGGAAGAGCCGGGCTTGAGAGTTCCTACGATCTGTTCAGTGTCTGGTCTCTTTCCTTCACGCAGTGACACACGCGGATACCCGATCGCCTCACAGCCGCTCCAGGACGAGAGGTCAGTTACCCTTCCCCATTTGACGTCGGATACCCGACACTTCGACACATCCGCTACTAGGTCATCGTCTGCTTCGAGGAGTGCCGCATCACATATGTCATCGTGACGACGCCAAACTATGCGACAAAGGCGCTTGCCTGCACCGCCAGGAACCGCGACACGAGCAGTAACGCTCGTATCGAATAGGTGAGCTGATGTGAGAACCAAGCGAGGGTTAAGCAGGAAGCCACTGCCTTGACGTTCGGCTTGGACAATCGCCAATCTCTCGGCGGATCGTGCACTCACCTGTTAGTTACCTCGCAAGTCGCGCCTCCGAAGTCACCCATATCAACCTCAGCCGCGTTTCCGATTTCTACCGGCGTTCCATCAGTGGAATGTTTCGGCTTGAGCTTCACTGATACTTTATGAACGGAGGATTTTGCTGCGCTAGCTTGGAGGTCACTCGAAATTACCCACGCTTTGAAGCCAGCTTTGGCGCTCGCATCACGACGAAGCTCGACCGTGAACTCTAGGCTGATTTCTTCTACTTCGAATCGAATATTCTGCCCGCTTGATGAATCTGCAGACGAGATCAGTTGATCTCGCAATCCCTGCACTGCAGCAGTGAGTTCGACGTTTTCCAAGGCACCCTGCATCGCTTACACCCCCGTCTCTCCTCCAACTGTCAACACCGCCATAGTGGCAACGATCCTTCTCCAACGGTAAGGACAATGACTCATCCTGGCTCAAAAACGACGCTGATGCTCGGCCAGGCCAACCGTGCGAGCCGCTGAAGAGCACCCCTCGCTGCTGTTCGTCTCAGTTCCCGCCTCATCCAGTTTCGTTCGGCCGCGTACACAGCGGTACGACGGCCTCGACCCGGCGCTGTCGGGTCATCAGCATGTACGCGGGTGGGGCTTCGCAACGCAGTTGCTGTGCTGTACAGCAGTTCCACGCCCGGCAGACCGAGAGCACGTTCAGAGGCCAGCAGGACTGACCAGCAGAAGAGGATGCGGCGGTTCGTGCCGTGGCTCAGCTTGCTGACCACGTGCATTGAGTACGGGGATGGCCCGACAAGCGGACCTGGCGCGACCGACTCCGTCGATGGATGTATCCCGAGTTCTCCTGCTTCGACCGGATGGCTAAGCCGCCGAGACCATGGGTCGACCGGCCAGCCGGCGCCTTCGAGCGAACCGACTAGCGCATCAGAGCGGTGTACTGCGGACCCGACTTGCCGTTCGAGGTCGAGTACGTGGTCTGCGATCCATGCGAGATCGGTTGGGTGGAAGCGCCTCACTCCTATGAGGGATACGAGCGCTGTGGTCTCGCCACAGCGCTCTCCGTTCTTTGCGTCGCGCGTGCCCCAAAGCGCAGTGGCACACGGGAGCCACTTCCGCGAGTCCGAACCCTTCTGGGACTCCGTGAGCGTGGAAGTCCCCGGCGGGTACACCCAGCGGGAGAGGGTGTCATCACGTGGAACCATGGCTAGCCAAGCGAAGGTGATCACGATGGCGCGCCAGCGACGTACCCCAGACGGAGCGAGGGGCCAGCTGCACCCCAGCGGACTAGATGGGCACCAGGCGGAGCGGTGAACCACGGTCAACAGGGGCGCACAACGCCGTCGCCACATGGCGCCTTTAGGCGCTCATCCTTGCAGGTCAAAGCCGCAATGGCGCCCAAAACGATCAGTGATTCCCAAGCTCATAGCTCAGCAAACAAGAAGGTGGCCCGTCGTTCGGCTCGGGCTGCGGCGCTGGGGCGCCGGTCCCGGCCGACGACGAGCCACCTGTCCTGCCTGACGGGCTTGTTCGCCGAACTGTGCTACGCCGCTGAACTGTCAGCGGTGCCCCCGAGTCCAGGCCGGCCGTCGTCCCGCCACGTCATCTCCGCCGTGAGCCCAGTCGTCAGCAAGTCGGCCAGCAGCCGTGCAGCGTCCGGACGTACCGCGCCGAGGGTGACGACGCCGTCCCCGAAGACGTTCACGTCTGCCTTGAGCCCTGGCAGGTCCACCTCCAGGCCGAACGCGCGCAGCATCTCCGCGAGGTCGTCAGCAGCGCGCTTGCCTTCCGCCCAACCGCGTACGTAGGCCACACCGGGAGTGAGGTAGTCCGCAGGTCGAGCACATACGCCCTTGGGGTCCGTCACGTCGTCCACCTCATCCGCTCTGCTCAGTCGTTCCGCTGCTGACGGCCGTTCGTGCCTGTTCCCGGCACCTCGTACGTACTCTCCAGAGCCCTCCGCAGCAGCTCCGTCAGGCGCTCAGCCGTCTCCGGCGAGATACGGCCGAGTTCGATCAGCCCGTGCCCGAAGGCGTTCAGGTCGGCACGCAGGTATGGGAAGTCGCGTTCCATGCCAGCAGCGATCAGTACGTCCCGGAGCTCAGCGACCGCGTCCCGCGCCGCGTACCACCCCTCGCTGTCGAGCGGGGACCAGCTTGCGCCGTCGCCGCTGGGTTCGTGGTCAGCCGGCATGGGTGGCCTCGCCTTTCACGGAGGCAGCCGACTGCTCACGGCCGTACCGGTCCGCCCGAGCCACGACAGACGACGCGGCGACGAACATTGCGGCAAGCGCAGCAATCCGTGAAAGGGACGCCTCCGGTCGCCGCATTGGAGCCCGCAGCCAGATGTATCGATCTCCCGTCAGCGGCATCGGCCCGGGAACGACCACCACAGAGCCCTCTCCCAGGTATCGGTACTCAGGCGCCTCAGCCGCTGACTCCTGCCGGACCATGCGTGCGAACGGATCGTGTGACCAGGTGGGGACGAAGAAGCCGACCTGCTCGGATGCCCGGTCCGCCATCACGGGCCCCAGTGGCATTCCGTGGCGCTGGAGTTGGTCGAACGTCTCCAATCCAACCCGCTGCCCGACCACCACAACGTCGAAGAAGCGCCCAGTCGGAAGTGCGCAGGGGCGCCGAGGGTCAACCGCCCATTGCTCACGGCACTCATCCGGGTCATCGGATGCGCAGGAGATCCACTGAACTCCCCTTCTTGTCATCATCTGCACGTCGAGTCACCTCAGTTGTTCCGAGCCCCAGCCGTTTGACTGCGTTGGAACCACCTTCGGGTGCACGGCCCTGAGCTGGGCAGATGACGAGAGATGACGGGGGATGACGTGTCTTCCGGTCCCGCGTCACCCCGAATCACCTGCCGAAGAAGGTGGCAACCTCCGTATTACGGGCAGACAGCGACGACTTACGTTCCGTAAATTCGGAAGGGTCAGCAGGACAGCGCACGTAGCCGGACGGGCGGGGGGAGTGATCAGAATGGAAGCGAACCGCCCCTTTGGGGAACTTCTTCGCGCGGCTCGTAAGGCCCGCGGCTGGAGTCAACTCAGGCTCGTCAGCGAACTGCGACGGTGCGCTAAGCGCCACGGGAAGGCGCTCCCGTCCGACGCCAGCGTGAAGCGGCGCCTCGCAACCTGGGAGAACGGGCACAGTGTCCCCGATCAGTTCTATGGGACGCTCATCTGCGAGGCGCTCGACATCGCTCCGGCCGAGCTGGGGCTGAGCGTCGCCGACGGCCAGGATTCCCGTTTGCTGGAGACGCGCTATCCGCCGACCCCGGAGGAGGCGTTTCATACCGTTAGTCAGTTGTGGCGCGCTGACCTGCACGGGTATGAGCCACTGTTGCTCTCCGAGGCGTCACAGCATGCGTGGAGTGAAGCGTCCCTCCGGTGGCTGGTCGCACCAGACCCGTCTTTCCCGTCGACCGCCCGCCCGGATGGCGCACGAGTGGGGCTGACCGATGTAGCGATGATCAAGACGACCAGCGACATGTTCGCCGAGATGGACGACCGGTTCGGCGGAGAGCATGCGCGACAGTCTGTGGTCCAGTACCTCAGTCAGGACGTGGCACCCCTGCTCACCGGCCAATACACGGAAGCCGTCGGCCGTGCGCTCTTCTCCACGGTCGCGGAGTCCACGCTGCTGGCGGGTTGGATGTCATACGACGCATGTCACCACGGCCTTGCCCAGCGGTACTTCCTCCAGGCTCTCCGTCTCGCTCAGGACGGTGACGACCGCCGGCTCGCCGGAAGCATACTCTCCGCGATGAGTCATCAGGCCACGTTCCTGGGCAACTACACCGAGGCCGCCACACTCGCCCGAGCGGCACGAATGGGCATTTCGGGTGTGGCCACACCGACCCTGATGGCGCAGTTTCACGCAATGGAGGCTCGCGCCCTTGCTCGTACGGGTGACATCCGCGCGTGCGAGCTGGCGCTGAGCGAGGCCACCAAGGCGCTGGAGAGCCGGAACGTCAGCGACGAACCGGAGTGGATCACCTATTTCGACGAGGCCGAGCTGGCAGCCGAGGCCGCCCACTGCTTCCGCGACGTGAACAGCGCGCGCCGAGCCGTGGCCCACGCCGAGAACGCTATGAGCGGCAGTCATGTGAGAAGCGACTTCTTCGCGACCATGGTTCTTGCCGACGCCCACCTTCGGGCCGGAGATCCCGAGGAGGCATGCCGCGTAGCCCTCGACGCTCTTGATCTTGGCGAACAGCTCAAGTCAGCACGCTGTGTCAGCTACCTCAAGGAGTTCCGGGACGGCCTGGTGGCGGTGGGAGAGACAGCCACTGTCCGTTCCTTCCGCGAGCAAGCGCAAGGACACCGGCTGTGGGCCGCAGCCGAAGGACAGCGCGACGGAAACCGCTGATCAGTACGGCTGCCAATCCTTCCGACTACCTCCGGTCCGGATGCTGTCGACCCGCCGGGGGAACTCTTCCGCCGCCCTGCTGTTCGTCGTCACCTGATGCCCGAGCCACAGCGTCATCATCAGCTCGCGCACGTCAGCCAGCACCGGGTAGCCCGGCCAGTTCATGAGGTCGAATCCGTAGTGATGCACGAAGGACTCATACTCAGCGCGCGTGTGCCAGCCGAAGCGCTCGTAGTAGAGCGACGTGAGGACCAGGTCCCACTCACGAGGTGCCAGCGCGAAGCCGTCGAGATCGATGAGGACAGCGCGTCCGGCCCGGTCGCGGAGGCAGTTCCCGACGTTGGCGTCCCCGTGGATCATGCCGAAGGGCAGAACGAAGTCCAAACGGTCGTACGCCTTGTTCAGCTCTCCGGCCCGCTCCTCCAGGAACGACCGGTCCCCGTCCGAGACAGCGCTACCGAGACCACGCAGCGAGTCCCACACCTTGGCGAACGGATCGAAGTGCGGCAGCCCGAGCGACTGCGGCTCTTCCAGCCAGTGCAGCCGCTTCAGCAGATCGGCCAGCTCGTCCAGGCGGGCGTACTCGACCTCGTCCTGAAGGTTCACCCAGTACGTGACGACCCGGCCACCGATGACGGCCGGCTGTTCCACGTCGCCCAGCACGCGCGTAGCGGGGAAGTTTTCCGTCTCCAGCCAGCGTGCGACCCCGACCGCCCGCTGCATCTCGTCCAGGGCATCGGCGTCCCGTGCGATCCGGACGATGACAGGGGCTGTCGACAGCCGATACACGGCGTTGGAGCCCAGGCGCAGCAGCTCCGCGCCCGTAGGGTCGAGCCCCGCCGAGCGGCACGCCTCCCCCAGCACCGCGCCCGCCGACTCAGCAGTGAACTCCGCCGTCATGCTCGCGCCTCCCCGCCGCATAGATCATATCGACGGTATCGCTTCGCAGCCGCCGCTTACAGAGCGCCCATGGCGTATGCGCGGCGTGACGCACCCCCAGCCCAAGCCGATCAGTACACCGACCTGCGCAGACGCAGAGAAGCGCGTCGGCCTCCGGAGCCGTGTGCGCAGGGTCGAATCCTGCCGGGGGTACTTCGACCGAAGTACTGAACGCCTCGCGACCAGCTTGGATGCTGGTGCGGGGCGTTTGTCGTTGTGTGCGGGATGCGGTCGGGTGCAGGCCGATGCCGGTGATCACGTAGTGGCGACGGCCTGATGTTCTTGGGGGGTCGCCTCTCCTGGGCCAGGAGCCGCCCACGCTCGGACCGGTTCTCGGAACCCGCTGACAAACCGGCGCCGTCACAGAAGGATCTCGCTCGGCAGAGGCTCGACCGTTCCTCTCCCGAGCAGACCGAAGGGACCGTTGCCACAGTGCTCACCAGGAAGACACGCTCACGCATCGTCGCTTCAGCGGCCGTTCTCGCAGTCGCCGCGGGAACCCCGCAGGCATACGCGGCGCTGGATGGACGGCCGACACCGAGCAGCCAGGCCAAGTCCGCGACTGTCGCCAGAGGCAAGCCGTACATCAACACGCGTCTCTACTTCGGGACCGGCCGGCCGGACGGCAAGCCACCGGTCTCCGACAAGCAGTTCCTCACGTTCGTGGACAAACACGTGACGCCGAAGTTCCCTTCGGGGCTGACCATCCAGCGGGGCCGCGGGCAGTGGCGCGACCAGGACGGTCGCATCGGTCGGGAAGGCTCATACGAACTCAGCGTTCTCTATCCCGTTTCTGAGGCCCGTGTCCACGACGCCGATATCGAGAAGATCCGCAGCACGTACAAGCGCATCTTCGACCAGGAGTCCGTCCTGCGCACGGACGACAACGAGCGAGCGGACTTCTAGCAATATGTTTGGTCGGCCAAGTATGAAATGGGAGCAGTTCGTACCTTCCTGGGGAGAGAAGAAGGCGAAGCGTGTGGCGTCCCGTCTCCGTGCGCGCAGGTCAGGACGGGTCGTGTCGCCCTTCGGCTGGCCCGTGCCCGAAGAGGCCCGGTGCGTGGACACGGACACCCTCCGGTGGCTCATCTCCGAGGCACAAAGTTCCGGGTTCAGCAGGACGGGTGAGCGTATCGACATAGACTCGAGAGAGACGACCCGGTACATACTCGTACCGATCCTTCCAGAAAGTTCTCCCACTCAAAGCTGGATCTGCATCCTGCTCGCGTATGATCCCTCCCTCCTGGGAGGGAAGCATTCGCCTTTGCGTCGGATACCGCATCGTCTGGACGTAGCGCCGCCTGCTTACGAAGGGCTGAACCTCCTTTCCGAGAAGGAGAAAGACCAACTCCTGCACGCCTTGATTTGGGCGTTCACGATCAAGTCTGCCGATCCTTCACCTTAATGAGCGACCCAGGCGCAACGTCTGTCAGCGGCGGACCAGGGGGACAGGCGCCGGCGTCGATGAAGGTCTTGGCTGTCAGCGAGGAACGGGTAGTTTCCAGCTGCTCGGCGATAGTGTGGTCACGAGCGGGCATCAACGTACCGCCCAAGGATCAGCATCATGTTCCGCCGATCGGCGGAGGAACGAGCTCAGTGCGCCGGTACGCGGCACCAGCACTCGGCCCTCAAACGCCAGTTTTCAGGGCCACCGTTGCGTACGGTCGCTGCCAGCACCGCGGCGCCGTTGCAAGATTGCTGAGCTACTGAGGACTCAGTCCGATGAACGGGCTGGCCGGGACAACCTCGATGTGCTGAAGTAGCCGTCCTTCCCCCCACACTGATCCAAAATTCTCGGACGACTAGGGGTAGAGATGGGGATTGTTCTGTTCCCAGGAGACGATGACACCAGCAGCTCAGACGTCTCCTGGTCGTACAACGGCTTCGCAATTTTCCCCGCGGTGGCTGGCGCAGATCGAGGGTTTCGCATTGGACGAGATGCACGGCTTCGGCGGACAGCGCCCATGGGACGAGATTCTCACCCCCTTGGCACCGCTGCTCAATCACCCCGATGACGACGGGCCCGACCTCACTGCCTCAGAGTGCGCCGCAATCCTGCCCCGCCTGCGAGAGATCGCCGACAAGGCTGAGGGCGGAAGCACCGACCCGCTTCTCCGACGGCACATAGCTGCAGCCCGCCAGTTGGTGGTCGTTTTGCAGCTCTGCATCGAGAAGGACGTCGACCTCCTCTTCGGCTGACGCCGACAGGCGCTACCGGCCCACTGCCGTCAGCAGTGACGGGCCAACGCTCACAGCGTCGAGTTCGCCGGCTAGTTGCATTGAACTGCCTGTGGGCCGTGACCGGCGGAGGCGCTGGAGAGGGATACTGGTGCAGGCGCAGGCATGTGCGGTGCTGAGCGCTCACAGGGCGGAGCTGCGGGCCGCTCGTCCGCGACCGGGGACAGCCCCTATCGGTCACCAGCCACGGGGCGTCCCGTCAGCCGGCGTCCGGCCATTCGTTCTCGGAAAACGGCGGCTCCGGGGCGCTCAGCCGCTCCAGTTGCCGGGCGTTCTGGTCCCGCAGCGTTGTCAGCCACGGCCACAAATCCGGCAGAGGCTGTGCCGGGCAGGCGAGGCTGTGCTCGATGCGGCACCTTTGGAACTGATCCGGCGGACATACCCCGTAGACCGTCACCCTCCCGTCGGACAGTTCGATCCAACGGTGTTCCGCCGGGACCGTATGGGCCAGCGGGTGCACGGCGGGTTCGAGCAGCACCCAGTCGTACTCCAGCGTCAGCACACGGTCCTGCATCAGCCCGCAGCGCGGGCAACGAATCCGCCCGCCTTTCAATCGCCGCGGTTTCTCCTCCAGAGCCCCCATGCCGTGAGGGTCGCCCACCCGTCATCCGGAACGCAGCGCGCGAATCGGACGGAAGATCTGGGAGAGCCGTCTGTCAGCGGGACGGAAGACGACGCGGCAGGTGCGGCCGGTAACCAACGACCGACTGCGCACGGCCTCAATCGGTCTCTGGCGGGTTCGACGTGGCTCAGTGCGGCAGGTCCGGATCCGTTTCGGCTGTGGACCGTAGCCGGTCTATCTCCTCCGCGTTCCAGCCGGTGATCCGGGCGACGGTGGCGGGGGCGTCCGGGTCGTCGGTGTCGCGGAGGAGCGCCAGTGCCTCCGTTTTGAGGTCTGCGGCTGCGGCGTTGTAGATCTCTTCCGCCTCGCGGTGTCGCTTCGCGGCCAGTTCGAGCTTCGCGGTGTCCATGGAGCCATGGTGGCAAGAGGGTCCGACAATGTGTGGCCCGGCGGTGCGGTCAGTCCGCGGGGCCGTTCTCGACGTCGCCGGGCTGCCGGTGGGTGCGGCCCGGCCACGGGAGGTGGTGCGTGCCGTCCTCCCGCGTGCGGCCGTGCCCGTGCTCGTGGGCGCGGTGCGTGCGTACGACGGTCACGGGACAGTGGGCGTGGTGGAGCACCGCCTGGCTGACGGAGCCTAGGAGGAGACCGGCGAAGCCGCCCCGGCCGCGTGCTCCGACGACGAGCAGCTGGGACTCCTCGCTGGCCGAGATGAGTGCTTGCCGGGTGTACTCCTGCACCAGTCGCGGCGTCACCGTCACGTCGGGGTATCTCTCGCGCCAGCCGGCGATGGCGGTCGCCAGGACGCGTTCTTCCTCGGCACGGAAGAGGTCGACGTCGTAGTAGGTGGGCACCTGGATGCCGGGGCCGGCGGCGACGGGGCCCGCCCAGTTGTTCCAGTTGTGCATGGCGACGAGTTCGGCGCCGCGCAGTGACGCTTCTTCGAAGGCCCAGCCGACTGCGGCGTCACCCACTTCGGAGCCGTCCACGCCCAGCAGTACGGGGCCGGAGGGTTCGCGTCGGCCGCGGGTGACCAGGACGGGGCATTCGGCGTGGGCGGCGAGGTAGACGGCGACGGAGCCGACGAGGAGCCCGGTGAAGCCGCCGAGGCCGCGGGTGCCGACGACGACCAGGTCGGCGCCTCTCGACTCGGTGGTCAGTACGGACAGGGGGTCACCGGAAATCACCTCCTGGGTGACCTCGACGCTCGGTTCCGTGTTGCGCGCCCGTGCGACGGCGTCCTCCGTCGTCTTGCGGGCGAGATTGCGCAGTCCGCCGCTCGGCGGGCCCATCACGGAGGGGCCCAGCGGGACCTTCATCATGGGCCACACGAAGGCGTGAACAACGTGCAGCCGGCCGCCGCGGAGCTTCGCCTCGTGCGCGGCGACGTCCACGGCTTCCAGGCTCGACGCAGAACCGTCCACGCCCACGACAACGGTCCCTGTCACGCCGTACTCCCTTCCGCGGTCCTCATGCCGCCGCGTCCGGTGGCTTGCGGGCCCCACCCTCCAGGGATACCGCCCAGCGGGCCGGACGGCAGGGCGGGTCGTCCGAACGGGCGGGGTGGCGTGCGGTGGGCCCGTCCTGGGGTTCGTCGCGCCTCTCGAGCCCCGGCGCCACCGAGCGCCCCGGAGCCCGGCACGCCCCCTCCCGGACAGCGCCGTCGGCTCCTTCCTGGGCTTCGCCGCCTGCGGTCCGACGACGCCGCGGGCACTGCGCCGGCGGACGGAATTCCCGTCCGCCGATCGGCTCAGGAAGCGGCGGGATCCCACAGGCCCGGAATGACGATCGGAAAAGTAGTGGCTTCTTTTAGCGAATGTGTGCGGAGGTGGGCGATAACCGCACGTCAAAGAGGGGCGTACGCCTCCGGCAGGCGTGCGCCCACTGCCCGTCGAAGACCTCGGGAAGCAGTCGGCGTTACGCCACGAGAGGGAGACATCAGGTAATTCTCCGTGGGTCGTGTCGAACTGCGCGCGGCGTCGTTACGAATGACGACAGCGGAGTTGCAGGCGATCAGCCAGCACTCGTGGACATGCGAAATACGTGGTCCACCGAAACCCGCTCTCCAGAAAGGACTCTCAGGTGAAGTACACGAAGGTCGCGACCGTCGCCGCAGGCACGCTGATGGCTCTGGGCACCGCTGCCGCGCCGGCCATGGCCGACGCGGGTGCGCAGGGTGGCGCCGCGAACTCCCCCGGTGTCATCTCCGGCAACGTCATCCAGATCCCCGTGCACGTTCCGGTGAACGTCTGCGGCAACACCATCGACATCATCGCGCTGCTCAACCCGGCGTTCGGCAACGTCTGCGTCAACGACTGACGACCCCACGCCCTCGTGCGCGGGACAGTTCGGACCGGCTCCGGTGCGTGGGGCGTGGAGCCTTCGCACCGGAGCCGTCCGGTTTCCTGAGACGCGGATACGGAATATCTGACGATTCCGCGCCTTCCGCAACAGACTGAGAGCAGGAAAAGACCATGCGAAAGGTCTTGAGCAAGAGCCTCCTGACCGCTGCCGCCACCACGGGAATGCTCGCGGCTGCCTCCGGGTACGCGCAGGCGGACTCGGGTGCGGCGGGCGCCGCCACCAATTCTCCCGGCGTCCTGTCGGGGAATGCGGCTCAGGCTCCGATCGACATTCCGATCAACCTCTGCGGCAACACCGTGGACGTGATCGCGGCGCTGAACCCGGCGTTCGGCAACATCTGCGTCAACAACGGTCCGGGTCACAAGCACCCGCACAAGCCCGCGGAGAAGCCGCACACGCCGCCGCACAGCCACGAGGAGAAGCCCGAGCACCACGCCGAGGACCACGGTCCGGAGCGCGCCCCGCAGGTGGAGTCGGAGGAAGAGACCGCCCCGGCGCCCGAGGCCGCCGAGCCCCCGGTCGAGAAGGCGGCCGTGCCCGCGGCCGAGACGGCCGACGAGCCGGTCGCCGAACCGGCTGCCGAGCGGGCCGTGCAGCCGGCGCCCGCCCGTCATGAGGCCCGTGCGCCGCAGCAGGCCGAGGCGGCGGAGCTTGCCGAGACGGGTGCGGCCGAGGCCTGGACGACGGCGGCCCTCGGCGCCGGCGCACTGCTGGGCGGGGCGGTGCTCTACCGCCGTTCGTTCCGGCGCGCTGCCTGATCATCCAGCGCCCTGCCGCACTCCATGGAATCGCGGAACGGTTTCGTTCCGCGATTCCGTGCGTTCCCGAGGGGATCGCGGAGGGAGGCCGGAGGGCCGTTTTCCACTGACCGTTCCGCTGGAGCACCGAAGACGCTCCAGTCGCCCGGGAGAAGAGGCGTCACATGATGCACAGGAAGACTGTCACCGCTGTGGCCGGTTCGATGCTGGTCCTGGGGGCGGCTTCGCCCGCGTTCGCGTCGGGACCGGCCTTCGGCCCGGATCGCGGGCCGGCCGGTCTCGGCCGGGTCGCGCCGCAGGGGCCGATCGGTTCGTCGCCGGCACAGATCGCCGGTCCCCCGGTGGGCTCGGTGGTGGACGCCGTGAAACACACGCTGGAGAACGGCGAACTGCGCAACGACAAGAACCTGCTCGGCGCCGGGAAGTACACCGACGGGCGGGACCGGAAGAGCAAGTCCCTGCTCGGCGGGCTGCCGCTCCACCTGTGACGGTTCTGCCGCCGGCTTGTGACGGGTGAGTCTCGCCGCCGGCTTGTGACTTCGGAGCCGGCCGGCACTCCTCCGGCCGGCTCCGCCGTATGCGAGTCGGTGCGGAGGCCGGACGTGGGAGGAGTCCGGACGTGAAAGAAGCCACCGGCCGAGGCCGGTGGCTTCTTTCAGTGTCATGGCCGTCTGAACGCCTCCGCGGGTCACGACGTGTCCGACGGGACGGCTCGGGCGTCGTACGGCCTGTCCGCCGTCGCGGGACGGCGGCGGAGTGGTGCGTCAACGGGGCAGCGACTCGGTCACCGTGTTGGTCAGGGGTCCGACGACGGGCAGGTCGTCGAGGGAGGCGCCGCGCGAGAGGGGCCCGGTGAGGGTGCCGGTGTTCACCGCACGGAAGTCGGCGAGTTGGGTGCCCAGGGTGTTGTCGAGGGGGTCGACGCTCGTGTTGGCGAGCGGGTTGAGCGGGATGCTCTTGCTGACTTCGAGCGTCTTGCGCGCACCGACCGCACCGCCGTAGGCGCCGGTCCGGACGGGACCGGGCAGGCCGGCGGTGATGTCCTTGGCGGAGGCGCCGCCCCGCTCCGGCCCGGTCTCGCCCTGCTCCGCCGCCGCGGCTGTGCCCACGGGTGCGAGTGCGGCACCGACGACCGTGGCGAGCAGACCGGCACGCAGCAGGGTGCGCTGGGCCGGGGAGTTGGGGCGTGCGGATCGGGAGTTGAACATGTGTCACCACCGGATTCGAGTACGTGAAACGCGGGTCAACGGAGCGTAACCGCGCAAGTGCACACAGTAGTAGACACAAGAGGGCGCATTCCAGCCCCGGCGGACCGCGCCACAACTCCGGGTGATCACGCGTCCAGTTGTCGGACGCCGGCCGCCGCGTCGCGGATCACCGAAGGTGGAGACCGCCCCGCAGGGGAGGGCGAACTGCGTGCGGGACCGCACCCCGGGAGGACGCCGGAGGCGCCGGATGGCCTCGGGTACGTGCCGGATCGGCGTCAGGCGAGGGAGCCCGCACCGTCGCGCAGGAGGTCGTACGCCCGCCCTGCCGCCCGTACGGCCTCGGGGTAGCGGTCGTCGGCGGACTGGCCGTCCACCAGGTGTGCGTGATTGATCTCGGCAAGCTCCCTCTCCACCATGATCACTTGCGCGGCCAGGAGGCGGGCGTCGAGCGGATCGGCACCCGCCTCGCGAAAGGCGTCCGCCAGTGCGTCGATGCCTCGTGCCACGTACCGGGTCAGCCGCGCCGCCAGACTCTCGGTGCTGGTGATCAGCCCGAAGAAGGCGATGGTCTCCGGGCTGTCGTTCAGGCCGGTGTTCGGGTCGCGCTCGGCCAGGGCCGTCAGCAGTGCCTGCCGCAGCGCGTCCAGCGGGGGCTGGCCCTCCGGCCGGGCGCGCACGATCCGGGCCGCCTCGCTCTCGTGGTCGGCGAACCGGTGCAGGACGAGGTCTTCCTTCGTCGGGAAGTAGGCGAAGAGCGTCCGCCGGGAGACCTCCGCCCGCTCCGCGACCTCGGTGACGGACACCCGGTCGAAACCCTTGTCCAGGAACAGCCGGATCGCCGTCTCGGCGATCGTCTCCCGCGTGCGTTCCTTCTTGCGCTCCCGCAAGCCCATCTGCTGATTCATGCACTCAGTCTACCCCTGTGTATACTCGGTGCAGACTTGCACTCGATCTACTTTCTCTGGGGTGTGTCATGCAAACCGATGTCATCGTGGTGGGGGCCGGACCGACCGGACTGATGCTGGCTCACGAGCTGTCACTGGCGGGGGTCACGGTCGTCGTCCTGGAAAAGGAGCGCACGCGCAGCACGCAGTCCCGGGCCGGCGGTCTCCAGCCGCGCACGGCGGAAGTGCTCGACCTGCGGGGCCTGCTGGAGCCGCTGCTCGCGGACGCGCCGCCCCAGGAGGGGACGGGCGGGCACTTCGCCATGCTGCCCGTCGAACTGGACTGCCGGCCGTGGCGCACCCGGTACCCGCGCCCGGTGACGCTGCCGCAGGCCCAGCTGGAGGCGTTCCTCGAACAGCGTCTGCGCGAACGCGGCGTGCCGGTCCTGCGCGGCCACGCGGTGACGGCGGTCGAGCAGGACCCGGAGGGGGTTTCGGCCGGGGGGATACGCGGCAGCTATCTGGTCGCATGTGACGGCGCGCACAGCGCTGTGCGGCGGCTGCTGGGCGTGCCCTTCCCCGGCAGGACCTCCGGGGTGTCCGCCGTGGCCGCGGACATCACCCTCGCCGCTCGTACCGACGCGGTCCCGGGCGCCCGCAGGCACTTCAGCGAGTACGTCAGGGCCTCCGCCGACTTCTTCGGGGTCCTGCACCCCCTCGACGGTGACCGGTACCGGCTGATCTTCGGCAAGCTCTCCGGGGACGGCCCGGGGCGCGAGGTACCCGTCGCCCCCGAGGAGATCCGTGAGGTGCTGCACTCCGTGTACGGGCCGGGGACGGAGTTGGGCGAGCTGTGCGCGGCGTCCCGGTTCGGCGACGCCACACGGCAGGTGGAGCGCTACCGCGAAGGACGGGTGCTCTTCGCCGGGGACGCCGCGCACATCCATATGCCGATCGGGGGCCAAGGCGTCAACCTGGGTGTCCAGGACGCGATGAACCTGGGCTGGAAACTCGCCGCCGCGGTGCGTGGATGGGCACCAGCCGGTCTGCTGGACAGTTACCACGACGAGCGCCACCCCGTCGCAGCTCGCGTCCTGCAGCACACCCGCGCCCAGGCCGTGCTGATGAACCCCGGGCGCAACCAGGACGTCGCCGCCGTCCGCGACCTGATGACCGAGTTGCTGCGGCTCCCGGACACGCACCGGTACATCTCCGGCATGATGTCCGGCCTGGACATCCGGTACGACGGCCTCGGCGCCCGCATGGTCGACCTGGATCTGACCACCGAGCACGGTCCGACCCGGATGAGTGAACTGATGCATTCCGGACGGGGCCTGCTGCTTTCCCTCGACGGCAAGCAGCGTCCCGTCGGCGGCCGGTCGGACCGGGTCGATCACATCACGGCGAAGACGGCCGATCACGTCACGGCGAAGACGGAGGAGGAAGGCGAGGCACTGCTGATACGCCCCGACGGCTACGTCGCCTGGACGGCCGGCGACGGCACCCCGCTGGAGAGCGCCCTCGCCCGCTGGTTCGGCTGAGGGGCTGCCCCTTCACCGCTCGCGGCCTCTTCCCTCACTCCCCCGCGCGCTCAGCCCTGCGGCCCGTCGTTTCCCTCGCGTCGGCTGTCGTCGGGCCGGCCGTCTCCACCGGGCCGGCTGGAGCCGTCCGGCTCGTCGTCGACGACCTCCGCGTCCACGACCTCGTCGTCCTGGCCGGTGCCACCGCCCTCATGGCGCTGTGCACCCTCTTCGGTCCCCTGGGCGCCCCCTCCGGGCGTCTGCGGGCCCGGAGGGGGCTCCTGCTGCCTGGCGCGGGCGTACATGGCCGTGCCGATCTGCTGGGCCGCGGTCGCTGTACGGTCGGCCGCCTGCCGCAGAGCGGCGGTGTGGTCGGCGGCCTGCGCCGGGTCGGACGGGGTCTCGGCCAGTTTCGCCCTGAGGTCGGCGAGAGCCGTCTCCGTCTCCGTGCGGGTCTCCCCGGGGACGGCGCCCGGCTCGGTGTCCGCCAGGAGCCGTTCGGTCTGGTGGACGAGCTGCTCCGCGCGGTTGCGGGTCTCCGCGGCCTCGCGGCGGCGGGCGTCGTCCTCGGCGTACTGCTCCGCCTCCCGCACCATCCGGTCGATGTCCTCCTTGGGGAGGCTGGAGCCGCCGGTGACCTGCATCTTCTGTTCCTTGCCCGTGCCCAGGTCCTTCGCCGTCACGTGCATGATGCCGTTGGCGTCGATGTCGAAGGTGACCTCGATCTGCGGCACGCCCCGCGGGGCCGGCGGCAGACCGGTCAGCTCGAACATGCCCAG
>NZ_JODR01000007.1 GCF_000725885.1 Streptomyces albus subsp. albus | reverse complement strand
CAACGGATCAACGTCCTGTTCGCGATGCTCCGCGACGGAACCTTCTACGAACCCAGAACCCCACGCCCCGCTTGACGAAAGACATAGAGGCACCCCCCCTGCCGACGACCCCCAGGGGCGAAGGAGCCGCCCGCACCACCGCGGGCCGCGCATCAGCAGCCCACGGGCGGGATCACGTCGCGTCGAGCACCTCATGGGAGGCGGCGGTCTCGTGGGAGGCGGCGGTCTCAGCCGTGGGCTGTCCCACGGGAAGCTCCGCGGCCAGCGCCGCGGCGGCCCGCACCAGGGGCAGGGCCAGCAGCGCCCCGGTGCCGCCTCCGACGGCGACCTCCTGCTCCAGCAGGGGATCGGCCGCCAGCCGGTCGAGCGCCTTGGCCTGGGCCGGCTCCGCACCGGCGTGTCCGGCCAGCCACCAGTCGGGCGCCCGGAAGGCCACCCGCTGGCCGACGAGCGCGCAGGCGGCGGAGACGACACCGTCGAGGATGACCGGGGTGTGCCGCACGGCGCACTGGAGCAGGAAGCCGGTCATGGCGGTCAGGTCCGCGCCGCCGACCGTGGCGAGCAGCTGGAGCTGGTCGCCCAGGACGGGACGGGCACGGCGCAGCCCGTCCCGGATCGCGGCGCACTTGCGCATCCAGGTGCGGTCGTCGATGCCGCCTCCGCCGCGTCCGGTGACGACGGAGGCGTCGGTGCCGCACAGTGCCGCGATCAGGGTGGCGGCGGCGGTGGTGCCGCCGACGCTCAGATCGCCGAGCACGACCAGGTCGGTGCCGGCGTCGGCCTCCTCGTCGGCGACGGCCATTCCGGCGCGGAACGCCTGCTCGGCCTCGGCGAGGGTGAGGGTGTCCTCGGTGTCGAGGCGCCCGCCGGACCGGCGCACCCGGTGGCGGCTGATCTCGGCGGGCAGTTCGCCGGGGTCGCAGTCCAGCGACATGTCGATCACGCGCACGGGAACGTCGAAGCGGCGGGCGAGGACGGCGGCGGGGGAGAGGCCGTCGAGGGTTTCGCGGACGAGTGCGCTCGCGGTGCCGGCCTCGCGGGTGGAGACGCCCTGCCGGGCGATGCCGTGGTCGCCGGCGAAGACGACCAGCCGCGGGGTGGTGACCGGCTGGACGGGCACCCGGCTCTGGGCGGCGCCGAGCCATTCGCCGAGGTCGTCGAGGCGGCCCAGGGCCCGCGGGGGCAGCCCGGTCAGTGCCCGTCGTTCTTCGGCCTGCCGGCGCAGCGTGCCGTGTGGCCGCTCGATGAGGTCGGAGAAGTCGTCAAGGTCCAGGCTGCGCTCGCTCATGCTGGGTGAGCGTACGTGAGTCCTCCGTACGCTTCATCCCTCGTGTCCCGGCGGCCCGGGACCGCTCAGCGCAGGGGCAGGGCGACTCCGGCGACGGTGAGCAGGACGTGCTCGCATTCGTCGGCGAACCGGGAGTTGAGACGGCCGAGTTCGTCGCGGAAGCGGCGTCCGGCGGGGGTGGCGGGCACCACTCCGGAGCCGACCTCGTTGCTGACGGCGACCACGTGCCGGGGCGTGCGCCGCAGGGCGGCCACCAGTGCGCTGACGCGTTCGGCGAGGGCGGTGGCGCCGCCGCGTTCCCACAGGGTGTCGTCCCACGCCTCGACCTCGTCCATGGTGCGGGTCAGCCACAGGGAGAGGCAGTCGATGAGGAGGGGCGGCCCGTCGCTGTCGAGCAGGGGCACGAGGTCGCAGGTCTCCTCGGTGCGCCAGGTCGCGGGCCGCCGTTCGCGGTGTTCGGCGACGCGGGCTCCCCAGTCGGGGTCGTCGTCGCGGCTGCCGCCGGTGGCGACGTACACCACGCCGGGGAACGCCGCCAGCCGCCGTTCGGCCTCCAGGGACTTGCCGGAGCGGGTCCCGCCGAGCACGAGGGTGCGGCGGGGCAGGGTGCCGGGGCCGGCGGGCGCGCCCACGGTGAGGGTGGTCCCGTCCGGTACGGCCCGGGCGCCGGCCGCGGCCAGCCGGCGGTGCAGTTCGGGGCCGGGCGGTACGTCGTGGCCGATGTGGACGGCCAGTACGTCGGTGGTGGCGGCGACCGCGCCGACCTCCCGCAGCCGTGCCAGCGCGTCCGGCCGGCCGAGGACGTCCAGCACCACCACGTCGTACGGCCCGTCGACGCCGTCGCGGGGTTCGTCGGTGTGCGGCCCGGCGCCGGAGCCGGTCGCCGGCCCGGTGCCGACGGGGGTGGACAGCGGGGTGCCGGCCGGGGCCGCGCCCGGCGGCAGGTACAGCAGGCGCCGGCCGTCCGGCCCGGTCACCCGGTAGCCGGTGCCGGGCGCGTCGAGGGCGAGGGCCCGTACCCGGTGACCGCTGATGAGCGCCAGCTCCTGCCGGTCGGGCACCCGTACGGGCGAGGGCAGACCGGCGGGCACCTCCAGGGCGGGGCCGTCGTGCGGGTGCGAGAGCAGCACCTGCCGTACCCCGCCGAGCGACTGCCCGGCACGTGCCGCGGCCAGGGCGGGGCCGGGCGTCAGGTCGAGCAGGAGCGTGCCGTCCACCAGCAGCGAGGTCGCGGCGCGCGCCTCGGGGCCGCTCGCGGCGGCGCAGCGCGCACAGGGGCAGTCGGGCTCCGGGAGGCCGGCGGGTGCGCCGGTGCCGAGCAGAGTCAGTTCCACCCTCCGATCGTCTCGTGACCTGTCGCCTGGTGCGCACAGGGGACACCGGGAACTACGCTTCCGGGAGCAACTGCCGAGCTTGTGGAGGCTTCGATGGCGTGGACGTGGCGGTTCGAGAAGGCGGACGGTACGGAGACGGAACCGGCGGTCCAGCCCGAGGAGTTCCCCACCCAGTCGGACGCCGAGTCGTGGCTGGGCGAGGTGTGGCGGGAGCTGCTGGAGGGAGGCACCGATCAGGTGACGCTCCAGGAGGACGGCAGCACCGTCTACGGCCCGATGAGTCTGCACGAGGCCACCGGGGGCGGCGAGCAGGAGGAGCAGCCCGCCGCCGACTGACGGCCCGCTCGCCCGGGGTGGCGGGGCGCGGCCCCAACTGCCGTGAGCGCACAGGACGTTGTGGCGCGGCGAACCGCTACCCTCGGAGGGCATGAACGTACGTGGCGCGGTTTACGTGGTCCTGCGGGGCCCGGCCGGCAAACGGGACCGGACCCTGGCGGCACTGAAAACGGCGGGGATCTACGCGGAGCGGTCCGTCCGCGGCCCCGAGACGATCGAGGCGTTCTTCCACGGCGGGGACGAGCGTCCCAGCCCCCGTTTCATGGACGCGTGCGCGGCGCACGTCGCCAAGGCGCTCATCGGCACGGACTTCGCCGTGGCCGAGACGGGCACCATCTCCACCGCCGCCGCGTCCCGGCGGCTGGCCTGCAACCGCCGGACGGGGGAGTGGCTGGGCGCCTTCATCGACACGGAGGCGCCCGAGCGGGCCCGGGCCGAGACGCTGGCCCACCTGGCTCGTGAGCACGGCATCGACGTCGCCGACATAGAGCTCCGCGACCCCCCGGAGTTCCGGCCACCCGCCTCCTGACCGGCTCGGCGCCCCGGGGCGGGCGGGCCCGCTGCCCGCCCGCCGTTCCGGTGCCGGTACGGCGCCCGGCGGTGACCGGGCGCCGTGGTCAGCTGCGTACCCCGAACAGGTGCAGCGAGGGGGCCACGCCCCGGTAGGGGTCGAGGCGGCCGGCGCGCTCCTCCGCGTCCACGGCGGCCTCGTCCACGGTGTCCGGGTTCGCGGTGTCCGCCGTGTGCGCAGCCTGCGCCGTATCCGTACCGTCCGGGGCCTCGGCGGTCTCGGCGCCACCGGCAGTGCTCGCGCCACCGGCAGCGCTCGCGGCACCGGTGGGGGCGCCGCCCGCACCGAAGACACCCACGCCGTACCAGCGCTCCATGGGCACCCCGATCCGGGACAGGAACGACGTCAGCGTCTCCAGCCGCAGGAAGCGCTCCCCCTCGGCGGGCTCGGCGGTCAGCGCGGCCCGCGCGGTCTGCCAGTCCCCGGCCAGCCCGGGCCGCATGGCGCGGGCCGTCACGTTGGGGATCACCAGCGAGAGCAGACCGCCGTCGTCCAGCACCCGGGCGAGCCCGGCCAGGGTGCTGTCGGGGTCCCGCGCCTGGTCCAGCACGTCGTGGCAGAGCACGACGTCGAAGGCGCCCGGCAGGAAGTGGGCGCCGGTGTCCTGGCCGCTGCCGGCCAGCGCCCGGAAGCGTGCCCGTATGCCTTCCGGTTCCTGTTCCAGGGCGGCGTCGACCGCCGCCAGCTTCTGCGGATCGGCCTCCAGGCCGGTCACCTCGTGTCCCCAGCGGGCCAGCCGCAGTGCCTGCGCACCGTCCGACAGCCCGACGTCCAGCACGCGCAGCCGGCGCCCCACCTCGAAGTGCGCGGCGATGCGCTCCTCGAGCTGGCGGGCGACCAGCTCCTGCCGGATCAGGGCTTCTCGCCGCGGGCGACCTGCGGCTTGGGCAGGCGCATGCGGCGCATCTGGAGGGTCCGCATCAGCGCGTAGGCGATGGCGCCCCGGCGGTTCTCGTCCGGGTAGCGCTCGCGGATCTTCTTCTTCAGCCGTACGGAGATGCCGATCGAGTCGATGACGATCAGCAGGATCACCACGAGCCACAGCAGCAGCGAGATGTTCTTGAGCTGCATCGACGGGAGCATGCTCAGCACCAGGATGATCACGGCCATGGGGAGGAAGAACTCCGCCACGCTGTAGCGCGCGTCCACGAAGTCGCGGGCCAGCCGCCGCACCGGACCCTTGTCGCGGGCGGGCAGATAGCGCTCGTCACCGCTGGCCAGCGCCTCACGCTGCCTGGCCATGTCGGCCCGGCGGGCCTCACGCTGGCGCTTGACCGCCTCCTTGCGGGTCATCGGCTTGCTGGCCATGGTGCGACGCGGCCCACGCGCTTCGTTGCGCTTGGGGGTGGGGCGCCCCTTGGGCGCCTGCGGGTCGCGGGGCTGTCTCGGCTCGGCCGTGTTCACCTGGGGCTTCACGGCCTGCCCTGCTTTCGAACGGCTACGGAACACACCTCAAGAGTACGGTGTGCGGTGTGGTGCCCCCAGCCCGTGGGGGAATGCCGGGGTACCGGCCTGGCGCCCCGGAGCGGTACCTACTCCCTGCGCCGGAGAGAACACGCGTCTGATCGTCCTCCAGGAGGAGCGCATCCGCGCCCGAACAGTGCGGTAATGGAAGAGGGCCCCGTAGGCTGGGGTCCAGTAGATGTGCCGAGGGCTTGAGTCCGTTACGAAGGGGGCGCGCGAGGCCCATGAGCGGTGTCATGAAGCGTATGGGGATGATCTTCCGCGCGAAGGCCAACAAGGCCCTGGACCGGGCTGAGGACCCGCGCGAGACGCTGGACTACTCCTACCAGAAGCAACTGGAGCTGCTGCAGAAGGTCCGCAGGGGCGTCGCCGACGTCGCGACCTCCCGCAAGCGCCTGGAGCTCCAGATGACCCAGTTGCGGGGGCAGACCTCGAAGCTGGAGGAGCAGGGCAAGAAGGCGCTCGCCCTCGGCCGTGAGGACCTGGCCCGTGAGGCGCTCTCCCGGAAGGCCGCCCTCCAGCAGCAGGTCACGGACCTGGAGGGGCAGCACCAGACCCTCCAGGGCGAGGAGGAGAAGCTGACGCTGGCCGCGCAGCGGCTCCAGGCGAAGGTGGACGCGTTCCGCACCAAGAAGGAGACGATCAAGGCCACCTACACCGCCGCCCAGGCGCAGACCCGGATCGGCGAGGCGTTCTCCGGGATCTCCGAGGAGATGGGCGACGTCGGCATGGCCATCCAGCGTGCCGAGGACAAGACGGCCCAGCTCCAGGCCCGCTCGGGCGCCATCGACGAGCTGCTGGCCTCCGGGGCGCTGGACGACCCCACGGGGATGGCCAAGGACGACATCACCGCGGAGCTGGACCGCCTCTCGGGCGGCAGCGACGTGGAGCTGGAGCTCCAGCGGATGAAGGCCGAGCTGGCGGGCGGCAGCGGCGCCGGACAGCAGGCCATCGAGGGCGGCCAGGAGCAGACCGGCAACGCCCAGCAGCAGGACACGCCCCGGTTCAACAAGGAGTGAGCCGGGGGTGAGCGGCATCCCCCGCACCCCGAGGAGGAGAGCGGCATGATCGTGCGGATCATGGGCGAAGGCCAGGTCAAGCTGGACGACAGCCATTTCGTCGAGCTGAACAGGCTGGACGACGAGCTCCTGGAGGAGATGGAGAACGGTGACGAGGCCGGCTTCCGCCGCACCCTCGCCGCCCTGCTGGATGCCGTCCGCCGTATGGGCAGTCCGCTGCCCGACGACGCGCTGGAGCCCTCGGAGCTGATCCTGCCGGCACCGGACGCCGGTCTGGAGGAGGTACGGGCCATGCTGGGCGACGACGGACTCATCCCCGGCTGACCCCCGGCGCCGCCCTTCCCGGTCTCGGCCCGTTCCCGGCCCTGTCCCCGAGCCCGGCCCCACCCTGGGCCCGAGGTCCGGGTCGCGGTCCCCGCGCGGGCCGCCGCGGGGCGCGGGCCGCCCCACAAGAGCAGATCTGGAGAGCCGGTCATACGGTGCCTGCCGTGACACTGTGCGAGATCCGCGAACGCCTGCGCGCACACCCCTACGCGGTCGACGCCCTCATCGCGGCGGGGGCCTTCTGCTGCATCCTCCTCGGCGCCGCCACCGAACCGCACGGACCGGACGGCCGGCCCCAGTTCGCCGAGCGCGACGTCACCGCCACCACGGCGCTGCTGGCCGCGCTCTCCTGCGCGGCGCTCGCACTGCGCCGCCGAGCCCCCTTCCCGGTGCTGCTGGGCACCGGGCTGATCTCCGTCGTGGCGCTCGTCGTCGGCAGCCCCGGCCCGGCCGCCGGCTCCGACCGCCAGGCCTCGCTGGTGGTGGCGCCCGTCATCGCCCTGTACACGGTCAGCAACACCACCGGCCGCCGCACCAGCTGGTGGGTGGGAGGGCTCACCGTCGGCTCGCTCACCGGCACGGCCATGCTCTTCGGCGCCCGCCCCTGGTACGCGCAGGAGAACCTGGGCATCCTCGCCTGGACGGCGCTGGCCGCCGCGGTGGGGGAGGCCGTCCGCAACCGGCGGGCGTTCGTCGCCGCGATCCGCGAGCGCGCCGAGCGGGCCGAACGCACCCGCGAGGAGGAGGCGCGGCGCCGGGTCGCGGAGGAGCGGATGCGCATCGCCCGGGAACTCCACGACGTGGTCGCCCACCACATCGCACTGGTCAACGTGCAGGCCGGCGTCGCCTCGCACGTCATGGACCAGCGGCCCGACCAGGCCAAACAGGCCCTCGCCCACGTCCGTGAGGCCAGCCGGCACGCGCTGGCGGAGCTCCAGACCACCGTGGGGCTGCTGCGTCAGTCGGGGGAGAGCGCCGCGCCCACCGAGCCGGCGCCCGGACTGGAGGTGCTGGACGATCTGGTGGCCGGGTTCCGGCACGCCGGGCTGTCCGTCTCCGTGGCCGCCCCGGCACTGGACGCGCAGGCCGGGAACCTCTCCTCGGCCGTGGACCTGACCGCCTACCGCGTCGTCCAGGAGGCCCTCACCAACGTGCAGAAGCACGCCGGGCGCGGCACCCACGCCGAGGTGCACATCCGGCGGGACGGGCCCGTACTCGACATCCGCGTCGTGGACGACGGCGCGGGCGGCGGCCCGGACGGAGGCGGCGGCCCCGAACCCCACGACGACGGCGACACCGACGACGGCAGCGCCGTGGCGGCCGGTGACGGCGACCACGGCGGGCACGGTCTGGTCGGCATGCGGGAGCGCGCGGCGGCGCTGCACGGCCGGTGCGAGACCGGGCCGCTGCCCGGCGGCGGCTTCCAGGTGCACGTACGGTTGCCGCTCAGCACGTCCTCCGCCCGCAAGGAGACCACCGCATGATCCGCGTCGTACTCGCCGACGACCAGGCCCTGTTGCGCAGCGCCTTCCGGGTGCTGGTGGACTCCGAGGCCGACATGGAGGTGGTCGGGGAGGCGGCGGACGGCCGGGAGGCGGTGGCGCTGGTGCGCGAGCGGGGCGCCGACGTGGTGCTGATGGACATCCGCATGCCCGGCACCGACGGACTGGCCGCCACCCGGATGATCAGCACCGATCCGGAGCTGACCGACGTCAAGGTCGTCATCCTGACCACCTTCGAGGTGGACGAGTACGTGGTCGGCGCGCTGCGTGCCGGGGCCAGCGGCTTCCTCGGCAAGGGCGCCGAGCCGGGCGAGCTGCTGGCCGCCATCCGCACCGCGGCCAAGGGCGAGGCTCTGCTGTCCCCGGCGGCCACCAAGGGCCTCATCGCCAGGTTCCTGGCACAGGGCGACGGCGCCGGGGCGGGCAGCGACCGGGACCCGGCCGCCTCCGACCGGCTCGCCGCGCTGACCGCCCGCGAACGCGAGGTGCTGACCCGGGTGGCGGCGGGACTGTCCAACGACGAGATCGCCCAGCGGCTCGACGTCAGCCCGCTGACGATAAAGACCCACGTCAACCGGACGATGGCCAAACTGGGTGCCCGCGACCGGGCGCAGCTGGTGGTGGCCGCGTACGAGAGCGGGCTGGTGCGGCCCTCCGGACGGGAGTGAGCCGCGGGCGCCGGGCCGAAGCCGAGCCGGGCGGTCCGGACCGTCCGGGGGCGGTCACCGCCCGGAGGACAGGCGCGTACTGCGCCCGGAGTACGCGCCGGGCCGCAGAAGGGGACTTGCGGGGGACACATCCGCCCCCCACATGGGTGAGGGTGTAAACGGCACCGGGTGTCTGCCCGTACGGCGGCACCAGCTCCACCCTTTCCCGAGAGAGAGACCCGGCAACCATGTCCTGGCTGTCCCGCCTCAGCCTCGTCCAACGTGGCCTGATAGGTCTGATGGCGCTCGTCGCCGTCGTCTTCGGCGCCATAGCCGTCCCGCAGCTCAAACAGCAGCTGCTGCCCTCCATCGACCTGCCCATGGTCTCGGTCATCGCGCCGTACCAGGGCGCCTCCCCCGACGTGGTGGAGAAGCAGGTCGTCGAACCGCTGGAAGAGACCATCCAGGGCGTCGACGGCGTCACCGGCGTCAACTCGACGGCCAGCGAGGGCTCCGCCGTCGTCATGGCGCAGTTCGACTACGGCGACGGCTCCGAGCAGACCGTCGCCGACGTCGAGCAGGCGGTCAACCGGGCCCGCGCCAAACTGCCCGACGGCGTCGACCCGCAGATCGTCTCCGGCGGTACCGACGACATCCCCACCGTCGTCCTCGCCGCCTCCGCGAAGGGCAAGGACCAGCAGGCGCTCGCCGACGCGCTCGACACCTCCGTGGTGCCCGTCCTCAAGGACATCGACGGTGTCAGCCAGGTGACCGTCGACGGAGTCCAGGAGCTCCAGGTCGCCGTCACCCCCGACGCCAAGAAGCTCGCCGCCGCCGGCGTCAGCCCCGCGGATCTGACCAAGGCCCTCCAGGCGGGCGGCGCCTCGGTACCCGCCGGCGCGTTCGACGAGAACGGCAAGAGCCGTACCGTGCAGGTCGGTGACGGCTTCACCTCGCTCAAGGACGTCGAGGAGCTGGCCCTCCCCGGCAAGGGCGGTGCTCAGCCGGTACGCGTCGGTGACGTCGCCACCGTGGAGGAGAGCCCGAAGAAGGCCACCTCGATCACCCGCACCAACGGTCAGCGCAGCCTGTCCGTCGCCGTCACCATGGACAACGACGGCAGCGCCGTCGACATCTCCGAAGCCGTCAAGGACAAGCTGCCGCAGCTGCGCGAGGACCTGGGCAAGGGCGCCGAGCTGACCGTGGTCGCCGACCAGGGCCCGCAGGTCTCCGAGTCCATCAGCTCGCTGACCACCGAGGGCATGCTCGGCCTCGTCTTCGCCGTCGTCGTCATCCTCGTCTTCCTGCTGTCGCTGCGCTCCACCCTGGTGACGGCCGTGTCCATCCCGCTGTCCGTCGTCCTGACGCTGATCGTGCTGTGGACGCAGGACCTCTCCCTCAACATGCTCACCCTCGGGGCGCTGACCATCGCCATCGGCCGCGTCGTGGACGACTCCATCGTCGTCCTGGAGAACATCAAACGGCACCTGGGCTACGGCAAGGAACGCACCACCGCCATCCTCGACGCCGTCAAGGAAGTCGCCGGCGCCATCACCTCCTCGACCCTGACCACCGTCGCGGTCTTCCTGCCGATGGCGTTCGTCGGCGGTATGGTCGGCGCCCTCTTCGGAGGCTTCTCGCTCACCATCACCGTCGCCCTCCTCGCCTCCTTGCTGGTGTCGCTGACGGTCGTGCCGGTGCTGTCGTACTGGTTCCTGCGCGCCCCCAAGGAGCTGGCCGGGCTCGACCCCGAGGAGCAGCGGCGCAAGTCCGAGGAGAAGGAGTCCCGCGGCCGGCTCCAGCGGATCTATGTGCCGGTGCTGCGGTTCGCCACCCGGCGCCGCCTCTTGAGCCTCCTCATCGCCGTCGTCGTGCTCGTCGCCACCTTCGGCATGGCACCCCTGCTCAAGACCAACTTCTTCGACCAGGGCGAGACCCAGCAGCTGTCCGTCAAGCAGGAACTGCCGCCCGGCAGCAGCCTGAAGGCGGCCGACAAGCAGGCCAAGCGCGTCGAGAAGATGCTCGCGGACATCGACGGGATCGAGGACTACCAGGTCACCGTCGGCTCGGCGGGACTGATGGCCGCCTTCGGCGGCGGCACCGACGCCAACCAGGCCACCTACCAGATCAAGCTCAAGGAGTCCGCCGACAGTGCCAAGGTCGAGGACGCCGTGCACGACGGCCTCGACGCCCTCGGCTCCGGCATCGGCGAGACCACCGTCAGCGCCGGCGACGGCTTCGGCAGCCAGGATCTGAGCGTCGTCGTCAAGGCCGGCGACGAGGATGTCCTCAAGAAGGCCGCCGAGAAGGTCCGCGCCAAGGTCGCCGGTCTCGACGACGTCACCGACGTCCAGTCCGACCTGGCCCAGTCCGTGCCGCGCATCCTGGTCAAGGCCAAGCCCGCCGCGGCCCGCTACGGCCTCGACGACGCCGCCCTCGGCCAGCTCGTCGCCCAGGCCGTCGCCGGCACCCCGTCCGGCAAGGCCGTCCTCGACAACACCGAACGCGACGTCGTCGTCCGCTCCCCGCAGCCGGCCGAGACCGTCGCCGAACTCAAGAAGCTGCCCGTCGGCAAGGCCACCCTCGGCAAGATCGCCGACGTGCGGACCGTGGACGGACCCGTCCAGCTCACCCGCATCGATGGCGCCCGCGCCGCGACGATCACGGCCAAGCCGACCGGGGACAACACCGGCGCCGTCAGCGCCCAGCTCCAGTCCGCCGTCGACTCCCTGGACCTGCCCGCGGGTGCCACCGCCGAGATCGGCGGCCTCTCCCAGGACCAGGACGAGGCGTTCACCGCGCTCGGCCTCGCCATGCTCGCGGCCATCGCGATCGTCTTCATGCTGCTGGTGGCGACGTTCCGCTCGCTCATCCAGCCGCTGATCCTGCTGGTCTCCATCCCGTTCGCCGCCACCGGCGCCCTCGGGCTGCTCGTCGTCACCGGCACCCCGCTGGGCGTGCCCGCGATGATCGGCATGCTGATGCTGATCGGCATCGTGGTCACCAACGCCATCGTGCTGATCGACCTCATCAACCAGTACCGGCGGCAGGGCTACGGCGTCGTCGAAGCCGTCATCGAGGGCGGCCGGCACCGGCTGCGGCCCATCCTGATGACCGCCCTCGCGACGATCTGCGCCCTTACCCCGATGGCGCTCGCCGTCACCGGGGACGGCGGCTTCATCTCGCAGCCGCTGGCCGTCGTCGTCATCGGCGGGCTGGTCACCTCGACCCTGCTCACCCTGCTGCTGGTGCCCACGCTGTACACCATGATCGAGCTGCGGAAGGAGAAGCGGGCCGCGAAGCGGAGGGGCACGCCCCCCGAGGGGACGGCCGCCACGGAACCCCGCGAAATGGCGGAGGCCTCCGCCTCCTGACGGTTCCTCCGCCTCCTGACGGTTGCTGCGGCCGAGGTGCCGCACCCTGCGGCCGAGGCGCCACCCTTCCCGGGTGGGGCCTCGGCCCTTTCTGCTTCTCCGGTCCTTGTCCGGGGGCCTGTGAAGGCCCCCTGTGGTCACGCCCGAAGCGCGTCGATCGCGGTGTCGATCGCGGCCAGGGCCGCCGTCCTGTCGAGACCCGCCCGCGAGACGAGCGACAGGCCCTGGACGACGTAGAGCAGCAGCTGGGCCTGGTCCTCAGGACGGGCGCTGTCGGTGACCTCGCCGGCGGCCTGGCCGCGGCGCAGCGCGTCGGTGAGGATGGCCGTGAACCGGCGGTACGAGCGGGCGACGACTTCGGTGGCCTCGCTGTCGTGGGGGACGAGCTCCGCGGTGGTGTTGCCCACCAGACAGCCCTGCGGCACCCCCACATCCGAGATCAGCTCGTCCAGGCGGGCCGGGTGGGTCAGGATCTCGCGCAGCGCGGGCAGGAGTGGCGTGGTGTCGAGCGCGGCGGTCAGGTGCCGCTCGTACACCTCCCAGTAGAGCCGCACGGCCTCCAGGTAGAAGCGGCGTTTGTCCCCGAACGTCCCGTAGAGGCTGCCGCGTTCCACGGCCAGCGTGTCGACCAGGTCCTGGATCGACGTCGCCCCGTACCCCCGGGACCAGAACAGTTCGAGTGCCCGCGTCAGCGTCTGGTCCTTGTCGAACCCGCGGGGCCGTCCGGTGCGTGCCACGTGGCCGAGGCTACAACTTCTTGACAGGGCGTTCAAGAAGTCATAGCTTCGCTCGCATGACTTTTGGAACGCCCGCACAGAAGTCGGCCGACCCCCTGCCGGGCGCGAAGGGCGCAGCAATGGACTTTGCAGGAAAGACCGCACTCGTCACCGGATCCGGAGCCATCGGCGGACTCGGACACGCGACGGCCCGGGTGCTCGCCGCCCAGGGAGCCGACCTGATCCTCACCGGCACCGACCCCGAACGCGGCGCCCAGGTCGTGCGGGACCTCACATCCGGCGAGACCACCGGGACGGTCCGCTTCGTCACGGCCGACGTGACCGACCCGGCAGCCGTGCAGCGGCTGGCCGAGGACGCCGGAGCCGTGGACATACTGATCAACAACGCGAGCGTCATGACGTTCGCCCCGACCACCGAGCAGGACCTCGCGAGCTACGACGCGTCCTTCGCGGTCAACGTGCGTGCCCCGTTCCTGCTCACCGCGCAGCTCGCCCCGAAGATGGCCGCGAGCGGCGGCGGCAGCATCGTCAACGTCAGCTCCACCGCCGCCGGCCTCGGCATGCCGGGCATGGCCGTGTACGGCGCCACCAAGGCTGCGCTCGAATCGCTGACCCGCACCTGGGCTGCGGAGTTCGCCTCCTCCGGCGTACGGGTCAACGCAGTCGCCCCCGGCCCGATGCGCACCTCGAAGGTGGTCGCGGCCATGGGCCCGGACATGGGCGGCATGGGCCTGACCACCGCGCTCAAGCGCACCGCCGACCCGGACGAGGTGGCACACGTCGTCGCCTTCCTCGCCGGCGACCGGGCCGGCTATGTGACCGGGGCGGTCGTGGCCGCGGACGGTGGGCGCACCGCGATCTGAACCCGGCCTGCCGGCGGCCGGGTGCTGCGTTGCCGACGGCCTGTCTCCCGTCGCTGACGTGGCAGTCCGTTGTCGGCCGGGCACCGCCGCTGCTGACGGGGCAGTCCGTCGCCGGCGGGGCAGCCCGTCGTCGTTGTCGATACGCGCGTCACTGCGCCGGAAGAAAAGGGAAAACCCATGGGTCGTCTAGCGGGAAAGCATGCACTGATCACAGGAGGGTCGAGCGGAATCGGGCTGGAGACCGCCCGCGAATTCCTCGCCGAAGGAGCCTCCGTCGCGATCACCGGCCGCTCACAGGAAAAACTGGACGAGGCCGCCCGGCAACTGGACGGACCGGTGCTGGCCATCGCCAGCGACGCCGGTGACGTGCCCGCGCAAGCCGCGCTCGCGGCGCGGCTCCAGGCCGAATGGCCGAAGCTCGACATTCTGATGAGCAACGCCGCCGACACCACTCATCTCCCGATCGAGGAGTGGACCGAGGAGGCATTCGACAGGCTCCTCGCAACCAATCTCAAAGCGCCGTTCTTCCTCATCAAGGAACTGCTTCCACTCTTCTCGCAGCAGTCCTCCGTCATTCTCGTCGGCTCGGTCTCCGCATTCATCGGACACGACAACGCGACGGTCTACGGCGCGGCCAAGGCGGGGCTGCTGTCCTATGCCCGCGGGCTCACCCACGAATTGAAGGAGCGGGGCGTCCGCGTGAACGGGCTGAGCCCGGGGCCGACCGTCACCAATGCGTTCGCCTCGCTCGGTGCGGAGCAGCGGGACGCCGTTCATTTGTTGGGGGCTCTGCCCCCAAACCCCCGGTCCTCGCCGGACGGGCGTTGGGGCGGCTCCTCCCCCAGACTCCGTCCGGGGGGACCCCCACCCAACTGCCCCCCGCTAGGGGGCTCCGCCCCCTAGGACCCCCGGCCGAAAGAGCGCAAGCCCGTTGACGTGAAAGAGCCCCGCCTTGCGGCGGGAGCCCTTGGCGGGGTTTGTGACTCCGTTGATGTTCGTTGTTGCTTTCCGTTGGGGTACCAGGCGGTAGGTACCAAGGTCGGGTGTCTTACAAGAAGGCGCCCGAGGGGATGTACGGGGTTGGGGGGCGGAGGCCGCGGTAGCAGACGAAGCCCTCGGCTCGGAGTTCCAGGCCGGCGTCGAGGCCCACGTCGACGGCCCACTGCTGGTCGGCGGTGATGTCCTGGACCTCTACGGTGACCCCCTCGTCGACTGCCAGGAGGGCGGCGGTCAGTACGCGTTTGGCCAGTCGCCGCGAGGTGGCGCCCAGCAGTGCGACCTTTCCGTCGGCACCGATGTAGCAGTACCCGCTGCCGGCGAGGTCGTCGGCGACGACGAGGCGGTTGTGCCGCATCAGGTAGGTGTGGTGGGGCCCGTGGGCCCCGCCACGCAGCCGTCGGTCGATGGAGTCGAGCAGGTCGCGGTCGCGGGGCCCGCCTTCCACGGCCGCGCCGTCGACGGTGCCGAGTGCGGCCCGGTCGACGGTGCCCCGCATCCGGATGGTGGGGTGCAGCTCGAAGCCGGCTTGCCGGTAGACGCGGGCCGCGGCGGGGTGCCGGGAGCAGCAGATGATGCCGCGCAGGCAGCCGCGTCCGTATTCGAGGGTGCGCTGGAGCAGTGCGCTGCCGACGCCTTTGCCCTGTGCTCCGGGGAGGACGACCAGGAGTGCCAGGCCCCAGGTGCCTTCACGGATGTGGGACTGGGCGGCGCCGACGGCCTGCCCGGTGTGATCCTCGGCGAGCCAGCTGCCGGCGGGGTCGTGCCGGACGATGTGGCGGATCTTCTCCCTGCTGCGTGCGGCCCGCGCTTCGGTGGGCGGTGCGGTGGGGGCGTCGCCTTTGAGGGCGTGCGACGCCCCGAACGCCGCTTCGGCGAGTTTCCGTACGGTCTCGGCGTCTTCTTCGGTGTCCCTGACAGGTCGCAGCAGCATCGGCCGCAGGTTACGGCAGGGCGAGCATCCGTTCCAGGGCCAGCTTGGCGTACTTCTCCGTCTCGGCGTCGACCTGGATGCGGTTGACGACGCGGCCGTCGACGAGGGATTCGAGGGCCCAGACCAGATGGGGCAGGTCGATGCGGTTCATGGTGGAGCAGAAGCAGACGGTGCGGTCGAGGAAGACGATCTGCTTGTCCTGCTCGGCGAAGCGGTTGGCGAGGCGTCGTACGAGGTTGAGTTCGGTGCCGACGGCCCAGGAGCTGCCGGCGGGTGCGGCTTCGAGGGTCTTGATGATGTGTTCCGTGGAGCCGACGTGGTCGGCGGCGGCGACGACCTCGTGCTTGCACTCGGGGTGGACCAGCACGTTGACGCCGGGTATCCGGGCGCGGACCTCGTCGACGGAGTCGAGGGAGAAGCGGCCGTGCACGGAGCAGTGGCCGCGCCACAGGATCATCTTCGCGTCGCGCAGCTGCTGCGGGGTGAGGCCGCCGCCGGGCTTGTGCGGGTTGTAGACGACGCAGTCGTCGAGGGACATGCCCAGATCGCGGACGGCGGTGTTGCGGCCGAGGTGCTGGTCGGGCAGGAAGAGCACCTTCTCGCCCTGGGAGAAGGCCCAGTCGAGTGCGCGGCGGGCGTTGGAGGAGGTGCAGATGGTGCCGCCGTGCCGGCCGGTGAAGGCTTTGATGTCGGCGGAGGAGTTCATGTAGGAGACGGGGACGGTCGTGCCGGCGACGCCCGCTTCGGTGAGCACGTCCCAGCATTCGGCGACCTGTTCGGCGGTGGCCATGTCGGCCATGGAGCAGCCCGCGGCCAGGTCGGGGAGGACGACCTGCTGGGTGTCGGCGGTGAGGATGTCGGCGGACTCGGCCATGAAGTGGACGCCGCAGAAGACGATGTACTCGGCCTGGGGGCGGGCCGCGGCGTCCTTGGCGAGCTTGAAGGAGTCGCCGGTGACGTCGGCGAAGGCGATGACCTCGTCGCGCTGGTAGTGGTGGCCCAGGACGAAGACGCGGTCGCCGAGTGCTTCCTTGGCGGCGCGGGCCCGGGCCACCAGACCGGGGTCGGAGGGGGCGGGGAGGTCTCCGGGGCATTCGACGCCGCGTTCGCTCCGGGGGTCGGCCTCACGGCCGAGCAGCAGCAGGGCGAGCGGGGTCGGCTGGACGTCCAGCGGCTGGGCGGCACTCACAGGACCAGCCCTTTCTGTTGGCTCGGTAGTCGTCTGGTGCCACTCGGACGCCGGGACGGCAGGCTTCTCGTCTAAGTGACGTTATCTATCATAGCTGCTTCGCGTCACTTTGACGATGGTGATCGCGTCGATGTGACACATTCCCGATCCCCGCGGGGGTGTGCGAGCATGAAGTGACCACTCCTGGAATGAATCCGGGATGCCGTCGGTTGAGCCGACGGTAAGAGAGCAGTCCGTACAACCCGGGAGAGAAGCAGATGTCCGTTTCGGACGAGACCGCTGTAAGCGAGGGCATCATCCTGTCCGACGCCGCCGCCGCGAAGGTCAAGAGCCTGCTGGAGCAGGAGGGCCGCGACGACCTGGCGTTGCGCGTCGCCGTCCAGCCGGGTGGCTGCTCCGGCCTGCGGTACCAGCTCTTCTTCGACGAGCGCTCGCTCGACGGCGACGTGGTCAAGGAGTTCGACGGCGTCAAGGTCGTCACCGACCGGATGAGCGCCCCCTACCTGGGTGGTGCCTCCATCGACTTCGTGGACACCATCGAGAAGCAGGGCTTCACCATCGACAACCCCAACGCCACCGGCTCCTGCGCCTGCGGCGACTCGTTCAACTGATCCGGCCGGCCGTCCTCCCGTGGCGGCCGGTACGGGCATGACAAGGGCGGCAGACTCCCCCCACCAGGAGTCCGCCGCCCTTGTCGGCTTTCGGGAGCGGCACGGGCCGCCCCGTCACTTGTGCGGCAGCTTCCGGCCGTCGCGGGCGTCCACGACCTTGCGGTCGCCCAGCTTCTTGTCGAGTTCCACCTGTACGGTCTGCCGCTTGGCGATCTTGACACAGACGTTCTTGCCGTCCTGCTTCGGCTTCGCGTCGAGCTTGACCTCCACCCGGTCGCCGGTCTCCTCGGTGGTGGCCTTGTAGGCGTCGCACACCCCGCCCCAGAAGTGGACCGTCAGGGTGCGGCCCTCGGCGGAGTACGACTCGATCGCCTGTGCGGTCTTGTGACGTCCCGGACCGGTGCCCTCGGAGTGGTCGCCCTTGCCCGGCTTGTGCGCCTCCGGTGCCGAGGGGTGGCCCGAGGTGCGGGATGGCTTCAAGTACTTCGGGTCCACCGCCGGGTGGGTGACCTCCAGATCGCCGCCGCCCTTCCGCTTCACCTCGTACAGCCAGGCCGGCACCAGCAGGGGGCGGCCGTGCGAGCGCTCCAGCGACAGCCCGAAGCGGGCGTCGCCGATCGTGGTGGGCTTGTTCCCGGCGCCCTCACCGGTGTGGCCGCCGCGTGACTGGCTCGCCTTGTTGAGCCGGTCCAGTGTCGCGGAGGCGCTCAGCACCGGGTACGCGGCGCCCTTGTGGGTCTGGTTCCAGCTCCCCTGCGCCCGTGTGACGGTGCCGTGCTCGTCCACCACGAACGTGGTGTCCCAGCCGTGCGTCGGCAGCCCGGCCACCTTCGGCGAGGCCGTCACCGTGCGGGTGCTGCCCACCGGCGACCCGGCCTTGAGGGAGGCGTCCTCAAGGCCCAGGGCGCGCAGGGCGGGGCGTACGGCGTCCTTCGCCTTCTTTTCGGACAGCGGTTTGCCGCGCGGTGCCGGGTCGGGCTCGGGGGTGGCGTCGGCGTCGAGCGGCACGGTGCCGCCGTTCTGGTACGTCCACGCACCGCCGTTCTTGCCGCGTTCGGCCGTCAGCCGCGCCCCGTCGCCGGGACCGCCGCCCACCCGCCAGCGGTCGTCCTCGGCCTTGACCGCGCCCTTGAGGTGGAGCGCCGCGGCGAGCTTCGCGACCTGGTCCTCGGTCACCTCGTGTCCGGTGCGGCGCACCGCGGCGGTCCGCGGGCCGTCGGGCAGCTGGCCCTCGGCGCGGTAGCCGCGCGGCCCCATCGGCTCGCCGGGTGCGATGCCCTCGCCGTCGCCGTGCGCGGACGCCGCGGTGCCGTCCAGTGCCAGCTTCGGCCGGCCGGCGCCCGCGGCGGCGGTGTCGGTGGCGTCCGATTCGTTCGAGGAGGAGGCGGTGGACGCCCAGTACGCGCCGCCCCCGGCGGCCAGCAGCACCGCCGCGGCCACGGAGACGACGGTCAGCTGCCGCCGCCTGCTCCGGGGTGCAGGCCGGTCCTCGCTCCGGGGGGACCGTTCCTCGGTCCTGGGGGAGGGGTCTGTACTCACCGAGAACTCCTTCGGCTCCGCGTCGTGCAGGTCTTGCCCGGGCCGCCCCCGCAACCGGGGACGTGGGTGGGACGGTCCGGGGAAGCGGACGGTTCCACGCCGGTACCGGGCGTGCGCATCTCGTACCGAACGTGGTGGAACGGCCGGATATGAGGCGATTGTGTCCTGTTCGGCTCGACGGCCCCAGCGGGTAGCGTTACTGCCGCCTGTCCTCCGCGCGCCCCGCGTGCGGGGGTACCCGATGTCTCTCAGGAGCAGAATTCGTCGTGCGTATCGCAGTCTGCGGCTCCATCGCAAACGACCACCTGATGACCTTCCCGGGGCGCTTCTCCGACCAACTGGTCGCCGACCAGTTGCACACGGTCTCGCTCTCCTTCCTCGTCGACCGCCTCGACATCCGCCGCGGCGGCGTCGGCGCCAACATCGCCTTCGGCATGGGCCAGCTCGGCGTCCGGCCGATCCTCGTCGGTGCCGCGGGCGAGGACTTCGAGGAGTACCGGGCCTGGCTGGAGCGCCACGGCGTGGACACCGAGTCGGTCCGCATCTCGGAGGTCGCGCACACGGCACGATTCGTCTGCACCACGGACGCCGACAACAACCAGATCGGCTCCTTCTACACCGGTGCCATGAGCGAGGCCCGGCTCATCGAACTCCAGCACGTCGCCGACCGGGTGGGCGGGCTCGACCTCGTCCTGATCGGCGCCGACGACCCCGAGGGCATGCTCCGGCACACCGAGGAGTGCCGCACCCGCGGCATCCCCTTCGCCGCCGACTACTCCCAGCAGATCGCACGGATGGACGGGGAGGGCATCCGGCAGCTGACCGAGGGCGCCACCTACCTCTTCTCGAACGAGTACGAGAAGGAACTGATCGAGTCGAAGACCGGCTGGAGCGACGAGGAGGTGCTCCAGAAGGTCGGCACCCGCGTCACCACACTCGGCAAGAAGGGGGCCCGCATCGACCGCGCGGGCCAGGAGCCGATCGTCGTCGGCGTCGCCGAGGAGCGCGAGAAGGCCGACCCCACCGGCGTCGGCGACGCCTTCCGCGCCGGCTTCCTCTCCGGGCTCGCCTGGGGCGTCGGCCTGGAGCGGGCCGCGCAGGTCGGCTGCATGCTGGCCACCCTGGTCGTCGAGACCATCGGCACCCAGGAGTACGAGCTCAAGCGGGTCCACTTCATGGAGCGCTTCACCAAGGCGTACGGCCATGACGCCGCCACCGAGGTGCAGGCCCATCTGAACTGAGGCCGCCGCTGCCCGGGGGCCCCGCCGTCAGGGTGCGGCCCGCCGCACCCGGAAGGTGACCCCCTCCCTCCCCTCGAAGGTGTGCCCCGTCATCTCGCACCAGGCGGGGATGTCCAGGCGTGCCGCCTCGTCGTCGGCGAGGACCCGGACGAGGCCGCCGGCCGGTACGGTGCCGATGGCCTTCGCCAGCTCGATCACCGGCAGCGGACACAGCTTGCCCCGCGCGTCGAGGGTCAGCCCGGCCCCGTCCGTGCCCGCTTCGTCCGCTGCCGCTCGACCCGTGCCGGTGCCCGGGGCCTCGGGGCGGCCCGCCGGGGAGTGCGGGACGGCGGCGGGCGCTGCGGCCTGCGCCCGCACCCCTGCGACGGCGCCGGGCAGCACGTCGAGGAACCGCTCCACCTCGTCGGCGTCCGTGCCCGGCGGCAGCGAGACGCGGACGTTGCCCTCCGACAGCACGCCCATCGCGCGCAGCACATGGCTGGGCGTCAGGGTGCCGGAGGTGCAGGAGGAGCCGGAGGACACGGAGAAGCCGGCGGCGTCCAGCGCGTGCAGCAGCGCCTCTCCGTCCACGTACAGACAGGAGAAGGTCACCAGGTGCGGGAGCCGCCGCACGGGGTCGCCGACGACCTCGCAGTCGGGCACCAGTTCGGGTACCCGGGATCTGATCCGGTCCACCAGCGCCCGCAGCCGCGCCGCTTCGGCGTCCGCCTCGGCCCGTACGGCCCGCAGGGAAGCGGCGGCGGCGACGATCGCGGGGATGTTCTCGAAGCCGGCCGCGCGGCCGGCCTCGCGCTCGTCGGCCGGTCCGGGCGGTGCGAACCGCACCCCCTTGCGCACCACCAGCAGCCCCACCCCGGCCGGACCGCCCCATTTGTGGGCGCTGCCGGCCAGCAGCGACCAGTCCCCGGGCACCGGGCCCCAGGGCAGCGACTGGGCGGCGTCCACCAGCAGCGGCACGCCCGCCTCCGCGCACGCCTGCGCCGCCTCCTCGACGGGCTGCACGGTGCCGACCTCGTGATTCGCGGACTGGAGGCAGGCCAGCGCGCACCCGGCGCCGAGCGCTGCCCGCCACTCCTGTGCGTCCAGGCGCCCCGTCCGGTCGACACCGACCGTCGTCACGGTGCCGCCGGCCCGCTCGTGGGCCTGGGCGGCGTGCAGGACCGCCGAGTGCTCGACGGCGGAGACGACCAGACGGTGACCGGTGCGGCGCCGCCCCGCGAGCGCGCCCGCCGTCGCGGTGTGCAGGGCCTGGGTGCCCGACGGGGTGAACGTCAGTTCGTCCGGGCGGCATCCGACGGCCTCCGCGGCGGTCTCGCGGGCCGCGTCGAGCAGCATCCGCGCCCGCCGGCCCTCCCGGTGCAGCCGCGCGGGATCGGCCCACCCCTCGTCCAGCGAGGCCAGCAGCGCCTGCCGGGCCACGGGGTGGAGGGGGAGCGAGGAGGCGGCATCGAAATAAGACACATTCGCACGCTACCGGCCCCCGTACGCCGCCGGAGCGTGCCCGTCCGGCCCGTCACCGGACTGTTGTTCGAGTCCTATGTCCTCCGGTCCGCACCGCTTCCGCCCTCCGCCGCCCGCGCACCTCCCGTCCCCGCCCCCGCCGCAGCCCGCGCGCCACGGTGCGCCGCACCGCCCCGGCGGTCGCGCCGCACGGCGCGAACTGCCTTGCGTGCTCCCCGCCGTGGTGCCGCCGCGAAGGCGCGGAACGCGGGCCCCGGGCGGCGGTTCCGGTCCGCCGCGGCGGCATCCGACCCCATCGGGGTGGTACGCGGCGCGTTGTGCCCCCTCCCCGCGCGACCCCAAATGGCGTCGGCTAGGGTTTGGTCCGCATAAACATCCAAACCCCTGCCCGCGCCAGGGCCGGCGCCCGACCACGTAAGAGGGCCGCGCCCGACCGACGCGGGCGAGACTCTCGGGAAGGCGCTACGTGAGTCCCAACGGCTCCGACCGCTCGTCGCGGCGCCCGATGCGGCGGAAGCTGCAGCAGGCGCTGGCCGCGGGCCTGGTCCTGGCGACCGCGACCGGTTGCACATCAAAGGACTTCCCCCGCCTCGGAATGCCCACCCCGGTAACGGACGAGGCGCCGCGGATCCTCTCCCTGTGGCAGGGCTCCTGGGCGGCGGCGCTCGCCGTGGGCGTCCTGGTGTGGGGGCTGATCCTGTGGAGTGTCATCTTCCACCGGCGCTCCCGGTCCAAGGTCGAGATCCCCGCCCAGACCCGGTACAACATGCCCATCGAGGCGCTGTACACCGTGGTCCCGATCATCATCATCTCGGTGCTCTTCTACTTCACCGCGCGGGATGAGACCAAGCTCCTGGAGACCTCGAAGAAGCCCGACCACGTCATCAACGTCGTGGGCTACCAGTGGAGCTGGGGCTTCAACTACATCGAGGACGTGGACGGCGACCCCAAGACGGACGTCACCACGAAGGACTCGCTCCACAAGGAGCTGAGCGCCATCCCGGACCGGATGACCAAGGGCTTCCCCAAGGGCGCCGAGGGCGTCTACGAGGCCGGCACTCCAGGTGAGAGGAACCCCCAGAACGGCAACCCGGGCCCGACCCTGTGGCTGCCGAAGGGCGAGAAGGTCCAGTTCATCCTGACCTCCCGCGACGTCATCCACGACTTCTGGGTCCTGCCGTTCCTGATGAAGCAGGACGTCATTCCGGGCCATGTCAACCGCTTCGAGGTGACCCCCAGCAAGGAAGGCACCTACCGGGGCAAGTGCGCCGAGCTGTGCGGCGTCGACCACTCCCGGATGCTCTTCAACGTGAAGATCGTTTCCCCGGAGCGCTACCAGAAGCACCTGGAGGATCTGGCGAAGAAGGGCCAGACCGGCTACATCCCGGCGGGCACCGCCACCACCGGTGGTGCCAAGAATGCGGAGACGAATAACCCGTGAGCATCCTCAACGAACCCCAGGGTGCCGCCGCCGACACGGCTCCGGCGACATCCCCTGGACGCCGTAAGAGCCCCGGCCAGGTGGTGGTCTCGTGGCTGACGACCACCGACCACAAGACGATCGGCAGTCTCTACCTGATCACGTCGTTCGTCTTCTTCATCATCGGCGGCGTCATGGCGCTGTTCATGCGCGCCGAACTCGCTCGGCCGGGCATGCAGATCATGTCGAACGAGCAGTTCAACCAGGCGTTCACCATGCATGGCACCGTCATGCTGCTGATGTTCGCCACCCCGCTGTTCAGTGGCTTCGCGAACTGGATCATGCCGCTCCAGATCGGTGCGCCGGACGTGGCGTTCCCGCGGCTGAACATGTTCGCCTACTGGCTCTACCTGTTCGGCTCGATCATCGCCGTGGGCGGCTTCCTCACCCCCCAGGGCGCGGCCGACTTCGGGTGGTTCGCCTACTCGCCGCTGTCCGACGCGGTCCGCTCGCCGGGTGTCGGCGCCGACATGTGGATCATGGGTCTGGCCCTCTCCGGCTTCGGTACGATCCTCGGCTCGGTCAACTTCATCACCACGATCATCTGCATGCGCGCCCCCGGCATGACGATGTTCCGCATGCCGATCTTCACCTGGAACGTGCTGCTCACCGGTGTGCTGGTGCTGCTGGCCTTCCCGGTGCTGGCCGCCGCGCTGTTCGCCCTGGAGGCGGACCGTAAATTCGGGGCACACATCTTCGATTCCGCCAACGGCGGAGCGTTGTTGTGGCAGCACCTGTTCTGGTTCTTCGGCCACCCCGAGGTGTACATCATCGCGCTGCCGTTCTTCGGCATCGTCTCCGAGGTCATCCCGGTCTTCAGCCGTAAGCCGATGTTCGGCTACATCGGTCTGATCGGCGCGACGATCGCCATCGCCGGTCTGTCGGTGACGGTCTGGGCGCACCACATGTACGTCACGGGCGGCGTCCTGTTGCCGTTCTTCTCGTTCATGACCTTCCTGATCGCCGTGCCGACAGGTGTGAAGTTCTTCAACTGGATCGGCACGATGTGGAAGGGCTCCTTGTCCTTCGAGACACCGATGCTGTGGACGATCGGGTTCCTGATCACCTTCACCTTCGGTGGTCTGACGGGCGTCATCCTGGCCTCGCCGCCGATGGACTTCCACGTCTCGGACTCGTACTTCGTCGTGGCGCACTTCCACTACGTCGTCTTCGGCACCGTGGTCTTCGCGATGTTCGCCGGCTTCCACTTCTGGTGGCCGAAGTTCACCGGCAAGATGCTGGACGAGCGGCTCGGCAAGATCACCTTCTGGACGCTGTTCATCGGCTTCCACGGCACCTTCCTCGTCCAGCACTGGCTGGGTGCCGAGGGCATGCCGCGCCGGTACGCCGACTACCTGGCGGCCGACGGCTTCACCGCGCTGAACACGATCTCCACGATCAGCTCGTTCCTGCTCGGCATGTCGATGCTGCCGTTCTTCTACAACGTCTGGAAGACGCACAAGTACGGCAAGAAGATCGAGGTCGACGACCCGTGGGGTTACGGCCGCTCGCTGGAGTGGGCGACCAGCTGCCCGCCGCCGCGGCACAACTTCCTCACCCTGCCCCGTATCCGCTCCGAATCCCCGGCGTTCGACCTGCACCACCCCGAGATCGCCGCGCTCGACGAGCTGGAGAACGTGGACCGGGGCGAGAAGGCCCTCGCCGGCAGCAAGGAGGCCGGGAAGTGAAGATCCAGGGCAAGATGTTCCTGTGGCTGTCGCTCTTCCTGCTGGCAGTCGCGATCACCTACGGGCTCTGGTCCAAGGAGCCGGTGGGCACCACGGCCCTGTTCCTGGCCTTCGGTCTGGCCATCATGGTCGGCTACTACCTGGCGTTCACCGCACGCCGCGTGGACACCGGGGCCCAGGACAACAAGGAGGCGGATGTCGCGGACGACGCCGGCGAGCTGGGCTTCTTCAGCCCGTGGAGCTGGCAGCCGCTCGTCCTCGGCCTCGGTGGCGCCTTCGCCTTCCTGGGCGTGGCCATCGGCTGGTGGCTGGTGTACGTCTCGGCGCCGCTGCTGCTGATCGGTCTGTTCGGCTGGGTGTTCGAGTACTACCACGGTGCCAACCGCACCCAGTGAGACCCGCGCCTGACGGCGCCTCACAGCACGACGACAAGCGAATAGCAAGGATCGGCCCCCCGACACTCCGGGGGGCCGACCCGTTCGTACGCATCCAGCGCGCCCGAATCGCCCATTATTCATATTTTGGGCCTATGAGTCACAGGCCGCGCACCGCGCTTCCGCAGGGGTTTCTCACCCCCAGAACACTGACCCGCAGGCACAAGCGCCGGGCGGTCAAGAGCTGCGCCCTGCTGCTGGCGCCCCTCTCCGTGGGGCTCGCCGCCTGCGGTACCGGGAACAGCAGCGGCGACCCGCTCGCCTCCGCCCCCTACGACGCCACCGACGCCGTCTCCGTCAGCACCCGCGCCGACGCCACGGACGTCGACCCCAACCAACCGCTCAAGGTCACCTCCCGCAACGGCGACACCCTCACCGACGTCACCGCAGCCGACGCGTCGGGACGGGTGGTGCCGGGCGAGCTGTCCGCCGACGGCAAGAGCTGGCACAGCACCGGCCCGCTGGCCGCCGGCGCCCACTACACCCTCGATGTCGGCACGGAGAACCAGGACGGCGCTCCAGGGCGGCGCACGATGGACTTCCGCACCCGGCCCGCATCCAAGCACCTGAACGTCAAACTCGGCCCGCAGAACGGCACATACGGCGTCGGGATGCCCCTCACGGCCGAACTGAGCCGCCCGGTCAAGGAACGCCGTCAGCGGGAGCTGGTGGAGCGGGCCCTCAAGGTCGACTCCCAGCCCCGGGTCGAGGGCTCCTGGCACTGGGTCGACAGCAAGAAGCTGCACTACCGGCCGCGCAGCTACTGGCCCGCCCACGCCACCATCACGCTGCGGTCGTCACTCAAAGGGCTGAAGATCCGGAAGGGTCTGTACGGCGGCAAGGCCAAACCCGTCCGGATGAAGACCGGCGACCGAATAGTCGCGGTGGCGGACGCCTCATCCCTCCGGATGACGGTCAAGAAGAACGGCAGGACCATCCACACGATGCCCATCACCACCGGCAAGGCGGGCTACGAGACCCGCAACGGCATCAAGGTGATCCTCACCAAGGAGCCGTACGTGCGGATGACCAGCGCCAGCATCGGCGCCTCCGACTTCTACGACCTCGGCGTCCACTGGGCCACCCGGCTGACCGACAGCGGCGAGTACGTGCACGGAGCACCCTGGTCCGTCGGCTCCCAGGGCGTCTCCAACACCAGCCACGGCTGCACCGGCATGAGCAGCGAGAACGCCAAGTGGTTCTTCAACACCGTCCGCGAGGGCGACATCGTGCAGCACGTCAACACGGCGGGCGAGAAGATGGCGCCCTTCGGCAACGGCTTCGGCGACTGGAACATGGACTGGAAGGAATGGCGGGCCGGCAGCGCCGTCGACCACGGCAGACCGGTCGGCAACGGGGCGGCGGACGCCGCCCGGCTCCGCCCGCAGGTGTGACATACGAGACGCGCCCGCCCGCCCCCCGAACGGGGGACGGGCGGGCGCGCGGTTGTCCTCGGCGGGACGTCCCGGAAGGCCGGCCGGCACGGAAGGGCGCGGGGCCCCGGGGAGCGGCGTGGCGGTCAGGCCCGGGCCAGGCTGCCCCGGGCGGCCCGCCGGCGCAGCAGCCCGGCCAGCGCATCGGCCAGCGCGACCGGGTCCACCGGGTGCGCCACGGTCGCCTCCGCCCGGCTCCAGGTGGCCAGCCAGGCGTCCTGCGGCCTGCCGATCAGCAGCAGCACCGGGGGGCACTCGAAGATCTCGTCCTTGATCTGGCGGCACACGCCCATGCCGCCGGCCGGGGAGGTCTCCCCGTCCAGCACGCACACATCCACGTGCTGCTCCTCCAGCGTGCTCAGGAGGGCCGGCAGGGTGGCGCATTCCAGGTAGCGGACCTCGGGCACGTCGGCGGCCGGCCGGCGGCCCGCGGCGAGCCGCACCTGCTCGCGGGTGGTGGCGTTGTCGCTGTAGACCAGCACCGTGGCGGTCGGCTGCATCGTTCCTCCGCGTCCGTAGCGTTGCGAATCGAGTGAACCGCTGGGGCTCGGATGCTACTCCCTCCGACGCCCCGTCAACACCGGGCAGCACACGCCCGTACTGGTCCGTACGAGGGCCGTGCCCGGGGTGGGGGAGGGCCGTCCGTGCAGGGCACGAGGCGGTCGGCGGGTACGGACACACCGAACGGGACCCCCCGAAGTGAGGCCGGGATAAGCGACCGACATAATGTCGGTCGTGGCGACAGCAACAGCAGTAGAAACCGGGCACGCGCACCCGTCGGTCAACAGGCCGAACCTCACCAGCGTCGGAACCATCATTTGGCTGAGTTCCGAGCTGATGTTCTTCGCGGCCCTCTTCGCGATGTACTTCACCCTTCGGTCGGTGACCGGAGCCGATTACTGGAAGGAGCATGCCTCACAGCTGAACCTTCCCTTCTCGGCGACGAACACCACGATCCTGGTGCTCTCCTCGCTCACCTGCCAGCTCGGCGTCTTCGCTGCCGAGCGCGGTGATGTGAAGAAGCTCCGGGCGTGGTTCATCGTCACCTTCATCATGGGTGCGATCTTTATCGGCGGCCAGGTCTTCGAATACACGGAACTGGTCAAGGAGGGCACCTCGCTCTCCTCCAGCCCGTACGGATCGGTGTTCTACCTGACCACCGGCTTCCACGGGATGCACGTGACGGGCGGCCTCATCGCCTTCCTGTTCGTCCTGGGGCGCACCTATGCGGCCAGGCGGTTCACACACCACCAGGCCACCGCCGCCATCGTCGTGTCCTACTACTGGCACTTCGTCGATGTCGTCTGGATCGGCCTCTTCGCCACGATCTACCTGATCCGGTAACCGCGCGGGCGTGGCATCGCCGCGCGCCGTACCGCACTGGCGGACTACGGAATCAACGGACAGACACCGCATCGACGAGAAGATCCTGACACCGGGGTAATCCGTGAAAAAGCTCTCCGCACGACGGCGCCATCCGCTGGCGGCGCTTGTCGTTCTACTCTTCGCGCTGGCGGCCACCGGGGGGCTGTACACCGCGTTCGCTCCCGCGGGTGAGGCCAAGGCCGAGAAGCAGGAGTCGAGTAAGTCCCTCGCCATCGAGGAGGGCAAGAAGCTCTACGCCACCGGGTGCTCCAGCTGCCACGGTACCGGCGGCCAGGGGACCAGCGACGGTCCCAGCCTGGTCGGTGTCGGGGCCGCGGCGGTGGACTTCCAGGTGGGCACGGGCCGCATGCCGGCCCAGCAGCCCGGCGCCCAGGTGCCGCGGAAGAAGAACATCTACAGCCAGGACGAGATCAACCAGCTCGCCGCGTACGTCGCCTCGCTGGGCTCGGGCCCGAGCCAGCCCACCAAGGAGATGTACGACCCGAGCGGGGCCGACGTCGCCCGGGGTGGGGAGCTCTTCCGCACCAACTGCTCGCAGTGCCACAACTTCACCGGCGAGGGCGGCGCCCTCACGCACGGCAAGTTCGCGCCCGACCTCGGCGATGTGGACGAGAAGCACATCTACGAGGCCATGCAGACCGGCCCCCAGAACATGCCGTCCTTCACCGATGGCGCGCTTCCCGAGAAGGACAAGCGGGACATCGTCGCCTATGTGAAGGAGGTCAACAGCGACAAGTCCGAGAGCCCCGGCGGGTTCAAGCTCGGTGGCTTCGGCCCCGTCAGCGAGGGCATGTTCGCCTGGATCTTCGGCCTCGGCGCGATGATCGCCGTCGCCGTCTGGGTCGCCGCTCGGACCGCAAAGGCCAAGAAGTCATGAGTAGCGAGACTGGACCCAACGAGAACGTGTCAGACGAGAACCTGCCCCGCGAGCAGGACAAGGCACACGGCGAGGTAGCGGGCAAGAACGACCCGTTCGCCGACCCGGGGCTGCCGCCCCACGAGCACCGCATCCAGGACATCGACGAGCGGGCCGCCAAGCGCTCCGAGCGCACCGTCGCCCTGCTGTTCACGGTGTCGATGCTGGCCACGATCGGCTTCATCGCCTCTTTCGTGGCGTTCCCGATCGACAAGATCATCTACGTCTGGCCGCTCGGGCACGTCAGCGCGCTGAACCTCGCGCTCGGCCTCACCCTCGGCGTGGCGCTCTTCTGCATCGGTGCCGGCGCGGTCCACTGGGCCCGCACGCTGATGTCCGACGAGGAGATGGTCGACGAGCGTCACCCGATCGCGGCGGAGCCCGCGGTCCGCGAGAAGGTCATCTCGGACTTCAAGCAGGGTGCCAAGGAGTCCGCGCTCGGGCGCCGGAAGCTGATCCGCAACACCATGTTCGGTGCGGTGGCCCTGGTGCCGCTCTCCGGTGTGGTGCTGCTGCGCGACCTGGGCCCGCTGCCCGAGGACAAGCTGCGGCACACCGCCTGGAAGAAGGGCAAGCTGCTGGTCAACGAGAACACCAACCAGCCGCTGCGTCCCGAGGACATCTCCGTCGGCTCGCTCACCTTCGCCCGTCCCGAGGGCCTGGACCACGAGGACGAGGACTTCCAGACGGAGATCGCCAAGGCGGCCCTGATGCTGGTCCGGCTGGAGCCGGACGACATCAAGGACAAGCGCGAGCTGGACTGGTCGCACGAGGGCATCGTCGCGTTCTCGAAGATCTGCACGCACGTCGGCTGCCCCGTCAGCCTCTACGAGCAGCAGACCCACCACGTCCTGTGCCCGTGCCACCAGTCGACGTTCGACCTGTCCGACGGTGCGCGCGTGCTCTTCGGACCCGCCGGCCACCCGCTGCCGCAGCTCAACATCAGCGTCAACAAGGACGGCTACCTCGAAGCGCAGGGCGACTTCGAGGAGCCCGTCGGTCCGGCCTTCTGGGAGCGCGGATGAGTACAGCAACCGAGGCCCATGGCAGCGCCGCTGCCGAGGGCAAGAAGAAGGCGCCCGCGGGGGAGCGGGTCGCCGACTGGGCCGACGGACGGCTGGGCATCTACAGCCTCGCCAAGGCCAACATGCGCAAGATCTTCCCGGACCACTGGTCCTTCATGCTGGGTGAGGTCGCGCTCTACAGCTTCATCATCATCATCCTGACCGGCGTCTACCTGACGCTGTTCTTCCACCCGTCGATGAACGAGGTGGAGTACCACGGCGCCTACACCCCGATGCACGGGGTGCGGATGTCGGAGGCGTACGCCTCGACGCTGGACATCAGCTTCGACGTGCGCGGCGGTCTGCTCGTGCGGCAGATCCACCACTGGGCGGCGCTGATCTTCCTCGCGGCGATGTTCGTGCACATGATGCGCGTCTTCTTCACGGGGGCGTTCCGCAAGCCGCGCGAGGTCAACTGGGTCTTCGGGTTCCTGCTCTTCGCACTGGGCATGTTCACCGGCTTCACCGGTTACTCGCTGCCGGACGACCTGCTGTCCGGTACCGGTGTCCGCTTCATGGAGGGCGCGATCCTGTCCGTGCCGATCGTGGGCACGTACCTGTCGATGTTCCTCTTCGGCGGGGAGTTCCCGGGTGACGACTTCGTCGCGCGGTTCTACTCCATCCACATCCTGCTGCTGCCGGGCATCATGCTCGGGCTGCTGGTGGCGCACCTGATCCTGGTCTTCTACCACAAGCACACCCAGTTCGCGGGCCCCGGCCGCAAGAACACCAACGTGGTCGGCATGCCGCTGCTGCCGGTCTACATGGCCAAGGCGGGAGGCTTCTTCTTCCTGGTCTTCGGTGTGATCGCGGCGATCGCGGCGCTCTTCAGCATCAACCCGATCTGGGTGCTGGGCCCCTACCGGCCGGACCAGGTGTCCACCAACGCGCAGCCCGACTGGTACATGGGCTTCTCCGAGGGCCTGGTGCGTGTGATGCCCGGCTGGGAGATCAACGCCTGGGGCCACACGCTGGTGCTCGGCGTGTTCATCCCGGTGATGATCATCTTCCCGCTGGTGCTGGTCACCATCGCGCTGTACCCGTTCATCGAGGCGTGGGTCACCGGCGACAAGCGGGAGCACCACATCGCCGACCGGCCGCGGAACGCCCCGACGCGTACCGCCTTCGGCGCCGCGTGGATCTCCTGGTACTTCGTGTGCCTCGTCGGCGGCGGCAACGACCTGTGGGCGACGCACTTCCACCTGTCGATCAACGCGATCACCTGGTTCGTGCGGGTGGCGTTCTTCGTCCTGCCGGTCCTGGTGTTCATCATCACCCGCCGCGTCTGCCTGGGCCTCCAGCGCAAGGACAGGGAGAAGGTGCTGCACGGTCGCGAGACCGGCACCATCAAGCGGCTCCCGCACGGCGAGTTCGTCGAGATCCACGAGCCGCTCTCCCAGGAGCAGCTGCACACGCTCACCGCTCACGACCAGTACCAGCCCGTCGAGATCGGGCCGCGTACCGACGAGAACGGTGTCGAGCGGAAGATCTCCCGCGGTCAGAAGCTGCGGGCCCGGCTCTCCAAGGGCTACTACGGCGAGTCCGGCCAGATCCCGAAGCCGACGCGGGAGGAGTACCGCGAGATCGAAAGCAGCCACGGCCACCACTGACCGCACGCTGCCGACAGCTGCACCAGCTGAATCCGCCACACCGGAAGGGGTTCACGGGTCCGTCCCGTGGGCCCCTTCCGGGCGTACGGGCACTCCTCACGTACCGCGTGCCCACGGGTTGAACGGGCCGCCGCACAGCCGCCCGGAGTCGATAGGGTGGCGGCACCATTCACGTCGGTCTACTGCCAGGATGTGGTTCCCATGAGCGCTGCTACCCCCGCCGGAGGCGACACCATGGCGGCGCACTCCTGGCCCGACGTGCTCAGCGCCCTGCTGGCCGGCCAGGACCTGAGCGAGGACGCCACCGCCTGGGCGATGGACCGCATCATGCGGGGCGAGGCCACCGACGCGCAGATCGCCGGGTTCGCGGTGGCGCTGCGGGCCAAGGGCGAGACCGTCGAGGAGATCTCCGGCCTGGTACGGGCCATGTACCGGCACGCGCGGACCATCGAGGTGCCGGGCCCGGCCGTGGACATCGTCGGCACCGGCGGCGACCGGGCCAAGACGGTGAACATCTCCACCATGTCGGCGATCGTCGTCGCCGGGACCGGGGTGAAGGTCGTCAAGCACGGCAACCGGGCCTCCTCCAGCGCCAGCGGGGCCTCCGACGTGCTGGAGAAGCTCGGCGTGGACCTGGAACTGCCCCCGGAACGGGTGGCGCAGGTGGCCGCCGAGGCGGGCATCACCTTCTGCTTCGCGGTGCTCTTCCACCCCTCGCTGCGGCACGTGGGCACCGCCCGCAAGGAACTGGGCGTGGCCACCCCGTTCAACTTCCTGGGCCCGCTCACCAACCCGGCGCGGGTCCGCGCCCAGGCCACCGGCGTCGCCGACGCGCGGATGGCCCCTATCATCGCCGGAGTGCTCGCGGCCCGCGGCTCCTCCGCGCTGGTCTTCCGCGGGGACGACGGGCTGGACGAACTGACGACCACGGCCACGTCCACCGTCTGGGTCGTACGTGACGGCACCGTGCGCGAGGAGAGCTTCGACCCCCGCGACGTGGGCATCGACCTGGTGCCCGTCGAAGCGCTGCGGGGTGCCGACGCCGCCTACAACGCGGATGTCGCCCGCCGGCTGCTGGAGGGGGAGACCGGTCCCGTGCGGGACGCCGTCCTGCTCAACTCCGCCGCCGCCCTCGTCGCCCTCGACCTGCGGGACGCGCCGCTGAGCGAGCAGATCGCCGCCGGGATGCGACGGGCCGCAGAGTCCATCGACTCGGGCGCCGCACGCGCCGCACTGGAACGGTGGGTGGAGGCCAGCCACCGCCGGTGAGGGGCCGCCCCGCGACGGCCCCCGGCCCGGTCACTGCCCGGCCGCGGCCTCCAACTGGGCGACGTCCAGCTTCCCCATGCCGAGCATGGCGCGGGTGACCGCCTCGGCCCGCCGCTTGTCCGAGTCCGCCAGCAGTTCGAACAGCCGACGGGGGACGATCTGCCAGGACAGCCCGTACTTGTCCTTCAGCCAGCCGCACGGGCCCGGCCGGCCCCCGTCGGCCGTCAGCTTCTCCCAGAGGCTGTCCACCTCCTCCTGGGAATCGCAGTCCACCTGGAGGGAGACCGCCTCGGTGAACGTGAACTGCGGACCGCCGTTGAGGGCCACGTACTGCTGCCCCGCCAGCTCGAAGACCACGGTCATCACCGAACCGGGCTCACCCGGGCCCGCCTCGCTGTAGCGGGTGACCTCCACGATGCGGGAGCCCTCGAAGAGGGACACGTAGAAGTTCGCCGCCTCCTCCGCCTGGTCGTCGTACCAGAGAAACGTCTTGATCTTCTGCGCCTGCTGCATGGGACCTCCCGTAGACCGGAGCACTCTCCTTGAAGACCTGACCCCACCCCCAAACTCATCGCAGAGCCCCCCAGAACCCCACCCGGTCGGCCCACACCCTTGGTGCCCCAACGGAAACAACAACGGACATCAACGGAGTCACAAACCCCGCCAAGGGCTCCCGCCGCAAGGCGGACTGGTCTCACGTCAACGGGCTCAGGCTCTTTCGGCCGGGGGTCCTAGGGGGCGAAGCCCCCTAGCGGGGGGCGGTTGGGGGGCGGAGCCGCCCCAACGCCCGTCCGGCGAGGACCGGGGGTTTGGGGGCAGAGCCCCCAACAAATGGGGGAGCAAGGGGGCGGAGGCCCCAGCCAAAGGGATAAGGGCCCCACCCAATGGGGGAGCACAGGGGCGCAGGCCCCAGCCAAGGGGCGGGGGCCCCACCCATGGGGCACCAGGGGCGGAGCCCCTGCTGGGAGGGGGTCCGCATGGCAAGACGGGGCATGTGCGCCGCGCACAGCGTGTGGCATACTCCCTCACAGGTCACGAGCGACAGCGACAAAGGCCCCGGCCCGCTGTCCGGCAACCCTCCGTCCGTGGCGGGGTGCCCCGGGTGATGACCAGGCCGTAGGACAGCAAGGTCTGCGGCAAGCGCGGATCCCTCTCCGCCAGGGGTCCTGGTCTTCGAGGGAGCCTTCCGTGAGCAAGCGAATGCGCTAGGGCCGAAGTCGGCCCTTTTCCGGTTCTGTCTCTTCCTTTTTCCTCGCGTGCCCGATGGCGCTGTCCCGCGCCGTGACGGGTCGCCCGGTTCTGCCCGTGGGAGCCCAACCATGCCGTTCGATGCCGCTTTTGCCCCGGAAAAGACCTCTTGTTCCGAGGGGGTCACGCCGCTTCCCGTCCTCGGCGCCGATGTCCGCGTGCCGCTCGTCACCGGCGGGGAGGTGACGTACGCGGCGCTCGACTACGCGGCGAGTGCCCCCGCGCTGCAGCGGGTGTGGGACGACGTGGCCGCGTATGCGCCGTACTACGGCAGCGTCCACCGGGGTGCCGGTCATCTGTCGCAGTTGTCGACGGAGTTGTTCGAACAGAGCCGGCGGACGGTCGCCGAGTTCGTGGGCTGCCGGGAGGGTGACCAGGTCGTCTTCACGCGGGCCACGACCGATTCCCTCAATCTGCTGGCATCGGTGTTGCCGCAGGGCACGCGGGTGTTCGTGTTCGAGACGGAGCACCATGCCTCGCTGCTGCCGTGGCGGGGCCGTGAGGTGACGTATCTGGACGCGCCGCGCTCCCCGGAGGCGGCCGTCGCCACTCTGGAGGCGGCGCTCCACGGTGCGCCAGCGGGCCCGAAGCTGGTGTGCGTGACGGGCGCGTCGAACGTGACGGGCGAGGTGTGGCCGGTGCGCGAGCTGGCACGGGCGGCGCACCGGCACGGGGCGCGGCTCGTACTGGACGCGGCGCAGCTGGCCCCGCACCGTCCGGTGAACCTGGCGGAGCTGGAGGCGGACTGGGTGGCGTTCTCCGGGCACAAGCTGTACGCACCCTTCGGCGCGGGGGTGCTGGCCGGCCGCGCTGACTGGCTGCGTGAGGCCGAGCCGTATCTGGCGGGCGGCGGGGCGAGCCGCAGCGTGGTGCGCGGCGCGGACGGCGGGGTGGACGTCGAGTGGCACACGACCGCGGCCCGGCACGAGGCGGGCTCGCCCAACGTGATCGGCGCGTACGCCCTCGCTTCGGCCTGCCGGGCGCTGACCGAGGCCGGTTTCGACCGGCTCGTCGCCCGCGAGGAGGAGCTGCTGGCCCGGCTGCGGGCGGGGCTGGCCGAGCTGCCCCAGGTCACGGTGCTGTCCCTCTTCGGGCAGGACGCCGACCGGGTGGGCGTGCTGTCCTTCGTGGTGGAGGGCTGGAACAGTTCGCACTTCGCGGCTGCGCTGTCCGCGGAGTACGGGATCGGCGTGCGGGACGGGCTCTTCTGCGCGCATCCGCTGCTGCGTACGTTGCTGGGGCAGTCGGGGGACACCCCCGGCGAGTGCGGGGTGCCCGAGGCGGCGCCGGGTGAGCGGGCCCTGAACGCGGTGCGGGTCAGTTTCGGTGCCGGGACCCCGGACGAGCACGTGGACCGGTTCGTCACGGCGGTCCGGGAACTGGTCGGCAACGGCGCCCGCTGGAACTACCGTACGGAGGACGGCCGGTGCGTCCCCGAGGCGCCGGAGCGCTCCGCCCGCTGAGCGGGGCGGCGGCCCACCAGGGCCGGGGGACCGGTCCGGGTCCGTCACGCGGACGGGCCCACCGGACCGCCGCGGGGTCCCCGTGATCGGGCCTGGCCTCGCCGCCGTCAGGAGTCCAGGCCGATGGCGAACGCCGTCTCCAGGTCGTGCTGCGAGTAGGTGCGGAACGCGATGTGGGTCTCGGTCGCCTGGACGCCGGGGACCTTGCTGATCCGGCCGGGGATGATGTCGGCGAGGTCGTCGTGGTGGGCGACCCGCACCATGGCGATCAGGTCGTGCGCGCCGGTGACGGAGTAGACCTCGCTGACACCGTCGATGGCGGCGATCTGCTCGGCGATCTCCGGGATGCTGTCGGTGCTCGTCCGGATCAGCACGATCGAAGTGATCACGGTGGTCTCTCTCCCTCACATGCCGGGGTTGGCCCGGTCACTCTAGCCCGGCGGTGTCCGAGCCAGGCACAGAGGAAGCCCAGCGTGAATCCGGCCACGTGGGCGAGGTGGGCGATGCCGGGCCCGCCCGCGTCCTGGCGCGCGGCCAGCCACTGGAGGGTGACCCAGAACAGCAGCACCGCCCAGGCGGGGAACCGCAGCGGAAGGAAGAAGAGGAAGGGGAAGACGCTGGTCACCCGGGTGCGGGGGTGCAGGAAGAGGAAGGCGCCCAGTACGGCGGAGACCGCGCCCGACGCACCGACCAGCGGCTGCGCCGACTCCGGGTGCGCCACCGCGTAGCAGCACATCGCCGCGTAGCCGGTCCCCAGGTAGAAGAGGGCGAAGCGGGGCGGGCCCATGCGCTGTTCGACCGGGCCGCCGAAGACGAACAGGAAGAGCAGGTTGCCCAGCAGGTGCAGCCAGTTGGCGTGCAGGAACAGCGCGGTCAGCGGTGTCAGCAGGGGGCGCGCCCTTCCGCTCAGCAGCGCCTCGGGCACCACGCCCCACCGGTCGAACCAGGCCGCCCGGCTCTCCTGAACCAGCCGCCCCGTACCGTGGGAGGGGACGACGCCGGAGGCCGGGCCCGCCAGGAAGACCAGGAAGCAGCAGCCGATCAGCGCGTACGTCACCCAGGGGCGTCTCCTTCCGGTACGGCGCGGGGGCGTGGCGCCGGGGTCGTCGGTGTGGTCCATGTCCGGATCATGACGGCTGTGTGTCCGTCCGTCTCCGGGCATGCTCCTCGACACACGCGGGGGCACGCGGACGGTCCCAAGCCGTAGGGTTGACCGGACCTGACCCCGCGCCGCACGCCCGTGACGTGTTCTGCGGAAGCGCAGCGCACCCACGGACCCGACCTCAAGGAAACGAGGACAGAGACGATGGCGGTCCCCACGCCCACGGACGAGACGCGCTGGCGCTGCACGCTGTGCGGCAACCTGACCCGGTTCGACGTCACCCGCTCCAGCAAGGTGGTCGAGTACGTCCATCTGGACCTGGCCGGAGCACCCAAGGTCGAGGAGCGGGAAGTGCTCGATGAGAGCATCGAGTCCGTGCGCTGCCGATGGTGCAACGCCGTCGACCAGATCGAACTGGTGGACCGGCCCAGCGCCCAGGTGTAGGGCCTGGAGGAGATCAGGTCGTGAGACGGCAGGTGTGACCGGTGGTGGAACGGACGGGCGGCGACCCTCGGCGGCGGTACGAGGCTGCCGACGCGCCCCCGGGGCCTGAGCCCGGCACGGAAGCGGGCCCCGGGCCCGGGGCGGGACCCGCGGGGGTCCCGCCCGGACGGCGCCGTGAACCGGAACCGGACCGGGCGCCCGGCCCCGAGGAGGCGCCCGGCCCGGCGGACGGCGACGCCGTCGAAGACGGTGCCGACGGCCGCGGCGGCCGTGGCGGCGACGACGGCGGCCATGACGGTGACGACGGCCATGACGGTGACGACGGCGACGACGGCCGTGGCGGCGACGGCGGTGAGGGGCTGGAGCGCCCGTTGCCCGAGAAGGTGCGGCGGCGCGTGGTCGCCTTCACCGGTGACGCCCTCGGCGGGCTGACCGTCGCGGAACTGCCGCCCCCGCTGCGGCAGTACGCCCGGTTCACCCCGCAGCGCCGCGCCAAGTTCGGCGGGAACGCGATGGCGACGGCGCTGGAGACCGACGCGGTCTTCCGGCAGCGCATCGCCGCCCGGCTGCGCGAACAGCTGCCCCAGCTGGCGGAGGCCCTGGACGGCGGCGCCCCGCCCGCCGCCGCGGACCCGGTCGATGTGGCCGCCGCCGGTTACATCCTGCGGCCTCCCGGCTGGGCGAAGCTCGTCGCGGCTGCCGGGGAGGAGGCTCAGCGGGCGCAGGCCGAACGCGCCGGCGAGGAGGCGCAGCGCGAACTGGCCCGGCTCCGTGACGAGCTGGCCCAGGCCAAGAGCACCGCACGGGACGAGGCCGAGCGGGGCAGGCGCGAACTGGAGGCGCTCCGCAAGGAACTGGACGGCACCCAGCGGCGGCTGCGCAGCGCCCAGGCGGATGTGCGGCGCGGTGAGGCGGCGCTGCGCAAGCTCCAGGCGGAGCTGGATTCCGTACGGGCCGCCGCGAACGCCGAGAAGGCCGCGTCGGACAGCGAGGTGCGGCGGCTCAAGTCGCGGCTGGCCGAGACGGAGTCCGCACTGGAGGCCGGACGGCGTGCCGTGCGGGAGGGCCGCAGCGTGGAGGACATGCGGGTGCGGCTGCTGCTGGACACCGTGCTGGACGCGGCGCAGGGGCTGCGCCGCGAGCTGGCGCTGCCGCCGTCCCAGACCCGGCCGGCCGACACCGTGGAGGCGGTGGAGCCGGGGCGGATGTCGCCGAAGGACGTGGCGGCCCGGGCGCTGTCGGCCACCGATCCGGCGCTGCTCGACCAGTTGCTGGCGTTGCCCCAGGCGCATCTGGTGGTGGACGGCTACAACGTGACCAAGACCGGCTATCCCTCGCTGCCGCTGGAGAAGCAGCGGCTGCGGCTGCTGGGCGGGCTGGCGGTGCTGGCGGCCCAGTCCAACGCGGAGGTCACCTGTGTGTTCGACGGCGCGGAGCTGGCGGCGCCGGTGCTGCTGGCGCCGCCGCGCGGCGTGCGGGTCCTCTTCTCGAAGCCGGGTCAGACGGCGGACGAGCTGATCCGGCGTCTGGTGCGGGCCGAGCCGCCGGGCCGGCCGGTGGTGGTGGTCTCCAGCGACCGCGAGGTGGCAGACGGCTGTACGGCGGCCGGTGCCCGGCCGGTGTCCTCCACGCTGCTGCTCAAGCGGCTGGCCCGGTCCTGAGGGCGCTGCGTCCCCGGGGGTTCCGGGACGGTGGGCGACGGAACGTCAGAGTCCGGGGCGCGGAGGGGACATCGGGGGCGGGGCCCGGGATTTCCGTGGCGAAGAGTGAGTTACCGCTCGCACAGCGTGGGTGCCGGGTAAAGAATGTGCTCCTGGGTCGCCTTTTTTCTGGAGGGATTTGATCCGATCACTACGCGTGGCTAATCTCTGGCCACGAACCTCCGCTCGGGTGATCACCTATCCGGGGTGACGGCGGAGGCCCGCCTAGTCCGTCGGCTGAGATCGCCCATATCGCAGCGGCGGAGCCGGAACTGACCGACCGGCAGGCGGCTCGGAGGAAGAAGGAGCTCGCCCCAGTGGCGTCCCACCGTCGTCCCAAGCAGCCCAGCCGCGCTCGTGTCAGCGTCTTCACCATGACCGCGGCTGCGGCCGTCGCTCTTACCGCCCAGGCCGCGCACGCCGACCCGCAGACCTCCAAGAAGAGCGTCAAGGAAAAGGTCGACAAACTCTACGAGGACGCCGAGGCCGCCACCGAGAAGTACAACGGCGCCAAGGAGAAGCAGGCCAAGCTCTCCAAGGAGGTCGAGAACCTCCAGGACAGCGTCGCGCGCGGGCAGGAGGACCTCAACCGCATGCGCGACGAGCTGGGCTCGGTGGCCACAGCGCAGTACCGCAACGGCGGCATCGACCCGTCGGTGCAGCTGTTCCTCTCGTCCGACCCGGACGACTACCTGGACAAGGCTTCGGCCATGGACCAGTTGAGCACCAAGCAGGCCAGCGCGCTCAAGAAGATCCAGGCCAAGCAGCGTCTCCTCGCCCAGCAGCGCAAGGAGGCGTCCGGCAAGCTCAAGGACCTCTCGGAGACCCGCACCGAGCTCGGCCGCAAGAAGAAGGAGATCCAGGCCAAGCTCTCGCAGGCCCAGGGGCTCCTCAACTCCATGACGGCCAAGGAGAAGGCGAAGCTCGCCGCGCAGCAGAAGAAGGCCGAGAACAAGTCCAGCCAGCAGGCGGACATGAGCGACGTGAAGGCGGGCTCCGGCCGCGCCGCCGCCGCACTGGCCGCCGCCAAGACCAAGATCGGCAGCCCCTACGTGTGGGGTGCCACCGGCCCGAGCTCCTTCGACTGCTCCGGGCTGACCTCCTGGGCCTACCAGCAGGCGGGTGTCTCGCTGCCGCGCACCTCGCAGGCGCAGGCGAACGCCGGCACCCGGATCTCCAGCCAGAGCCAGCTCAAGCCCGGCGACCTGGTGCTCTTCTACGGGGACCTGCACCACATCGGCCTGTACGCCGGCAACGGCCAGGTGCTGCACGCGCCCAAGCCGGGTGCGAACGTGCGGTTCGAGGCGATGGGCAACATGCCGTTCCAGTTCGGCGTGCGGGTCTGAGACCCGGCCCTTTGTGCCGAATTTCACCGAAGCCCTGGCCCGGAGTACCGGCGCCAGGGCTTTTCCACCTGATCACCAGCCAGTGTGATGACCGCTAAACGTCGCTCGTGCGGGTGAAAGCGCGGGGTGCCCGGATGACCTGGCCACCCGCCGGTGACCTGCGTCATCGGCGGACTCCCCACCTCTGGGGACGGCTCACGAAGGGTGATCGGTCCTTTGCCGCCTGTAAGGGCGCCGTTACATTCTGCGGGCGCAAGTCGCCTAGCGGAAGGAACGCGTCCTCCAGTGGCATCGCACCGCTCCCCCCGACGTACCCCGCTGCCCGGGCAGAGTTGGCCCGCGCGGGTCACCGTGCTCTCGGCCGCCGCGGCCGGTGCGGCAGCCGCACTCTCCCCCGCGGCCCCCGCCGGTGCCGAGCCGGGCGCCGGGAAGCCGGCCGCCAAGAGCCTGAACGCGCGCATCGACCGGCTCTACGAGCAGGCGGAGGTGGCGACGGAGAAGTACAACGGGGTGGCGGAGCGGGCCGGGAAGCTCCGCAAGCAGGTCACGAACGCGCAGGACGCCGTCGCGCGCGGCCAGTCCGAGGTCAACGAGCTGCGCAACTCCCTCGGCGGACTCGCCGGCGCCCAGTACCGTTCCGGCGGCATCGACCCCACACTGCGGCTGCTGCTCACCGAGGATCCCGACGGCTTCCTCGACAAGGCCGCCACCGTCGACCGCATCGGCACCCGGCAGATGCTCAAGCTGCGGCAACTCCGGGCCGCCCAGCACGATCTCGAACAGCGGCGCGACGAGGCCGCCGGGAAACTCGCCCGGCTCGACAGCCTGCAAAAGGCCCTCAAACGCGAGAAGAAGAGCGTCCAGCGGAAACTCGCCGCCGCCCAGCGTCTCGTCAACAAGCTGTCCGCCGACGAGCGGGCCGCCCGCGAGCGCGCCGCCCGCCACGGCCACCGGGGCGAGGCGCCCGAGGACGGCTCGCCGGCCGGCGGTGGCGGCAAGGCGTCCTCGGCACGGGCGGCGTCCGCCGTCGCCGCCGTCAAGTCCGCCGTCGGCCGCCCGTACGCGTGGGGGGCGGCCGGGCCCTACTCGTTCGACTGCTCCGGGCTGACCCAGTGGGCGTACAGGCAGGCGGGCACCGCCATCCCCCGCACCTCGCAGGCCCAGCGGTCGGCGGGCCGGCAGGTGCCGCTCGGCCAGGCCCGCCCCGGCGATCTGGTCGTCTACCGGGACGACGCCAGCCACGTGGGGATGTACGTGGGCGGCGGCCAGGTCGTGCACGCGCCCTACCCGGGGGCCAAGGTGCGCTACGACCCGGTCGGCATGATGCCGATCTCCGCCGTCACCCGCCCCTGACCGGCACCGCCGCGCCGCCCGTACCCTCGGTGGGGTGACGAAGAGGCGGCGGAGCACCCGGCACGGGCGGGCACGCGGCGGAACGCTCGCACTCGCCCTGGCGTTCGCCGCCGTCGCGGGCGGGCTGACGGGCTGCGGCACCGGTGACGGCGGGGCCGGCCACGGCCCCTTCCAGCGGGTCCTCGACGAGCAGGCCGCCGCCCTGCGTGCCGGCGACCGGTCCGGCTATCTGGCGGCCGTCGATCCGCGCGCCGCCGCCTACCGCTCCGGGCAGGAGCGGGTCTACCGCAATCTGCGCAGCCTTCCGCTGGCCACCTGGGCCTACCAGGTCACCGACGTGGCCCGGCACGAAGAGAGCGCGACGGTCACCGCCCGGCTGCGCTACCGCATCGCCGGCTACGACCGGGTCACCACCACCGACACCGAGCGGCTGCGCTTCGTCCGCCGTGACGGCGGCTGGCGGATCGCCGCCGAGGCGGCCGACAGCGACACCCAGCTGTGGGAGCAGGGCACCATGACCGTCGTCCGGGGCGCGCACAGCCTGGTGCTGGGCGTGGGCCGGGACCGCTCCGGGCTGCGCCGGCTGGCCCGTGCCGCCGACCGGGCCGTGCCCGCCGTCGCCCGCGTGTGGCCCGGCGGATGGTCCCGCAGGACGGTGCTGGAAGCCCCCTCCTCCGTGGCGGACATGGCCCGCCTGCTCGGCTCGCCCGCCTCCTCCTACGAGGGCATCGCGGCGGTCACCACGGGCGAGGCCGGCGGGGGAGCGGCGGCCGGGGGCAGCGCGCCGGCCGACCGCATCGTGATCAACCCGCAGGCGTACGGGATGCTCAGCGACGAGGGGCAACAGGTCGTCCTCACCCACGAGACGACCCATGTGGCCACCCGGCACCAGACGACCCGGGCGACGCCGATGTGGCTGTCGGAGGGCATCGCCGACTGGGCGGGCTACCGCGCCTCGAAGACGGCACCGCGCGAGGCCGCGCCCGAACTGGCCCGTGCCGTCGCCGGCCGGCGGCCGGGCGGGGACGACGGGGACGGGGACGGGCCGTTGCACAGGCTGCCCACCGACGAGGACTTCGCCTTCGGCAACGATCCGGCCCGGCTGGCCCGCGCCTACGAGGGCGGCTGGCTGGCGTGCCGGATGGTGGCGCAGCAGTGGGGCCAGGACACGCTGGTGGAGCTGTACGAGCAGGCGGGCCGGGCGGGCGGCGGCCGGAGCCCGGACGTGGACGCGGCGCTGCGGTCCGTCCTGGGCATCGGCCAGGCGGAGTTCACCGCCCGCTGGCGCTCGTACGTGACGGAGCTGCTGGGGTAGGGCGGGCGACCTCTCAGGAGAGCTGACGTTCGCCTGGGCGCCCCCGCATGCCCGGTACGCCGCCGTCCTCGCCGACGGGCTGCTCACGGACGCCGACGGGTGGCTTGCCGTGGCCGCCGCCTTCGTCGTCACCGCCGTCCTCGTCGTCGTCCGGGGGCCGTTGCCCGGAAGCGGCCACGGTCCCCGCCGGGTGCGGCACGGTCGAGCGCCACAGCCGTGCGCAGGCCAGCACGGCCGCCACGACCAGCAGCAGATTGCGCACCACCAGCGCCAGCGTGCCGATCCCCTCGCTGGCGACCACGTCCGCGAACCGGGTCGGGAACTCCACCTGGGTGAGGCCCGTCGCCACCAGCACCAGCCAGGCGGGCAGCGCCTGCCGGCCGGCGCGCAGCGTCAGACAGACCGCCGCCAGCCCCACGAGCCACAGCAGGTACTGCGGGCTGAGCACCCGGCTGGTGACGACGAACACCAGGACGGCAGCCAGCGCCGCGTCCGCCACCGTGCCCGCCGTCCAATGGCGGGCCCGCAGCCGCCACAGCAGCAGCCAGCCGAAGGCCGCCCCGGTCAGTACGACGGCCGCCTCGGTGACCCGCCGCACCCCGGGCCCGACGAACTCCATCGAGCCGTACCGCAGCAGCACCTCACCGTCCCAGCCGGCGAAGTGGCGGGCGGCGTGCAGCGCGAGGGCGCCGACCGACTCGACCTCCGTGCCCCGGTCCCGCTGCCCGGTCAGGAAGTCCAGCGAGCCCGGCATGGTCGCGGCGAACCCGGCCGCCAGCACGAGTACGGTCACCAGCGCCCAGGTCCACATGGTGCGGGTCGCCCGGCCGCGCGGGGTCCCGAGCAGCAGCAGCGCGGGCCACACCTTGACCATCGCGCCCAGCCCGGCCAGGACGCCGGCCCAGCGCGGGGAGCGGGCGGCGGCCAGCAGCGCGGCCACGGCCAAGGCGGTCACCATCAGGTCGTAGCGCGCGTACGCGGTCGGCCCCAGCAGCGGTACCCCGGCCACCCACGCCCACACGCCCGCCGGGCGCCGTCCCTCCGCCCGGGGCGCCCGGCGCCGGCCGCGGCCGGCGCGGCGCCCGGTGGCGTACAGCAGCATCGCGAGCACCGCCGCGTCGGCGGCCAAGGCCAGCACGAAGAACGCCGAGGCGTAGTCGAGCAGTCCGGCCAGCAGGCCGGGCGCCAGGACGACGAGTGCGGCGGCGGGCGGGTACTGCCACGTCACATCGCCGGACGGAAACGTTCCCGCGCTCAGCCGGTCGTACCAGCCGCGGTAGATCACCGAGACGTCGGAGGTCACGTCCATGCCGCCGGGCACGGTCAGCACCTTCCACACGTATAGCAGCAGCACCGCCCGTGTGACCGCGAAGACGGCGACCGGAGCGGCCACACCGCCCCGCCTTCCCCTCCCGGCTCCCGCCTCGCCGCGCATCCTGTCCTCTCCGTCGCCTCGGCGTACGCCACCCGTGCGGGGGCGCGGTACTGTCGGCGGCGATGCACAAGACCCTCATCGTCACCAACGACTTCCCGCCCCGCCCCGGCGGCATCCAGGCGTTCCTGCACAGCATGGCGCTGCGCCTCGACCCGTCCCAGGTCGTCGTCTACGCCTCGACCTGGAAGCGGAGCCGGGAGGGCGTGACGGCCACCGCGGCGTTCGACGCGGAACAGCCGTTCCCGGTCGTCCGCGACCGCGCCACGATGCTGCTGCCCACTCCGCGCGTCACCAAGCGTGCCGTCTCGCTGCTGCGGGAGCACGGATGCCGCTCCGTGTGGTTCGGTGCCGCCGCGCCGCTCGGTCTGATGGCCCCCGCGCTGCGGAGGGCCGGCGCCGAACGGATCGTGGCGACCACCCACGGGCACGAGGCCGGCTGGGCCCAACTGCCCGCCGCCCGCGCCCTGCTGCGGCGGATCGGCGAGGGCACCGACACCCTCACCTATCTGGGCGAGTACACACGCCGCCGGATCGCCGCGGCCCTCACCCCCGAGGCCGCCGCCCGCATGGTGCAACTGCCGCCCGGCGTGGACGAGAAGACCTTCCACCCCGGCTCCGGCGGCGCCGCCGTCCGCGAGCGGCTCGGGCTGAGCGGCCGGCCGGTGATCGTGTGCGTCTCCCGGCTCGTGCCGCGCAAGGGCCAGGACACCCTCATCGAGGCCATGCCCCGGGTGCTGGCCGAAGTACCCGACGCGGTGCTGCTCATCGTCGGCGGCGGTCCCTACCGTGCCGACCTGGAGAAACTGGCCGCCTCCCACGGTCTGACCGACGCCGTCCGCTTCACCGGGCCCGTCCCGTGGGAGGAGCTGCCGGCCCACTTCGGCGCCGGGGACGTCTTCGCCATGCCCTGCCGCACCCGCCGCGGCGGCCTGGACGTGGAAGGGCTCGGCATCGTCTATCTGGAGGCGTCGGCCACCGGCCTGCCGGTCGTCGCCGGGGACTCGGGCGGCGCACCGGACGCCGTGCTCGACGGCGAGACGGGCTGGGTCGTCCCCGGCGGGTCACCGGCCCGGACCGCCGAGCGCCTGACCGCGCTGCTGGGCGACGCGGACCTGCGGGCCCGGATGGGCGCCCGGGGCCGGGAGTGGGTCGAGGAGCGGTGGCGCTGGGACCTGCTGGCGGAGCGGTTGCGCGCTCTGCTGTGAGCCGAGCCGGCCCCGGGGGTGGCTGTCCCCCCCGGGTGCCCCCGGGCCGCTCACGCGGCGTAGATGGCCTCGATCTCGTCGGCGAAGTCCTTGGCCACCACGCCCCGTTTGAGCTTCAGCGAGGGGGTGACGTGCCCGGACTCCTCGGTGAACTGCTCGCGCAGCACGCGGAACTTGCGGACCGACTCCGCCTTGGAGACGGCCTTGTTGCCCTCGTCGACGGCTGTTTGCAGCTCGGCCAGCAGATCGGCGTCCGACAGGAGCTGTTCGCGGGTCAGATGCTGCTTGCCGTGCTGGGCGGCCCAGCGGGGCAGGAACTCCTCGTCCACGGTCAGCAGGGCCCCGACGAAGGGGCGGCCGTCGCCGACGACCATGCACTCGGCGACGAGCGCGTGGGCGCGGATGCGGTCCTCGATGACGGCGGGGGCGACGTTCTTGCCGCCCGCGGTCACCAGGATCTCCTTCTTGCGGCCGGTGATGCGCAGATAGCCGTCCACGTCCAGGCTGCCCAGGTCACCGGTGTGGAACCAGCCGTCGGCCAGTGCTTCCTCGCTGGCCTGCGGGTTGTTCCAGTAACCGGTGAACAGGTGCTCGCCGTGCAGCAGCACCTCGCCGTCGTCGGCGATGCGGATGACGGAGCCGGGCAGCGGCTGGCCGACCGTGCCGATCTTGGGCCGGTCGTAGGGGTTGAAGGCGGTCGCGGCGCACGACTCGGTCAGCCCGTAGCCCTCCAGCACGGTGAAGCCGACGCCGCGGAAGAAGTGGCCCAGCCGCTCGCCGAGCGGGGCGCCCCCGGAGATCGCGTGGGTGGCCCGGCCGCCCAGTACGGCACGGAGCTTGCTGTAGACGAGTTTGTCGAAGAGCTTGTGCTTGAGCCGCAGGGTGAGGGAGGGGCCCGCCGGTTCGTCCAGGGCGCGGCTGTAGGCGCCGGCGACCTCGGCGGCCTTGTCGAAGATGCGGCCCTTGCCGCCGGCGACGGCCTGGGCGCGCGCGGCGTTGAAGACCTTCTCGAAGACGCGGGGCACGCCCAGGACCATCGTGGGCCGGAAGGAGCCGAGTTCGTCGGTGAGGGTCTTGATGTCGGAGACGTGGCCGAGTTTGATCGGTGCCATCACGGCCGCCACCTGCACGAGCCGTCCGAAGACGTGGGCGACCGGCAGGAAGAGCAGCACCGATCCCTCGCCGGGCTGGAACATCGGCCGCAGCCGCTCGACGACGTTGCCGCACTCGGCGAAGAAGCTTCGGTGGGTGAGGACACAGCCCTTGGGGCGGCCGGTGGTGCCGGAGGTGTAGACGATGGTGGCGGGCGAGTCGGCGTCGGCCGCGGAGCTGCGCTCGTCCACCGTGCGGTCGTCGATGCCGGTGCCGAGGGCCGCGAGCCGGGGGACGGCCGCCTCGCCGTCCGGGCCGGGTTCGATCTGCCACACCTCGCGCAGACCGGGCAGCCGGTCGCGTACGGAGTCCACGGCCGCCGCGTGGTCGTCGGTCTCCACGAGGCAGGCGACGGCGCCGGAGTCCCCGAGGATCCAGCAGATCTGCTCGGGGGAGCTGGTCTCGTAGACGGGGACGGTGACGCCGCCCGCGCTCCAGATGGCGAAGTCCAGCAGCGTCCACTCGTAGCGGGTGCGCGACATCAGGGCCACCCGGTCGCCGGGCTCGACACCGGCGGCGATCAGTCCCTTGGCGGCCTCCCGCACCTCGGTGAGGAAGGCGGCGGCGGTCAGGTCCTCCCAGCGTCCGTTCCGCTTGCGTCCGATGACGGCGAGGTCGGGGTGCTGAGCCGCGTTCCGGCGGACGAGGTCCGTCAGGTTCCCCTCTTGGGGGACTTCGTAGAGGGCCGGAAGGCTGTACTCGCGCAAGACTGCTGCTCCTCGTCGGCGCGCCAAGAGGGGAGGCCGCGGGGCCGGCCTCCATTGGCTCGGTCCGGGATCGCCGGGGCGTCCCGGGAATGACGGCCCGGACGTTACCCATCGGTATGGGCATGGGGGTAGAGGGTGACGCCCAGATGTCTCCTGCGTCACAGGTGGAGTCGCTCGGATATGGGGACATGCAGCCTAGTCGAGGCGTTCGCGGACACGGAAGCCGCCGAGGGAGAGAGCGGGAAGAGTACGGGCAAGGCGGCGTACGGCTCTTTTCGGCCAGCCGGGCGCCCGGCCCTCGTCCGCCGGCCTTCTTTCGGCGGCCCTCGTCCACCGGCCCCTTCCGGCGGCCCTCTCCGTCGGCCCCTTCCGGCGGCCCTCCCCACCGGCGCCGCGGCGACCTAGGGTGGGCGCATGCGAGTCCACGTGGTCAGCGACGTACACGGCAACAGCGAGGACCTCGCCAAGGCGGGGAACGGCGCGGACGCGGTGGTCTGCCTCGGAGACCTGATCCTCTTCCTCGACTACGCCGACCACTCGCGCGGCATCTTCCCCGACCTGTTCGGCGTCGAGAACGCGGACCGCATCGTCGCCCTGCGTACCGCCCGGCGCTTCACCGAGGCCCGCGAGTTGTCCCGCGAGCTGTGGGAGGGGCTGGACCGCGAGGCAACCATGGAGGCCGCGGTACGCAAGCAGTACGCCGAGATGTTCGCCGCGTTCCCCACTCCCACGTACGCCACGTACGGCAACGTCGACATGCCGCACCTGTGGCCGGAGTACGCACGTTCGGGCGTGCACGTCCTGGACGGTGAGACGGTGGTCATCGGAGGGTGGCGCTTCGGTTTCGTCGGCGGCGGACTGCGCACCCCGATGCGCACCCCCTACGAGATCGACGACGAGACCTACGCCGCGAAAATCGCGGCCCTGGGCGAGGTGGACGTCCTGTGCACCCACATTCCGCCGGATGTGCCCGAGTTGTGTTACGACACCGTCGCCCGCCGCTTCGAACGCGGCAGCCCCCAGCTGCTGGAGGCGCTGCACACCCTGCGGCCCCGCTACCACCTGTTCGGCCACGTCCACCAGCCGCTGGCCCGGCGCATGCGGATCGGCGCCACCGAATGCGTCAACGTCGGCCACTTCAACGCGACCGGCACCCCCTGGGTCCTGACGTGGTGAGGGCCGCCACCCGCGCGGCGCCGGGCCCACCAGGCGCGCGGTAGCCTTCGGTCGCAGACGCTCCCCCGCGCCGCGGCGGTATCCCGCGCGGGCGATCCGCGCCGCGGCGGGCAATTTGGGACACGGGTACATCGGAGGGCCATGGCGATGGCGGAACACACCAGCTCGAGCATCACCGTTGACGCGGCACCGCAGGCCGTGATGGACGTGATCGCCGACTTCCCCCGCTACCCCGAGTGGACGGGCGAGGTGAAGGAGGCCGAGGTGCTGGGCCGGGACGCACGGGGCCGCGCCGAACAGGTCCGCCTGCTGCTGGACGCCGGCGCCATCAAGGACGAGCACACCCTCGCCTACGAGTGGATCGGGGACGAGGAGGTCCGGGAGGTGCGCTGGTCGCTGGTCAAGTCCCAGATGCTGCGCTCCCTGGACGGCGTCTACCGCCTCACCCCGGTCGACGGCGGCCACCGCACCGAGGTGATGTACCAGCTCACCGTGGACGTCAAGATCCCCATGCTCGGGATGATCAAGCGCAAGGCCGAGAAGGTCATCATCGACCGGGCCCTCGACGGGCTCAAGAAGCGCGTCGAGTCGGGCGGCGCCGCCCAGGACACCCGCGAGGACACCAACTGACCGGCGGGAGCCGCGCCCAGACGCTGCTGGTCACCGGCGCGGGCGGCACCGGGCGCACCACGGTGGCGACGGCCACCGCCTGCGCGGCGGCGGCGCAGGGCCACCGCACCCTGCTGGTGAGCGCGGAACCCGCCCGCCGGCTGGCCGCCCTGCTGGGCACCGAGCATGCGGAGGGCGAGCGGCCCGCTCGGCCCACTCCGTTCCGGCACGGCATACCCGAGCCCGTCGCGGGGCTGCCCGGCCTGTGGCTGCTGCGCGTCGACTCCGGCGAGGAGTTCCGCGGGCAGGCCGTCGCCCTCCAGGAACGCGGCAAGACGGTCCTCGATCTGCTCGGCGCCCAGCCCCTGGACGAGGACGAACTGACGGAGCTGCCCGGCGCCGGTACGTTCGCCCTGCTGCGCGCCCTGCGCACCGCGCACGGCGGCGGCACCGCGGCGGACGGCGGCCAGGAGGAAGCGGGCGGCCGGGACAGCGGCTGGGACGGCAACTGGGACATCGTCGTAGCCGACATGCCGCCCACTCCCGAGGGCCTCAACCTGCTGGCACTGCCCGAGCAGTTGCGGCGCTACCTGCGCCGTCTCGTCCCGCACGAACGTCAGACGGCCCGCGCCCTGCGTCCCGTACTGGCCCAGCTCGCCGGCGCCCCCATGCCCGCGCAGTGGCTCTACGACGCGACCAGGCGCTGGTCGGCCGAGCTGGCCGAGGTCCAGGAGATCGTGGAGTCCCCGGCCACCGTCGTCCGCCTGGTGACCGAACCGGGGCCGCTGGCCGCCGACCCGCTGCGCACCGCGGGCGCCGGGCTGCGGCTGCACGGGCTCGCCCTGGAATCCGTCGTCGCCAACCGGCTGCTGCCCACCGGCTCGGCGGACCCCTGGCTGGCCGGTCTCGCCGGGCAGCAGCAGCGCGCCCTCAAGGCCCTGCGGGACACCTGCGCGGCCGAGTCCGTCCCGCTGTGCGAACTGCCGCACCTGGGCCGTGACCCGCGCGGCCCCGACGATCTGACGGCACTGGCCGACGCCGCCCGCACGGCCGTCTCCGCCGACGGACCGGCCGGTGAGGGGCTGCACCCGCCCGCCGGCGCGGCCCGCGTGCCCGGCACCGACGTGGCCTACGGCTGGGTCGAGGACCGGCTGTCCGACGACGGCAAACTGGTGTGGCACCTGCCGCTGCCCGGCGCCGAACGGGACGAGCTGGAACTGGTGCGGCGCGGCGACGAGTTGACCGTCGGCGTCGGCCCCTACCGGCGGGTGCTGTCGCTCCCCTCCGCGCTGCGCCGCTGCCGGGTGACCGGCGCCGGCCTCAAGGCCGGGGTCCTCGGCGTCCGGTTCACCCCCGACCCCGAACTGTGGCCCAGGCGCTCCGGGCCGCCGTCGGGCGGGGACTGACAGCCGGCACGGGACGGGCGGGCCCGCGGCCCTCGCGGGGTGCTCGGCCCCTGTCCCGTCGCCTGTTCGGGTACCGTCGGACGCAGAACGGCACCCGCGGAACGGCACGTGCCGCGAGGGACCGAGCACCACCCAACCGCATCCGACCCCGCCGGCCATCCGGCCGCGGCCTTCGCCCGGTAGGAGCCCGCCATGAGCGACGACGCCCCGCGCCCCGACGCACCGGACCCGGACGCCTGGTCGGCCGCGTGCGAGGAGGACCTGGCCGCCGAGAGGGAGCGGCGCCGCGCCCGGTACGGCCCGCCGCCCGGCAGCGCCGCCGAGGAACTGCGCCGGCTGGCCGACGCGGTCACCGAGAAGGTCGCGGAGTTCGGCAAGCCCCTGCTGGGGGCCGCCGGTTCCGCCGCCGCGCAGGGCGTCGCCCGGCAACTGGCCGCGCAGGCCCGGGCCACGCTGGAGCCGGTGGTCGAGCGCAACCCGAAGTTCTTCGACCACCTGGCCGCCGCGGGCAGTGAGCTGCTGGCCGCCTACCGGTCCGTCGTCGAGGAGTCCGAACGCCGCTGGAGCGCCCCCGCGAACGCCGGTGGCGAGCGCACCGAACGGGTCGGGACGATCGACCCGGAGGAGGCCGCCGAACTGTCCCGCGCCGCCGAACGGGACGGCCGCGCGGCCGACGCGTACGTGGCCGAACGCGTCGAGGTCGAGCCCGACCCGGACCCGGAGCCCGGGGACGGCGCCCCGGCCGGCGAACAGTCCGGGGCCGCCCCGTCCGGCGGGAGGGCCGGACAGGATGAGGACGCGGCGCGACCGGGCGAGGACCGGGCGGACCGGCCGGGGGACGGACGGCCCGACGAGGGCACCGGAGCCGGTGACGAGGGGCCGCGCACGGGCCGCTGACCCGGCCGGACCTGACGCAGCCGCCACAGCCCGGACGGTGCCCTGCGCCCCGGGGCGCTCCGGTACGGTTTACGGCGGCGGGGATCAGACCGGACGACCGAGGGACACATGGGACTCACAATCGGGGTCGACATCGGCGGTACGAAGATCGCGGCCGGCGTTGTCGACGAGGCAGGCACGATCCTCGAAACCACCAAGGTGCCCACGCCCGACACCCCGGAAGCCGTGATCGACGCCATCGCGGACGCCGTACGTCAGGCCAGCGCCGAGTACCAGGTGGAGGCCGTGGGCATCGGCGCTCCCGGGTACGTGGACGACAAGCGCGCCACCGTCCTGTTCACGCCCAACCTCAGCTGGCGGCACGAGCCGCTCAAGGACAAGGTCGAGCAGCGCATCGGCCTGCCCGTCGTGATCGAGAACGACGCGAACGCCGCCGCCTGGGGCGAGTACAAGTTCGGCGTCGGCACCGGTCACGAGGACGTCGTCTGCATCACCATCGGCACCGGCCTGGGCGGCGGCACCATCATCGGCGGCAAACTGCACCGCGGCCGGTACGGCGTGGCCGCCGAGTTCGGCCACATCCGGATGGTGCCCGACGGCCTGCTGTGCGGCTGCGGCAACCAGGGCTGCTGGGAGCAGTACGCCTCCGGCCGCGCCCTGCTGCGCTACGCCCAGCAGCGTGCCACCGCCACCCCCGAGCGGGCGGAGATCCTGCTGGGCCTGGGCGACGGCACCACCGAGGGCATCCGCGGCAAGCACATCAGCGAGGCGGCCCGTCAGGGCGACCCGGTGGCCGTCGACTCCTTCCGCGAACTGGCCCGCTGGGCCGGCGCGGGCCTCGCCGACCTGGCCTCGCTCTTCGACCCGGGCGCCTTCATCGTCGGCGGCGGCGTCTCCGACGAGGGCGAGCTGGTCCTCGACCCGATCCGCAAGTCCTACCGCCGCTGGCTGGTGGGCAGCCGCTGGCGCCCGCACGCCGAGGTGCTCGCCGCCCAGCTCGGCAACAAGGCCGGCCTCGTCGGCGTCGCCGACCTGGCCCGGCAGGGCTGACCGGGGCCGGGGCACGCCGATGGGGGAGGACACCACGACCATGGCCACGCATGCGCCGACGGCCGGTCTGCCGCCGTCCCGGACCGAGCCCGACGGTTCGGCCGTGGTGCGGCTGCTCAGCTACAACATCCGGTCCATGCGGGACGACAGGGAAGCGCTCGCCCGGGTCATCCGGGCGTGCGCGCCCGACATCGTCTGCGTGCAGGAGGCCCCGCGCTTCTTCCGCTGGCGCAAGTACGCCGCCTGGCTCGGCCGCCACACCGGTCTGACGTACGTCACCGGGGGCGCCACCGCCGCCGGGCCGATGATCCTCGCCTCGCTGCGGGCCCACGTCGAGGACGCCCGGGACGTGCTGCTGCCGCGCACCCCCGGGCTGCACCAGCGGGGGTTCGCCACGGCCCGGCTCCGCTTCGGCACCGACGCCCGGCTCGGTGTGGTCAGCTTCCATCTGAGCCTCCAGGCACAGGAACGCCGCCGCCAGGCGCGGGCCCTGCTGGAGCGGGTCGCCGCGCTCGGCGGCCCGGGCGTCGGCGGGGTCGTCGCCGCCGGTGACGTCAACGAGTCCGCGCGGGGCGCCACCTTCGGGCTGCTGACGGAAGGGATGCGGGACGCGTGGGCGGCACGGCCGTGGGGGGACGAGTACACCTCCACGCCCAGGGAGCCGCACCAGCGGATCGACGCCGTGTTCGCCACCCAGGACGTCGAGGTGCTGGGCGCCGGGGTGCCCCGCGGACTGCCGGGGGTGGACGGCGCCGACCTGGTGGCCGCCACCGACCACCTTCCCGTGCTGGCCGCCCTCCGCATCCGGCCCGCCTCCTGACGCGCCGGCCCCGTACCCCCGCCACGGCGGGAGGACGGGGCCGGGGCCGTACCGTGCCGCGCGGCCGGTGCGCCACGGGAGGGCCGGCTGTCAGACCACCGCGCCGCGGCCGGGGTCGTCCCAGTCGTCGTCGTCCCGGCCGTCGCGCAGCCGGGTCAGCAAGGTGGCGAAGCCGCCGAGGAAGCCGCCGACACCGAGGGTGACGATCCACCACGTCAGATCCGCCTGGAGCAGGATCGCGCCGAGCAGCAGCAGCGGTCCCCCCACGGCGGCGAGCCAGGCGAACTTGGTGGTGGTGTCGGTCTGGGGGAGCGGCGGGGGCTCGGGCGGCTCGAAGTGCCCCTCGTCGTCCTCGTCGCCCTCGCCCGCGGTGGACGGCGACCAGTCGCGGGGGCCGGTGCCCGCCGAGTAGACGGTGAAGCTGCGCACCGGAGGTTCGCCGTCCGGCCCCGGCCGCGGGGTGGTGAGGGTGCCGCCCTCGTCGGAGCCGGCGGGCCGTCCGGTCTCCGGCAGCGAGGGCTCCTCCCCGTACGCGGCGACGATCGCCTTCCAGGCGGCCTCCTCCTCGGGCGGCAGCGAGGACGCGCCCTCGCCACCCTTGCCGCCCTCGCGGGGCTCACCGGCGTCCGGGCGTTCGCCCTCGCCCGGGTCACGCTCCGTCACGAGCCTCCGCCCCCCTGGCCGCGGGGACCGGTCCGCCCCCGGTGAGCCGGTCGATGAAACCGCGCGAGTCGGCGAAGATCCGCTCGGCGTCGTGGTCGAGCGTGGCGACGTGGTAGCTGCGCTCCAGCACCGTCTCGGTCACGTCCGTGGAGGAGACGCGGCCGAGGACGAGGGCGGAGGAGGCGGCGGGCACCACGTGGTCGACACGGCTGCGCAGCAGGAGCAGTGGCTGCGTCACCTTCGGCAGGTCCCGCTGCACGACGCGGAAGAGGGTGCGCAGCGCGTAGGCGGCGCGGGTCGGCACCCGGTCGTAGCCCAGCTCGTGCCGGCCCTCCTTGGCGATGTCGTCGGCGATGCCCTTCACCGACCGCACCAGGAACCGGCCGGCCGGAACGCCGTACCCCTGCACCCGGGGGAAGGTGAGGGCCGGGTTGACGACGACGATTCCGCTCACCGCGTTGCCGTGCAGGGCGGCCAGCCGCAGCGCCAGGGCGCCGCCCATCGACAGACCGCACACGAAGACCTGCTCGCAGCGCTCGCGCAGCAGCCGCAGCTCGCGGTCGACGGCGGCGTACCAGTCCTCCCAGCTCGTCATGGCCAGGTCCTGCCAGCGGGTGCCGTGGCCCGGCAGGAGCGGCAGCGAGACGGTCAGCCCGTGCCCCGCCAGGTCCTCGGCCCAGGGGCGGACGGACTGCGGCGACCCGGTGAAGCCGTGACAGAGCAGCACACCGGTCGCTGAGCCGTCACGGCGGAAGGGCTCGGCTCCGGGGAGGATGGGCGGCACGGTGGGCCTCCAGGGGCTGTGCGGTCGGCTCGGACAGCGGCCGGCAGCGATGCGAGGGCTCGCGTGCCCTCGTGACGGCGTGCTGCCACCCTAATTCGTCCCCCGGTACTCCGGCAGCCTTCACGGTGCCCCGCCCGGTGGCGGCCGGCCGGGGCGGGGGCGGAACTAGCGGGTGGCGCCCGTACGTTCGGGCAGCGGCGGGGCGGGCGGCCCCGGCCCGTGCGGCACCGCCACGCCGGGGGAGTGGCGAGCAAGGCCGGCGGGGGCCGGGACGGTCCGGGGACGCGTGCGGCGAGGGTGGCGGGATAGGGTCGTCCCGTCCCACGAAGGAGGTCGAGGGTGTTCTACGGGGCGATGAAGCTGTCGGTGGGCAGCGCGTTGAAGCTCACGTTCCGGCCCTGGGTGGAGGGGCTGGAGAACGTGCCGGCGGAGGGGCCGGCGATCCTGGCGAGCAACCACCTCTCCTTCTCCGACTCCTTCTTCCTGCCCGCCGTCCTCGACCGCAAGGTCACCTTCATCGCGAAGGCCGAGTACTTCACCTCGCCCGGCCTCAAGGGCAAGCTGACCGCCGCGTTCTTCAAGGGCGTCGGCCAGCTCCCGGTGGACCGCTCCGGGGTGCGGGGTGCCGGTGAGGCCGCCATCCGCAGCGGGCTGGAGGTGCTGGCGCGGGGCGAACTGTTCGGCATCTACCCGGAGGGCACCCGCTCGCCCGACGGACGTCTGTACCGGGGCAAGCCGGGCGGGCTGGCGCGGGTGGCGCTGCGGTCGGGTGCGCCCGTGATCCCCGTCGCGATGATCGACACGGAGAAGATCCAGCCGCCCGGCAAGGTCGTGCCCAAGCTGATGCGGCCCGGCATCCGGATCGGCAAGCCGCTGGATTTCAGCCGCTACCAGGGCATGGACAACGACCGCTTCATCCAGCGTGCCGTCACCGACGAGGTGATGTACGCCATCTTGAAGCTGTCCGGCCAGGAGTACGTGGACATCTACGCGACGGCGGCCAAGCGGCAGCTCGCGGAGGCGGCCAAGGCGGAGAAGGCCGCGAGGGAGGCCGCGAAGACGGCTGACAAGGCGGACGGGGCGGCGGACGAAGCGACGGACAGGGCGGCCGGCGAGGCCGGGCGCGATCCCGGGCACGGCTCCGGAAGCGGCGACAAGGCAGCCTGAGGGGCCGCGGGCCGCCGGGCGCGACGGCCGAAGAGGACAGGTGGGGGACACGTGAGGGCACTGCCGTGAAGATGATGTCCGTCGAGCAGCCGCTGTGGCGGGCGCTGATCGGCTACCGGGTGCTGGCCGTCCTCTACTCGGCGGGTGTCTTCGTGTGGAGCTACGAGGAGTACAGCGCTCCCGTCCCGGGCGCCGTCTTCCTGGCCGTCCTCGCCTGCTGGACGTTCGCCACCCTGCGCAACGTCGCCTCGGCCGACCGCTGCACGCTGCCGTTCCTGGTGACGGACATCGCGCTGGGCGTCGCCGGCATCCTGCTGTCCCCGGTGGCGGACGGCAACGACCAGGTCGGCCCCACGCTGCCGTCGATCTGGGTGGCCGGACCCGTGCTGGCCTTCGCCCTCAAGGGCGGCTGGCGGTGGGCTGCGGGCGCCTCGGTGCTGGTGGGGGCCGCCAACATCATCGAGCGCGGCACGATCACGCGCACCACCTTCCACAACGTGCTGCTGGTGTGCGTGGCCAGCATCGCCATCGGCTACGTCATCGAGGTGGCCCGCGCCAGTGAGCGCACCCTCGCCCGTGCCCTCCAGATCGAGGCGGCGACCCGCGAGCGGGAGCGGCTGGCCCGCGACATCCACGACAGCGTCCTCCAGGTGCTGGCCATGGTGCAGCGGCGCGGTACGGCCCTGGGCGGGGAAGCGGCGGAGCTGGGCCGGATGGCGGGCGAGCAGGAGGTCGCCCTCCGTGCCCTGGTCTCCAGCGGAGTGGCCCCGCGTCCGGGGCCCGGCTCCGGCACCCCGGGCGCGGCGGACACCTGGGGGGACCCGCCCGGCTCCGGTGCCGGGGGAGGCCGGTCCTCCGAACGGGAGCCCGGGCCCGGCGCGGACACCGGCCCGGAGCAGGATGCGGGCAGCGCCGTGGATGCCGGGGCGGACGACGGCGCCGGGCCGTGCGACGTGCGGGCGCTGCTGTCCTCGTACGCCGGTTCCCGGGTGACGTTCGCCGAGCCGGGGGCACCGGTGCTGCTGCCGGCGCAGGCGGCGGGCGAACTGGCCGCGGCGGTCGGCGCCGCGCTGGACAATGTGCGCAAGCACGCCGGGGGCGGGCCGGACGGCCGGGCACAGGCGTGGATCCTGCTGGAGGACGAGCCGGACGCGGTGATCGTGACCGTCCGCGACGACGGCCCCGGCATCCCCGCCGGGCGACTGGCGGCGGCGGAGGCCGAAGGACGGATGGGGGTCTCGCTGTCCATCCGTGGACGGCTGCGCGATCTGGGCGGCACGGCGGAGCTGGTGTCGGTGCCCGGGCAGGGCACCGAAGTGGAGATGAGGGTGCCCAAGCATGACGACTGAGCGCGGGACGGCGGACGTGGACGAGGCGGGCCCGGTACGGGTGATGGTCGTCGACGACCACCCCATGTGGCGGGACGCGGTGGCCCGGGACCTGGGGGAGGCCGGCTTCGACGTCGTCGCCACGGCGGGCGACGGCCAGCAGGCGGTGCGGCGCGCCCGGGCCGTCCGCCCCGATGTACTGGTGCTCGACCTGAACCTGCCGGGCAAGCCCGGCGCGGAGGTCTGCCGCGAACTGGTCGGCCCCGACTCGGGGCTGCGGGTGCTGGTGCTCTCGGCCAGCGGCGAGCACGCGGATGTGCTGGAGGCCGTCAAGGCGGGCGCCACCGGCTACCTCGTCAAATCCGCGGGGCCCGAGGAACTGCTGGACGCGGTGCGCCGCACCGCGCTGGGCGACCCCGTCTTCACCCCCGGGCTGGCCGGTCTCGTGCTGGGCGAGTACCGCAGGCTGGCCGCCGGTCCGGCACCGGCCGCCGAGGACGGCCCCGAGGTGCCGAAGCTGACCGCGCGGGAGACGGAAGTGCTGCGCCTGGTCGCCAAGGGGCTCAGCTACAAACAGATCGCCGAACGGCTCGTCATCTCGCACCGCACGGTCCAGAACCATGTGCAGAACACCCTGGGCAAGCTCCAGTTGCACAACCGCGTCGAACTGGTCCGCTACGCGATCGAGCGGGGACTGGACGACTAGCCCGTCTTCTCAGGGCCGCGGAGCGCCGGTGCGGACCGTGACCGACGCGGGGCGGTGGGGCACGGTCCGCACGCGCACCGTCCGGCCCCGGCCCGGGCCCGCGAAGTGCGGACTGCACCCCGCCTCCGGTCCTTCGTACGGGTGACGGGCGGGAGCGCGCGAGCCGCAATTCCCTCCGAAACCGGCGTTCCGCCGCATCCCCTGTGACGTGGATCACCGCTAGCGTGACGGTGTCGCGCTGCGCACACGTCCGTGCGCACAGCGCGCCGTCAGGCGCGTCCACGTGGAGAAGGGAGATCCCATGCGGGTCGGAGTGCTGACCGGCGGCGGCGACTGCCCCGGTCTCAATGCGGTCATGCGGGCCGTGGTCCGTAAGGGAGTCCAGGAGTACGGCTACGAGTTCACCGGTTTCCGCGACGGCTGGCGCGGACCTCTGGAGGGCGAGACGGTACGGCTCGACATCCCCGCGGTGCGCGGCACGCTGCCCCGTGGCGGAACGATTCTGGGCTCCTCGCGCACCAACCCCCTCTCCGAACAGGACGGGGTGCGCCGCATCAAGGAGAACCTCGCCAAGTACGAGGTGGACGCCCTCGTCGCCATCGGCGGCGAGGACACCCTGGGGGTCGCCGCGCGGCTCACCGACGAGTACGGCATCCACTGCGTGGGTGTCCCCAAGACCATCGACAACGACCTGTCGGCCACCGACTACACCTTCGGCTTCAACACGGCCGTCACCGTCGCCACCGAGGCCATCGACCGGCTGCACACCACCGCCGAGTCCCATATGCGGGTGCTGGTGGTCGAGGTCATGGGCCGGCACGCGGGCTGGATCGCCCTCCACGCGGGACTGGCCGGCGGCGCCAACTGCATCCTCATCCCCGAACAGCGCTTCGACGTCGACGAGGTGTGCGGCTGGGTCACCTCCCGGTTCAAGGCGAGCTACGCGCCGATCGTCGTCGTCGCGGAGGGCGCCATGCCCAAGGGCGGCGAGATGGTGCTCAAGGACGAGAGCACGGACTCCTTCGGCCATGTGCGGCTCTCCGGCGTCGGCGAGTGGCTGGCCAAGCAGATCGAGGCCCGCACCGGCAAGGAGGCCCGCACCACCGTCCTCGGTCACATCCAGCGCGGCGGTACCCCCACCGCGTTCGACCGCTGGCTGGCCACCCGTTTCGGGCTGCACGCCATCGACGCCGTACGCGATCGGGAGTGGGGCACGATGGTGGCCCTGCGCGGCACCGATATCGTGCGGGTACCGCTCTCCAAGGCCACCGAGAAGCTCAAGACGGTGGACCCTGCGCTGTACGAGGAGGCGGGCGTCTTCTTTGGGTGAGCACGGATGAAGGGGCGGGGCCGAGGCCGGAATGAACGCAACCCTGGCCGAGGCCCTCTCCGTCACCCTGCTGCTGGCCACCCTCGGCTGGGCCGTCGCCCGGCCGCCGCACCGGCCGGAGGCCCTCGTCGCGGTCCCGGCCGCCGTGGTGGCCGTCGCCACCGGTGCGGTGAGCCCGGGCCACGCGGCCGAGGAAGCCGCCCGGCTCGGCCCGGTCATCGCGTTCCTGGCCGCGGTGCTGGTACTGGCCCGGCTCTGCGCCGACGAAGGGCTCTTCCACGCCTGCGGCGCCTGGATGGCCCGTGCGGCAGCCGGGTCCGGCCCCGCCGGCCGGTCCCGGCGGCTGCTGGCGGCGGTGTTCGCCGTGGCGTCGCTGATCACGGCGGTGCTCAGCCTGGACACCACCGTCGTGCTGCTCACCCCCGTGGTCCTCGCGACCGCGGCGCGGCTGGGCGTGCGCGCCCGGCCGCATCTGTACGCCTGCGCCCATCTGTCCAACAGCGCCTCCCTGCTGCTGCCCGTCTCCAATCTGACGAACCTGCTGGCGCTCGCCGCCGTCCCGCTGACCTTCGCCCGGTTCGCGGGCCTGATGGCGCTGCCGTGGCTGGTGGCGATCGCCGTCGAGTACGCCGTCATCCGCTGGTTCTTCGCGGCCGACCTGCGGGACGAGGAACTGGAGGGGCCCGGGCCGCAGGACACCGAACCGGTGCGGGTGCCGCTCTTCCCGCTGGTGACCGTCGGCTGCACCCTGGCGGGGTTCGTCGTCACCTCCGCCGCCGGGATCGAGCCGGCCTGGGCCGCGGCGGCGGGAGCGCTCGTCCTGGGGGTCCGCGCGGTGCACCGCGGCCACGCCTCCCCGCGCCGGCTGGTCGCGGCGGCGGGGGTGCCGTTCCTGGCGTTCGTGCTCGCGCTGGCCGTCGTCGTCCGCGCGGTGGTCGACAACGGGCTCGCCGACCGGCTCGGCCACCTGGTGCCGCACGGCAGCGGACTGCCGTCGCTGCTGGCCGTCGCCGCGCTGGCCGCCCTGCTGGCCAACGTCATCAACAACCTGCCCGCCGTGCTGGTGCTGTTGCCGCTGACCGCACCCGGCGGTGCGGGGCCGGTGCTGGCCGTGCTGCTCGGCGTCAACATCGGCCCCAACCTCAGCTACGCGGGATCGCTGGCCACCCTGCTGTGGCGGCAGATCCTGCACCAGCACACCCACCGGGTGCGGCTCGGCGTCTTCACCCGGCTCGGCCTGCTGACGGTGCCGCCCGCGCTGGTGCTGTCGATGGTGGCCCTGTGGGGCTCCCTCCGGCTGCTGGGCTGAGGTGCCCACCGGCGTTCAGTGCGGTGCGCGGGCCGCGGGCCGGGCCTGTGCGAGGGCGGTCAGCAGCCGGGCGACGATGCTGATCCCGTCCAGGGTCAGTACGGACTCGGGGTGGAACTGCACCCCGGCGAACCCGGGCCCGCGCAGGGCGTGCACCTCGCCGCTGTGCGGGTCGCGGCTCACCTCCACGCCGTGCAGGGCGAGTTCGGCGGCGGCCTCGGCGTCGCAGCGGGCGGCGTAGGAGTTGTAGAAGCCGACGGTCTCCTTGCGGCCGAACAGGTCCACCGTCTCCTGCGCCCCCTGGTACGGGCGCTGCTTGCGCACCAGTTCCAGGCCCAGTTCACCGGCGAGCAGCTCGTGCCCGAGGCAGACCCCCAGCAGCGGCTGCCGCTGTGCGCGCACCAGATCGGCGGCCAGGCCGCGCAGCAGCCGCATCTTCGGGTCCCTCCCGTCACGCGGGTCGCCGGGGCCGGGCCCCAGCACGACCGGCCCCGGGTGGCCGAGCGCCGCCGCGCGCAGCCCCGGCTCGTCGAAGCGCCGCACCCGCACCGTGTGCCCGGTCGCGCGCAGCAGGTGGGCCAGCATCGAGGTGAAGGTGTCCTCGCCGTCGACGACCAGCACCTGGCGCGGGCCGCCGGCGGGGGCCGGCCGCTCCACCCGCATCCGCAGCCAGAACGGCGCCAGCCCCGCGCGCCGGGCCTCCAGGGCGGAGCGCACCCGCGGATCGTCGGCCAGTCGTGGTGCCCTCCCGCCGGACGGGCGGGCCGCCGGGGCGCGGACGCCCAGCGCCGTCAGCACGCCGGCCGCCTTGGCGTGTGTCTCGGCGACCTCGCTCGCCGGGTCGGAGTCCCGCACCAGGGTGGCGCCGACGGGCAGGCGGAGCCGTCCGGTCCGCGCGTCGATGTCGGCGGTGCGGATGAGGATGGGGGAGTCGAGCGTCTGGGCCCCGCCCGCGTCGTGTCCGATCAGCGCGAGGGCGCCCGCGTAGTAGCCGCGCCCGCCCGGCTCGTACCGGTGGATCACCCGGCAGGCGTTCTCGACGGGGGAGCCGGTCACGGTCGCCGCGAACATCGTCTCGCGCAGCACCCGGCGTACGTCCAGCGTGCTGCGCCCGCGCAGTTCGTACTCGGTGTGCGCCAGGTGCGCCATCTCCCGCAGCCGTGGGCCGACGACGACGCCGCCCTCGTCGCCGACGGTGCACATCATCTTCAGCTCCTCGTCGACGACCATGGACAGTTCCTCGGTCTCCTTGCGGTCGGCCAGGAACTCCAGCAGTCCCGCCACGTCGGGCCCCTGCGCGGGGTAGCGGTAAGTGCCGCTGATGGGGTTCATCACGACCGTGCCGCCGCTCATCCGCACGTGCGCCTCCGGGCTCGCACCCACCAGGGCGCGGTCCCCGGTGTGCACGACGAACGTCCAGTAGGCGCCCTGCTCGCCGCGGAGCAGCCGGCCGAAGAGGGCGAGGGCGTCGGCGCGGGAGAAGCCGGGGATGTGTGCCTCGAAGTCGCGCCGGATGACGAAGTTGGCGCCTTCTCCGGCGCCGATCTCGTCCTCGACCACCCGCCGCACGATCCGTTCGTAGGCGTCGTCGTCCACGTCGAAGGCGCCCTGTGCGACCCGGACGCGGTGGCGGGGCAGCGCGTCGAGCACGGCCGCCGCCGGCAGCTCGTACCGCTCGTCGGGCAGCAGCACCGACAGCGGGGTGCCGTCGTCCCGCACCTGGAATCCGCGCTCGTGCAGCTGACGGAAGGGGATGAGCGCCAGCGCTCCCGCCTCACCGCTGGGGCGCACGGGGATGTCGGCGAGGCGCGTGACCTCGCGCACGCCGCCGACGAGCATCTCCACGACGTCTTCCGTACGCCCCGGAGTGCGGCGCCGCAGCAGCGCGAAGGGCGGGGCGTCGTCGCGGGCGAGTCGGCCGAGGAGAGCGGTGGGGTCCGTGGGGCGCGCGGGATCGGGCGAGGCGTCGGCGGCAGGGTGATTCATGGGGATTCGTCCCTTCTGGTGGGGAGGGACGGCCGCTCGGACACGAAAAAGGCCGCCCCTCGGGCGGCCTGTCACGTGTACTGAGTGCTCTCAGTGCGTACGCGCGTCGTGGCGGGCCGCCTGCCGGGCGGGCCACCACCAGTTCATGGTCGAAAGCGCGTGCACGCCTCACACCCTAGCCGACCGGCTCCCGGCCGTCGTGCCGCGGCGTGCCCGGTCTCGGATCGCGGGCAGTTGAACGAGCGCCGAGCGGCACCCCGTAACCTGGTCCCGTGACTGTGAACGCCCAACCCGACGCCGGTGCCCGCACCTGGCGAGACCTGCCCGCAGCACAGCAGCCCGACTGGCCGGACCGTGAGGCTCTGCGCAATGTCGTCGCCGAGCTCGAGTCCTATCCGCCGCTCGTCTTCGCGGGCGAGTGCGACCAGCTACGGGAACAGCTGGGCGCGGTCGCGCGCGGTGAGGCGTTCCTGCTCCAGGGCGGGGACTGCGCGGAGGCCTTCGACCAGGTCAGCGCCGAGCACATCCGCAACAAGCTCAAGACGCTCCTCCAGATGGGTGCCGTCCTCACCTACGCGGGCGCCGTCCCCGTGGTCAAGGTGGGAAGGATCGCGGGCCAGTACAGCAAGCCCCGCTCCAAGCCGACCGAGACCCGTGACGGGGTGACGCTCCCCTCCTACCGGGGCGACTCGGTCAACGGCTTCGAGTTCACGCCTCAGGCGCGTACGCCCGACCCGGAGCGGCTCAAGCGGATGTACCACGCCTCGTCCGCGACGCTGAACCTCGTCCGGGCCTTCACCACCGGCGGCTACGCCGACCTGCGGCAGGTGCACGCCTGGAACCAGGACTTCGTCCGCTCCAGCCCGTCGGGCCAGCGCTACGAGGCGCTCGCCCGGGAGATCGACCAGGCGCTGAAGTTCATGCGCGCCTGCGGCACCGACCCGGAAGAGCTGCGCACCGTGGAGTTCTACTCCTCGCACGAGGCGCTGCTGCTGGACTACGAGTCGGCCCTCACCCGCGTCGACTCGCGCAGCGGCAAGCTCTACGACGTCTCGGGGCACATGATCTGGATCGGCGAGCGCACCCGGCAACTGGACGGGGCGCACGTCGAGTTCGCCTCCCAGGTACGCAACCCGGTCGGGGTGAAGCTCGGCCCGACGACGACGGCCGAGGAGGCGCTCGCCCTCATCGAGCGGCTGGACCCGGACCGCGAGCCCGGCCGGCTGACGTTCATCACCCGGATGGGAGCGGACAAGATCCGCGACCGGCTGCCCGAGCTGGTGGAGAAGGTCACGGCCTCCGGTGCCACGGTGGCCTGGGTGTGCGACCCGATGCACGGCAACACCTTCGAGGCGGCCAGCGGCCACAAGACCCGCCGTTTCGACGACGTGCTGGACGAGGTCAAGGGCTTCTTCGAGGTCCACAAGGGCCTGGGCACCCACCCCGGCGGCATCCACATGGAGCTGACCGGGGACGACGTCACCGAGTGCGTGGGCGGCGGCGACGAGATCTTCGTCGACGATCTGCACCAGCGCTACGAGACGGCCTGCGACCCCCGTCTCAACCGCAGTCAGTCCCTCGACCTGGCCTTCCTCGTCGCGGAGATGTACCGCGACCAGTGAGGTCCGCTGCTTGTGATGGGGCCCGCGTCACCGGTGTGACGCGGGCCCCAGGCGCGTATGTGGACACAACCGGCCGAGTAAGGTTAGGTTTACCTCAGTAAGGCTGACCGGACCGACGCGGAGGTGGACGCATGTACGTCTGCTCGTGCTTCGGCGTCACCGAGGACCAGGTGCGTGAGCACGCGGCGGCGGGGGCGTGCACCCCGCGCCAGATCGCCTCCGCCTGCAAGGCCGGCACGGACTGCGGCTCGTGCGTACGCCGTATCCAGGGCATCCTCGGCCGCGGCACCTGCCCGCGCCGGGCCGCACTGGAGAGGGGCGAGCCCGCCCTGACGGCCGAGGCGGCGCAGCCGGCGGCCCCACAGGAAGCGGCCCCGCAGGAGCCGGCGCCGACCCCGCCGGCGCCCCGGCCGGTCACGCTGCCCGTGCCGAGCGTCGCCCGAGCGGCGGCCTGACCCTCTCCCGGGTCCCGGTGCGACTGCCGGGGACATCCCCTTCCGGCGGCCGGGCGCGGGAGCCCGCGGTGCTCAGGTCTCGTCCGGCCCCTTCTGCTCGATCTGCTGCGCGATGTAGAGCGGCTCGCCCAGCTTCTCCACCAGTTCCAGCTGGGTGTCCAGATAGTCGATGTGGTGCTCCTCGTCGGCGAGGATGTCCTCAAAGATGTTGGCCGAGGTGATGTCGCCCTTGGCGCGCATCAGCTCGATCCCCCGCCGCAGCCTGTCGATCGCCTCCGCCTCGATCTGGCGGTCGGCCTTGAACATCTCCGTGACCGTCTGGCCCACCCGCACATGGAAGAGCCGCTGGTAGTTGGGCAGGCCCTCCAGGAAGAGGATGCGGTCGGTGAGCCGCTCGGCGTGCCGCATCTCGTCGAAGGACTCCGCACGGGTGTACTCGGCGAGCTTCGTCCAGCCGTTGTGCTCCTGCATCTTGGCGTGCAGGAAGTACTGGTTGATCGCCGTCAGCTCGGCGGTCAGCTGCTCGTTGAGGAACTCGATGACCTCGGGGTCGCCCTGCATGGTGGCGGCTCCTTCCAGGGGCGTGACGCGTGGACCGGGCAGAGTGCGCGCCGCTGCGCGCAATCGCGCATCCTGTCACCGCCCACCGGTTCGATCCAGTAAGCGAAGGCTTACCGCTCTGCCCTGTTGTGCCCCTTTCCGGGGTTCCTGGAGGCGGCGCCCGCCGCGCCGGGGGGTGGTCAGGACCATTGCCCCGGGTCTGTCACCATGGAAGGCATGGGAGAACCGCACAGCCGTGAGAGGGAGCAACCGGAGCTTCCCCCCGGCCAGCGGCTCCAGCGGGGATGGCCGGTCACGCACTACGGCCCCGTTCCCCGGTTCAAGCCCGAGCGCTGGGACTTCCGCGTCTTCGGCGCCACCGCGGACGGCGAGAAGCACAGCTGGGACCACGAGCAGTTCACCGCACTGCCGTACGAGACCGTCGTCGCGGACCTGCACTGTGTCGCGAAGTTCAGCATGCTGGGCGCCGAGTGGGGCGGGGTCCTCGCCCGTACCGTCCTCGAACTGGCACCGCCCGCCCCCGACGTCACCCATGTGATGGTGTGGGCCGAGTACGGCTTCAGCTCCAATCTGCGGCTGGCCGACTTCACCGCCGAGAAGACCGTCTTCGCCACCCACCGGGCCGGTGAGCCGCTCACCGCCGAGCACGGCTTCCCCGTCCGGCTCGTCGTACCGCATCTGTACGCCTGGAAGGGCCCCAAATGGGTGCGGGGCATCGAGTACATGACAGCGGATCGCCGCGGTTTCTGGGAGGAGCGCGGCTACCACAACATCGGCGACCCCTGGCGCGAACAGCGCTACTCGTACCAGGAGGAGCCGGGCGACGGGCCGGAGCTGTAGCCGGACCGCGCCCCGCACCCCGGGGCCGCCCTCACGCGTCGCGCAGCTTCTTCAGCAGCGCCACGTCCGCCGCGTGCCCGTGCCCCTTCTTGTCGCTGGGCGTCTCCACCACCAGCGGAACCCCGTCCGTGAGCGGGTGCGCCAGCAGCTCGGCGAACGGGCCCTGCCCGATGTGACCGGTTCCGATGTTGGCGTGCCGGTCCTTGTGCGCGCCCGCCACGTCCTTGGAGTCGTTCGCGTGGATCAGCCGCAGCCGGCCCGGACCGGTCACCTCCACCAGCTCCCGCAGCGTGCTGTCCACCCCGCCCGGAGCCGTCAGGTCGTGCCCGGCCGCGAACACATGACAGGTGTCGAGGCAGACGCCCAGCTTGGGGTGGTACTCCAGAGCCTCGAAGTACGGGCCCAGCTCGTGCACTTGGGAGCAGAGCGAGGCGCCCTGCCCCGCCGTCGGCTCCAGCAGCAGCCACGGGTCGTCCTCGTGCGTCAGGGCCTCCAGCAGCGGCATCATCAGTGTCCGCGCCTGCTCCATGGCCACCGCCCGGGGCCGGCCCCCCGTCGCCGCCCCGGTGTGCACCACGACCCCCAGGGCGCCGATCGCCCGGCCACGCCGCAGTGAATGCCGCAGCGACAGCACGGACTTGCGGGCGGTTTCCTCGGTGTGGGAACCGAAATTGATCAGATAGGGCGCGTGCACATAAGCGGGAAGACCACGTTCTGCACAGGCGGCACGGAATGCGGCGTCCTGCTCCGGATTTCCGTCGGGGGTCGCCCAGCCGCGCGGATTGGCGACAAAGACCTGAAGTGCTTCGGCGTCGATTTCGGCGGCATAGGAAATGCCAGTGGCGGCCAGGCCCCCGGCTACGGGGACATGGCCGCCAATGGGATTGCGGGTGCGTGGTGTTTCGTTCGTGGTCACACCACCCAGTATGCCGGTCAGTATGCGGAGTTGACGTTGTCCATCGAGCCGTACCGGTCCGCCGCGTAGTTGCAGGCGGCCACGATGTTGGCGACCGGGTCGTACTGGTTCCAGGAGGTGCCCTCGACGTGGTAGGCGTCGAAGGTCGGCTTGATCACCTGGAGCAGGCCCTTGGAGGGCACGCCGTTGCGGGCGTTGATGTCCCAGTTGTTGATCGCGTACGGGTTGCCGGCCGACTCCCGGATGATGTTGCGGTGGATGCCCTCGTAGGAGCCCGGGATGCCGTGCTTGCGCATGATGGACATGGCCTCACGGATCCAGCCGTCCAGGTTGTTCGGGTAGGCGCGCTGCGCCGAACGGTTCGCCGCGGCCTTGGCCGCCCGCTCCTTCTTCGCCGCTGCCTCGGCCTTCCGCTGGGCGTCCGCCTTGGCGGCCCGCTGCTTGGCGTCGGCGCGTATCGCCTTGGCCGCGTCGTCGGTGGTGGTGAAGCTCTTGGCGGTGACGGCGGCGTCCTTGACGCTCTCCACCTTCTTGGCGCCCGCCGGCACGGCGATCAGGCTGTGCTGCGCCGCGGCGATGTCCTTGCCCTGGGCGGGCAGGACGGAGGAGTGGGTGCTGAAGGACACGTTCTGGGCGTTGACCTTCTTGGCCGCCGTGGCCTGGCCGGCGTCACCCTGGGCCGCCGTGCCGGGCAGCACCGTCAGGGCCAGCGCCGCGGCACCGGCGGTACCGAGACCGACGGCCGACATCTTCTTCGTCCTGGAGCTGAGATTACCGAGGGAGAAACCGGAGATGCTGGGCATGAGGAAGAGCGGAACCTTTCATCGCTGGGCGTCGTCGCAGAGGCGGAGAGCCGGGGGAACGCCGAGTTCTGTTTCGGCGCCGTGCGACGCCGGTAATTGTTAAAGGCCCCGTTTTGGGAAATCAACGATGTGACGTACTACCCGAATTCGTTGAAAGGGCTCCGGAGTGCAGGGCGCAAAGCCCACTGCATTCCAGGTCGAAGCGGGAGCGGCGACCCCACTACCCCGTTTCGTAGGTGATGTGCGTCCTATGGGTGGGCTCACACGGGGGCGGGCTTCGCGTCACGCCTCGTCACCCCTCATGTACGAACGGCGGCTGTTTTTCCCGACTTACCGGGCATAACGGTCATGTCGGATGCGACGACGGGAAACCCCAGGTCACAGCGAGACGCCTCGGCCACCCACGCCCGGCACGCGAAAGGCCCCCGGCACTGCCGGGGGCCTTGGCGTCCGTGCGGATGACTCAGCGGAGCCAGATGGTGACCTCCGACCCCTTGGGGGCCTTCTTCCCCGAGCCCGGGGACTGGTTGAAGACGGTGTCGCCGAAGAAGATCCTGCGCACCGTGACCTCGAACCCGGCCCGCTCCAGCTTCTCGCGGGCCTCGTCCTCGCTGCCGCCCTCCACATCGGGCACCTCGACCACCTCGGGCCCCTTCGACAGCGTCAGCGTCACCGTGTCGCCCTTCGCCAGCCGCGCACCGTCCGTCGGGGACTGGCGGGCCACCGCGCCCTTGTCCTCCTCCGAGTGGACACGTTGCGCGGCGATCCGCACCTTCAGCCCCTCGTCCTCCAGCTCGGACACCGCGTCGCCCTGCGCCTCACCCACCACGTCGGGCACCTCCACGGGCGCACCCTTGGACACGGTCAGCGCCACCGCCGCGCCCGGCCTGCGCCGGCTGCCCGCCCCGGGGTCGGTCGTCACCACCGAACCCTGTGCGGTCTCCTCGTCGAACCGCCGGTTCACCTGACCCGGCTTGAGCCCCGCGTCCTTCAGTTTCCGGCGGGCGTCCGCCAGCGGCGTCCCCGAAAGATCCGGCACCTTCACCACGTTCGGACCCCGCGAGACCGTCAGCGTGACCGAACCCGTCTTGCGGACCCGCTCACCCGGCTTCGGATCGGTGCCGATCACATGGCCGCGCTCGACCCGCTCGCTGTACTCCCGCTCCACCTTCACATCGAGGCCCGCGTCCCTCAGCTTCGCGGTCGCCTTCGCCTGCGTCAGGTCCAGCACCGCGGGCGTCGTCGTGAACTGCCCCGAGCTGACGTACCAGACCCCCGTCCCCAGCAGCGCCACCAGCACCACACCCAGCACCGCCAGCACCCAGCGGGGCTGGAGCCCCCTCCGACGGGGAGCGGCAGCCCGCCGCGCCGCCGGGTCCGGGCCGTCTCCGGGGGCCACCGGGCCCGGCAGTACCGCCGTCCGCTCCACCGGATCCCCCTCCGGCGCCACCGCCGCACGGGACATCACATACGTCTCCGCCTCCGCGGCACCCGGCGCGACCGCCACCGACGAGACGGACCCGGCGTCCTCCTCCGCCGCCGGGGACACCGCCATCGGCTCGCCGCCGTCCTTCGCCCGCGGCGGAACCGCGTCCAGGTCCTCGTCCGTCAGCTGCGCCCGCGCCGCGCGGACCTCCGCGAGCAGCGCCACCGCGTCCGCCGGGCGCTCCCCGGCGGAGCGCGCCGCCGCCCGAGCCACCAGCCCGTCCAGCGCCGCCGCCATGCCCGGCACCGACTCCGACGGAGCCGGCACGTCCTTGTGCAGATGCTGGTAGAGCACCTGCGCCGGCGACGAGCCCGCATACGGCTTGGCACCGGTCAGCATCTCGTGGAGCATCACACCGCACGCGTACAGATCCGTACGCGGAGTCGCCGTACCGTCCTCGATCTGCTCCGGGGCCAGATACGAGACGGTGCCCAGAATGGAGTCCGTCGTCGCCGACGTCTGCGAGTCCACCGCCCGCACCAGACCGAAATCGGCGACCTTCACCCGGCCGTCGTCCCCGATCAGCACGTTCTCCGGCTTCACGTCCCGGTGCACCAGGCCCGCGCGGTGCGCGGCGCCCAGCGCGGCCAGCACCGGCTCCAGGATGTCCAGCGCGGCGCGGGGCGGGAGCGCGCCGCGCTCCCGCAGGACGTCACGGAGGGTGCAGCCCTCCACGTACTCCATCGCCAGATAGACATACGTACCGTCCGTGCCCTGGTCGAAGACCCCCACCACGTTCTGGTGGGCCAGCCGGGCGGCGGACTTCGCCTCCCTGATGAACCGGGTCACGAACGAGTCGTCCGCGGACAGCGAGGTGTGCATCACCTTCAAGGCCAGCACCCGGTCCAGACGCAGATCCATGGCGCGGTACACCGTCGCCATGCCGCCGACGGCTATGCGGGCGTCGACGCGGTACCGGCCGTCGAGAACCTGGCCGACCAGCGGGTCCTTGAGGGTGGTGTCCATTGCGCAGAGTGTACGAGGGCCCGCGTCCCCCCATCCCCCCACGGTGGACCCGACCCCCCACACTGAAGCCGAACAGTGACACGGCCCCCCCGACACGAAACAGCCACCCTCGCGACGATGGTGCCTACCGCTTGGTACCCCAACGGAAAGCAACAACGAACATCAACGGAGTCACAACCCCGCCAAGGGCTCCCGCCGCAAGGCGGGTCTCTTTCACGTCCACGGGCTTGTGCTCTTTCGGCCGGGGGTCCTAGGGGGCGAAGCCCCCTAGCGGGGGGCTGTTGGGTGGGGGTCCCCCCGGACGGAGTCTGGGGGAGGAGCCGCCCCAACGCCCGTCCGGCGAGGACCGGGGGTCTGGGGGCGGAGCCCCCAGTCAATGGGGGAGCAAGGGGCCGAGGCCCCAGCCACAGGGATAAGGGCCCCACCCAAAGGGGGAGCACAGGGGCTGAGGCCCCAGCCAAAGGGGCGAGGGCCCCACCACAGGGGGCAGCAGGGGGCGGAGGCCCCAGCCCAAGGCGCTGCCCGGCGGCTGGGCCCTCAGCCGAAAGCCGGCCTTTCCGGGTCGAGCGTGGCCCGCCCCTCAAGAGGAGAGGACGCCTCGGCGAAGTGCCGCCGGGGAATGCGCCCCGCGCGAAACGCGAGCCGCCCCGCCTCAACCCCCCGCCGCATGGCCTCAGCCATCAACACCGGCTCCTGAGCGCGGGTGACGGCGGAAGCCAGCATCACCGCGGCGCACCCCAGCTCCATGGCCAGCGCGGCGTCCGACGCGGTGCCGGCCCCGGCGTCGAGCACCACCGGTACTCCGGCCCGTTCGGTGATCAGCTGGAAGTTGTGCGGGTTCCGGATGCCGAGGCCGGAACCGATGGGGGACCCGAGCGGCATGATCGCCGCGCATCCGACGTCTTCGAGCTTCCGGGCGAGGACGGGGTCGTCGTTGGTGTAGGGGAGCACGGTGAAACCGTCGTCGACGAGCGTCTCGGCGGCGTCGAGCAGTTCGACGGGGTCCGGCAGCAGGGTCCGCTCGTCGGCGACGACCTCCAGCTTCACCCAGTCGGTGCCGAGCGCTTCGCGGGCGAGCCGGGCGGTGAGCACGGCCTCACCGGCGGTGTAGCAGCCGGCGGTGTTCGGCAGGACGCGGATGCCGAGCTTGTCGAGCACGGACAGGACGGAGCCGCTGACGCCGGGGTCGAGTCGGCGCATGGCGACGGTGGTCAGTTCGGTGCCGGAGGCGATGAGGGCGCGTTCGAGGACGTCGAGGCTGGGCGCACCGCCGGTGCCCATGATCAGGCGGGAGGAGAAGGTGGTGTCGCCTATGGTCAGGGGGTCGTCGGCCATCGCTGTGCTCAGCCTCCCTGGACCGCGGTGAGAACTTCGACGCGGTCCCCGTCGCCGAGCCGGGTGGTGGCCCATCGGCTGCGGGGGACGACGTCCTCGTTGAGGGCCGCGGCCACGCCGGAGGGCGCGGTGGTGAGGGTGGCCACGAGCCGGTCGAGGGTGAGCCCTGCTCCGACCCGGCGGGGCTCACCGTTGACGGAGACGGTCATCTGCTCGGCGGCGGATGTCATACGTTCTGCTCCTGTGGGTCGGTGGGGCGGGGGCCGGGCCGGGAACCGGGCCCGGAGGGGCCGAAGCGGGTGGCCGCGAACGCCTTGGCGACCGGCGGCAGCTCGCCGCCGGTGAGCACTTCGCCCATGACGTCCCCGGTGAGGGGCGTCAGCAGCACTCCGTTCCGGTAGTGGCCGGTGGCCAGCTGGAGGCCGGGCAGCGGGCCGGGCCCGAGCAGCGGCGCGTTGTCGGGGGAGCCGGGCCGCAGCCCGGCGCGGGTCTCGGCCAGCGGCAGTTCGGTGATGCCGGGCAGCAGTTCGTGGGCGTCGCGCAGCAGTTCGTAGACGCCGCCGGCGGTGACGGTGGTGTCCCAGCCGAGTTCCTCGCTGGTGGCGCCGACGACCAGCTCCCCGTTCTCGCGGGGCACGAGGTAGAGGGCGCCGCCGCGGACGACGGCGCGGACGGTGCGGGAGAGGAAGGGCCCGACCGTCGCGGCGGGCGGCATCCGCAGCCGCAGCACCTGTCCTTTGACGGGGCGTACCGGGGGGACGGCTTGGTCGGGGAGGCCGGGGAGGGTGCCGCTGCGGGAGCCGAGGGCGAGCACCGTCTGCCCGGCCCGCACCTCGTCACCGTCGTCGAGCGCGGCCCCGACGGCACGGTCCCCGGCGACCAGGAGGCGGGCGGCAAGGGCGCGGTGGAAGGTGACGCCTTCGCGTTCGCAGGCCCGCAGCAGTGCGGCGGCCAGTCGGCGCGGGTCGATCTGGTGGTCGCCGTCCACGCGGGCGCCGCCGCGTACGGAGGGGGCGAGCATGGGTTCGAGGCGGCGGCATTCGCGTCCGGTCAGCCAGCTGCTCTCCAGTCCGCACCGCTGCTGGAGGGCGTGGAGTTCCCGCAGGTGGGCGCGGTCGTCGGCGTCGAGGGCGACGGCGAGGGTGCCGCAGGTGCGGTAGCCGACGCCGGTGCCGGCGGCGTCTTCGAGTTCGGCGACGAAGTCCGGGTACCGGGCGGCGGAGGCGAGGTTGAGGTCGAGCAGCGCTTCCTCGCCGTAGTGGAGTTCGGTGACGGCGGCGAGCATGCCCGCCGCGACCTGGGCGGCGCCGCCGCCGGGTTCGGGGTCGGCGACGGTGACGGACAGGCCGCGCTGGGCGGCCCGCCAGGCGGTGACGAGGCCGATGATGCCGCCGCCGAGGACGAGGACGTCGGGGCTGCCGGTGCGGCCCGGGGTGGTCGTCGTGCCGCGCATGGGTTTGCCGCTGCTCCCTTCGCCGGAATGACCCGGATCAGGTTCGGACGGTCGGAGGCCGTCTCAGCCTCCCTCTCAGCCCGGTGCGCCCGGGCTCCCGCGTGTGCCGTGAGTACCGGCACCAGCCTACTGCGCTGTTCGCGGCGCGGGTAAGGGCCTCCCGGCCGAGCTCCGGTGACGTGCGTACGGGCCGGGGCCGTCCTACGTCCGCCGCCCGCCCCGCTTCTCCGTCCGGTGGCCGAGGGGGAGCGGGGGAGCCCCGGCATACAGTGAGCGGGTGAGTGACAGCGGGAAGCAGCAGCGCGTCGTGATCGTGGGCGCCGGGATGGCGGGGGTGCAGACCGCCGTGGCCCTGCGCGAACAGGGCTGGCCCGGGCCGGTGCGGCTGATCGGGGCCGAGCCGCATCCGCCGTACGACAGGCCGCCGCTGTCGAAGGCCGTACTGCTGGCCAAGGGGGAGGAGCCGGAGGGCGACGCGCCGCCGCTGTTCGACATCGACTTCGCCGCCCTGGACATCGAGCTGGAGCTGGGCCGCACCGTGACGGGGCTGCACCCCGCCGAGCGGCTGCTGGAGACCGACGCGGGCCCCGTCCACTACGACCGGCTGGTGGTGGCGACCGGCGCCGAACCGGTGACGCTGCCGGGCAGCGAGGGCGTACCGGGGGTGCATCTGCTGCGCACCCTGGACGATGCGCGGCGGCTGCGGCCGGTGCTGGCGGCGCGCGGCCGGATCGTGGTGGTCGGCGCGGGCTGGATCGGAGCCGAGTTCGCGACGGCCGCGCGGGAGCGCGAGTGCGAGGTCACCGTCGTGGAGGCGGCGGCCACACCCCTGCCGGGTGCGCTGCCGGCGCAGGTGACGGAGCCGATGCGGGCCTGGTACGCGGATGCCGGGGCGCTGCTGCGCACCGGGGTGGCGGTGGCCGCGGTCGAGGCGGGCGGGGTGCTGCTCGCCGACGGGACGCGGCTGGCCGCGGACGCGGTGCTGGTGGGCATCGGGGCCCGTCCGGCGACCGGCTGGCTGCGCGGCTGCGGGGTGGAGCTGGGTGCGGACGGCGCGGTGCTCGCCGACGCCGGGCTGCGGGCGTCAGTGCCCGGGGTGTACGCGGTGGGCGACTGCGCTTCCTTCCCGTCGGCCCGCTTCGGGGAGCGGCTGCTGGTCCACCACTGGGACAACGCCCTGCAGGGTCCCCGTACGGTCGCCGCCAACCTGGTGGCGGAGGGGCACGCGGACGCCGCCGCCGACAGCGTCGGCTACGACCCGGTGCCGTACTTCTGGTCGGAGCAGTTCGGCCGTTTCGTGCAGTACGCGGGCCACCACCGGGACGGTGACGAGTTGGTGTGGCGCGGTGATCCGGCCACCGCCGCGTGGAGCGTGTGCTGGCTGCGCGACGACCGGCTGACGGCGCTGCTGGCCGTCGGCCGTCCGCGCGATCTGGCGCAGGGCCGCAAGCTGATCCAGCAGGGTACGGCCGTGGACGGGGCGGTGCTGGCCGACGCGGCCGTCGCCCTGAAGAAGGCCGCGCGGTAGTGACTGTCGGTTCCGGATGGCAGGCTGGGAGCGTGACCGAGATTGACGCAAAGACCGATGCTCTCGTGCCCGCCTGGCTCACCCTGCCCGAGGTCGCCGAGAAGCTCGATGTCGAAGTGACCCGTGTGCGGCAGCTCGTGAAGGAGGGCCAGCTGATCGCGGTCCGCCGCGAGGCCGAGTCCGGGAACAAGGTGCTCCAGGTCCCGGCCGCCTTCATCGGGGAGGGCCGGATCGTGAAGGGCCTGTCCGGCACCATCACGCTGCTCAAGGACGACGGGTTCAGCGACGAGGAGATGCTCGAATGGCTGTTCACGGAGGACGAGTCGCTGCCGGGCTCGCCCGTGACCGCCTTGCGGGAGAACCGGGGCACGGAGGTCAAGCGCCGCGCCCAGGCCCTCGCCGTCTGATCCGGGTCTCCGCCCGGGACCATCAGTAATCAGCATCAGCACCAGCACCGGGTGTGCGGGCCCGCGCCGGCCCGCACACCCCCTCATGGGGGGGAACACCGCACCATGACCACCACGCCCGAGGCCGCCCGCGCGCGGCTCGCCGACGCCCGGCTGTACCTGTGCACCGACGCCCGGAAGGAGCAGGGCGATCTGCCCGAGTTCCTCGACGCGGTGCTGGCGGGCGGGGTGGACATCGTCCAGCTCCGCGACAAGGGCATGGAGGCGGCCGAGGAGCTGGAGCACCTGGCGGTGTTCGCCGACGCGTGCCGCCGCCACGGCGCGCTGCTGGCCGTCAACGACCGCGCCGATGTGGCGCACGCCGCCGCCTCCCAGGTCCTGCACCTGGGCCAGGGCGATCTGCCGGTCCCCGCCGCCCGTGCGCTGCTGGGGGAGGGGGTGCTGATCGGCCGCTCCACCCACTCGGCGGCCGAGGCGGACGCGGCACTCGTGGAGCGCGGTGTGGACTACTTCTGCACCGGACCGTGCTGGCCGACGCCGACGAAGCCGGGGCGTCCGGCACCGGGGCTGGATCTGGTCCGTCATACCGCGGCGCGGACGGCCGGTGATCCCGCCGCGCGGCCGTGGTTCGCGATCGGCGGCATCGACGAGGGCAACCTCGGCCAGGTGCTCGACGCGGGTGCCCGCCGTGTGGTGGTGGTCCGCGCACTGACGCAGGCCGATGATCCGGGGGCGGCTGCCGCCTCGCTGGCGGCCCGGCTGCGGGAGGCGGCCGGATAGGACGGCTGCGGCGCAGGGGACGGGGGCTGTTCCGTGGCCTCCCGGCCACGCCGCGCCCTCGCCCGCCGTGGCAGGGGGCCGTAACAGACGGTCGCCCCGGTGTCCACAGGGTGGACATCGGCCATCCGGGAACCGGACAGAACAGTCCTTAACCTCTCGTTGTCGAGCCGCTCTGCAGGCCAGGCAGCTAGCCTGCATGCATGGCCATCGGTATCTCAGCTCCCAGGACAGAACGTCCGCCGACCGTGCGCGACAAGCTCGCGAGCGGCGAGAAGTCCTTCTCCTTCGAGTTCTTCGCACCGAAGACCCCCAAGGGAGAGCGGACGCTGTGGGACGCGCTGCGCCGGATCGAGGCGGTGTCGCCGACCTTCGTGTCCGTCACCTACGGCGCCGGCGGCTCCTCGCGCGAGGGCACCGTCCGCAACACCGAACGCATCGCCAACGAGACGACGCTGACCCCCGTGGCGCACCTGACCGCCGTCAACCACTCGCGGGCCGAGCTGCGCAACGTCATCGGACAGTACGCGAACGCGGGCATCCGCAACGTGCTCGCCCTGCGCGGCGACCCGCCGGGCGACCCGCTGGGGGAGTGGGTCAGGCATCCGGAGGGCATCGACTACGCCTCCGAGCTGGTGGAGCTGATCAAGGAGTCCGGTGACTTCTGCGTCGGCGTCGCGGCCTTCCCCGAGATGCATCCGCGCTCCACGGACTGGGACACCGACATCCGGCACTTCGTCAACAAGTGCCGGGCCGGGGCCGACTACGCCATCACGCAGATGTTCTTCCGCGCCGAGGACTATCTGCGGCTGCGCGACCGGGTCACCGCGGCCGGCTGCGACACCCCCATCATCCCGGAGATCATGCCGGTCACGAACGTGAAGCAGATCGAGCGCTTCGCGCAGCTGAGCAACGCCACGCTCCCCGACGAGATGATCGAGCGACTCCGCGCGGTCGAGGACGATCCGGCGGCGGTACGCTCTGTCGGTATCGAGTACGCCACCCAGATGTGTGCGCGTCTCATGGCCGAGGGCGTCCCGGGATTGCACTTCATCACGCTCAACCATTCCACGGCGACGCTGGAGATCCACCAGAACCTGGGCCTTCGCGAGAGGGCCTGAGCCAGGCGGCCGTCCACCGGGCGGCGGGGAGCGGGAAGAGGGGCGTAGATGGGCTGGACGGTCCTCTATATCGCGTTCGGGATCGTGGCGCTGTGGCTGCTGGCCGAGGTCCTGATCCAGTACAAGGCGCGGCTGCGCTGGCGCCTGCTGGCCTTCGCCGGCTTCCTCGGCGTCGTGGTGGGCACCGTGCTGCCGTCCGTCGTCGTGATCGGCCTGGGCATCGCGGCGTTCGCGGTCGGGCAGACGTTCGTGACGCTGTCCGTCCGCAGCGGGTTCACCGGCGGCTGGGCGATCCGCGGGGTCCCCGGCGCCGGCCGCGGTCCCGGCGCCGGCCAGCGCCGCCGCGGTGCGGGCAAGGCCGCCGCCGCTTCGCCGTCGCTGGAGGTCAGCGGTCTGGAGTCGCACGACCCCGACACCGGTCCGGTCCCCGCCGCTCCCGAGACCCTCCCCGTGCCGGACCCGGTCGACGACTACGGCCACGCCGGGTACGGCCGGCCCGACGACGGCACGGCCCCCCTCGACGGGACCGGCGCGGGACCGGAGCACGGCACCGGGCACGAGTACGGCACCACGGGCCACGAAGGCGTCCCCGGTGTCCCCGGCTACGAGGGCGGGGCGCCGCAGCCCGGCTACGGGGGCTACGGGGGTCACGGGGGCTACGACGGGCTGGAGGAGGAGACCTCCGTCTTCGGGCAGGCGCCCGGCGCGCAGCCGCAGCCCTACCCGTACGGCGCGCAGGGCGACGACCAGTACGCCGGCTACGGCGACCAGTCCGGTTACGCCGGGTATCCGGAACAGCAGCCCCAGTACGCCGAGTACGACTACCAGAACCACGCCGCCGCCTACCCGGCGCAGTACGCCGGCTCCTACGGCGAGCAGCCCGGGCACGAGGACTACCCGGCGCAGCAGCCCTACTACCCGGACGTGCCGGAGACGCCGCCCGGTGGCGTGTGGGTGCCCCAGCAACGGGACGGCGCCGGGACGCTGCCGCCCGCCGGCCCGGGGGCACTGCCGGGGCAGGTCCCGTCCGGGTACGGGTACGGCACCGGCTACGACGATCCGTACGCGGCAGGCGGCGAGACGCCGGACCCGCACGCGCAGCCGCCGCACCAGCCCCAGTACCCCCAGGGCTACTACGGCGGCTACTGACGGGGCGCGGCGCGCCAGGTGTCGTACCCGCCCGCATGCGGGGCGGCGGTCAGGTGGAGCCGCGCCAGTCCGGGTCCTGGATGAGACCGGCGGCCATCGCGCCCGTCATCCCGGCAGCGGCCAGTCCGCCGCCGGGATGGGACCAGCCGCCCACCGCGTACAGCCCCGGCAGCGGTGTCGTGTTCGCCGGGTGCAGGAAGGCGCCGCCCGCGCCCGGGAGGGCCGGCGGCGGCACCAGGCCGCCCGGGGCGCCGGTCTCCGCCTCGTTGTCGGCGGGGGTGCGCACCGCGTGCCACAGCAGCCGCTCGCGCAGGCCCAGCCCGGCCCCGTCGGCCGCCGCCAGCAGTTCCTCGGCCAGCCGCTCCGCCTCGGCCGTCCCCTCCACCGTGCCGGCCGGTACGGGCAGGCTGAGCACCGCCGTCTCGTGCGCGTCGTCGGGGCGCAGCGCCGGATCGTCGGGCCGCAGCACCGTCAGCGGGCGGCCCGGCGCCTCGGCGCGGTGCACCAGCGTGCGGTGCGGGGTGCCCTGGGGGCGGGCGCCGCGCAGGGCCAGCAGCACCGTCAGCCGTGCCGTGCCGGCGGGCCCGGCGCCGGGGCTGCCGGGCGCCGCGGGCCCGCCGCCGGTCACCACCACGTCCGCTTCCTCGACGGAACCGTCGGCCAGCTCCACCCCGGCCGCCCGTCCGTCCTTCTCCCGTACGGCGGTCACCTCGCTGCCGAACACGAAGGCGACCCGCCGCTCGCGGCACCTGTCGTACAGCGCGTCGGCCAGGGCCCGCAGGCCGCCGCCGCGCACGTACCAGGTGCCGAACGCGTCCTCGACGTACGCGAGCAGGGCGGCGGTCGCCGGAGCGGTCTTTGGATCCAGGCCGTACCCCCACACGCAGCCGCACAGCATCGCGGCCAGCCGGGGGTCGCCCAGCTCGTCCCGCGCGGCCTCGGCCAGGGTCGGCGGGCGGCGGCGCAGCAGGCCCTTCCGGCGCAGGGCCGGGTAGGCCCCGTCCCGCACCAGGGCGCCCCGCGAGGCGGGCTCGTCGCGCAGCGGCTCCTCCAGCAGCGGACGCCGGGTGGCCTCCCACGCCTCGCGGGCCCGGGTCAGCATCCGGGCCCACCGGTCGCCCGCGCCCGCGCCGAACGCGTCGTCGAGCGCGGCGATCACCTTGCCGCGGGAGGCGTTGGGCAGTGTCACGGCGCTGCCGTCCGGGAAGACGTGCCGTGCCGTAGCGGCGACCCGCACCAGATCGACCCGGTCCTCCAGGCGCTCGCGTCCGGTCTTGACGAACAGGTCGCGGTGGACGGCCGGCAGGTGCAGCAGGCCCGGCCCGGTGTCGAAGGCGAAGCCGTCGCGCGTGTACCTGCGCAGCGCGCCGCCGTAGGTCTCGGTGCGCTCGTGCACCGTCACCCGGTGGCCCGCCACGGCCAGTCGAGCCGCGGCGGCCATCCCGCCCGTTCCCGCGCCGATCACCACGATCCGTGCCATGCCGTGACCTTAGCCCGCGCCCGGCCGCCCGCCGGGAGGCGCCCCCTCACCCCTTGACCCGGCCGGGAGCGGGCAGGACGCTGCTCCCCGGGGCGGAGCCGGGGGCACGGAGCGGCACCCGGGGTACCCCGCGGGGTACCGCGGCACCGCGGGGGAAGGCGGGGCGTACCCAGGGGCTAGGTACCGGTACTCAGAAGAGGTCTTGAGTAGCCGCGCCGATGGGTGCCCCCGGCGCGGACGGCAGAGTGAGGTCCACGGGAGGGCGGGGCACGGACCGCTGACACGGGGCCGCGGAACGGAGCCGGTCGCCCTCCCGTGAGCGGCGCCGCTCTCAGCGGGTGCGCTCGCGTCCGCCGACGCGGCCCTGGAGCAGCAGGGACAGCGCGCCGTGCACGTCCTCCAAGGAGCGCTCGGGCTGGAACGCCTTCCAGTCGAGCGCGGCGACCAGCACCATGCCGACCAGCGCGGCGGCGGTGAGCTGGATGTCGATCTCCTCGCTCAGCTCGCCCTCGGCGACCCCGGCCCGCAGGACGTCCTCGACGACGGCGACGGCCTCCTGCCGCACCATGAGCAGGGTCTCGTTCCAGGCCCGTCCGGTGCGCCACAGTTCGGCGACGTACAGCTGGGTGAAAGCCGGGTAGCGGTCGATGAAGAGCAGTCCGGCGCGGACCATCGCGTCCAGCGCGTCCACCCGGCTGCCGCCGCGCCCGGCGGTCTCGTCGGCCGCTTTCCGCAGATCGGCGGTGAGCAGCGCCACCCCGTGCCGCAGCAGTTCCTCGAACAGTTCCGTCTTGCTGGCGAAGTTGTAGTAGACGGTGCCCTTGGCCACGCCGGCCCGCTCGGCGATCTCCTCCACGGTGGTGGAGGAGAACCCCTGCTCCGCGATGAGGGTCACGGCTGCCTGGAAGAGCTTGTCCCTGGTGGCGCTGCGGCTGCGCGGGCTGGTGGTACGGGCACTCGTCATGCGGCCATTCTCCCCTCGTCCGCGGCCCGGCCGTGCGGAGCCCGCGCGCAGCGTGCCCGCGCTCACAGCGAGATCTCCGGGTGGAGCCGGTCGAGCGTCCACACCTGCTTGCGGCGTGCGGTGACGGCCGTCAGGGCGACGGCGCCCGCGGTGAACGCCAGCAGCACCAGGCACGCCCGCCACACCGGCCACAGCTCACCGCCGGTGATCAGATGGCGCAGCCCCTCGACGACGTAGCTCATGGGCAGGAACGGGTGCAGCGCGTTGAAGAAGCCGGGGCTGGTCTGGATCGGGTACGTGCCGCCCGCCGAGGTCAGCTGGAGCATCAGCATCGCCAGGACCAGGATCCGCCCGGCCGGGCCGAAGCGCGCGTTGAGGAACTGGACGATCGCGGTGAAGCACGCGGCCACCAGCAGCAGGAACCCGATCGTGCCCAGCCCCCGCGCCATCTGGAGCCCGAGGCCCCAGTGCAGCACGCTCATCAGGGCGGCGACCTGTGCCACCCCGATCGCCGCGACGGGCAGCCAGCCGGCCAGCGCGATCCGCCAGGCCGGGGCCCCGGCGGCCAGCGCCCGCTTGTTCAGCGGCTGGAGCAGCATGTAGGCGATCATCGCGCCCACCCACAGGGAGAGCGGGATGAAGTACGGGGCGAAGCCCGTGCCGTAGTTGGGTGCCTCGTGCGCCTTGTGGGAGGCGAGTCCGACCGGGTCGGACATGACACCGGTGCGCTCGTCCCGCTCCTTCTTGCCGTAGTCCGGTATCTGCTCGGTGCCGTCGTGCAGCCCGCTCGCCAGCTTGCCGGAGCCGTCGGCCAGCTTGAACAGGCCGCCGTCGAGGCTGCCTGCGCCGCTGGAGAGCTTGCCCAGACCGGTGTCGAGCGCGGCGGCCCCGCTCTTGGCGGTGCCCAGCCCGGTGTGCAGCTCGCCCGCGCCCGAGGAGACGGCGTGTGCGCCCTTGTTGAGCTTGTTGATCTGGCGTACGGCGCTGTCCACGTCCTGCTTGAGGTGCGGGGCGCGTTCGGCGAGGGCGGTGGCGGTCTTGTCGAGGTCGTCGAGGTGCCGGCCCAGCTCGTCGAGGTTCTTCTCGTTCTTGACGTAGCCGTTGACCTTCCCGGCCACGGACGCGGAGCGTTCGGCGGCGTCCACGGCCTTCTTCAGGTCGGGGCAGGAGTCCGGGAAGACGCTGGGCGTGCCCTTGGTGCCGTCCCCGGAGGAGCTCCCGCCCGCCGAGTTCCCCTCGGGGGAGGAGGGGGACGACGAGGACGACGACGAGCCGCCCGGCGCCGGGGTGCCGCCACCGGGTGCGGTACCGCCCTGCGGGGAGGGCCTGTTCTTGCCGCAGCGGGCCTCGTACAGCGTCGAGAGGGTGTCGGCCGCCTGGCGTGCGTCGCTCTGCGCACGCTGTGCGGCGCCCGGCAGCTTGCCGAGGTTCTCCTTGAGCGTCTTGCTGGTACGGGACACCCCGCGGGCGGCCTTGGCGATGTCGCCGCTGTGCTCGGTCAGGAAGGGCCGCACGGTGGAGGCGGCGCCGTTCACCTTGTCGGCGAGCTTCTGGGTGCCCTCGGCCACCTGGCCGGCGCCCGAGGCGAGATCACCGGCGCCCTTGTGCAGGGTGGCGGTGCCGCTCTTGAGGCTGCCCGAGCCCTCCTCGGCGTCGCCGAGCCCCTTCTTGAGCTTGCCCGCGCCCTCCTTGGCCTTGCCGATGCCGTCGCCGAGGTCGTCGGCGCCCTTGGCGGCCTGCGCCGTCTTGTGGTGCAGCGTGGAGAACGAGACGTAGATCTTGTCGTAGAAGCCGCGGGAGACCTTGCTGGAGGCGCTGGCGCGGACCTCGGAGAAGACCGTGCGCGAGATCTGCCCGACGATGTAGTTGTTGGCGTCGTTGGCGCGCACCTTGAGGGCGCCGGTCTCGGGGGAGTCGCCCGAACTGGAGGAGACGCGCTTGCTGAAGTCGGCGGGGACCGTCAGCGACAGGTAGTAGCGCCCGTCCTCGACGCCCTTGCGCGCGTCCTCGGCGCTGGTCTCGTGCCAGTCGAAGGAGTCGCTGTCGTGCAGGCCCTTGACGATGTCGTCGCCCGCGGTGATCTTCTCGCCCTTGACGGTGGCGCCCTTGTCCTCGTTCACCAGCGCGACCGGCACTTTGTCCAGCCGGTCGTAGGGGTCCCAGAAGGACCACAGGTACAGCGCGCCGTACAGCAGGGGCAGCAGCAGCATCGCGGCCATCGCCGCCCGCGGCAGCCGTCCCCTGCCGAACCGCTTCAGCTCAAGCGCGGCTAGCCTCGGCGAGCGCATCGGCCGCCCCCTCCTTCTCCGTCTCGGCCTCGCCGGTCTCCCCGGTGTCCTTTGTGCCCTCCCCGGGCGCCCCGTCGCGGGAGGCGCGCGCCGCGTCCGTACGGGTACGGACCACCACGGCGTCGCCGTCCTGGGGCGGTTCGCTGCACACCGCCAGCACCGTGGTGCCGGTGGCGGCGACCGCGCGCAGCATCTCCCAGGCCGCCTCCCGTTCGGCCTCGGACAGCTTCAGGTCCACGTCGTCCACGCCCAGCAGCCGCGGCTCGCCCAGCAGCGCCAGCGCCACCGACAGCCGCAGTTCCTCCAGCCGTCCCAGGTCGCGCACCGCCGTACGGCCGCCCTTCGGCAGCGCGTCCAGGTCGAGGCCCGCCGTCTCCAGCGCCTGCTCCAGCCGAGCCCGGCTGGCGGCTGCCCGTTCGCGGCGGGACCTCATCAGAGAGCGCAGCGGACCGTCGAACCGCCGCTGGAGCAGCACCCGTTCCCGCAGCTGCTCGGTGACGGTCAGGGCCGGGTCGAGATCGTTGACGCCGGGCACCGGGCCGAGCGCGCTGATCCGGCGTACCGCCGCCAGCCGTTTGGGCAGCGGGTGCCCGGCGACCTTGGCGTGGCCGCGGCCGGCCTTCATCCGGCCGGTCAGTGCCAGCAGCGCACAGGTCCGTCCGGATCCGGAGGGTCCGGTCAGGGCGATCAGGGAACCCGCTTCCGCGGTGAAGCCGACCCCCTCGAAAACGGGTCCTCGTGGTCCGTCGAGCCCGAAGTCGTCCGCCGAGACGGCGGCTCCGCGCGGCTGTGGCATGGCGTCCCTTCGCTGCGTGGTCGAGGTGTCTCGTGGTGCTCGTGGTGTTCGTGCGCGCCGCATCGTGCGTGCTGCGGCGTGCCCGGCCAGTCTTTGAACTGACCGGTCAGTTCAAAGTATGCCGCAGTCCCGGCCCCGGCCGCCAATCGCCCCCGCCCCGTCTGGCCGCCGGTGGCCTTTGCGCAGGTCAGCGCGGATTGTCAGTGGCATGCTCCACGATGTGTGCATACGACCGGTTCGGCCGTACGGCGCCGAACCGGCAACCGCCGACGGGAGGTTGATGCAGCGATGCGACCTTCGACGCGACCCACCGCGGGAGCCCGCCACGCGGCCCCGCAGCCCATGACGCCGTCCAACCCCGCACCCGTCCCCGCGCCCACCCCCGCACCCGTCCCCTCGTCCGGTCCCGCGTCCACCCCGCAGCCCACGACACCGCCCCCGGGTGCCCCCGGCCGGCCCCGCGACCCCCACGACATCCACCCCGTGCTCCGCCGCGCGAGCGCACCGCCGGCCGCCCTCGACCTGCTCGCCCAGGCCCAGCACGGTCTCGACGAGGCCGCCGCCATGGAAACCGCCAACGAGCGGTACGCCACGGCACACCTCGCGGCGCTCCGCACCGCCGCCGCCGTCCTCGCCGTCCGCGGCAGGCCCGAGGCGCGGACCGCCCCCCGGCGCGGCGCCCCCGCCCGCCGTCCCCGCCGCCCCGCCATCCGCAGCGCCTGGGAACTTCTCCCCGAAGTCGCCCCCGAACTCGCCGAATGGAGCGCTCTGTTCGCGGCCGGCGCCGCCCGCAGGGCCCGCGCCGAAGCCGGTATCACGGGCGCCGCCACCTGGGCCCAGGCCGACGAGCTCCTCCACCACGCGGGCATGTTCCACCGCCTGGTGGAGCGCATGCTCGTCACCCAGCCCGCCTTCCCCCACCCACGCACCGCGCCCGGTGACGAGCCCGCGGCCCGCGCCCCGCACCCCGGTGACCGCCGTGCCGGGTGAGCCGGAGCGGCCCGGCCGGCGCACCGGCCGGGACCGGGCCCCGCCCTGGGGCCCCGCCGGGCGAGTGCGCGGGCGAGGAGGCAATAGGCTGGGATCCGCCCGTCACTGAGCCGAGGAGCAGCCGCATGTCCCGCCCGAGCGCATCCCTCCGTACAGCAGTGGTCTGGGACGTCCTGCGAGGAGCCCTCGACCAGCGCGCCAAGCTGTCGGACCGCGCCGAGCTGTCCGTCCTCGACACCGGAGGCGGCACCGGCAACTTCGCCGTGCCCGTGGCCCGTCTCGGCCACCGCGTCACCGTGGTGGACCCCAGCCCCAACGCCCTCTTCGGCCTGGAGCGCCGCGCCGCCGAATCCGGCGTCGCCGAACGGGTACGCGGCGTGCAGGGCGATGTGCGCGGCCTCTTCGACGTGGTCGAGCGCGGCGCCTACGACGTGGTGCTCTGCCACGGCCTCCTGGAGTACGTCGAGGACCCGGCCGACGGGCTGCGCAACACCGTCGCCGCCCTGCGGCCCGAGGGCGGCACCCTCAGCGTGCTCACCTCCGGGCTGGGCGGCGCCGTGCTGGCCCGGGCGCTGGCCGGCCACTTCACCGAGGCACGGCACGCCCTCACCTCGCCCGGCGGCCGGTGGGGCGAGGGCGACCCCATGCCCCGCCGCTTCACCCCGGAACAGCTCACCGCGCTGATCACCAGCACCGGGCTGGAGGTGATCTCCCTGCACGGGGTGCGGGTCTTCGCCGACCTGGTGCCCGGCGCCCTGGTGGACACCGAACCGGACGCGCTGGAAGCCCTGGCCCGGCTGGAGGCGGCTGCCGCGGAGCTGCCCGACTTCCAGTCCGTCGCCAGCCAGCTCCACGTCCTCGCGGAGGTCCCGCCCCGGCCCACCGCCGGCCCCGCCGCCTGACGGCCGCCGGGCCACCGTCCCCGCCCGCCGGGGCAGTGGGCCCGGTCCCGTCCGTCGCGCGCGACGCCGGGCCGCCGGCCGTTTCCGCGGGCGGGGTGCCACCGCCGCGCGCCGGGGAGGACCGTCGTGGCAGGGGCCTTTCTTCGCCGGCCCGTTCCGTGGCTACGCCCCGTATGATCGAGGTACACCGTCCGGCATGGCGGAAAGGGGGCGCGGGAATGTACGGAACACGCCTTCGCCACCCCCGTCCGGCATGTCGGGTGTGGTGGGAGGAACTGGCGGAGAGGGGCGGGTTTCACGGGGGCGATTCCCTGCCTATCCTTGAAGGGTCGCATCCGGTCGCCCCCGCGACCGACGAGTAGGAGGACTCCGTGCCGCTCTCTGAGCACGAGCAGCGGATGCTCGAGCAGATGGAGCGAGCGCTGTACGCCGAAGATCCCAAGTTCGCGACAGCGCTCGAGGGAAGTGAGCTGCGCCGGTACACCCGCAAGCGGGTCTACCAAGCGGCGGCGGGCTTTCTGGTGGGTATCGCCCTCCTCATGGCCGGCATGGTCGCCCAGCAGCCCTGGATCAGCGTCGTCGGCTTCCTCGTGATGCTGGGGTGCGCCGTCCTCGCCGTGACGAGCTGGCGGAAGGCGCCTAAGCAGGGCGAGGGCGCGGGCAGCCCGGGTCCGGCCTCGGGCCGCCGGCAGCAGCCACGGGCCCGCAGGTCGATGATGACCCGCATCGAGGAGCGCTGGCAGCGCCGCCGTGACGAGGGGCACCACTGAGACGCCGCTGAGTCACCGCCGAGCCCGGTGGCGTCACACCCGTCGCGCCCGGCACGCTTCCCGCCGTACGGCGGGACGGCTTTCCCTTCCTCGTTGACTTTCCGCTGACGTCCCCTCCCGTCCCGTGACCGAAGGCGCCGGATTCCGGAGTCCACCGGCGCCCGGTTCACGGTCTCGCAGGGAGGGCCCCGGCGGAGGGAACAGCGTTCACCGGCCCCGGCCGGTTTGAGACAGCCCCCGGTCACCACGACCGGGGGCTGTCTCGTTTCCTCATTTCGCGAAGCGGGGTGTCAGCCGGGACCGGACCGCCCGCAGCCGGCCGGCGGCGGCCCAGCGCAGCCGGGCCGTGGACGGCGGCAGCAGCAGGGCGCGGAGCCGTACCCGGCGGGGCGCCGCGGCCCGCAGCCCGGCGTGCACGCGCCGTACCTCGTCGGCCAGTCCGGGAGTGGCGCGGGGTACCGGGGCGTAGAGCACCTGCTCCACCGCGAGCGCCACCCGGTGCGCCGCGGCCGTCTCCTCCGGGCCCAGTTCACCGATCCGGGCGATCCGGGCGGCGGCGTTCCGCGGGGTGGCCGCCTCCTGCGGGACCACGCCGTAGTCCCAGGCCGTGTCGATCATCTCCTGCCAGGCGTCGCGGACCTGAGCGGTGGCGGCGGCGATCTCGTCGTCGTGCGTGCCGGCCGGGGACCCGTCGGCCGGGGACATGCGGCCCGGCGGCGGTTTCTCCCCGGCGGCGGACGCCCCACGTGCCGGCCGGGCTGCGGGCCGCAGCCGCCGGGCCCGGCTGCGCAGCCGCAGCAGCATCGGCAGTACCAGCAGCAGGAGCAGCACCAGCGCCCCCGCGGCGATGCCCACGGCGGCCGGGAGGGGGAATCCCTTCTCGGAGCCGCCGGAGCCGGGCAGCGGGTTCGCCAGTCCGCACTCGGGGTCGGACCGCTTCTCCTGTGCGGTGCACCGGTCGTCGTCCGACGGGCTCGGCGCGGGCCGGTCGGCCTGGCCCCGGTCGGGCAGCTGCTCGCCGGTGTCGCCGTCGGAGTCCGGGGTGTTCGGCTGGGCGTAGGAGGGGGTGGTGCCCCGGGTCGGGGTCGGCTCGAAACGGGTCCAGCCCACGCCCTCGAAGTACAGCTCCGGCCAGGCGTGCGCGTCCTGGAGGCCGATCTCCATCTTGCCGTCGCCCCGCGCCGTGCCGGGCGTGAAACCGACGGCGACCCGCGCCGGGATGCCCAGGGTGCGCGCCATGGAGGCCATGGCGAAGGAGAAGTGGATGCAGAAGCCCTCCTTCTCCTGGAGGAACTTGGTGATCGCGGCGGTGCCGCTGCCGGCCTGCACCTGGGTGTCGTAGCTGAAGCCGCCCTTGACGGCGAACCAGTCCTGGAGCAGTACCGCCCTGTCGTAGTCGTCCTCCGCGCCCCGCGTGACCCGGCGGGCGGTCTCCCGTACGACATCGGGCAGCGAGTCGGGTACGGCCGTGTACTCGCGGCGCAGCGCCGCGGGCGGCTCGGGTGCGTTCCGCAACTGCTCGGCGGTGGGCCGCACCTGGATGCTCTCCACGTCGTAGCGCACCCCGCGGGTGGTCTGTCCGTCGTAGCCGACCAGGGTGCGGCCCTCGGGCTCGAAGCGCCACTTGCCCTCGATCCGTACCCGGTTCGCCGGGTACGGCATGGGCAGCCAGTCCTGCGCGTACCACTCGCCGGCCTTGACGGTGCTGCGCACCTTGTCGGTCCGCACGCCCGGGGCCAGCCCGCGGGGGGTGGGCATCGGGTCGGGCACCTCGCCGATGCGCCGCTCCGAGGGCTTCCACGCGGAGCCGTCGAACTTGTCGAGGGCGACGATCCGCATGTAGAGGTCCTGGGTCTCCTCGCTGTCGGTCGAGTACACCAGGGCGGTGCGGTTCTCCGGCTGGTTGAGGCTGTCCTGGAGGGCCACCAGCGGATTGACGGCCGAGATCGTCCCGCCGCCCTTCCCGCCCTGGCCGCCCGAGTCACGGGCCGCCTCCAGCAGCCCCCCGCCGAGCGAGGGCAGCGCCGCCGGCACCAGCAGCGACAGCCCCAGTGCGAGCACTCCGATACGGCGTCCGGTCCGCACGGGCACTGTGGCCGCCCCGCGGACGGAGCCGGGCTGGTACGGGGCGGAGCCGGGCCGGGACCTGTCGGTGAAGACGCGGCCCCACTGGGACAGCCGCTCCCGGCCCTCCGCCAGCAGGAGCAGCAAGTAGCCGCCCGCGGCGCACAGGAACCACAGCCAGCGGGCGCCCGACTCGGACAGGCCCGCGGCCACCGAGTAGAGCGCCAGCAGCGGCAGTCCGGCGGGGGCCGCGCTGCGGAAGGTGACGGCCAGCATGTCCACCAGCAGCGCGATGACCAGGACACCGCCCACCAGCATCAGCCGGATGCCGTCGGTGACGGGCGCCGGTATGGCGTACTGGCTCACATCGTCGGCGCCCTGCCGCAGCAGCTCCCCGAACCGTACGAAGACTCCCGGGACGGGCACGAAGCCGCCCGGCGCGTACTGCCGGGCGAAGACGAGTGTGAGCAGCAGCAGGGAGACGACGGCCTGGGCCGCCACCGTGACCGCTCCGGGCAGCGGCACCCGGCGGGCCGCCGCGCCCACCCCCGCCTGGATGCCGACCAGCATCGCCGCCTGGAGCAGCCAGGTGGCCGGGTCCACCAGTGGCAGCAGCGCGCAGGCCGCGGCCAGGGTCGCCAGCGCGGCGCAGACCGCGAGCCGTGCCCGTCCGCTCATCACTCCCGCCCCCTCATGTCACTCCCGTCCGGCTCCGCCGGTGCGGCCGGCCTCCTGCCACAGCGCGGCCACCGAGATGCCGGGGCCGCCCGGCAGCGCCGTCCATCCGGCCTCGCTCAGCGCCCGCAGCGGCCCGTCGGCGCCCGGGTCCGCCGCGCCGCCGGAGCCCAGGCCCGCTGAGGTGCCGCCGGGGCCGGCCGCTTCCGGGGGCCCGGGGGCCGCCAGGAAGGCCACCGCCCGTCCGGCGCGCTGCCGCATCCGGGCCACGGCGAGCGTCTGCTCCTCGTCCAGTCCGCCGAGGAACGCGACGAGCAGCCCCTCGCGTCCCGCCGCCCCGCCGCGCAGCATCTCCCAGGCGCCGGACAGGTCCGGGCGTTCGGAGTGCGCGACCACGGCGAGCGTCTCCAGCAGCAGCCCCGCGGTGTTCGCGGTGTCGGCGATGCCGGCGCGGTCCGCCGAGAAACCTCCGCCGTCCGGGCCTGGCGCTGCGGCACCTGTGTCGGTCAGCAGCCGCACCGAGTAGCCGCGCTCCAGCAGATGGAGGCAGACCGAGGCGGCGCCGGCCACCGCCCATTCGAAGGGCGAGTCGGGTCCGGCCCCCGGGTAGGCGGTGCGGCGGGTGTCCAGCAGCACGGTGCAGCGGGGCTGCTGCGGCTGCTCCTCGCGGCGCACCATCAGCTCGCCGTAGCGGGCCGTCGAGCGCCAGTGGACGCGGCGCAGGTCGTCGCCGTGCCGGTAGCCGCGCGGGATCACGTCGTCGTCACCGGCCAGCGCCGGCGCGCGGCTGCGTCCCTCGCCCAGGCCGCTGGTCTCCCCGGCCGTCCGGCCGGCCGGGAGCGTCTCGGTCGGCGGCACCACGGTGAGGGTGTCGTAGGTGGAGAACGACGAGGTCAGCTCGCACATGCCGAACGGGTCGGTCAGCCGGAGCTGGAGCGGCCCCAGCGGGTAGCGGCCCCGCATGTCGGAGCGCACCCGGTAGGACACCTCGCGCCGCCCGCCCGGCTCGATGCGGTCCAGCATGAAGCGGGGGCGCGGGCCCAGCACGTAGGGCACCCGGTCCTGGAGCATCAGCAGTCCGGTGGGCAGCCGGGAGACGTTCTCGATCCGCAGCCTCACCCGTGCCTCGCTCCGGGCCGGCACCCGCGCGGGCGACAGTCTGCGGTAGGCGGCGACCCGGTAGCGGGTGCGGTGCAGTACCAGGACGCACACCAGGGGCAGCGCCGCCAGCAGGGCGCCCACCCGCAGCAGTTCCTGCTGGCCCAGCGCGTAGGCGCAGACGACCGCCGCGAGGCCCGCCGCCAGGAACGACCGCCCCCGGGTGGTGAGCCCGCCGAGCGCCGCGCGCAGCGATCCGCGCCGCGTCCCCTGCGCGCCGCCCGCGCCCTGCCCGGGGGCGCCGGGTGTGCCGGACACCCCGGCCGGAGCACCGTGCCCGTGCGGGGCCGGGGCCGGGCCGGGCTGCGGGCCCTCGGCGGTGCCGGGGGGTCTGCCGGGCGGAGGCGGGGGAGGGGACTGGGCGGGCATCAGTAGCCCCGGGTGCCGCCGTGCTGCGGCGGCTGCCCGTAGGGCGCGGGCGGCATCCCGGGGGCTGCCGGGGTGCGGCCGACGGCGGGGACCGGCACCCGCTGGACGATCTCCGTCACCACCTGCTCGGCGGTACGCCGGTTCAACTGCGCCTGGGCGGTGGGCAGCAGACGGTGGGCCAGCACCGGGGCGGCCAGCGTCTGGATGTCGTCGGGCAGCGCGAACTCCCGTCCCGCCAGCGCGGCGGCGGCCTTGGCGGCGCGCACCAGGTGCAAGGTGGCGCGCGGCGAGGCGCCCAGCCGCAGCTCAGGGTGTGCGCGGGTGGCGGCCACCAGCTCGACCGCGTAGCGCCGTACGGCGTCCGAGACGTGCACGCCCCGCACGGTCTCGATCAGCTTGACGACGTCGTGCGCGTGCGCCACCGGCCGCAGGTCCTGAAGCGGTGAGGTGCTGCCGTGCACGTCGAGCATCTCCAGTTCGGCGGCCGGGCTGGGGTAGCCGATCGAGACGCGGGCCATGAACCGGTCGCGCTGGGCCTCGGGCAGCGGGTAGGTGCCCTCCATCTCCACCGGGTTCTGGGTGGCCACGACCATGAACGGGTCGGGCAGCTCGTAGGTCTGCCCGTCGATGGTGACCTGTCTCTCCTCCATGGACTCCAGCAGCGCCGACTGGGTCTTGGGCGACGCCCGGTTGATCTCGTCGCCGATGACGACCTGGGCGAAGACCGCGCCGGGCTTGAACTCGAAGTCCTTGCGCTGCTGGTCGTAGACGCTGACCCCGGTGATGTCGGAGGGCAGCAGGTCGGGGGTGAACTGGATGCGCCGCACGGAGCAGTCCACGGAGGCGGCCAGCGCCTTGGCGAGCATCGTCTTGCCGACGCCCGGCACGTCCTCGATCAGCAGGTGGCCCTCGGCCAGCAGCACCGTCAGGGAGAGCCGGACGACCTCGGGTTTTCCCTCGATCACCGACTCGACACAGCGCAGCACCTCGCCCGCCGTGGCGCTCAGCTCACTCAGGTTCGCCCGCTCGTCATAGGTCGTCACCGGCCCTCCTCGGCCCCGTCCCCGTTCATACCGGCCCGCCGCGTACGCCGGCGCGTCCGCACCACCGGGCCCCGCATTGTGCGCTGTTGCTCATTCTTCACGGCGAGGGGGCCTCCCGTCACTCTCCCGGGTTATCCCGCGGGGTCAGCCGACCTCGCGGAGCAGGCCCGTCGTCACGTCGAAGACGAAGCCGCGCACATCGTCCCGGTGCGGCAGGAACGGCGAGGTCCGCACGCGTGCGAGGGACTGCCGCACGTCCTGGTCGATGTCCTTGAAGGACTCCACGGCCCAGGACGGGCGCTGCCCCACCTCCAGCTCCAGCTCGTGGCGGAAGTCCTCGGTCAGGTCGAGCAGCCCGCAGCCGGTGTGGTGGATGAGCACCACCGAGCGGGTGCCCAGGGCCCGCTGGCTGATGGTGAGGGACCGGATGGTGTCGTCGGTGATCACGCCACCGGCGTTGCGGATGGTGTGGCAGTCGCCCAGCCGCAGACCGAGGGCGGCGTGCAGGTCGAGCCGGGCGTCCATGCAGGCGACGACGGCGACGCGGCGCACCGGCCGGGCGTCCATACCGGGGTCGGTGAACTTCCGCGCGTACTCCTGGTTGGCGGTGACGAGCTCGTCGGTCACGGAGCCGGTGGACTCGGGCCGGGGCGCTGTTGTGGACATGGATACGACGGTAGACGCACCCCGGCGGCCCGGCCCGCGCGGAGGGGGTGGAAGTGGAGCGGCCGGAAGGGTGTGAGGTAACCCACAGGGGTCACCCGGAGCTCGTCCGTCCGTACGGCACCACCGGGCGGACCGGGCCGCTGGCCGTTCGCCGCGATCTTCGGCGGATCGTGTGTCAGCCGCGGTCAGGACGCGCCTGGTCCCGTAGTTGACCGAGGGGACGAGTGGACTAAAGTGGCGCGAAGTGGGAGGCGACATCTCTCCCCCAGGACCCCCGAATCCCCTCGCGTGCGCGGGCGCGCACGTGCGGCTCGGCCTCCTCCCGCTCCCGGCCTCCGGCGCTCACCGGCGCGGGCGGGCCACTCCCCTTCGAGCGGGCGGGGACCAAGGAGCATGTGCACGGTGCCCGCCAGATCTGAGAGGGCACAGTGACCACCAACGAGCGGCCCGTCGGCGAACTGCACACCCCGGTCATGCTCCGGCGCACCCTGGACCTGCTCGCCCCCGCGCTCGAAACACCCGGCGCCACCGTCGTGGACTGCACCCTGGGCATGGGCGGTCACAGCGAGGCCCTGCTGTCCGCCTTCCCCGCCGTCCGCCTGATCGGCCTCGACCGGGACCCGGCCGCACTCGAACTCGCGGGCGAACGCCTGGCCCCCTACGCCGACCGGACCAGCCTCGTGCACGCCGTCTACGACGAGCTGCCCGACGTCCTGGCGCGGCTGGGCGTCCCCACGGTCCAGGGCGTCCTCTTCGACCTCGGCGTCTCCTCCCTCCAGCTCGACGAGGCCGACCGGGGCTTCGCCTACGCGCAGGACGCACCGCTGGACATGCGGATGGACCAGACGAAGGGGCTCAGCGCCGCCGAGGTCCTCAACACCTACGCGCCGGGCGACCTCGTACGCATCCTGCGGGCCTACGGGGAGGAGAAGCAGGCCCGCCGCATCGTGGCGGCCGTGGTGCGGGAGCGCGAGAAGGAACCGTTCACCCGCAGCGCCCGGCTGGTCGAGGTGATCCGCGAGGCGCTGCCGCAGGCCGCCAAACGCACCGGCGGCAACCCCGCCAAGCGCACCTTCCAGGCGCTGCGGATCGAGGTCAACGGGGAGCTGGCGGTGCTGGAGCGGGCGCTCCCGGCGGCGCTGGACGCGCTGGCCGTCGGCGGGCGCATGGTGGTGCTGGCCTACCACTCGCTGGAGGACCGGCTGGTCAAGCAGGTCTTCGCGGGCGGCGCCAGCAGCACGGCGCCGCCCGGGCTGCCCGTGGTGCCCGAGCAGTACCAGCCGCGGCTCAAGCTGCTGACCCGCGGTGCGGAGCAGGCGTCCGAGGAGGAGATCGCCCAGAACCGCCGGGCCGCGCCGGTCAGGCTGCGGGCCGCCCAGCGCATCCGGGAGGCGGGTTGACCCCGACGTCCGCGCAGCAGCGTCTCGCCCGCCTGACCGGGCTGGTCCCGGCCAGGAACGCCCGCGTGGCGCGGCGCACCCCCTTCGTGCTGCTGATCGTCCTGCTGCTGGGCGTCGGGCTGCTCGCCCTGCTGCTGCTGAACGCCGCGCTCAACAAGGGCTCGTTCCAGCTGAGCAAGCTGGAGCGGGAGACCGAGGAGCTGACGGACCGGCAGCAGGCGCTCCAGCAGGAGGTGGACGGCTACTCGGCCCCCGACAGGCTGGAGAAGCGCGCCCGTGAGCTGGGCATGGTCCCCAGCGGCAACCCCGTCTTCCTCCGCCCGGACGGAACCGTGCGGGGCATCCCCGACAGCGCACCGGACAGCGGGAGGGTGGGCCCGTGAGCGAACGTTCCCGCGGACAGGGGGAGGGCGGCGGCCGGCGTGACCCGCGCCGTGTGCCGCGTCCCGCACAGCCGGGCCGTACCGCCCGTACGGGCGGCTCCGCGGCGGGCAGGTCCGGCGGCGGACGTCCGGCACCGGGCGGCCGGCCGGCGCGCGGTGCGGGGCAGCGTCCGCCGCAGGGCGGCGCGCTGCGGCTGGCCCGCCCCAGACCCCGGCTGCGGCTGGTCGCGGTCGGCCTGACGCTGGTGATGCTGGTCTTCACCGTCCGGCTGCTCCAGGTGCAGGCCGTGGACGCGAGCGCCTACGCGAGCAAGGCGGCCGTCAACCGCTACATCACCGTCCCGCTGGCCGCCGAGCGCGGCACCATCACCGCGCGGGACGGCTCGGCGCTGGCGACCACGGTGGACGCCTACGACATCACGGCCGACCCGTATCTGTTCACGCCCGAGCAGACGAAGATCAAGGACGCGCCCGAGCGGGCCGCCCGCATCCTCGCCCCGCTGCTGGGCGAGGAGCGTGCCGAGCTGGCCGAGAAGCTCTCCCGGCCCGACACCCGCTACGTGCTGCTCGCCCGCCAGCAGACCCCGCAGACCTGGCGCAAGATCAAGAAGCTCAAGCAGCAGCTCGCCGCCCGCGCCGCGCGCAGCCCGGAGGGTGAGCGGCCCAATGTGCTGGCGGGGGTCTACCAGGAGAAGCACGCCAAGCGCGTCTACCCGAACAAGGAGCTGGCCGCGCCCGTCCTCGGCTTCGTCAACGCCGAGGGCAAGGGCGGCGCCGGCATCGAGGTGATGCTCGACAAGAAGCTGGCCGGCGAGAACGGGAAGATCACCTACGCCCAGTCCGGGGGCCGCCAGGTCCCCACCGCGGGCGTCCGCGAACAGGCGGCCCGGCCGGGCTCCGACATCGAGCTGACCCTGGACCGGGACATCCAGTGGGCGGCCCAGCGGGCCATCGGCGACCAGGTGCGCGACTCGCACGCCGACAGCGGGTACGTCGTCGTCCAGGACACCCGCACCGGGCAGCTCCTCGCCATGGCGAGCGCACCGGGGTTCGACCCGAACGACATCGGCCGGGCCAAGGTGGACTCCTTCGGCGCGGCGGCGGTGCAGGACGCCTACGAGCCGGGGTCCACCAGCAAGGTCATGTCGATGGCCGCCGTGCTGGAGGAGGGCCGGGCGACCCCCAGGACGGCGGTGACCGTCCCCAACCGGCTCAAGCGCGCCGACCGCTACTTCGCCGACGACGTCGACCACCCCACCTGGCACCTGACCCTCAACGGCGTCCTGGCCAAGTCGAGCAACATCGGCACCATCCTGGCCACCGAACAGCTGGGCAGCACCCGCAAGCAGGCCAACAAGGTCCTCTACCACTATCTGCGCGAGTTCGGCATCGGCCGCCCCACCGGCCTGGGCTTCCCCGGCGAGACCGACGGCCTGCTGGAGAAGCCGGAGAAGTGGAGCGCGTCCCAGCAGTACACGATCCCCTTCGGGCAGGGCCTGTCCCTCAACGCCGTCCAGGCCGCCTCCATCTACTCGACGATCGCCAACGGCGGTGAGCGCATCGACCCCACCCTGGTGCGCGGCACCACCGGGCCCGACGGGCGCTACCAGCCCGCCGACCCGCCCGGCAAGCGCCGGGTCGTCAGCGAGAAGACGGCCAGGACACTCGCCCGGATGCTGGAATCCGTCGTCTCCGACATGGAGGGCACCGGCACCACCGCCAAGATCCCCGGCTACCGGGTCGCCGGGAAGACGGGTACGGCCAACCGGGTGGATCCCAAGACGGGCCGCTACCACGGCTACACCGCCTCCTTCGCCGGTTTCGCGCCCGCCGACAAGCCCCGGGTGACCGTCTACTGCGCCGTCCAGAACCCGAAGAAGGGCAGCTACTTCGGCAGCGACGTCTGCGGCCCCGTCTACAAGAAGGTCATGAAGTTCTCCCTCAAGACCCTCCAGATCCCCCCGACGGGGAACAAGCCCGCGCGGCTCCCCGTATCGGCCGGGAAGGACCGGAAGCACTGAGCCATGCGCCACGTGAGAACGATCACTGAGAACGACTGCAACCGCCAGGCGGGGGAAGGCCCGGCGAGCCCCTCGCTTCGCGGCACGGCCGCCCCGCCCGGTACGCTCACCGCCGTGCCACAAGCTGATCAGACCTCCCCCGAGTCCTTCCCCGGGCCGCCCCGCCCCGCGCGGGTCACGCCCGTCCCGCTCGCGGAGCTGGCCCGACTGCTGGATGCCGACGACCCCGGCGCGCCGGTGGGCGGCGCACTGGCCGAGGCGGGCGATGTGAAGGCGGTGTCCGTCACCGGTATCACCCATGACTCCCGTGCCGTCCGCCCCGGCGACGTCTACGCGGCGCTGCCCGGCGCCCGGCTGCACGGCGCCGACTTCGTGGAGCAGGCCCGCACGCTGGGTGCCGCCGCCGTGCTGACCGACCCGGGCGGCACCGAGCGGGCCCGCGCCACCGGGCTGCCGGTGCTCACCGTGCCGGACCCGCGCGGCCGGATGGGGGAGCTGGCCGCCGCCATCTACGGCAGGCCGGGCGAGGACCTGCTCCAGATCGGCATCACCGGTACCTCCGGCAAGACGACGACCGCCTACCTGGTGGAAGGCGGGCTGCGCAAGGCCGCCGAGAAGGAGGGCGGGCTGACCGGGCTGATCGGCACCGTCGAATCGCGGATCGGTGACGAGCGGATCAAGTCCGAGCGCACCACCCCGGAGGCCACGGATCTCCAGGCGCTGTTCGCGGTGATGCGCGAGCGCGGGGTCGGCTCCCTCGCCATGGAGGTCTCCAGCCACGCGCTGGTCCTGGGCCGGGTGGACGGCTGCGTCTTCGACATCGGGGTGTTCAACAACCTCAGCCCCGAGCACCTGGACTTCCACCCGGACATGGAAGACTACTTCCAGGCCAAGCGGCAGCTGTTCACCCCGCGGCGCTCGCGGGCCGCGGTCGTCAACTTCGACGACGAGTACGGCTTCCGGCTGCTGACCGAGCTGAAGGAGGAGGGCTTTCCCGTCGTCTCCTTCTCCGCGGAGGGCCACCCCGACGCCGACTGGCGGGCCGAGGACGTGGAGCTGGGCCCGCTGGGCTCGACCTTCACGGCCGTGGGACCCGACGGTCAGCGGGTGCCCGGCGGGGTGCCGCTGGCCGGGCCGTTCAACGTGTCCAACGCGCTGGCCGCGCTCACCGCGCTGGTGTCCGCCGGGATCGACCCGCACACGGCCGCCGAGGGCATCGCCTCGGTGCCCGGCGTCCCCGGCCGCCTCCAGCGGGTGGACGCCGGCCAGGACTATCTGGCCATCGTCGACTACGCGCACAAGCCCGACGCCGTCGAATCCGTGCTCTACGCCGTGCGCAAGGTCACCGACGGCGCCGTGCACGCCGTCCTCGGCTGCGGCGGCGACCGCGACCCGCACAAGCGCCCCGCGATGGGCGCGGCCCTGGCGCGGCTGTCCGACACGGCGGTGCTCACCTCCGACAACCCCCGCTCCGAGGACCCGCTGGCGATCCTCGCGGCCATGCTCGGCGGCGCCGCCGAGGTCCCGGCCCATGAGCGCGGCACCGTGCTGCTGGAGGAGGACCGGGCCGCCGCCATCCGCGCCGCCGTCGCCCGTGCCGAGCCCGGCGACAGCGTGCTGGTGCTGGGCAAGGGCCACGAGCAGGGCCAGGACATCGCCGGCGTCGTACGGCCGTTCGACGACGTGGAGGTGCTGCGCGAGGCCATCCGCGAGCGGACGCACTCCGCCGTGCCGGCCCCGGCGGCCTCCCCGCCGCCCGCCACCCCCTCGTCCCCCGTCCCTTCGTCTCCCCCTCCCCACCCCGACCTTCCCACCGAGAATCACCGGACAGACGACCAGAACCGATGATCCCCCTCTCCCTCGCAGAGATCGCCGCTCTCACCGGCGGACGGCAGCACGACATAACGGACCCGGACGCGCGGGTCACCGGGCCGGTGGTGATCGACTCCCGCCAGGTGGGCCCCGGTGCCCTCTTCGCGGCGTTCGCCGGTGAGCGCGCCGACGGACACGACTTCGCCGCCGCCGCCGTCGAGGCCGGCGCCGTCGCCGTGCTCGCCTCCCGGCCCGTCGGCGTCCCCGCCGTCGTCGTCGACGACGTCACCCGCGCCCTGGGCGCGCTGGCCCGGCACCTGGTGCAGACCCTCGGCACCCATGTGGTCGCGATGACCGGGTCCAGTGGCAAGACCAGCACCAAGGACCTGATCGCCCAGCTGCTCCAGCGACTGGGGCCCACGGTGTGGCCGGAGGGCTCCCAGAACAACGAGATCGGTCTGCCGCTGACGGCGCTGCGCGCCGACGAGTCCACCCGGCACCTGGTGCTGGAGATGGGCGCCCGCGGCATCGGTCACATCCGCTACCTCACCGAACTGACGCCGCCCCGCATCGGTGTCGTCCTCAACGTCGGCACCGCGCACCTGGGCGAGTTCGGCGGACGTGAGCAGATCGCCCAGGCCAAGGGCGAACTGGTGGAGAACCTGCCGGCCGCGGACGACGGCGGAGTGGCGGTCCTCAACGCGGACGACCCGTACGTACGGGCCATGGCGAGCCGTACCCGGGCCCGCGTCGTCTTCTTCGGCGAGGACCCCGAAGCGGACGTAAGGGCTGAAAACGTACGGCTCTCGGACCGCGGTACCCCGGCTTTCACCCTTCACACACCCACCGGGTGCGGTGATGTGACGATGCGCCTGTACGGTGAGCACCACGTGTCGAACGCGCTCGCCGCGGCGGCCGTCGCCCACCAACTGGGCATGCCCGCTGGGGACATCGCTGACGCGCTCTCCTCGGCGAGCACGCTCTCCCGGTGGCGGATGGAGGTCACCGAGCGCGCCGACGGCGTCACGGTCGTCAACGACGCCTACAACGCCAACCCCGACTCCATGCGGGCCGCGCTCCGTGCCCTGTCCGCCATGGGACAGGCGGTCAAGGCCCGGGGGGGCCGGACCTGGGCGGTGCTGGGCGAGATGGCCGAGCTCGGTGACGATTCGCTCGCCGAGCACGACGCGATCGGACGGCTCGCCGTCCGGCTCAACGTCAGCAAGCTCGTGGCAGTCGGAGGCCGGGAGGCCGCCTGGCTCGACATGGGTGCCAAGAACGAGGGTTCGTGGGGTGAGGAGTCGGTGCACGTGTCCGACACTGAGGCGGCCGTCGACCTGTTGCGCAGTCAACTGCGCGCGGGGGACGTCGTGCTGGTGAAGGCGTCCCGGTCGGTCGGCCTGGAGAAGGTGGCGGCTGCCCTGCTGGAGGGCGGGACCACCTCGGCGCACGAGGCCGGAGGCGCCGCCCGATGAGGCAGATCCTCCTGTCCGGGGTCATCGGACTCTTTCTGTCCCTGATCGGAACCCCGCTGCTGATCAAGCTGCTCGCCTCGCGGGGCTACGGCCAGTTCATCCGGGACGACGGCCCGCAGAACCACCACAGCAAGCGCGGCACCCCCACCATGGGTGGTATCGCCTTCATCCTGGCGACACTGCTCGCCTATGTGCTCACCAAGCTGATCACCGGGGAGGAGCCGTCCTTCTCCGGCGTGCTGGTGCTCTTCCTGTTCGCGGGGATGGGCCTGGTCGGCTTCCTGGACGACTACATCAAGATCGTCAAGCAGCGCAGCCTCGGTCTGCGGGCCAAGGCCAAGATGGCCGGCCAGCTCATCGTCGGTATCGCCTTCGCGCTGCTGGCGCTCAGCTTCGAGGACGCGCGGCAGCTCACCCCGGCCTCCACCAAGCTGTCCTTCACCCAGGACTTCGGCTGGGCCCTGCCGCCCGTGCTGTTCGTCGTCTGGGCGCTGTTCATGATCCTGGCGATGTCCAACGGCGTGAACCTCACCGACGGCCTGGACGGTCTGGCGACCGGCGCCTCGGTGATGGTCTTCGGCGCTTATGTGTTCATCTGCGTATGGGAGTACCAGGAGTCCTGCGCCAACCGGGCCACCGCGGGAGCCAGCTGTTACGAGGTACGCGATCCGCTCGACCTGGCCATCGTCGCGGCGGCCCTGATGGGCGCCTGTTTCGGCTTCCTGTGGTGGAACACCTCGCCGGCCAAGATCTTCATGGGTGACACCGGCTCCCTCGCCCTCGGTGGCGCGCTGGCCGGCCTGGCCATCTGCTCCCGCACCGAACTGCTGCTGGCCATCCTCGGCGGCCTGTTCGTGCTCATCACCATGTCCGTGGTCATCCAGGTCGGCTCCTTCCGGCTCACCGGGAAGCGCGTCTTCAAGATGGCACCGCTCCAGCACCACTTCGAACTGAAGGGGTGGTCCGAAGTCCTTGTGGTGGTCCGGTTCTGGATCATCCAGGGCATGTGCGCCATCGTCGGCGTCGGCATCTTCTACGCGGGCTGGGCGGCGAGCAAGTGAGCACCGGCAGCAGGGCGAACCTCGCGGACCTGACCGCGCAGCTGTCCGGCACGCACGTGACGGTCGCCGGGCTCGGCGTCAGCGGTATGCCCGCCGCCCGCGTCCTGCACCGTCTCGGTGCCCGGGTCACGGTCGTCAACGGCGGCGACGGCGAGGGGCCGCGCCGCCAGGCCGCCGAACTGGAGGAGCTGGGCGTCACCGTGCGGCTCGGTGACGACCGCACCCTGCCCGAGGGCACCGGGCTGGTCGTCACCACCCCCGGCTTCCGGCCGTCCGCGCCGCTCTTCGCGGCGGCGGCCGAGGCCGGGGTGCCGGTGTGGGGCGACGTGGAGCTGGCCTGGCGGCTGCGCGGGCCGGACAGTCCGCCCTGGCTCGCGGTCACCGGCACCAACGGCAAGACCACCACCGTCCAGATGCTCGCCGGGATCCTGCGCGCCGCCGGGCTGCGCACGGCCGCCGTCGGCAACATCGGCGTCTCCCTCATCGACGTCGTGCTGGAGGAGGAGCCGTACAGCGGTCTGGACGTGCTCGCGGTGGAGCTGTCCAGCTACCAGCTGCACTGGGCGCCCAGCCTGCGCCCGCACTCCGGCGCCGTCCTCAACCTGGCCCCCGACCACCTCGACTGGCACGGCTCCATGACGGAGTACGCCGCCGCCAAGGGGCGCATCTACGAGGGCAACCAGGTCGCCTGCGTCTACAACGCCGACGACGCCGAGAGCGCAGCCGCCGCCGGGGCGCCCCGCACCGAGGACCTGGTGCGGGAGGCCGACGTGGTCGAGGGCGCCCGCGCCATCGGCTTCACCCTGGGCGCCCCGGCGCCCTCCCAACTGGGTGTGGTCGAGGGTGTGCTGGTCGACCGGGCCTTCGTCGAGAACCGGCAGCGCCAGGCGCAGGAGCTCGCCGAGGTGAGCGACATCGACCCGCCCGCGCCGCACAACATCGCCAACGCGCTCGCCGCCGCGGCCCTGGCCCGCGCCTTCGGGGTGCCGCCCACCGCGGTACGCGAGGGGCTGCGCGCCTTCCGTCCGGACGCCCACCGCATCACCAGGGTCGCCGAGGTCGGCGGTGTCGGTTACGTGGACGACTCCAAGGCGACCAACACCCACGCGGCTGCGGCCTCGCTGGCCGCCTACGAGAAGATCGTGTGGATCGCCGGGGGACTGGCCAAGGGCGCCACGTTCGACGAGCTGGCCGCCGCCGCGGCCTCCCGGCTGCGCGGCGCCGTGCTGCTGGGCGCCGACCGGCAGCTGATCGCCGACGCCCTGGCGCGACACGCCCCCGATGTGCCGGTGGTGGACCTCGCACGCACCGACACTGGGGCGATGGCGGAGGCGGTCCGGGAAGCGACCGCGCTGGCCCGGCCGGGAGATACCGTACTGCTGGCCCCCGCGTGCGCCTCGATGGACATGTTCGTCAACTACAACGCGCGCGGCGACGCGTTCGCCGAGGCGGTCCGGGCCCTCGCCGCCGCCGAAGGCCACAGCGAGCAGTAACCCCGCGGTCCCGGCCGGCCCAGGGCGCGGGCGAGACGGAGGGGATACGGATGACGGCGCGATCCGCCAAACCGCCCACGGCCCGGCGCGCGGGCACACGCCCCGCGCCCGCGCGCCCGCCGGGGCGCCCCCGTACACCCCAGGGCACGTCCGCCCCGCAACGGCTCTTCCTGCGCGCCAAACGCGCCTGGGACCGGCCGCTGACCGCCTACTACCTGATCCTGGGCGGCAGCGCGCTCATCACCGTGCTCGGACTGGTGATGGTCTTCTCCGCCTCCCAGATCCAGGCCCTCCAGTCCGGCCTCCCCTCCACCTACTACTTCCGCAAACAACTGGTGGCCGCCCTCCTGGGCGCCGTACTGCTGCTGGCGGCCACCCGGATGCCGACGCGGGTGCACCGGGGGCTGGCCTACCCGCTGCTGACCGTCTCCGTCTTCCTGATGTGCCTGGTGCAAATCCCCGGCGTGGGGCAGGAGGTCAACGGCAACCGCAACTGGCTCTCCCTCGGCGGCCCCTTCCAGCTCCAGCCCAGCGAGTTCGCCAAGCTGGCGCTCGTCCTGTGGGGCGCCGACCTGCTGGCGCGCAAGGGCGAGAAGAAGATGCTCACCCAGTGGAAGCACCTGCTGGTGCCGCTGGTGCCCGGCACGCTGCTGCTGCTCGGCCTCATCATGCTCGGCGGCGACATGGGCACCGCCATCATCCTGGGCGCCGTGCTCTTCGGGCTGCTGTGGCTGGCCGGCGCCCCCACCCGGCTGTTCGGCACCGTGCTGGCGGTCGCCGTCGTCGCGAGTGCGTTCCTCATCACATCCAACCCCAACCGGATGTCCCGGCTCGGCTGCATCGCCGCCACCGATCCGGGGCCGCAGGACCAGTGCTGGCAGGCCGTGCACGGCATCTACGCGCTGGCGTCCGGCGGATGGTTCGGTTCCGGCCTCGGGGCGAGTGTGGAAAAATGGGGTCAACTCCCCGAACCGCACACCGACTTCATCTTCGCCGTGACCGGGGAGGAACTCGGTCTGGCGGGGACGCTGTCGGTGCTCGCCCTCTTCGCGGCTCTAGGCTATGCGGGTATCCGCGTGGCCGGACGCACGGAGGACCCGTTCGTGAGGTATGCCGCGGGAGGTGTGACGACGTGGATCACCGTGCAGGCGGTGGTCAACATCGGTGCGGTGCTCGGTCTGCTGCCGATCGCCGGTGTCCCCCTCCCGCTGTTCTCCTACGGTGGGTCCGCCCTGCTGCCGACGATGTTCGCCGTCGGAATGCTGATCGCCTTCGCGCGCAGCGATCCGGCGGCACGAGCAGCGCTGGCCGTGCGGCAGCCCGGCCTGTGGCAGCGCATGCCGCGGGGAGGGCTGGCAGGGCTGCTGCGTCCGGGGACCACCTCCGGCCGGAAGAGAGAGAAGACGATGAGACGGCGCACGAGGCGTGTGCCGTCCGGAGAGCGGTGAAACAGCGTGCACGTCGTACTCGCCGGTGGGGGGACCGCCGGCCACATCGAGCCCGCGCTCGCCCTCGCGGACGCCCTGCGGAGGCAGGACCCGACCGTGGGGATTACGGCCCTCGGTACGGAGCGCGGCCTGGAGACGCGGCTCGTGCCCGAGCGCGGCTACGCGCTTGAGCTGATCCCGGCCGTTCCGCTGCCGCGCAAACCCACGCCCGAACTGATCACCGTGCCCGGCCGGCTGCGCGGCACCATCAAGGCGGCCGAGCAGATCCTGGAGCGCACCAAGGCCGACTGCGTCGTCGGCTTCGGCGGCTACGTGGCGCTGCCCGGCTATCTGGCGGCCAAGCGTGCCGGGGTGCCCATCGTCGTGCACGAGGCCAACGCCCGGCCCGGACTCGCCAACAAGATCGGCTCCCGGTACGCGCACGCCGTGGCCGTCTCCACGCCCGACAGCAAGCTGCGCAACGCGCGGTACGTCGGCATCCCGCTGCGCCGCTCCATCGCGACGCTCAACCGGGCCGCCGTCCGGCCGGAGGCCCGCGCCGCGTTCGGGCTCGCCCCCAACCTGCCCACGCTGCTGGTCTCCGGCGGTTCACAGGGCGCGCGCCGGCTCAACGAGGTCATCCAGCAGGTCGTTCCGCACCTCCAGCGCGCCGGGGTCCAGATCCTGCACGCCGTGGGCCCCAAGAACGAGCTCCCCCACGTGGACCAGATGCCCGGTATGCCGCCCTATGTGCCGGTACCGTATGTGGACCGGATGGACCTCGCATACGCCGCGGCCGACATGATGCTCTGCCGCGCCGGCGCGATGACCGTGGCGGAACTCTCGGCCGTCGGGCTGCCCGCCGCCTATGTGCCGCTGCCCATCGGCAACGGCGAACAGCGGCTCAACGCCCAGCCGGTCGTCAAGGCGGGCGGCGGACTCCTCGTCGACGACGCCGAACTGACACCGGAGTGGATCCAGGGCAACGTGCTCCCGGTCCTCACCGACCCGCAGCGGCTCACCGCCATGTCGCGCGCCGCTGCCGAGTTCGGCCGTCCGGACGCCGACGAACTGCTCGTCGGCATGGTGCACGAGGCGATCGCCGCGGGCCACCGGCGCTGAGCCGTACCGGGGCCCGCAGCCGGCGGCTCGCCGACAACGCAGAAAGCAGGGTGGTCCGGCGTGGTCAGAGCTGCCAGAACGGCCAAGTCCGACAAGGGTGAGAGGACCGGCGGGACGGGCAAGGGCGCCGCGGCCGGCAAAGTGGCCGCGGCGGGCCGCGGGGCCGGCACGGCCCGTCCCGTACGGCCCCGGGGCGCGGCCGGGACGGCCGGCCGCGCGACGCCCCGCCCCGCGGCACCGTCCCGCGGCTCCGGTTCGGGTTCCGGTTCCCGGGGCGGCCGGGGAAACGGAAGCGGTGACGGCGAAACCCGTCCGGGACGGTGGCTGCCGAAACGCCGCACGCTGCTGCTCGTCCTGGCACTCCTCGTCCCACTGTGCGGATTCGGCCTGTGGGCCCTCTACGGCTCCTCGTGGCTGCGCGCCGAGAACGTCTCCGTCGGGGGAACCCGCGTACTGAGCGAGAACGACGTCACCCGCGCCGCGGCCGTTCCGCTCGGCGACCCGCTCATCAGCATCGACAAAGGCGCCGTGCGCGAGCGTGTGCGCCGGGCGCTGCCCCGGGTGCGTGATGTCACCGTCGAACGGAGCTGGCCGCACGACATCACCCTCACGGTGACCGAAAGACGACCTGAACTGGTCATGGAAAGCGCCGGCAAGTATGTGGAAGTGGACGTCGACGGCGTGCGATTCGCCACAGTGGGCAAGCCGCCGAAAGGCGTTCCGGTTCTCGTACTGCAAGGCGGATCACGACCGGCCCGGGAGCACTTCTCGGACACACGGTTGCGCCGCGAAGCCGCCCGGGTCGCCGCGGCACTGCCCGAACCGGTACGCCGGGCCACCCGTGTCGTCCGGGTGCGCTCCTACGACGACATCACTCTGGAACTGACCGGGAAACGCACCGTCGGATGGGGCAGCTCCGAACGAGCCGAGGCGAAGGCCACCGCGCTCACCGCCCTGATGAAAGCCGCCGAGGACGCCACCCACTTCGACGTCTCCGCCCCCAGCGCACCGGCCGCCTCGGACAGTTGACCCGGCGCCGGAGCCGCACCGCCCGGCCCGCGTACCGCCGGCCGGGCGCGGCGAACGGCTGGACTCCCGCCGTGCCGGGCCGCGTCAGTTGACCCGCGGGGTCTCGCGTGACCACGCTGATGCCTGCCCGTTGGCACCCGCCCGTCGGTTGACGGGCGTCGTGGCTGGTGAGCACCCTGGATGGCTACCGCTCAGGCTGATCACATAGGGTGAAAAGAAAAACGGGAGGTTCGGCGTGTTCGTTGAACACCCAGCGCTTGTCGACTTAGTGTCCGTTGCGAAGAGTCCAAGTAAGACAGGCACTGGTAACCCTAAACTTCACACTTAGGGTTCGGGTCGGCGTTCGAACCGCCCCACAGGGATACGTAACTCGAGGCGAGAGGCCTTCGACGTGGCAGCACCGCAGAACTACCTCGCAGTCATCAAAGTCGTCGGTATTGGCGGCGGTGGCGTGAACGCCATCAACCGGATGATCGAGGTCGGTCTCAAGGGCGTCGAGTTCATCGCGATCAACACTGACGCGCAAGCCCTGTTGATGAGCGACGCCGACGTCAAGCTCGATGTGGGCCGCGAACTGACGCGCGGCCTCGGCGCCGGCGCCAACCCGGACGTCGGCCGCAAGGCGGCCGAGGACCACCGCGAGGAGATCGAGGAGGTCCTCAAGGGCGCCGACATGGTCTTCGTGACCGCCGGCGAGGGCGGCGGCACCGGCACCGGTGGCGCACCCGTCGTGGCGAACATCGCCCGCTCGCTCGGCGCGCTCACCATCGGCGTGGTCACCCGCCCCTTCACCTTCGAGGGCCGCCGCCGGGCCAACCAGGCCGAGGACGGCATCGCGGGGCTCCGCGACGAGGTCGACACGCTGATCGTCATTCCGAACGATCGGCTGCTGTCCATCTCGGACCGCCAGGTCAGTGTGCTGGACGCCTTCAAGTCGGCGGACCAGGTGCTGCTCTCCGGCGTCCAGGGCATCACCGACCTGATCACCACCCCGGGCCTGATCAACCTGGACTTCGCGGACGTCAAGTCCGTGATGTCGGAGGCGGGCTCGGCCCTCATGGGCATCGGCTCGGCGCGCGGCGACGACCGCGCGGTGGCCGCCGCCGAGATGGCCATCTCCTCGCCGCTGCTGGAAGCCTCCATCGACGGGGCGCGCGGTGTGCTGCTGTCCATCTCCGGTGGCTCGGACCTGGGCCTGTTCGAGATCAACGAGGCCGCACAGCTGGTGAGCGAGGCCGCGCACCCGGAGGCCAACATCATCTTCGGTGCCGTTATCGACGACGCCCTCGGCGACGAGGTGCGGGTGACGGTCATCGCCGCCGGGTTCGACGGCGGCCAGCCGCCCTCCAAGAAGGGGGAGAAGGCGCTGGGCTCCCCCTCGGTCCCCGCGCCGGCTTCCGCCTCCTCGTACAAGGACGAGCCGTCCTCGGCGGCCGATCCGGAGCCGGAGCGCCCCACCTTCGGCGGCCTCGGCTCGGTCACGCCGCGCGAGGACGACGTACCGGCGGCCCGTCCGGAGCCCTCCCCGGTGGGTGAGGTGCCGCCGCCCCCGCCGACCACCCCGCAGGTGCCGCCGGCCCGTCCGTACCACGACAGTCAGGCGGAAGAGCTGGATGTGCCGGACTTCCTGAAGTGATAACCGCACAAGAGACGGTCCGCGGCGCGCACTTCGCCTTCACCGACAGGTGGGGCGGGGTGAGCGCCGCTCCGTATGAGGAGCTCAATCTCGGCGGCGCGGTGGGCGACGACCCCGAGGCGGTGCGGACCAACCGGGAGCGGGCCGCGCGGGCGCTCGGCCTGTCACCCGACAAGGTGGTCTGGATGCATCAGGTGCACGGGCGCGACGTCGCGGTCGTGGACGCTCCGTTCGGCGCGGACGCGCCTCCGCTCGACGGTGTGGTGACGGCGCGCCGGGGGCTCGCGCTGGCGGTGCTCACCGCCGACTGCACCCCCGTGCTGCTGGCCGACCCGGTCGCCGGGGTCGTCGGAGCGGCGCACGCCGGACGGCCGGGCGTCCAGGCCGGGGTGGCCGAGGCGACCGTCGAGGCGATGAGCCGGCTGGGGGCCGCTCCGGAGCGGATCGTCGCGCGCACCGGGCCCGCGGTGTGCGGCCGGTGCTACGAGGTACCCGCGCGGATGCGGGACGAGGTGGCGGCCGTCGTGCCGGAGGCGTACGCGACGACCCGGTGGGGCACGCCGGCCGTGGACATGGCCGCCGCGGTGCGGGCGCAGCTCGCCCGGGCGGGTGTCACAAGATGGGAACAGTCTTCCGTATGCACCCTGGAATCGGGTGATCACTTCTCGTACCGCAGGGAGAAGACCACGGGAAGGCTTGCGAGTTATGTCTGGATCGAGGCGAGCTGAACAGTGACGGCACAGATGTCCCCGGAGCCCTCCGGCGCCGACGAGGCGGCGCGCAAGGCGGAGCTGGCCGCCAATCTCGCCCGGGTGGAGGAGCGCATCGAGAGCGCTTGCGTCGCGGCGGGGCGTAAGCGGGAGGACGTCACCCTCATCGTCGTCACCAAGACCTACCCGGCCTCGGACGTGCGGCTGCTGGCCGGGCTGGGGGTGCGGAACGTGGCCGAGAACCGCGACCAGGAAGCCGCGCCCAAGGCTGCCGCCTGCGCCGATGCCCCGCTCACCTGGCACTTCGTCGGCCAGCTCCAGACCAACAAGGCCCGCTCCGTTGCCGGTTACGCCGACCGCGTGCACTCGGTGGACCGGGCCCGGCTGGTGACCGCGCTCTCCGGTGCCGCCGTCCGTGCCGAACGTGAGATCGGCTGTCTGATCCAGGTGGCGTTCGACGCGGAGTCCGGCTCGGTCGGCGAGCGGGGCGGAGTGGCACCCGACGGTGTGACCGATCTCGCGGAAGCGGTGACGGCGGCTCAGGGATTGCGGCTCGACGGAGTGATGACCGTCGCACCGTTGACGGGGCCGCTCGCCGGGCAGCCGGAGGCCGCCTTCGAGCGGCTGAGGGAAATCTCAACGAGCCTGCGTGCGGCCCATCCTGCTGCCACGATGGTTTCGGCGGGGATGAGCGCGGACCTGGAGGAAGCCGTGCGCGCGGGTGCGACACATGTGCGCGTCGGCAGCGCGATACTCGGTCAGCGACCCCGGCTCCGGTAACGTCGCCAAACGAGTTGGGCCACAGCAGAATATATGGTCATTTCCGCCGGAAAGGCCGGTCGGAGAGGGCGCGTGGATCATCCCAGGGCCACCGGTGACGGGGGCGGAGTCGATCCACCACAGAGCGGAGGACGCAGAGAATGGCCGGCGCGATGCGCAAGATGGCGGTCTACCTCGGCCTCGTGGAGGACGATGGGTACGACGGCCGGGGGTTCGACCCCGACGACGAGTTCGAGCCCGAGCCCGAGCCCGAACGTGACCGTCGGCGGTACGAGTCGGAAGAATCACATCATTCCCTCCAGAAGGCCGAACCGGACGAACCGGTACGGGTCGTTCACCCGCCGGCGCAGCGGGAACGGGAGCAGGAGCCAACTCCGGCGGTTGCTGCCGAAAGTGGACGACCTGGAAGAATCGCTCCGGTGTCATCCATCACACCTGAACGCCAGAACGTCGAGAAGAGTGCCCCGGTGATCATGCCCAAGGTCGTGTCCGAACGTGAGCCGTACCGGATCACCACGCTGCACCCACGCACCTACAACGAGGCCCGTACCATCGGGGAACACTTCCGTGAGGGCACTCCGGTGATCATGAATCTGACGGAGATGGACGACACCGACGCGAAGCGACTTGTCGACTTTGCGGCTGGTCTGGTCTTCGGTCTGCACGGCAGTATCGAGCGAGTGACGCAGAAGGTGTTCCTGCTGTCTCCTGCTAACGTCGATGTCACGGCGGAGGACAAGGCCCGCATCGCGGAGGGCGGGTTCTTCAACCAGAGCTGAGACAGGCAGAATCCAGGAACGGGCCGCCAGGCCGCACGAGCACCCCAGGGGAGAGGGACGCGTAGATGAGAACCGCATTGGACGTGGTCCAAATCGCGCTCTATGTCTTCCTGCTCGTGCTGATCTTCCGGCTGGTGATGGACTATGTCTTCCAGTTCGCCCGCTCATGGCAACCCGGCAAGGCGATGGTGGTCATCCTGGAGGCCGCCTACACTGTCACCGATCCGCCACTCAAGCTTTTGCGGCGGTTCATCCCACCGCTGCGCTTCGGGGGCGTGGCGCTCGACCTGTCCTTCTTCGTGCTCATGATCATCGTCTACATCCTGATCACCGTCGTGGGCTGGGTGTGAACGATCACATGGTCTTGCCGGTATGCCGACGACTTACGTTGAGGTGAAGAGATGCCCCTGACCCCCGAGGACGTGCGGAACAAGCAGTTCACGACCGTCCGTCTGCGGGAAGGCTATGACGAGGACGAGGTCGACGCCTTCCTCGATGAGGTCGAAGCCGAACTGACCCGACTGCTGCGCGAGAACGAGGACCTGCGCGCCAAGCTGGCAGCCGCCACGCGTGCCGCGGCGCAGAACCAACAACAGGGCGGCATGCGAAAGCCACCCGAACCTCAGGACCGTCAGCAGCAGCAAGGCGGGGCCCCCGTGCCCGCCGCCATATCCGGACCGCAGCCCGTCCCGCCCCAGCAGCAGGGCATGGGCGGTCCGCCGCAGCTTCCCGGCGCACAGGCGCAGCTTCCCGCGGGCCCCGGTGGGCCCGGCGGTCCCGGTGGCCCGGGCCCGCAGGGCGGTCCGATGGGCCCCGGCGGCCCCGGCCCGCAGCAGGGCGGCCCGATGGGCCCCGGCGGTCCGCAGGGCGGCCCGCAGATGCCCGGTCAGAACAACGACAGCGCCGCCCGCGTGCTGTCGCTGGCGCAGCAGACCGCCGACCAGGCGATCGCGGAGGCCCGTTCCGAGGCCAACAAGATCGTCGGTGAGGCGCGCAGCCGCGCCGAGGGTCTGGAGCGGGACGCGCGCGCCAAGGCCGACGCGCTGGAGCGGGACGCGCAGGAGAAGCACCGTGTCGCCATGGGCTCCCTGGAGTCCGCCCGCGCCACGCTGGAGCGCAAGGTCGAGGACCTGCGCGGCTTCGAGCGCGAGTACCGCACGCGTCTGAAGTCGTACCTGGAGAGCCAGCTGCGCCAGCTGGAGAACCAGGCGGACGACTCGCTGGCGCCGCCGCGCACCCCGGCCGCCGCGTCGCTGCCCGCGCCGTCGATGGCCTCGGCCGGTGCTCCCGCGGGTGCGGCCACCAGTGGTGGCGGCTCCATGGGCGGCCACCAGTCGATGGGTGCCAACGGGCACTCCATGGGCGGCCACGCCGGACAGGGCGGCCCGCACACCCAGGGCGGTGCCGGGCACTCGTACGGCGGGCAGCAGCAGATGTCGCCCGCGATGACGCAGCCGATGGCTCCCGTGCGACCGCAGGGCGGGCCGCAGCCGGCGCAGGCGCCGTCGCCCATGAGGGGTTTCCTCATCGACGAGGACGACAGCTGACACGCTGAACCCTTTCACCATCGGGCCGGGCCCGAGAGCGATTCCAGCTCTCGGGCCCGGCCCGTTTCGGTCGGGTTGAGCCCGGCTCGGAAAAGTTCAGGCGCCGGACGGACCTGCGGTGTCGGTCCGTCCGGCGCCTGGGGGGTGCCCGGGATGCCAGGGGGCGCGCGGCCCCCTGGCGGGGTTGTGCGGGGGGGCGCCCCGTCCGTCACGCCTTGCGGAGACGGAAGGTGAGGGCGAGGCCCTCGTCCTCGAAGGAGGGACCCTCCAGCTCGGTCGGGTCGCCCTGGGCGAACTCGGTGGCCAGAACCTCCTCGGCGATGAGGAAGGTGTGCTCGGCGAGGGCGCGGGAGACGTCCTCGTCGGTGGACTGCCAGCGAAGTTCGATCCGGTCGGCGACATCGAGGCCGGAGTTCTTGCGGGCCTCCTGGATGAGCCGGATGGCGTCCCGGGCCAGGCCCGTGCGCCGCAGCTCCGGGGTGATCTCCAGGTCGAGCGCGACCGTGGCGCCCGCGTCGGAGGCCACCGACCAGCCCTCGCGCGGGGTTTCGGTGATGATGACCTCCTCGGGGCTGAGGGCGACGGTCTCGCCGTTGACCTCGACCGAGGCGGTGCCCTCGCGCAGGGCCACGGCCAGGGCGGCGGCGTCGGCCTCCGCGATGGCCCGGGCCACGCTCTGGGTCTCCTTGCCGAAGCGGCGGCCCAGCGCACGGAAGTTGGCCTTCGCCGAGGTGTCGACGAGGGAGCCGCCGACCTCGGAGAGCGAGGCCAGCTCCTCGACGTTCAGCTCCTCGGTGATCTGGGTGCGCATCTCCGGCGACAGCGTCTCGAAGCCCTGCGCGGCGATCAGCGCGCGGGACAGCGGCTGGCGGGTCTTGACGCCGGACTCGGCGCGCGAGGCGCGGCCCAGCTCCACCAGACGCCGCACCAGCAGCATGTCCTGGGACAGCTCCGCGTCGATGCGGGTCAAATCGGCCTCGGGCCAGGCGGACAGGTGGACCGAGTCCGGCGCGCCCGGGGTGACGGGGACGATGAGGTCCTGCCAGACCCGTTCGGTGATGAACGGGGTGATGGGCGCCATCAGCTTGGTGACCGTCTCCACCACCTCGTGCAGGGTGCGCAGCGCGGCGGTGTCGCCCTGCCAGAAGCGGCGGCGGGAGCGGCGGACGTACCAGTTGGACAGGTCGTCGACGAAGGTGGACAGCAGCTTGCCCGCGCGCTGGGTGTCGTAGGCGTCCATGGCGAGGGTGACCTGGTCGACCAGGGCGTGCAGTTCGCTGAGCAGCCAGCGGTCGAGCAGCGGGCGCTGTTCCGGGGCCGGGTCGGTCTCGGAGGGGGCCCAGCCGCTGGTGCGGGCGTACAGCGCCTGGAAGGCGACGGTGTTCCAGTAGGTCAGCAGCGTCTTGCGGACGACTTCCTGGATGGTGCCGTGGCCCACCCGGCGGGCGGCCCAGGGGGAGCCGCCGGCGGCCATGAACCAGCGCACCGCGTCGGCGCCGTGCTGCTCCATGAGCGGGATGGGCTCCAGGATGTTGCCCAGGTGCTTGGACATCTTGCGGCCGTCCTCGGCGAGGATGTGGCCGAGGCAGACGACGTTCTCGTAGGAGGACTTGTCGAAGACGAGGGTGCCGACGGCCATCAGCGTGTAGAACCAGCCGCGGGTCTGGTCGATGGCCTCGGAGATGAACTGGGCCGGGTACCGCTTCTCGAACAGTTCCTTGTTCTTGTACGGGTAGCCCCACTGCGCGAAGGGCATCGAGCCCGAGTCGTACCAGGCGTCGATGACCTCCGGGACGCGGGTGGCGGTGCGCCCGCAGCCCTCGGCGGGGCAGGGGAAGGTGACCGCGTCGATGTAGGGGCGGTGCGGGTCGAGGCCGGACTGGTCGCTGCCGGACAGCTCGCTCAGCTCGGCGAGGGAGCCGACGCAGGTGAGGTGGTCCTCCTCGCAGCGCCAGATGGGGAGCGGGGTGCCCCAGTAGCGGTTGCGGGAGAGGGCCCAGTCGACGTTGTTGTCCAGCCAGTCGCCGAAGCGGCCGTGCTTGACGGACTCGGGGAACCAGTTGGTGGCCTCGTTCTCCCGCAGCAGCGCGTCCTTGATCCGCGTCGTGCGGATGTACCACGACGGCTGCGGGTAGTAGATGAGGGCCGTGTGGCAGCGCCAGCAGTGGGGGTAGCTGTGTTCATAGGCCACGTGCCGGAAGAGGATGCCGCGCTCCGCCATGTCCGCGACCAGGGCTTCGTCGGCCTTCTTGAAGAACTGGCCGCCGACCAGGTCCAGGTCCGGGTCGAAGGTGCCGTCGGCGCGGACGGGGACGACCGGGTCGATGCCGTTGGCGCGGGCCACCCGGAAGTCGTCCTCACCGAAGGGCGCCAGGTGCACCATGCCGGTGCCGTCCTCGGTGGTGACGTAGGTGTCGTTGACGACGAAGTGGGCACCCGGGATGTCCACCAGCTCGAACGGGCGCTGGTAGTGCCAGCCGTTCATCTCGCGGCCCGTGTAGCGCTGGCCGGTGATGTGCCACTCCTCGCCGAGCGCGGAGGCCAGCAGCGGTTCGGCGACGACGACCTTGTCGGTGCCGTTGGAGGCGACGACGTAGGTGACGTCGGGGTGCGCGGCGACCGCGACGTTCGACACCAGCGTCCAGGGCGTGGTCGTCCACACCATCAGCGACGCCTCGCCGGCCAGCGGGCCGGACGTCAGCGGCATCGTGACGTAGACGGACGGGTCGACGACCGTCTCGTAGCCCTGCGCCAGCTCGTGGTCGGACAGGCCGGTTCCGCAGCGCGGGCACCAGGGGGCCACGCGGTGGTCCTGGACCAGCAGGCCCTTCTCGAAGATCTGCTTGAGCGACCACCACACCGACTCGATGTACTCGGGGTTCATCGTGCGGTAGGCGTCGTCCATGTCGACCCAGTAGCCCATGCGGGTCGTCAGCTCGGCGAACGCGTCGGTGTGCCGGGTCACCGACTCGCGGCACTTGGCGTTGAACTCGGCGATGCCGAAGTTCTCGATGTCCTGCTTGCCGTTGAAGCCCAGCTCCTTCTCCACGGCCAGCTCGACGGGCAGGCCGTGGCAGTCCCAGCCGGCCTTGCGGGCCACGTGGTAGCCGCGCATGGTGCGGAACCGGGGGAAGACGTCCTTGAAGACACGGGCCTCGATGTGGTGGGCGCCGGGCATGCCGTTGGCGGTCGGCGGGCCCTCGTAGAAGACCCACTCCGGGCGGCCCTCGGACATCTGGAGGCTGCGGGCGAACACCTTGCTCTCACGCCAGAAGTCGAGCACCGCGCGTTCCATCGCGGGCAGATCGACCTGGGCGGGCACCTGGTTGTACTGCATCGTCGGGTCTTCTTCCTCCGGCGGGCATCGGGAAGGCGTCACGCGCCTTCACTACCGTCGGAGGGACGAGTCCGCCTGCCTGTGCGGCGGTGGGCCCGCGGTACCACCCTCCTTGGCGGCGGGCCACGGTGCGGCCCCCCGCCCCCTCATTGGGGCAGCGCTGCCGGTTCTACTCGCCCCGCGGACCGTGCCGCGGGGGTTTCTTCCGGCGGCTCCGGGGTGATCTTCACGCCGCGCTCGCCTCCGGGCTCCCACCGTCCCCGGATCGCTCTGGGCCGCTCACGGACGCTACTCGTCCCCTTCATCGCCTTTCGCTGCCCCCAGTGTAAGGGGCCCCGCGACGGGCGGCGGAGCGGTTTTCGAGCGGCCGGGCGGGGCACAACGGTTGCAGACCGGCGTGCCCCGTTGCCGTGCCCTTGGGGTCGATTTATCGTTCCGGGCACGTTTCGCGAGCAAGATCACAAAATGTGAAGGGGCCGCGGTCATGGTGGCGGAGGAGAGCGCCGCGAAGAAGACGGCAGCGTCGAAGAAGGCCACACGCAAGGCCGCGGCAACCGACCCGGCCGGTGAGGAGGAGGCACCGGCGAAGAAGACCGCCGCGAAGAAGGCGGCGAAGAAGACGGCGAAGAAGGCGGGGGCGAAGAAGGCGGGGGCGAAGAAGGCACCGGCGAAGGCTCCGGCGAAGAAGGCTCCGGCGAAGAAAGCCGCGGCGGACCAGGCCGCGGGGGAACGGCCCGCGGCACCACAGGCCGCGGCTGACGAGACAGCGGCCGGCGCGGCCGAGGACCGGCAGGACGCCCAGGCGGCGCCCGCCGCGCAGGCCGCGCCAACGACGACGGGAGCAGAGACGGTGGCTGCGAAGAAGACTCCGGCGGCGACGACCGAGGCCGTACCGCCGGCCAGGAACAGCGGGGGCGCGGCCCCCGGGGAACTGCCCGTACGCCCCGGTGAGGACCCCTGGTCCCCCGAGGAGGTCGAGGAGGCCCGCCGGGTGCTGCGGGACGAGGCCGAGCGGCTGCGGGCGGAAATCGTCACGGCCGACGAGGCGCTCAGCGGGCTGATGCGCGACTCGGGCGACGGGGCGGGCGACGACGAGGCCGACACCGGCACCAAGAACATCACCCGCGAGCACGAGATGGCGCTGGCCGCCAACGCCCGCGAGATGCTCTACCAGACCGAGCGGGCCATGGAGCGGCTGGACGCGGGCACCTACGGGCTGTGCGAGAACTGCGGCCGGCCCATCGGCAAGGCCCGGATGCAGGCCTTCCCCCGGGCGACGCTGTGCGTGGAGTGCAAGCAGAAGCAGGAGCGCCGCTGACCGGCGATGAACCACGCCGCCCCCGCGTGTCGTACCCTCAAGGCGTGACTGAGGTGGAGCGGACCGGGGGCAGCCCCGACGACGGCCCGGCCGGTGCGGTCGGCGAAGAGCAGGCCCCGGACCCGCATGACCGGCCGCCGGCTCCCGCCCGCAAGCGCCGGATCCTGGTGCTGATGTCGGTGGCCGCGTTCGCCTTCGTGCTGGACCTGGTCAGCAAGCTGGTGGTGGTCGCCGAGCTGGAGAACCACGAGCCGATCGAGCTGATCGGCACCTGGCTCCAGCTCAGCGTCATCCGCAACCCCGGTGCCGCCTTCGGCATGGGGGAGGCGCTGACGATCGTGCTGACGGCCATCGCGGTGGCCGTCGTCGTGGTGATCGCCCGGATCGCGCGCAAGCTCTACAGCACGCCGTGGGCCATCGCGCTGGGGCTGCTGCTCGGCGGCGCCTGCGGCAACCTGGCCGACCGCATCTTCCGGGCGCCGGGCGTGTTCCAGGGCGCCGTGGTCGACTTCATCGCGCCCAAGCACTTCGCGGTCTTCAACCTCGCCGACTCGGCCATCGTGTGCGGCGGCATCCTGATCGTGCTGCTCTCCTTCCGGGGGCTCGACCCGGACGGCACCGTCCACCGGGACTGACCCTTCCGTCCTGCGCTACCGGTCCGGCTCCCGCGGGACGTGGACGCGTATCCGGTAGCCGTCGCCGGCCTCCCCGGTGACCGTGATCCGCACCCCGTCGCGGAACGTGTGGCCGCGGCCCGGGGTGAAGGGCGCGTCCGACAGTTCGGCCAGTTCGGTGGGGAGCCGGTCGGCGCAGGCCGGGCCGCCGCCGCTGTGCGGCCGGGCGTCCACCACCCGCACCGGGCCCTCCCCGGTGGGCGTGCGGGAGTCGACGGTGTAGAGCAGCACGCCCTCCGCGCAGATGTCCCGGTCCAGCCCCGAACGGGTGCGGGTCTCGGCGACTATCGCCCGGTGCGTCCCGGTGCGGACGACGGTGATGGCCGCGTCACGGGAGCTGAGGGGCGCCAGCGTGTGCTCGGTGGTGCCGGCGGCGGTGACACAGCCGACCCGGGAGCGGTCCAGCCAGCCGAACTTCCACTTGTGCCAGCCCAGCAGGTCGGAGATGCCGGCCATGCTCATGGTGTCCCAGCCGCCGGCGTACTCCACCGAGGCGTTCTCGGCGACGTTGTACAGATCGGGCAGGCCGTAGAGGTGGTTGGCCTCGTGCACGAAGTTGCCGCGCTGCCACAGCGCCGAGTCGGCCGCCCGGCCGAAGATGAGCGCCGCTCCGTGCACCCGGGTGCCGCCCGCCTCCAGGCCGTCGAAGGTGTGGGCCTGCGAGACCGTCGGGGCGGCGGGGACGTTGCTGTCGGCGACGACGAAGACGAGATCGGCGCCGTGCACATCGGTGCCCTGCCGGTGCGCGGCCTCCAGCGCGTCCTGGACGTAGCCGCGCATCAGACTGGTGGGGATGCCGCGGGTGATCCCGTAGGAGGACCACGGCCGCGGCATGCGTATCCAGTCGGCGCTGGGCGAGGTCTCCAGCCGGTACTGGCCGAAGGAGGCGCGGTCGAGGTAGCGGTCCCCGTAGCCGGAGAAGAACCGGGCGCGCTCCCGGGCGGGGGTGGCCGCCGGAAGGTCGGGGAAGTCCACCATCAGCATCAGGGCCCGTTTGTGGCCCCACGGCCGGACGTAGCCCGGCGCCAGCGGGCCCTCGTCGGTGCCGTCCCCGGGCGCTATGGCGCACGGACCGGTGATCCCCTCCGCCGCCGCGGCCGGTACCGGTGCCAGGCACAGACAGGCCGTGGCCAAGGCGGTGGCCAGGGCCATCGCCCGGTGGCGTGCCGGGCGGCGGCGCGGTGGCCGGTCCTGCGGATCGTCGGCCGACCGTCGGCGGGGTATGCCGGGGCCGCCGGGCGGGCCGCCGGATATGCCGGAGCCGTCCTGCCCCGGTCGCGACCGGCGTGCCGGGTGCTTCGGTGTCCTGCGCGGCGTCATCGGGTGGTTCCTCCGCATTCGCTGGCCGGCCCCCGAGGCGCGTCCGGCGCGTCTTCCTCGTAACACGGTCCGCAGCCCGCACCGGCGCCGCACTCCGGGGCGGTCCGCGCGGGTGAGCGGAGCGGAGGAGTGGGCGTGCGGGCCGTACGGGCGCGTCCGGCATACTCGATCAGGTGAGCACGCTTCCTGAGACCCGCACCCTGCCCGTACCCGACGGCCTCGAAGGCGAGCGCGTCGATGCCGCACTCGCCCGGATGTTCGGCTTCTCCCGGACGAAGGCGGCGGAGCTGGCCGCGGGCGGGAAAGTGCTGCTGGACGGGGCCCCGGCGGGCAAGTCGGACCGGGTGCAGGGCGGTGCGTGGCTGGAGGTCGAGATGCCCCAGCAGGCGCAGCCGGTGCAGATCGTCGCCGAGCCGGTCGAGGGCATGGAGATCGTCCACGACGACGAGGACATCGTGGTGATCGTCAAGCCGGTCGGTGTCGCCGCGCACCCGAGCCCCGGCTGGAGCGGTCCCACCGTCATCGGGGGGCTGGCCGCCGCCGGCTACACCATCGCGACCTCCGGTGCGGCCGAGCGCCAGGGCATCGTGCACCGGCTGGACGTGGGCACCTCCGGGCTGATGGTGGTCGCCAAGTCGGAGCGGGCCTACACCCTGCTCAAGCGGCAGTTCAAGGAGCGCACCGTCGACAAGCGGTACAACGCGCTCGTCCAGGGGCACCCCGACCCGCTCAGCGGCACGATCGACGCCCCCATCGGCCGGCACCCGCAGCACGACTACAAGTGGGCGGTCACCTCCGACGGCAAGCCCTCGGTGACCCACTACGACCTGATCGAGGCGTTCCGCGCCGCCAGCCTGCTGGACATCAAGCTGGAGACGGGCCGCACCCACCAGATCCGGGTGCACATGGCCGCGCACCGGCACCCCTGCGTCGGCGACCTGACCTACGGTGCCGACCCGACGCTGGCCAAGCGGCTGAAACTCGAACGCCAATGGCTGCACGCGGTGCGGCTCGGCTTCGAGCACCCGGGCGACGGCCGCTGGGTCGAGTACGAGAGCGCCTACCCGGCCGACCTCCAGGCCGCCCTCGACAAGGTGCGGGCCGAGAGCTCCTGATCCATGGACCAGCTCGCTCTCTTCTTCGCCCTGCTGCTCGCCGCCGTCGTCATGGTCCCGCTGGGGGACAAGCTCAACCTGCCCTCGCCGGTACTGATGACGATCTTCGGCGGGGTGCTCGCGCTCATCCCGTCCATCCCGAACGTCTCGCTGCCGCCCGAGTTCATCCTGCCGCTGGTGCTGCCGCCACTGATCTACGCGGCGGCGCAGCGCACCTCCTGGCGGCAGTTCGCGGCGAACAAACGGCCCATCTTCCTGATGGCGGTCGCCCTGGTGTTCGTGACCACCGCCGCGGTCGCCGCCGTCGCCAACGCACTGGTGCCCGGACTCGGCCTCGCGGGCGCCGTGGCACTGGGCGCCCTGGTGGCCCCGCCCGACCCGGTCGCCGCCACCGCCGTGGCCGGCACCGTCGGGCTGCCCCGCCGGCTGGTCTCCGCGCTGGAGGGCGAGGGCCTCTTCAACGACGTGACGGCCATCACCCTCTACCACGTGGCCATCGCCGCCGCCGTCACCGGCACCTTCTCGCTGCCCGTCGCCGCCGGTGAACTGGTGCTCTCCGGCGTCGTCGCCGTCGTCGTCGGCCTGGCCCTCGGCTGGGTCGCCAGCAAGCTGATGAGCTACCTCGGTGACGCGACCCTCCAGACCGGGCTCACCCTGCTGGTGCCGTTCGCCTCCTACGTGCTGGCCGAGGAGCTGATGGGCTCCGGCGTGCTGGCCGTGCTGATGACGGCCTTGTACCTGGCCTCCGGACGCGCCGTGGACGCGGACGACGTGCAGGGGCGGCTGGCCGGGCAGACCTTCTGGCAGATCGTGGACACCCTCGTCACCGGGGTCGCCTTCGGGCTGATCGGACTGGAGCTGCACACCATCTTCGGCACCGTGCAGGACGAGTGGCGGCAGCTGCTGCCCGCCGCCGGGGCCGTGGTGGGGGTCGTGGTCGTCCTGCGGCTGCTGTGGCTGCTGCCCACCGCGTGGCTGGCGCAGCGGCTCCACCAGCGCAAGGACCTGGACGAGGACATCCCCCGCAACTGGCGGGAGACCGTCGTCGTGTGGTGGTCCGGGATGCGCGGAGTGGCCTCGGTCGCACTGGCGCTCGCCGTACCGCTGAGCGTGTCCGGCGAGGCCGGCGGCGGCGCCTTCCCCGGCCGGGAGGCGATCATCTTCATCGCGTTCGCGGTGGTGCTGGTCACCCTCGTCTTCCAGGGGCTCACCCTGCCCTGGCTGGTCAACCGGCTCAATGTGCAGGCCGACAGCGCCTCCGAGCGGGAGGTGGAGCGGCAGCTCGCGCTGCGGGTCGCCAAGGCGGCCCGCAAGCGCCTCCGCGAGATCGAGGAGGTCGAGGAGCTGCCCGAGGAGGTCTCCGAGGCACTCGCCCGCCGGGCCTACGACCTGGGTGCCCGCATCTCGCCCGACATCGTCGACGAGGAACGCCGCGTCGCCCACCGCAAGCGGGTCGCCCGCGCCCAGAAGATGCGGCGTCTCCAGGGCGAGCTGCTCTCCGCCGCCCGGCACGAGGTGCTCTCGGCGCGGAGCGAGGCCGGGATCGATCCGGAAGTGGTCGACCGCATCCTGCACCAGCTGGACGTCCGCAGCTTCCGCGTCGGCTGACGCGCCGCCCCTCCCTCACCCGGCCTCCCTCGCCGGGGCGCCCGGCCGGACGCGAACGCCCCGGCGAGGGCGCGGGCCGGGCCCGGTGGGCGGGTCCGGCTCAGAGGGCTTTCTCCTGCTGTCCGGTCAGCCGGATGCCCGGCAGCGCCTCCGGGTGGGTCTCCCGCAGCCAGGTCAGCAGGTTCTCGCGGACCGAGCAGCGCAGCGTCCACAGGTCGTCCGAGGAGCGCGCCGTCATCGCGACCCGCACCTCGATCGTGGAGGGCGTGCTGTCGGTGACCACCAGGCTCCAGCTGCGGCCGTCCCACTCGTCGCTCGCCCGTACCAGCTCCTCCGTCTTGGCGCGCAGCTCGGCGATCGGCGCCGAGTGGTCCAGCTGGAGGTAGACGGTGCCGGTCATCTGGGAGCCGCCGCGCGACCAGTTCTCGAACGGTTTGCTGGTGAAGTAGGAGACGGGCATCGTGATGCGGCGCTCGTCCCAGGTGAGGATCACCAGATAGGAGACGGTGATCTCCTCGACGGTGCCCATCCCGCCCTCGACCACGACCTCGTCGCCGATCCGCACCATGTCGCCGAAGGCGATCGACAGCCCCGCGAACAGGTTGCCCAGTGTCGACTGGGCGGCGATACCGGCGACGATGCCCAGCACACCGGCGGAGGCGAGCATCGAGGTGCCGAAGGTCTTCATGCCGGGGAACTGGAGCAGTACCGCGGCCACCGCGATCACCGTCACCACCGCGGTGATCAGCCGCCGGATCAACGTCAGCTGGGTGCGCACCCGCCGGCCCCGTGCCGGATCGTGGGTGGCCCCGGCGTACCGGGTGGCGATCGTCTCCGTTATCGCCGCCACCAGCCGCAGGATCAGCCAGGCCGAGGCCAGTACGAGGATGATCGTCAGCCACAGGTCGACGACTTCTCTGTGGTCCTTGGCCAGGTGCGTGGAGCCGAAGAATCCGCTGACGAGCGCGACGAAGACCACGGCCTGGAACGGGACCCGCCCGCTGCGCAGCAGCCCCCACATCGGGGTCTCCGGGTGCCGGGCGTCGAGGCGTACCATCAGGCGGTCGACGGCCCAGGCGAGCACGTACGAGAGCACGACCGCGCCACCGAAGACGATGACGGGCCGGAGCACGTTCTCCATGGTCGCCTTTCTCCTAGGGAATCCCCGCGGTCTCCGCGCCGGGGGCGGACGGCCGCGCCCGCGGCCGTCCGAGGACCACGGACGACCGTACCTGGCACCATGTGAGGTACCCGGCCCCCGGGCTCTCAGCGAGGGCTCTCTGTGAAGGAAGTGACATCCAGTGGCACCCGTATCGATCGTCCTCTTCCACTCCGTGTGCGGGCTCACCGCGGATGTGCACGCCGCCGCGGACCGGCTCCGTGCCGCGGGGCACGAGGTGATCACCCCCGACCTCTTCGAGGGCCGCACCGCGGCCTCCGTCGAGGAGGGGATGCGGATGCGGGAGAAGGACGAGAGCCCCTCGCGTGACGAACTTCTCAGGCGGGCCATCACCGCGACGGCGCCGCACCTGGACAAGGGGCTGGTGTACGCGGGCTTCTCGCTGGGCGGCTCCGTCGCCCAGAACCTCGCCCTGGCCGACGGGAAGGCACGCGGCCTCGTCCTGTTCTCCGGGACCTCCGACATCCCGGAGGAGGCGGCCGTGGACGAGCTGCCCGTCCAGCTGCACGTCGGCGACCCCGACGCGTTCGAGCCGCACGACTGGCTGACCGCCTGGTACCTGCGCATGCAGCGGGCCGGCGCCGATGTGGAGGTCCACCGCTACCCCGGTGCGGGGCACCTGTACACGCACGCGGGGCTGGAGGACTACGACGAGGACGCGGCGGAGGCCACCTGGCGCACCGTCCTGGGCTTCCTCGACACCCTGTAGGCCCCGCCCGCCGGGGGGAGCGCCCGCGGCGGCGCGCGCACGCTCCCCGCTGTCGCGTCAGCGCACGGGATCGGGGGCCCGCTCGATGCGCTGGGTGCCCGCCAGGGTGCGGTAGGAGCGGCGGTGCGTCGCGGTGGCGTGCTGGTCGCTCTTGTCGGACAGCACGTAGTAGTCCATCTGGGCCCGCTCGGCGGTGACGTCCAGCACACCGAAGCCGTGCGAGTCCATGTCCACCCAGCGCACATGCCGGTTCGCGGCGCGGACGGCGGCCTCGGCGACACCGGAGAGGGTGTCGGGGGCGACGTGCAGGATGTCGTCGAGGTTGTCCGAGGTGACCGAGGTGATGACGAACTCGGTGGCCACCGGCGGCACGCGCGGATGGTCGGCCGCGCGCAGCGGCACCTCGCTGGCCCAGTTCATATGGATGTCGCCGGTGAGGAAGACGGTGTCGGTGATGCCCTTGTCCCGCAGATGGGCGAGGAGTTCGCGGCGGTCGTCGGTGTAGCCGTCCCACTGGTCGGTGTTGACGGCCAGCCCCTCCCTGGGCACGCCCAGGCACTCGGCGAGGGGGCCGAGGAGCTTGGCGGGGACCGAGCCGAAGGCCACGGGGGAGATCATCACCGAGTTGCCGATCAGCTTCCAGCGGGCGGTGGAGGCGGCCAGGCCCTTCTTGAGCCAGTCCAGCTGTGCCCGGCCGGTCAGCGTGCGGTCCGGATCGTCGATGGCGCCGCCGTCACCGACGCGGGGCTGCGCGTCCCGGAAGGAGCGCAGGTCCAGCAGGTGCAGTTCGGCCAGCCGTCCGAAGCCCAGCCGTCTGAAGGTGGTGCCCGCCGTGGAGGGCCGCACCGGCAGCCACTCGAAGTACGCCTGCTTGGCCGCCGCCGACCGCTGCGCCCAGTCGCCCTCGGTGGCGGGGTCGTGGTTGCCGGCCCCGCCCGACCAGGCGTTGTCCGCGAACTCGTGGTCGTCCCAGATGGCGATGAGCGGGTGCGCGGCGTGCAGGGCCCGCAGATCGGGGTCCGTCTTGTAGTGGCCGTGGCGGGCCCGGTAGTCGGCCAGCGAGACGATCTCGTGGGTGGGCTGCACCGTGCGCACCACGTCGTCGCCGGTCGGGTACTCGCCGTGCCCGTACTCGTAGATGTAGTCGCCCAGGTGCAGCACCGCGTCCAGATCGCCGCGCGCCGCCAGGTGCCGGTAGGAGGCGAAGTAGCCGCCCTCGTAGTTGGCGCAGGAGACGACGCCGAAGCGCACCCCCGCCACCTGTGTGTCCTCGGCCGGGGCGGTGCGGGTGCGGCCGGTGGGCGAGTGGACGTCCCCCGCCGTGAACCGGAAGTAGTAGGTGGTGGCCGGGCGCAGTCCCCGTACGTCCGCCTTGACGGTGTGGTCGCCGGCCGCTTCCGCCTTGCTGCTGCCGTGCGCCACCGTCCTGGTGAACTCCCGGTCCTCGGCGACCTCCCAGACCACCTCGACGGGGAGCCCCTTGCCGGAGCCGGGCACCGCGTCGGGCTCGGGCGTCACACGGGTCCATAGCAGTACGCCGTCGGGCAGCGGATCACCGGAGGCGACACCATGCAGGAAGGCGGGGCGGGCCGGGGCGGCGCTCGCGCTGTCGGTCCCCGGCAGCGTGCCGGTGAGCGGCAGCAGCGCGGCGCCGGCCGCTCCGGCGGCGACGACGGCACGGCGGCGCGGCGTGGGTATCGCCCCTTCGGGCAGGGCCTGTTGGGTGCTCGCGGAGTGTGTAGGCGTCACGGGCGGTCATGCTACGCGCGAGTAAGGAAACGGGGCAGGCCCGCGGCCGGATCCCTCCGGCCCGGGCCCGCCCCGTTTCCGGCGGGAGTCACTTCTTCGTGGAGTCGCCACCCGTCTTCAGGCCCACGCCCATGTCCTTCAGCTTGGCGGGCAGGTCCTGCGGCTGCACCTGCTCACCGTCGATCTTGACGGTCGGAGTGCCCTGGATCTCCGCGCCGTTGAAGCTGGCGATCATGTCCTTCGCCCACTTGTTGTACTTCTTGGACTTGACGGCCTTCTCGAACTTCTTGTTGTCCTTCAGCTCCGGAACCGTGTTCGCGACCTCGAGCAGGTAGTCGTTGTCGGCGAACTTGTCGTCCTGCTCCTGCGGGTGCCACTTCTTCGAGTACAGCTGCTGCTTGTACGCGGTGAAGGCGTCCACGCTCACGGCCTTGGCGGCCCCCAGGGCACGGGCGGCGTTCTTCGAGCCGGAGCCGCCCATGTTGTCGTCGATGATCGAGCCCAGGTGGATGCGCAGCTTGTACTTGCCGTCCTCGGCGCCCTTCTGGAGGGACTCGCCCATCGCCTGCTCGAAGCTGGCGCAGGCCGGGCAGCGCAGGTCCTCGTAGACGTCGATCGTCTTCTCCGCCTTGGCGCCGCCGGTGGTCACCGCCATGTCGTCGCCGCTGGAGTCCTTGTCGTTCAGCTTCGCGACGGCGATGCCGATACCGGCCACCACGACCAGGACGCCGACCACGGTCAGGGCGACCAGCAGCTGCCGCCGTGTCCGGGCCTTCTTGGCCTGCCGCTCCCGCTCGATCCGCAGCCGCTCACGGGCCGCACGCTTGGCTTCCGGGCTGTTGCGCTTGCTCATGACTGTCTTCTCTTCTCCGTGTGTCCGTTGCGCGATGAGTAACCGAAAACGCTCACGCCGCCGGTGCGGCGGCCAGGAGCGCGGGCGGTCCGCGACGGGGCACGGAGTGGGTCAGCAGCGGCAGGGCGGGCGGCGCCCAGGCTTCGGGGGCGCGCGGCAGCGGCGCCGGGCCGCTGCCGCCGGCGGCGGTGTGGCAGACGGCCGCCGCGCGGCACAGCGGACGGAAGGCGGTGGCCGCCACGGCGCGCAGCAGCCGGGCGACGGCGGCCTCGCCGCGTCGCAGCCACAGGGCCGCCAGCAGGCCGACGCCCACGTGCGCGGCCAGCAGCAGCCACGGGACGGCCTGGCCGGGGATGCCGTGCAGACCGGGCGGGTAGGCACCGGCGCCGCCGCCGTGCGCGGCCATCCGCGCCAGGGGCGTGCCGACGCTGCCGCCGCCGCACAGCAGATCGACGCCCACCGAGCGCAGCGGGCCGGTCACCGGCCCGCCCGCCTGCCCGTAGCAGGCGTGCTGGCCGGTGGTGAAGACGGTGTCGGCCGCCAGCTCCAGTGGGATCAGCAGGGCGGCGATCCGCCCGAAACCGCGCTCCTGTCCGGCCAGTGCGAAGGCCAGTGAGAAGACGACGGCGGTCACCGCCAGCAGCGGGCGCAGCGGGACGGGGGAGCCGGACAGCAGGACGTGGGCGCCGCAGGACAGCGTGACGCAGAGGGCGGTGAACACCGCCGCCCTCGCCGTTCGTGTGCCTGCTGCTCCCATCGTCCCCGAGTCTGCCATGAGAGCGGGTAAGCGGTCCCTAAAGGGAGCGGAACGATGGCTTTCCGTGCTCCCCGGCCCGTCTCCCCGCCGCTGCCCGGCTCGCCTTCCCGCTGCTGCTCGGACCGTCTTCCCGTCGCTGCCCGGCCCGTCTTCCCGTCGCTGCTCGGCTCGCCTTCCCGCTGCTGCCCGGCCCGTCTTCCCGCCGCTCCCCGGACCGTCTCCCCGCCGCTGCCCGGCTGTCCGGGCCGCCCCACCGCCCTGTCTCTCGCGTCTCTCCAGCCGCTGCCCGGCCCGTCCTCCAGCTGCTGCCCGGCCCGTCCTCCCGCCGCTCCCCGGTCGTCCGGCCCGCCGCGCCGCGGGGGCGGGCCGGTGCCGGTGCGGCCCGGGGTGGTTCACACGCCGGTGATCTCTCCGTTGCGGAACAGGTCGACGAAGATCTGGTGGTCGCGGCGGGCGCGGGCGCCGTAGCTGTGGGCGAAGTCCACCAGCATCTCGCGGAAGCCGTCCTCGTCGGCCGAGACCGCCTCGTCGATGGCGCGCTCGGTGGAGAACGGCACCAGGCTGTGCCCGCTCTCCGCCTCGTCCGCCGCCGCGTGCATCGTCGCCGTCGCCCGGGCCAGGTCGGCGGTGACCTGGGCGATCTCCTTCGGGTCCGACAGGTCCGACCAGTCCAGGTCCACGGCGTACGGCGAGACCTCCGCCACCAGCTGGCCCCTGCCCGCCAGCTCGGTCCAGCCCAGCCACGGGTCGGCGTGTGCCTGGAGGGCGCGCTGCGAGATGACGGTGCGGTGGCCCTCGTGCCGGAAGTAGTCGCGGACCGCCTGGTCGGTGATGTGCCGGGAGACCGCCGGGGTCTGCGCCTGCTTCATGTAGATGACCAGGTCGTTCTCCAGCGCGTCGCTGTGCCCCTCCAGCAGGATGTTGTACGAGGGCAGGCCCGCGCTGCCGATGCCGATGCCCCGCCGGCCCACCACGTCCTTGACGCGGTGCGCGCCGGGGCGCCGTCGGCCCTCGCCCGCCGGCAGGGTCTCCAGATAGGCGTCGAAGGCCTCCAGGACGGCGTCCCGCGTCCCGGCGTCCAGTTCGACGGAGCCGCCGCCCAGGGTGAATCGGCGCTCCCAGCCGCGGATCTCGGTCATGGTGCCCAGCAGCCCGAACCGGGTGTTGGCGCGGGCGGCGCGCAGGGCGTCCAGCACGGGGCCCTGGGCGGTGTCCAGGCCCAGTGCCTCGGGCTCGCCGCGTCCGGCGCCGGCGGCCAGGGTGCGGATGCGGTCGCGGTAGGCGTCGGCGTAGGTGGTCACCAGGGAGGTGATCTGCTCGTCGCTGAGGGCCTTGCTGTAGCCGAGCAGCGCGATGGAGGCCACGAACCGCTTGAGGTCCCAGGTGAAGGGGCCGACGTACGCCTCGTCGAAGTCGTTGACGTTGAACAGCAGGCGGCCTTCGGAGTTCATGTAGGTGCCGAAGTTCTCGGCGTGCAGGTCGCCGTGGATCCACACCCGGCTGGTGCGCTCGTCGAGGAAGGGACCGCCGTCCTTCTCGTGGTGCAGGTCGGCGTAGAAGAGGCAGGCGGTGCCCCGGTAGAAGGCGAAGGCGGAGGCGGCCATCTTGCGGAACTTCGTCTGGAAGGCCGCGGGGTCGGCGGCGAGGAGGTCGCCGAACGCGGTGTCGAAGACCTCCAGGATGGTCCGGCCGCGCTCGTCGGCCTGGCCTGCCTTGGTCATGTGTGCGCTCCGTCGTGTGTTCGGTGGCGGGTGACGTGCTCAACGTACGCCCCGGGGGTGTGGGACCGGCCCGTGCGCCCCTGCTGTGACAGTGGTGGGTCGTAGACTCCTAGGCCGCCCCACAAGTCCCACGCCCCGGAGGTGGCTCTCGCCGTGAGTGACCAGCCGTTCACGCATCTGCATGTGCACACGCAGTATTCGCTCCTGGACGGCGCCGCCCGCCTCAAGGACATGTTCGCCGCGTGCAACGAGATGGGCATGTCGCATATCGCGATGACCGACCACGGCAATCTGCACGGGGCCTACGACTTCTTCCACTCCGCGAAGGACGCGGGCATCACCCCGATCATCGGCATCGAGGCGTACCTGGCTCCCGACCACCGCAGGAACGCCCGCCCGGTCAAGTGGGGCACCCCCCACCAGAAGCGCGACGACGTCTCCGGCAACGGCGCCTACACCCATATGACGATGTGGGCGCGGAACGCGACGGGGCTGCACAACCTCTTCCGTGCCCAGTCGCGGGCCAGCCTGGAGGGTTTCTTCCGCAAGCCCCGGATGGACCGCGAGCTGCTGGCCGAGTACGCCGAGGGCCTGATGGCCACCACCGGCTGCCCCTCCGGGGAGGTGAGCACCAAGATCCGCCTCGACATGGAGGACGAGGCCCTCAAGGCGGCGGGGGAGTTCCAGGACATCTTCGGCAAGGAGAACTTCTTCGTCGAGCTGATGGACCACGGCATCGACATCGACAAGCGGGCCCGGGACGGCCTGGAGCGGATCGCGCGGAAGATCAACGCGCCCTTCATCGTCACCAACGACTCGCACTACACGTACGAGCGCGAGGCGGCGGCGCACGACACGCTGCTGTGCATCCAGACGGGCAGCAACCTCTCCGACCCGGACCGCTTCAAGTTCGACGGCGCCGGCTACTACCTCAAATCGGCCGCCGAGATGTATGGCATCGACTCCTCGGACGCCTGGCAGGAGGGCTGCCGGAACACGCAGCTCCTGGTCGCCGAGCGCATCGAGACCGAGGGCATGTTCGAGCCGAAGAACCTGATGCCCAAGTTCGACGTGCCCGAGGGGTACGACGAGATCTCCTGGTTCCGCGAGGAGGTCCGCCGCGGCATGGCCCGCCGCTACCCGGACGGCGTCCCCCAGGACCGCCAGGAGCTGGCGGACTACGAGATGAAGGTCATCATCGACATGGGCTTCCCGGGGTACTTCCTCGTGGTCGCCGACTTCATCAACTGGGCCAAGGACAACGGCATCGCGGTCGGCCCGGGCCGCGGTTCGGCGGCGGGTTCGATCGTCTCCTACGCGATGGGCATCACCGACCTCGACCCGGTCACCCACGGGCTGATCTTCGAGCGGTTCCTCAACCCCGAGCGCATCACCATGCCGGACGTCGACATCGACTTCGACGAGCGCAGGCGCGGCGATGTGATCCGGTACGTGACGGAGAAGTACGGCGCCGACAAGGTCGCCATGATCGGCACGTACGGCACCATCAAGGCGAAGGCCGCCATCAAGGACGCCTCCCGCGTGCTGGGCTACCCGTACGCGATGGGTGACCGCATCACCAAGGCGATGCCCGCCGACGTGCTCGGCAAGGGCATCCCGCTCTCGGGCATCACCGACCCCAACCACCCCCGCTACAGCGAGGCGGCCGAGGTGCGGTCGATGTACGAGAACGAGCCGGACGTCAAGAAGGTCATCGACGCCGCCATGGGCATCGAGGGCCTGGTCCGCCAGATGGGCATGCACGCGGCGGGCGTGATCATGTCGAGCGAGCCGATCATCGACCACGCGCCGATCTTCTCCCCGAAGAACGACGGCACGGTCGTCACGCAGTGGGACTATCCCAGCTGTGAGGCGCTCGGCCTGCTCAAGATGGACTTCCTGGGGCTGCGCAACCTCACCATCATGGACGACGCGGTCAAGATGATCCGCAAGAACAAGGGTGTGGACCTCAAGCTCCTGGATCTGCCGCTGGACGATCCCAAGACGTTCGAGCTGCTCCAGCGCGGCGACACCCTGGGCGTCTTCCAGTTCGACGGCGGCCCCATGCGCTCCCTGCTGCGCATGATGAAGCCCGACCACTTCGAGGACATCTCCGCCGTCTCCGCGCTGTACCGGCCGGGCCCGATGGGCATGAACAGCCACATCAACTACGCCCTGCGCAAGAACGGCCAGCAGGAGATCACTCCGATCCACCCGGAGCTGGAGGAGCCCCTCAAGGAGGTCCTCGACATCACCTACGGCCTCATCGTCTACCAGGAGCAGGTGCAGAAGGCGGCCCAGGTGCTGGCCGGCTACACGCTGGGCCAGGCCGACCTGCTCCGCCGGGCGATGGGCAAGAAGAAGAAGGAGGTTCTCGACAAGGAGTTCGTGAACTTCCAGAAGGGCATGCGGGACAACGGCTACTCGGACGAGGCCATCCAGGCCGTCTGGGACGTGCTGGTGCCCTTCGCCGGCTACGCCTTCAACAAGGCGCACTCCTCCGCGTACGGTCTGGTCACCTACTGGACCGCCTATCTGAAGGCGAACTACCCGGCCGAGTACATGTCGGCGCTGCTCACCTCGGTGCGCGACGACAAGGACAAGTCGGCGGTCTACCTCAACGAGTGCCGCAAGATGGGCATCAAGGTGCTGCCGCCGAACGTGAACGAGTCGGAGGCCAACTTCACCTCGAAGGACGACTCCACGATCGTCTTCGGTCTCACCGCGGTCCGCAACGTCGGCCAGAACGTGGTCGACTCGATCGTCAAGTGCCGCAAGGCGAAGGGCAAGTACACCTCGTTCCCGGACTTCCTGGACAAGGTCGAGGCCGTCGTCTGCAACAAGCGCACCATCGAGTCGCTGATCAAGGCCGGCGCGTTCGACGAGATGGGCCACACCCGCAAGGGGCTCACCGCACAGTTCGAGCCGATGATCGACAACGTGGTGCAGGTCAAGCGAAAGGAGGCCGAAGGCCAGTTCGACCTCTTCGGCGACCTCGGCGGCGACACCGAGGACTCCGGCCCCGGCTTCGGCCTCGACGTGCAGTTCTCCGACGAAGAGTGGGACAAGACCTATCTCCTCGCCCAGGAGCGCGAGATGCTCGGTCTGTACGTCTCCGACCACCCGCTCTTCGGTCTGGAGCACGTCCTCAACGACAAGGCCGACGCGGCCATCTCCCAGCTGACCGGCGGCGACTACTCCGACGGGTCGATCGTCACCATCGGCGGCATCATCTCCGGCCTCCAGCGCAAGATGACCAAGCAGGGCAACGCCTGGGCCATCGCCACGGTGGAGGACCTGGCCGGCTCCATCGACTGCATGTTCTTCCCCGCGACCTACCAGCTGGTGTCCACGCAGCTGGTGGAGGACGCCATCGTGTTCGTCAAGGGCCGCCTCGACAAGCGGGAGGACGTGCCGCGGCTGGTCGCGATGGAACTGATGGTGCCGGATCTGAGCGAGGCGTCCTCCTCCGCGCCGGTCACCATCACCATCCCCACCGTCAAGGTGACACCGCCGCTGGTGGCGAAGCTGGGCGACGTCCTCACCCAGCACCGCGGCACCAGCGAGGTGCGGGTGCGGCTGCAGGGCACCCGCAAGACGACGGTCCTGCGGCTGGACCGGCACCGGGTGACGCCCGACCCGGCGCTCTTCGGCGACCTCAAGGAACTGCTGGGCCCGTCCTGCCTGGCGGGCTGACCCGCTGCCCGCCCGGCAGCCGGCCGGTGGAAGAGGGCGCCCGTCGCGGGCGCCCTCTTCCGGTGCGGGCCGTGCGCGGACCCCCGTCACCGGACAGGGGGCCGGGCCCGCTAGTTGTGGCCGAAGCGGCGCTCGCGGTTCTTGCGGGGGGTGTCCTCGGAGGTGACCCGCTCTCCCGAGCGGGCCCGCTCCCTCTCCTGCTGCTGCTCTTCCGCCGTCCGGTTCTGGCGGCGGGGCTGTTGGCGGTTCTTGTTCTTGGCCATGCTTGCCTCCTGGGGCTGGGCGTAGCCCCCTCGTTCAGCCTTGCACGACCGGAAAAGCTCTGCATGTCGGACAATTACGAAAAGTGAAACATGCGGCTCGGCGGCGGGCATCCGCGAGCGGCGGCCGTATCGTCGGCGCCACGCCGATGATCGAGACCGGGCAGATAACCCCGGTACGCTCGGGCAGACTCGAAGCAACGCGAAAGGACGGGGAACGGCAGGCACGCGAAGGCACAGCCTCGGCTGTAGAGCATGACCGAGAGTGGGTGGAACGTCGTGGACCGCTGCGTCGTCCTGGTGGACGCGGGTTATCTGCTGGGCGCCGCCGCCAGCCTGCTGGCGGGGGACCCCACCCGGTCCCGGATCAGCGTGGACCACGCCGGACTGATCCAGTCGCTGCGCCGCCAGGCGGAGGCCGACACCCAGTGCGACCTGCTGCGGATCTACTGGTTCGACGGTGCCCCCGACCGGGTGCCGCAGCCCGAACACCGCCGGCTCCGTGTGATGCCGAGAGTGACGGTACGGCTGGGGGCGCTCACCCGCAGTGACGGGCGGTGGGCGCAGAAGGGCGTGGACGCGGCCATGCACGCCGAGTTGACCGAACTCGCCCGCAACCGCGCCTGCTCGGACATCGTGCTGGTCACCGGCGACGGCGATCTGCTGCCGGGCCTGATGTCCGCCAAGGAGCACGGCGTCGCCGTCCACCTGTGGGCCGTCCAGGCCGCGGACGGCGACTACAACCAGTCCGAGGACCTGGTCGCCGAGGCCGACGAGCGGCGCGTGCTGGACCGCAGCTGGATCACCCCCGTCGTCCGTGCCAAGGACCTGACAGGGCCGTGCGCCCCGCAGCCGGCGCCGCGCCCCGAGATCGCCGCCATCCTGGCCGCGCCGCTGCCGGAGCCGGCCAAGAACGCCGACGGCGCCCCCGGCCCCGAGGCCGCCGCGTCCCCGGACGGGCCCGCCCGCCCGGCCGCCCCCGCACCGGCCGTGCCCCAGCCGCCGGTCGCCGGGCCCACCGCCGGGTCCACCACTGGGACGGCCACCGGGACCGCCCCCGGGCCCGCCACGGAAGGGGCGCCCGAGCCGGAGCCCAAGACGGAACCGGAGGCGCCCGGGGCCGCCGGCGGCACGGGTACGCCCCGCAGCGAGGGCGTGCCCACCCCCAAGGACCTGGCGGACCTGGGCCGTCACGGACCGCAGGCGGGCACCGTGACGGGCCCGCCGGGTGCCACGCTGCGCTGGTCCTCGGACCGGGGCTGGGTGGAGCGGGCCGGCCCGCCCGAATCGCCCGAGACGGCGGCACTGCCGACGCTGGCCCAGCTGACCACCGCCGAGCAGCGCTGGGCCGACCGCGAGGAGGACATCACCGCCGTCAGCGGCGACCCCTACGAGGTCGGCCAGGTCTTCGCCCGGCGCTGGATCGAGCGGCTGAGCAACGAGAGCCATCTGGCGCAGCTCTCGGGCGAGTACCCGCGCATCCCGCACCGCATCGACGGGGAACTGCTGCGCTACGCGGCCCGTTTCGGGCTGCTGGCCCACAAGGACGACCAGATCGACGAGCGCGACCGCTACGCGATCCGGGCCGGTTTCTGGCGCGAGGTGGACGCCCACTCCGGCGCCCCCGCCGAACAGGCCCCCACCGGGGACTGAACCCCACCGGGCGGCCCGGGCGTCAACCCGCGGCAGCGCCGCCCACCCGCCACCGGCAGGGCCGGACGGGAGCGGGGGAACCGGGACGCGTACCCTCATAGGTCGTGAGAACGGGCACTCGGCAGGCGGTGGACGGCTCGGTGACAGGAGCGACGACGCGGACCCGGGCCGGTACGCGTGCCGTACGCGTCACCGGTCTGGTCAAGACCTACCCCGCGGTGCGGGCCCGGCGCGGCACCCCGGCGGCCCCCGCCGTACGGGCCACCGACGGGGTGAGCCTGGAGGTGCGCCAGGGCGAGATCTTCGGTCTGCTCGGCCCCAACGGCGCCGGCAAGTCCACCCTCGTACGCCAGCTGACGGGACTGCTGCGGCCCGACGCCGGCTTGGTCGAGGTGCTCGGCCACGATCTGGTGCGGCATCCCGAGCGGGCCGCGCGGCTGCTGGCCTATCTGGGGCAGGAGTCCACCGCGCTGGACGAGCTGACCGTCTCCCTCGCCGCCGAGACCACCGCCCGGCTGCGCGGTATGACCCCGGCGGCGGCCCGCGGCGCACGGGACGAGGTGCTGGCCGAACTGGGCCTGGAGAAGCTGGCGGGCCGGGCGCTGAAGAAGCTGTCCGGCGGCCAGCGGCGGCTGGCCTGTGTGGCGGCTGCCCTGGTGGGGGACCGGCCGCTGCTGGTGCTGGACGAGCCCACCACCGGAATGGACCCGCACGCGCGGCGCGCGGTGTGGTCCGCCGTGGACCGCCGCCGCGCCGAGAGCGGCGCCACGGTGCTGCTGGTGACCCACAACGTGATCGAGGCGGAGACGGTTCTGGACCGGGTGGCCGTGCTGGACCGGGGCCGGGTGATCGCCTGCGACACGCCCGGCGGTCTCAAGGCCACCGTCGGCGACGAGGTACGGCTGGAGCTGGTGTGGCGGGAGCGGGCCCCGGTGGAGCTCCCGGACGTGGCGGCACTCGCCGCCGAGGCGACCGTCTCCGGCCGCCGCTGGACCCTGCGGCTGTCGCCGGAGGGCGCCCGCGAGGCGGTCTCCCTCGTCACCGGCGGCCCCGCCTTCCCGGCCCTGGACGACTTCCGGCTGGCCACCCCGAGCCTGGAGGACGTGTACGTCGCCCTCGGGGGCAGCGCCGCGGGACACAACGGCGCGGAGGGCCTGGTGAAGGCGTGAGGGCGGGCCGGCCCGGGGGCGCGGGGCGCGACGGGGCGGACGGTGGACCGACGGTGCGAGGGCGAGACGTGACGATGCGGCACGAGACGATCAGGCCGGGCGCGGGCCGGGCCCGGACGAGGGGCGGACACGGGTGAGGACCACAGCCCGGGGCCGCACACCGGCCCATGAGACACACGCGCCCGGGACACCCGCTCACGGAGCGCCCGCCCCCGGGGTACTGCCGCACGGGACGTCCGCGCCCGGGGCACCGGCCGATGGGGCACCTGCCCACGGGGCACCGGCTCAGGGAGCGCCCGTCCACGGGGCACTGCCGCACGGGACATCCGAGCCTGGGACGTCGGCCGATGGGGCGCCCGCCCGCAGGACGCCGGACCATGAGGCGCCCGCCCGCAGGACGCCGGCTGCTGGGACACCCGCCAGCGGGGCACAAGCTCACAAGGCACCCGCCCACGATGTGCCCGCCCACGGGGTGCCCGCTGGCGGGGGGTCGGTCCGCACTGCGGTGCGTGAGGCGGCGCCCCGCGACGAGGCGGTGTCTCATGGTGGGCCCGGCGATGAGCCGGCCGCGGACGGCGCCGGTGCCGGGCCGTCCGCCCGGGTGCCGCTGGCTCCCCGTGCGCGGCTGTGGCCGTCGCTGGGTGCCGTCTACCGGGCGCAGCTCTCGCGCGCCCGGGTGGCACGCATCCCGCTGCTGTTCGTGGCGACGTTCCAGTCGCTGGGGATCATGGTGCTGATGCGCGGCGTGGTGGACGGCGGCGCCGAGGCCCGGGCGGTGGTGGCCGGGTCGAGCGTGCTGGTCGTCGCCTTCGTGGCGCTCAACCTGCTGGCGCAGTACTTCGGGCAGCTGCGGGCGGGCGGTGGCCTCGACCATTACGCGACGCTGCCGGTGCCCGCCGCCTCCGTCGTCCTGGGGGCCGCCGCGGCCTACGCCTCGTTCACGGTGCCCGGTGTGCTGGTCACCGCCGTCGCCGGCTCTCTGCTCTACCAGTTGCCGCTGGGCGGGCTGTGGGTGCTGCTCGCCGTGGTGCCGCTGGCCGGTGCCGCGCTGGCCGGTCTCGGTGCGGCGCTGGGGCTGCTGGCGCCCCGCCCCGATCTGGCCACCCTGGGCGGCCAGCTCGGCATGTCGGCGGCGCTGCTGCTGGGCGTGCTGCCGGGCGGGGGGCTGCCGCTGGTGGTGCAGTGGGCGCGGGACCTGCTGCCGTCCACCTACGGCGTCGAAGCTTTCGCCCGTACGTTCGAGCCGCATCCGGACTGGGGGAGTGTCGCCGGGGACCTGGGCGTGTGCGCCGCCGTCGGGGTGCTCTCGCTCGCCGTCGCCACCCGCGCCTACCGCTGGGCCGCCACCCGCTGACCCGCCCGGCCCACGCCGCGGAGGGGTGGGGCGGCCCGCACCGCGCGGGCCTGGCACGATGGCCCGGTGACCGTACCGACGCCCTCTTCGAACAGCCCCGACCCGTCCCGTCCGGCCGCACCCGCGAAGTCCTCCGGTGACCGGCCCGGCACCGAGGCCGAGGCGCCGCCTCCCACGCCGCCGCACGGCTCCGTGCCCGGTTACGGCGGCGAGGGCCGGCCCCTGGTGCGGCGCGAGCTGCGGGACGCCGCCGTGTGCGCGGTGGCGGTCGCGGTGTGCGGTGTGCTGATGGGACTGCTGTGGCTGTGGCTGGCGCCCCGGGTGCCGCTCTACAACAACGGCCAGGCGGTGCTGTTCAAGGACCCGGAGGGCGAGGAGGCCATCGGCGCCGAGGGCGTCTTCGCACTGCTCGGCCTGGGCTTCGGCCTGGTGACGGGCGTCGCCGTCTTCCTGCGCCGGCGCATCGGCGGGGTCGGGCTCGTCATCGGGCTGGCCGTGGGCGGGCTGCTCGGCTCGCTGCTGGCCCAGGGCGTCGGCAAGTGGTTCGGCCCCGACTCCGATCTGGTGGCGGCGGCCCGCGCGGCCGGCAAGGGCGCCACCTTCGACGCCCCACTGGAACTCCACGCCTACGCCGTGCTGCTGGCCTGGCCCTGCGCGGCTGTCCTCGTCCACTTGCTGGCCACGGCGTTCTTCGGCCCCCGCGACGAGACGGCGGCCCAGGCCCCGGTCCCGCACGACTGGGGACGCTGAAGAGCTGGGGGCGCTGGAGGGCTGGAGGACTGGGGCGCTGGAGGACTGGGGCGTTGAGCGGCCCGGCGCCGGTCTCCTAGCCGCGGGCCACCGGGGCCAGCACCGCGCCGGTCAGCGCGGCCAGGTCCGCCGGTGCCAGTTCGATCTCCAGGCCCCGGCGCCCCGCCGAGACGCAGACCGTCGCGTGCTCCTGTGCCGAGGCGTCGATGACGGTCGGCAGCTGCTTGCGCTGGCCCAGCGGGGAGATACCGCCGCGCACGTACCCGGTCGTGCGCTCGGCCGCGGCCGGGTCCGCCATGGTCGCGCGCTTGCCGCCCACCGCCGCCGCCAGCGCCTTGAGGTCCAGCGAGGCGGAGACCGGTACGACGGCGACCGTCAGGTTCCCGTCCACGTCGGCCACCAGCGTCTTGAACACCCGCTCGGGTGCGACGCCCAGTGCCTCGGCCGCCTCCTCGCCGTAGGAGGCGGCGGCCGGGTCGTGCTCGTAGGCGTGGGTCTCGAAGGGGACGCCCGCCCGGGCCGCGGCGGCCAGAGCGGGGGTGCCCGTCGCCGCGCGCTTGTTCTTCTTCGCCATGGTTCCCGCCCCCGCGGTCGTGGTCGTGCTCAGTTGCGGCTGGTCGGCTGCCGGGTCAGGTCCGCGGCCGGCAGCGAGGGCAGCTTGCCGATGACCGCCGTCTCCCGGCGCAGTAGTTTCAGTTCGTCGGCGAGCCGCGTCGCGGTGTCGGGTGCCTGGAGGAGCCGCTGCTTGGCGGGGGTGTCCAGCACCGTCGCCGCCGCGACGAGGTAGGAGACGACGGACGGATCGTCCGGCAGGTCCTGTTCCTGGCCGGCGGCCAGCGTCCGCTCCCGGGCCCCGGCCAGCCGCTTCTGGTAGGCGCGGAAGGCCCGCAGCACCCCGGAGGCCAGCGCGCCCGCCTCGTCGCCCTCCTCCTCCGGCAACTCCTCGATCTGTCCGGTCAGATAAGGCCCGGAGGCGTCCACCGACAGCAGCCGGAAGCGGGTGGTGCCGGTCGCCAGCACCTCGTACCCGGCCGCGTCCGACTCCTCGTCCGCAGCGGCACCGGCCGCCTCCGCGGCGGCGTCGGCCGGGCCCGAGGTGCGTTCGCGGATCGTCGAGGCGTCGGCGACGCACCCGACGGTGTAGAACGACGTGATCGGGTCCGGGCCGAAGCCCGCGGCCGGGTCGGTGCCCTGCGGCGGCGCGGAGTCGGGCATGCCGGTGGCCGCCGGGGCGACCTCGCGGCCGTCCCGGATGGCGACGACACCGAAACGGCGTGGCGCGTCCTCGGGCAGCGCGAGCAGATCACGCATCAGCGCGCGATACCGCGGCTCGAAGATGTTCAGCGGCAGCACCAGCCCCGGGAACAGCACCGAGTTGAGGGGGAAGAGCGGAAGCGCGGTTGTCACAACCGGTAAGCCTAAAGCCTCCAGCGGCTGATGAGGGGGGCGGTGCGCCGTACTCACCTGTCCCGGGCACGCCCGCCCCGCCCTGCGGCGGGTTCGAGCGCCCGGTGCCGCGCCCGCTACTGGCGGCGCAGCAGCCGGGTGGCGCCCGCCGCGACCGTGGTCGCCAGCACCCAGCCCGCCATGATCATGGCCGCGGCGATCCACTGGTAGCCCCCGGCCGGGTCCCAGGCCGTGTCCTGCCCGAAGGAGATGACCGGCAGCAGCAGGTCGAGCGCGTACAGGACGGCGTTCCAGTGCGGGGCCTCGCCGTCCTTGAGCGGCGCCGGCCGGTGCGCCTCGAACAGCAGGGCGCCGGTCAGCCACAGCACCCCCATCCACAGTGCGGCCTGCGCGGGCCGGTACCCGTAGGCGACCGTCCAGTCCTGGAGGACGCCCCACACCTTGCCGGGCAGCGGCAGCGTCTCGCGGCGGCGGCGCTGCTTGGCCAGCAGCACGATGCGGGCGTTGGTGTCCTCGCCGGTGTTGCGGTACATCGCCGCGAGCTGCTCGTAGGGCTCGGGCGCGTACTCGGCGGTCGCCGCGTTGATCCACTGGAGGCGTTCGCGGACGTTGAAGTGGCCTTCCTTGGGGATGGCGTGCTGGTAGGTGAAACCGGCCATCCACAGCCGGTGGTCGGCGGGCCAGCTGGAGGCGCGGTCCATCAGTTTCTCCACCGTCGCGCCGGACAGCACGATCAGTCCGCGCTCGGGCAGTTGCGGGGTGAAGGTCAGCTCCGGGGTGTTGATGCGGCGCAGCGACAGCTCCTGGTCCCGCTGCATCTCCAGCCGGGCGTTCTCGATCACCAGGGAGGAGCCGAACCGTCCGTCGTCCAGCACCATGCCGCCGTGGCACTCGAAGTGCCTGGTGCGGTGCGGGTCCCACGCCGCGCGGCCGAAGCCCGGGGCGGCCGGCGGGGTCTCCGCGGGGGCGGCGAGGGCGTAGCGGGTGCCGGTCGGCGGGGTGGCGCCGTAGATCTGCGGGGCGCTGCCGCGTCCGGCGTCGGCGAAGCTGGCCACCTGCTCGACGGTCAGCTGCGGGGCGTACAGCGCGTAGCGGCCCGTGGGGTTGCGCAGACAGGAGCCGAACATGTGCAGGGAGCTGCCGACGGTGGCACCGCGCAGGCTGACCTGCCCGTCGGTGACCAGCAGACTGGCCTGGAGCTCCTGCGAGACGGTGATCCCGTCGGCGGCCAGCGCGCGGGCCCGCCGGCCGCTGCCGAGGACGGCCTCGTTCAGCAGCAGGTCGGTGCCGATGGTCGCGTCCGTCAGCCGGATGCCCTCGGGGACGGTGCACCGGGGCAGGTGCAGATCGCCCTCCGTGGTCAGCCGGGCCGCCTCCAGCCGGGGCAGCCGGCAGCCGACGAAGCGTGCGGTGTGCACCCGCGCCTCGGGCATCCGCACCTCCTCCGCGAACCGGCAGTGGCGCAGCTCGAAGTACGGTTCGACCGCGCCGCCCGACAGGTCGAGGCAGCCGGTGACGAACGCGCCGGTCAGGTGCAGCGAGGCCACCCGGCCCAGCAGGGGCGGCGGCCCGTGCAGGAGCAGCAGCGCGATGACGCGGGCCCGCACCGAGCGTTCCGGGCCCCAGGTGTGGTCGCCGTCCGGGTCGTCCAGTTCGGGCTCCCCGCTGCGCAGGTCGTGCTCCGTGCCGTTGCGGAACGCCTGCCACAGTCCCCATTCGGCAGTCGTCAGCCGCAGCCCGGCAGGCGGCTCACCGGATTCCGCCGGCTCGCTCACGCCGTTCCCCCTCACTCCCCGTGGTCGGTCACTGGCCCGCACGATGGTCGTACCGCTTCCATTCCCGCTCCGTGACCGGCTGAACGCGGGAGGCGACGATCGCCGGATGTGACCTGTATCAGCCTCTGATACGGGAGACGGACGCGCGTCGCGGGTCTGAGAGACTTGACGGTGTGATCTCCCGAATCGATCTGCGTGGTTCCTTCCCGGGCACCGGCCCGGCGACCGGCACCATCGACCGTGACCTGCTGCCCCGTGCCGAGCTCGACGTCGAGGCCGCCCTGCACAAGGTGCGCCCCATCTGTGACGACGTACGGCATCGTGGCTCGGCGGCGGTGATCGAGTACACGGAGAAGTTCGACGGCGTCCGGCTGGAGCGGCTGCGGGTGCCCGCCGAGGCGCTGGCCGAGGCCCTGGAGGGGCTGGATCCGGCCGTGCGGGCCGCGCTGGAGGAGTCCGTGCGCCGGGCGCGGATCGTCCACCGCGACCAGCGGCGCACCGACTCGACCGTGCAGGTGGTGCCCGGCGGCACCGTCACCGAGCGGTGGGTGCCCGTCGAGCGCGTCGGGCTTTACGTGCCGGGCGGCCGTGCCGTCTACCCGTCGTCCGTCGTGATGAACGTGGTGCCCGCGCAGGAGGCCGGTGTCGGCTCGCTGGCGGTCGCCTCCCCGGCCCAGGCCGAGTTCGGCGGTCTGCCGCACCCCACCATCCTGGCCGCCTGCGCGCTGCTGGGTGTGGACGAGGTGTACGCGGTCGGCGGCGCCCAGGCCGTGGCGATGTTCGCCTACGGCACCGACGAGTGCGCCCCCGTCCAGCTGGTGACCGGCCCCGGCAACATCTATGTGGCCGCGGCCAAGCGGCTGCTCAAGGGGGTCATCGGCATCGACTCCGAGGCCGGCCCCACCGAGATCGCCATCCTCGCCGACGACACCGCCGAGGCCGCGCACGTGGCCGCCGACCTCATCAGCCAGGCCGAGCACGACGTGGTGGCCGCCGCCGTCCTCGTCACCCCCTCCGAGGCGCTGGCCGGGGCCGTCGAGGCGGAGCTCGGCAAGCAGGTGCCCGCCACCAAGCACAGCGAGCGCATCGCGGAGGCGCTGGCCGGGCGGCAGTCGGGCATCGTCCTGGTGGACTCCCTCGACCACGGGCTGGCCGTCGTCAACGCCTACGCCGCCGAGCACCTGGAGATCCAGACCGCCGACGCCGCGGGCTGGGCGGCCCGGGTGGTCAACGCGGGTGCCGTCTTCGTCGGCCCCTACGCGCCCGTCTCGCTGGGCGACTACGCCGCGGGCTCCAACCACGTGCTGCCCACCGGCGGCTGCGCCTGCCACTCCTCGGGCCTGTCGGTGCAGTCCTTCCTGCGCGGCATCCACGTCGTGGACTACACCAAGGACGCGCTCGCCGAGGTCACCCACCATGTGGTCGCCCTCGCGGAGGCGGAGGATCTGCCCGCGCACGGCGCGGCGCTCAAGGCAAGGTTCGACTGGAAGGTCCCGGAGAACTCGTGACCGGCAAGCCCACTGTTTCCTCGCTGGACGACCTGCCCGTCCGGGACGAGCTGCGCGGCAAGTCCCCGTACGGCGCCCCCCAGCTGGACGTGCCCGTACGGCTCAACACCAACGAGAACCCCTACCCGCTCCCCGACGAGCTGGTCGCCCGCATCACGGAACGCGTCACGGAGGCCGCCCGCAGCCTCAACCGCTACCCGGACCGGGACGCGGTCGAGCTGCGCACCCGGCTCGCCCAGTACCTGACCCGCACCGCCGGGCACCCCGTGGACCACCGGCAGGTGTGGGCCGCCAACGGCTCCAACGAGGTGCTCCAGCAGCTCCTCCAGACCTTCGGCGGTCCGGGCCGCACCGCGCTGGGCTTCGAGCCGTCGTACTCCATGCACGCGCTGATCTCCCGGGGCACCGGCACCGGCTGGCTGTCCGGGCCGCGCAACGACGACTTCACCATCGACACCGAGGCCGCCGTGGCCGCCGTGGCCGAGCACAAGCCGGACGTCGTCTTCATCTGCTCGCCCAACAACCCGACCGGCACCGCCGTCGCCGAGGAGACGGTGCTGGCCCTGTACGAGGCGGCGCAGGCGGCCCGGCCCGAGCGTGGCGCGCTGGTGGTGGTGGACGAGGCGTACGGCGAGTTCTCGCACCGGCCCTCGCTGCTGCCGCTGCTCGCGGGCCGCCCGACCCTGGTGCTCTCGCGCACCATGTCCAAGGCGTTCGGCGCCGCCGGGCTGCGGCTGGGCTATCTGGCCGCCGACCCGGCCGTCGTGGACGCGGTGCAGCTCGTGCGGCTGCCCTACCACCTCTCGGCCGTCACCCAGGCCACCGCGCTGGCGGCGCTGGAACACACCGACACGCTGCTGGGCTACGTCGAGCAGCTCAAGTCCGAGCGGGACCGGCTGGTGCGCGAGCTGCGGGCCATGGGCCTGGCCGTCACCGAGTCGGACGCCAACTTCGTGCAGTTCGGCGGCTTCGACGGCGCGGCCGGCTCCCATGCCGTGTGGGAGGCGCTGCTGGCGCACGGTGTGCTGGTCCGGGACAACGGGGTGCCCGGCTGGCTGCGGGTCACGGCGGGCACGCCGGAGGAGAACGACGCGTTCCTCGACGCGGTGCGAGCCGTGACGAAGGAGCTGAAGGAGAAGAGCGAGGCATGACGCGCAAGGGCCGCGTGGAGCGCACCACCAAGGAGACGTCCGTCGTCGTCGAGATCGACCTCGACGGCAAGGGCGTCGTGGACGTGTCGACGGGTGTGGGCTTCTACGACCACATGCTCGACCAGCTCGGCCGCCACGGTCTGTTCGACCTGACGGTCAAGACCGAGGGCGACCTGCACATCGACAGCCACCACACCATCGAGGACACCTCGCTGGCGCTGGGCGCCGCCTTCAAGCAGGCCCTCGGCGACAAGCGCGGCATCGTGCGGTTCGCCAACGCCTCGGTGCCGCTGGACGAGTCGCTGGCCCAGGTGACCGTCGACCTGTCGGGCCGCCCCTACCTGGTGCACACCGAGCCCGAGGGCATGGCGCCGATGATCGGCAGCTACGACACGACGATGACCCGGCACATCCTGGAGTCCTTCGTCGCGCAGGCCCAGATCGCCCTGCACGTCCACGTGCCCTACGGGCGCAACGCGCACCACATCGTCGAGTGCCAGTTCAAGGCACTGGCCCGCGCCCTGCGGTACGCCAGCGAGATCGACCCGCGCCAGACGGGCATCCCCTCGACGAAGGGCGCCCTGTGAACCGGGGACACCGCCCGGCGGCAGCCGGGGGCGGAGAAGCGAACGACAAGGAGTTGCCGTGACAGGGCTGGCGGCTCTGCTGATCTTCGTCGGGCTGTTCCTGGCGGGCGGGGCGATCTCCTTCTGGAAGCAGCAGCTCCCCAAGGGCGTCGTCGTGCTGCTGTCGCTCGCCTCGGCCATGTGCCTGGTGGCGGGCATCCTGCGGCTGGACTGGTGGTCATGATGAGCAACTCCAAGAGCGTCGTGGTCTTCGACTACGGCTTCGGCAACGTCCGCTCGGCCGAACGCGCCCTGGAGCGGGCCGGTGCCCAGGTCGAGATCACCCGCGACTACGACAAGGCCATGAACGCCGACGGTCTGCTGGTGCCCGGCGTCGGCGCGTTCGCCGCGTGCATGGCGGGCCTCAAGGAGGCGCGCGGTCACTGGGTGATCGGCCGGCGGCTGGCGGGCGGCCGGCCCGTCATGGGGATCTGCGTCGGCATGCAGATCCTCTTCTCGCGGGGCATCGAGCACGGCCAGGAGGCCGAGGGCATGGACGAGTGGCCCGGCACCGTCGGGCCGCTGCGCACCGACGCCGAGCACCCGGTGCCGCACATGGGCTGGAACACCGTCGAGACCCCCGCCGACTCGCGCCTGTTCGCCGGGCTGCCGGCCGACGAGCGCTACTACTTCGTGCACTCCTACGCCGTGCACGAGTGGGAGATGGAGACGGCCAACCCCGCCCTCAAGCCGCCCGTCGTCAGCTGGACCACGCACGGCAGCCGCTTCGTCTCCGCCGTGGTGAACGGCCCTCTGTGGGCCACCCAGTTCCACCCGGAGAAGTCCGGCGACGCCGGAGCGCAGCTGCTGAGAAACTGGATCGAAACCCTGTGACCCCCACCTTGCCCGTGAGTCTGGAGAGCGAGAGCGCCGTGAGCAACCGACTGGAGCTGCTGCCCGCCGTCGATGTCCGGGACGGCCAGGCCGTCCGCCTCGTCCACGGCGAGTCCGGCTCCGAGACCTCCTACGGCGATCCGCTGGAGGCCGCCTTGGCCTGGCAGCGGGCCGGCGCCGAGTGGCTGCACCTGGTCGACCTGGACGCCGCCTTCGGCACCGGCGACAACCGGGCGCAGATCGCCGAGGTCGCCGGAGCCATGGACATCAAGGTCGAGCTGTCCGGCGGCATCCGCGACGACGCCTCCCTCGAAGCGGCGCTGGCCACCGGCTGCCGCCGCGTCAACCTGGGCACGGCCGCGCTGGAGAGCCCCGAGTGGGTCGCCAAGGTGATCGCCGAGCACGGGGACAAGATCGCCGTGGGTCTGGACGTCCGCGGCACCACGCTGCGCGGCCGGGGCTGGACCCGCGACGGCGGCGACCTGTACGAGACGCTGGCCCGCCTCGACGCGGAGGGCTGCGCCCGCTACGTGGTCACCGACATCGCCAAGGACGGCACCCTCAAGGGCCCCAACCTGGAGCTGCTGCGCAACGTGTGCGCCCGTACCGACCGCCCCGTGGTGGCCAGCGGCGGCGTCTCCTCCCTCGACGACCTGCGCGCCCTGGCGGCCCTGGTGCCCGAGGGTGTCGAGGGCGCCATCGTGGGAAAGGCGCTCTACGCCAAGGCGTTCACCCTGGAAGAGGCGTTGGAGGCGGTTGCCCGATGACCGGAGTACACCGAGTGGCGTCCGACGCCCCCTGGGAGGAGCGGTTCGGGTACTCCCGCGCCGTGGAACTGCCGAACGGGCTGGTGCTGGTGGCCGGATGCACCTCGGTGATCGACGGCCAGATCGCCGAAGGCGGCCCGTACGACCAGACGGTCAACGCGTTCAACGTCGCCTTCGAAGCGCTCAAGGGGCTCGGTCTGGGCCCCGACAGCGTCGTCCGTACGCGGATGTACCTCGCCCACGCACGGGACGTGGAGGAGGTCGGCCGGGCCCACAAGGAGCTGTTCGGCGAGATCAGGCCCGCCTCCTCCATGCTCATCGTCTCCGGGTTCGTGGACCCGAGCCTCGTGGTCGAGGTGGAGGTCGAGGCCTACCGCGGCGGGCAAGGAACAGAAGGAGCACACACGGCATGACCCTCGCGGTCCGAGTCATCCCCTGCCTTGACGTGGACGCCGGCCGGGTCGTCAAGGGCGTCAACTTCCAGAACCTGCGCGACGCCGGGGACCCCGTCGAGATGGCCAAGGTCTACGACGCCGAGGGCGCCGACGAGCTGACCTTCCTCGACATCACCGCCTCCTCCGGCAACCGGGAGACCACCTACGACGTGGTGCGGCGCACCGCCGAGCAGGTCTTCATCCCGCTGACCGTCGGCGGCGGGGTGCGCACCCCCGAGGACGTGGACAAGCTGCTGCGCGCCGGCGCCGACAAGGTGGGGGTCAACACCGCCGCCATCGCCCGCCCGGAGCTGATCCGCGAGATCGCCGAGCGGTTCGGCCGCCAGGTCCTGGTGCTCTCCGTCGACGCCCGGCGCCGCACCGACGGCGAGGGCTTCGAGGTCACCACGCACGGCGGACGGCGCGGCACCGGCATCGACGCCGTGGAGTGGGCGCACCGCGCCGCGGAACTGGGCGCCGGGGAGATCCTGCTCAACTCGATGGACGCCGACGGCACCAAGGACGGCTACGACACGGAGATGATCTCCGCCGTCCGCAAGCACGTCACCGTCCCCGTCATCGCCTCCGGCGGCGCCGGCCGGCTCGGCCACTTCCCGCCGGCCATCGGCGCCGGAGCCGACGCCGTACTGGCCGCGTCCGTCTTCCACTTCGGCGACCTGCGCATCGGCGAGGTCAAGCAGACGCTGCGGGACGCGGGGCACCCGGTGCGCTGAGAGCTGGCTACGATCGGCGCATGCCACGACCTTCGGTAGGAAAGCTGCTCCAGGTGGTCGCGATCGGTCACGGTGTGATCGGCGCGGTGCAGTACCGCGACACGCTCGCCGGCATGGTGCGCGGCGGCCTGGTGGCCACCGTGCCCGAGCGCGGCGACCGGGCCGCCGCCTTCTGGTTCATGACCGCGGCGCCCGCCCTGTGGATGGGCGGGCGCCTGCTGCGTTCCGCGGAGGAGCACGGCGACCTCGCCGCCCAGCGGGCCACCGGCGCCACCTTGCTGGCCGTGGGCGCGCTGGGCGCCGCGGCGATGCCCAAGGGCGGCTTCCCCGCCTTGGCCGGCCTCGGCGGGGTGCTCCTGCGGAGGGCTTGGCGGGGGTAGGGAGGGCTCCCGAGCAGGCGACGGGACTCAGGGCGCCCCCGGCACCGGCGTCACCACCCCGTGAACAACCCTTTGCATGGCCGCATTGCGCGTCGCTCTCGGCCTCACGTGACGGACGCTCGTCGCTGTCGTGCTCCGTCCGGGCAATGAGAAGCCCCATCGTGTCCCGCACGATGGGGCAGACCCGAACCGGATGGTCAGACGGTCCGGAGCTCGCCGGTTTTGACGCCTGCGACGAAGGTGGCGAAGGCGGTGGCGGGGATGGCGAGGGTGGGGCCGGTGGGGTTTTTGGAGTCGCGGATGGGGACGGTGCCGTGTGTGGGGGCGAGGTTGGTGGCGACCTCGATGCACTGGCCGCCGTTCTCGCTGTAGGAGGACTTGTACCAACGGGGAGATTCGGTGGTCACGGAGTGCCCTTTCGCAACTGGTTGATCAAGGCGACGGATTCGGCCTGGGAGGGGGCTTCGGCCTGTAGTTGATGGTAGGCCGTCAGCATCGGCAGTACGAATTTGCTGTCTTTTTCGAGATGACCCCGCTGTGCCGACTCGGCGTACGACATGAGTGAACGGTCCGACATCGTGAGGACGGTGACCGGCAGGCTGAGCGGGCGGCGAGCCCCCATGCTGAACGGAGCGATCTGGAGCACCGTGCTCGGTAGCTGTGCGAACTCGATCAGCCGTTCCAACTGCGCATTCATGACGGTGGCTTCGCCCACGGGGCGAAGCAAACAGCTCTCGTCCAACGCCGCGAAGACCAACGGCGGGGGTGTCCGGTCGAGTGCGGCCTGCCGCTCCGCCACGAGCGTGACCCGCTCATGTGCCTGCTCCTCGGTGATCGCCCCGCGCCTGACGGCACTGTCCGCCAGGGTCGTTGCGTACTCCGGGGTCTGAAGCAGACCGGGGATGACGCCCACTTCGTACAGCCGGATCTCCACCGCGCGCCCCTCGTAGTCGACGAACTGCGGGAAGCCCTCCAGCAGGCTGCCGTGGCGGATCTCGCGGTACTGGCGCTCGAACGTGTCCGTCGTGTCCGCGATGCCGAAGGCGATGTCCGCACTGCGCGAGAAGCGCAAGGTCGGCATCTTGCGACCGGTTTCGACGGCTGAAATGTGCGTGCTGGAATACCCCGTCTTCTCCGCCAGATCCTCCTGCTTCCAGCCGCGCGCCTCCCGCATGCTGCGTAAGCGTGCTCCGAAAGCTGCCTGGGGAGAGCTGTCCGGGTCCAACTCCTTGCGGTTCAACGGCTGTCACCGACCTTCCGTTCCCGTCTGACACGTTGAACGGTTCCTCACAGTACGCCACGCTGATTCCGCTCGGTAGTCACAGGACTACGGAGAGGAGTAGTCGTGGTCGGTAAGTATGACGCACGAGGCCGGGTCGGGGAGGCCGTGATTTCCACGTCCCCACGCCGGGCCGACATCGACCAGCTTCAGGCCGCGTACCTGTTGCACCGTCAGGAGTGTCACCGCTGTACGCGAGGGCGTTCGTGCGCGATGGCACGGCGGCTGGAGGAGGCGCGGCGCGCACCGGAGGCGGCATCGTGATCACGAAGGGCAGCGCGGCGGCCTGCGCGGAGTGCGCGCGGCTGGAGCGCGAGCGGGAAGCGGCGCGCAGGGTGGGGGACTGGAGCCGGGTCACCGACTGTGCCGTACTGCTGCGGCGGCACCCGTGGCATCCGCGGCACGGTGGCAAGCCGGTGGTGCGCGGGTGACCCGCGCGACCTACCGGTTCCGTGAGTTCCGGCTCGTGCCGGACGCGGAGCCGGACGCCGAGCCGGTGAGCTTCACCATGCAGTGCGCCGTCTGCGGCCGGACCGCCGCCCCGCACACCAGCCGGTCGGTACCCCGGAGCTGGGCCACCCGCCATCTGAAGCGGAACCCGGAGCACTTCACCTTCCGGGAGATCGTCACGCGCCCGTACCGGTTCGTACCGGGGGCGTGGCTGTGAACGGTCCCCGGGGAGTCCGAAGGAAGCATCCCCTTGGCCGGCGAGCCGAAGACGATCAGGAGAGGCCCTGCCGACACGAGGTGCCCCGAGGGGCGAAGCACTGCACGAAGTGCAAGAGGCAGATCTATCTGTAGGGCGCGGTCAGCCGTCGTCGGCGGTCCCCTCGTCCCCGTCCGCGTTCAGCGCTTCGTCGCCAGCAGCAGGCGGCAGCGTGGGGAGCCGTCTTCGCGGCGTCCCAGTTCGCCGAGGGGGTGCAGGGCGACGGCGAAGCCCGCTTCGATCAGATCGCGGTGGACCTCGGCCAGCGGCCAGGTGCGGTAGTACATGACGAAGGGGGGCCGCCGGACGGCGTTGCGCACGCGCATGGCCGCGTCGAATCCGAGCAGCGTCCAGTACGCCGCTGTGCCCGGGCGCGGCGGGGCCGCCATCGGGAACGCGAACGTGCCGCCCTCGCGCAGAACTTCGCGGACCCGCGTGAACAGGCGGGGGCGCTCGGCGGGCAGGAAGTGGCCGAACGCGCCGAAACTCACCACCAGATCGAAGGTGCCCGGGCGGAAGGGCGGTGCCAGAGCGTCGCCCCGTACCCAGTGCGGGCCGAAGCCGGGTGCCGTCGCGTACCGGTATCTGGCCTCGGTCAGCATGCCCGTGCTGAAATCGAGGCCCGCCGTCCTGCCCGAGCACACCTCGCGCAGCACGTGGATGCCGGCGCCGGTGCCGCAGCACAGATCGAGACCGTCGGTGAACGGGCCCAGCGTCTTCAGGGCCCGGGCGGTCGCGTCCAGGACGCTGTCCGGGGTCCGGTACCGCGTGTGGTCGAACTTCGGCGCCAGCAGGTCGTAGCCCCGCTGTACGGAGGAGAGGGCCTGGCGGGCCAGTTCGGGAAGGGTGGGGCGCAGCGGGTCACTCATCGTGGCCCGAGTCTAGGCGCCCCGCTTCCTGGTGGCGGCCCGCAGGTACTCGCGGTTCATCGCGGCGATGGAGGACAGCGGGATGCCCTTGGGGCAGGCCGTGGCGCACTCGCCGGTCAGGGTGCAGCCGCCGAAGCTCTCGGCGTCCATCTGCTCCACCATGCCCAGCACCCGGCTCTCCCGTTCGGGGGCGCCCTGCGGCAGGACGTTGAGGTGGTTGACCTTGGCGGAGGTGAACAGCATGGCGGAGCCGTTGGGGCAGGCGGCCACGCAGGCGCCGCAGCCGATGCACTCGGCGTGGCTGAAAGCCGTGTCGGCGGCGGGTTTCGGTACGGCGGTGGCGTGCGCCTCCGGTGCCGAGCCGGTGGGTGCGGTGATGTAGCCGCCGGCGCCGATGACCCGGTCGAAGGCGCCCCGGTCGACGACGAGATCGCGCACCACGGGGAAGGCCGCGGCCCGCCAGGGCTCGACGTCGATGGTGTCGCCGTCGGAGAAGTGCCGCATGTGCAGCTGGCAGGTGGTGGTGCGTTCGGGGCCGTGTGCCCGGCCGTTGATGACCATGCCGCAGGCGCCGCAGATGCCCTCGCGGCAGTCGTGGTCGAAGGCGACGGGCTCCTCGCCGCGTTCGGTCAGCGTCTCGTTGAGGGTGTCGAGCATCTCCAGGAACGACATGTCGGGGGAGATGCCGGACACCTGGTAGGTGCGCATCTCGCCGTCCGCCGAGGCGTCGGCCTGGCGCCAGATCCGCAGGGTGAGGTTCACGTGTAGCTCCGCTGGGTGGGGTGGACGTACTCGAAGTGGAGGGCCTCCTTGTGCAGCACGGGCGGCTCGCCGACGCCGGTGAACTCCCAGGCGGCGACGTAGGCGAACTCGTCGTCCTTGCGGGCGGCCTCGCCGTCCGGGGTGCGGGACTCCGCACGGAAATGGCCGCCGCACGACTCGGTGCGGTGCAGCGCGTCCAGGCACATCAGCTCGGCCAGCTCCAGGTGGTCGGCGATGCGGTGGGCCTTCTCCAGGGCCTGGTTGAACGCCCGGCCGCGGCCCGGGACCCGTACCCGCCGCCAGAACTCGGCGCGCAGTTCGGGAATGCGCTCCAGCGCTTTGCGCAGCCCTTCCTCGGTGCGGGACATGCCGCACTCGTCCCACATCAGCTGCCCCAGGTCGCGGTGGAAGGACTCGGCGGTGCGGTCGCCGTCCGCGGACAGCAGCGCCTCCAGCCGGCCGGTGACGGCGGACACCGCCTCGTGCACGGCCGGGTGGTCCGGGTCGGCCTCCTGGTGGGGGTGGCGGGCCAGGTAGTCGCCCAGGGTGGCCGGGAGGACGAAGTAGCCGTCGGCCAGGCCCTGCATCAGCGCGGAGGCGCCGAGCCGGTTGGCGCCGTGGTCGGAGAAGTTGGCCTCCCCGATGGCGAACAGGCCGGGGACGGTCGTCATCAGGTCGTAGTCCACCCACAGACCGCCCATCGTGTAGTGGATGGCCGGGTAGATGCGCATGGGGCGGGTGTAGGGGTCCTCGGCGGTGATCCGCGCGTACATCTCGAAGAGGTTGCCGTACTTCTCCTCGACGGCGGCCCGGCCCATGCGGGTGAGGGCGTCGGCGAAGTCGAGGTAGACGCCCTGCCCTCCGGGACCGACGCCGCGCCCCTCGTCGCAGACGTTCTTCGCGGCGCGGGAGGCGATGTCGCGGGGCACGAGGTTGCCGAACGAGGGGTAGAGCCGCTCCAGGTAGTAGTCCCGCTCCTCCTCGGGGATGTCCTGCGGTGCCCGGTCGTCGCCGGGCGCCTTGGGCACCCAGATGCGGCCGTCGTTGCGCAGCGACTCGCTCATCAGCGTCAGCTTGGACTGGTGGTCGCCGGAGCGCGGGATGCAGGTGGGGTGGATCTGCGTGAAGCAGGGGTTGCCGAACCAGGCGCCCCGCCGGTGGGCGCGCCAGACGGCGGTGGCGTTGGAGTTCTTGGCGTTGGTGGACAGATGGAAGACGTTGCCGTAGCCGCCGGTGGCCAGGACCACCGCGTCGGCGAAGTAAGTGTCGATACGGCCGGTCAGCAGGTCGCGGGCGACGATGCCGCGGGCCCGCCCGTCGATGACCACGAGGTCGAGCATCTCGGTGCGCGGGTGCATCTCGACCCGGCCGGCCGCGATCTGCCGGGAGAGGGCCTGGTAGGCGCCGAGCAGCAACTGCTGCCCGGTCTGGCCGCGGGCGTAGAAGGTGCGGGAGACCTGGACGCCGCCGAAGGAGCGGGTGTCGAGCAGTCCGCCGTACTCGCGGGCGAACGGCACGCCCTGGGCGACGCACTGGTCGATGATCTGGGTGGAGATCTCCGCCAGCCGGTGCACGTTGGACTCGCGGGAGCGGAAGTCGCCGCCCTTGACGGTGTCGTAGAAGAGCCGGTGCACGGAGTCGCCGTCGTTGCGGTAGTTCTTCGCGGCGTTGATGCCGCCCTGTGCGGCCACCGAGTGCGCCCGGCGCGGGGAGTCCTGGTAGCAGAACTGCACCACCCGGTAGCCGGCCTCCGCCAGGGTGGCGCCCGCCGAACCGCCGGCCAGCCCGGTGCCGACCACGATGACGGTGTGCTTGCGCCGGTTGGCCGGGTTGACGAGCTTCGCCTCGAACCGCCGCCGGCTCCACCGCTGTTCGACGGGGCCGCCGGGTGCCTTGGTGTCGGCGAGCGGGTCGCCGGTCGTGTAGTCGCTGTACTGCTTCCCGGAGGCGGCCATCAGTCCACCACTCCCGTCATGACGCCGAGGGGTACGGAGAGGAACCCGGCGGTGATGACCAGCGCCAGCGCGGTGGCCCCGCCCCTGAGGAGGCGCACCGCACCGGGCCGGGTCACGCCGAGGGTCTGCGCCGCGCTCCAGAAGCCGTGCCGGATGTGCAGCCCGACGGCGAGCATGGCGACGATGTAGATGACGTTGGCGTACCAGGTGCGGAAGCCGGCCACGATGTTCTCGTAGGGGTGGCCCGCCTGGCCGCGCGGATTGACGGTGCCGGTCGTCAGGTCGAGGACGTGCCAGACGACGAACAGCGCGATGATGACGCCGCCCCAGCGCATGGTGCGGGTCGCGTAACTGCCGCCGCGCCGGCGGTGCCGGTAGCCGACGGGACGTGCGGCGATGTCCCTGCGGCTGAGCTGGTAGGCGGAGACGCCGTGCAGGACGACGGCGGCCAGCAGGACGAAGCGGGCGATCCACAGGAACCACTCGTGGCGCAGCAGCGGCTCCCCGAGGGTGCGCAGCCAGTGCGCGTAGCCGTTCATCTCCTCGGGGCCGAAGAACACCTTCAGGTTCGCGAACATGTGGACGAGCAGATACGCCAGCATGATCAGCCCGCTGACGGCCATGACCGCCTTCTTGCCGATGGTGGAGCCCCACAGCGTGCGCAGGGGCCCGCGGCGTGGCCGGGGGCCCGCGTCCGGGGGCGCGGGGGTGGGGGTGCGGGTTGCCGTCGCCATGGTGGTGAAGGTAGGGACGGTCCCGGGCATCAGTCCAAGACATAGAATGGCTGCGGATGATAGGGGCCGCCTATCATCCGCGCTAGGCTCCCCGTATGCAGCTCCAGCAGCTCCGCTACTTCGTCGCCGTCGCCGACACCCGCCACTTCACCCGCGCCGCCCAGCGCGAGCACGTCGCACAGCCCTCCCTGAGCCAGCAGATCAGGGCCCTGGAGCGGGAACTGGGCGCCGAACTCTTCCACCGCGCCCGCGGGCACATCTCCCTCACCGACGCCGGGCAGGCCCTGCTGCCCCTGGCCCGGCGGGTGCTGGCCGACACCGAGACCGCCCGCCGCGAGGTGCAGGAGGTCGCCCGGCTGCGGCGGGGCCGGGTCCGGCTGGGCGCCACCCCCAGCCTGTGCGCCAGCATCGTCCCCGACGTGCTGCGCGCCTTCCACGACCGCTACCCGGGCGTCGAGCTGTTCGTCCACGAGGACGGCTCCCAGGACCTCGTGCGGGTGCTGGCCGCCGGCGAACTCGATCTGGCCCTGCTCATCACCCCGCTCGCCGGACAGGCCCCCGTGCTGACCACCGAGGAGCTGCTGCACGAGGAACTGGTGGTCGTCTCACCGCCCGACGAGCCCGCGCCGGTGCGCCGCACCCGCATCCGGGTCGCCGACCTGGAGGACCGGCCGCTGGCGATGTTCCGCCGCGGCTACGACCTGCGGGAGCTGACCGTCGCCATCTGCCGCGAGGCCGGTTTCGAGCCCGTCTTCGCCGTCGAGGGCGGCGAGATGGACGCGGTGCTCGGCTTCGTCCGCGCCGGGCTGGGCCTCGCCGTCGTCCCGCGCATGGTCGCCGACCGCTCCGGACTGCGCGTCACCCGCTTCGCCCAGCCCGGACTGCACCGCACCATCTCCGTCGCCCACCGCGGCGACGTCTCACCGACCCGCGCGGCCCGGGAGCTCCAGCACATCCTCACCGAACGCCTGACCGGGCCGGCGGCCTAGCGGCCCCCCGTGTGTCCCGGCCCCGGTGCGGGGCGGTGCCGGGCCGTCAGCGCATCGCGTCCTCGGCCGTGGCGTTCCAGTAGGAGACGGTGGACTCGTCGCTGAGGGCGAGGCCGGCGCCGGACGGTGCGTCGACCCGCGCGGTGGCACCCGTGCCGCGCGATTCGCGGTCGGCCAGCTCGACGGTGAGCTGCTTCTCCCGGTGCACCTCGGCGCCGTCGCCCTCCGCCAGACTGAGCGAGGCGTACGCGGACCCGCCCGGCTTCAGGGAGACCACGGACTGGGGCTTGCCGCCGCCGATCGCGACCGGTGCCTGGGCATCGGGGAAGCCCACCAGCGGATAGCCGTACAGGTCGCAGCGTGTGCTGCCGGTGTTGGTGGCCTTCAGCAGGACGGCGGGGGCGCTGCCGCCGGTCCGCCGGAGCTTCACCGAGACCTTGCCGGCGGTGCAGGTGGAGCCGTCCGCCTTCGGGGCGCCGGTGCCGCTGCGGGTGCCGGTGCCGGCGTCCGCGGAGCCCGGACCGGCCGATCCGGAGTCCGATGTGCCCGCGTCCTTCGTGCCCGCGTCCTTCGACGCACCGCCGGCGGGCGCGGAGCCGGCGGTCCCGTCGTCGCCGCCCACGCTGCCCTCACAGGCGGACAGCGCCAGGGCCGCGGCGGCGGCGACGGCGGTGAGGCAGGCGGCGGGAACGGGCCGGCGGGTACGGCGAGCTGTCTTCACAAGATCCCCCATGGGTGTCCAACGCGGCGTCCCGCTGCCGCGGGGCGCTCCGGCGTACGGGCACTGTGATGGCACCCGGAAGGGGCTTGTTCACCAGTTCGACCGTGACCCGTGTCACTGACCGGTGGTGCCCGTGGCCGCCGCCACGATCCGCTCGGCCATGGGCGAGGGGTCGGCCCCCGGCTCGACGGGGGTGAACGACCAGACCAGCCGGCGCTGTTGGTCACGGGTGGCGAACATCCCGCTCGCGTAACCGTGATGCTGCCCGGTCTTGCCCCAGAAGGTGACGCCGCCCACGGTGGCCGTCTGGAGCCCGGCGCTGTAGCGGGTGGGGGAGCCGTCCAGCATCCGCACATGCGCCGGCGGCAGGGTGAACATCCGGCGCAACTGCCGCTCGGGCAGCAGCGCGCCGGAGAACAGCGCCGCCAGGAAGCGGTGCATGTCGCCCGTGCTCGTGACGATCTCGCCGTCCGCGTACGAGCCGGACATGTCGAACTCGGTGACGTCCTGGAGCGAGCCGTCGCCCATCAGCAGACAGCCGTGCATGTGGGGCCCGTGGATGCGCCGCTCACCGCCCTGCGCGGAGGGGAAGAACGTGTGCCCCAGACGCAGCGGACGCAGGATGCGCTCGCGGATCTCGATGCCGTAGGGCCGTCCCGTCACCTGCTCGATCACCAGCGCGGCCAGCACGTAATTGACGCCCCGGTACTCCTGCGCGCTGCCGGGCCGGAACTTCAGCTCGCCGCCGGTGACGGTCGCCACGATCTGCTGCGGCGTCCACCGGTCGAACCGGTGGCGCAGCACCGCCTCGGGGGTGCTCAGCCCGGGCAGGCCCACGTGGTCGGGCAGCCCGCTGGTGTGGTCGAGCAGCTGGGCCACGGTGACCGCGCCGAACCGCTCGGGCAGCAGCCGGGGCAGATAGTGCCTCACCGGTGCCGTCAGCCGCAGCCGGCCCTCGTCGGCGAGCTGGAGGAGCGCCGTGGCCACGAACGGCTTGGTGATGCTGCCGGCCCGCACCTTGTCGTTCAGCCCGACGGGCCGCCCGGTCGCCGGGTCGGACACCCCGCAGGTGCCGTACCAGCGCCCGGCCGAGCCGGTGACCCGCAGCTGGACTCCGGTGGCACGGGGATGCGCCAGATCGTCGATGGCCGCCCGCAGCGCGGGGGCGTCGGGCGGGGGCAGTGCGGGCCCGCCGTCGTCGCGGGGTGCCGCCGCGGCGGCGACGGGCGTGCCCAGCGCGGCCACCGCCGCGCCGGAGGCGACACCGGCCAGGAGGGTGCGGCGCCCGGCACCCGCTCGGCGGGCCCGGGAGGCGGGGGCGGGGCAGGAGGGGGAGCCGTGACGGGAGGCGGAACCGGAGCGGGAGGGGCGGGCCTGGAAGAGGTGCGCGAAGGGGGACGTCATACCCCAACCCTCCCGCCGTCCGGCCGCCCCTCCCATCCGGGATGACCCTGAACGGCCCCTGGTACGCCGCGCGTTGGCCTCGGGGCCCGATGGGGGGCGGGCTCCGGCTACAGGCCGAGCCGGGCGGTGCGGACCCGGTCGACGGCGGCCTGCTCGCCGTCCAGGTCCACCTTGGCCTGCTCCTGGCGGCCGGAGGCGAACAGCAGCAGCTCGGACGGCTCGCCGACCGCGGTCACCACGGGTGTGCCGCGGCGCGCGACGGCGGTCTGCCCGTCGGGGCGCCGCAGGACGAGGCCCGTGGGCGCCTTGCGGCCGTAGAGCCGTGCCGCCGTCTCCAGCCGCCGCCACAGCGTGTCCTGGAAGACGGGGTCCAGCTCGCGCGGTGACCACTCGGGCTGGGCCCGCCGTACGTCCTCGGCGTGGATGAAGAACTCCACCGTGTTGGCCGCCTCGTCCACCTGCTTGAGCGCGAAGGGCGACAGCCGCGGCGGGCCGGTGCGGATCAGCTGGACGAGCTCGTCGTACGGCTTGGCCGCGAACTCGCTCTGGACCCGCTCCAGCCGGGCCGCCAGCGGCTTGATCACCAGCCCGCCGGCGGCGTCACCGCGGCGCTCCCGTACGACGACGTGCGCCGCCAGGTCGCGGGTGCGCCACCCCTCGCACAGGGTGGGGGCCTCGGGGCCGTGGGTCTCCAACAGGTCGGCGAGCAGAAGCCGTTCTCGCTTGGCATGGGTCGACATGCCCGCCAGCGTACGGCGGGCGAGCGGTGGGTGCGCGGCCGTGCGCGGGGTGTGTCCGCGCGGGTGTCCGCCGCGCCGGACGAGGGCCGGGCGCGGTGGGCGACAATGGAGCCATGTCCCAGGAGACCTCCCTCGACCCCGCCGTCGCCGCCCGCCTCAAGCGCAACGCGGACGGACTCGTGCCCGCCATCGCCCAGCAGTACGACACCGGCGAGGTGCTGATGCTGGGATGGATGGACGACGAGGCCCTGCACCGCACCCTCACCACCGGGCGGGCGACCTACTGGAGCCGCAGCCGGCGCGAGTACTGGGTCAAGGGCGACACCTCCGGGCATGTGCAGTGGGTCAAGTCCGTGGCGCTCGACTGCGACGCGGACACCCTTCTGGTGAAGGTGGACCAGGTCGGCGCCGCCTGTCACACGGGCGAGCGCACCTGTTTCGACGCGGATGTGCTGCTGCGCGGCTGAACCGCCGGTTGAAAGCCGCCCGGTGCGGCTCCCTCCGCCCAGTAGGGTGAGGGGCCATGACGGCGCCCGACCTCGAAACGTTCCGCAGGCTCGCCAAGGACCGGCGGGTCATCCCCGTGACCCGCCGCCTGCTCGCGGACGGCGACACCCCCATCGCCCTGTACCGGAAACTCGCCGCGGAGCGGTGCGGCACCTTCCTGCTGGAGTCCGCCGAGAACGGCCGCACCTGGTCGCGGTACTCGTTCATCGGGGTGCGCAGCGACGCCACGCTGACGGTGCGCGACGGACAGGCGCACTGGCAGGGCACCCCGCCGGTGGGCGTCCCCGCCGACGGCGACCCGCTGGCCGCCCTGCGGGAGACGGTCCAGATCCTGCATACCCCGCGCGACCTGCACGAGGACGGCGATCTGCCGCCGTTCACCGGCGGCATGGTCGGCTACCTGGGCTACGACATCGTCCAGCGGCTGGAGAAGGTCGGCCACCACCCCGGCACCGAGGACGACCTGGGCCTGCCCGAGCTGACGATGCTGCTCACCTCCGACCTGGCCGTCCTCGACCACCGCGACGGCACGGTGCTGCTCATCGCCAACGCCATCAACCACAACGACCTCGACACCGGCGTCGAGGAGGCGTACGAGGACGCCGTGCGCCGGCTGGACGCGATGTGCGCCGACCTGGCGCGGCCCGCGCCCGTCGAACCCGTCGCCCTCCCCGAATCCGCCCTCCCCGAGATCACCGCCAGGTCCGGCGGCGCCACCTACCAGGGCTGGGTCGAGGACATCAAGGAGCGCATCCGCGGCGGCGAGGCGTTCCAGGTGGTGCCCTCCCAGCGGTTCGAGGCCCGGTGCACGGCCAGTGCCCTGGACGTCTACCGGGTGCTGCGGGCCACCAACCCGAGCCCGTACATGTACCTGCTGCGCTTCGACGGCTTCGACATCGTCGGCTCCAGCCCCGAGGCGCTGGTCAAGGTGGAGGACGGGCACGCCATGATGCACCCCATCGCCGGGACCCGTCCGCGCGGCGCGACCCCGGGCGAGGACCAGGCTCTCGCGGAGGAGCTGCTGGCCGACCCCAAGGAGCGGGCCGAGCACCTGATGCTCGTCGATCTGGGCCGCAACGACCTGGGCCGGGTGTGCGAGCCGGGCAGCGTCGAGGTCGTCGACTTCATGTCCATCGAGCGCTACAGCCACGTGATGCACATCGTCTCCACGGTCACCGGCCGGCTGGCCGAGGGCCGCACGGCGTTCGACGCGCTCACCGCCTGCTTCCCGGCCGGCACCCTGTCCGGGGCGCCCAAACCCCGCGCGCTGCAGATCATCGAGGAACTGGAGCCGACCAAGCGCGGCGTCTACGGCGGCTGTGTCGGATATCTCGACTTCGCCGGCGACTCCGACACCGCCATCGCCATCCGCACCGCCCTGCTGCGCGACGGCACCGCCTACGTCCAGGCCGGGGCGGGTGTCGTCGCCGACTCGGACCCGGCGGCCGAGGACACCGAGTGCGCCAACAAGGCCGCGGCCGTGCTGAGGGCGGTCCGGACCGCCGAGCGGCTCGGGGGTAGCGTGGAGGGGTGACTTCTCCAACCCCCGCCCCGGACACGGACGGCGCGCAGCCCGGGAACGGCACCGCCGCGACCGCCCGGGACGACGGCCCCGCCACGGCCTCCGGCGGGGCCGCACGCTCACGTGCCTCCCGGGTCGCGCTCGCGGTGGCGCTGCTGGCCGGCGCACTGGGCGCCGCGCTCGCGCTGATCTCCGCCGGGCAGACCTGGAGCACCTCCACGGCCGGCTTCGCCCAGGGCCGGGTACCCGTCAGCGCCGAGGGCGGCGATGTCACGGGCCTGCCCAGCGCGCTCGGGCTGGTCGGCCTGGCCGCGCTGGTGGCCGTCTTCGCCGTCCGCCGCACCGGGCGCTACCTCGTCGCCGGACTGCTCACCCTCTGCGGTGCGGCCGTCGCCGTCTCCGCGCTGCTGGGCGCCGACGACACCGGGGCGCTGGCCGACCAGGCGGCCGAGGCCAGCGGACTGTCCGACAGCGGCATCGGCGCCGTGGACGTCACCGCCTGGCCGTACGTCTCGGCTGCGGGCGGCGCGCTGCTCGTCGTCGCCGGGCTGCTGGCCCTGCGGTACGGGCCGCGCTGGCCCTCCATGTCCGGCAGCGCCCGCTACGAGCGGGTACCGCTGCGCCAGCGGGCCGCACGTCCGCAGCGCGTGGACCCCGACCGGCCCGAGGACCTGTGGAAGGCGCTGGACCGGGGCGAGGACCCCACCACTTCCGGCACCGCCTGACTCCGCGCACCCGGCCGTGCGCTGCCCGTTCGGGCCACCCCCGTGCCGCGCCGTCGGCGGGTAGGAGGGAGAATGGTCTTGAACGGGCCGGTGGCCCCAACTTCATGTTGTGACTCAAGGAGTTTTCATGGCGCACAGCCACGGACACACCCCGGCCGCCTGGACCGGCGTGATCATCGCCTTCGTCGGGTTCTGCGTGGGCTCCGTCTTCACGGTGATGGCCAAGCCCGCCGGTGTGATCGCCGGGCTGGTCCTCCTCGCGGTGGCCGCGGTGGTGGGCGGCATCATGAGCGCGGCGGGGCTCGGACAGAAGAAGTCCAAGGGGCTGACCGCGGAGCAGGCCCGGGCCCACCGGGAGGCGCACCAGGCCCGCCACCCGGAGCGTCGGGACGGCGAGCAGCGGACCCACGCCCAGGCGCACTCCTGAGCGAACGGCAGGAAGCCGCGACCGTGCGGCACCGCCTCCTCGGTGCGGTGCCGCAGCTGGCCGCGCCCCTCGGCTGCGCGGCCGTGGCGGGCGCGGCTTTCGCGTATGTGGCCGCGGTCGACCCCAACCGGCCGGGCCACTATCCGGCCTGCCCCGTCCTGACGGTCACCGGGCTGTACTGCCCCGGCTGCGGTGGGCTGCGCAGCGCGCACGCCCTCGCCCACGGCGATCTGCCGGCCGCGCTGGGCGCCAATGCGATGGCCGTCGTCCTCGCCGTCCTGTTCGCTGCGGGCTGGCTGCACTGGGCCTGGCGCGCGGCCCGGGCCCGCCCCTTCGCGCTGCCGGTGCGCCTCCGCGTCCGGCACGCCTGGGCGGCGGGGGTGCTCGTTGCCGCGTTCACTGTTGTCCGGAATACGCCCCTGGGCGCCGCACTGGCCCCCTGACCGGCGGTGACATCGCATGGACGTGCCGTAACGGAACCTTCGGCGTCACAACGTTTTGTCCGCTATATGGAATCCCGTTCAACCGGATGCGGGCACCGGGCCCGTCGGCGGATACCATCGCAGTGCTCCGTCCGACTCCCTCGTCCGCGCGCGGGGGTCCGGCACCCAGCCAAACCCAGCCAGCAAGGAGGCCGCTCGGTGAGTGTGCTCGACGAGATCATCGAAGGCGTCCGTGAGGACCTCGCCGAGCGGCAGGCGCGCGTCAGCCTCGACGAGCTCAAGGAGCGCGCGGCCCGGGCGCCACAGGCCAAGGACGGGCTCGCCGCCCTCAAGGGCGAGGATGTCCGGGTGATCTGCGAGGTCAAGCGCTCCAGCCCCTCCAAGGGCGCGCTGGCGGCCATCGCCGACCCGGCCGGGCTCGCCGCCGACTACGAGGCCGGCGGCGCCGCCGTCATCTCCGTCCTCACCGAACAGCGCCGCTTCGGCGGCTCCCTCGCCGACCTGGAGGCCGTCCGCGCCCGGGTGGACCTGCCCGTGCTGCGCAAGGACTTCATCTTCTCCGCCTACCAGCTGTGGGAGGCCCGGGCACACGGCGCCGACATCATCCTGCTGATCGTCGCCGCCCTCGAACAGGAGGCGCTGGTCTCCCTCATCGAACGCGCCGAGTCCATCGGGCTGACCCCGCTGGTCGAGGTGCACGACGAGGAGGAGACCGAGCGGGCGCTGGCCGCCGGCGCCAAGATCGTCGGAGTCAACGCGCGCAACCTCAAGACGCTGGAGGTCGACCGCGGCAACTTCACCCGGATCGCCCCGGAGATCCCCGACCACATCGTCAAGGTCGCCGAGTCCGGGGTGCGGGGCCCGCACGACCTGATCGCCTACGCCAACGAAGGGGCCGACGCCGTGCTGGTCGGCGAGTCCCTGGTGACCGGCAAGGACCCCAAGGGCGCCGTCGCCGACCTGGTGGCGGCCGGTGCGCACCCCGCCCTCCGACACGGGAGGGCGTGACCGGCCGTGACCGCCTCCGTCTCCCTGTGCTCCCTCGCGCTGGCGCGCGGGTGCCGGCCGCGTGGCTGCCGGGCGCCCGCGCGGCGGGTACGGGGACGCTCGGTGCGGTACCACATCGGGTGCGAACCCGGTGTGATCCGTGGCCGCCGATGGCGCTGACTTTTCCCGGCCCAGCCCTACCGCCCTCCTGTCAGGGGCTTCCTCCTCTTCCTCGGCCTCCTCGGCCTCCTCGTTCGCGTCGCCCCGCTCGCGGTCATCCCGCGTGAGGGGCCTCGCCCGCCTGCCGCACGGCTGCCGCCGGGCCCGTCCCTCCGTACGCCGGGACGGCCGGGCGGCACCGCCTCCCGCAGCCGGGGGCGGGGTCGTCGCGCGGGCATCCGGACCGAGTGCGGGGACGAGAGATCCCCGGGGGAGCGGGTGGTGGGGCACGGCCGGGGCCAGGAACTCAGCAGGCCCAACCCAAGGAGCACTGTCGGCATGCCATCCGACTACTTCATCCCCGACCCCGAGGGTCGCACCCCCGACGCCACCGGCTATTTCGGCGCGTTCGGCGGCAAGTTCATCCCCGAGGCACTCGTCGCCGCCGTCGACGAGGTGGCCGCCGAGTACGAGAAGGCCAAGGCGGACCCGGCCTTCGCCGCCGAGCTGGAGGAACTGCTCGTCAACTACACGGGCCGCCCCAGCGCGCTGACCGAGGTGAAGCGCTTCGCCGAACACGCGGGCGGCGCCCGGGTGTTCCTCAAGCGCGAGGACCTCAACCACACCGGCTCGCACAAGATCAACAATGTGCTGGGCCAGGCCCTGCTCACCAAGCGCATGGGCAAGCCCCGCGTCATCGCCGAGACCGGCGCCGGCCAGCACGGGGTCGCGACCGCCACCGCGTGCGCCCTCTTCGGGCTCGAATGCACCATCTACATGGGCGAGATCGACACCGAGCGCCAGGCGCTGAACGTCGCCCGCATGCGGATGCTCGGCGCCGAGGTCGTCCCCGTCACCTCCGGCAGCCGCACCCTCAAGGACGCCATCAACGAGGCGTTCCGCGACTGGGTGGCCAACGTGGACCGCACCCACTACCTCTTCGGCACCGTCGCGGGACCGCACCCCTTCCCGCAGCTCGTCCGCGACTTCCACCGCGTCATCGGCGTCGAGGCACGGCGGCAGATCCTGGAGCGGACCGGCCGGCTGCCCGACGCGGTCGCCGCCTGCGTGGGCGGCGGCTCCAACGCCATCGGCCTCTTCCACGCCTTCCTGCCCGACGAGAGCGTCCGCATCGTCGGGTTCGAGGCGGCCGGAAACGGCGTGGAGTCCGGTGAGCACGCCGCGACGCTGACCGTCGGCGAGCCCGGCATCCTGCACGGCTCCCGCTCCTACGTCCTCCAGGACGACGAGGGCCAGATCACCGAGCCGTACTCGATCTCGGCGGGCCTCGACTACCCGGGCATCGGCCCGGAGCACGCCTACCTCAAGGACAGCGGGCGCGGCGAGTACCGCCCGGTCACCGACGCCGAGGCGATGCGCGCCCTGCGGCTCCTCTCGGAGACCGAGGGCATCATCCCGGCCATCGAGAGCGCCCACGCGCTGGCCGGCGCCCTCGACCTGGGCAAGGAGATCGGCCCGGAGGGCATCGTCCTGGTGAACCTCTCCGGCCGCGGCGACAAGGACATGGACACGGCCGCGCGCTACTTCGGCCTGTACGACGGGGAAGACCAGGGGGAAGGCGCATGAGCGGCACCACGGGCAACATCGCACTGCTGGAGCGGACCCTGGCCCAGGCCAAGGCCGAGAACCGCGCCGCGCTCGTCGGCTACCTGCCCGCCGGCTTCCCGACGGTCGAGGGCGGCGCCGCCGCCTGCACCGCGCTGCTGGAGAGCGGCTGCGACATCGTGGAGGTCGGACTGCCGCACAGCGACCCCGTGATGGACGGCCCCGTCATCCAGACCGCCGACACCATCGCCCTGCGCGGCGGCGTACGGATCGCCGACGTGATCGAGACGGTCCGCCAGGCGCACGCCGCCACCGGCAAGCCGGTGCTGGTGATGACCTACTGGAACCCGGTGGACAGGTACGGCGCCGAGCGGTTCGCCGAGGAGCTGGCCGCCGCGGGCGGCGCCGGCTGCATCCTGCCGGACCTGCCCGTCGAGGAGTCCGACGGCTGGCGGAAGGCCGCCGAGCGGACCGGGCTGGCCACCGTCTTCGTCGTCGCGCCCAGCAGCCGCGACGAACGGCTGGCCACGATCACCGCGGCGGGCAGCGGATTCGTCTACGCCGCCTCGCTGATGGGCGTCACCGGCACCCGCGAGTCGGTGGGGAACGAGGCACGGGAACTGGTCACCCGGGTACGCGCCACCACGCCGCTGCCGGTGTGCGTGGGCCTCGGCGTCTCCAACCCCGAGCAGGCCGCCGAGGTCGCCGAGTTCGCGGACGGGGTGATCGTCGGCTCCGCGTTCGTCAAGCGGCTGCTCGCCGCCGACACCCTGGAGGCCGGACTCGACGGCGTGCGGGAACTGGCCGCCTCCCTGGCCGAGGGCGTCCGCCGCGGATAAACGTCCGCCGCCAGGACCTGGCCCCGTCCCCTCCCCGGCCACCGGGCAAGCGCGCTCTTTCGGGTGAAAGAGGGTGCGAGGGGGCGGGGCCCTCTCGTTGGCCCTGACGTGAGCAGCCAGAACACCAACGAAGGCGGCAGGAATTCGGCCCGCGAGCGGCTGCGGGCCGAACGGGAGCGGCAGAAGGCGGCCGAAAAACGCCGCCGCTCCCTGAAGGTCGGCGCGGCCGTCGTCGGCGTGCTGGCCGTCGCCACGGGCATCGGCGTGGCCCTGGCCGGGCAGGGCGACGACGACGGCGGCACCGCCTCCGCCAAGCCGATCACCGTCGGCCACGAGAGCGCCCCGGCCAAGCTGACCGTCTACGAGGACTTCCGCTGCCCGGCGTGCGCGCAGTTCGAGAACGCGTTCCGGGGCACCGTCCGCAGCCTGGAGCGGGCGGGCAAGCTCAAGGCCGAGTACCACCTGGTCACGCTCATCGACGGGCACATGGGCGGCAGCGGGTCGAAGAAGGCGGCCAACGCGGCGGCCTGCGCCAAGGACCGGGGCAAGTTCTCCGCCTACCACGACGTGCTCTACCGCCACCAGCCCGCCGAACAGGACGACGCCTTCGCCAGCACCGAACGGCTGATCCAGCTCGCCCGCAAGGTGAAGGGGCTGGTCGGGCCCGCCTTCGAGAAGTGCGTGACCACCGGCCGGCACAACGACTGGGTCGAGCGCGCGAACGAGAGCTTCCGCAACTCCGACCACCAGGGCACCCCCACCGTCCTGCTGGACGGCAAGAACATCTACGCGGACCAGAACGATCCGCTCACCCCGCAGAAGCTGCGGAAGCTGGTCGAGCGGAAAGGCTGACCCCCGCCCGGCCACCGGCGGGCGCCAGGTGTTATCCAGCCGTTGTGCGGCCTGATTGCCCCCGGTGCCGCCGGGCACGGTAGCGTCGGGTGCGCCATGGAGACCCTTGCCTTTATCCCCAGCCCGTCGGCCAGCGAGATCCATCTCGGGCCGCTCCCGCTGCGCGGCTACGCGCTCTGCATCATCCTCGGCGTCTTCGTCGCGGTCTGGCTCGGCGGGCGGCGCTGGGTCGCCCGCGGCGGGCAGCCCGGCACCGTCGCCGACATCGCGGTGTGGGCCGTGCCCTTCGGGCTGGTCGGCGGCAGGCTCTACCACGTCGTCACCGACTACCAGCTCTACTTCGGCGAGGGACGCGACCCGGTCGACGCCCTGCGCATCTGGGACGGCGGCCTCGGCATCTGGGGCGCGATCGCGCTCGGCGCGCTCGGCGCGTGGATCGGCTGCCGTCGCCGGGGCATCGCCCTGCCCGCCTACGCGGACGCCGTGGCCCCGGGCATCGTGCTGGCCCAGGCGCTGGGCCGCTGGGGCAACTGGTTCAACCAGGAGCTGTTCGGGCGCCCGACCGACCTGCCCTGGGCCCTCAAGATCGACCCGGCGCACCGCCCTGTGGACACCCCCGACGTGGGGACCTACCACCCGACGTTCCTGTACGAGTCGCTGTGGTGCGTCGGCGTCGCACTGCTGGTGATCTGGGCGGACCGGCGCTTCAAGCTGGGGCACGGCAGGGCGTTCGCGCTCTACGTCGCCGCCTACACGGTGGGCCGGTTCTGGATCGAGTACATGCGCGTGGACGACGCCCACCACGTGCTCGGCATGCGGCTGAACAACTGGACGGCCATCGTCGTCTTCCTCGCCGCCGTCGCCTACATCGTCATCTCGGCGAAGAAGCGGCCCGGCCGGGAGGAGAAGGTCGAGCCGGACAGCGGTGAGGGCGGCGGGGACGCCGCCGCGCCCGCCGAGGACGGCGAGCCGGTGAAGGACGCCGGGCCGGGCGAGGCGGACGCCGGCGCGAAGGGCGCGGGCTCGGTGAAGGAGGGCGACTGCACCAAGGGTGCCGGTTCCGCGAAGGAGGGCGGCTCCGCCGAGAGGGCCGCGTCCGCGAAGGCGGGCGGCTCCACGAAGGGCGCCGGCTCCACGAAGGAGCCCGGCTCCACGAAGAAGCCCGGTTCTGCCAAGGGCACCGAGCGCGCCGAGGGTGCCGGGCGCGCCGAGGGTGCCGGGGCCGCGAAGGACGCCGGGGCCGCCGAGGGCGCGGGAGGCGCTGGGGCGGGGCAGGCCGCCAAGAGCGGGAAGTCCGCCGGGGCCGAGGCCGTGGAAGGACCCACCGCCTAGCCCACCGGGCCGCCCGCCCGCACGGCGGGACAGGGCAACCTGTCCGAATTGCATGGTTATGTATGCAATTCTCTGTGCGTGCTGTGGTTGATCGCCGTCCACTTCGCCGCCGCCTGCTGCGCGCCGCCCCTGGTGCGCCGGCTCGGGCGGCGGGCGTTCTGGGCGCTCGCGGCGGCACCCGCAGCCGCCGCGATCTGGGCGGCGGTGCACTACCGCACGGTCGCCGACGGCGGCGAGCTGCGCGAACACACCGAGTGGATCGGCTCCCTCGGCGTCTCCCTCGCCCTGCGCTGCGACGCGCTCGCCCTGGAAATGGTGCTGATCGCCGGGGGCATCGGCGCCCTGGTGATGATCTACTGCGCCGGCTACTTCGCCGACGACGAACCACGGCTCGGCGCCTTCGCCGGATCGCTCACCGCCTTCGCCGGGGCGATGCTCGGCCTCGTACTCGCCGACGACCTGATCGTCCTGTACGTCCTGTGGGAACTCACCACCGTCTTCTCGTTCCTGCTCATCGGGCACGACCCCGAACGCAGGACCAACCGGCGCGCCGCGCTCCAGGCCCTGCTGGTCACCACCCTCGGCGGGCTCGTCATGCTCGTCGGCTTCCTGATGCTCGGCCACGCCGCCGGCACCTTCCGCATCTCCCGCCTGCTCGCCGACCCGCCGGACAGCTCCGCACTCGTCGCCGCCGGACTCGTCCTCGTACTCGCCGGGGCCCTGTCCAAATCCGCCGTGTGGCCCTTCAGCTTCTGGCTGCCCGGCGCGATGGCCGCACCCACGCCCGTCTCCGCCTATCTGCACGCGGCGGCCATGGTCAAGGCCGGGGTCTACCTCGTCGCCCGGTTCGCACCCGCGTTCGCCGACGTGACCCCCTGGCGGGCCGTGGTGCTCCTCCTCGGCAGCGTCACCATGCTGCTCGGCGGCTGGCGGGCCCTCCGCGAGACGGACCTGAAGCGGCTCCTGGCCTTCGGCACCGTCAGCCAACTGGGCTTCCTCACCCTCCTCGCCGGTGACGGCACCCGCGACGCGGAACTCGCCGGCACCGCGATGATCCTGGCGCACGCCCTGTTCAAGGCGTCCCTCTTCCTCGTCGTCGGCGCCATCGACCACCTCACCGGCACCCGCGACCTCGAACGGCTCTCCGGACTGGGCCGCGCCCTGCCCGCGCTGTGCGCCGTCGCCTGCGCCGCCGGACTGTCCATGGCGGGGCTGCCGCCCCTGCTGGGGTTCGCCGCCAAAGAAGCCGCCGTCTCCGCGCTGCTCCACGGGGACACCGCCGAGACCTGGGCGCTCGCAGCCGTCATCGCCGGGTCCGCACTGACCGTCGCCTACACCCTCCGCTTCCTGTGGGGCGCCTTCGCCACCAAGCGCAACCCCGCCCCGCCACTGCGACCCGTCCCCGTCCCCGCAGGCACCACCACCGGGGCACTCCTGCTGATGCCGCCCCTGCTCTGCGCCTTCGCCGGGCTCCTCCTCGGACCGGCGGCACCCTGGCTCGACCCCCTGCTGGCCCGCCACGCGGAGACCGCACCCGGCGGTGCCGCCCCCTTCCACCTGGAACTGTGGCACGGCTGGGGACCGGCGCTCGGCCTGTCCGCCCTCTCCTGGCTGCTGGGCGCCGCCCTCCACCTGGCCCGGCGCCCCCTCGCCGCGGCCGGCGACCGGCTCTCCCAGGTGGACGGCGACCAGGTCTTCGCCCGCTCGCTGTGGGGCCTGGAAAGACTCTCCCTCCAGGTCACCGGATCCGTGCAGCGCGGCTCACTGCCCGTCTACCTGGGCACCGCACTCGTCGTCCTGCTCGGCTTCGAGACCGCCCAACTGCTGGCCGGCCGGCCATGGGCCACCGCCGGGCCCGTGCGCTGGTACGACTCGGTCCCGCAACTCGTCGTCGCCATCGGCGTCGCCGCCGTCGCCGTCCTGTGCGTCCTCGCCCGGCAACGGATGAAAGCGGCCGTGCTCGCCGGGGTCACCGGCTACGGCGCCGGCCTCCTCTACGTCCTGCACGGCGCCCCCGACCTGGCACTGACCCAGTTCGCTGTCGAAACCGTCTCGCTCACCGTCTTCGTGCTCGTCCTGCGCCGGCTGCCGGCCCGCTTCCCCGACAGCAGCCGCACCTGGCGGCTACGGCGAGGACTGCAAGTCGTCTTCTCCGTCGCCGCCGGCGGGCTCGTCGCCGCCCTCCTCGTCTTCTCCCTCGCCGCCCGCTCCGGCCCAGCCGCCGGCCCCCAGCTGCTGCCCGCCACCGCCCACGAAGGCGTACGGAACGTGGTGGCCACCACCCTCGTCGACCTGCGGGCCTGGGACACCATGGGGGAGTCCGCCGTACTGGCCGCCGCAGCCGTCGGCGTCACCAGCCTCGTCTACCTGCGACGGCGCGCCCGGGTGCCCGTCGCCCAGCCGGTGCCCGGCTCCGAGGGACCCGGCGGCGGACGGCCACCGGCGCCCGTCGTCGGCCCCGGAGCGCCCCCCGGCTCCGCCGCCGCCGAGTCCGCCGCCGGGTCCGCGAGCATGGCACTGGACCGCGACGCCGGAGCCCAGGCGCCCGAACCCCCCGGCCCCGCCGGCCGCTGGGACGCGTGGAAACAGCCGGTCCGGCTCGGTACCCGGCCGCACGGCTCACCCGTCGCCCCGCGCCGCACCTGGCTGGCCGCCAGCTCCACCCTCGCCCCCGAAGGGCGGTCTGTGATGTTCGAGGTGGTGGCCCGGCTGGTCTTCCACCCGATCCTCGTCCTCTCCCTGTACCTGCTCTTCTCCGCCGAGAACCTGCCCGGCGGCGGCTTCACCGCGGGCCTCGTCGCCGGGCTCGCCCTGGCGGTGCGCTATTTGGCCGGCGGCCGGCTCGAACTGGCCGCCGCCGCACCCGTCGACGCGGGCTTCCTGCTCGGACTGGGCCTGCTCATCCTCACCGGCACCGGGCTGGCCGGACTCTGGCTGGGCGGCAGCGTGCTGGCCTCCGGCAAGGTGACCGGCGAGATCTGGCTCGCCGGTCACTTCCACGCCGCCAGCCCCGTGCTGTTCGACAGCGGCGTCTACCTGCTCGTCGTCGGCGTCGTCCTGGACGTACTGCGCAGCCTCGGCTCGGAGATCGACCGGCGCATGGAACGCGACCGCGCCCGGCAGGCGGCGGAGGAGGAGGACCAGCGCGAACGCCGCGCCCGGCAGGGCGGTGGTGCGTCGGGGGGTGACACCTCCGGCGGTGGTGCGTCGGGCGGGGGCGCCTCGCCGGGCGGCGGTCCGCAGGACGGCGGAGGGCCGCAGGGTGGTGGTGCTTCGCCGGGCGGCGGCCGACATGGTGGTGGCGGCCCGCAGGATGCCGGCTGGCAGGACGGGGGCGCACAGGGCGGCGCCCCGCAGGGTGAGGGCCGTTCATCCGGTGGTGGCACTCAGGGGGGCACCCCGCAGGACGGCGGCGCCCCGCAGGGCAGTGACGGCCGGCAAGGCGGCGGCGCCTCGCCCGGTGGCGCGTCAGACGGCGGCGGCCCGCAAGGTGGTGGCGGCCCGGAGGGCGACGGTCCGCAGGACGGTGGCCCGCAAGGTGGCTCCCCGCGGGAAGGCGGCGGCCCGCAAGGCCGTGGCCCGCACGGTGGCACTCCGCCGGAAGGGCGCGGCCCGCAAGATGGCTCCCCGCAGGACGGGCGTGGCCCGGAAGGTGGCTCCCCGCGGGACGGGCGTGGCCCGGAAGGTGGGGCCCCACGGGACGGCGGCGGCCCGCACGGCGGCGCCCCGCACGGCGGCGCCCCGCAGGACGACAGTGGCCCGCAGGGCAACCACGGCCCGCAGGGCGGTCGGGGCCCGCAAGGTGGTGGCGGATGAGTGCGACGCTCGCTCTCGTGGCGTGCGGCGGCGTGCTGTTCGCCGCCGGCACCGCACTGCTGCTCGCCCGCCCCCTCACCCGCATCCTGCTCGGCGCCGTCCTCATCGGAAACGGCGTCAATCTGCTGGTGCTGGCCACCTCCGGCCCCGCAGGCCAGGCCGCGCTGCTCCATCCCGGTTCCGACCCGAAGGACATGGCGGACCCGTTGCCGCAGGCGTTCATCCTCACGGCCATCGTCATCACCCTGGCCGTCACCGCGTTCCTGGTCACCATGGCCTACCGCTCCTGGCAGCACTCGGGCAACGACGACGTGCCCGACGACATGGAGGACATCCGCGTCGTACGCCGCGCCACCTACGCCGAGGAACGCGAGAGGCTGCGCGCCGCCTACCGCAGACACCGCCTCGAATACCGGGCCCTGGCCCACGACCAGGAGGAGCTGGCGGCCCGCGAACACAGCGCCTACCAGCGGATGGGCACCGTACGCGACCGGTACAAGGAGATGCGCCGGCGGGCCCGGGCCGACGCGCGGGCCTTCCGCGCCCGGCAGGCCCGGGCCGAGGAGACCGCCGAGGAGACCCTGGGGGAGGACGACCCGTGGCAGACCATTCTGGGTGCCGACCGGTGACCGGGGCCGCGCGTCCCGTGGCGGGAGCCGAACGGTGAGCGGCGGGGCGGGACCGCCCGCCGCCGCGGCCGTCGCCGCCGGGCTGGTGCCCCTGCCGGTGATCCTGCCGCTGTGCGCGGCCGGGCTGAAACTGGCGATCGGTGCCCGGCTGGAGCGGGTGCAGCGGTTCATCAGCGCGGCGGTGCTGACCGCCGTACTGGTGGTCTCGCTGCTGCTGCTGGTGGCCGCCGACCGGCACGGCCCGCAGGTGATGTTCGCGGGCGGCTGGGCGCCGCCGGTGGGGATCGTGCTGGTCGCCGACCGGCTGTCGGCGCTGATGCTCGTGATCTCCTCGTCCGTGACCCTGTGCGTGCTGGTCTACTCGGTGGGCCAGGGCATGGCCGACAACGACGAGACCACTCCGCTGTCCGTCTTCCACCCGTCCTATCTGGTGCTGGTCGCCGGGGTCTCGGACACCTTCCTGGCAGGCGATCTGTTCAACCTGTACGTCGGTTTCGAGCTGATGCTGACCGCCAGCTACGTCCTCATGACCATCGGCGGTACCCAGGCCCGTATCCGCGCGGGCGCCATCTACGCGATCGTCTCGCTGCTGTCGTCCATGCTCTTCCTGGCCGCCGTCGCCCTGGTGTACGCCGCCGCCGGCACGGTCACCATGGCGCAGCTGCCCGCCCGGCTCGACGCGTTGCCCGACAGCGTCGGCATGGTCATCCAGATCGCGCTGCTGGGCGTCTTCGCCATCAAGGCCGCCGTCTTCCCGATGGCGGCCTGGCTGCCCGACTCGTACCCGACCGCGCCCGCGCCCGTCACCGCCGTCTTCGCCGGGCTGCTGACGAAGGTCGGCGTCTACGCGATACTGCGCACCCAGACGCTGCTCTTCCCCGGGCACCGGGTCGGCGACGTGCTGATGACGCTCGCGCTGCTGTCCCTGCTCGTCGGCATCCTGGGCGCCGTCGCCCAGACCGACCTCAAACGGCTGCTGTCCTTCACCCTCGTCAGCCACATGGGCTACATGGTCTTCGGCATCGGACTGGCCACCCACGGCGGCATCTCCGGCGCCGTCTTCTACGTCGCCCACCACATCACCGTCCAGACGACCCTGTTCCTGGTGGCCGGGCTGATCGAACGCCGCAGCGGCACCACGGACCTGCAGAGCCTCGGCGGGCTGGCACGGCTCTCCCCGCTGCTGGCCGTCATGTTCTTCGTCCCCGCCATGAACCTCGCCGGCATCCCCCCGCTCTCCGGCTTCCTCGGCAAACTCGGACTGCTGCGGGCCGGCGTCGCCGACGGAGGAGCTCTCGCCTATGTGCTGGTGGCGGGCGGTACGGCCACCAGCCTGCTGACCCTCTACGCCCTCGCCAAGGCGTGGAACCTCGCGTTCTGGCGCGCGCCCACCCCCGAGATGTGCGCGGCCGGCACCGTGCTGGAGGGCGCCGAGGAGGACGACACCGGCCCGGACGAGGCCGACTCCACGCACCGCCCCCGCCGGCGCCGCCCGCCGCGCCGGCGCCCGATCCTCACCCGCAGCGGGGGCGCCGCCACCTTCGGCGGCCAGGAGATCACCACCAGCGCCACCCTGCCGCTGAGCATGACCGCCGCCACCGGGGCGCTGGTCCTGTTCGGACTGGCCTTCACCGTCCTGGCCGGCCCCCTGTTCGGGCTGACCGACCGCGCCGCCGACGAACTGATCGCACGCACCCCCTATGTGGAGGCGGTGAGAGAAGGATGACCTCTCCCCAACGGCTGCCCGAGACCAGCAGGCTGCGCGCCACGCAGTGGCCCATGGTGAGCGGACTGACACTGCTGTGGATGCTGCTGTGGGGCACCCCCACCCCGGCGAACATCGTCACCGGCGTCGTCGTCGCCCTGTTCGTCGTGCTGGTCTTCCCGCTGCCGCCCATCGAGAAGCAGGCCCGCGCCCATCCGCTGGGCATCCTGCGCTTCACCGCCCGCTTCGCCCTGGACATGGTGGTCTCCAGCTGGCGCATCAACCGCTACATCCTCGGGCCCGGACGCCCCCGCTGCGCCGTGCTGGGGGTGCGGATGCGCTGCCCCGGCGATCTGATGATGACGGCCACCGCGGTCGCCGTCACCGCCGTGCCCGGCAGCACCGTCCTGGAGGTGGACCGGCGGGCGGGCATCCTCTACCTGCACGTGCTGGGCGCCGAGCGGGAGGCCGACCGCCGGCGTGCGCGGCAGGACGCGCTGCGGCTGGAGGCCCGCGTCGTCGCGGCGTTCGGCACCCGCGCGGACAACGACGCCATCCGTGCCGCCGGGGACGTCGAGGAGGTGTTCGGCCGGTGGGGGTGAGCATGGCTCTTCGGCCGACTGCGGTGGGTGCGGGAGCCCGACCGCTGGCGGCGGGCACGGAGCTGAGCGCCTACGACGTGACAGCGGTCGTGATCGCCGCCCTGCTGGTCGGCGCCGGACTGATGGTCACCCTGCGGCTGGTGCTCGGTCCCACCACTCTGGACCGCGCCGTCGCACTGGACGCGCTGGTCGCCGTGGTGATGGCCGGGGTCGGTGTGCAGACGGCCGTGCAGGGCAACGCCTTCTACCTGCCCGTCCTGCTCGTCCTCTCCTTCCTCGGCTTCACCGGCTCCGTCGGCGTCGCCCGCTTCATGGCGCTGCGCGACGAGGCCGGTACGGGGGACGTGGACGAGAGCCAGGACACCGGCGAGGAGTCGGGCGGACCCGGGGAGGTGCGATGAGCTGGACCGTGGTGGCCGATGTGGCGGGCGCCTGCTTCATGCTGGCCGGCGCGCTGCTGTGCGTGGTCGCCGGTATCGGGCTGGTCCGGCTGCCCGACGTCCTCACCCGGATGCACGCCGCGACCAAACCGCAGTCCTTCGGCCTGCTGCTGGTCCTGATCGGCTCGGGACTGTGGCTGCGCAGCGCCGTCGACCTGGGCATCCTGCTGCTGGTCGGCCTCTTCCAGCTGACGACCTCCCCGGTGGCCGCCCACATGGTCGGCCGCGCCGCCTACCGGACGGGCCGGCTGGACCGGGAGGACATCGTCGTCGACGAACTGGACCAGGCGCTCCGGAAGGCCGCCGCCGAACAGGGCTCCGAGGAAAACCGCAGGTCAACGGGGTAAGTACGGCCTTCCTTGCTGGCAGCCCGGGGCGTTTCGTGCCTACTCTTCGAACGTCAGCGCGCGCCCGAAGGGCGCACGGTCCGACGCCGTCCGACGCTGTCCGAAACGTAAGGAGCCCAACCGGCCATGTCCGAAGCCGGGGTCTCGGACCCGACCCACGTCGCCCACCGCGACAACCACACCCACCGCGACGTCAACGGCGGCTGGCTGCGGCCCGCCGTCTTCGGCGCGATGGACGGACTGGTCTCCAACCTCGGGCTGATGACCGGCGTGGCGGGAAGCGCGGCCTCCCCGCAGACCATCGTGATCTCCGGCCTCGCCGGGCTGGCCGCCGGCGCCTTCTCCATGGCCGCCGGCGAGTACACCTCCGTCGCCTCCCAGCGCGAACTCGTCCTGGCCGAGCTGGAGATCGAACGGCGTGAGCTGCGGCGCAGCCCCGGCGAGGAGATCAAGGAACTCGCCGCGCTGTACGAGGCACGCGGCGTCGACGCCGACCTGGCCCTCCAGGTCGCCGAACAGCTGCACCGCGACCCGGAGCAGGCGCTGGAGATACACGCCCGGGAAGAGCTGGGCATCGACCCCGCCGACCTGCCCTCGCCCACCGTCGCGGCCGTCTCCTCGTTCCTGTCCTTCTCCCTGGGCGCCGTCCTCCCCGTCCTCCCGTACCTCTTCGGCACCACCGCCCTGTGGCCCGCCGTCGTGCTGGCGCTGATCGGCCTGTTCGTCTGCGGCGCCGTCGTCGCCCGCGTCACCGCCCGCCCTTGGTGGTACAGCGGCCTGCGCCAGCTCGGCCTGGGCGCCGCGGCAGCGGGCGTCACCTACGGCCTGGGCACCCTCTTCGGCGTCGCCGTCGGATAGCGGCTCCCGTCGCGCCGCACGGATGCCGACCGCCCGGATGCCGACCGGCACCATCGGCGACTCCCGCGACCCGGGCGAGTGGGGTCGGTGGCTCCTCCGGGGCGCGTCGATTGCGCGGAGGGTGGTCAAGTCCGAGCCCGGAGGATGCTGAGTCGCGGGTCAGGAGGCAGTCAACGCGCCGGAAAACCCGCCGACAATTCCACAGACACCGATCAGTACCGCCGCCCACCCCACGAGACGAATGTTCCACGGTTGGGCACTGGGACGTGTGTAGTGAGTCCGGGACAAATGGTGGAAATACTTTCCGGTCAGGCCTTTGTAGTTCAACCCAAGGGGAAGGCCGACGAGAACGAGCAGTATTCCAATGACGCCGGGGAGCATGCTATTTCCTGCCCTTCTTGGATGATTCCCGCAGGGCGGCCCCGGATGTACGGGTGACGCCTGTGTTCACCACGCGACCAGCACGTACGCAGGGAGATGACAGTTTGGTGTTGACCGATCAGTCAAGGGAGCGCTGCCCAAGAATCTACGCGGTTTGACGGCGGTGTTTCTTGTGACGCCCGCGTCTGCCTCCGTGCGGCGTACCCACCCCGAAAGTGGACAGGTGGCCGGCAACGCTTGCAGCACGTTGGTCACCTGTCTCCGCCGCTTTCCGTCACTCGCGTGACCGGGACATGTGAGCAAGCTTGGCTCGATCGTCAGGGGAGGGGGGCTGTAGGGCGCGCCGGCCGGACGCGCGGATGGGATCGGAGCTACGTGCCGCAGACGCTCGCAGCCTGTGCCCCAGGTGTGGCCGCTATGAGAACGCAGCGCCGTTGATCACGTCCCCGCCCAGAGTCCGTGCGCTCTGCGAGTTCATCTCTTGGCCGAGCCGTGCAGTGGAAGCCCCGCTGGTGCTGTCGGGATGGCCGGCGGTGTGCACCGGGCTGCCCCGCGGGGGTCGGGGGATGGGAAGGTGTGGGGGCTCGTTGGGGTGTGATGGAAAGGAATCCTCGACATGGCCGTGATCCACCAGACCGTTCTCAAGCCGACCAAACTGGAGCTCCTGACCGCGTGGCTGCCCTCGCGTCCGTGGTACCGCGGGGGTGTGGACGGGCCCGAGCCGGTCAATGCCGGAGGGTTCCGGCTGGACGACCCGGAGGGCGAGGTCGGGATGGAGTTCATCGTGGTCAACGACGCCTCCGGCGCCGAACCGGCCACCTATCTGGTGCCGCTCACCTACCGGGGCGCCCCGCTGGAGGGGGCGGAGCACGCCCTCGTGGGCACCATGGAGCACGGCGTGCTGGGGCGGCGCTGGGTGTACGACGGGTGCCACGATCCGGTGCTGGTCGCCCAGTTGCTGGCTCTGTTCGAGGGGCGGGCGACGGCTCAGGACCAGAACGTCAGCGACGCCCCCGACCGGGAGATCACCGTCTCCCATACGGGCGCCGTGCCGCCCGCCGCGGACTTCGCCGCCGGCGTCGACGACCAGGCCGGCACCGAGCTGGCCACCGCGCAGGGTACGGTCCTGCGTCTGCACCGCGTCCTGCGGCCCGCCCCGGACGGGCCGCAGGTGCCTGAGCAGGGCGCGGCCGGGCACGTCTCGGGTGCCTGGCAGTCGCCCGACGGCTCCCGGGCCCGCGGGGTGTTCGCCGTGCTGCAGGCGGGGCAGCGGTAGCGGCGGGGGCATGCGCCCGGGGCCGGCGCCGGGTTGTGCCCGGCGTCGGCCCCGGCGCGTAGTGGCCGGTTTTTCCGTGACGGCCGGTGGTGAGGGGCCGGGGGCTGGTGCCCCTCGCCACCGTGCACTTTCCCCTCGCCACCGTGCACTTCCCCGTGGCCGGTCCGGGGCGGGTCCCGGGAGCCGTCGGGCCGCTGCCGGCCGGCTCGCTCACAAGGGGGGCAGGGCGGGTGCGGCGGGGGCGCGTACGGGGCCGGCGCCGCCCCGGGAGGGGTCGTCGCACCCGCTTCTTTCCGTCGGCAGTGGCGCAGGTCACAGCACGGTGGGCGGGTCCCGGTGCATGATCCGCGTGTTACCCGGCGGTTTCATCGTGCGCCGGGGCGGGCATTAGTCCGTAACGCCGTCGGCAACGACGCCGCGGCGATCTGTTTCTCGCGCGACGACGCGCGAGGGAAAATCCGCTCGTTCTTCACGGGGCCGACCCCAGCCCCGAACCCACTGTGCAGGTCCCGCCGGTCCCATAAGGGCCGGTGTTGCCGCGTCGGCGTAACCGGACGCCTCTGTGCGCGGTCCGTTGGAGTGACGTTCTCCGCGTCCACATGGCGAGACATGGCTTCCACTTTCCGGGAAGTCGCCGACCATGTAACCTGCACGAACATTTCAGCCATATGAGGGCCAACGTCGTCCCTCGGTACGTACCACTGCCACGAGACGACGGGAGCTGCCGATGCGTGCTGTGCCGACAGCGGACTGGGCCGCCCACCGCCCTGCCAAGCAGGGGATGTACGACCCCCGATACGAGCATGACGCCTGCGGTGTCGGCTTCGTGGCGACCCTGACCGGCGAGGCCAGTCACGATCTGGTCGACAAGGCGCTGACCGTGCTGCGCAATCTTGAGCACCGGGGCGCCACGGGGTCCGACCCCGACACCGGTGACGGCGCCGGAATCCTGCTCCAGATCCCGGACGCGTTCCTGCGCGAGAACGTCCCGTTCACCCTGCCCGAGGCCGGGAAGTACGCGGTTGGTACCGCCTTCCTGCCCCACGAGGACGACGACGCCGAGGCCACCGCCGCAGCCGTCTCACGCATCGAGACGCTGGCGTCCGAAGAGGGGCTCACCGTCCTCGGCTGGCGCGAGGTGCCCGTCGCACCCGGGCTGCTCGGCCCCGGCGCCCGCGCCACCATGCCCACCTTCCGCCAGCTGTTCGTCACCGACGCCGAGGGCGAGCGCGAGGGCATCGCGCTGGACCGGCCGGCGTTCGTCCTGCGCAAGCGCGCCGAGCGCGAGGCCGGCGTCTACTTCCCCTCGCTGTCCGCCCGCACCCTCGTCTACAAGGGCATGCTGACCACCGGGCAGCTGGAGCCGTTCTTCCCCGACCTGTCCGACCGGCGCTTCGCCACCGCCATCGCGCTGGTCCACTCGCGGTTCTCCACCAACACCTTCCCGAGCTGGCCGCTGGCCCACCCCTACCGGTTCGTCGCCCACAACGGCGAGATCAACACCGTGCAGGGCAACCGCAACTGGATGCGGGCCCGCGAGTCGCAGCTGAGGTCGGAGCTGTTCGGCGGCCACGAGACGCTGGAGCGGATCTTCCCCGTCTGCACCGAGGGCGCCTCCGACTCGGCCACCTTCGACGAGGTGCTGGAACTCCTCCACCTGGGCGGCCGTTCGCTGCCGCACTCGGTGCTGATGATGGTGCCCGAGGCGTGGGAGTCCGCCGAGTCGCAGGACTCCATGGACCCCGCCCGCCGCGCCTTCTACCAGTACCACTCCACGATGATGGAGCCCTGGGACGGCCCCGCCTGCGTCACCTTCACCGACGGCGTCCAGGTCGGCGCCGTTCTCGACCGCAACGGGCTGCGCCCCGGCCGCTACTGGGTCACCGACGACGGACTCGTCGTCCTCGCCTCCGAGGTCGGCGTCCTCGACATCGACCCCGCCAGGGTGGTGCGCAAGGGCCGCCTCCAGCCCGGCCGGATGTTCCTGGTGGACACCGCCGAGCGCCGCATCATCGAGGACGACGAGATCAAGGCCGCCCTCGCGGCCGAACACCCCTACCAGGAGTGGCTGGACGCCGGCCTCGTCGACCTGGCGGACCTGCCCGAGCGCGAGCACATCGTGCACACCCACGCCTCCGTCGCCCGCCGCCAGCAGACCTTCGGCTACACCGAGGAGGAACTGCGGGTCCTCCTCGCGCCGATGGCCCGCACCGGTGCCGAGCCCATCGGTTCCATGGGCACCGACTCGCCCATCGCGGCGCTCTCCACCCGGCCGCGGCTGATCTTCGACTACTTCACCCAGCTGTTCGCGCAGGTCACCAACCCGCCGCTGGACGCCATCCGCGAGGAACTGGTCACCTCCCTGCACTCCCCGCTGGGCCCGCAGGGCAACCTGCTGGAGCCCACGCCGGCGTCCTGCCGCAGCGTCACCCTGCCGTTCCCCGTCATCGACAACGACGAGCTGGCCAAGCTCATCCACGCCAACGCCGACGGCGACATGCCGGGCTTCAAGTCCGCCACGCTCTCCGGGCTCTACCGTGTCGCCGAAGGAGGGGACGGCCTCGCGGCCCGGATCGAGGAGATCTGCGCGGAGGCCGATGCGGCGATCGAGGCCGGAGCCCGGCTCATCGTGCTGTCCGACCGGCACTCGGACGCCGAACACGCGCCGATCCCGTCCCTGCTGCTGACCTCCGCCGTGCACCACCACCTCATCCGTACCAAGCAGCGCACCCAGGTGGGGCTGCTGGTGGAGGCCGGTGACGTGCGCGAGGTCCACCACGTGGCACTGCTCATCGGCTACGGTGCCGCCGCCGTCAACCCCTACCTGGCCATGGAGTCCGTCGAGGACCTGGTCCGCGCCGGCACCTTCCTCCCGGGCGCCCCCGGCACGCCGGGCCCCGGCGGCACGGAGCCCGGGGAACAGCTCGCGCCCGAGCAGGCCATCCGCAACCTGATCTACGCACTCGGCAAGGGCGTGCTGAAGGTGATGTCCAAGATGGGCATCTCCACCGTCGCCTCCTACCGCGGCGCCCAGGTGTTCGAGGCGGTCGGGCTCGACCAGGCGTTCGTGGACCGCTACTTCCACGGCACGACCACCAAGATCGGCGGCGCCGGGCTCGACGTCATCGCCCAGGAGGTCGCCGCCCGCCACGCCAAGGCGTACCCCGCCTCCGGCATCGCCCCGGCCCACCGCACGCTGGACATCGGCGGCGAGTACCAGTGGCGGCGCGAGGGCGAACCGCACCTGTTCGACCCGGAGACCGTCTTCCGCCTCCAGCACTCCACCCGGCAGCGCCGCTACGACATCTTCAAGCAGTACACCCGGCGCGTCGACGAGCAGTCCGAACGGCTGATGACGCTGCGCGGCCTGTTCTCCTTCAAGAGCGGCCGGCCCTCGATCCCCGTCGAGGAGGTCGAGCCCGCCAGCGAGATCGTCAAGCGGTTCTCCACCGGTGCCATGTCCTACGGCTCCATCTCCCAGGAGGCGCACGAGACGCTGGCCATCGCCATGAACCAGCTCGGCGGCAAGTCCAACACCGGCGAGGGCGGCGAGGACCCCGAGCGGCTGTACGACCCGGCACGGCGCTCCGCGATCAAGCAGGTGGCCTCCGGCCGGTTCGGCGTCACCTCGGAATACCTCGTCAACGCCGACGACATCCAGATCAAGATGGCGCAGGGCGCCAAGCCCGGCGAGGGCGGCCAGCTGCCCGGCCACAAGGTCTACCCGTGGGTGGCCAGGACCCGGCACTCCACACCCGGCGTCGGCCTCATCTCACCGCCGCCGCACCACGACATCTACTCCATCGAGGACCTCGCCCAGCTCATCCACGACCTGAAGAACGCCAACCCGGCCGCCCGCATCCACGTCAAGCTGGTCAGCGAGGTCGGCGTCGGCACGGTGGCCGCCGGGGTGAGCAAGGCACACGCGGACGTCGTCCTCATCTCCGGACACGACGGCGGCACCGGCGCCTCACCGCTGACCTCCCTCAAGCACGCCGGCGGCCCCTGGGAGCTGGGCCTGGCCGAGACGCAGCAGACCCTGCTGCTCAACGGGCTCCGCGACCGGATCGTCGTACAGACCGACGGCCAGCTCAAGACCGGCCGCGACGTGGTGATCGCCGCGCTGCTGGGCGCCGAGGAGTTCGGTTTCGCCACCGCCCCGCTGGTCGTCTCCGGCTGCGTCATGATGCGGGTCTGCCACCTGGACACCTGCCCGGTCGGTATCGCCACCCAGAACCCCACGCTGCGCTCGCGGTACAGCGGCAAGGCCGAGTACGTCGTCAACTTCTTCGAGTTCATCGCCGAAGAGGTCCGCGAACTCCTCGCCGAACTCGGCTTCCGCACCCTGGAGGAGGCCGTCGGCCACGCCGAACTCCTCGACACCTCCCGCGCCGTGGACCACTGGAAGGCCCAGGGCTTCGACCTGGCACCCCTGCTGCACGTGCCCGAACTGCCCGACGGCGCCGTCCTCCACCAGGCCACGGCCCAGGACCACGGGCTGGAGAAGGCGCTCGACAACCAGCTGATCAAGCTGGCCGCCGACGCGTTGCAGGCCGACACCGCCGAGGCCGCCCAGCCGGTCCGCGCCCAGATCGCCATCCGCAACACCAACCGCACCGTCGGCACCATGCTCGGGCACGAGGTCACCAAGAAGTTCGGCGGCGCGGGACTGCCCGACGACACCATCGACCTCACCTTCACCGGCTCCGCCGGCCAGTCCTTCGGCGCCTTCGTCCCGCGCGGCATCACCCTGCGGCTGGAGGGCGACGCCAACGACTACGTCGGCAAGGGACTGTCCGGCGGCCGGATCATCGTCCGCCCCGACCGGGGCGCCGACCACCTGGCCGAGTACTCGACCATCGCCGGCAACACCCTCGCCTACGGCGCCACCGGCGGCGAGATCTTCCTGCGCGGCCGGGTCGGGGAACGCTTCTGCGTCCGCAACTCCGGCGCGCTGGTCGTCTCCGAAGGCGTGGGCGACCACGGCTGCGAGTACATGACCGGCGGCGCGGCCGTCGTCCTGGGCTCCACCGGCCGCAACTTCGGCGCCGGCATGTCCGGCGGCGTCGCCTACGTCGTCGACCTCGACCCGGGGCACGTCAACGCCGGGCTGCGCGGCGCCGTCGAGGACCTCACCGACGAGGACAGGACGTGGCTGCACGAGGTCGTGCGCCGCCACCAGGAGGAGACCGGCTCCACCGTGGCCGCCGCCCTCCTCGCCGACTGGGACGGACCCGAAGGAGCCGCACGCCGCTTCCGCAAGGTCCTCCCCGCGACGTACAAGGCCGTGCTCGCCGCCAAGGACGCCGCCGAGCGAGCGGGACTCAGCGAGACCGAGACCCACGAGAAGATGATGGAGGCGGCGACCCATGGCTGACCCCAAGGGCTTCCTGACCACCGACCGCGAGGTCGCACCCACCCGCCCGGTCGAAGAACGCGTCAAGGACTGGAACGAGGTATACGTCCCCGGCGCCCTGCTGCCCATCATCAGCAAGCAGGCCGGGCGCTGCATGGACTGCGGCATCCCCTTCTGCCACAACGGCTGCCCGCTGGGCAACCTCATCCCCGAGTGGAACGACTACGCCTACCGCGGCGACTGGACGGCGGCGGCCGAACGGCTGCACGCCACCAACAATTTCCCGGAGTTCACCGGGCGGCTGTGCCCCGCGCCCTGCGAGTCGGCGTGCGTCCTGGGCATCAACCAGCCGCCGGTCACCATCAAGAACGTCGAGGTCTCCATCATCGACAAGGCGTGGGAGACCGGCGGCGTCACCCCCCAGCCGCCCGAGCGGCTGTCCGGCAAGACCGTGGCCGTCATCGGCTCGGGCCCCTCCGGTCTGGCCGCCGCCCAGCAGCTGACCCGCGCCGGCCACACCGTCGCCGTCTACGAACGCGCCGACCGCATCGGCGGACTGCTGCGCTACGGCATCCCCGAGTTCAAGATGGAGAAGCGGCACATCAACCGGCGCATCGAGCAGATGCGCGCCGAGGGCACCAAGTTCCGCACCGGAGTGGAGATCGGCCGCGACATCGACGCGCGGAAGCTGCGCAAGCGGTACGACGCGGTCGTCATCGCCGCCGGCGCCACCACACCGCGCGACCTGCCCGTACCCGGCCGCGAACTCAACGGCGTCCACCAGGCCATGGAGTACCTGCCGCTGGCCAACAAGGTGCAGGAGGGCGACTACGTGGAGCCGCCGATCTCCGCCGCGGGCAAGCACGTCGTCGTCATCGGCGGCGGCGACACCGGCGCCGACTGCGTCGGCACCGCGCACCGGCAGGGCGCCGCGTCCGTCACCCAGCTGGAGATCATGCCCAGGCCGGGCGAGGAGCGGGACCCGGCCCGCCACCCCTGGCCCACCTTCCCCCTGCTCTACAAGGTGACCTCCGCCCACGAGGAGGGCGGCGAGAGGGTGTACTCCGTCAACACCACCCACTTCGAGGGCGACGAGGACGGCAACGTCCAGTGGCTCCACCTGGTGGAGGTCGAGATGACGGACGGCAAGCCGGTGCCCAAGCCCGGTACGGAGCGCCGCATCCCCGCCCAACTGGTCACCCTCGCCATGGGCTTCACCGGCGTCGACCGGGAGAACGGTCTGGTCGAACAGTTCGGCGTCGAACTCGACGCGCGGGGCAACGTCGCCCGCGACGGCGACTACGCCACGAACGTCCCCGGCGTCTTCGTCGCCGGGGACGCCGGGCGCGGCCAGTCGCTCATCGTCTGGGCCATCGCGGAGGGCCGTTCCGCCGCCAAGGCGGTGGACCGTTACCTCACCGGCGAGGCCAGCACCCTTCCCGCCCCGATCCGCCCCACGGACCGGGCACTGACGGTCTGAGCCTTCTCTGGTACTTCGGTACTTCGGTACTTCGGTCTTCGGTACTTCCGTACAAGGGCGTACGGACACACACGGCGCCTGCCAGTCCCCGACCGGGTTTCGGCAGGCGCCGTGGCGCGTTTTCGGTAGCCGCTGCCGACGCGGCTACCTCCTGCACTGATCGGACTGGGCAACGCCCTTCGCGTAATTCTTGGTGAATGCCTTGACGTCCGCGACGTCAGGCTTCTGTGGGCCTGGGATGCGGGGGATGGCGAAGAGGTCGCGACCGGGCTTCTTGGGGGTGCGGCAGTCGACTCTCATCGCGGCCCCTTTCTCCGAGTACTGGAAGTGCCAGCCTCCATGCAGTATCTCGGGTTCCATCTCGGGCTGGATCATGGCCATCGACAAGGCGCTGTTTCCTCTGTCCCGCCAGGTCTGAGTGGCGATGAAGACTGTCTTCCCGTCGACTATGACGTTGCAGTGGATGTTGCCATGGTTCAGCAGCGTGTCTTCGCGATCCAGCTTCACAGACTTCCCTGGAGGAAGGAGAGGGGAGAGAAGTCTTGCCGAGACCTTCACCCCGCACAGTGAGCCGGGAACGGCATACTCTTTTTTCTCGTCGGTACCGCATCCTGCGCTGAGCGCGGCAGCACACAGGATGAGGGCGACCGTACTTCCTCTAACCGTCCGTTCGGATGTCACGCGTCATCTCCTCGACGTCCGAATGCGCCCTCTGGAATCCGTCCCCCGTGCCATCTTGTGCCCAGTCGGCCACGTCGGCTTCGTAGGGCGATTTGTGGGCGCGAGCAGCCAGAATGGCGGCACGCTGATGGATCTCCGAGTGGTCGTCCTGGGTCGACTCCCACTTACCGCCTGCGATGTAGCCGACATTTTCCTGATTCTTCGTCTCGTTGGCTTCGAAGATCTCTTCCAGGACCATGCTGCTCACGGTTGAGGCCGTTGCCCCCGTGGCGGCCCCGACAGCCGGGCTGCCGACGAAGGAGGTTCCCACGCCGATGCCGGTCCCGATGGCGCCGGACACGAAGTTCTTTCCCTGTGCCAAAGAGTGGGTGAAAGACTCGTCGTCCTCCTTGGCCTTTCCCAGCACCGCTTCCTCCCGGCCGGCTGCCAGGGTTCCGCCAACCTGCCCGGATTGCTCGGCGATCCGGCGAACGGCTTCCTGGGGCGAATCGGACGTCTGGATGAGCCGCTGGTCGGCAGGAAGATCGGGGTTCAAGTGATAGTCCATGAGGTTGGCGGCGTACTGTTTCTGACCCAGTTGGACCATCGCGTATCCCTCGGGGTTCTGCCCCAGGGTGAACAAAAACCGCGTGGCGTCTCGTTTTGAGAGGTCCGCCTGTGCCCCCGAGATCGGGTACAGCTTGGGGGTGTCCCCGAGTGGATCGTTGGCCAGAGCGCGGTTGATGTCCGGCAGGTAGTGCGCCGTCATCTTGCCGAAGCTGTCGGACATGTATCCGTTGTCCGCCAGCTGTTTGTTGTCCTTGGAGACGGTCTTGACGACGTCCTCGAAGAGACGGGCCTGGTCCTCGGTGTGGGGCGGCAGGTTCTTGGGGATCGGCTCGCCGGCGGGCGTTCCCGTCGCGCCGGCGGCGATGGCTTGTGCCAGGTAGTTCTTGCCGGTGTGCAGCTCTTTGCCTCCGGGGCCGTAGTCCTTCGGCCACTCACGGTCCTTGAAGAGGTAGTCGAAATTCGTCCGGTCGGGCGTGTGGCTGGGGCTCCTCGGGCCTTCGTGGTCGCCGTTGAGGAATTCGGTCGCGGCGTCCGGGCTGTGGGCGAGCGCTTTCATATAGCCCGTCATGGGGTCGAGACCGCCGTCCGGACCGTTCGGGTTGAGGCCGTGGGAACTGTCCGTGTCCCAGCCGGGGTCCTCGCCGTTGTGGCTGCGGCGTCTGTCCTCGGCGACCAGCGCGGTCCCGTACTTGTTGAGGAACGTGTCGTCGTAGTCGCCGGTGCGCATGAGGTTGCTCATCACCTGGAACCCGACCGGGCCGCCCGGCTCGCCGCCGACGGCTCCCGGCCCGGCCTTGATCAGGTTTCTCTCCCAGCGCTCCATCGCCGGGCTGTCGGACTGGGTCGCCAGGGCGAGCGTCGTGCTGATGTTCTTCTGAAGGGCTTTCTGCACCGCCGGTTCGGGGCCGTCGGGGCCGCTGGCTCCCGCCCAGAAGGCCAAGGTTCCGTCCGGCCCGAGTTTCGTGGCGAACCGCTCGGCGAACAGGCTGTCGCCGCGATGCTTCTTCAGCAGCCGGTTCAGTTCGTCGGCCTTCGTGGGGTCCTTGGCCAGTGCGGCGGCCCGTTCGCCCTCCCGCAGTGCCTTCGCGGCTTCGTCCCGGTCCTTGTAGCGCGCGTCCGAGAAGCCGTACTTGCTCTGGTCGACGAGAGCGCAGAGCGCTTCCTTCGCGCTGTGGTCCGACGTGGTGGCCTTCTTCAACAGGTCGGCGATGTCGTCCCGGAAGCGGTCGAGGGTCGGCAGCGGAACGTCCGCCCCGTCTTTGGCCCGGACTTCGAACGAGCCGTTCCCTGTGTCCCTGACCCGGATGTGCTGCGCGTCGGCTTCGAGCAGCTTGAATTCCAGGGAGTCGCGGTAGCGGGTCAGCTCGGCGCAGGTGTCCTTGAGGATGTTGTGGATGGTCTCGGCCTGGGTCCGGGCGTCTTCGATCTCGCCGACCGTCTTGTCGATGAACGGGCGCGTCACATCCGAGTTCACGCCCTTCCAGTTCGCCCTGTCGGCGCGGGTGCGTAACTCTCTCCGGGCGTCGGAAGCGAGGGTTTTGAGTTTGTCCCGCATCTGACGCCAGTCGGTGACGGCTTCGCCCAGGGCTTTGAACTTCGCGTCCCGCAGTGCCTCGAGGTCCATCAGGCCCCACCGCCCGAGGGCCGCCCGGAGCGCGGCTGCGGCCGGGTGCTCTCGTCGAAGCCCTTGTCCAGTTCGGCGATCTTGCTGATCTGGACGCGAATCCACTCCTCGTCGCCCGCGTGTGCCTTCCGCGTGTAGTCGAGGTGGTTCGAGATGTGGGCGCATGCGTCGAGCACGGTCTGCAACTGGCTTTCCCAGCGTGCGTTGACGTGCCCGAGTGCCGCGGCCAGTTCGAAGTCACCCGACAGAGAGGTCTTCGCCGCATCGGTACTCGCGTGAGCGTGGCTGCCGTCCTTCTTGAGGCGGTGGTAGATCTTGTACGCCTCGTTGCCGACAGCTGCCAGATCCTTCTGGCTGACTTGCAGGTCTCCGCTCGGTGACGAGCCGCCCCGGCCCGGACGGAAGCTCCCGTCCGGAGCTTGGTTCAGCTGCATGTGGGTCGAGCTTTGCCCTGCGTCCTTCTTGAGCTGCTCCCAGTCGTTCGCGAACGACATTGCATTCCCCCCAGCTACGTGCTGTTAGCGGGAGGGACACTAGCAGTCATGGCCACGCTGCGTGCGGCGATGATTACGAACTGGAATGGCGGCCTTCCGGTTGTGGGCATGCACCGGGGGCTGCCGGCGTCTGCCGGCAGCCCCCGGTGAAAGAAGCTCAGTCCCGCACCACGGACTGGATCTCCCTGACGGTGACGTCATGGGTCGTGCTGAACGAGCCGGCGGGCAGCTCGCCGCCGGGGCCGTCCGTGCTCGTCCAGGAGATCTCCCAGGTGAGGGTCGCCTTCAACGGGTACGCGCCGTTGCCGCTAGTCGCCCGCAGATAGCGCACCCCGCACGGCGGCGTCTCGTCCTTCCTGCCCGCCGAGTACGGCTCGCCCAGCTTGCACTTCCCGGACGCCGGAAACGTCCTGGCCTCGTCCGTGCCCGGCTCCAGCGTGAGCGAGACGGGCTTGGCCGTGGTCGTCGCCGACATCGCCGGATTGTCCAGCGAGGCCGTCACGCTCACCGGCTTGAACTTCCCCTTGTCCGCCCACACCCAGGTGTCCAGATTGACCGTCTGCTTGCCCTCCGGGTTGAGGGATATCTCCGTACGGGGGATCGGCAGTTCCTCGTAGGCGTACTCGGCCAGCACCTTGGGGCTCACCGCGAGCGGCACGTTCTTCGGGGCGGGGTCACCCTCGTCCACCCAGTAGGCGTGCCGGCTGCACTTGTCGGCCTCCGGGTCGTCCTTGCGCCGGGGGTTCTTCACCCCCTCCCAGAACATGCCCTTGCCCTGCTTGGCCATGTTGTAGTTCTTGTACTTGTCCGTCTGGTAGTAGTCCTCGTACAGCCGGACCACCTGCTTGGAGAGACCGTCCGCGAGATTGTTGTGGGTCTCGTTGAGATCGTCGAAGATGGTGCCCGTCTTCTTCGCGGGCTTCCGCTTCTTCGGCTTGGCGCTCTCGATCTTCTCCTTGAGCTCTTTCGGAGAGGTCTTCGGCTCGTACCAGCAGGCGGGTGCCTTCCAGCCGGGATTCGCCGGAGTGAGCTGGACGGTGTTCCCGCCGCCCTTGGAGCTGCCGCCGGTTATGCGGATGCGGGAGACCCCGGCGGAAATCCCCGGCTTCTCCTCGCTGCCGGAAAAAGCTCCCTGCCCGGCCCCTTTGCCGACGGGGTCCGGATCCAGTGCTTGAGCTGTCTGCGTGACGGTGAGGAAGAGTGCTGCCGTCAGCCCCACCGTGGTGCCTCTCCGAATCAACTCATGCATTCACTCGCCCCCGATTTTTCGGTTCCGGCTGTTGCCTGCCAGACACCTTCCTTGTTCCGCTCCATGCGCATCGTGGTGCGGATGTAGTTCTTGTCGCCGCCGTTGTTCGGCTCCAACTCGCCGGTTTTCACGATCTTGTTCCGGGCTTTGCTCTCATCGGCGCAGAAGATCACTTGCGCCGCGTCGTCGCCCTCCAGCTTCACCGACTGGTTGTAGTAGCGGGTGACACCGGCCCAGCTCTTCCCTGCCCGGGAGAAGCTCAGGATGTACTCGGACGCTGAGATGCCGGCCTTGCCGGTGGAATAGACGGACACCAGGTCGACGTCCTTGCCCGTGGTGATCACCCGGTCGATGGAGTTGATCCGTCGCCGGTTGTCCGCCAGGACGGCGTCCTTCTTCGGGTCGCCCGTCTCGGCGTCCTCGAAGACGTTCTTGGCGTCCTTGGCCAGCTTGATCTCGGAATCCTTCGGCCCGGACGGGGCGGAGCTCTTGCGCGGTGCTGCGGTCTTCGACGGCTTGGCGTCGTCCGCGCCCTTGATCTCGTCCTTGGAGTCGCCGTCACCGCCCCCGCACGCACCCAGCAGCAGGGCCGCGGTCACGGCTGCTGCGGTCCACATCGCTGTGCTCGCCTGCTTGTTCATACGCGCCGGTTCTCTCAGCTCTCTGTCCGCAGTGTGATCACTTTAAGTTACTACAGGGAAAGAGGAGGTGACAGCCTCTTTCCCTGGGGCTGTTCCTCATTCCTCCGCTCCCACTTGGCTCAAGCCGTGATCGTTCAACCGTTGTTGGACGTCTTGCAGCAGGACACGCAGAAGGTGGGCCAGTTGGTTCTGTTGTTCGGCGTCGAGGCCGGTGAGGAGGTCGGCTTCGCGGGTGAGGACCTGGTCGACGGTGGACTCGATCAACTGGTGGCCGGTGGGGGTGAGTTCGACGATGACGGAGCGGCGGCGCCCTTCGCCGGGGCGGCGGGTGACGAGGCCCTCGCGTTCGGCGCGGGCCACGCGCTGGGAGATGGCGCCGGCCGTGATGAGGGAGCGGGCGGCCAGTTCGCGGGTGGTGAGGGCGTACGGTTCGCCCGCCCGCCGCAGGACGCTGAGCAGGTCGAGTGTGGCGGTGTCCACGCCGGCGCGGGCGAGCACGCGGCGGCGGTCGTCGCCGAAGAGTTTGGCGAGCCGCCACAGGGGGGTGACGATGCCGATGGAGGAGACGGGGGTGCCGGGGCGTTCGCGCTGCCAGGCGGCGGCGATCTCCTCCACGGGGTAGGGGGGAGTCTCGTTCGCGGGCCGTTGGGCGGGGTGGTCCGCCCGGGTGTGGTCGTGATCGCTTGTCATGCGTACCTCCGAGGAGTACGTTCAGGTCTAAATTTAGCTCTGAACAACCAGTGGAGGACACTGTATGGCACGCGGCATCCTGGTCACCGGGGGCGCGACCGGCATCGGTCTGGCCGTCGCCCGGCACTTCGCCGACGAGGGGGAGACGGTCGTCATCACGGGGCGCCGGCAGGCGCCGCTGGAGGCGGCGGCGAAGGAGATCGGCGCGACGGCCGTGGTCTGCGACCACACCGACCCGCAGGCGGTGGCACGACTGCTGCCCCGGTTGCCCGGCCGGCTCGACGTGCTGGTCAACAACGCGGGAGGGAACACCGATTTCGACACCCCGGCCGGTGCGGCCGAGGAGACGGGCGGGGACGGCGGGGACGGAGCGACCCCCGAGGCGCTGGAGGCGTTCGCGCGGGCCTTCCGCGCCAACCTCGACGCGAACCTGCTGAGCGCGGCCCTCACCACGAAGGCGGTCGAGGGCCGGCTCGCACCCGGTGGTGCGGTGGTGAGCATCGGCTCCATCGCCGCCGACAAGGGCTCGGGCGCCTACGGTGCCGCCAAGGCGGGGCTGGCGTCCTGGAACCTGGGGCTCGCCCGCGAGCTGGGGCCGCGCGGCATCACGGCCAATGTGGTGGCCCCCGGTTACATCGCCGACACGGAGTTCTTCCGGGACCACCTCACCGCCGAACGGCGGGCGCAGCTCATCGGTTCGACGGCGGTGGGCCGTGCGGGCACTCCCGGCGACATCGCCGGCGCCGTCGCGTTCCTCGCCTCCGAGGCGGCCCGCGACATCACCGCGCAGGTCCTCAACGTCAACGGCGGTGAGCGCGGCACCCGCTGAATGCGCAGCCGTTGGGCGCCGGGGCCTGCTGTGTGCTCAGGGGCGCAGCAGGCCCCGCGCGACGGCCGCGTCGCGGACTTCCTCGTACAGCGCCGTCAGGACGGGGCTGACGCTCACCCGGGGGAACTGGAGCGCGTCCAGCGCGGCAGTGTCGGCGTGCACGTCCGACCAGCCCTGGCCGGTCAGCAGACGCATCAACGCCGGGTTGAGCCGGTCCACGCCGCGGACCAGGCGGGCCTCGGGTGAGGCGGCCTCCTCGTACTCCTGCCACAGCGCGAGGAGTTCGGGGCCGAGCGGGGCCGGGAGCGCGCCGAACCGTTCGCGGGCGACGGTCTCCTCGGTGCGGGCCTTCCGGGCGCGTGCTTCCGCGCCGGCGTCGCCGTCGGTGTGCCACGCCGACGGATCCCCCGCCTCGATCTCGACCACGTCGTGCAGCAGGCAGAGTTTCAGCATCCGCGCCAGATCGAGACGCAGCCCGCTCTCGCGTTCGAACTCGGTGTGCAGGACCCAGCAGACCATCGCCAGGTGCCAGGAGTGTTCCGCGACCGACTCGGGGCGGGTGGCGGTGGCCCGGTTGTGGCGTTCCACCTCCCGCAGCCGGGCGGTCCAGGAGATGAAGTCGAAGAGTGCGCGTGTGTCCGTCATGGCGCCTCGCACTGTAGTCGGGGGAGTTTGCGGGGGGGGGGGCGCGGGGGAAATCCGTCGACGCCGCGGCACCGTCCCGCTAGGGTGCGGGCATGTCCAGCCCCGAGGCTTCCAGACCGTAGCCACCGGTCACCCGGTGGCTGCTTCGTGCTGTCCGCGTTCCGCGTGCGTCGAGTCGCTCCGCACGCGGCGGGCGCCATGCCATCGGGTCTCCGGGTCACGGGTCGTTCCGCGGTAGCGCCGCTGCCGAGTGCCCGGCTGGACGCCTCCCTCCCGCACGCGAACCCCTGATGCCGCGCGCTGTCCTGCGGGCCCCGCTTGTCGTGGGGTGCCCGCCGGACGCGCGCGGCCGGGGGTGTCACGCCGTACGACGTGCGTGTGCCGGGGCGCGCCCGGTGCCGGGTGTGCCGGTGCGTCTACCGCTGTCCTCTTCCGTTCGGATTCCTGTGAATCCTCCAGGATTGCGGAGTTTCGCATGCCATTTTTGTTGTACGTCCTCGCGCTGGCGGTGTTCGCGCAGGGGACCTCGGAGTTCATGCTCTCCGGGCTGATTCCGGATCTCGCGGCCGACCTGGGCGTGTCCGTCTCCTCGGCCGGGCTGCTCACCTCGGCGTTCGCCGTGGGGATGGTCGTCGGCGCGCCGCTGATGGCCGCGCTCGGCCGGCGCTGGGACCGGCGGCGGGCCCTGCTCGGTTTCCTGACAGCGTTCGTCGTGGTGCACATCGTCGGGGCGGTGACCGACGATTTCGCGGTGCTCGTCGTCACCCGCGTGGCCGGTGCGCTCGCCAACGCCGGGTTCCTCGCCGTGGCACTCACGGCCGCCGCCGCCATGGTGGCCCCCGACGCCAAGGGCCGGGCCACCTCCGTCCTGCTGAGCGGCGTCACCCTGGCCTGCGTCGCCGGGGTGCCGGCGGGGGCCCTGCTGGGACAGGTGTGGGGGTGGCGCTCGGCGTTCTGGGCCGTCGCACTGGTGTCCCTCCCGGCGCTGGCCGCCCTCGTACGCGCCCTGCCGCAGGGTGCTCCCGGCGCGGCGGAGCCCGGCCGCACCCGTGGTGTCCGCCAGGAACTGCGGGCGCTGCGCCGCCCCCGGCTCCTGGTGACGATGGCACTCGGTGCCCTGGTCAACGGTGCGACGTTCTGCACCTTCACCTATCTCACCCCGCTGGCCACCGAGGTCGCCGGGTTCGGCGGTGGCTGGGTGCCGCCCCTGCTCGCGCTGTTCGGCCTCGGCTCCTTCCTCGGCGTCACCGCGGCCGGCCGGCTGGCGGACAGCCGGCCCCTGCGGCTGCTCGTCGCGGGCGGGGTTGCCCTCTGCGTGGGCTGGGCCGTGTTCGCCGCGACGGCGGGCGACCAGGCCGCGACCGTGACGCTCGTCCTCGTCCAGGGCACCCTCTCGTTCATGGTGGGCACCACCCTCATCGCCCAGGTGCTGTACGCGGCGGGCGAAGCCCCCACGCTTGCCGGGGGCTTCGCCACCGCCGCGCTCAACGTCGGTGCGGCGCTGGGCCCGTGGGCCGGGGGCGTCGCCCTGAGCGGCGGCTTCGGCTACCGGGCGCCGCTGTGGGTCAGCGCCCTGCTGGTGGCGCTCGCCCTGCTGGCGGGCGGCACCGCGTGGGCCGTCGCCGCCCGCCGGGCCGGCTCCTCCGCCCCCGCGGGCGACCGTGGCCGTACGGGCGGCGCCTCCCTCACGGAGTGAACAGCTCGCGCCAGCGCCGGGCCACCGAGGGGTCGCCCTCGACCATCAGCTCGGACAGCGGGCGCCGGTTCCACAGCGCCAGATAGAGGTCGGCGGCCGTGCCCTCGTACACACAGTCGGGTGCGGCCGGCGGTTCGGCGGACCGGCGAACCGCCGCCGGGTCACCGAGGCGGACCGTCCACGCCGCATCCGGTACGTCCGTGGCCCGCACATGGACGGTACGGGGCGCGTCGGCGGAGTCGTCCGGGGTCGCACGCCGCGGATAGAAGTCGCACAGCAGCTCGTCCACGCCGTCCGCCGCGAAACCGGCGGGCGGCGTGGTGGGTGCCACGCCGAGCGCCAACTCGGCGTCCGCGCGGTGCACGGCCGTCTCATGGGCCTGCCGCCGGGCCCAGAAGACCAAGGGGGAGGCAGCGGGCAGGAACGTCCAGCAGGACAGGTCGTCCGGCGCCGACTCCAGCGCCTCGACCAGCAGCCCGTGCCCTTCCCGCAGCCAGGGCACCAGCGCGTCGTCGGCGAGCGGACCGGGCGCGTCCGGCCGCACCGCTTCGGTGCGGCGCTCCCGCACGAACCCGGCCGCCCAGCGGTGCACCGAGCCGAGGTGTGCGGCCAGGTCCCGGACCGCCCACCCGGGACAGGTGGGCACCGGGGCGGACGGATCGGCGCGGGCCACCGTGTCGGCGAACAGCTCGCCCTCGCGGCGCAGCGTCTCCACGAACTCGACAGTCTCCATACGGGGGTTCCTTCCTGCTTTCATGCGGGGAAACCTTCCTGCGGAACCGTCGCTTCCCACCGTGTTCCGCTGTGGGCGATCCCGCCGACAGCGGAACACGGCCGGACGCCGGAACGTTCCCGTCCGGGGCCTGGTGGTCGGTACTTGGGGCCGACGTCCGGTGTCTGGGGCAGGTGTCTGACGTCGCGTTCGGTGTCCGGCGCCTGGCCTCCGGAGTCCGGCGTTCGCTGGCCGGTGTCTGGCGTCCCACGCCCGGCGCCCCGTCCGGTGTCCGGCATCCCGCGTTCCGCGTTCCGCGGAAGCGGAGGGGGTCGGTGCCGGGGCGGCGGGTGCGGGCGGAGGCCGGTGTGCAGTGGGTCGGTACGGTGTGCAGCGGTGGCCCGCGGCGCGGGCGGGGAATGCACTGCAACTTGGGGGAGACATGCCGTCAGACCATGCCCAGGCCACCGGGACCGCCGTTCCGCCGCCGGGCCCTACGCCGCCGGCCGGACAGTACGAGTCCGGCATCGTGCTCGCCGGCCGGGCCCGCCGGCTGGCGGCCCGCGTCCTGGACATGGCGGTCTGGGCCGTGGTGAGCGCTCCCGTGACCGGCTTGGTCACCACTGTTACGCAGCAGGGCGACACCCGGGCCGTCGCCGGGATGGGCGCCGCCGCCCTCGTCTGGCTGGTACTCCACCCCCTTGCCCTCTCCCGGTTCGGTTCCCCCCTCGGCAAGGCGGCGCTCGGGGTGCGGATCGTCCGGATGCGGGACGGCTCCCGGCCCGGATTCCTCCAGGCCCTGTCGCGGGAGTGCTGCTATCTGTTCCTGACCGTCATCCCGCTGGTGGGCCTGGTGAACGCCGCCTCCTGTCTGTGGGACGAGCCCTACCACCGCTGCTGGCACGACAACATCGCCGGCACCCTGGCCGTGGACCGCAAGGCGTTCGCCGCCCGCCGGGCCGCGGTGGGGTAGCCACGTACTTCGCGTCTCAGCCGGAGACGCGCTGCGGGACGCCCCACGGGTTGTCGTCGCGCAGTGGGGGCGGCAACAGCTCCTGCGGGCAGGACTGGTAGGTGACCGGCCGCAGGAAGCGTTCCATGGCCGCCGTGCCCACCGACGTGGTGGCGGGCGCCGTCGTCGCGGGGAACGGGCCGCCGTGCTGCATCGCGGGGGTGACGGACACACCCGTCGGCCACTGGTTCCACAACAGCCGTCCGCAGCGTGCCGCCAGCGCTCCGGCCAGTGCGGAGACGCTTTCCGCCTCGGCCGGCTCCGCGTGCAGGCTCGCCGTCAACTGGCCGGGCAGGACCGCGATCACATCGTCGAGCGCGGCGGCGTCGTCGTACGTCACCACAAGCCCCAGTGGGCCGAAGCACTCCTCGGTGACGGCTTCACCGGCCGCGGTGAACGCCGCCAGATCCATCGTCAGCAGCCGCGGTCCTGGTGCCGCCGCGTCCTCCGGTCCCTGCGGCCGTACCAGCGTCCGCACCCCGGGCTGTTCCGCGAGCCGGCGCGCCCCCGCCAGATACCCGTCGGCGATCCAGCCGCCCAGCATCGGCGCGGCGGGCACCTCGCGCAGCCGCGTCGCGATCTCCTCCACCAGCATCTGCCCGGCGGGGGTGGCGGGAACGAACAGCAGGCCCGGATTGGTGCAGAACTGTCCGGCGCCCTGGGTGAGGGAGCCGACGTACCCCTCGGCGATCCCGGCCGCGCGTGCCTCGGCCGCACCCGGGGTGACGACCACGGGGTTGATGCTGCCGAGTTCCCCGTAGAAGGGGATCGGCGTGTCCCGTTCGGCGGCGACCTTGGCCAGGGCCAGGCCGCCGCGCTGCGAGCCGGTGAACGCGGCGGCGGCCAGCGCAGGATGCCGCAGCGCCGCGACGCCCTCCGCCTCGCCCTCGATGAGTGCGAACGTCCCTGCGGGGGCGCCCGCCTCGGTGAGCGCGCGGTGCAGGACGGCGGCGGTGCGGCGGGACAGCTCGGGGTGGCCGGGGTGGGCCTTGACGACGACGGGGCAGCCCGCGGCCCACGCCGAGGCCGTGTCGCCCCCGGCGACGCTGAAGGCGAAGGGGAAGTTGCTCGCCGCGAAGACCAGCACCGGGCCGGCAGCCGTGCGGTAGCGGCGCAGATCCGGACGGGGTCCGGTGGGCCACTCGGGGTCCGGCCGGTCCAGGCGTACGTCGTAGAACGCCCCGGTGCGCACCTCGTCGGCGAACAGCCGCAACTGGAAGGTGGTGCGGGTCAGTTCGCCGCCCAGCCGGGCCGTGCCGAGCGAGGTCTCCGCGTCGGCGGCGGTGACCAGGGCGGCGCGCTCGGCCTCCAGCGCGTCGGCGACGGCCGTCAGCATGCCGGCCCGGGCGGTGGGGGTGGTGCGGGCGCAGGGACCGGCGGCGGCAGCGGCGGCCCGCAGGGCTTCGTCGACGGAAGTGGTGGTCATCGCGCGGGATCTTCCTTCTCGTTGCCGGGGGACGTGGACGGTGTCGGGGACTGTGCGGGTTCGGAGGGCGAGCGGGGAGCAGGTGGTGCCGGGCTCGCGCCCGGCGGGGGAGGGCCGGCGCCGGGAGCCGGACTCGCCGCCGCGCCCGCCGGGCCGTTCTGCGCCGAGTTGCGGAAACCGAAGAGGCCGTAGACGACCATGCCGAGGACCATCCAGCCGGTGAACCGCAGCCAGGTCACGGCATCCAGGTGGGCGATCAGCCAGCAGGAGAAGGCCACGCCCACGGCCGGCACCAGCGGCACCAGCGGGGTACGGAAAGCGCGTGGCAGGTCGGGGCGGGTGCGGCGCAGCACCACGACGGCGACCGCCACCACGATGAACGCCACCAGGATGCCGATGTTGGTCAGATCCGCGGCCTCCCGGATCGGCAGGAAGCCGGCGATCACGGCGGAACCGATGCCGACCGGCCAGATCACCCGGGTGGGAACGTGACGGCGGGGATGGTTGCGGGCGAACCAGCGGGGCAGCAGCCCGTCCCGGCTCATCGAGAACCACACCCGGGAGACGGCGAGCATGTTGGCGAACGCGGAGGTCGTCACCCCGATCACCGCGCCCACCGCGACGAGCAGGCCCAGCGCGCCCAGCCCCACCGACTCCAGGGCGCTGGAGAACGGGCTGGCGGTGTCGATGTGCCGGTGGTCCTGCATGCCCAGCAGTACCACGCACACCAGCAGATAGACCACGGCGGCGATGCCCAGGGAGATCATGATGGCCTTGGGCAGCAGTCGTTTGGCCTCGGCGCTCTCCTCGGCGGCGGCACTCATCGCGTCGTAACCGTAGACGGCGAAGAACGCGGTGGCCGCGCCGGTGAACGCGCCCCCGAGGCCGTACGGCAGGAACGGTGAGAAATGGCCCGCGGAGATGTGGAAGGCGCCCGCCGCCACCACCAGCGCGACGATGCCCAGCTTCACGGCGACCAGCACCGTCTCGAACCGGGCCGCCTCCTTGGTGCCGCGCGAGAGGACGAACGCCAGCAGCAGACACAGCAGCGCCGCGAACAGATCGACCCGGTGGCCGGATCCGGTGCCCGGCGCTCCCAGCATCCAGTGCGGCAGATCGATGCCTACCCGCTCCAGGATGTAGGAGAAGTAGCCGGACACCGCGATGGCCACCACCGCGACGATCGCGGTGTACTCCAGCAGCAGGTCCCAGCCGATGGCCCAGCCGACGACCTCGCCCAGCGCCGCATAGGTGTAGGTGTAGGCCGAGCCCGCTTTCGGGATCATGCCGGCGAACTCGGCGTAGCACAGTGCGGCGGCGCCGCTGGCGACGATCGCGATCAGGAAGGAGAGCATCACGGCCGGGCCCGCGTCCTCGTGGGCCACCACACCGGCCAGCGAGAAGACACCGGCGCCGACCAGCCCGCCGAGGCTGAGGGCGACCAGCTGCCACAACCCCATGGTGCGGCGCAGCCCGCCCGCCGTCTCCGCCTCCGAGGAGTCGACGGGCTTGAGGCGGAAGACACCGGCGCGGGTGAACAGCCCGGCGCCGCCGGGGGACGGCCGCGGGGGCCGTACGGGGGTCGTACGGGACATGAGGGGTCCCTCCAATCCGGCCTGCGGCCTCGGGCTACAGCACGAAGCCGTACGGGAACGGATCGCTCGGATCCAGCAGGTAGTTCGCCGTGCCGGTCAGCCATGCACGGCCGGAGAACTCGGGCACCACGCCGGGCAGCCCGCCGACCTCGACGGTCTCCAGCAGCCGCCCCACGAACCGGGTGCCGATGAACGACTCGTTGACGAACTCGGCGTGCAGCGGGAGTTCGCCGCGCGCGTGCAGCTGCGCCATCCGCGCCGAGGTGCCCGTGCCGCAGGGGGAACGGTCGAACCAGCCGGGGTGGATGGCCATGGCGTTGCGCGAGTGCCGCGCGTGGGAACCCGGCGCGAGGAACTGCACGTGCTTGCAGCCGGTTATCGCCGGGTCCACCGGGTGCTCGGGGCGGTTCTGCTCGTCGACCGCCCGCATGATCGACAGCCCGGCGGCCAGGATCTCGTCCTTGCGGGCGCGGTCGAAGGGCAGCCCGAGCCGGTCGAGTTCCACGATGGCGTAGAAGTTGCCGCCGTACGCCATGTCGTAGCGGACCTCGCCCAGGCCCGGCACGGTCACCTTCGCGTCCAGCTCCAGTGCGAACGCGTCCACGTTCCGCAGGGTGACCTTCTCCGCCACCCCGTCCCGCACGGTGACCCGGGCCTCCACCAGGCCCGCGGGGGTGTCGAGCCGCACGGTCGTCTCCGGCTCGGTCACCTCCACCATGCCCGTCTCCACCAGCACCGTCGCCACCCCGATGGTGCCGTGCCCGCACATCGGCAGGAAGCCGCTCACCTCGACGTAGACCACGCCCCAGTCGGCGTCCGGGCGGGCCGGCGGCTGGAGCAGCGCGCCGCTCATCGCCGGATGCCCGCGCGGCTCGTCCACCAGGAACCGGCGCAGCTCGTCCAGGTGCTCGACGGCGTAGCGGCGGCGCTCGGCCATCGTGGCGCCCGGGATCGGCGGCACCCCGCCGGTGACGACCCGGGTGGGCATCCCCTCGGTGTGCGAATCGACGGCGCTGAGCGTACGGACCGACCGCATCAGACGTCCCGCCGCTCAAGGGCGGCGATCGCCCGCGCCATGTCCGCCTCGACCTGCGTACGCATCGCGTCCGTCAGCGGGCCGCGCGGCGGGCGGCACGGGCCGCCGTACCGGCCGACCTGCTCCATCCCGAGCTTGATCGCCTGGACGAACTCCGTGCGCGAGTCCCACCGGAAGGCCGCCACCAGCGGTTCGTACAGCTCACGGGCCTCGGCGGCCCTGCCCGTCGTCGCCAGCTCGAACAGACGGGCCGAGGCGGCGGGGAAGACGTTCGGGAATCCGGCGAACCAGCCCGTCGCGCCCATCAGCAGGCTCTCCAGCACCACGTCGTCGGCGCCGCTGATCACGTCGAGACCGGTGCCGGCGGTCCGCTCCCTGATCTCCAGGACGCGGCGCACGTCGCCGGAGAACTCCTTGACCGCCACGACGTTGTCGATCTGCGCGATCTCCGCGATCAGCTCCGGGGTCAGGTCCACCTTCGTGTCGATGGGGTTGTTGTAGACCATCACCGGCAGTCCCACGGAGGCCACCGCCGTGAAATGTGCCAGTATTTCGCCCTTGTTGGCGCGGTACATCGTCGGGGGCAGGCACAGCACCCCGTCCGCGCCGTCCTCCGCGGCGATCTCGGCCCAGTGCCGCGCCTGGTGCGAGCCGACGCCGTGCACACCGACCACCACCTTGCCCGCGTCGCCCACCGCCGCCACGGCGGTGCGGGCCACGGCGCGGCGCTCCGCGTCCGTGAGCGAGGAGTACTCGCCCAGCGAACCGTTGGGGCCGACGCCGTGGCAGCCGTTGTCCACGAGCCAGCGGCAGTGCTCGGCGTAGCGGTCGAGATCGACGGCGAGGCCCGCGGGGGCGGACGGGTCCTCGCGGTAGGGCAGGGCGGTCGCCACCACGACGCCGCCGAGGCCCCCTCCGGTCTGCGCGTGCTCACTCATGACTGCTCTCCCTCTCATCGGTGGGTGCGGACGGTGCGGCCAGCTCGCCGAGGCGGATCGGCTGGGCGACCGGTCTGCGGTGCGGGCCGGCCGGCGGCAGGCCCTCGTGCGGCTCCCCGTCGGGCGGAGCGCCGGCGAGCCGTGCGGTCAGCTCGGCGACCGTGGGCCCGCACACCCGGCCCTGGCACGGGCCCAGCCCGGCGCGGGTCGTCAGCTTGGTGACGCGCGCGGCGCTCCCCGCACGGTCGGTGACGGCCGCGCACAGGGCGCCGTAGTCGGTGCCCTCGCACCGGCACACCACGGTCTCCGCACGCAGCCAGCCGGACCAGGCGGCGCCGACGGGGTGCGCGCGGGCGAGCCGTTCGGCGAACGCGCGGCCCGCGTCCCGGCTGCGGCGCAGCGCGCGCAGCGGACGCGCCGCCGGATCGCCGCCGGCGGCGGCCCAGCCCGCCACGGCACCCTCGGCGCGGGCCGCCGGGGCACCGGCGATCCCGGTGATCTCCCCCGCGGCGAACACTCCCGGCACACTCGTGCGCTGGTCGTCGTCGACCCGGACGAAGGCGCCCGGCGGACCGCCGGCCACCTCGCCGCGCAGGACGCAGCCGGCCGCCAGCGGCAGCTCCAGCTGCGGGGAGAAGCCGTGGCCCACGCACACCGCGTCGACGGGCACCGTGCGCGCGCTGCCGGGCACCACCGACCAGTCGGGGCGCAGCCGGGCCGTGACGACCTCCTCCACCCGGCCCTCGCCACGTGCCTCCACCACCGTGCGGCCCAGGCGGTACCGCACCCGGTGGCGGGCCAGCAGCGCGACGTACCCGGCGAGTTCGCCCGCCTTGCCGGTGTGCGGGACCAGCTCCCAGGGACGGCGGCCCCATCCGCGGGCCAGCGTGGCCGGGCCGGCGGCCTCCAGCACCTCCAGCACCCGTGAACCGGCCTCCAGCAAGGAGGCGGCCACCGGGAGGAGGAACGGGCCGGTGCCCGCCACCACCACACGGTCGCCCACCACGACCCGCTCGCCCTTGGCCAGTGCCTGTGCGGCGCCCGCCGTGAAGACGCCCGGCAGGTCCCAGCCGGGGAAGGGCAGCACCCGGTCGTGTGCGCCGACCGCCAGGACGACGGCGTCCGCGTCGAGGGTCCGCCGTGCGCGGCCCGAACCGTCGGCCGGGCCGCCGCACAGCAGATGCACCCGCGGCGGTCCGGCCGGCTCGGGGGCGGGAGGCTCCAGCATCCACACCGCGCTGTCCGGCATCCAGGTGCAGCGCGGATGCGCCAGCACGCGGCGGCGGCGCCGCTCGAACGCCGGCCAGTCGTGGTGCAGCCGCTCGGGGTGCTCGGCGGCGTACGCCGCGGGCAGCATGCGGTGGTACTGGCCGCCGGGCTGCTCGGCGGAGTCGACCAGGGTGACCCGGGCGCCGGCGGCGAGTGCCGCGTGCGCCGCGGACAGACCCGCGGGGCCGGCCCCGATGACGGCGACGTGCCGCGCCGCGCTCATCGCCGCTCCTCCCCTGTGGCAGGCCACATGCCGGAAAGGCCGGGACCGGGGGGTGCGCCGGGCCCGTTGGTGGGGCGGGGCCCGGTGGTGGGGCGGGGCCCGTTGGTGGGGCGGGGCCTGGTGGTGGAAGGGGGCTCGGTGGTGGGGTGCGGCTCGGTAGTGGGAGAGGGCCCGTTGGTGGGCCGGGTCCCGGCGGCAGAAGGGAACCCGTTGGTGGGGCGGGGCCCGGTGGTGGGGTGCGGCTCGGTGGTGGGACCGGACCCACTGGCGGGGCGGGGCCCGCTGGTGGGACTGGGCCCGGGTGGGCTGCCGGGTCCGGGGCTGCCGTACGGCGCGGTCGGGGCGGCACCGGCGGCACCGGCGGCGCCCGAGTCGGGGTCCGGGCCGGCGGCGGGGCTGTCGGTGCGGGCGGGGCCGGTCGTGGCCGGTGCCTCCGGGGTGTCCGGTGCGGCGGTGCGGGACTGGGTGGTGACCGTGTCCCCGTCGGTGGCCCGGCGGCGGCAGGCACGCACGTCCCGTTCGCCGTTGACCGTCAGCAGACAGTCGAAGCAGACACCGATGCCGCAGAACACCCCGCGGGGCGCCCCCGCCGGGCCCTGCCGCCAGGACAGCCGGCCCGCGGCGAGCAGCACCCCGGCCAGGGTCTGGCCCGCGACGCCGGTGACCGGTTCACCGTCCACGGTCAGGCGCAGGGGCCGGTCGGGGCGACGGCCGGCGGCATCGTCGTCGGGGCGGAGCAGTCGCGGACTCATGCACCCTCCTTCTGTCGCCCGGTCGTCGCGGGCCGGGACTCTTCGGGATCGCCGAGGACGGCGGGGCGGTCCACCCGGAAGGGCGTGGCGTCCAGGGCGGTGGGCTCCCCCAGCACCAGCTCCCGCAGCAGCCGGCCCGTGCCCACGGACAGTCCGATGCCCGCCCCCTCATGACCGCCGGCGTGCCACAGGCCCGGCAGCCGGGGGTCCGCACCGATGACCGGCAGATGGTCGGGCACATACGGGCGGAAGCCGCCGTACGCCCGCATCACCGGCACCCCGGCCAGTGACGGGAACAGCCGGAGCGCCTTGGCGGCGACGGCGGACAGGGCCTCGGGCCGCAACCGGTCGTCGAAGCCGGCACGGCGGCGTGAGGAGCCGATCAGCACACTGCCGGCGCGGGTGGACTCGACCACCGCCGAGGTCTGCAACTCCTCCTCGCTGCTGCCCACGGCGCCCACGTAGTCGGCGTCGTAGACCTTGTGGAAGACGGTGGGCGGCAGCGGTGTGGTCACCAGGACGTCCCCGCGGCGGGGTGAGACGCCGATCGGTGCGCCGAGGCGGGCGGACAGGGTGCCCGCCCAGGGACCGGCCGCGTTGACGAACACGTCGGCCATCACCTCCCCGCGCACGGTGCGCACCCCGGCGAGCCGGCCGCGCCGCACGATCCCGGACAGCACTTCCCAGCCGGTGCGCAGTGTGGCGCCCGCGGCGAGCGCGTCGGCCAGCAGTGCGGCGGCGGCGCCCGCCGGCTGGACCTGGGCGTCCTCGGGGTAGTGGAAGGCGGCGGTGTGGTCGGGGGTCACGAACGGTTCGGCGCTCAGCAGTTCCCGGCCCGTCAGCGCGTCCGCCCGCACGCCGGCGCCGCGCTGGGCCGCGGCGAACGCGGTGAGCGCCTCGGCTCCGGGCCGGGTGGTGGCCACGACGATGCCGCCCTTGGCGTCCCACTCGGCCGCGCGGGCGGCCCGCGCACCGGCCGCCGAACGGTCCGCCACCCGGGCCAGCACCTCGGGCCACAACCGGCGGGAGAGTCTGGCGAGTTCGAGCTCGGCGCCCGGGCCCTTGTCGGAGAGCAGGATGTTGCCCTCGCCGTGCGCGGTGGTCGCGGCGGCGGCTCCGCCCCGGTCGAGGACGGTGACCTCCAGCCCGGCCAGGGCCAGTTCGCGAGCGCAGGCCGCGCCGAGGATTCCGGCACCGAGCACCACGGCTCGTGTTCCGTTCATCGAACCCTCCTCGTTCGGTAAAGCGAACGAGGGGGACGCTATGTCAGGGGCGGGGGAGTGTCAACGGTCCGCTCACCGCCTGCCCACGCCGCGCTGCGGGGGCGTCACTCGATGCCGAAGACGCCTTCGGTGGGCAGCGAATGCGGGGCGTCGGAGGGCAGCCGCTGGTCGGCGTGGTACTGGAGGAGCAGCACGGAGCGGACCGTCTCCTCCAGTGCCGTGTAGCTGTGCGGCAGCCTCGCCTCGAACCCGACGTAGTCGCCGGGGCCCAGTTCCACCTCGTGGCCCTCGACGCTCACCCCGAGCCGGCCCGCCTGGACGATGGTGTGCTCGATGCCCACATGGCCCAGCGAATCCCGCCGTTCACCCGCCCTGACCTGCTGGTCGTAGACCTCGAAGACGGCCTGGCCGGCCTCGATGCGCTGGAGCGGGCGCAGGTCCACCCCCTCGCCCGTCAGCACCTCGACGTCCTGGGCGCGCACCACCCGCAGCCCGGCCGGGGGCCGTGCGTCGAGGAGGTCGGAGATCGGCACCTCCAATACCCTCGAAAGGCTGAACACCGTCTCGATGGTGGGGTTTCCGGCCCCGGACTCCAGCTGGGACAGCGTCGCCTTGCCGATCTTCGACCGGCGCGACAGTTCCGAGATCGACAGTCCCCGCTGGGCCCGTGCCCGTTTCAGATTGAGCGCCAGCATGCTGCGGACCGACCCCTCAGGACCGCTCACGGCCCCTCCCTTCCGTCGCGGTGCCCCGCGCGCCTCGTTCGCTTTACGGAACGTTCCGATGGTTGCGGGGTCATTATCCCGAACGGAAGGGAGGAGGTGGGGCGCCCGGTCCGGCGCCCCGCCCCGTGCGTCAGCGTTCGACGAGGGTGATCTCGGTGGCCTTGACGCTCGTGAACACCTCGACGCCGTCCCGCAGTCCCAGTTCGGCCGCGGCCTGGGTGGTCACCTCGGCCACCAGATCGGGGCCGTCCGGGCGGCCGACGAGCACCCGCAGCCTGCTGCCGACCGCCGTGATCTCCCGTACCGTGCCCGGCCACACATTGCGCGGACTGCCCTGCGGGCGTGTGCGGTGCAGCGCCACGGCCTCCGGCGCGACGACCGCCAGCACGGCGGCCCCCTCGGTCACCGGGTCGGCGACCACCAGTTTGCCGCCGTCGTCGAGCAGCAGCGTGCCGTCGCCCGCCGCCGTGCCCGCCAGCGCGTTGCGGCCCAGCATCCGTGCCACCCACGGCGACCTCGGACGGCGTGCCACCTCGCCGGGCGGGGCGTCCTGCACGGCCCGGCCGTCCTCCAGGACGAGTACCCGGTCGGCCAGCGAGACGGCCTCCACCGGGTCGTGCGTCACCAGCAGGCACACCCCGCCGAAGCCGGCCAGATGCGTGCGCAGCGTGTGCCGCACGTGCGCGCGGGTCGTCTGGTCGAGCGCTGCCAGCGGCTCGTCCAGCAGCAGCAGCCGGGGCCGGGCCGCCAGTGCCCGGGCCAGCGCCACCCGTCCGGCCTGACCGCCCGACAACTGGGCGGGCCTGCGGTGGGCCAGGTGCCCCACGTCCAGCCGCTCCAGCCAGGCGCGGGCCCGGCGGCGCGCCTCGGCGCGGCGTACGCCCTGCGCGCGCAGCCCGTACGCCGTGTTGGCCAGCGCGCTCAAGTGCGGGAAGAGGGCGCCGTCCTGCGGTACCCATGCCACCCCGCGCCGGTGCGGGGGCAGCGCGCTCGCCTCCGTATCGCCGAGCACCAGCCGCGCCCGGGCACGCGGGGTGAGCCCGAGCAGGGCTCGCAGCAGCGTCGTCTTGCCGGCACCGTTGGGGCCGACGACGGCGACGGTGGTGCCCGGTTCCGCGTCGAGGGGCAGCTCGGTGAAACCGGTGACGGAGGCGTACAGGGGCCAGCGTTCACCGGAGTCGGTGGGCGCCGGCTCCGCGGGGCCGCGCCCGGTGACGTCCTCGGGCGGGACGGTGCCGTATGTGGCCGGTACGGGGGCGTTCTTGGCACGTGCGGGGCTGTTTCCGGCCGGTGCGGGGCCGTCCTTGACCGGTACGGGGCGGTCTTCGGCCGGTACGGGGCCGTTCTTGGCCGGTGCCGGGCGGTCTTCGGGCGGTGCGGGGTCGTTCTTGGCCGGTGCGGCGCCGGCCCCCGCAGTGGCGGTGTCCGTGGGGCGCTTCGGCCGGTCACCGTCCCGGGACGAGCGGCGGTCGCGTGTCCGGCCCCGTACGTCCCCGCCCCGTTGTCCGCCGCCCGCCCACCGGCCGCGCAGTGCCACCAGCACCGCCATCGCGATCACGAGCAGCAGCAGCGAGACGGATGTCGCCGCCTCCGGCTGGTCCTGGAGCAGCAGATACACCTGGAGCGGAAGGGTCTGGGTCGTGCCCGGCAGATTGCCCGCGAAGGTGATCGTCGCGCCGAACTCGCCCAGCGCCCGCGCCCAGGTCAGTGCCGCCCCCGCGGCCAGCCCGGGGGCGACCAGCGGCAGTGTCACCGTGCAGAAGACCCGCACAGGGGAGGCGCCGAGCGAGGCCGCGGTTTCCTCGTAGGCCGGCCGCAGTCCCGCCAGCGTGCCCTCCAGGCTGATGACCAGGAACGGCATCGCCACGAACGTCGCCGCCACCACCGCGCCCGAGGTGTGGAACGGCAGCACGATCCCGAACGTGTCCTCCAGCCAGGGCCCCAGCAGCCCCCGCCGTCCGAAGCCCAGCAGCAGTGCCACGCCGCCGACGGTGGGCGGCAGCACCATCGGCAGCAGTACGAGGGACCGCACCAGCGCCTTGCCGGGGAAGTCCACCCGTGCCAGCAGCCATGCCAGGGGGACGCCGAGGACGAGGGAGAGGGCCAGGGCTCCGCAGGAGACCAGCAGCGACAGCTTGACCGCCTCGGTGACGCCCTCGCTGCTCAGGTGGCTGCCCAGCTCTCCCCACCGGGTGCGCGTCAGGATGCCGAGCAGCGGGACCAGCAGGAAGGCGACGGCGAGCAGCGCGGGCACGGCCAGTGCGACGGGCGTGCGCGGACGGGTGCGGGCACGGGGGCTCCGGCGCAGACGCGGGCGTACGCGCCCCCGCGGTGCTCCGGTTTCTTCGGCGGGCCGAGTGGTGTCGGGCCGAGTGGTGTCGGGCCGAGTGGTGTCGGGCGCGGGTGAGTCCGGGTCCGGGACGGCGGGCCGGTGGTGCGGGCGGTTCACGGCTTCTGGAAGCCGGCCTCACGCAGCAGCTTCTGCGCCTTGTCCGACCTGAGCCACTTCACGAAGTCGGCGGCCCGGTTCGCGTGCGAGGACTGCTTGAGGGTGGCCGCCGGGTAGGAGGCTAGGGCGTTCTGGCTGTCGGGGATGTCCACCGCGTCCACCTTCCCGGGCGCCGTGGCGGCGTCCGTGCGGTAGACGATGCCCGCGTCGGCCTCGCCCAGTTCGACCTTGCTGAGGACGGCGCGCACGTTCGTCTCCCGCGACACGGGTTCGACCTTGAGCTTCTGCGCGTCCAGCACCTGCTTGCTGTACCGCCCCACCGGCACCTCGGGTGCGGCCAGCACCACCTTCAGCCCGCTGTCCGTCAGGTCCTTGAGGCTCTTGACCTTCTCGGGGTTGCCCTCGCCGGTCGCGATGACGAGCCGGTTCCTGGCGATGACGACGGGCTTGCCCGTCTCGGCCCTGAGGCCGTCCATGGTCCTGGTGTCGGCCGTGACCAGGGCGTCGGCGGGTGCGCCCTGCTTGACCTGGGCGGCCAGCTCCTGCGAGCCGGCGAAGGAGAACGTCACCTTCGTGCCGGGGTGCTCCTTCTCGTACTCCTTGCCCGCCGTCTTGAACACGTCGGTGAGGGAGGCGGCGGCCAGCACCGTCAGCTCGGTCCTGTCGCCCTTGCCGGCGCTGTCGCCCTTCCCGGAGCCGTCGTTGCCGCACGCGGCGAGCGGGACGAGAACGGCGACGGTGGCGAGGGCGGCGAGGGCGCGGCGCGGAGTGAGAGGGCTCGTTCTCATGGGACGGGAACTCCAGGTGAGGGCGGGTGGACGGACGAGCGGGGCCCGGGCCCCGTGGGACGGGCGGGGCGGGCGCTCAGGGGGTGTCGATATGGACGCTTGTCGACTTCACTCGGGCGGTGGCCTGCATGCCGACCTCCAGACCGAGCTCCTCGACGGCCTCCCGGGTCAGCAGGGAGACCAGCCGGTGCGGACCCGCCTGGATCTCGACCTGCGCCGCCACGTCGCCGAGCTTGATCGCGGTGACGATGCCGGGGAAGGCGTTGCGCGCCGAGGTGTACGGCTCCTCCTCGTCGTCGCCGGACTGCCGGGCCAGCTCCACGGAGAAGGCCGCCAGGTCCCTGCCGTCGATGAGACGGCGCCCGGTCTCGTCGCGGTGCGTGGCGACCCGGCCGGCGTCCGCCCAGCGTCGTGCCGTGTCCGGGCTGACGCCGAGCAGCCGTGCCGCCTGGCCGATGGTGTACGACTGCATGTGCGTCAACGTATGGCCTGGCAGTTCTCATGTGCAATGTGCGCCGGGGTTTTCCCTCGCATCTGCTAGGTATCTATGAACGCCGCCCGCGCTCTTTGGACGAAGCACCGACGCCCCGCTGCCGCGTGCCGCCCGCCCCGCCGCGCGGAGCCGCGAAGCCTAGACTCGGCCCACGGCTCCCGGCCCAGCGTCCGCTGCCGGAGCCGACCCGTACGCGTGCCGAGGACGCCGACGACGGAGAGGACCCCGCAGGTGAGCGAGAGCAGCGGTCCCGGAGAGGCTCGGATGCCGCCCACGGACGTCGCCCACAACGCCAGGGTGTGGAACTACTGGCTCGGCGGCAAGGACTACTACGCCGTCGACCAGCAGGTCGGCGACCACATCGCCGGCATGTATCCGAGCATCCGCGAGGTGGCCCGCGCCGACCGGGCGTTCCTCGGCCGCGTCGTGCGGTACCTGGCGGGCGAGGCGGGCATCCGCCAGTTCCTCGACATCGGCACGGGACTGCCCACCGTGGACAACACCCACCAGGTCGCGCAGTCCGTCGCACCTTCCTCGCGCATCGTCTACGTCGACCACGACCCCACCGTCCTGATCCACGCCCGGGCGCTGCTCACCAGCTCCCCGGAAGGAGTGACGGACTACATCGACGCGGACGCACAGCAGCCCCGCGCCATCCTCGACGCCGCTGCCGACACCCTCGACTTCCACCAGCCCGTCGCCGTCATCATGCTCGGCATCCTCAACTTCGTCGCCGACACCGACGAAGCTGTCCGCGTGGTGCGTACGCTGATGGACGCCGTGCCCTCCGGAAGCTGTCTGGCGCTCACCCATCCCACCCTGGAGTTGGGCGGCTCCGCCAACGAGGAAGCCATGCGCTTCTGGAACCGGAACGCCACCCCTCCCATCACCGCCCGCACCCGCGCCGAGGTCGCCCGCTTCTTCCACGGGCTGGAACTGCTGCCGCCCGGCATCGTCTCCTGCGCCCGCTGGCGCCCCGGCCGGGTCGCCGAGGACGAGAAGACCGTCGCCCAGTTCGGCGCGCTGGCCCGAAAGCCCTGACCAGGCGCCGGATGCCGCCCTGACCGGCGGTGGGCGGCGCCCGGCGCGGACGGTCGGCGGAACGCGGCCGGTCGGGTTCCGGTTAGGTTGAGCAGGTGAACGAAGAGGAGAGGCCCGGACGGTCCGACCGGCTGCGGGCCGACTGTGAACGGTGTGCCGGGCTGTGCTGTGTGGCGCTGCCGTTCGCCGCGTCGGCGGACTTCGCGGTGCACAAACCCGCGGGTCGGCGCTGCGCCAATCTGACGGCCGAGAACCGGTGCTCCATCCACGCCCGGCTGCGCGAGAGCGGATTCGCGGGCTGCTCGGTCTTCGACTGCTACGGCGCCGGACAGCGGGTGAGCGCCCGGGTGGCCCCGCGGACGCCGGGCCCGCGGATGCCGGAGTCGCTGATGTTCGCCGTCTTCCGGGTGACACGGCAACTCCACGAACTGCTGTGGCTGCTCACCGAGGCGGAGGCCGTCGAGGGCGGCGGGGAGGCCGGCGCCCTGGCCGCCGAACTCGACGCACTGATCGACGAGGACGCGGACACGGTGCTCGCCGTCGACGTGGAGGCATGGCGGGCGCGGGTCGGACCCGTACTGGAGCGGGTCAGCGAACGGGCACGCCGCGGACTCGACGGCCGGGACCTCGCACGTGCCGACCTGATGGGTGCCCGGCTGCGCGGCGCCCGGCTGCGCGGGGCCGGAATGCGCGGCGCTCTGCTGATCGCGGCCGATCTGCGCGACGCCGATCTGCGGCAGGCCGACCTGCTGGGCGCCGACCTGCGGGACGCCGACGTGTGCGGCGCCGACCTGTCCGGTGCGCTCTTCCTGACCCAGCCGCAACTGAACGCCGCACACGGTGATTCCGCCACCCTCGTGCCCGACACGCTGGTACGGCCCGCCCACTGGCCCGACACGTCCTCGGCCGGGCAGCATGATGCCCCGCGGCACAGGCGGGACAGCCGGCGCGGTGCGGCCGGGCCGGCTGGTGGCGGTGGCGGCAGGAGGAGCGGTCATGGGAAGCGCACCGGGCGCGGGGCAGACGGCGAACGGAACGGAACCGGTGCCGCGGGATCCGGCGACGGCGGACCCGGGGACCGCGCACAACGGGGCGCTCGGAACGGCGGGGAACGGGACGGCCGCGAACGCAACGGCCAGGAACGGAACGGCCGGGAACGGGGCGGCCGGGAACGGGACGCACGGCAGCCGGAACCGCAGCGATCCGGCTCCCGGCGATCCGGCTCTCGGAAAGCCGGCCCACGGCAACCGGCCCCAGGGAAACCCGCAGGAAGCGACGCCCCAGGGCGGAACGCGTCGGACCGGCGCGGGGACGGCCGGCGCGACAACGGCGGCGGACCCCGGCGGAGGGGACGCCGCTAGCCGGCAGGCGGCGACCGCGCGGACGGCTCCCGCGGCGCCGCACCTGCCCGGCCCCGGAGCCGCCCCGGGCGGGAAGTCGGGCGGGGGCGCCGCCAAAGCGGTGGGGCGCCGCCGCGACCGGCACGGCCTGGAGCTGAGCGGGCTCGGCGCGGGACCCGGCGCCGAGGAGGCCCTGGCGGCGTACGAGCGGGCCGTGGACGCGCTGCTGTTCTTCCGCGGGGACGTCGCCGACACCGTCACGCTGATGCGGCAGGTGGCGCCGGGCGCACCGATGGGCCAGGTGTTCGCCGCGTATCTGGGAGTGCTCGGTACGGAGGAGAAGCAGGCCAGGAGCGCGCGGGAGGAACTCGCGCGGTTCCGCGCGGAGGCCGACCACGGGCGGTTCACGGAGCGGGAGCGGGCACACCTCCAGGCGGCGTCCGTGTGGCTGGCCGGGGACCTGCGGCGGGCCGGTGAACTGCTGCGGGAGGTCAGTATCAGGTGGCCGGGAGACACACTCGCGCTCGCCGTCGGGCACCAGAACGACTTCTTCTCCGGTGACGCCGCCTCCCTGCGCGACCGCGTCGCCGGGGTCCTCACGGCGTGGGACGAGCAGGACCCGCACCACGGCCCGCTGCTGGGCATGTTCGGCTTCGGACTGGAGGAATCCGGGCACTACGAGCAGGCACTGGAGACGGCGCTGGCCGCGGTGGAGCGCAACCCGCACGACGTATGGGCCGTCCACGCCGTCGTCCACTGCCACGAGATGCGGGGCCGCTTCGCGGAGGGCATCCGCTACCTGGACGCCCGCGTGGCCGACTGGGGCGCCGGCAACATGATGGCCGTGCACAACTGGTGGCACTACGCGCTGTACGCGCTGGAGTCGGGCGACGTGCACAGGGCGTTGGAGATCTACGACGCCGCGATCCACCACCCCGAGTCCGCCGGAGTGGCCCTCGAACTGCTCGACGCGGCGGCCCTGTTGTGGCGGCTGTACCTGGACGGTGGTACGGCGTCCGCGGCCGTGGGCGACCGGTGGGAAGTCCTCGCCGACGCGTGGGCGGCGCGCGCGGACGGCCCGCACTACGCCTTCAACGACACGCACGCCGTGATGGCCTACCTGGGCGCGGGGCGCTTGCGCGAAGCCGAGGAAGTGGTGGCCGCGCGCGCCGAATGGGCGGCGCGCCCGCACCCCGGCGTGACCAATCACGGGATGACGGCCCGGATCGGGCTGCCGGTGTGCCGGGCGCTGATCGCCTTCGCCCGGGAACAGTACGAGCGCACGGTCGAGTTGCTGCTGCCGGTCCGCGGACGGCTCCAGACGTTCGGCGGCAGCCACGCGCAGCGGGACGCCGTTCAGCGCACGCTGGTGGAGGCGGCGCTGCGGGCCCGGCGCACCGGCCTGGCCCGTACGCTGCTGAGCGAACGTCTCGGCCTGCGGCCCACCAGCCCCTACAACTGGCTGGGCCAGGCGCGTCTCGCCGACCAGCTCGGCCGGGCGGCCATGGCCGTCACCGCGCGGGAGAAGGCGTCCCGACTGGCCGCCGCGGGCGCCCGCGCGCTCGCGGACCGGCCCTCCGGAGCCGGGGTCTGAGGGAAGCGGGGGCGGCCACGGCGGCCAGTCGGGACGCACGGCCGCCTGGCGTGCCGGCACACGTGCCGCCGCGTGCCGTGCCGACGTCCCGACGGCTTTCGATCGGCGGCTCCCCGGCCGCGCTCCGCCGTCGGGAATCGCCCCGGCGCACAACCGCCGTTCATATGAAGAACAGCGATTCATTGTTCGATGCCGATAAGGGCGGGAAGTTCCCCTACATGGCGTGATTGCGTCACCGCAATCACTGTGAAGGGGGAGCGGAATTGGCCGAGGAAAAACGGTCTCCGGATTCGCCCCACGGTTCCGCGGGGCGGTTTCCCGAACGATTCACAGGACACTTGCGAGAAGCCGCCCGGCGGGCCGGCGAAGCCGGACGGAGCGGTCGTGCGGCCGGGCGGCGAGGCTGGGCAGCGGTCTCCGCCGGCCTCAGCACAGGGCTCGCGGCCGGCGTCACCGCCGCCCGTGACGCCGCCCGGGCGGCGGACACCGCGGACCACCCCGACACCGTGGCCGGCACGGACACCGCACAGGGCCGGGCCGCGGACCCGGCCGCACCGGGCAGGACGGTCCACGACCTGTCCGCGAGGGCCCGCGCACACGCGGCGCTCCCCCCGTCCGCCGGGCCCGCCCGGGCCCACGCCGGGCCGGCGCCGGCCAACACCGGCGCCCCCTGGGTACAGGTGAACCTCACCCCGGAGCGCGACCCGGACGGCCGGCCCCGCTGCTACGAGGAACTGGCCACAGTGGCACGGGAATTCCTCGCCTCCGACCGTGCACGGAATTTCTTCTTCATGCACAAGGAGCCCGGAATCCGGGTCCGCTTCCAGGCCGTGGAGACGGGCACCCGGCAAACCCACGGGAAACGCGGGCAGACTGCCGCCACCGCCCTCCGCACCGCTCTGCAACGCCGCCTCGGCGAGTGCGAGGGACTGCGGCGCCGGCCGGTGTGCACCGTCTACGAACCGGAGCACTACCTCTTCGGCGGGCCCGCGTCGATGACGTACGTGCACGACCTGTTCACCCTGGACTCGCTCGCCTGGCTCGACCACCACATCAACCACCCCCGCGAGACCGGCCCGTCCGTCGGATGGCGGTTCTCGCTGCTGATGCTGCGGGAGGTGTTCGCCGGACTCGGCATCGTCGGCTGGGAACACCGCGGAGTGTGGGACTTCGTCGCCCGGCAGACCGGGCGCCGGCTGCACGGCGCGACGGCGGACATCGCGCCCCAGGCGCGGCAGCGGGCCGCCGCGGGCATCGTCGCCTACTGGCACGCGCCGCTCGAGGACGCCCTGCGCGCCTTCCCGCAGGAGCGCGCAGCCACCCTGCGGCGGCACGGCGAAGCCGTCCGCCGGGCCGCCACCCGCTGGCGTGAGGGCTATTTCGAGGCGGGAGAGGCCACGATCGGCCCCCGCGCCGCCGCCGGGTACTACACGGTCTTCCACTGGAACCGCGGGCTGCTGTCCCTCGCGCGCCAGAGCCTGCTTGCGGGCGCGCTGTCCGGCGAGGGGAGGGACACGCATGCCGCGACGGCCCCGACCCGCTGACCCGCCCGTCCCCCGGACCCGCCCAGCACCGGCCGCCGGCCCGCACGGTCCCCTCCCGCAGCCCGGCGGGACCGCGGGGTCCGTCGGGTCCGTTGAGCCCGCCGGGTCTGCCGGATCTGCCGGGTCCGTCGAGTCCGTTGAGCCCGTCGGGTCTGCCGGGTCTGCTAGGTCCGTCGAGTCCGCCGAGCCCGTCGGGTCTGTCGAGTCCGTCGGGTCCGGTGACTTCCGCACCGGTGGTGCCGCGGCGCCCCGGAAGACCGCTGAGACCGGGGAGGTCGCGGAGACCGCGGAGACCGGGGAGACCGCAGAGACCGGGGAGGCCGCAGAGCCCGTCGGTGAGCCGTCCGGGAACGGTGTGCCGCTCGGTGCGGCGGCGCTCGTGCGGCTCGCGGGGGTGCCGTTCGCCGTCTGGGCCGGCGCCGGGAGCCCGGCCCTGTTCGTCACGGCGGACCGGCTGGCCGCCCGGCAGAACGCGTTCGCCGTGCGGGCGCACGCGCTCAGCGCGCGGCTGGGGGAGGAGGTCGTGCCGGACGGACGGCTGGCCACGGCGGACCGGCGCGCCGTCCTCGCACTGCGGCGCCGGCTGCACGCGGTCCCCACCGTCACGCCGTCGCCCCCCACCCCGGGCGCCGGCGCGGACACCGCCTCACCGGTGTCCAGGGGCACTGTCGCCACCGTGCAGGGGAGCACGCCCGGTGGTACGGAAGGGAGCGCGGCAAGTGCTGCGGGCGCGGGCGCGGCGTGTGGTGCGGACGGGAGCGCGGTCCATGGTGGTGGCGACGGGGGCTCGGCCGGTGGCGCGGAGGCAGGTGCGCCCCCTGGCGTGAGCGTGGGTGCGGCCGGTGGTGTGGGGGCAGGCGCCCTTGACGTGAGCGTGGGCGCAGCCGGTGGCGCGGAGGCGGGCGTGCCCCCTGGTGTGAACGCGGGCGCGACCGGTGGCGCGGAGGCGGGCGCGGCCCGTGATGGTGCGGACGAGAGTGCGGCCCGTGGTGCGGGCGGGGGCGGCGGCCGTGCCGTGGTGGCGGGCGCCGTGCATGGCGTGGGTCGGGGTGGGGGTTCCTGTTCGCGTGAAGGCGGTGGCGCGGGGCAGGGTGGGGGTTCCCGTCCGGGTGGTGGCGGTGGTGCGGGGCGGGGCGTCGCCGAGGTCTTCGCGTGGGCGACCGGGCGCGGTTCCGGCGGTGGCGCAGGGGGTGCCGGCCTTCTCGGCTGTGTTCCCGTCGCCGATCGCATCGCCGGTCTCGCGCCCGCCCTCGCCGGGGAACTGCGCGCACTCGCCGGGGACGAGGCGGAACTCCGCGGCGCCTACGCGGCGTTCACCCGCCAGGTCGCCGCCGAACGGGAGCGGGCCGGCACGATGCTGCTGGAGACTGCCCGTACCGAACCCGCCCTGCGGGAGTTTCTCCGCAGCGCCGCTCCGCGCGTGGTGCCGGACCTGGAACGGCATGCCGCGGCCGGGGAGCCGTGGGGCGGCAAGCGGCAGCGCAAGGGTGTCGGGTATCTGTGGCGGGCGCTGGGCCGGGCCGCGGCGAAGACGACCCCGCGCGACTGGGCCGGGCAACTGGCCGTGCTGCCGGTGCGGTTGCCGTCCCGTCCGGCACGGTCGGCCGCGTCACCCGGCGGTCCTTCGTACGAGGACGGCACCGTACTGCTGCCGGGGCCCGCGCCGGAGCCCGCGGAGACGGCGGCCCGCCGTACGGAGAACGTGCACCTGCTGTGGTCCCGGCTGCGCGACCTCCACCTGGGCACCGCAGCGCCGCACGTCCTGCTCGCGCCCGCCCCCCTCCACCACGTCACCGGTGACGTGGGCAGCGGGCACCTGCACGTGTGCGTCGTCGACCCGGGCCCCGGGGGCGGACGGCTGCGGTGGCTCACCCTGCGGCGTACCGAGGTGCTGGAAGCCGTCATGGAAGCGCTCGCCGCAACGCCCCGCACGCTCGCCGCGCTGGAGGCGGCCGTGGGTCCGCCGTCCGCGCAGCCGGTGCTCCGTTCGTTCCTGGCGCATCTGCACTCCCTGGGCGTGCTCCAGGTGTGCGCCGCCCCGCACGCGGCCCGGCTGCCGTGGACGCCGACGCGGCGGACCCGGCACCGTACGGCGGAAGCGGGCCCCGGGAGCACCGGCGAACTCCACACGGCGGAGGCGGTGTTGCCCGGCACGGTCGGCCGTGGCGCCTTCCTGGACTCCTACCGCAAGCTGCGACGCCCGCCGTCCGCACGGAAGAACGGCACGGGCGCGGGACACCGCGACGACCCGTACGTCACGAACGTGCCGCAGGTCGCCGAAGGGCTGGCGCTGGCACGGCGGCTGTCGGCGCTGTGCGAGTCCGAACGCCCGTCGGATTCCGGTGGCCGAAGCGAGCTGCCCGAGGCCGCCTCGCTCGGTCCGGCACCTGTTCCGGTGCTCCGGCTGCTGGAGGCCCGCCAGGAGGCGGACGAGGCGGCCGGTGGCCCGCGCCCCCGGCCCGGGCCGCCTCGCGGGTGCTGGGAGCCGGCCCGGTCGCCCGGCTCCGCCTACGCGCGGCTGCTGGCCCACCTGGGCGCACGGCTGGGGGAGGAGCAGATCGACATCGACGGGGCGCTGCTGGACGAGCTGGGCGCCCCGCAGGTGCCCGCGCTGCTGGAAGCCTGGCCCGCCGACTGCCTGCTGCGGCCCCTCCCGGCCCCTGCCGCCCCGCCGTCCGGAGCGGACGGGGCCGGCACAGGCCCGCACCACGGCCGGCACTCCGGACCCCTCGCCGTACTGGAGTCCGCGTCACCCGCCGGTGTGATCGACGCGCGCTTCGCCGAGGCGCTGGACGAACTCCACGCACCCCGTGACCCCTACGCCGGATATCCCGGCCCGGCCTGCTACCGCGACTTCCTCGCCGCGTTCGAACGCCGTGCGGGTGTGCGCTTCGTGGAGGTGCTGGTGCCGCCGCTGGGCGAGGAGGCGGCCAACGCGGTACGCCGTCCCGTCCTCACGAGCTGGTGCACCGGGGACCCCAACACGCCGCTCTACCACGGTCTTGCGCGCAGCGCCGTCGCTCCCGCGGGAAGCCCCGCGGCCACGCCGCTGCCGCCCGTACGCCATCTCCCGCTGGACCGGATCACCCTCCGCGTCGCCGACGGCGCCCTCGTCGCGGAGGCCGACGGCGTACGCCTCCTCCCCGCGCACCACGCCACCCGCACCGCCGCGCCGCCGTACGACCGGCTGCTGCGGCTGCTGACCGCGGCGGGACACCCCGCCACCCGGCACATGGTGCGGCTCGACGGGCTCGCCGGGGCGTTCCCCGACGCGCCGCGCGTGCCCCGGCTGACGGTCGGCGGACTGCTCGTCGTCAGCCCCGCGCAGTGGCGGCTGCCGCGCGCCGCGCTGTGGCGGCCCACGGACCCCGAGCCGGTCAAGGCGGGGGCGCTCGCCGCGCTGCGGCGCACGGCCCGGCTGCCCCGGTTCGGCTATCTGCGCGCCCGCCCGGACGCGAAACCGCTGCCCGTCGATCTGGCGGCACTGCCCGCGCTGCAAGCCGTCGAACGGCTCTGCCAGGCCGAGCCCAGCGACGATCTGATCCTGGAGGAGGCCCTGCCCTCCCCGGACGGGCTGCCACTGACCGCCCCCACGGGCACGGACGGTGACACCCCGCGCGGCGTGGCCGCCCAACTGCTGCTGCGCCTGCCCCACGACCGCACAGCCGAAGAGCTGGCGGACCGAGCGTACGCCGCCTGGTGCGGCGCTCCTGGCCTCCCCGGCCCGCCTCCCTCCCACGGAGGCGGCGGTCCGGGGCGGACACCACATCCACAGTGAACGAAGGGAAGGGACCATGCCCAACGGCAAGACGGAGTTCGAACTCGACGCTCTGATCGACGACCTCGACGCGCGGGTCACCGAGAGCGAGCTGGCAGTGTCCGAGAACACGGGCGCCTACAGCCAGGTGTGCAGCATCGTCGTCTGCAACACCGTCGTCATCTGCGGCTGATCCGTGTGCTCCCGGGGCCGGCCTCGCGGCCGGCCGGCGCGGAGCTGTCCGAGCCGCCCGGCCGCTGGGCCGGGCGGCTCTCCGGTCCTCTCCGGCGCCGGAACCACTCGGCGGAGCGACGCCCCTGACACGGCGGCGCTCCTGACACAGCGACGTTTCTCGTACAGCTCACGCGCCGACGCCTTCGCACCGGCCCAAGCGCCTCACCCCTCCCGCCCCCGGCACGGCACGCCCGGGGCACCCCCGACCCCCGATGGGAGACCCGCCGTGTCCCAGCACGCCCTCACCCACGCCGGAGCCCGTGCGGTCGCACTCCGGCTTGCCGTGGCCGCTTTGGAACTGTGGACCGAACGTGCCAGATGTGCGGCGGCCCAGCGCCCTCCCGACCTGCTGGGCGGCTCCCTCCAGGTGCCCGGCCCGTCCGGGGAAGCCGGACGCGGGCGGCCCGTCGAGTTCCCCAGCGACCCCGGCGTTCCCGTCCTGGCCCGGCTCGTGGCCGCCATGGGCGACACCGAGGCCGCCAATGTCGCGGCCCGCGCCTGCGCGGTGTGGGCCCGCGGGGCGGGCCGCGGGCCCGGACACCGCGGGCTCTACGACGGCGGGCTGGCCGGCACCCTGGTGGGCCTGCGGCAGGGCGCCGTCCTCCACCCGGCGCTGCACCCGGTCGCCGACCGGCTCCGCGAACGGCTCCTCGACCAGCCGAACGGCGCCCTCCGGGGTCGTGCGGAGCCGAACTCATCCGGGCCTCGGCCCGCAGGGCCCGGCCCTGCCCGTCCCGGCGACCGTCCCGGTCCCCCGGGGACCGGTGGTGCGGTACGCCCGGCCGGTCCGCCCGGCCCCGTGCGCCCGCGGACAGGGGGCGACGGGCGTCCCGCCGCGCCCGGTGCGGGGGACCGGTACGCCGCCCCGGGCACCGGCGACCGGCCGTTCCCGTCCGGCACCACGGATCCGTTCCGGCCCGCCAACGGCGGCACGGCACCGTCCGGCAGCGGCGGCCTCCCGCTGTCCGGGACCGGCGGCCCGGCGCCCTCCGGCAACGGCGGCCCCCCGCCGCCCCGCAACGGCGGACCGGCATCCTCCCGCAACGGCCGCCCGGGCGCCGCCGGTTCCGGCGGCCCGGCCCCGAACGGCGCCGACACCGCGACACCGCCCGGCGCCCGCCCCGCACCCCCGCAGGCCACCGGGCCGGGAGCGGGCCGGCCGGCGGGCGGCGGTGACGGGCATCCGGCGCCGCCCGTCGAGAACGTGGCGGGACGGCGGGGCGCGGGGCTCGCCCTCGTGGGGGATGTGCGGTACGGGGCCGTACGGTTCCCGGACTACGACCTGATCCTGGGGCCCTCCGGGCTGCTGCTGGCGTTCGTGGTGGACGACGCGGTGCGGGGTACGGAAGGGGAGGGGTACGGAAGGTACGCCGCGCAGTTGGCGCAGCTGTGCGGGGAGGAGGGGCTGCCCGGGCTGCGGGCGCACTACCCCGACCATCCGCTGCTGGGGTGGCTGCACGGGCGGATCAACACGGGGATGGGGCACGGGGCCGCGGGGGTGGTCGCGGCGCTGAGCGCGGTCGTACGGCGGCTGGGCCCGCGTGCGGACCTGGTGAGCGCGCTGCGGTACGCCTGTCGCTGGCTGCGGGGCGAGTCCTTCGACGACGCGCGGGACATCCGTACCTGGGCCGGCTGCGGGCTCGACGGCGAGAGGCGACCGCCGGGGGCGCACGCCCGGCAGGCGTGGTGCTACGGCACACCGGGTGTCTCCTGGGCGTTGTGGGAGGCGGGTGAGGTGCTCGGTGACCGGGATCTGGCCGACTGGGCGGGGGCGGCCTTCACCTCGTTCGCGGACGGTTTCCACGAGGGTTTCCATCTGTTCGGCGACGATCCCGGTGACCGGCTGGGGCTCTGTCACGGTGCTGCGGGGGTGCTGGCGGTCGCCGACGCGGTGCGGCGGTGCGGGGGCCCGCCCGCCGGTGCGGTGCTGGTGGAGCGGATGCTGTCCCATCTGGTCGCGCACGAGGAGGAGTTGTGGCAGCTCGCGCGGGAGCGGTGCGGGCTGCTGGGCGGGGCCGGCGGGGTGCTGGCGGCGATGCTGACGGCGACCGGCGGCGACCGTTCGTGGCTGCCCTGTCTGGGGCTGCGGTAGTTCCCGGCGGAGGCCGGGCGGGGCGGGCAGGGGAGGGCGAGCGGCCCGGGCGGGCCCCGGGCAGGGGACGGCACCCCGGTGCGTGTACGTTGCACCTATGAGCCGTTCGGTTTCTTGGGACCTGCCCGTGCCCGAGGTGGCGCGTCGGCAGCCGGTGCGTTTCGGGTACGAAGTGCTGCGCGGTTTCGCACAGGTGGACTTCATGCCCAACGCGGCGTGCGGCCTCTTCTTCGTCGCCGCGGTGTTCGCGGCCGGCTGGCGCTACGGGCTCGCCGCGCTGCTGGGCACGGCCACCGCCTATGTGCTGGGGGTGGACCGGGAGCGGATCGCCGCGGGGCTCGAAGGTTTCAACGGCTGCCTGGTGGCGCTCGCCTTCGCGGTGTTCCTCGGCCCGGGGTACGTCTCGACCTGGCTGATGGCGGCGGGGGGCGCGGTGGTCGCCGCCGTGCTGACGGCCGCGCTGGCCAATCTGCTGCGCCCCTGGTCGATGCCGACGTTCACGCTGCCGTTCTGTCTGATGGCCAGTGTGGTGACGGTCGCGGCGCCCGGCTTCCAGCGGGTGTGGCACGAGGGGTCCTCCCTCTCGGCGCTGCCGCGTTCCGCCTCGGAGGACTCGGCGCTGGGAGCCGGTGAGGTGGTGCACGCGTTCTTCGCCGACGTCGGACAGATCTTCCTGATGCCGCAGTGGTACGTGGGGCTGCTCTTCCTCCTGGGCATCTTCGTCGCCGACTGGTTCGCCGGACTGACCGCCTGCCTCGGCAGCGTCGTCGGCATCGTCACCGCCTGGGGCCTGGGCGCCCCCGCCTCCGACGTCGCCGAGGGCCTGCTGGGCTACAACGCGGTGCTCGTCGCCATGGCACTGGGCGCCGTCTTCCTCGAACGCGGCGTCGCCGCCCTCCTGTACGCCCTGGTGGGGGCGGCGGCCTCGACGGTGCTGACGGTGGCGGTCACCTCGTTCTTCGCCCCGTTCGGCGGCCACACCCTCACCTGGCCGTACATCCTCACCACCCTGTTCTTCCTGGCCGCCGTACCCTCCTTCCCCCGGCTGCGCCGCAGCTAGGCCCTGTCCGGCTGATCGATGGCCGAACCGGGCGGGTCTGCCGCCGTGCCGCCTCCGCGCCGGCCCCGGGATCGGGTGCCCGATCCGGCGTCCTCCGAAGGTCCCGCGGTCGCGGTGGGAACGCGCGGGGCGGTCCGGGCAGGCCGGGCGGTCCGGTCGCTCACGGCGCGCGATCGGACCCCGTGAGCCGCACGGCAGGGTGGTTCTGGGTCCACCCCTGCCGGTGGTGCTGGACCGATGGTGGGCCGAACGGGTCCTTCATAGCGTCGTGTTCGTGATGGATGACACGAACGAAGAACGAGAAGGTGCCACCCGGCGGACGGCGCTGCGTGGGCTGGGGGTCGCGGCGGGAGGCATGGCGCTGGCCACCGGGCTCGGAACCCCGCCGGCCGCGGCGGCCCCGCGTCGCGGGCTCACCACTTACGTGCTGGTGCACGGTACCCACAGCGCCGGTGCGTTCTGGATGCCGATCGCACGGGAACTGGTGCTGCGCGGCCACCGCGTCGTCATGGTGGACCAGCCGCAGCACGGCGCGGAGGCTTTCGTGGCGGAGTCGTACCAGCGGCAGGATCTCAAGGCGATGGCGGTCGAGCCCTCCCCGTTGAAGGGCCTCGGGCTGGACGACTACGAGGCGCGCGTCACGGGCATCGTGCGGCAGGCCGCACGGAACGGCCCGGTCGTGCTGGTCGGGCACAGCCTGGGCGGCGTGTCGGTCAGCCGTGTCGGCGACGCCGTCCCGCACCTGCTCCACCACATCTGCTACATGGCGGCCTTCTGCCCCAGCCGTGTCCTGCCCACGGCGGACGCCTGCACGGCGGCACCCGAGAACGCGGACGCCGTCAGTCCGGTGGAACTGACGGTGGGTGATCCGGACCGGCTGGGGGTACTGCGGCTGAACTTCCGCACGGGTGTCAGCGGTGAGTTGGCCCTCCTGAAGGAGATGATCTGCGCGGACCACCCCGACGCCGACTTCCGCCGGATGCTGGCCGGCATGCAGACCGACGAGCCCGTCGCCGCCTATGCGGGCCGAGCGGTCGGGCGGGCCGGTACCTGGGGACGCATTCCCCGCACGTACCTGCGTTTCGGCAAGGACCGTACGATCGCCACCGCGCTCCAGGACAGGATGATCGCGGAAGCCGACGCGTCCACACCCGGCAACAGGTTCCGCGTGCACGATTTCCCCGGGGCGTCACACGTCGGCCCTTTGGATCCCACCCCGGTCGCCGACGTCCTGGACACGCTGGCCGGGCAGCGGGGCTAGGTTCTGTCCGGCGCATCATGTGACCTTCGCCATCGGGCCACGGCTCCGGCATGACCCCGGACGGGACCTGGCCCTACCGCTTGTCGACGGTGATCCCGCCGTTCTGGATCACCATGCGCAGGTCGCGGAGGCTGCCGATGTCCGCGGTGGGGTCGGTGTCCAGCACGAGCAGGTCGGCGCGTTTGCCGGGGGCGACCGTGCCGAGGTCGGGGCGGACGCACTGCCGTGCCGCGCCGCTGGTGCCCGCGGCCAGCACCTGGGCGGGCGTCAACCCGGCCGCCACCATGAGCCCGGCCTCCTCCAGGGTGTTGGCCCCGTACCGGCCCAGACCGCTGAAGGTGTCGCTGCCCAGCGCGATGTGCACGCCGGCCCGGCCACCTTCATCAGATTGCCGCGGGCGTCCGGGTGGGCGTCGTCGATCCAGAGCGTGGGCGTATAGGTGGTGCCGCGTTCGAGCATCAGGTCGATGAGCGAGTGGTCGGTGAGGGGTTCGACGGTGACGCCGTGCTCCAGACCGTCCGCCCCGGCCTCGACCGCCTCACGCGCCGCGACCTGCTGGGTGGTGTGGACGGTGACCCGCAGGCCCCGCTCGTGCCCGGCCTCGATGCCCGCCCGCAGCAGGTCGGGGGGAAGCCGTTCCAGCGCGACACCGTCCGGGAAGGCGGGGTTCCGCCACAGGTACTCCGGTCCGCCGGAGTGTGCACACGCTCCTTCCGACAGGAGCTTGATCGCGTCCACCTCGCGGTCCGCGAGACGGTGCACCAGCTCGCGCATCTGCCGCACGCTTCCGACTTCCCCCGTGAAGCGCTCGCGCGCCCAGGGGTTGCCGCCGAAGACGGTGGAGGCGGGATGCCCGTCGCGTCCGGTGATGCCGCAACCGGTCGCGAGCAGCCGCGGGCCCCGCAGCGTGCCCGCGGCCAGCCTGGCCCGCGTGGCCAGGATGCCGTCCGTCGGGTCGCCCACCGACTTGATGGTGGTGACCCCGTGGTCGAGGAACAGCCCGAGTTTTCCGGGGAGTTCCCTCTCCTCGAAGGCCCGCATCGAGTCGGCGTCGGAGACGGCGCTCACGTCGTAGAAGTGGATGTGCGTGTCGATCAGCCCCGGCATGACCCACCGTCCGGCCGCGTCCACCTGCCGCCTGCCTCTGAGCGGCTCGGCCGAGACGGCGGCGATCCGTCCGCCGTCGACGGCGATGTCGTGGGGGCCGTCGAGCGCACGGTGGCCGTCGAAGACGTGTGCGCGGCTGATCACGAGGTCGTGGGTCACGGGGGCGTGGGCCGCGGGGGTTGCGGGGGCCCGGGTCGCGGGGCCGCGGACCTCGTTGCTCGTGTGTGCTGCGGATTCCTGGGGCACCGCTCATCACTCCTGGTACGTGCTGGGTCGGTCGGGCCGTGGGGCCGTGGGGGCGTGGGTGTGGAAGGGATGTGGGGCGTGGGGACGTGGACGGGGCGTGCGGCTGCCGGCATCGGGAGCCGGGAGGGGCCGGAGCACGGGGGGTTAACTGCAACCGATGCGGTTACAGTTTGGGTATGCGTCATGGCGCGGAGCGCCGGTACGGCGCCCGCTCGGTCAGTGGCTCCCCGCTCCGTTGCCGGAGGCCAGGATGCGCTGGAGCAGGCCGGCGATCGTCGTCCTGCCGAGCTGTTCCTCCAAAGCGCGTTCCGCGCTCCGGAACTCGTCGTCGAGCAGGACGCCGATGGTGCGTCCGACCTCGCACGCCGAGCTGGGCGGATGGGTGTGCCGCGAGAAGATCTGCCCCTCCTCGACGGCGGTGTACGCGTCGTACAGCGTGATGTCCCGGGGGGCGCGGGCGAGGGACCAGCCGCCCCCGCGGCCCTCGGTGGAGCGCACCAGTCCGGCGTCCCGCAGGCGGCCGAGGACGCGTCGTACGAGGACCGGGTTGCTGCCCAGGCTGTCCGCGATCTCCGCGGAGGTCAGCGAGCCCCCGCGCCGGTTCGCCAGCATCGCGAGCGCGTGGATCGCCACCGCGCTTCTGCTGCTGAGCCCCGCCATCCGCGCTCCCGCCGTCACCGTCATTGGAACTGCAACCAACTTAGTTGCAGTTCCAAAGACGGTCAACAGGTCAACAGGTCAACAGGCAACAGGTCAACGGGCCAGCCGGTGAGCCGGTCAGCCAGTCAACCGGCCAACCGCGCAGCCGCACCCCCCGACCGGACCGGATGCCCGCGCACCGACAAAACCGCGTGCCCGCGCACCACGGCCCCTCGCCCCCGCCCCCGCGCCCCGCGCGGCGGACCGCGCCCGTGGCCGAGCCGGCCTCCAGCGAGTCTCCAGCCCAGCCGTCTGTGCTGGCGGCAGCCGTGGGCCGTGCAGGGCCCGACGCGGACCGGCGGGCAGCTCGCGGGGAGGCCGGATGGCGACGCTGATCGAGGACTACGCGCTGATCGGGGACATGCAGACCGCGGCGCTGGTCGCCAGGGACGGTTCGGTGGACTGGCTGTGTCTGCCCCGCTTCGACTCGCCCGCCGTCTTCGCGGGCCTGCTCGGCGGCGACGAGCACGGCTGCTGGCGGCTGGCGCCCGCGGCCGTCGGTGCGGGTGCCGCGAGCGCCGCCGCACGACGCCGCTACCGCGGGGACTCCCTCGTCCTGGAGTCCGAGTGGGACACACCGGAGGGCACCGTACGGGTCCTGGACCTGATGCCGCCGCGCCAGGACGCCGCGCCCGTCCTGGTGCGGATCGTGGAGGGCGTGCGCGGGCGGGTCACCATGCGGTCCGCGCTGCGGCCACGCTTCAGCTACGGCCGAGTCGTCCCGTGGGTGCGGCGGGTGGACCCGGACGGAACGGGAACGCCGCGGCGCACGGTCGCGGTCGCCGGCCCCGACTCGCTGTGGCTGGACACCGACGCGGAGACCTACGGCGGTGACCTGACGACCTACGCCGACTTCACCGTCGCCCCGGGGCAGCGGGTGGCGCTCACCCTCAGCTGGCAGCCCTCGCACCGCCCGGCCCCGCCCCGCCCGGACGCGGCCCGGCTGCTGGCGGGCACCGAGCGGTTCTGGGCCGAGTGGACCGCGCGGTGCCGTTACACGGGGCCGTGGCGGCAGGCGGTGATGCGGTCACTGATCACCCTCAAGGCCCTCACCTACGCACCGACGGGCGGGATCGTCGCCGCTCCCACCACCTCGCTGCCCGAGGAGATCGGCGGCGTCCGCAACTGGGACTACCGCTACACCTGGCTGCGGGACGCGGCCATGACCCTGGGCGCGCTGCTGCGCACCGGCTACCGCGAAGAGGCCCGCGAGTGGCGCGAGTGGCTGCTGCGGGCCGTCGCCGGGGACGCGCAGAACCTCCAGATCATGTACGGGGTGGCCGGGGAGCGGGAGCTGGCCGAGTCCGAACTGCCCTGGCTGCCCGGGTACGAGGGCTCGCGGCCCGTCCGTATCGGCAACGGCGCCGCCGCCCAGCTCCAGCTCGACGTGTACGGGGAGGTCGTCGACGCCCTGTGGCTGGCCCGCACCGCCCGGCTCACGCCCGGACCAAAGGCCGGCGACGACGGGACGCACATCCTCCAGATGAAACTCATGAACCATCTGGAGTCGCACTGGCGCGACCCCGACGAGGGCATCTGGGAAGTGCGCGGCCCCAGAAGGCACTTCACCCACTCGAAGGTGATGGCGTGGGTGGCCGCCGACCGTACCGTGCGGCGGCTGACCGCACTCGGGTCGAGCGGCCCCGTGCTCGCCCGGTGGCGGGCGCTGCGCGACGAGATCCACCAGGAGGTGTGCGCCAAGGGCTACGACGCCGACCGCAACACCTTCACCCGGTCCTACGGTTCGCGCGAGCTGGACGCCTCGCTGCTGCTCATCCCCCAGGTGGGGTTCCTGCCGCCCGGCGACCCGCGGGTGGCCGGCACCGTGGAGGCGGTGCGCCGGGAGCTGTGCGAGGACGGTTTCGTCCGCCGCTACCCCCTGGCGGACGGCCCGGACCGGGGCGGTGGCGCGTCAGGCGACGGGCTGCCCGGCGGGGAGGGCGTCTTCCTCGCCTGCTCCTTCTGGCTGGCGCACGACCTCGCCCTCATCGGCCGCCGGGCCGAGGGACGGCGGCTGTTCGAACGGCTGCTGGAGCTGCGCAACGACGTGGGCCTGCTCGCGGAGGAGTGGGACACGCGGCGCGGGCGGCTGGTCGGCAACTTCCCGCAGGCCTTCAGCCACGTCCCGCTGATCGACGCGGCGCTGCGGCTGGGAGGGGACGGGGCCTGAGCGGCCGTCGAGCGGCGGCCCGCACGCTGGCCGCCCGGAGGACGAGGCGGGCCCCGCGAGGGGCCGGGCAGTGGGGAGGCCGGTGTGTGGGTGCGCAGGGCGTTGGCGGCGGTGTGGCGGGCGCTGTCCACGTACGGACAGCTGTGGCTGATGCCGTACAGCGACATGGGGCAGCAGCAGGAGGGGCGGTCCACGGTGAATAGAGGTGGGCTTGAGAGGCCGGAGTCACCCTCTGCCCCACGATGACGGTTCGTCGGTCATCCGAGAGGGCCCGCACTCTGGCGGGTCGCCAACGGGGCTATGGGGGCGATGATGGCTGTGCCCGGGAATTTCACGGAACTCGCGCTGTGCAGAATCCACGAGCGGCCCGATGCGACCGCGTACCAGTTCGTCCGGGCGGGCCGCGAGGGGGTGCTGGAGGCGGACCCCCTCAGCTACGGCGAACTGGGCAGGCGGGCCCTGCGGCTGGCCGCCTGGCTCCAGGAGCGGGGCTGCCACGGGCAGCGGGTGCTGATCCTGCACTCCGACGGCGAGCAGTTCGTCACCAGCTTCCTCGGCTGCCTGTTCGCCGGCGCCGTGGCCGTGCCGGCGCCGCCGCCCGGCGGTGCCCGGCAGAACGTGGAGCGCGTCGCGGCCATCGTGCGGGACGCCGCCGTCAGTTATCTGATGACGGACTCGGACAACGCCTCCGCCGTCTCCCAGCTGCTGGCCACCACCGGCCACGCGGACGTGGTGTGCCTGGCCACCGACCGTGCCACGCCGAGCGCCCCCGACGACTGGCGGGAGCCGGGGCTCTTCCCCGACGACGTGGCCTACCTCCAGTACACCTCGGGGTCCGTCAGCGAACCCAAGGGCGTGATGGTCACGCACCGCAACATGCTCGCCAACCAGGAGGCCGTACGGCAGGCGATGCGCACCGGCCCCGACTCGGTGGTCGGCGGCTGGCTGCCGTTCCACCACGACATGGGCCTGGCCGGGCATCTGCTGCACCCGCTGTGGCTGGGCGGCAGAGGGGTGCTGATGTCACCGGTCGGCTTCGTCAGACGCCCGGTCAACTGGCTGCGCATGATCGACGAGTACGGCATCACCACCGGCGGCGGACCCAACCTCGGCTACGACCTGTGCGTGCGCCGCGTCACCGACGAGCAGCTGGCCGGGCTGGACCTCGCACGCTGGGAGACGGCGGTCAACGGCGCCGAACCGGTGCGGGCCGAGACGCTGGACGCGTTCGCCGAACGGTTCGCACCCGCCGGGTTCCGCCGCTCCGCCTTCTACCCCTGCTACGGGCTGGCCGAGGCCACCTTGCTGGTCTGCGGCGGGGTGCCCGGCGTCACCGCGCGGGAGCGCACCGTGGACGCCGGGGAGCTGGAGCACCACGGGCTGCGCGGGCCCCGGCCGGGCAGGCCGACGCGCCGGCTGGTCAGCTGTGGCATCCCGCGCGGCTGCGAGGTGCGGATCGTGGACCCCGAGAGCCACGCACAACTGCCGGACGGGCGGGTCGGCGAGGTGTGGGTGCGCGGCGACAGCGTCGGGCACGGCTACTGGAACCGGCCGCTGGAGAACGGGCAGGCGTTCCGCGCGGTGACGGCCGACGGCAGCGGCGGCTTCCTGCGCACCGGGGACCTGGGGGCGCTCGACGGCGGCGAACTGTTCGTCACCGGGCGGCTGAAGGACCTGATGATCGTCGCCGGGCGGAATCTGTACCCGCAGGACATCGAGCGCAGCGTGCAGCGGGTCAGCGCGCTGTTCGGGTCGAGTGCGGCGTTCTCCGTGGAGTCGGACCGCGACCATGTCGTCGTCGTCCAGGAGGTGCGCACCGGTCGCGACTTCGAGACGGAGCTGGCCTCCCTGGCGGCGGCGGTGCAAAGCCGCGTGGCCGAGGAGTTCGAGGTGGCGGCGGAGAACGTGCTGCTGGTGCGGCCCGGTACCGTCCGCCGCACCACCAGCGGCAAGCTCCAGCGCGGCGCCATGCGGCAGATGTTCCTGGCGGGGCAGATCCGCCCGCTGCACGAGGTCGTCGCCCCCGAGGTGCGCAGACTGGTCGCCGGCGGGACGGACGCGCGGCCCGCCGGCCGCGGCGCCGGGGAACGCTGATGACGACGGCACGACAGCGGCCCGGCGAAGGGGGCGCGCCGCCCGGCCGGACGCTGGGGGAGGAGCTGGACGCCCGGCTGGGCGACCCCACCGGCCCGGCCGGACCACTGGGGTACGCGGCAGCCGCCCGCCAGGACGCCGCCGAAGCCTTCCCCGCCGACGCGTGCGCCGCACTCGACCGGCTCGGGCTCCCGCACTACTACGTGCCCGCCGAGTACGGGGGCGCGCTCACCGAGATGCCGCAGCTGCTGGAGATCGTCCGCACCCTGGCCCGCCGCGATCTGACCGTGGCCGTCGGCCACGGCAAGACGTTCCTGGGCGCCGTGTGCATCTGGGTGGCCGGGGACGAGCGGGGCGCCGGCCGGCTGGCGGAAATCGTACGGGCGGGCGAACCGGTCTGTCTCGGACTGACCGAACGCACCCACGGCAGCGACCTGATGGCCGGCGAGGTGGTGGCCGAACCGCTCGCCGGCGGCTACCGCGTCACCGGCGAGAAGTGGCTCATCAACAACGCGACCCGGGGCCGCCTCGTGTGCCTGCTGGCCCGCACCGACCCCGGCGGCGGGCCCCGCGGCTTCAGCCTGCTGCTGGTCGACAAGGACCGGCTGCCGCCGGGCAGCTACCGCACCCTGCCCAAGGTGCCCACCCTCGGCATCCGCGGCGCCGACATCAGCGGCATCGCCTTCGACGGGGCACCCGTGGGAGCCGACTGCCTGGTCGGACGGGAGGGCGAGGGCCCCGAGACCGTGCTCAAGGCGCTCCAGATCACCCGGTCGCTGTGCACGGCACTCTCCCTGGGCGCCGCCGATCACGGGCTCCGGCTCACACTGGGCTTCGCCCGGGAACGGCGGCTGTACGGGCGGCGGATGACCGAGCTGCCGCTGGTGCGCCGCACCCTCGCCGAGTGCTACGCCGACCTGCTCGCCGCCGAGGCGCTCAGCACCGTCGCCGCGCGCAGCATCCACACCCTGCCGGGCGAGCTGAGCGTCACCTCCGCCGTCGCCAAATACCTGGTGCCCACCCTCGTGGACCGGCTGCTGGAGAGGCTGCGCGGGGTACTGGGGGCCCGCGCGTACCTGAGCGACCACTACGCGCACGGCCGGTTCCAGAAACTGGAGCGCGACCACCGCATCGTGGGCATCTTCGACGGCAACACGATGGTGAACCTGTACGCGCTCACCGCCCAGTTCCGCACCCTGGCACGCACGTTCGCCGCCGGGCCGCTTCCCGCCCGGCCCGGACGGGAAGCGGAGCCGGACGGGAGCGACTGGCAGGCGGCCACCTTCGGTCCGGCCGGCCCGCTGCCCGCGCTGTCGCCCGCACGGCTGCGGCTGTTCGCCCGCGACGGCAGCGCCCTGATGGGATCGCTCCCGGCCGGCGCGGACGCCCTCGCCCGGGCCGCGTCCTGCGACCCCCGGCTGGCCGGTGCCGCCCGCAGCGCCCGCACCCTGACGGGCGCCTGCCGCGCACTGCACACCCGGATGGCGGCCGTGCGCCCCGCCCCGGCCGGGCCCCCGGCGGACGCCTTCGAGCTGGCGCGCGGCTACAGCGCCTGCTTCGCCGCCGCCTGCGCCGTGGGCCTGTGGCGGTACGGCGACGGGGGCGGTCAGCCGTCCCCACTGTGGCTCGAGGCCGTACTGGACCGGCTTTCGAGCCGCCTGGAGGAATCTGTGCCCGGGAGCACGGGGGCGCTGCCCCGGGCCTGGGGGGTGGAGGAAGAGATGCGGGAACCGTTGTACGAGCGACTGCTGGAGCGGATGGCCGCACAGTACGCGGCGGGGGAGCTGTTCTCCCTGTACCCGCGCCGCACCGCGGAGGGACCGCCGTGCTGACCCGTACCGGACAGGACACGGCGGCCACCGGCGCTGCCGGGCCGGAGGCGGAGGAACGGGCCGTCCAGCGGCGGATCGCCGACCTGGAGCGCCGCTTCGGCGACCCCTCGGACCCGGACAACCCGCTCGGACTGGCCGCGCTGCTCGCCGCCGACGAGCGCGGCGAACTGCTCGCCGAGGCCGAGGAGATGCTGACCGGCTTCGGCCTCAACGCCGAGTTCGTGCCCCGCGCGCTGGGCGGCAGGCTGGAGCGCGTCGACACCCTGGGCCGGGTGCTGCGCACCGTCTTCCGGCGGGACGCCAGCCTGGGCCTGGGCTACGGCGTCACCTCCTTCCTCGCCGCCGTCGCCGTATGGGCGGCCGGTACGCCCGAGCAGCGGCGCCGGGTCGCCGATCTGCTGCTGGGCGGCGGCCGGCTGGCCATCGCCTACCACGAGCTGGCGCACGGCAACGACTTCGTGCGCAACGAGTTCCGCGCCACCCCGCTGGCCGACGGCTCGTTCGTGCTGGACGGCGCGAAACAGGTCATCAACAACGTGGTGCGGGCCGAGGCGCTGGTGCTCTTCAGCCGCACCTCGCAGGAGCCGGGCAGCCGCAGCCACTCGGTGCTGCTCGTGGAGAAGGACCGGCTCCCCGACGGCGGGCGCCGCCACCTGCGGTACCTGCCGCGCTACGCCACCGTCGGGGTGCGCGGCTGCCAGAACGCGGGCGTGGAGTTCAGCGGCTGCCCCGTCGGGGCCGACGCGCTCGTCGGCGGACCGGGCGACGGCGTCGAACTGGCGCTGCGCTCCTTCCAGATCACCCGCAGCGTCGTCCCCTCGATGATCCTGGGCGGCGGCGACACCGCGCTGCGCACCGCGGTCGGCTTCGCGCTGGACCGGCGGCTGTACAACCGGTCGGTGCTGGACATCCCGCACGCCCGCGCCACGCTGGTGGGCGCCTTCGTGGACCTGCTGGTGTCCGACTGCCTGGCCCTGGCAGCCACCCGCGCCGTCCACCTGCTGCCCGACCAGACCAGCGTGTACGCCGCCGCCGTCAAGTACCTGCTGCCCAAGCTGCTGACGGAGACGACCTACGACCTGTCCATCGTGCTGGGCGCCAACTTCTACGTGCGCGGCGGCGAGTACGGCGCCTTCCAGAAACACGTACGGGACCTGCCGATGATCAGCCTGGGCCACGCGGGCACCGCCGCCTGCCAGGCCACGATCATCCCGCAGCTGCCCCGGCTGGCCCGCACCGCGTGGGACGGCGGGCAGCCCGCGCCCGAAGCCCTCTTCCGCGTCCGGGACCCGCTGCCGCCCCTGGACCCCTCGCTGCTGGGCCTGGTGGCCACCGGCGACGGGCTGGCCTGTTCGCTGGCGGGCGCCGCCGACGCACTGGCGGGGCGGCACGCCGCACGGGCGGGGGAGTACGCGGAGGCGCTGGGCGCGCTGGCCGGCGAGATGGCGGCGGAACTGCGCAGCCTGCGCGACGAGTGCGCCGCCATGCCCGCCAGGGACCGCACCGTGCTGGCCAACCCCCGCGCCTACGCCATCGCCGACCGGTACGCGCTGCTGCTGGCAGCCGCCGCCTGCCTGGGCGTGTGGTGCGGCCAGGAGGGCGACGCGCCGGGCGCGGGCGGCCCGTCGGGGTTCCTCGCCTCGCCCGTTTGGCCCGCGCTCGCGCTCACCCGCCTCGCCAGACGGCTGGGCCGCCCGCTGCCGAAGCTGCCCGACGGCTGGGAGGAGCACCTGCTCGACGAGGTGCTGGCCCGCTTCCACGAGGGCCGCAGCTACGACCTGTACGACACCCCGCTCGCCGGCTGAGGAGCTTGACATGGTGGCGCAACAGACCGGGGCGCAGCCCCCCGAGCCGTCCGCGGGCAGGCCGCCGGCCGCACCGGACGGGCCCGGCGCCGGGTGGGGGCCGGGCGCCTTCGCCGACTGGCTGACCGCACGGCTGGCCGCGTTCCTCCAGCGGCCCGCCGGCAGCATCGACCCGCGGACCCCGTTCGCCGAGTACGGGCTCGACTCGGTGGCCGCGCTCAGCCTCTACGGCGACATCGAGGAGGAGTTCGCCCTCTATCTGGAGCCCACCGTCGCCTGGGACCACCCCAGCGTCGAGGCGCTGGCCCGCCACCTGGCTGACGAGTACGCCCGGCGCGGCCCCGGCGCCGCCCACGGACCGGCGGAGGTGTGACCGTGCCACAGGAGCAGGCCACGGGCCCCGACGGCGCGGGCCCGCGCGCCGTCGCCGTCGTCGGGCTCGACTGCGCGTTCCCCGGGGCGCCCGACCCGGCGGCCTACTGGCGGCTGCTGAACGGTACGGCGCACCCGGCCGGTGACCCTGCGCCCTCCCGGTTCCGCCCCGGCCACCCGGGCGCCTTCCTCGCCGACGCGGACGCCTTCGACCCCGGCTTCTTCGGCATCCCCACCGCCGAGGCCGCCGCCATGGACCCCCAGCAGCGGCTGCTGCTCCAGTGCGCGTGGCGGGCCGTCGAGGACAGCGGGCGGTCGCCGTCCGAGCTGGCCGGCAGCCGCACCGGCAGCTACGTGGGCGCCATGTCGGACGACTGGACGCGGCTGGCGCTGGCCGACCCGGAAGGCATCACGCCGCGCACCGGCACCGGTAGCGGACGCGCCATGCTGGCCAACCGGCTCGCCTACCAGCTCGATCTGCGCGGGCCCAGCCTGACCGTGGACACCGCCTGCTCCTCGTCCCTGGTCGCCGTCCACCTGGCGTGCACGGCGCTGCTGGCCGGCGAGTGCGACCTGGCGCTGGCCGGCGGGGTCAACCTCGTCCTGGGCACCGCACTGGACCGGATCTACCAGCTCGCCGGGCTGGCCGCCGCCGACGGGCGGTGCCGGCCGTTCGCCGCCGGGGCCGGCGGCATCGGCCGCGGCGAGGGCGTCGGCGTCGTCGTCCTGCGCCGCCTGGCGGACGCGGTGCGTGACGGCGACCTCGTGCACGCCGTCGTGCACGGCAGCGCGGTGGGCCAGGACGGCCGCAGCAACGGCATCATGGCCCCGCACCGCGCGGCACAGCGCGAGGTCGTCACCGCGGCGCTCGAGCGGGCCGGCGCCGCACCCGGGCAGGTGCGCTACGTCGAGGCGCATGGCACCGGCACCGCGCTGGGCGACCTCATCGAGGTGCTGGCCCTCGACGACGCGCTCGGTGCCCGTCGCGGACCCCGCACCACTCCGCTCGCGCTCGGCTCCGCCAAGGCCGCCGTCGGCCACACCGAGGGCGCGGCCGGTGTCGCCGGGCTGATCAAGGCCGTACTGGCACTGCACCACGGCACCGTCCCGGCCGGGCCCGTGGACGGCCCGGAGAATCCGCAACTGGGGCTGGCCCGGCGCGGGATGGAACGCGTGACGGCACCGCTGGACCTGGCCGCGGAAGGGCCCGGCTGCCGGGTGGGCGTCTCCAGCTTCGGCATGGGCGGCACCAACGCGCACCTCGTACTCGGCCCGCCGCCGCGCCCGGCCGGGCCCCCGCGGGACGGCGGCGGCACGGCGGCCGGCGTCTTCACCGTCTCCGCCGACACCCCCGACAGCCTGCGCGAGAACCTGCGGGCCCAGGCGGCGGCGGTCCGCGCCGTGCCCGAGGACGATCTGGCCGCGCTGTGCCGCACCAGCAACCGGGTGCGGTCCGCTCGGCCCTACCGGTTCGCCGCGGTGGCGGGCTCGGCCGGGCAGGTGGCGGACGAGCTGCTGACGGCCGCCGAGGCACCGCTCGACCCGGCCGCTGGCGGGCCGAGGCCCGCCGTGGCCTTCGTCTTCACCGGCCAGGGCGCCCAGTACCCGGGGATGACCGCAGCGCTCTACGCGGGCTCCCCGCTCTACCGCCGCCATCTGCGCGAGGCGTCCGAGGCGCTGCTGCCCTGGCTCGGGCAGCCGGTGCACCGGCTCATCCTGGACGGCGGCGACGTGCACCGCACCGGGCTGACCCAGCCCGCCCTGTTCGCCGTCGAGTACGCGCTGGCCGCCACGCTCGGCGGCCTGGGAGTGCGGCCGGTGGCCGTGCTCGGGCACAGCATCGGCGAGTTCGCCGCCGCCGTGTGCGCCGGGGCACTGCGGCTGCCGGACGCGGCCCGGCTCGTCGCGGTGCGCGGCGCCCTGATGGAGCGGCTGCCCGAGGGCGGCGGCATGCTCGCCGTGCGGGCGTCGGCACCGCAAGTCGGCGAGCTGGTGGCCGGGGAGCCGCGGTGCGCCGTCGCCGCACTCAACGGGCCCGGCGCCACCGTGCTGTCGGGCGAACTGGCCGCGCTGGAGCGGATCCGCGGGCACCTGGAGGACGAGGGCGTCGGCTGCACCCGGCTGACGGTCTCGCACGCCTTCCACTCCCCGCTGATGGAGCCGGTGCTGGACGCCTTCACCCACGCGGCCGGCACCGTCGGGGCGGCCCGGCCGCGGGTACCGTTCCACTCCACCGTGCGCGGCGGCCGGCTGCCCGAGGGCGTCCCGCTCGACGCCGCGTACTGGCGGGAGCAGATCCCGGCGACCGTACGGTTCGAGGAGGCCGTCGGCTCGCTGTGCGCCGAAGCCCCCACGCACCTGGTGGAGATCGGTCCCAAACCCGTGCTCACCCGGCTGCTGCGGCGCATCCCCGCGGCCCGCCGCATCCCGGCCCTGCCCGTGTGCCGGGGCGCCGACGCGGGGCCCGCGGACCTGGCGGGGCTGGCCGCCCGCCTCCACCAGGACGGGCTGGACCTCGACTGGGACGCCCTCTACGCGCCGGCCGACCGGCGCACCGTGCGGATGACGCCGCACCTGTTCGCCACCCGCTGGCGCTCCTGGTGCCGGCCGCCGGACGGGCCCGCACAGCCGTCCACGCAGCCGTCCGCCCAGCCGTCCACGCAGCCGGCCGCACAGCCCGAGCACCGGCAGCCGGAGTCCGCCCCGGAGACCGGACGGGGAGCGGGACCGGCGCCGCAAGCGGCGGGCGCCGGGCTCGACGCCCTGGTCGGCGCCGGGGTGCGGGAGGTCGTCGCCGACATCCTCGACACGGCCCCCGGCGAACTCGACGAGGAACTGCGCTTCTACGACGATCTGGGCTTCGACTCCGTGATGCTGATGGAACTCAAGCACCGGCTGGAGGCCCGGTTCCCCGAAGTGGGTGAACTCTCGCTGCCGGAGATGCTCTCCAGCCTCGTCAGCATCGGCTCCCTGGCCGGCTATCTGCGCGGCCTCCTCACCCCGGCGGTGGTGTGATGAGCGGCCTCCACCTGCTGGGATGCGGCAGCGCCCTGCCGGGCGAACCGGTCGGCAACGAGCGGCTCGCCGACCGCCTGGGCCTGTCCTCGGCCTGGGTGGAGACGTTCATCGGCACCCGCACCCGGCACTTCGCCGTGGACCTGGACAGCGGCCGGGTGCGCTGGACGCTGGAGGACCTGTGCACCGACGCGGCCGACCGGGCACTGGCCGACGCCGGGACCGAGGCGTCCGAGGTCGCCTTCGTCGTCCTGGCCACCGCCACCCCCGACGCGCTGATGCCCACCGTCGCCGCGCTGCTCGCCGACCGGCTCGGCCTGGACGGCGCCGCCGCCTACCAGATCCAGTCCGGATGCAGCGGCGCGCTCCAGGCCCTCGCCCTCGCCGACGCGCTGCTGGCCGCCCGCCCCGACCGCGTCGGGCTGGTCGTCGGCGGAGACGTGTGCAGCAAACACCTCGACCTGGACCAGGACTTCCACCGGCTGCCGCCGGACGCCCTCGTCAACCACGTACTGTTCGGCGACGGTGCGGGCGCCGTCGTCGTCGGCGGCCGGCCCCGCCCCGGCAGCCGCGCCGTCCTCGGCCACATCGAGCACCGCCTGGCCGGCCCGGGACTGCCGCCCGGCCAGCGCGTCGAGTGGTACGGCACCGCCGAGCTGAGCGGCGCCCTGCGGTCGGGCACCCCACCCGGGCCCGCCGTCACCGAGGACTACAAAGCCGTCGAACACCGGGTGCCGCTGCTGGCCCGCGCCGAGCGCGACGATCTGCTGGCCGCCTCCGGCTGGCCGCCCGAGACGGTCGGACACCTGCTGCCGCCGCAGCTGAGCGGGTGGATGACCGCACGGCTCGCGAGCGAACTTCGGGCCGGCTTCGAGTGGGAGCCGGTCTCCTGTGTCGCGGAGACCGGCAACAACGGCAACGCGCTGGTCCTGCTCCAACTGGAACGCCTGCTGCCGAAGCTGGACCCCGGCCGGCGCGCGCTCGTCCTGGCCGTCGAGTCCAGCAAGTGGATCCGCGCCGGCTGCACCGTGGAGGCACCCCATGGCTGAGCACCGCCCGGAATCCCCGGCCGACCTGCTGCGGGCCCTGCACGAACGGGGCGGCACGGCCGCCGCCCACCCCGAGCTGCCGCGGCTGCTGGCCCGGGCCGGCGCCGACGACCTCGCCGCGGCCGGCAGACTGCTGGCCGGCCTCGACCCCGACGAAGTGCTGCGCCACCACCCCGGCACCCCCACCGTGCGGATCGCGGTGACCGGGCGCGGCACCGTCACCGAGGCGGTGCCCCCACTGGCCGCCGAACTGGCCCGGCACGGACTGCTGCCCCGCTTCCACCTGTCCGGCTCCGGCACCTACGTCGGCGACCTGTCCGACCCGCACTCCGCGCTGTACGCGCACCGCCCCGAGGTCACCCTCTGCCTCCTCGACCCGTGGACCGTGTGGGACGCCGTACCCGTACCGTGGCAGCCCCTCGACGTGAGCGTCGCCGCCGAACGGCAACTGCGGCTGCTGTCCCAGCTCGCCGAGGCGCACGCCGCGCACGCCCCCGCCGGGGCCGTCCTCGTGCTGAACACCGTGCCGCTGCTGCGCCGCCACACCCACCAGCTCACCTCGCACGCGCACCGCGCCGAACTGGGCGGCCTGTGGCGGCAGTTCACCGCCGACCTGCTGTTCCTGGCCCGCCCCTCGGCCGGGCTCGCCGTCCTCGACCTGGAACCGGTCACCAGCGCCGGGGCCCGCGCCGACGACCCCCGCCTGGGCGCCTACGCCGACGCGCACTGCGCCGGCCCGCTGCTGGCCGGCTACGCCCGCGAGGCCGCCCACCTCGTCCGCGGGCTGCGCGGCGCCGCCAAGAAGTGCCTCGTCCTCGACCTGGACGGCACCCTGTGGGACGGGGTGCTCGCCGAGGACGGGCCCCGGGGGGTCAGTGCGGCGGGCAGCCTGCGCGGCGCCGCCTTCGGTGCCTTCCAGCGCACCGTCAAACAGCTCGCGTCCCAAGGGGTCCTGCTCGCGGTGTGCAGCAAGAACGACCCCGGCCCGGTGGCCCGTGCCCTGGCCTGCCACCCGGAGTTCCCGCTGGGCGCCGGCGACTTCCAGACCGTCGTCGCCGACTGGGGCTCCAAGGCGGAGGGCGTGCGCACCATCGCCGCCCGGCTGGGCATCGCGCCGGAGTCCGTCGTCTTCGCCGACGACCTGCGCTTCGAGCAGGAGAGCGTCGCGGCGGGCGTCCCCGGTGCGGCCGTCCTACCGCTGGACGGCGAGCCCGCGCTGCACCCCGAACGGCTGCTGGCCGACGGCTGGTTCGACACCCCCGACCTCACCGACGAGGACCGGCGGCGGCCCGCCCGCTACGCCGAACGCGCCGCCCGCGACCGGCTGCGGACCAAGGCCGTGGACCACCACGCGTTCCTGGCCGGACTGGGCGTGCGGGTGGAGGTGGGCCCCGCCCAGGACCACGAGACGGCCCGGGTCTCCCAACTGAGCCTGCGCACCAACCGGTTCAACCTGACCGGGGCCCGGCTGAGCACCGAAGAGGTACGCCGGTACGCCGCCGCGCCCGGCGGACTGGTGCTCGCCGTCCGGGTGGCCGACCGGTTCGGTGACGACGGCGTCGCCGGAGCGGCGCTGGCCCGCACCGGGGAGGGCGCATTGCACCTGGACGCCCTGCTGCTCAGCTGCCGGGTGCTGGGCCGCGGCGTCGAGGAGGCCGTACTCGGCGGGCTGCTGCGGGCCGCACGCGGCACCGGGCACACCGCCGTGCACACCTGCTGGCGCCCCACCCGCGCCAACGCGGCCCTGCGCGGGCTGCTGGAGACCCACGGTTTCCGGCCCCGCACCGCGCCGGAGGCCGGCGGTGGCGCCACCGGCTACACGCACCCCCTCGGCCACATCGGTGACCTCCCCGGACACGTGGAGCTGCGCCTGCGGCTGCCGCACCGGGACGGCGAGACGGAGGTGAGCGCATGCGCACCGTCGAGGAACTGATCGAGCTGGCCAACACCGAACTGGGTACGGCGCTGCGGCCCGCGGACGCCGCCGTCGAGCTGGCACAGCTCGACGGCTGGGACTCGGTCCACCTGCTGCGGCTGGTCGCCCTGCTGGAGACCGCGCTGGGCCGCCGGGTCCCCGTCGACCGGATGCTTGAGGCCCGTACCCTGCGCGAGATCTGGGCCGTGGCGGTGCACCCGTGAACCGGCCCGCGCCGACGGGTTCGGCGGCCCGCCGGCCCACCCGCTACTTCCTGCGCTGGGCCGCTGCCGCCGCCCCCGTGCACCTGGGCGCCGAGGTGGACATGACCCGGGTGGCGGCGCACCGCGCCGCCGCCCGCGCCCGGGGCCGCCGCTACGCGTACGTGACCTACCTGCTGCACGCGGCGGCCCGGGTGGTGGCCGCGCACCCCGAGGCCCGCGCCGTGGCCACCGGGCTGCTGCGCCCGCGCACCGTCCCCCTGCCGGGGCCCGGGGTGTCCGCGAAACTGGCGCTCGACACCCCCGCCGAGGACGGCACCCGCACGGTGCGCACCGTCGTACTGCCGGGGCTGGAGAGCCTGCCCCTGGACGGTGTGCAGGACCTGGTGGACCGCTACCGGCGGGCCGCGCCGGGCGAGTTGCCGGGAGCCCGTGCGGTGCGGGCGCTGTGCGTGCTGCCGCCCCCGCTCGGCGAACTGGCGTTCCGCCTGGGGATGCGGGGGCCGGCCGCGCGGGAGCGGCGGATGGGCACCTTCGCGGTCAGTTCGCTGGGCCACCGCGCGGTGGACGTCTTCCACGCGTACGGCGGTGCCGCCGTCACCTTCTGCGCGGCACGGGTCGTCCAGCGGCCCCTCGTGCGGGGCGGCCGGGTGCGGGCCGCCCCCGTACTGCGCCTCTCACTGACCTTCGACCACAGGGTGCTCGACGGAGCAGCGGCAGCGGACGTACTCGACGGCGTGGTGACACGCCTGGAGGGCTGGCATGGCGATCTTCCTGGGCCCCGCGACGGACGAGCGGCAAGCGGAGCCCTTCGCCCGCCCGGTGCGGATGAGGGGGCCGAAGGGACCGTGGGATCAGGTCCGTGAGGCGGTCGAGAGCCACGGCAGCGTCGTCGTGCACGCGCGGCTGGACGACTGGCTGCCCGCGGACCTGGACGACCCCGGGCTGCGCCCGCTGCTGGGCCGCGACCACGCCCGCTTCCGGGCGATGACGCACCCGCAGGTCAGGTCCCGTTTCGTGGCGTCACGGCTGCTGCTCAAACATGTCGCCTGCGCCGTCATCGAGGCCGCCCCCGAGACGGTGGAGCTGGCCTACAAGCCCGGTGGCCGCCCCTATCTGCGCGGGCTCGACCAGATCGACATCAGCCTCAGCCACACCGAGAACCTGCTGCTGGTCGGCCTCACCCGGCGCGGCTGGATCGGGGTGGACGCGGAGGCCAAGGACCGGCCCATGCTGGGGCTGGGCACCGAGAACCAGGTGTGCACCCCGTACGAGCGGCGCACCCTCGCGCAGATCGCCGAGGAACGGCGGAACGCGGCGCTGGTGCGGCTGTGGACGCTGAAGGAGGCGTACAGCAAGGCCATCGGGCAGGGCATGCGGTTCCGCTTCACGGAGTTCGGGTTCGGCCCGCAGGACCGCGACGTCCAGGTGCTGCGGCCGGACGGTTCCCCGGGCACGGGGGAGGAGTGGACGTTCCACACCTGCCTGGTCGACCGGGCCTACACCGTGAGCGTCGCCCTCTTCGACGCGGGCTTCGGCGACACCGCGGACACCGCGGCGGCCACCATGCTGGACGCGGGCCTCATCGCCGCCCTGGCCGACGACCACCACGAGACCGACGACCACCACGAGACCGACGACCACCACGAGACCGACGACCACCACGAGACCGACGGCCCCCATGCGGCCGACGGCCGTCATGGGGCCACCCGGACCGCCGGGGCCACCCGGACCGACCGGACCGGCGACGCCCGCCGGACCGACGATGCCCGCGGGGCCGGCAGTACCGCTGGGGCCGCCGGGGCGGATGCAGCCCGCGAGGCCGACGCTCCGCAACGGATCGACGGCCCCCACGGAGCGAACGGGACCCATGGGAGCGCCGGGGCCGGCAGTTCTCATGGGAGCCACAGGACCGACAGGGCTGCCGGGGCTGCTGGAACCGGCCGGGCCGACGGCCCCCGTGGAACCCCCGGCGGCCTGGGCGCGACCGGCGGCTCCGCAGAGACCGGCGGAAGCGACGCCCCCGGCGCGGGCGGCGTCGGCGCGGGCGGGGCGTGGGCGGTGCGGGAACAGGGGGAGGGAGGCGGCCGTGCCGGATGAGACGGTGGAGGCCGAGGTGTGCGTGGTCGGCGGCGGACCCGGCGGCCGGGCCCTGGCACTGGCGCTGGCCCGGCTGGGCCGCAGCGTGGTGCTGCTGGAGCGACGCGACCCGGGGCGCGGCGCGGGCCCGGTGTTCCGCGGCGAGTCCGTCTCACCGGACGGCGTGCGGCTGCTGGACGGGCTCGGCGCCTGGGAGCAGGTACGCGGGGCCGCACACCGGGTGGACCGGCTGGAGATCGAGGACGCCGGGCGCCGTGTCCTCGACGTACGGTTCGCCGACTTCCCCTACCGCTACCGGCACCCCGTGGAGCTGCCGCAGCCGGCCCTGCTGTCCGCACTGGCCGAACTGACGGCCCGCCAGCCAGGGCCGTGCACCGTGCTGGCGCCCGCCACCGCCGTGGCGCTGCTCGGTGCGGGCCCGGCCGTCACCGGGGTCCGGGCGGTCACCCCGCACGGCACCGTGCGGGTACGGGCCGCGCTGACCGTCGGCGCCGACGGGCGGCACAGCACGGTGCGCCGCCTGTCCGGGCTCGGCGAACGGGCCCGGCGCACCCCGCTGGAGCGGGACGTGGTGTGGCTGAAGCTGCCGCACCCCGCCGACTGGGACCGCCGCGCCTACCGGGTGCGGATCGCGGGCGGCAGCCACGCCCTCTTCCTGCCCTGCGCCGACGGCAGGGTCCGTGTCGGCCTCAACGTCCCCAAGGGCGGACTGCGGCAGCTGCGGGCGCAGGGTCTCGACGCGCTGCGCCGGCGGCTGGCCGCGCTCGCGCCGGAGGTGGCCGACGCCGCCCGGGAGGGGCTGCGCGGCTGGTCGGACACGGCACTGCTGGACATCTTCACCACCGAGGTGCCCCGCTGGTCGGCGCCTGGCGTCGTCCTCCTCGGCGACGCCGCGCACACCCTCTCGCCGGTCCTGGGCCAGGGCGTCAACCACGCGCTGGCCGACGCGGCCGAACTGGCCCCGTTGCTCGACCGGGCCCTGGCGGAGGGGCGCGGGGCGGGCCGGGCACTCGGCGCCGCCTGCGAGACCTACCAGCGGCTGCGGGAGCCGGCCGTGGCCCGCTCCCGCGCCCTGCAACTGCGCCAGGAGCGGCTGTTCACCCTGGCCGGGCCCGGCGCGGCCGTGCTGCGCCGGGCCCTGTACCGGACGGTCGGCGCCAGCCCGGCGCTGCGCCGCCGCGTACTGGCCCCCGCCTACTTCCCCGGACAGCGGCCCGGTGACCGACACCGCCCGGCCGCGGAAGCGAGCCCGGTATGACCTCCACCGCCCAGCCTGCGGTCGCCCGCCGTCCGCCGTCCCTCGCCGAACTGCGCGAGTTGGCCCCGCTGCACGCCCGCGCCCAGGGCATCCCGGCAGCCCGCTGCCGCGCCCTGCTGGCGCGGATCGGCACGGCGCACGGGGACGGGCCCGACTCCTGGCCTGCCGTCTGGAGCCGGGCCGGCGACCGACTGGCCGCCCGGGGCCGGCACCTGGCGGCGGCCCGCCACTACGCGCTGGCCCGCTTCCCGTACGTGGACGGGCCCGCACGCGAGCGGGCGCAGCGGCTGGCGGTGCGCTCCTTCGACCGGTGGCGCACCACCCGCCCCGGCATCGACCGGGTGGAGGTCGCCCACCGGGACGGCCGGTTCGCCGCATGGGCGGCGGGCCTGTCCACGCGCCGGCCGCGTCCGCTGATCCTGGTGTGCGGCGGCATCGTGTCCGTCAAGGAACAGTGGGCGCCGCTGCTGGCGCGGGCCGAGGCGCTGGGCACCGCCGTCGCCGTCACGGAACTGCCCGGCGTCGGCGAGAACACCCTGCCCTACGACGCCGCCGCCCCGGCCATGGTGACCGCCCTGCTGGACGCGCTGGCCGGCCGCGCCGACGTGCGCCGCACCAGCGCCGTCGCGCTCAGTTTCGGCGGCCACCTGGCGTTGCGCGCCGCCCTCGGCGACCCCCGCATCGCGGGTGTGGCCACCGTCGGCGCCCCCGTCCGCCACTTCTTCACCGACTCGCTGGGGCGGCCCGGGCTCCCGGCCACGACCCTGCGCACCCTCGCCCGGCTGACCGGGCACCCCGAGGACGGTCTGGCGGCGGCGCTGGGGAACTGGGCGCTGGACGACGCGGAGCTGGCCGCACTGGAGCGGCTGCCCGTCACCTACGTCGCGGCCCTGCGGGACCGCATCGTCCCGCTCAGCGACGCGGCGGTGCTGCTGCGCGACGCCCGGGCGCCCCGCCAGGTGCTCTTCGCCGACGACGAGCACGGCACACCCGCCCGACTGGCCCGGGTCCGCCCCCTGCTGCTCGCCGCCGCGCTGGAGACGCTGGAGGTGCACCCGGCGCGGCGCACCCTGCTGCGGACGGCCGCCGGGCTGGGCGGCGCACGGAAGGGACGGGTACGGATATGAGACGCCGCACGGCGTGGACCTACCGCACCCCGTGGGGCAGAACGCTGAGCGCGACAGCGGGCCTGGCCGCCCTGTACGCGGGCGTCCGGCTGGGCGGCCCGCGCGACCGGCTGCTGTGGACCTGCGCGGTGCTGCCGGACGTGGCCCTGCTGTACGGTGCCGCGTCCGCGCCCACGTTCGACCCGCTGCCGCGCTACGCGGTACGCCCCTACAACGTGCTGCATTCGCCGGGCGTGCCGCTGGTGCTCCTGGGGGCCGCCCGCGCGGTGCGCAGCCGCCGGCCCGCGGTGGCCGCCTGCGGATGGCTGGCGCACATCGCGGTGGACCGGGCCTGGGGTTACGGGCCGCGGGCCGCGGACGGCTCCAGGCTGTGACCCGTCCCGGTGCGCGGCACGGCCGTCCGCCGCGGCTTCCCCGGCGCCCGGCGGGCCGGCCGGCGGGCGGTGCCCGGTGTGCCGCGCCCGCCGGGCGGTGTCAGTCCCAGGTGACCGGCAGCCGGGTGAGCCGGTTGACCAGCAGACCGGTGTGCATGGTGACGTCCTCGACGGGGACGGCCAGCCGCAGGGTGGGGAAGCGGTCGGCCAGCGTCCGCAGGGCGACGGCGAGTTCGGCACGGGCCAGCGGTGCGCCCAGGCAGTAGTGGGGGCCGTGGCCGAACGCCAGGTGCCCGGCTGCCGTGCCGGTGCGGGCGCGGGCGGGGTCGAAGCGGCCGGGGTCGAAGCGGTCGGGCTCGGGGAACCGGCTGCCGTCCCGGTTGGCCGAACAGACGGAGGCGATCACGGCGCTGTTGGCCGGCAGGGTGTGGCCGGCCACCTCGACGGGCCGGGTGGTGACGCGCAGCGGGCCGCCGTCCCCGAGGGGGTTGATCCGCAGCAGCTCCTCGACGAGCGCGGACAGTTCCTCCTCGTCGTCGGGCACCCGCGCCATCCCGCCGGGGTGCCGCAGCAGGGTGAAGACGGAGGTGCCGAGGACACCGGCCGTCGTCTCGTGGCCGGCGATCAGCAACGTCATGGCGAGGGTGAGGAGTTCCTGTTCGGTCAGCCCGCCGTCCTCGTCCCGTACGGTGACCAGGGCGCTCAGCAGGTCCTCGCCGGGCTCCCGCCGTTTGGCGGCGACCAGCCGCGCCAGGTAGGCCAGCAGCGCCTCCTTGTGCCGCAGCATCTCCTGCGGGGTGTGCGCGGTGAGCGAGAGGACGGCGTCGGACCAGGTGCGGAAGCGTTCCCGGTCGGCGTAGGGGACGCCGAGCAGTTCGCAGATGACGGCGACGGGGAACGGGAAGGCGAAGGCGGCGTTGAGGTCGGCGGGCGGTCCGGCGTCGGCCAGGGAGTCCGCGAGCGAGCCGGCCAGCTGCACCAGCCGGGGCCGCATCCGTGCGACGCGGCGCGGGGTGAAGGCGCGGGAGACCAGGGCCCGCAGCCGGGTGTGTTCGGGCGGGTCCATGGTGAACAGGCCGCCGGCGTCGAAGGGCACGGCGGTCAGTTTCGGCGCCTCGGGCCGTACCGTCGCCGCCCGGGAGCAGCGGGGGTCGGACAGGACGGCCCGTACGTCCTCGTAGCGGCTGACGAGGTATCCCGCATCGCCGCTGGGCAGCACGACGGGGGCGAGAGGTTCCTCGGCGCGCAGCCGTGCGTACTCCTGGGGCACGTCGACGGCGTTGGGGCGGGGCGGCGGATAGCGGTGCGCACGCCGGGCAGGCGGGGGCATGGCGGACAACTCTCCAGACATGCACGCACTGTTGTGCCAGAGCCTTGATTCGTGGTCGAGTCGCTGTGGGGACGGACGGGCGGAGGTATCCTCACGTTCGGTAGTACGATTTCGTACTACCTTTTTGACGCGCGTCACTCCTGTCCAGCACAACGGCCGAGTCCGCGGGGGAGCTCGACGATGATCTCAGTGGTGCTCGCCGAGGACATGCACATGGTCCGGGGGGCTCTGGTAGCGCTGCTCGACATCGAGCCGGACATCCGGATCGTGGCGGAGATCGACTCGGGCACCGACATCCTGCCCACCGTCCTCGCCCACCGCCCCGACGTCGCCGTCATCGACATCGACCTGCCCGGCGTCGACGGGCTGACCGCGGCGGCCGAGGTGCACCAGAAGCTGCCCGCCTGCCGCACCCTGATCCTCACCAGCCTGGGCCAGCCCGGCAATCTGCGCCGCGCGCTGGAGGCCCACGTATCCGGCTTCCTGCTCAAGGACGCCCCGCCCAGCAGGCTGGCCGACGCCATCCGCCGCATCAGCGCCGGGGAACGCGTCATCGACCCCGAACTGGCCCTGGACGCCTGGTCGGCGCGGGCGAACCCGCTCACGGCACGCGAGACGGAGGTGCTGCGGCTGGCCGCCGAGGGCGCCGAGGCCACCGACATCGCCGGCCGGCTCTTCCTCTCGGTGGGCACCGTGCGCAACTACCTGACGGCCGTGGTCATCAAACTGGGCGCCCGCAACCGGGTGGACGCCCTCCGCATCGCGCGGGAGCAGGGCTGGCTGTGAGACGGCCCGGCCCGCGCCCGGTCACCGCCGCGGTCCGGCCTGCCGCTCCAGCGGCACCAGCGCCTCCAGATGGAAGCAGCCGTCCTCCCGCACCCCGGCCCGCAGGGTGCCGCCGATCGCCGCGACCCGGGCCGCCAGATTGCTGATCCCGCTGCCGCCGTCCGCTTCCGCCGGGGGCGTGGTCGGGTCGTGCGGGTCGGGCCGCGGCTGCACCCCGTCGTTGAGCAGCCGCAGCACCGCCGACCGGCTGCCGCCGTAGACCGTGATCTGGCAGTGCCGCACCTTGCTGTGGCGCAGGATGTTGGTGACGCCCTCGCGCAGCACGGTGGCCAGCACCGTGCCCACCGGCTCGGGGATGCCCTCCAGGGTCGTGTCGACCTCCGCCTCGATCCCCGCCGCCTCGAACACCGAGACGGCGGAGGAGATCTCGGCGGGCAGCGAGATGTTGCGGTAGCTGCGTGCCACGGCCCGCACGTCGGACAGCGCCTGGCGGGAGACCTCCAGCACCCGCGTGACCTCGTCCTTGGCGCGGGCCGGGTCGCCGTCCACCAGCCGGTGCGCCAGCTCGCTGCGCAGTGTGATCGCCGAGAGGCTGTAGCCCAGCAGGTCGTGCAGGTCACGGGCGAAGCGCGACCGCTCCTGCTCGACGGCCAGCCGCGCGATCTCCTGCTGCGCCGCCTGGAGTTGGTGAACGATCTCGGAGAGTTTGGTGAGCCCGTAGACCACGGCGCAGGTCGTCAGCGCGGAGACCCCGTTGTAGGCGACGCGCAGCGGCGCCCAGCCGGAGACGGAGGTCACCACCACGACGCTGGCCACGCACCCGGCCACGCCCAGCCACGACCAGGGGGGCCGCAGGACGAGCAGCAGCGAGCCCGCCAGCAGTCCGGGCAGGCCGATCCAGGCGGTGCCCAGCAGCAGCATCGGCACGAAGGTGCACACGGTCTGCACGCCCAGCACGCAGAACTGGAAGGTGCGGCCCAGCCGCATGCCGCGCTGGGTGGAGCGGGCCACCTGGGCGCAGAACATGACCGCGATGGCCGTGCCGCCGACGAGCACCTGGGCCAGGCTGTCGCCGACGGTCAGCAGGTGCAGGACGGCCGCGCCCATGATGCCGACGAGGGCCACGACGAAGACGGTCAGGACGATCCGCGGGGCCATCGCGGCGTCGACTCCGCGCACAGGGGGCCCGGGTGGCTGCCGCCGTCGTCCCCCCGAAGACGGTAACTGTCCCCCAGTGTCCACTCCCCGCCTCCCCCTCGCCCCGCCGAAGGTGTGCACAGCATAGGCGAGGGGACCGGGTGCGACCATCGGCTAGACGAAGACGGGGATCGGGTTCAGTTCCCCGTACGGCAGCGGCGTGGTGCGTCTGCCCAGCCGCACCGGTACGTCGTAGAGCCGGCCCGGTGCGAACCGCGCCCAGAAGTGCCGCAGTCCGGGCACGATCACCTTCACCACCGGTATGCCCAGGTCGGGTCTGGTCTGGTCGAGCACCAGGACCTCCATGCCGTGCCGGCGCACGAGGGCGACCGCGTCCTCGATGTCGTCGAGCAGATCGGCGCGCGGCTCGTACGGGTAGTCCGCCGGGCCGAGCACCGCGGCGGCCGGGTCCGGCGCCAGGTGCGGCTGGTCGGCGAGGGTGTGGTGGGTGCACCAGTCGCGGAAGACGGGGTCCTCGAAGCTGAGGGCGGTGTCGACCGCGGCCGGCAGCATCTGGGTCATCTCCGTCAGCGCCCGGCGCAGCGCCAGTGCCGGGTCCGGATGGCAGCCGAAGCCGAAGACGATGTCCTCCCGCCGCCCGGACCCGTCCGCGCCGCCGGTGCGGGCCGCCGGTTCCCTGCGGGAGACGGCGCACATCACCGGGACGCCCAGGTCGGAGGTGAGGTCCAGCACCCAGAAGGAGCGGCCCAGCCGCGCGTAGGAGGCACGCATCCGGGCGATCCACTCCTCGCCGAACGACTCCGGGTCCACCTGCGGCTGCCGGGTGCGGTTGTACCACCACAGGGCCACCGCGTCCCGCTCCACCAACTCCCAGAAGCCCTGCAGGATGGCGTCCTCCAGGCTGCTGCCGGCCGCGTTGCCGTTGGAGTCGGCGCGCGCGAACACCGGTCCGGGCGGTTGCGGGGCGGCGAAGTAGAGCAGCGAGGTGGGCAGCAGCCGGTGCCGCCGCTCGGTCAGCGACCACACCGGCGTCCAGTCCAGCACCGCCTCGGTGTCGAACGGGTCGCACACGAACTGGAACGAAGAGTGCCGTGCGTTCCACTCCCGCCGTCCCGCGAACTGCCGCGCGTCGTACAGCTGGCAGCTGTTGGGGTGGACGGCGTCCCCGCCCAGCTCGGAGAACCGGCCCCGGACGCGGGCCTCGTCGCCGTGGAAGGTCCCCGAGTACCGCTCCAGCGCCTCGCACAGCGCCCCCACCTTGGCATCCAGTTCGGTGACGCCCTTGCCCGCGCTGTGGCTGCGCAGCGCCGAACGCAAGGAGCGCACCCCGTTGCCGAGGAGGGCCGGATTGGAGCCGGACACATAGGCGTTGAGGCCGGCCGGGCAGCGCGGGTCGCGGGCCAGCAGCCGCACCACCCCGGTGACCTCGCCGACCAGGTGCTCGTACCGTTCCAGCATCTGCCGTGCGTGCAGCGCGCGGTGACCGCCGCCGGCGGTGACCTTCGGCCGGGAGACGGGCACCACCGGCTGCCCGGCCCGTGCCGCCACCAGCGTCGGGTCGCCGCAGGCCGGGCACTGGGGCCGCTGGTGCACCGGGTGGTGGCGGCCCCGGCCGCGCAGGCTGTCGAGGGTCCACACCGCCGACTGGCCCGCGTCCCGGAACCCGCCCAGCCACGCCGCCACCTGGAGGGCCAGCAGATGCAGGGCGCAGGCCCGGCTGGCGGGAATGTGGGCGCGCGGCGGGGTGAGGGGCGCGGCCAGCCCCAGCGCGGAGCCGACATAGCTGTGGGTGCTGCGGTGGTGGCCGAGCCGGTGGGCCAGACAGTGCCAGCAGGCGCCCTCGCCGGGTTGGAAGACCGGCCCGATCCACGGCTGGGTGCCGTACGGCTTGGCCAGCAGCCAGGGCCGGCCGGTGCGCCGCTGCGCCGCGTCGATGTCGGCCAGCGGCGGGGCCAGGTAGTCCTCGCACAGCACCACGGTGAGGGTGTGGTCCTCGTGGTCGGGCCCGGCCAGTGCGATGCCGGCGGCGCGGAAGGCGTCCCGCGCGGCGTGGCCGGCCTCCGGCGCGCCGGCCGACAGCAGCCGTACCCGTCCGGCGGACAGCCGGGCGTCGGCCCGGGGCCCGTCGAGACCGGCCGACTCCCAGAACGCCGAGGTGGCGTCGTCCTCGTCGTCCTGCTCCCCGGTGCGGCCGGCGTCCGCCGTGCCGGGGGTGAATCCGGCGACCAGATCGGCCTGCGTGAGCTGGCCGAGCAGCCGGCCGAGCTGGCCGGGCGACAGGACGCCGTGCATCTCCCGGGCCAGGGCCGGCAGGTCGCGGCTGCCGTCCAGCAGCGGCGCGAGCGCGGCGATGGCGGCGCCCTCCAGGGCCGTCACCCCGTGTTCGGAGATCAGATAGGTGGCGTCGCCCGGTACGACGGCGGGCCGCAGGTGCTTGCGGAAGCCCAGTCTGGGCAGTGCGCTGTCCATGTGTGCTCCCCCCCGTTCCCTCGGTCTCACATGGACGGCAGGGAGGGGGTGGCCCGCACGGCCGGGGCGGCGGGAACGAGGGGGATCGCGGGCTCGTTCGGCGGTGCGTAGGTCCAGCTGGAGCAGTCGGTGGTGCGGCCGACCGTCTCGCGGGGGTCCAGGCTGGTGATCGTCACCTCGGCGCCGCAGCCGGTGGGCAGCGCCGGAATACGGGTGTCCGCGTCGGTGGGGATGCCGAACTCGGCCAGCACCCGTCTGGGTTCGGCGGTGTACCGTGCCGCCAGGGCCGGGTCCAGGAAGCACTGGGCGGACAGTTCGGCGAACCGCCAGTCCTGTTCGACGGTGTCCTTCGCCCGGTGCGCGGCGGTGAGGGTCACTCCGGTGAGCGCCTGACCTGTCATCGTGACGTTCTCCCGTCTCAGAAAGAGGTGCCCCCGGGTCCCCGCAGGAGACCTGGGGCGACATGTGGTGTGGGGAGCGGCCTGAACGGAGAGCCGTGTGCGCAGGACAGCAGTGTGGGCGGGGCGGCCGGGCCTGGCCAGTGGGGGCGTCACGACCCTGTGTGTGAAGAATTCATGACTGTGGCGGCCCGATCTCCGCGCGAAGATTGTGAGTTGCTCACTGTTTCCTCACGTCCCGCGGGTGCGATCCTCCTTTTCGTTCCTTACGCATCGCGAACCGCCACGGGAGAGGGTTTGATGCACATCAAGTTGCTGGGAACTCTGCACGCCGAGCGGGCGGGCGTCCCGATCGTGCCGAGCGCGGCCAAGCCGCGGCAGATCCTGGCCCTGCTCGCCCTCCACAGCCGGCACATCGTCCCGGTCGCCGACCTCATGGAGGAGGTCTGGGGAGCCGGCCCGCCGCGCAGCGCCCCCACCACCCTCCAGACCTACATCCTGCAACTGCGCCGCAGGCTGCGGGCCGCCCTGGACGGCTCCGGACAGCTCGTCCCGGCCCGTCCCGCCGTTCCGCCCGGCCCGCCGCAGCCCACCGACAAGGAGATCCTGGCCACCCGGCACGGCGGCTACCAGTTGCAGCTCGCCGACTCCGCCGTGGACGCGCTGGAGTTCGAGCGGCTGACCCGGCTGGGGCATGCCGCCTTCGAGGGGGACGACATGCACACGGCCGCGCGGCTCCTGGCGGAAGCACTCGCCCTGTGGCGCGGACCCGCCCTCGCCGACGTGCCGCACGGCAACCACCTGTCCATCGAGGTGACCCGGCTGGAGGAGAGCAGGCTGGGCGCGCTGGAGCGGCGCATCCACGCCGATCTGCGGCTGGGCCGCCACCGCGAGGTGCTGGCCGAACTGTGCGCGCTGCGCGGACGCCACCCGCTCCACGAGAATCTGCACGCCCTGCTGATGGTCGCCTACCACCAGGACGGCCGCTCCTCGGACGCGCTGATCGCCTACCGGCGGCTGCGCGGCACCCTGGTCGAGGAGCTGGGCCTGGAGCCCTCGCCCCGGATCGACCGCCTGCACCAGGCCATTCTCCGGGGCGAGGACGCACTGGCCGCCTGGCGCGGGCCCGACCCGGCGGGTGCCAGGACCGGTCTGGCGGGGTGAACCGGCCCGGTGCACGGCGTGTTCCACCTCACTTCGAGCCGTCGTCCAGCACCGGTCGTGAGGATCTGGCCCTCGACACTGACCTCACCACGGGGGACGGGAAGGGGGAGGCATGAGTGCGTACCTCGCGGCAGCCCCCACCACGGACGGCCCGGACGCCGGCGCGCCGCGGCTGTTCTGCTTCCACCACGCCGGCGCCGGAGCGCTCACCTTCGCCCGCTGGCCCCACGCCTTCGCGCCGGGCGTGTGCGTCCTGCCGGTGCGGCTCCCCGGCCGGGAGACCCGGCTGCGGGAGCCGCGCATCACCGACGCACGCCGGCTGATCGCGGAGCTGGAGGCCCAGCTGGGGCCGCTGCTGACCGCGCCGTACGCCCTGTACGGGCACAGCCTCGGCGCGCTGGTGGCCCACCGGTTCGCCCAGCGGCTGGCGCACACGGGACGTCCGGCGCCGGTGCTGGTCGGACTGGGCGCCTGCCCGCCGCCGCACCTGCCGATGCCGCTGCGCGGCCATGAAGAGCTGCCCGACGCGGCGCTGCTGGCGGCGCTGGAACGTTTCGGCACCCTGCCGCCCTTCCTCTCCGCACGGCCGCACCTGCTGCGCACCCTGCTGGCCACCCTGCGCGACGACCTGCGCCTGGCCGCCGGCCTGCGGGCGCTCGGCGGCGGGGACGGTGCCGACGGCCAGGGCTGGGACACCCCGCTCGCCTGTCCCGTGCACACCTACGCGGGCGAGGACGACCAGGCGGCACCGGCCCGGGACATCGCCCAGTGGTGCCGCTGGACGCGCGGCGACTTCGTGCCGCACACCCTTCCCGGCGGGCACTTCTTCGTCCGCGACGCCGCACTGCCCCGCCTGCTGGCGCGCCGGCTCGGCAGTGCGGTCCGCCGGGAGTCCGCGACAGGCAGCCGCGCCGTACCGCACGCGCACAGCGGATGACGCGGAAGAGCACGCGCAGAGACGCGCGCCAGAGCACATGCGCAGAGCACGCGCAGAGACACACGCAGAGCCGAAAGAGCGCCGTACGCACGGAGTTCCGCAACGGTACACACAGCTCATGACGCAAGAGAGGGGAGCGAGAGATGGACATCAGCGTGCTGGGACCCTGCCGGGTCGTCCAATCGGGGGTCTCCGTCGTCCCGACCGCGGTCAAACCCAGAAAGGTGCTGGCACTGCTGGCACTCCATCCCGACCAAGTCGTCTCCGTCTCCTCCCTGGTGGAGGAGCTGTGGGGCGAGTGCCCGCCGCGCAGCGTGCAGACGACGCTGCAGACCTACGTCCTCCAGCTGCGGAACCTGATCGCGGCGTCGCTGGGGGACAGACCGCCCGCCCATCTGCCCAACGGCGCCAAGAGCGTGCTGGTGACCGAGTCCGGCGGCTATCTGCTGGACACCCAGGGCGGCATGGTCGACGTCAGCGAGTTCGAGCGCTACTCCGGCGCCGGGCACCGGGCGCTGGAGGCCGGTGACCTGGTGGGCGCCTCCGCCGCGTTCCGCAAGGCCCTCCAGCTGTGGCGCGGCCCCGCGCTGGTGGACGTGCAGTGCGGTCCGCTGCTGGAGATCGAGGCGACCCGCCTGGAGGAGTCCCGGCTCGGCATCCTCAACCAGCGCATCGAGGTGGACCTGAGCCTGGGCCGCCACCACGAGCTGCTCGGCGAACTGTCCGGGCTGGCCGCACAGCACCCGCTGCACGAGGGCATCCAGGCCCAGCTGATGCTGGCGCTCTACCGCTCGGGGCGGCGCGGCAACGCGCTGGAGGTCTACCAGCGACTGCGCGGCGTCCTCTCCCGGGAGCTGGGGCTTGACCCGTCGCCGGACCTCCAGCGCTTGCAGAGCGCCGTACTGGACTCGGCCGCCGAGCTGGAGCTGAGCGGCGCGGCACGCGGCCTGGTGTCGGTCGGCGGCAGGCTCGCGGCAGCCGGGCCGCGCCCCCAGGTCACCGGCGTCGCCGGCTAGGACGTGTCGGGGCGGGCCCGTCACTGCCCACTGTCCGCGCAAGAGCCCGGCGGCTGGGCGGCCTGGCGGCCGAAAGCGAAGGACCCTGCCGCGGGTTCCTGCGACGGCGGGGTGCCCGCCGCACGATCCCGGGAGGGGCGACAGCCGGTCCGCCCGCCCGCGGGAAGGAGGCTCGCGCGGTGGCCGACCGCCCGGCTCCGGCGTAGACCGCCGCGAAAAGCGCGACACCGTCGGACGGGCGAATCGGCCGCATGAAGTCGCACGGGCGAATCGGCCGCATGAATCAGTCCGGCCGCAGCCACGGCCGGTACGGCGGTCGGCTTCACGGTGCGAGGCCCCGGCCACCTGCACGGGGCGGCGGGTGGACGGGGCGTTGCCGCCTGCACACCACCGTGCGCACGGACGGGGTTGTCCGGAGACGCTCGTTCAGGTGGTCAGCGGTGGGTGGGGATGCCTCCAGCGGAGGGCTGCTTCTTTCCCTCCGAGCCAGTACGACCGTCGGCCGTCGCCGATCTGCCGGCCGCCGATCCAGTAGCAGTGCGCATCCGACACGAGGACGCCATCAAGGTCCTGGTCCGTGAGTACGGCATGAGCCGCGAGGGCAGAGCGGCCCGCCGGCGCCGGATCGATCTCGACTGGCTCCGTCGAGCAACGGGCCGCCGGATGCACCTGCCGCGAGCTCGCCGAGGAGACCGGCTTCTCGCTCGGAATGATCAGCTACCTGGGCCGACGGCATGACATGTCCGGCCAGCGCCCCGCCCGGGAGGGCTGACCTGCCGCGTTACGCGCCGGAGTCGTCATCGAGCACCAGCTCAGTAACCCATCTCTGGGCGGCGGCGAGGTCCGGCGCGGTGCCGGCCACCTGGTAGGTGAAGTCGTCCCACTCCTCCAGGACCCGCGGCTCGTCGGGCCGCAGGTGGCCGGCGCCGCCGTTCACCGGACGGTGACGGCGCCAGATGTCCATCGGCGGCCGACGCCGCTTGTTGTACGCGGCGAGCGGGTCGTCGGCATCCACGCATGGCACAGCGCGGGACGGCTGGTTCGGTGGCCCGGGACGGGAGTGCTTGCCCATGCGCCCGATGCTCTCAGGCCGCGACCGTGGTCGGGCGGGCGGCGATCTCCTTTGCCTACGATGCACTCACCAGCGACGCACTGTCGCCCAGGGAGAGTGCGCACCTGATCGCAACGCAGATGGAGACCCTGTCATGAGGATCGGACCGGCCCAGTGGGCCAAGTCGAGCTACAGCAGCCCCGAGGGCGGCAACTGTCTGGAGTGGGCGCCCGGTGTGGCCCGGGTGGCGGGTGTCGTCCCGGTGCGTGACAGCAAGGTGCCGGAGGGTCCCGTCCTGTCTTTCCCCTCCGGCTCGTTCGTCCGGTTCGTCGCGGGTGTGAAGGCCGGGGAGTTCCCCGTCTGACCGCGAGAAGATCCCGCCGGTCCGGCCGGGCGTGAGCAGCGGTGCGGCCCTCTCGTCGGTCGGACGAGGGGGCCGTAGGTGTTCCGGCGGACTCCGCGGTCGGGGGCGGCGCGGCGGGCGGGCTCACAGCACCGTGACCGCCGCGGCGTTGAGGCACAGGGCGAGGACCGCCAGTGCGGTGCGCAGCAGGTGCCAGCGCCGCCACACGGGGCGGGGGTCCTGCCAGTCGGCGGGCAGCGCGGTGGGGTCCTCGACGGCCTTGACCCGCCGGTTGATCGGCACGTTGCACAGGTGGGACACGGCCGAGACGCCCAGCAGGAGGACTGCGGCCAGGGCGAACAGCACCCGGGCCGGGGCGGTGTCGGCGAGTACGGCCAGGGCGAGGGCGAGCACCGTGGAGGTGAGGACCACCACCGGCATCGTCGGGTCCCAGTTGCGTCCCAGCAGCTTGTGCGCGTACACGTAGGTCGCCGTCTCCATGGCGAACAGCGCGGGGAGCACGCTGAGCGCCACGGCGAAGAGGACCCCCGCCGTGACGCCGCTGCCCAGGAGGACGGCCACTCCCAAGAGAGCGTCCATCTCCATCCGGCTCACCCCGCTGCGGGGTGCGTGTCCACCGTGAGCTGGGCGATCGAGCGCATGGTCGCGTCGCGGAAGTAGGCCGCGAACGCCTCCGGTGACGCCGTGTCGCGCGGCTGCGCCAGATAGGGCTGGAGCTTCTCCTCCAGGAGGTGGACGCCTTTCTGCCGGGCCATGTGCTTGCCGACCTCGGCGAAGTCGCCCTCGTAGTGGATGACGCGGACCATCACGTCGTCCTTGATGAACACCCCGGTGCCCAGCAGCCGGCCGGCCGCGGCCCCGTCCTCGCGGGCGAGATCGGGGGTGTCCACGCGGGTGAACTCGGAGAAAATCTTCGCGATCTCCTCCTCGTGGCCGGGCTTGACCCGGTAGGTGATCGCCGCGTACGGCATCAGATACCTCCGTCGACTGTGATCGTGGCGCCCGTGACGTAGCGGGAGGTGTCACCGGCGAGGTAGAGGACGGCGCCCGCGACGTCGGCCGGGGTGCCCAGCCGGCCCAGTGCGGTGAGGGCGGCGAGCCGTTCGGCCACCGGGGGCGCGGGCCCGGCGCCCGGTTCGTCGTCCGCGGTCACCCCGGGGGCGACGGTGTTGACGCGGATGCCGCGCTCCCCGACCTCCTTGCACAGCGCCCGGCCGAAACCGATCAGTGCCGCCTTGGACGCCGAGTAGTGGGTGCCGAAGGGACGGCCGCGCAGGGCGACCGAGGCGCCGACGTTGACGATCGAGGCGCCGTCGGCGAGCAGCCCCAGCACCGCGCGGGTCACCAGGTAGGCCGAGGTGACGTTGGCGTCCAGCAGCCGGTGCCACTCGTCCTCCGCCAGATCGGCGAGCTTGCTGTGCCCGTCCACGCCGACGTTGTTGACCAGGACGTCCAGCCCGCCCAGGTGCTCCTCGCACACCGCCGCCAGCCGTGCGGCGTCGTCGGCGCGGGTCACGTCGGCGCGCACCAGCCGGTGGTCCGGGCCGTGGCCGGCCAGCTCCCCGGTGAGGGTGCGGACGCCGTCATGTTCGGTGCGGTGGGCGACGACGAGCCGCGCACCGGCCCGGGCCAGGGCGAGCGCCGTGGCCCGGCCGATACCCCGGGTGCCACCGGTGAGCAGCACCCGTTTGCCGGCCAGCGGGGCGGCGGGCACAACGTCGGCCGGGGATCCGCCCGGGGCGCTCATGCCGCATCGGGCAGGTTGGTGTTGATCATCTTGAGCAGCAGCCGCGGTGTCTCGGCCTCGACCACGGCGTCGTCGGACAGTTCGACGCCGTACTCGCGCTTGATGACGCCGGTCACCTGGAGCAGCGCCAGCGAGTCGTAGCCGAGTTCGATGAACGGGGTGTCCAGGGCCGCTTCGTCGGCGACGTCCATGCCCTCCGACTCGCCGGCGCACTCCCGCAGCTTGTCGGCAAGCTCGCGCTGGGTGAACTCGCTCACCGGATTCTCCCTCCGTCTTTCGTCCACACGTAGAACGGGTCTGCCATGGCGTCCTTGGGTTCCCGCCAGTTCGGGTCGTAGGGCGACACGCACTGCGCCAGGCGGCTGTTGATGTCCGCGTAGAGGGGGTGGCTGCGCGCCCGGTAGAGGCTGGGGGTGATGTCGCCCTCGGCCTCGACGAGGTGGAAGTACAGGTCGTGGAAGGTGAAGAGGGTACGGCGCGACACCCCCACCATGTGGGGGAGTTCGGTCGCGTCCGACTCCTCGAAGATCTCGGCGATGGAGTCGGCCTTGTCCGGCTTCATCCGCGCGACTATGAGCGTCCGGTGTGCCACCGTCGGCCTCCTTGGGAAAGGTGTGGAGCCCGTCCGCCGCCTTGTCGGTGCGGCGGACCCGGGCGCAGCGTGCCAGCGGGCTCTACAGACCCGCTCGACCCGCCGCGGGGAATCGTGGGGGCGAGGGGGAGGGCCGGGCGCGGGCTCAGCGGACGAGCTCCATCTGGCCCATCATGCCCATCTGCACGTGCCCGAGCATGTGGCAGTGGTACATGAACAGCCCCGGGTGGTCGGTGAACCGCAGCTGGACGCGGGCGGAGGAGCCGGCCGGCAGTGCCAGGGTGTCCTTGAGCCCGGCCTCGCCCGGTGCGGGCGGCTTCCCGTCCCGGTCCAGAACGCGGAAGAAGTCGTGGTGGACGTGCATCGAGTGCGGGATCCCGAACTGCGTGTCCGCGTTGACGATCCGCCATGTCTCGGTGACGCCCAGCCGGGTGCGCACATCGACCCGGTCGACGTCGAACGGCTTGCCGTTGATCAGGTGCTGCCCGGTGGAGGGGTCGAACGCCATGACGAACTCCCGCTCCACCGCGGAGGCGCCCAGGTCCGGGAGCGGGCGCAGCCGCTCGGGCACCCGGCTGTGGTCCGCCGCCGGGCGCACCACGTCGAACCGCATGATCTCCGGCGGCTCGCCCCCGTAGGGCGCCGCGTTGTTCAGCACCACCCGGCGGCCCACGCCCCAGCGGGCGAAGTCGACGACGATCTCCTGCCGCTCGCCGGGCCACAGCGCCAGCTTCCGGACGGCCACCGGGGCGGGCAGCAGACCGCCGTCGGAGCCGATGTGCGTGAACTCCTCGCCGTCGCCCAGCACCAGCTCGAACAGCCGCTCGTTGGAGGTGTTGATCAGCCGCAGCCGGTAGCGGCGGGCCGCCACCTCGAAGTACGGCCTGGGCCGGCCGTCGACCAGGACGGTGTGCCGGTCCTCGAACCCGTGCGCGTCCCACACCAGCGTGCCGTCGTCCTCGAAGCGGGCGTCGCGCAGCTGGAGCGCCACGTCGTAGGGGCCCTTGGGCAGTGGCAGCCGCCGCTCGAACGCGTCGGTGAGCAGATAGGTGGCCGCCAGCCCGCGGTAGACGTTCTCCGCGTGCGTGTGGTGCGAGTGGTCGTGGATCCACAAGGTGGCCGCGTCCTGGTCGTTGGCGTAGTGGTACCGCCGCCGGCCGCCGGGCTCCACCTGGTACTTGGGGTGACCGTCGGACCGTTCGGTGGTGTGTCCGCCGTGCAGATGCATCGCGAACGGTACTTCCAGCTCGTTGACCTGCTCGATGACCACCGGTCTGCCCCGCTCGGCCACGATCAGCGGGCTCATCCGCCCGTTGAGGGAGCGGATGCGGGTCGTCGTGCCGGGCAGCAGGCTCACCCGCGCCTCGCGGGAGGTGAGCCGGTAGAAGTCGTGCCCGGCCAGCCGCACGGGGCGCAGCGGCCGTCGGGGCCGCAGCGGCGCGGTGAAGGGTGCCGCGGCGGCCCGCCGGGCGGCCGGCGCCCCCGCGGCCCGGCCGCCGGCCAGTACCGCCGGCACGGTGGCCAGCGCACCGGCCTTGAGCATGTCGCGTCGGGTGAGCACGTGGAAGAACTCCTCAGCACATCGGGGATCGCCGTGCCGCCGGGCGGCGCACGGTGCGGGCGGTGCGGTCAGGCGGCTCTACCTTCTTGATCGGGTTGATCGAGCCATTCGTAGGGTTGGGTCGCCCAGGGGTGCTGGGTGTGGCTATCAGGCGGCTGCCGTCT
>NZ_JODR01000006.1 GCF_000725885.1 Streptomyces albus subsp. albus | reverse complement strand
GTCTCCTCGCGACCTGGCACCCACCCTGGGAACCGGCTCCCCACCCCCGCAAACATGTGACCTACGACCCCGCATAGTCCGATATGCCCGATACGGGAAACCGCCCCACCCCCACCCCCGATCCCGGCATACCGGACATACGAAGCGGGGCCGTATGTGACCCGTCCCCTATGGGCGCCCTCACATCCCGCACCCCGCGCCCTGACCCACAGGACACCGGCCCCACACCCCCTGCCACCAGTCTTCAGCCCTCAACGGGCGGTGCGGTGGCCGGGGGTCAGGGGCGGCGGGCGAAGGTGTGGAGCATCTTGTCGGTGATGTGGGACGGCAGGGCGCGGTCCAGGGCGGCGGCCGATTCCCGGGGCGGGGTCTGCCTGTGTTCCCAGCCGAGCGCGGTGAGCTGCGCGGACAGCGGACGCTTCGTCTCTTCGGGGAGCAGCGCGGGGACGTCTATGCCGAAGGCCGTACTGGACTGCCGGAGCAGGGCGTCGTCCCGTATCGCCCTCGGCGTGGCGGTGTGCTCGGCGGCGAGACGGCTGCCAGGGGCCGAGAGCCTGTCGATCTCCTTGAACAGCCGCTCCTCGGCTTCGGGCGTCAGATAGGGCAGCAGTCCCTCCGCCAGCCAGGCGGTTGGCTCCTCGGGGGTGAAGCCGGCGCCCTCCAGGGCGGCGGCCCAGTCCTCGCGCAGATCCGTGGGGACAGGGGTGTGCAGACAGGAGGGACGCGCGTCGTGTTCGCTCAGCACACGCAGTTTGAAGTCGAGTACGCCGGGCTGGTCGAGTTCGAAGCAGCGGGTGCCGGCGGGCCACTCCAGCCGGAAGGCGCGGGTGTCGAGGCCGCTGGCGAGGATGACGATCTGTCGTATTCCGTCACGCGCCGCGTCGGTGAGGAAGTCGTCGAAGATACGGGAGCGTATCCCCACGTAGTCGACGACCAGCGACCACAGCTCATGTGCGTCGTCGCCCTGCCCGTGCGGTTCCCCCGCGCCGACGGGGAGCGGGGCGCTGGTCCCGGCCGCGGCGACGAAAGCCGCGGCGTAGGGGTCCGTGATCAGCGCGTCGTCACGCGCCGATTCCACGGCTCGGCCGGCGGCGACCGCCAGAGCCGTCACGCCCACGCCGGAAGTGATGTCCCACTGCTGGTCCGCGCCCACGAACGGTCCTCTCCAGTCGGTCGGTTCGGTCGGTGCGGGCAGACGCTACAAGGTGGTAACCCTGGGCGACCAGGGGAGACGGCCTGGTCGACACGATTGTTGGCCAAGGGTTTACCGCTGTACCGGCAGTCGTTGCCGCTCAGTCGGCGGTGTGCGCGTCCAACAGCCGGCGCGCGGTGCGCACACTCTCCTCGGCGATGCCGATGCGCACCCCGTCGAAGTCCGCCGCGCGGGTGGCGTCCAGTCCCATCCGGGAGGTGGTGCCGTCCGCCGTGGACGACGGGTCGAGCGGGCTTCCCGGCAGCCCGTCCACCACGAAGACATCCTGGTGGGGCTGGAGATGGGCCGCCATCGCCCACAGCACCTCCTCGTCCCGGGTCACATCCACGTCCTCGTCGACGGCGACCACCGTCTTGAGGTACGGGTCCCAGCCGAGCAGCCCCAGCATCACCTGCCGCGCCTGGCCCGGCCGGGTACGGCGCAGCGCCACGTACGCGTGGAAGTGCGTACCCGAGGTCGGATAGTGCAGCCGCGTCACCTCGGGGAACCGCTCGACGAGTTTCTGCGCCATCTCCGCCTCGCGGGGGATGCGGGCCAGATTGAGGTGGTCGGCGGTGTTGCCGCCCACGATGTCCAGCAGCACCGGGTCGCGGCGGTGCAGCACCGTCTCCACCGTCAGCACGTTGTGGGTGGAGCGGCTGGAGGAGTACCCGGAGAACTCCCCGAACGGCCCCTCCTCCGCCCGCTGTTCCGGGTCGATGGTGCCCTCCAGCACCAGCTCCGCGCTCGCCGGCACCCGGATGCCGTACCGGGGGGTACGCACCACTTCCAGCGGCGCGCCGAACAGGCCGCCGGCGAGGTCCCGTTCGTCCACGTCCGCACCCACCCGTGCCGAGGCGGCGAGCAGGAACAGCGGGTGACCGCCCAGCACCATGGCGACCGGCAGCGGACGGCCGCGTTCGGCCGCCAGCCGCAGCAGCTGCCACAGGTGGCCGCGCGAATGGAGGCTGGTGGCGAGCCGGTCGCGGGAGTCCACCATGGCGCGGTGGTAACTGAGGTTGCCCGCGCGTCCGGGGATGCCGGGAGGGGCCTCGGCTGCGACGACACCGCTGGTGATGTACGGTGCGCGGTCCGTGGCGAAGTGCCGGATGAGCGGCAGCCGGTACAGGTCGATGTCCCCTCCGGTGGCCACGCACTCCGTCACCGGGCCCTGCGCGACCACGCGCGGCGGGCGGCGACGGGCCGCGCCGGCCTGGTAGGCGCGGTGCAGCTCGTGCGGCTCCGCACCCAGCAGCCGGGCGACACGGTGGCGGGAGGCGAAGACGTTGGTGACCAGCCGGGTGCCGCCCAGCCCCCGCACACGTGGACAGTCCAGCAGCGGTGCGCGCCCCCGCGCGGCCAGCTCCATGACGAGCGCGGCCACGTCCTCGCCGCCGATCTCCTCGCCGACGGTCAGCACGTCCTCCGGATGGCGTGCCGGATAGGCGGCGAGGAAGTCCCGCAGATCCTGGGACCGCCGTCCCGCTTCCGGCCCCGGCACCGACGGCGGCTCCGGCCCGGCGTCCCCGCTCCCGTGCCCTGCCTCCGGCCGCTCTCCGGCCCCGGGCGTCACCCTCCGCACCGCGTCCCTCCTCCGCTCGTGCCGTACCGTCCACGCGTCCAGTGGGGCGCCGGTGTGCCCGTGCCCCGACCCTGCGGGGTACGGGCACACCGGGTGATGCCCGCCGGGTCAGACCCCGGCGCGGTCCGCGGCCGGCGAGGCGTAGGTGTCCGTCAGCCGCAGCTCGGCCTCCTTCAGATCGCGCGGCGGGGGAGTGGGATCGAGCCCGAGCAGCCTGGCCATGTTGTTGCCGAGGTAGCCCTCCAGGTCCTCCTCCGACAGGTTCATGCCCTGCGGCGGCGGTCCGCACAGGACTTCCAGCTCACGCGCCCACATGCCCGGTTCGTTCGGTGGCGAGTCGGTGCCGAAGACCAGTTGGTGCTTCTCCATCTGCTGTGCGAACTCCACGATCCGGGACTGCAACAGCCACCCGGACTCCCCGTACACGTTGGGCGAGTCGAGGATCATGTACAGCGCCTCGAAGCAGTAGACGCCGCCCGTCTGCACCCCGAAGTGCGCCAGGATGAAGTTGACGTTCGGGAACTCCCGGATGATCGGGTAGAACTGCGTCGGGATCGAGTACGGTCCGTCCCCGGTGTGGATGAGGACGACGATCCCCAGCTCGTCGCAGACCCGCAGCACCGGGCGGAGCCAGTCGAGGGCACGGTCGGGACGGTAAGCGTGCATGTTGGCATGCAGCTTCATCATCTTGTAGCCGTACTCCTTGACGTGGAACTCCAGCTCCTTCGCGCCGTTCTCCGGCCCGAAGCGCGGGTTGTAGAGGAAGTTCCCGATGAACCGGTCCGGGTGCGCCACCACCAGTTCGGTGATGTACGCCATGTAGTCGCGGATGCCCTCACGGCCGGTGCGCATCCCGTCCTGCCAGACGGTGTTGCCGGGCGGCGGCATGATGCAGCCGTAGTCGATCCGGCGCGGTTTGCCGTTGATCGTGTACGGCCCATCCATCATCTTCAGCGTCCGCTCGCCCGTGAACGGATCGCCGTCGTGCCGCCACGCCTTGTCCGGCTTGTTGGTCGGGTGCATATGGGTGTCGATGATCACGTGTGCTGTCCTTTCCCTCGGTGGCGCCTGTCGTTGCCCGGACCGTGTGGGAACCCGAAGGGCCCGCCTCACCCCCTCCCGGTGATGTCGTCGGGACGCACCGGCACCCTCGCCAGTGCCAGCCCCGTCGCGTCCCGCAGCGCGTTGGCGACGGCCGGAGTGGCGGAGAGCGTGGGCGGCTCGCCCACCCCGTTGAGGCCGTACGGCGCGTCGGGATGCGGCAGCTCCAGCAGCTCGACGGGGACCGGCGGCATGTCGGCGATCGTCGGGATCAGATAGTCGGTGAAGGAGGCGTTGCGCACCGTCCCGCCCTCGACCCGCAGCTCCTCCATGACGGCCAGGCCCAGCCCCTGCGCCGTGCCGCCCTCGATCTGCCCGAGGACGGCCGTCGGGTTGAGGGCCTTGCCCACGTCCTGGGCGCAGGCCAGCTCCACCACCTTCACCAGCCCCAGCCCGGTGTCCACGTCCACCACCGCCCGGTGTGCGGCGAACGCGAAGGCGATGTGCGCGTCCCCCTGGCCGCGTTCCGGGTCCACGGGCTCGGTGCGCCGGTGCGCGAACGTGAACTCGGCCTCCACGGGCCCCTCTTCCAGCAGCTTCGCCACCGGACCGGAACCCCGGGCGGCCAGCCTGCGCAGCACCGTGCGGCACGCGCCGCGCACCGCGCCGCCGGTCATCCACGTCTGACGGGAGGCGGACGACGAACCCGCGTCGCCCGAGGCGGTGTCCGCCGGCAGCACCACCACCCGCGACACACCCAGCTCCGTGCGGGCGATCTGCTCCTGCACGGTGACGATGCCCTGCCCGCACTCGGCGGCGGCCGACCGCACCTCGGCGACCGGTTCACCACCCGCCAGCGACAGCGTCACCCGCGCCGTCGACCGGTCGTCCACTCCGCCGGAGAAACCGATGGCCTTGACCCCGACCGCGTACCCGACGCCGCGCCGCACCCCCTCGCCGTGCGTGGTGTTGGACAGCCCGCCCGGCAGCCCGGGAGAGGCGGTGCGGCTCCCCGCGGGGGCGGGCGGCGGCAGGGGCCGGTCCCGCAGCCGCCGCAGCAGCCGCGCGACCGGGGCCGGGCCGTCCACGGACTGTCCGGTGGGCAGCACCGTGCCCGTCGTCATCGCGTTCCGCAGCCGCAGTTCGACCGGGTCCACGCCCAGCCGCCGCGCGAGCCGGTCCATGTTGGACTCGACGCCGTAGCAGGCCTGCACCGCGCCGAAGCCGCGCATCGCCCCGCACGGCGGATTGTTGGTGTAGACGGCGTATCCGTCGATCTCCGCGTGCGGCACCCGGTAGGCCCCGGCCGCGAAGTAGGCGGCGTTGGCCACCACCACCTGCGAGGTGGAGGTGTAGGCCCCGCCGTCCAGCAGCAGCCGTGCCGTCAGGTACACCAGCCGCCCGTCCCGGGTCGCGCCGTGCTCGAAACGCATCCGGGCCGGGTGCCGGTGGACGTGGCCCAGGAACGACTCGCGGCGCCCGTAACTCATCCGAACCGGGCGGCCGGTGCGCAGGGCCAGCATCGCGGCGTGGATCTGGCACGAGACATCCTCCCGCCCGCCGAAGGCGCCGCCCACCCCGGCCAGCCGGACCCGCACCTTCTCCAGGGGCAGCCCGAGGCAGGCCGCCATCTGGCGCTGGTCGTCGTGGATCCACTGGGAGGAGACGTACGCCTCCACGCCGCCGTCCTCCGACGGGACCGCCAGCACCGACTCCGGGCCCAGGAACGCCTGGTCCTGCATACCCGTCTCGTACTCGCCGGCGACCACGACGTCCGCGCGGGCCCGCGCCGAGGCCAGGTCACCGTGCCGGATGCGTACGTGCCGCACCAGATTGCCGGCCGCCGTCCCGGTCGCCCCGGCGGGTGCGGCCGGTCCGCCCGCCGGGTGCCGCTCGTGCACCAGCGGGCCCTCGCCGCGCAACGCGGCCTCCGGGTCGGTGAGCGCGGGCAGCTCCAGATACTCCACGTCGATCAGACGCAGCGCCCGGCGTGCCGTGTCGGGATGGTCGGCGGCCACCAGCGCCACCGGCTCGCCCTCGTACCGCACACGGTCACCCGCCAGCACCGGCTGGTCGGCGACCTTCATCCCGTACGTCCTGCTGCCCGGCACGTCCTGGTGGGTCAGCACCGCGAACACCCCCGACAGCGCGCGGGCCCGCGCCGTGTCCACGCGCAGCACACGCGCCGACGGATACGGACTGCGCAGGGTGGCACCCCACACCGCGTCGTCCCGGTGCAGGTCCGAGGCGTAGGCGAACGCGCCCGTCACCTTCAGCCTGCCGTCCGGACGCGGGGCCGAGGTGCTGACGCCGCCCCCCGCCTCGCCGAGGCGGTCGGGAAGCTCCTCGGTACGGGCTGGGCCGCTCACTCTGGTGCCGCTCACGGTGCTGCCTCCCTCTCGCCGGGTACGGAACACCACCGGGCGCGCCATGTGCGGATGCCGCGCGCCGGTGACCGGGGACCGCCATGGAGCGCGGCTGCCGGGATCGTCGGTGCTCTGGTGGTCCTGGTGGTGCTTCTGGTGCGGTCGGTGTTGCTGGTGCAGCCGGTGGTGTTGGGGCGGGCGGTGTGGTGTGGCCGGGGGGGTCGTTCGGTCGTTCTTGGTGGTGCGGTGGGTGCTGGGGTGCGCTGAGTGCTGGTGGTGCGGCCGATCACGGTGGTGCGGTCGGTACTTCCGGTGTGGCCGGTGGTATTGGGGCGGGCGGTGTGGCCGGGGCAGCCGCTCATGGTGGTGCGGCCGGCAGTGGTGCGTGGCCCGGCGGTGCCGGCACCGGTGGGGCGGCAAGGGGGCGCCCGGGCCGGCCCGGTCACCCCGCGTCGCCCGTGCGCCGTTCCGCGTGGTGCGACGGCATCCGCGCACCGGATGAGCCCTCGCCGGGCAGCATCTGCGCGAGGCGGATCCGCAGCCGGCGGATGTGCTCGCGTGCCGCCTCCTCCGCGGCCTGGGGGTCGCCGGAGGTCATCGCCTCGAAGATGCGCCGGTGCTCGGCCACCGCGAGCCGCTGCGCCTCCGGGCTGCGCCACAGCGAGTGCAGGGCAAGATGCGCCTTGCCCTGGATGGTGTCGAGGGCGGCGGTGAGGTGATCGTTGCCGGCCACCTCGCGGATGAGCCGGTGGTAGTCCATGTCCATCTGGGTGTGCCGTTCCTCGTCGTCCCCGCAGGTCACCACCTGCTCGTGCTCCTCCAGCAGGGTGCGCAGTTCGGCGACCTTCGCCGCGTCGAGCCGTTCGGTGGCCAGCCGGGCCGCGAGCCCTTCCATCACCTCGCGCAGCAGGTACAACTGGCGTACGTCCGCCACGTCCACGCGGGCCACCACCGCGCCCCGGTGGGGTTCGTGGGTGGCGAGTCCGTCGTGGATGAGGCGCTGGACGGCCTCGCGGACGGGGCTGCGGCTGATGCCCATCCGGGCCGCCAGCGCGGGGACGGAGAGCGCGTCGCCGGGGCGCAGCCGGTTGGCCAGAACGGCGCTCTTCAGCTCCCGGTACGCCTGGTCGGCCAGCAGGCTGCCCCCGGCCAGTCTGCTGACCGCTGACTCGATCGGCATTGTCGGACGGTTCCCCCCTGTGCGGGCCCGTCGTGTGCGGGCCGTGGACATGTGGCAGGTGCCGGGCCCACGCCGTGCCGGCGCGGTGCGGCTGCGGGACGGGGCGTGCCCTGGTGGGCGTCGCCGGGCGGGTGGGTGTCAGGCCGGGGGCCGGGCGGGTGGCGGGACCCCTGCCGCGGTCGCCGGGCCGCCTGCCGGTGCGGCCGTCTCGTCGGCCACTCCGGGAACAGGTGAGGCACCTTCCTCCCCGGTGTCCGCCCCGGGGTCGGCGTTCGGGCCGGTCGGGCCGGCGACTTCATGTTGCATGCGATGTGCGGCACCGTCAACGGGCGGCGCAGGGACGCGCGTTGGCGTCTCCTGCTGCCAGGGCAGCCGCAGATGGTGAAAGAGCAGGTTGAGCAGGACGGCCGTGATCGAGCCGAGGATGATGCCGCTCTCGAAAATTACATGCAGATGCGCACCCGGCAGCCGTTCGGCGAACTGCGGATAGACGGTCGGCAGGAAGCCCACCCCGAGGCTGACCGCCACCACGAGCGTGCTGTGCCGGTCGCCCAGGTCCGCCTGGGCCAGGATCTGCACACCGACCACCGCGATCGTCCCGAACAGCACGATGGTCGCCCCGCCGAGCACGGACGTGGGCATGGCGGCGATGACCGCGCCGACCCGCGGCATCAGCCCGAGCGCGACCATCAGCACCCCGGAAGCCACCACGACCCACCGGCTGCGCACCCGGGTCAGCTGGATGAGCCCCACGTTCTGGGAGAACACGGTGCTGGGGAAGGAGTTGAGCAGCCCGGCGAAGACGGTGCCCAGACCGTCCGCACGCAGAGCCCGCACCACGTCGCGTTCACCGACGTCGCGGCCGACGATGCGCCCCACCGCGAAGAACTGGCCGATGGACTCCACCGCGATCACCACCATCACCAGGGAGAGCGACAGCACGGCGGCGGTGTCCCAGCGCGGCGCCCCGAAGTGCAGGGGTTCCGTCATCCCGAACCACTGCGACCGGCCGGTGCCCGAGAAGTCGGCGTGTCCGGTGGTCACCGCCAGCACCGTCCCCGCCGCCAGCCCCACCAGGACGGCGACCGTGGCGGCGAAGCCCCGTGAGAAACGGGACACCAGCACCACGACCAGCAGCGTCGCTCCGGCCAGCCCCAGATGTTCCGGGCTGCCGAAGGAACGTGCCTGCGGGTCGCCGCCGCCCACCTGTCTGGCGGCCACCGCCAGCAGCGTCACCCCGACGACGGTGACGATGGTGCCGGTCACCAACGGCGGGAAGAACCGCACCAGTTTGCTGAACACCGGGGCGACGAGGAACAGCGCGAGTCCGGCCGCGATGACCGCTCCGAACACCGTCGGCAGCCCCGCGTGGGCGCCGCCGGCCGCCAGGCCCGCCGAGATCAGGGTCGGTACGGCGCTGGTGGCCGGGCCCTGGACGACGGGCAGCCGGATGCCCACGCCGGGCAGCCCCGCCGACTGGAGAACGGTGGCGAGCCCGCACGCCAGCAGCGAGGCGTTGACCACCATCGCCTGGTCGGGGCCGCTCAGTCCCAGTCCCTGGGCGACCAGCAGCGGCATCACCATGGCGCCCGCGTAGAAGGCGAGTACGTGCTGGGTGCCGTAGACGGCCAGCCGCCAGACGGGCGGTACGGCGTCCACAGCGGCGCGGCGGGGGCCGCCGGCCGCCTTGCCGGGTGCGGGGCCGGCGGTGGTGCCGGCGGTGGTGGCTGCGGTGATGTCGAAGTTCCCGCTTTCTTCGGCCGCTTCGTGGTTGCGGCGCCGGAACCGGTCCCTGACGCTGCGGACGGTGACCATGCCCTCGCTCCCTCCTCCGCCGCCGGGTGCGGCGGGTTCCTCGGCCGCGGCCGGGCGGCGGATGCCGGGGCCGCGGGTCGGGCAGGCCGGTGGACGGACCGGCGGTGCATGCCGCGTGTTGCATGCAATACAGGGGAACGTAGAGCCGGGTGCCGCGCTGTCAAGGCGTCGGGGCACGATCCACCGGGACCGTGCATTCACCGGGTCCGCCCCTGGACCGACGAATTCACGTGCGTACCAGCCCAGTTGTGGCCACGGAGCACCGCAACACCCTCGACACCGCTCGGTCGCGGCACATTACATGTTGCGGGCGCACCGCTTCAGGAAGGGTGTGCGACCATCCGCCGGTGACCTCCCGTACAGCGGGTCAACCGTTCGGCGAGCCGGACCCGCTCGTCCTTCCGTCACTCGGGCGGAAGGGGAGGGAGACGCCATGCCGACCGCCCCCGCCCCACCCGGTGACTGCGACATCCTGCTCACCGGCGGCACAGTCGTCACCGTCGATGAAGGGCACACCGTCCACGACCCGGGGGCGGTGGCCGTCACCGGTGACCGCATCACCGCCGTCGGCCGCGCCGACGAGCTGTCCCACTGGCGCGCACGCACCGTCCTCGACTGCCGGGGACGCGCCGTGCTGCCGGGCTTCGTGGACGGCCACACGCACCTCTACCAGGCCCTGGTGCGGGGCCTCGGCGAAGGCATGTCGATCGTGCCCTGGCTGTGCACCTTCATGTGGCCGTACTCGATCGCCGTGACCGGCCCCGACGCCGTCGCCGGCGTCCGCCTCGCCGCGGCCGAGGCACTGCGCGGCGGGATCACCACGGTCGTCGACCACCACTACGCGCCCACCGACCTGGAGACGACGCTCGCCGTCGCCCGTACCGTCGAGGAAGCGGGGCTGCGGGGGGCGGTGGCCCGCGGCATCGTCGGGGAGCGCACCGCCGTCGCCGCCCGCCGCGGCCAGCCGGACGCCCTCTTCCGGTACTCCGCGGCCGACGAACTCGCCCTCACCCGTGACGCGGTGAGCGCCCACCCACCCGGGTCGCGCGTCGAGGTGTGGCCCGCACCGCTCAACCTCACCTATGTCGGCCAGGAGCTGGTGCGCTCCTCCGTGCGGCTCGCCCGCGAACTGGGCACCCGTTGGCACACCCACTGCTGTGAGAGCAGCGCCGATCCGCGCGGCTATCTGGAGGCGTACGGGGTGCGGCCCGTCCAGTGGCTCGCCCGTGAGGGACTGCTGGACGCGCGGGCCACGCTCGCCCACGCCGTGTGGCTGGACGAGGAGGAGGCCGGCCGGGTCGCCGATTCGGGCGCCGCCGTCGCTCACAACCCCGTCTCCAACGCCTATCTGGCCTCCGGCACCCTTCCGCTGCCCCGGCTGCGCGCGGCGGGCGCCCGGCTGTCGCTGGGCACCGACGGGCCGAGCTGCGGGCACCGGCAGGACATGTTCGAGTGCATGAAACAGGCCGTGCTCGCCCAGCGGCTGCGCACCCTCGACCCCGAAGTGCTCGCCGCCCGGGAGGTGCTGGCGCTGGCCACCCGCGAGGGCGCCCGCTACGCCGGCGTCGATGCCGGGGTCCTGGCGCCGGGGCGGCTCGCCGATCTGGCGGTGGTCGATCTCGGTGCCCCGCACCTGCGGCCGGTGCACGACGTGATCAGCACCCTCGTGTACGCGGCACGCGCCTGCGATGTCGTCACCACCATGGTCGGCGGCGAGATCGTCCACCAGGACGGGCACTGCCTGCGCATCGACGCGGAGGAGGCCGCCCGGGAGGCGGAGGAGCGCGCCGCAGGGCTGCTGCGCCGCGCAGGGATCGCCGTCCTCGCCCGTTCCCCCGTCCGAACCGCCGCCCACCCAGCCCGCCCAGTCCCCTCCGCCCGGTCCGCCGACCCGAGTTCGGGAGAGAGCCGATGACACACAGCGACACCGCGCACGGAAAGATCCCGGTGACCGTCCTGACCGGCTTCCTGGGAGCCGGCAAGACGACGCTCGTCAATCACATCCTCACCGCGCAGCACGGCAGGCGCATCGCCGTCATCGAGAACGAGTTCGGCGACATCCCCGTGGACAACGCCCTCGTGATCTCCTCCGACGAGGAGATCTTCGAGATGGCCAACGGCTGCTGTCTGTGCTGCACGGCGCGCAGCGACCTCATCGACATCCTGCGCCGGCTGCGCACCCGCGACCGGCTCGACCGGGTCCTGATCGAGACCAGTGGCATGGCCGACCCCAACCCCATCGCCCAGACGTTCTTCGTGGACGACGAGGTCGCCGCCCACTACGCGCTCGACGCCGTCGTCACCCTGGTCGACGCCCGGCACGCCGGCGTGCACCTGGACGCCTACGAGGCGGGACTCGGCCACGCGGGGCCGGCGCACCAGGTGGTCGACCAGATCGCCTTCGCCGACCGCATCGTCGTCAACAAGACCGACCTCGTCACCCCGGAGGAGACCGAGGCGCTCACCGGACGGCTGCGCCGCATCAACGCCACGGCGGGCATCAGCACGTCCCGGCACGCGGCCGTCGATCTCGACACCGTCCTCGGCGTCGCCGCCTTCGACCTGGCCCGCGCCTCGACGGCCGACCGGCGGTGGCTGGAGGAGGACAGCGGGCACTGGCACGATCCGGACATCACCTCGGTCAGCGTCGAACTCGCCGGGGACCTGGACCGGACGGCGCTGGAGGAATGGCTGGCCCGGCTGGGCGCCGCCCGCGGCCCCGACCTGTACCGCATCAAGGGCATCCTCGCGCTGGCCGGCGAGGACAGGCGCTGCGTCCTGCAAGGACTGCACCGGCTCCACGAACTGAGCGAGGGTGCGCCCTGGCAGAGGGGCGAGCCGCGCCGCAGCCGGCTCGTCCTCATCGGCCGCGGTCTCGACCGCGCGGAGCTGGAAGCGGGCCTGCGCGCATGCACGACCCCGGCCACCGGAGCGGTGGCCGGCCGCCCTGCCGCGTCAGGCGCTCCCTACGGCGCTTGACGTCCCGGGCGGGCCCGCGAGCCGGTGCCCTCCTGCGGGCCTCCCGGTCCGCAGGACGGCACCGTGCTCAGCCGGGGTCCTCCTCCGGGGCGTCGGGCCGCCGGGGGATGTCCGGGTAGGGCGGCGGCACCGGGTCGGGGGCGGGTCCCGGTGCCGGGCCCGGCGTGGGTGGCTGCGGTCGCGGCGGCACCGGGTCGGGTTCCGGACGCGGTGGCTGCGGCGGCACCGGATCGGGCTCGGGGCCGGGCGCCGGTCCCGGCGCGGGACCGGGCTCCGGGCCGGGCGGACCCGGGCCGGGGCCGGGGTTGGGCGGTGTGGGTTCCCGGTAGGCCGGTCGGCGTTGCGGGTGCTGCTTGTCGGACATGGTCTCTCAGCCGTCTTGCGGGCGGTGTCGGACGGGTCGGCAGGACACGTGTCCGCCGGCCGTGCCGGCCTGCGGTACCACCCCGCGTGACCGTTCGTCTCCGTCCCGCGAAGCGGCGGCGTCGCGCCACGGCGGACCGTGCCCGGCCCCCTGCGCGGGAGATCACCGCCCCCGCCGGGGGCCCTCGAAGGAACGTCTGTGCATCACTCCTCGGGTAACCGGCGGGCTGGAGGCGAAACCACGGGGCCGCAGACCCCGGGGGACGGAATGCCGGGGGCCGGGGCATCGGCGGGCCCGGGACGGGTACCTCCGCGGGACGAAGCGGCCCGCACCGGCACGCCGGGCGGGCGTCACGCGGCGCAAGCCGTCCGCGCGGGGGACAGGAGGCCGCGATGGAGTACGTGCAGGAGCGCCCCTACCGTTTCCGGGTCGACCAGCGCGACGGGATGCGGGCGCCCGGCGTGGTGTTCGCCTCGCCGGGACTGCTGCGGGACGCGGAGAAGTCGCTGGAGCAGGTCGTCAACGTGGCGAGCCTGCCGGGCATCGTCGGGGCCTCCTACGCCATGCCGGACATCCACTGGGGTTACGGCTTCCCGATCGGCGGGGTGGCGGCCACCGATGTCGCCGAGGGCGGTGTGATCTCCCCGGGCGGCGTCGGCTTCGACATCTCCTGCGGGGTGCGGCTGCTGACCGCGGACGACGGCGCCCGGTCCCTGGCCCCCGTGCTGCCCGCGGTCATGGACGGACTCGGTGCGGCGATCCCGCGCGGGGCGGGTCCCGGCGGGGTGTGGAAACTGGGCCGGGCCGAACTGGAGGCGCTTCTCGACGGCGGTTCCCGGTACGCGGTCGGCCGTGGACACGGCGTGGAACGCGACCTGTCACGCTGCGAGGACGGCGGAGCGGTCGCCGACGCGGACGTGGAGCAGGTGAGCGAGCGGGCCCGCGAACGGGGGCTGGCGCAGGTCGGCAGCCTCGGCTCCGCCAACCACTTCCTGGAGGTGCAGCAGGTCGCCGAGGTGTACGACGAGGACGTGGCAGCCGCGTTCGGGCTGGCCCGGGACCAGGTGTGCGTGATGATCCACTGCGGTTCGCGGGGACTCGGCCACCAGATCTGCACCGATCACGTGCGGGCCATGGACGCGGCCATGGCCCGGTACGGCATCCAGGTGCCCGACCGGCTGCTGGCCTGCACCCCGGCCGACTCGCCGGAGGGCCGTGCCTATCTGGGCGCCATGGCGGCGGCGGCCAACTACGGCCGCGCCAACCGGCAGTTGCTGGCCGAGGCGGCGCGTCGCGTCTTCCGGCGCGAGACGGGCGGCGGGCTCACCCTCGTCTACGACGTCTCCCACAACCTGGCCAAGATCGAGGAGCACGCCGTCGACGGCGGCGGTCCGCGCCGGCTGTGCGTGCACCGCAAGGGCGCCACCCGCGCCTTCCCGCCCGGCCACCCGGAGCTGCCCGAGGACCTGCGCGACGTGGGCCAGCCGGTGCTCATCCCGGGCACGATGGGCACGGCGTCCTACGTCCTGGCAGGGGTCGCCCGAGGCGACGCGTTCCACTCCACCTGCCACGGCGCCGGCCGCTCGTTGAGCCGGCACCAGGCCGCCCGCACGATCGGCGGCAAGGAGCTGAGGGCCCGGCTGGAGGCGGAAGGTATCGCGGTCCGGCCGCTGTCGCCCCGCAGTCTGGCGGAGGAGACCCCCGAGGCGTACAAGGACGTGGACGAGGTGGTGGAGGCCAGCGAGGGCGCCGGGCTGTGCCGCAAGGTCGCCCGTCTCGTCCCCCTCGGCGTGGTCAAGGGCTGACCCGGGGCCGTCCCGCTCCGGCAGGCCTGGACAGACCCTCGGCACGGTGCCGGCATGGTGGTGCCGGCGCCGTGGGGGCTCACACGTCCACGGTCACCGCGCACGACCAGCCGTGGGCGTCCGGCGCCAGCCGCAGTTCGTTCCAGGAGACGGCCTTGGGCGGCGCCCCGGTGACCGGTACCGCGTCCAGACCGGCGACCGACAGCCGCACGTCCAGCGCGCCGCCGCTGCTCACCGTCTCGACGTCCACGGGCACTTCGCCGTGCACCTCCAGCCGGAAGACGACCTCCTCCAGCAGCGCGGCCAGCACCTCCGCGTCGCCGTGCTCGGTCACGCGGACCGCACGCGTCGCCTCCGCCGTGGCGCGGGAGGGATCGGCGAAGCACTCCACCAGCCCGCGCACCGCCTCGGCCAGGCACTGTTCGCGGCTGGGCCCCCACGCCTCGATGCGTACGTCGGCGGTGTGCGGAACGGTGCGGTGCCCGCCCTCGCCCCGCCGCCGCGCCGCGCGTTCGTCGCCCGTCTCGCCGGCCATCCGTACCGCCTGCCTTCGCCGCCCGCGCTCCCGGGCACGGGGTGGTCACAGGGTGGCTCCCCCTTCTCCAGGCTGGGCCCGGGGCGCGGCGCCCGCATCCCGGGGGCCGGTGCGCCGCACACGTGTAGGTGCGCGCGCCGCTGGTTACGCGAGGGGCGCGAATCCCGTGTGAGCCGATCAGGAGGAAGATCATGGCCCAGCACATCAGCGAGATCATGACGGCCGACCCGATCACGGTCGAGCCGCGGACCACGCTCTCGGAGGTCGCGCGTCTGATGCGGGACGAGGACTTCGGCGAGGTGCTGATCAGCGACCAGGACCAGCTGCGCGGAGTGGTCACCGACCGGGATCTGGTGGTCCGCGCCATGGCGGACGCGCGCGACGTGAACTCCACCTACGCCCAGGACGTGTGCAGCAGTGACGTGGTCACCTGCGCCCCGGACGCGGAGATAGACGAGGCGGTGCGGCTGATGCGCGAGAACGCCGTCCGACGGCTGCCCGTCGTGGACGGCGACGAACTCGTCGGTACGGTCACCATCGGCGATCTGGCGCTGGAGCGGGACCCGCACTCCGCCCTCGCCGACGTGAGCTCCGCCGAGCCCAACCGCTGAGCGGCGTGCGTCCGCGGCCGGTGGCCGCGGCACCGGCCCGGACCCCTCACGGGGGCCGGGCCGGACCCCTCACGGGTGGCGGGCGATCAGGAGCGTGCCGCAGGACAGGGCGAGGGACATCAGCAGTACGAGGACCGCCTGGGCCAGCACCCGGCGGCGGAGTTGCAGATAGCGGGCGGTGTACTCCTCGCGCAGTTCCGCGCACCGGTCGACGACGCCTTGCAGGACGCGGCGGGTGAGCGCCATCCGGTCGTCGGTGTAGACGCGGATGACCTCCTCCCGCTGACCGGTGGTGAGCCAGGGCAGCCGTGCCGCGAACGCCTCCGCCTCGGCGCGGGCCCGCCCGCGTTCGGCCTGGCACAGGAGATAGCCCTCGATCCGGTTGATGCCTTCCGCCGCTTCCCGGGCCGGCCGCCTGCCCGTGGGGGAGCCGCCCATCGGGTCAGGCCCCGCCCTTGTCACGGCCGAACGGCGGGGCGGCACCCGCTCCGGGCTCGACGGCGTCGCGGCGGCCGAGCCACTGGGCCTGGTCGAGTTCGGAGACCTCCGGGTGGTGGTGGTCGAAGGCCGGTGACTCGGAGCGGATGCGCGGCAGCGTGCAGAAGTTGTGCCGGGGCGGCGGGCAGGAGGTGGCCCATTCCAGGGAACGGCCGTAGCCCCAGGGGTCGTCGGTGGTGACGGCTTCCCCGTGCTTGGCGGTCCGCCACACGTTGTAGAGGAATGGCAGGGTGGAGGCACCGAGGAGGAAGGCGCCGATGCTGGAGACGGTGTTGAGGGCGGTGAAGCCGTCGGCGGCCAGATAGTCGGCGTAGCGGCGCGGCATCCCTTCGGCGCCCAGCCAGTGCTGGACCAGGAAGGTGAGGTGGAAGCCGATGAACAGGATCCAGAAGTGGATCTTCCCCAGGCGTTCGTCCAGCATCCGGCCGGTGAACTTCGGCCACCAGAAGTAGAACCCGGCGAACATGGCGAAGACGACGGTGCCGAAGACGACGTAGTGGAAGTGCGCGACGACGAAGTACGAATCCGAGACGTGGAAGTCCATCGGCGGTGAGGCCAGCAGCACTCCGGTCAGCCCGCCGAACAGGAAGGTGACCAGGAAGCCGGTGGCCCACAGCATCGGTGTCTCGAAGGAGAGCGAGCCCTTCCACATGGTGCCGATCCAGTTGAAGAACTTCACCCCTGTGGGTACGGCGATCAGGAACGACAGGAAGGAGAAGAACGGCAGCAGCACGGCCCCGGTGACGAACATGTGGTGCGCCCATACGGTCACCGACAGTCCGGCGATGGCGATGGTGGCCCCGATCAGACCGATGTAGCCGAACATCGGCTTGCGGGCGAAGACGGGGATGATCTCGGAGACGACGCCGAAGAACGGCAGCGCGATGATGTAGACCTCGGGGTGCCCGAAGAACCAGAACAGGTGCTGCCACAGCAGGGGCCCGCCGTTGGCCGCGTCGTAGACGTGCGCCCCGAACTTGCGGTCGGCCTCCAGTGCGAAGAGGGCGGCGGCCAGCACGGGGAAGGCCATCAGCACCAGGACGCTGGTGAGCAGCACGTTCCAGGTGAAGATCGGCATGCGGAACATCGTCATGCCGGGGGCGCGCATACAGATGATGGTGGTCGCGAAGTTGACGGCACCCAGGATGGTGCCGAAGCCGGACAGCGCCAGCCCCATCACCCACAGGTCGCCGCCGACACCGGGGGAGCGGACGGCGTCCGAGAGCGGTGTGTAGGCGAACCACCCGAAGTCGGCGGCGCCGTTCGGGGTCAGGAATCCGCCGATGGCCAGCAGCCCGCCGAACAGGTAGAGCCAGTAGGAGAGCATGTTCAGCCGCGGGAAGGCGACATCGGGGGAGCCGATCTGCAACGGCATGATGGCGTTGGCGAACCCCGCGAACAGGGGGGTGGCGAAGAACAGCATCATCACGGTGCCGTGCATCGTGAAGAACTGGTTGAACTGCTCGTTGGAGAGCAGTTGCATGCCGGGGCGGGCGAGTTCGATACGCATGAACAACGCCAACAGCCCGCCCGCCAGGAAGAAGACGAACGAGCTGATCATGTACAGCGAACCGATCTTCTTGTGGTCCGTCGTGGTCAGCCATGTGACCACGACGTTCCCCGGCCGCCGGGGCGGACGCGGTGCCGTTGGCGTGCGCGCCTCCGTCTGTACTGCCACCTTCGGGCCCTCTTCCTCGTGTCCTCGTGCGCGTCGATCCCGTGTCCGGGGCGCGGCCGGCCGTTGCGCGGCCGTCCGGTACGCCCCGGGGGGGCGGTGCCGGACATGTCCGGCACCGCAGGCGGCCACTACAGCGTGCCCGGGTGCCCGGGCCCGGCATTCATCCATAGGTGGGCGCGCGCGGCGCGGAGTCGACGGCCCGGTGCCGGGGCGACGGCTCAGGGCACCGGCCGGGGCGCCGGAGTCACCCGGATGAGGGTGTTGACGGCGTGGTCCAGCGCGTCCGAGGCCGGGGTGTCGGTCAGGTTCGACAGCAGCCGCACCATGAAGCGCATCGCGCCGGGGGACCTGACGGCGTTCTGGGTGACGAGGGAGGTGAAGGCCGGGCGTGCCATCAGGGCGGAGAAGCCGCGGCCGAGCCGGTAGTAGCGGCCCAGCCGGTGCGCCATCTGTGCCGGGTACTGTTCCAGGGCCCGTTCGCGGGAGGGTCCGGCGGGGCGGGCCAGCGCCTGTGCCACCACTTCGGCCGCCAGCTCGGCCGACTCCATGGCGTAGGCGATGCCCTCGCCGTTGCAGGGGTTGACCATGCCGCCGGCGTCCCCGATCAGCAGCAGTCCGTCCCGGTAGTGGGGGACGCGGTTGAAGCCCATGGGCAGGGCCGCGCCGCGCAGTGGCCCGTCGGCGTTGTCCGCCTCGCCCAGGCCCCATTCGCCGGGGGTGCGGGCCAGCCAGGTGTCGAGCAGTCTGCGGGTCTCCATCGTCCCGGTGCGGGAGTCGTTGAGGACGCCGAGTCCGACGTTGACCCGCCCGTCGCCCAGCGGGAAGATCCAGCTGTAGCCGGGGAGGATGCGGCCGTCCTCCCGGCGCAGGTCCAGCCAGGTCTCCAGATACGGGTCGCGGTGCTTGGCGGGGCTGCGGTAGTAGCGGCGTACGGCGGTGCCGACGGGCCGCTTCTTCAGCCGTTCGATACCGACGGCCACCGCCAGCCGTCCGGCGACCCCGTCGGCGGCCAGCACCAGCTCGGCGCCCAGCTCGCGCGGGGTGCCGTCGGGACCGGTCACCGAGACGCCGGTGACCCGCCCGGCCCGGTCCCGCAGCGGCCCGGTGGCCTTCGTCCTGGTGAGCAGGCGGGCCCCGGCCGCTTCGGCGTGCCGGGCGAGGAGCTCGTCGAAGTCCTCGCGCCTCCGGGTGAGGCCGTAGCCGGGGAACCGGCCGCTCTCGGGCCAGTCGAGTTCGAGGGTCTGCCCCCGGGAGACGAACCGCAGCCCGCGGTTGCGCATCCAGCCCGGGCCGGAGGTGTCGATGCCCATCCGGACCAGGTGCCGTACCGCGCGGGGGGTCAGACCGTCGCCGCAGACCTTCTCCCGGGGGAAGGCGGACTTCTCCACCAAGGTCACCTCAAGGCCCTGCCGTGCCAGGTGGCAGGCGGCCGTGGCTCCGCCGGGCCCCGCGCCCACGACGACGATCCGGGCGCCGTCCGCCGCCGGGCTCATCCGACGGCCGCCTTCTGCGGGGTGCGGTCGGGCGTGCCGGAGGCGGGGCGTACGGCGCGGTGCAGGGCGACGATGCCTCCGGTCAGGTTCCGCCAGGAGACGCGGCTCCAGCCGTTGGCGGCGATGACGGCGGCGAGCCCCGGCTGGTCGTGCCAGGCACGGATGGTGTCGGCCAGATAGGTGTAGGCGTCCGGGTTGCTCGACACCCGGCGGGCGATCCGGGGCAGCCCGCCCATCAGATACCGCAGGTAGAGGGTGCGGAACGGGGGGTTCAGCGGATGGCTGAACTCGCAGACGACGAGCCGTCCGCCGGGCCGCACCACTCTGGCCATCTCGCGCAGTGCGGCCGGCGCGTCCACCACGTTGCGCAGCCCGAACATGATGGTCACCGCGTCGAACTCGCCGTCCTGGAAGGGCAGGTCGAGGGCGTCGGCGACCCGCAGACCGACGGGCCGCCCCGCACCGCGGGCGACCATGCCGGGCGACCGGTCGACGCCGATAACGGTGGCGCCGGAGCGGGCGAGCTCCTCGGTGGAGACGCCGGTGCCGCAGGCCACGTCCAGGCAGCGTTCCCCGGGCAGCAGCGCGAGCGCCTCGCGGGTGCGGGCCCGCCACATCCGGTCCCGGCCCGCGGACAGCAGGGTGTTGGTCAGGTCGTAGCGCCGCGCGGCCTGGTCGAACATCGCGGACACGTCGTCGGGTCGTCTGGCGAGCGTCGCCCTCGGCATGGGTGCTCCTGGGGGAGGGGTGGCGGGGGAAGTGCGGCTCACAGGTTGCCGCGGAGTTCCTGTTCGCGTTCGACGGCCTCGAAGAGGGCCATGAAGTTGCCCTTGCCGAAGCCCTGGCTGCCGTGGCGTTCGATCAGCTCGACGAAGAACGTCGGCCGGTCGACCAGCGGGCGGGTGAAGATCTGGAGCAGATAGCCGTCCTCGTCCCGGTCCACCAGGATGCCGCGGGAGCGCAGCTCGTCGATGTCCACCCGGACGGAGCCGATCCGTGCGCGCAGGACGGGATCGTCGTAGTAGGTGTGCGGGGTGGGCAGGAAGTCGATGCCGGCGGCGCGCAGCGCGTCGGTGGCGGCGAGGATGTCCTCGGTCTCCAGCGCGATGTGCTGGGTGCCGGGGCCCCGGTGGTAGGCGAGGTACTCGTCGATCTGGGAGCGGCGCTCGCCGGGTGCCGGTTCGTTCAGCGGCAGCTTGACCTTGTGGGAGCCGTCGGTGACCACCTTGCTCATCAGCGCGGAGTACCGGGTGGCGATGTCGTCGCCGATGAATTCGGCCATGGTGCCGAAGCCCATGGTGCGGCGGTAGAAGTCGACCCATTCGTCCAGCAGGCCGAGCTCGACGCAGCCCACCACGTGGTCGATCCGCTCGAAGAGGCGGGGTCCCGCGGGCCGGGGGGAGGCGGGGGCGGGCGCCTCGAAGCCGGGCAGGAAGGGGCCCCGGTAGGAGCCGCGCTCCACGAGGGTGTGGCGCAGCTCCCCGTAGGTGGCGATGGCGGCGGTGCGTACCGTTCCGTGCCGGTCCCGCTCCTCGCGCGGTTCCGCAAGGACGGTGGCGCCCGCGCGTTCGGCGTACGCCAGGCCCTCGTCCAGGTTGCGGACCCGCAGGGCGATGTCGCTGACGCCGTCCCCGTGGGTGGCCGCCCACCGGGTCGCGGGGCTGTCCGGTTCGCCGCCGCCGGTGATCACGAAGCGCACGCTGCCTGAGGTCAGGACGTACTCGGCGTGGCCGTCCGGGTTGTTCTCGGGTCTGCGGCACGCCGTCGGTTCCATGCCGAAGGCGGTGATGTAGAAGTGCGCGGCCTGGCGGGCGTTGCCGACGCAGAGCCGGATGTGGTCGATGCCGTCGATGTCCCAGGGCCGTGCGCCGTCGGCCGGCCGGGCGGTGGCGGGACGGGCGGTGGTGCCGGTGTCGGGGGCGGCGTCGAGTGCGGTGGGTTTCATGACGGCTTCCCAGCGTCGATGGCGGTCTGGTCTCACTATATGAAGCCATGTGCGGCTATAGTGAGTATTGTCCGTCTTGCGGGTTTCCGCTGGTTCGGCGTCGCGTGCGACCCGGTGGTACGCGAACACACCTTCGACAAACTCCATGAGCATCGAACGGTTAGAGGGAAACCCATGACCATTCCCGCGATGACCTCCCCGACGAACGCGGCGGCTCCCGGCGGCGGTGGACAGCCGCCGGAGCTGGACATGGACCGGCTGTCCCTCCTCCTGTTCGGACACGCGGCGTTCCAGCACCTCAACGCCGCCTGCGAACTCGGCCTGCTCGATCTGCTCATGGACCGCGGACCGCTCACCGTCCAGGAGATCCGCGAGGAACTCGGCCTCGCCGAACGCGCCGCCGACATCCTGCTGCTGGGCTGCACAGCGCTCGGACTCACCCGCAAGGAGGAGGGCCGCTACCGGGCGGCCGGACTGCTCACCTCACTGGCCCAGGACGGCACCTGGGACAAGGTGAAGGACACCGTGGCCTTCGAACAGCACATCGTCTACCCCGGCCAGGCCGACTTCGCCGCCTCCCTCCGCGAGAACACCAACGTCGGACTCCGCCGCATCCCGGGCGACCACCCCGACCTCTACCACCGGTTCAGCCGGCACCCGCACCTGGAGAAGGTGTTCTACCGGTACATGCGGTCCTGGTCCGAGCTGGCCAACGAACACCTCGTGGACTCCCTCGACCTGACGGGCACCACCCGGCTGCTCGACTGCGGCGGCGGGGACGCCGTCAACACCATCGCTCTGGCCCGACGCCACCCCGGGCTGCGGGCCACCGTCCTGGAGATCCCCTCCTCGGCCCCGCTGACGGAGAAGCGGATCGCCGAGGCCGGGCTGGACGACCGCGTCACCGTCCAGCCGTGCGACATGTTCGCCGACCCCTTCCCCACCGGGAACGACTGCGTCCTGTTCGCCCACCAGCTCGTCATCTGGACACCCGAGGAGAACACCACGCTGCTCCGCAAGGCCCACGACGCGCTCGACGCCGGCGGCCGGGTCGTCATCTTCAACTCCATGTCCGACGACGAAGGGGACGGCCCCCTGGTGGCCGCCCTGGACAGCGTCTACTTCGCGTCCCTGCCCGCCGAGGGCGGCATGATCTACCCCTGGCGGCTGCACGAGGAGTGCCTGCGCGAGGCCGGGTTCACCGGCATCGAACGCATCGAGGTACCGGGCTGGACCCCCCACGGCATCCTCGTCGCCACCAAGCAGGACACATGAACGATGCGGGACGGCGGGGTGGTGCGGCCCCGCCGGTGCACGCCTCCCCGGCCCCCGGCTCGTTCGCGGCCCTCGTCAAGCTGGCCCGGGTGAAGTTCCTCTTCCAGAGCATGATGGTGACCGGATTCGGCGTGACCCTCGCCGTCCACGCCACCGGGACCTTCTCCCTGCCCTGGTACCTGCTGACGCTGGCCTTCGCCTGGTCCACGCACCTGATGACCCACTTCTGCAACGAGTACTTCGACCTGGAGGCCGACCGGGCCAACCCGCGGCCCACCACCTGGACCGGCGGCAGCCGCGTCCTCGTCGACGGACTGCTGAGCCCCGCGACCAGCATCGGCGCGGCCTTCGTCCTGCTGTTCACCTCGCTGGGGCTCATCGCCCTCATGCCGACCCCCGCCACCCGGCTGCTGGCCGCGGCGCTCACCGCGCTCGCCTGGTTCTACACCGCGCCGCCGCTGCGCCTGAACTACCACGCCCTGGGCGAGCTCAGCTGCGCGGCCGTCCTCTACGGGATGGGCCCGCTGCTGGCCGCCGCCTTGCAGTCCGGGCCGCCGAGCCCGGCCCTGCTGTGGTGCACCGGATTCGTCGCGGCCCTCCAGGTGCTGCGCTGCCTCGTGATGAACCTCGCCGACATCGAGGGCGACGCCCTCGTCGGCAAGGCCACCCTCGCCGGCACGCTCGGCCCGCGCCGGCTGATGCGGCTGTACGCGGCCGGACAGCTCGCCCTCTACACCGGTGTGGCCGCACTGGCCACCGCGGGGCTCCTGCCGCCCCTGGTGGCCGGGGCCCAGCTGCTGGTCGCGCCCGTCGCCGCGCACGTGGTGCGCAGCCTCCTGACCGGCGCCATGGACGACGCCCGCCGCTCGGACGACGTCACCTTCTGGGCGTCCATGCAACTGCCGCTCACCACCTGTCTGACGATGCTCGCGCTGCTGGCCGACCTGGCGCTGCGCGGACGCCCCGCGCCCGCCTTGTGGACAGCGCTCGCCGCCGGCACCACCGCGCTGTTCGCCCTGTGGCTGTACCGGGCCGTCACCGCCGGCCGCCGCACGGCACGGCGGACCCGCGCCGGGCAGCGGCCGGCGGCCCCGGAGACCACCGCCGGCGGGACGGCCACGGCCGAGGCGGGCCTCGCGCCCACGGAGCGTGAGGCGCGATGACCGGGGCGGCGGGCCCGGCGGCGAAGGCTCACGAGATCGCCGTATCGGTCTGCCGACGCGCCTACGCCCGGATCGAACCCGCCCTCCGCGCCGCCGTGGACCGGCTGCCCCGCCACCTCGCCCTCATGAGCGGCTACCACCTGGGCTGGTGGGGCCCCGGGGGAGACCCCGCCGAACGGGCCCGCACCGGCAAGGCCGTACGCCCCGCGCTCACCTTCCTCGCCGCCGAAGCCCTCGGCGCACCGCCCCGGCACGCCGTACCGGGTGCCGTGGCCGTCGAACTGGTCCACAACTTCGCCCTGGTCCACGACGACATCATGGACGGCGACACCACGCGCCGGGGCCGTCCCACGGTCTGGCAGCAGTACGGCACCGGCGCCGCCCTGCTCACCGGCGACGGCCTCTACGTCCTGGCCGCCGACACCCTGGCCGCCCCGCACACCCCCCGCTCCACCTGGGCCGTCACCCTGCTGACCCGCGCCATGCTCGCCACCTTGCACGGACAGGCGTCCGACCACGCCTTCACCCGTGCTCCCTGGAGCGGACCCGGCGCGGTGACCCTCGCCGACTACCGCCGCGCGGCAGCCGCCAAGACCGGCGCCCTCCTCGCCGGGGCCACCGCCCTCGGCGCGCTGCTGGCCGGCGGCGGCCCGCGGCAGGTGGCCCGCCTGGCACTGTTCGGGCGCCGCATCGGCGTCGCCTTCCAGTGCGCCGACGATGTGATCGGCCTGTGGGGACGGCAGTCCGCGACGGGCAAACCCGTCGGCTCCGACCTGAGCGAGGGCCGCAGGACCCTGCCCGTCATCGCCGCCCTCGCCTCCGGCACCCCGGCCGGCGACCGCCTCGCCGCACTGCTGCACCGCCACCGGGGACGGCTCGGCGAGGCGGAGTTGCCCACCGCGCTGGAACTGACCGAGGCGGCCGGCGGGCGGGCCGCGGCCGAAGCAGAGGCACGCCGTCAGCAGGAAGCCGCGCTGGCGGCCGTCGCCGGACTGCCGATGCCCGAGCACACCCGCACCGAACTGCACGCCATGGCCCACTACCTGACGGCACGGGAACAATGAGGGCCGGCCACCGGGCCCGCCTCGCGGAACGGGCCAGCGAACCCGCCGTCCCCCGCTCCACGCGGCTGCGCGACCTGTGGCGCGGCACCGGGGCCGACCTGCCCGGCGGTGACCCGCTGCCTTCCCACCGGGCCCCCATGGAGGGCTACCTGTGGCGGTTCACCGACCCCGGGCGCGGCAGGGTGCTCCTCGTCGCCTGCGGCGTCAACCACCCGCCCGGACCACCGTGGGCCACGGTCGTGGTCGCCGCGCACCCCTCGGGGCTGATCCGCTCCGCCAGCGTGGACGGCGCCTGGGACGACACCGCCGCCTACCGCATCAGCGCGCTGCCCGCCCTGGCACTGGACGGCAAGCGGCTGCGGGTCCGCATCGGTGACGACGTGGACATCCGCTGCGCCCTGCGTCCCGAGCACACCTGGCCGCCGCGCCGCCTCCTGCCGGGCACCAGCGTCTTCTCCGCCGTCCCCGGCCTCAACCACTACTGGCACCCGCACCTCTTCGGCGCCCGCGTGGAGGGCGTCGCCCGACTGGCGGACGAGGTGTGGGACCTGTCCGGCAGCCAGGTCTACGCCGAGAAGTCGTGGGGCCGCGGCTTCCCGCCCGCCTGGTGGTGGGGCCAGGCCCACGGCTTCGACCGCGAGGACCTGTGCGTGGCCTTCGCGGGCGGCAGTCTCGGCCGCGGCGGGCTCACCCTGCGGGTCAACGGCCTCGTGGTGCGCGCCGGCGACGAGACGATCGGCCTCTTTCCGCCCGCCGCCCTCGTGCGGGCCACCGTGCGCGACGGCACCTGGCACCTCGCCGGCCGCTCCGCCCGGCACCGGGTGGAGCTGACCGGCACCGCGCCCGGGGGCAGGGCGTACTACCTTCCCGTGCCGCGTCTGGAGCGGCACCGCTTCGGCAGCTCCGTCCAGCACCTGGCCGGCCGGCTGCACGTGACGGTGCGGCAGGACGGGCGGCTGCGGTACGCGGGGGAGTCCGCTCTGGCCAGCCTGGAGACGGGTGGCCTGGCGGCCGGCTGAGAGAGGACGGCTCAGGCGCGGGGCGCGGCCGTGCTCTCCCGCACCAGCAGCTCGGGCAGCGGCACCCGCACCGTACGGGCCGCACAGCCGTCCAGCAGCCGGGTCAGCTCCTGCGCCGCGGTGCGGCCGAAGGCGACCGGGTCCCGGGCGAGTGCCGTCAGCCAGGGATGCACCATGCGGCACAGCACCGAGTCCTCCCACGACACCAGCGACAGATCGCCGGGGACCGACAGTCCGCGCTCCGCGGCGGCGGCCACCCCGGCGGCGGCCATCACATCGTTGTCGTAGACCACCGCGGTCGGCGGACGTTCCTCCGCCAGCAGACGGCGTGTCACCTCGGCGCCCTCGGTGTCCGAGTAGTCGGTGGTCAGCGACCGGACGCGGGAGAGCCCGCGGCGCTCGGCCTCGGCACGCAGCGAGGCGATCCGCCGCTCGGTGTGCGCCAGCCCCGGCAGCCCGGCCACGTGCACGATGTCCCGGTGGCCCAGCTCGTACAGATGGGCCACGATCCGGGCCATGGCCCCCGCGTCGTCGGCCGCGACGGCGGAGAGCCTCTCACCGCTGTCGGTGCCGCCGATGGCGACGGCCGGCAGCCCCAGCGACGCCAGCACCCCGGGCCGCGGGTCCCGCGACCGGGGATCGACCAGCAGCACACCGTCCACCCGGTGCTCCGCCCACCAGTGGCGGTACATGGCGCACTCGGCGGTGACCTCGTCCACGACTTGGAACAGCAGTCCGAGACGGCGCTCTGCCAGCACCTGCTGCACACCGGAGATCAGCTGGAGGAAGAACGACTCGACACCGAGCATCCGTGCCGGACGCGCCAGCACCAGGCCGATCGTCGCGGCGCCCTCCCCGGACAGCGCCCGGGCGGCCGTGCTGGGCCGCCAGCCGACTTCCTCGGCCACCCGGCGCACCCGCTCGCGGGTGGCCTGCGAGACACCCGGCCGGTCGTTGAGCGCGAACGAGACGGCGCTCTCCGACACCCCCGCCCGCCGGGCTATGTCCTTGATGGTGGGCCGCCGCCGTGCCCGGCCCCCGGCGCCTCGCTCGCGCGCACTCGGCCCGTCCGTGCCGGGCGCGCCGGCGCGCGACGCCTCCGTACCCCGGGGGGCGGTACCCCGCCCGGCCGTGCTGCGCGCGTCAGCGCCGGACGCCGCGCGCGGATCGGACGCCGCGCGCGGATCGGGTGCGGTGGTACCGGCTCCGGTGGTACCGGTCGCGGTGGTTTCGGGTGCGGCGGCACCGATCCCGGTGGTGCCGGTCGCGGTGACCTTCCGCGTGCCGGGGACGTGGCCGGACGGCTCCGGGGCTCCGGCCGGTGGTGCCGGGGCGCTGCCGCCGGTCCCGGCGGTGCCGGAGCCGGTCGTCCCGGCAGCGCCCGCCGCGTTCGCGGTATCCACTCGCAGCCCCACCCCGTCCTTCGGTGTTTCCGGTGTCCGTCAGCCTCAGCAGGGCGCCGGCCCGTCCGGCCCGGCCCCCAGACGCCCATCGGCCCTTGGACCGTCATCCGTCGGGCCCGGCCAGGAGCCCCGCCGCCAACCGCCCCGCCGTCTCCGGCCGTCGCCGCCGAGCGTATCGGTGTCCGGCAGGCCGGGCGTACCGGCACCGGGCAGGGCCGCAGCCGGCGGTGGCGGCGCCGTACCGGTCGCGCTAAAGCGCTAAAGCGGGATCACGCTAAAGCGCATTAGCTCCGAGAGCAAGACCTGGCGGAGGATCGGTTCGGGGAGAGCGTTCGAGGGGAGTCGCGGGATTTACCCGGCTATTGACTTTCCCGCCGCGGCAATGCAGCTTATCCCTCGGCGCCGACGCCTGACATCGATGTCAGCGCCGCCTCGCCGGGGGCTGCCCGTTCCCGACGGCACCGTCCCGCGGCGGTCGCTCCACGGCGTGTTCCCGTTCTCCTCGAAGGAGCCGTACGCCGTGCGCAAGTTCCGCATAGCCGCCCTCGCCCTCGTCGGCGTCCTCGCCTTCTCCGCCTGCACCGTGGGAACGCAGAACGTGGACACCACCAGCGCCGAGGGCGAGATACGCGGCACGATCACCTTCCAGACGTGGAGCCTGCGGGCCGCCTACCGCGACTACTTCGAGAAGCTGATCGACGACTTCGAGAAGAAGTACCCCGGCACCCATGTGAAGTGGATCGACCAGCCGGCCGAGGGCTACGCGGACAAGATCAGCGCGGACGCCGCCGGCGGCACCCTCCCCGATGTCGTGAACGTCTCACCGGATCTCGCCGCCCCCCTGGCGAAGGCGCACTTGGCGCTCGACCTCGACCGCGCCGCCCCGCAGTACCGTGACGAGTACCTGCCGGCCGCGTGGAAGAGCTCCCGGATACCGGGGATGAAAGGCACCTACGCCTTTCCCTGGTACCTGAACACCGGGCCGCTGTTCTACAACAAGAAACTCTTCGCACAAGCCGGTCTCGACCCCGACGATCCGCCCCGCACCTACGACGAACTCTTCCGCGACGCGCTGACGATGGCGAAGCGCAGCAAGGGGAGGATCGCCACTTTGGCGAGTGTCCCCACGATCGAGGACTTCGGCCGTTACGGGGTGCGGCTGATGAACAAGTCCGGCACCGCCTTCACCTTCGACGAGCCCAAGGGCGTCGAGTTGCTGAGGCGCTACAAGAAGCTGTACCAGGCCGGGGCGCTGGACCGGCAGGCGTTCACCTCCACGCCCGAGCAGGCGGGGCGGAAGTTCATGCAGCAGTCCGTGGCCATGAACCCCGGCAGCGCCCTGGACCTGGACAAGTTCAAGAAGGACGCCCCGAGCCTCTACAAGAACATCGGCATCACGGACGCGCCCAACAACACGGGCAGCCCCAACATGTACGTCCAGGGCCTGATGGTCAACGCGGCGGGCGACAACAAGGCCACCGCCGTCGCCTTCGCCCACTTCGTGACCAACGCCGAGAACCAGATGGCGTTCGCCCACGAGACGACCGTCTTCCCCAGCACCAAGGGCGCCTTGGACACGGAGTACTTCACCCGGCAGGACGGCACCGACAAGACGCGGGTGCGCATCGCCTCCGCCAAGTCCCTGGACACGGCCGTCAACTACACCCCCGTCCTGCTGAGCGAGGACATGAAGACCGCCCTGCAGAACGCCGTCACCCGGGCGCTGCGCGGGGACGAGTCGCCCGAGAAGGCACTCAAGCGTGCCGCCGAGGAATGCAACCGGCTGCTGAGGCTCGGCTGACGCAACCGGACACCGCCGCCGGCACCCGGCCGGCGGGCCCGGTTCCGTGACCGGGCCGCCGCCCCGCGCGACGGGACCGCGAACGGGCCGACGAGCAGCAGCCGAGCCGAGCGAAGGACCAGGAACCGCAATGAAGACAGCCACCGCCGCACCGCCCGGGGGCGCGCCCGCCACAGCGCCCCGGCGGGTGCGCAGACATCTGCCCACCAGCCCCTGGCTGTTCCTCGCGCCCGGCCTGCTGGCCGTCACCGCGTTCAGCCTGGCGCCGTTCCTCCTGACGGTGGGCAACTCCTTCACCGACAACCGCACCCTGGTGCCGGGCGGCTTCGTGGGCCTGGCCAACTTCCGGGAACTGCTGCACGACGAGATGTTCTGGACGGGGCTGCGCAACAGCGCCCTGTACGTGCTGGTGACGGTGCCGCTGCTGGTGCTGCTGCCGCTGCTGCTGGCGGTCCTCGTCCAGCGGCACATCCCCGGCATCACCTTCTTCCGGGCGGCCTTCTACACGCCCGTGGTGGCCTCCGTGGTGGTCGTCGGTCTCATCTGGTCCTGGCTGCTGGACGACCGGGGTCTGGTCAACGGCATCCTGGAGGCGCTGGGGGCCGGCCCGGTGGGCTTCCTGAGCGACCCGTGGCTGCTGCTGCTCAGCGCGATGCTGCTGACGGTCTGGAAGGGCCTCGGCTACTACATGATCGTCTACCTGGCGGCGCTGACCAACGTGCCGCGGGAACTGCACGAGGCGGCTGCGGTCGACGGCGCGGGCGCGGTGCGCCGCTTCGTCACCGTCACCGTCCCGGCACTGCGCAACACGATGGTCCTCGTCGCCGCACTCTCCTCCGTCAGCGCCTTCAAGGTCTTCTCCGAGGTCTACCTCCTCGCGGGCGAGAACGGCGGCCCCGCGGGGGAGGACATCACACTCGTGCAACTCGTCCAGCAGGTCGGCACCGGCCTCAACGGGCGCGTCGGCTACGCCTCCGCGCTCTCCGTGGTCGTCTTTGTCGTCACACTCGGCCTGATGCTGCTGGTGCTGCGGGCCAACCGGAAGGAGGACGCGTGATGAGCGCGACCACCGCACGCCCGGCCCCCGCCGCCGGCCCCGAGCCACATGACCAGAAGCGGAGAAGCACCCGCCCGTCCGCCGCCCGTCCCGGCCGCGCGTTCGGCAGCCGCCCGCCCGCCTGGCGGACCGCACTGCGCTATCTGCTGCTCGTGGCGGTCTTCGCCCTGATGGTCGGCCCGTTCCTGTGGCAGCTCTCCACCTCGCTCAAGGGCCCGGGGGAGGACATCTACAGCTACCCGCCCCGGCTGCTGCCCTCCGACGCCACCCTCGACAACTACGCGGGCGTCGCACGGATCATCCCCGTGTGGGACTACGCGCTCAACTCGCTGACCGTCGCCGTCGCCAGTGTGCTGACCAACCTCGTGGGCGCCTCACTGGCCGGGTACGCGCTGGCCAGGCTCCGCTTCAAGGGCCGCGGCGCCGCCCTGACCGTCTTCATCATGGCGATGCTCGTCCCGCTGGAGAGCATCATCATCGCCCAGTTCACACTGGCGCGGGCACTGCACGTCAACAACACCCTGCTCGGCGTGGTCCTGCCCGGTGCGGTCGGCGCCCTCAACGTGCTGCTGATGCGCAACGCCTTCTCCGGGCTGCCCTACGAGGTGGAGGAGGCCGCCCTGGTCGACGGCGCCAACGTGTGGCAGCGGTTCGTGCGGATCGCGCTGCCGTCGGTCAAGGGCACGCTGGCCGTCGTCGCCATCTTCTCCTTCATGACCGCCTGGGACGACTTCCTGTGGCCCCTGATCGTGCTCAGCGACCCGGCCAACTTCACCCTCACCGTGGGCCTCAACTATCTGCACGGCACGTTCGCCGACAACCAGCGGCTGGTGGCCGCCGGCACCATCATCGCCGTGCTGCCGCTGATCGTGATGTTCGCCTGCCTCCAGCGCTACTTCTTCCGCGGTGTCGGGGAAGGCGCCGTCAAGGGCTGAGCCCGGCACGCCCCACCCGACCCCCCACCCCGCCCCCGACCCCAGGAACAGCCCAGCGATGACCACCCCCTCCGTCTCCACGCCGCGCTTCGGTGTCAACTACACGCCCTCGCGCGACTGGTTCCACCACTGGCTGGACTTCGATCTCGACGCCGTACGCACCGATCTGGACGCCATCGCCTCCCTCGGCCTCGACCACATCCGGGTCTTCCCCCTGTGGCCCGTCTTCCAGCCCAACCGGGCGGTGGTGCGGCCACGCGCGGTCGAGCACCTGGTGCAACTCGTGGACGCCGCCGCCGAGCGCGGACTGGACGTCAACGTGGACGGCCTCCAGGGCCATCTGTCCAGCTTCGACTTCCTGCCCGCGTGGACCGGCACCTGGCACCGCCGCAACCTCTTCACCGACCCCGACGTGGTCGAGGGCGAGGCCCACTATCTGCGCACCCTCGCCGCGGCACTCGCCGGGAAGCCCAACTTCCTCGGTATGACGGTCGGCAATGAGATCAACCAGTTCTCCGGCGACCCCCACCCCGACCCCGACCGGATCACCCCGCGGCAGGCGGAGCAGTGGCTGCGGCGGATGCTGGACGCCTGCGCCGAGGGCGCCCCCGGCAACTGGCACCTGCACGCCGAGTACGACGCCGCCTGGTACCTGGACGGCCACCCCTTCACGCCCGCGCACTCCGCCCGGCTGGGTGCGGTCACCGCCGTGCACTCGTGGGTCTTCAACGGCACCGCGCAACGCCACGGACCGGGCGGCACCGCCACCGAACACCACGCCGCCTACCTGATCGAACTCTCCAAGGCATGGGCCGACGACCCGCACCGGCCCGTCTGGCTCCAGGAGGTCGGGGCGCCGCAGCCGCACATCCCCGCCGGCCGGGCCGCCGCCTTCACCCGCGCCACCGTCGACGCCGCACTCGACTGCACCGACGTGTGGGGCGTCACCTGGTGGTGCTCGCACGATGTGCCGCGCCACCTCGCCGACTTCCCCGAACTGGAGTACAGCCTCGGGCTGTTCACGGAGGACCACCGCCCCAAACCGCTCGCCCGAGCCCTCGCCGAGGCCGCACAGGAGCACCGGGCAGCCCCGCGCCCGGCCCCGCCGCGCACCACCGCCCTCGTCCTGGACGTGCGCCCGGAGGAGGAAGGCACGCGTGAGGCCGGTGACCGTCCCGGCCGCTCGGTGTGCGCACCCGGTGGCGCCTTCTTCGAGGCCTTCGCCCGGCTGACCGCCGACGGGGCACGCCCCGCCGTCGTCCTGGCGGAACGGGCGGACGACACGGCGCACCTGGCGGCCCGCGGCATCACCGACCTCGTCACCGTGGCCGAGGCCGCCCCGGGAAGCAGCACCGGCAGGCCGGCATGACACACCGGCTCCCACGCGCCCCGGCGCGCCCGCCCGCCGCCCGGCACCAGGAGTGCGCCCAGGGCGAGCGGGGCAGGGTGAGGGACGCGATGTGCCAGCGCCCCCGCCCGGACGCCCGACTCCCCCGCCCCGCCGGCCGACGCGCCGGCCGGCGGGCACACAGCCGTTCCCGGGCCGCGGCCCGCCTCGGTCGCACCAGCCGCCCCCACCACCCCGTACGCCGTAGGGGAGCCGTACGCGGCGCCGGCATCCGCCCCCGCTCCACCCCCTTGGCACCACCGACCGGAACCACCGGAAACCCCTACGGAGAGCAGCACACATGCACGACGACCGCGCACTGACCGAAGGCCGCCTCAAGCGGGTCCTCGACGAACGCATCCGCCCCGCGGTGTACCCCGCCTCCGTCCCGCTGGAGGTGACCGTCTGGCACGCGCCCGGCGAGCCGGTGCCGGTCGCGGAAGGGCTGGCGGCGGAGCACACCCCCATCGCGGTGGGCGACAGCTGGGGCGCCCCCTGGGGCACCAGCTGGTTCCGGGTGACCGGCACGGTGCCCGCCGACTGGGCGGGCCGCACCGTGGAGGCGCTGCTGGACCTCGGCTTCGACGAGAACATGCCGGGGTTCCAGTGCGAGGGCCTGGTCTACCGTCCCGACGGCACACCGGTGAAGGGGCTCAACCCCCGCAACCAGTGGGTGCGCGTCGCCGAGCGCGCCGCGGGCGGCGAGACGGTGGACCTGCACATCGAAGCCGCGTCCAACCCGGTGATCCTCGACTACCACCCGTTCCTGCCCACCGACCTCGGCGACAAGGAGACCGCCGGCAGCGAACCGCAGTACCGGCTCGCCCGCATGGACCTGGCCGTCTTCGACGAGACCGTCTGGCAGCTGGTGATGGACCTGGAGGTGCTGGACGAGCTGATGCGGGAGCTGCCCGCCGACGGCGAACGCCGCTGGGAGATCCTGCGTGCCGTCGACCGGGCGCTGGACGCGATCGACCTCCAGGACGTGCCCGGCACCGCCGCCGCGGCCCGCGCCCGCCTCACCGACGTGCTCAGCGCCCCCGCCCGTGCCTCCGCGCACCGCATCAGCGCCGTCGGCCACGCCCACATCGACTCGGCATGGCTGTGGCCGCTGCGCGAGACGGTGCGGAAGGTCGCGCGTACGACCGCCAACATGACGGCGCTGCTGGAGGAGGAGTCCGACTTCGTCTACACGATGTCCCAGGCCCAGCAGTACGCCTGGATCAAGGAGCACCGGCCGGAGGTCTACGCGAAGGTCAAGAAGGCCGTCGCCGAGGGCCGTTTCGTGCCGGCCGGCGGCATGTGGGTCGAGTCCGACACCAACATGCCCGGCTCCGAGGCGATGGCCCGGCAGTTCGTGCACGGCAAGCGGTTCTTCCTCGACGAGTTCGGCATCGAGAACGACGAGGCGTGGCTGCCCGACACCTTCGGCTTCGCCGCGGGCCTGCCGCAGATCATCAAGGCCGCCGGCTCCAAGTGGCTGCTCACCCAGAAGATCTCCTGGAGCCAGATCAACTCCTTCCCGCATCACACCTTCTTCTGGGAGGGCATCGACGGCACCCGGATCTTCACCCACTTCCCGCCCGTGGACACCTACAACTGCTCCATGAAGGGCTCGGAGATCGCCCACGCCGCCCGCAACTTCAAGGACAAGGGCCGCGCCACCCGCTCGCTCGCCCCCACCGGCTGGGGCGACGGCGGCGGCGGCACGACCCGCGAGATGGTCGCCAAGGCGGCCAGGATGCGGAACCTGGAGGGCTCGGCCACCGTCGAGTGGGAGACCCCCGCCGCCTTCTTCACCAAGGCCGAGGCCGAGTACCCCGATGCGCCGGTGTGGGCGGGGGAGCTGTACCTGGAGTTGCACCGGGCCACCCTCACCAGCCAGGCCAGGACGAAGCAGGGCAACCGCCGCAGCGAGCACCTGCTGCGCGAGGCCGAACTGTGGGCGGCCACCGCCGCGGTACGGACCGGGCACCCCTACCCGTACGAGCAGCTCGACCGGCTCTGGAAGACGGTGCTGCTCCACCAGTTCCACGACATCCTGCCCGGCTCCTCCATCGCCTGGGTGCACCGCGAGGCGGAGGCCACCTACGCGAAGGTGGCCGCCGAACTGGAGGAGATCGTCGGGGCGGCACAGCGGGCGCTGGCCGACGAGGCGGCCGGTGACGGACAGCGGCTGGTCTTCAACGCCGCCCCGCACGCCCGCGCCGGCATCCCCGCGGGAGGTGCGGCCCCGGCCACCGCCGCCGAGGGCACGGCCACCGCCACGGCCCGGGACGGCGGCGGGTTCGTCCTGGACAACGGGCTGCTGCGGGTGGAGATCGACGGACGCGGACTTATCGTCTCCGCCTACGATCTGACGGCCCGCCGGGAGACGGTCGCCCCCGGCAGCGCCGCCAACCTGCTCCAGCTCCACCCGGACTTCCCCAACATGTGGGACGCCTGGGACGTCGACTCCTTCTACCGCAACACCGTCACCGACCTCACCGAGGCCGACGAGGTCGCCCTGGCCGGCCAGGAGCCGGCCGGCGACGGCCAAGGCGGCGCGGTCACCGTCCGGGTCACCCGCTCCTTCGGCGCGTCGCGCGTGGTGCAGCTGCTCACCCTGGAGGCCGGCGCCAAGCGGCTGGACATCGACACCGAGGTCGACTGGCACGAGACGGAGAAGTTCCTCAAGGCGGCCTTCCCGCTCGACCTGCACACCGACCGGTACGCCTCCGAGACCCAGTTCGGGCACTTCTACCGGCCCACCCACACCAACACCAGCTGGGACGCCGCGAAGTTCGAGGCGTGCAACCACCGCTTCGTGCACCTGGAGGAGCCCGGCTGGGGCGCCGCACTGGTCACCGACTCCACCTACGGCCATGACGTGACGCGGGATGTGCGCACGCCGGGCGAGGACGGTGCGGTACCGGCCGGCACCACGACCACCGTCCGCCTCTCGCTGCTGCGCGCCCCGCGGTTCCCCGACCCGCACACCGACCAGGGGCTGCACCGGTTCCGCTACGCGCTGCTGCCGGGCGCCGCCATCGGTGACGCGGTCCGCGAGGGCTGGCACATCAATCTGCCGGTGCGCACGCTGCCGGGGAGCGCGGCCGAGGTAGCCCCGCTGGTCGCCGTGGACGACGACGCGGTCGTGGTCAGCGCCGTCAAGCTGGCCGACGACCACAGCGGCGACGTGGTGGTGCGCTGCCACGAGGCGCACGGTGGCCGCGCCGCCGTCCGCCTCACCCCGGGCTTCCCGTTCGCCTCGGTGACCGTCTGCGACCTGCTGGAGCGGCCCGTGTCCGACAGCCGGGAGCCGGAACCCGCCGTCACGGACGGCGCCGTCGAACTGGCGCTGCGCCCGTTCCAGCTGGTGACGCTGCGCTTCTCCCGCACCGAGGGCTGACGGACCCGGTACGGGGTGCGGTGGGCCGGGGTCCGTCCCGGCCCACCGCACACGGCTGCCGCCGGGGCCTTCGATAGTGTCGGTGCGTGGACATCCCCCGCCTGCTCGACGGCCGGCTCAAGTTCCGGCACCTGCTGCTCGTGGACGCCCTCTCGCGGCAGGGCACGGTGGTCGGTGCCGCCGCCGAACTGCACATCACGCAGCCCGCGGCGACCCGCAGCCTGCACGAGCTGGAGGACATCCTGGGGGTGTCGCTGTTCGAGCGCGGGCCCAGGGGCATCACCGCGACGGTCTTCGGCGAGGCGTTCACCCAGCATGCCCGCGCCGTGCTGGCGCAGCTCACCCAGGCGGGCCGGCACGTGGTGGAGCTGGCCGAGGCCGACCGGGGCACGGTGGTCGCCGGCACCCACCTGGCCGGGTCGAACGTACTGCTGCCCCGGGCCATCGCCGCGTTGAAGAAGGACCATCCGCTGCTGACCGTCGTCGTGCGGGAGGCGTCGCCCGAAGCGCTGCTGCTGGATCTGGAGGCCGGCCGCGTCGATCTGATCGTCGGCCGACTGACCGGGCCCTCCGGGGAGGGCGTGGTGCGGCGCACGCTTTACGACGAGTCGGTCCAACTGGTCGTGCGTGCCTCCCACGACCTGGTGGGGCGGCACGACATCGGACTTCCGGAACTGACCGGGTACCCGTGGATCCTGCCCGGGCCGCAGACCGCGCTGCGCCGGGAGGTGGAGGAGCTGCTGGCCCGCAACGGACTGGGGCTGCCGGAGAACAGGGTGGAGACCACCTCGTTCCTCACCGTGCGGCAACTGCTCCTGGAGACCGACATGGTGGCGGTGCTGCCCGGTCTCATCGTGCGGGACGACAGCCGGCTCGCCCGGCTGCCGGTCTCCTTGGAACCCATCGGGCACAGCGTCGGGCTGACGCTGTCGGACTCCCGCACGCTGAGCCCGTCCGCGCGGGCGCTGATCCGCAGCCTGGAGGAGACGGCGGCGGACATGGCGCCCCAGCTCTGAGCCGAGCCGGGGCGCCGGGGGCGGACCGTGGGCCCGGCGGGGTCACAGCCCCAGATAGCGTTCCGCGTTGCCGCGGGTGATGCGCCGGCGCACCTCGTCGTCCAGGAAGGCGCTCTTGCGGACCACCTCGCCCACCGGGCGCTCACCCAGCGGGTAGGGGTAGTCGCTGCCGACCATCACCCGGTCCGCGCCCACCGTCTCCACCAGCAGCCGCAAGGCCCGCTCGTCGAAGACGACGGAGTCCACGTAGAAGCGGCCCAGGTAGTGCGACGGGGGGTGCTCGGAGGTGCCGATCACGTCGTTGCGGCCGTGCCAGGCGTTCTCCATCCGGCCCAGCCAGAAGGCGAACGAACCGCCGCCGTGCGCGAAACAGATCTTCAGCCGCTCGTCCACCCGGTCGAAGACCCCGCCCAGGATCAGCGCCAGGATGGACAGGTGCGTCTCGGCGGGCATCGCCGTGAGCCACTGCGCCATCCACCGGTCGAGCCGGGGCGAGGAGGCCATGTCCCACGGGTGCACGAAGACGGGCACGTCCAGGGCGGCGCAGTGCTGGAGGAAGGTGACGACGCCTTCGCTGTCCAGGTCGAGGTCGCCCACGTGGTTGCCGATCTCGACGCCGCGGTGCCCGTTGGCGATGCTGCGTTCCAGCTCGCGGCAGGCGGCGTCCGGGTCCTGCAACGGGACCTGGCAGAACGGGACGAGCCGGTCACCGGCCGGAGCGGTGATCTCCAGCGCCAGATCGTTGAAGATCCGGGCTATCCTCGCCGCCTGTTCGCCGCTGCGTCCGTAGGTGAAGAACGCCGGGGTGGGGGAGACCACCTGGGTCTCCACCCCGTCCGCGTCCATGTCCCGCAGCCGTACCTGAGCGTCCCAGCAGTCGGCCTGGATACGGCGGAACTCCTTCGAGCCCATCATGATCATGGCCTCGGCTTCGGACTCGATCCGCAGCCACGGTGCGTCGGGGCCGGCGTCGGCGCTCAGGTCGGGCCAGCCCCGGGGCACGTAATGCGTATGGACGTCGATCACGCGGTTCACGAATCAGCCCTTCCCGGGGTGGAGGAAGGCGCACTTGGGGCAGGTGCGGGCCTGCTCGTCCGCGTAGAAGCTCTCGAAGACCGGCGGCAGATCGGCCACGATGTCGTTGACCTGGAGCTCCACCTCGTGGACGAGCGCCGAGCACTCCGGGCAGTACCACAGGAACTTCTCCAGCGTGCCCTCCTCGCGGACCCGCTCGATGACCAGCCCGATGGAGTCGGGGTCGGGCCGCTGCGGCGAGTGCGGCACATTGCCGGGGAGCAGCCAGACCTGGCCCTCCTCGATGTGCACGGTCCGCGGGCCCTCGTCCGTCATCAGGTTGACGTGCATATCGCCCTTGAGCTGGTAGAACCACTCCTCGTACGGGTCGAGGTGGTAGTCGGTGCGCTGGTTGGGGCCGCCGACGACCTGGACGATGAAGTCCTTGCCCAGCGACATGGTGCGGTTGTTCACCGGCGGCTTGAGCAGGTGCTCGTGCTCGCTGATCCAGCCCTTGAAGTCGATGACCTCGGGGATGTCGGTCATGAGTGCTCCTGTGCGGTGGTGCGGTCGGTACGGGGGAGGTGTGCCATGGCCTGGATCTCGATGAGCAGATGCGGGTGCGGCAGCTGGTGCACGGCCACGGTGGTGCGCGTCGGGCCGTTCTCGTCGAAGAACTCTCCGTAGACCTCGTTGTATCCGCCGAAGTCGTTCATGGACACCAGGTAGGTGGTGAGCTGCACGACGTCGGACAGGTCCGCGCCGACCTCGGCGAGGATGTCCCGGATGTTCTCGATCACCGCCCGGGTCTGCGCCCGGATGTCGAGGTTCGTCGTGCCCATCTCGTCGGTCTCGACGCCGACGAAGGTGTTGTCGGGACGGCGTGAACTGGTGCCGGAGACGAAGACGAACTTCTCGGTGTCTCCGACGACCTTGACATGCGGGAAGCGGCCCCGGGGCGTGGCCTTGCCCGGGACGACGTGTGCCCGGCTCATCACACCCCCCGGACCGAGACCGTGCCGAGCCCGGCGACGTCACAGGTGGTGACGCCCGCGCCCAGCGGTACGGCGGCCGTCGCCGCGCCCGCGAGCACGACCTGTCCGGCGCGCAGCGGGATGCGGTGGCGGCGGCACATCTCCCGCAGGGCGTGCAGCGCGCGCACCGGGGCGCCCAGGATCGCGGAGGTGGAGCCGACCGCCTCCCGGCCGCCGGCCAGCAGCCGCACGGCCCGGTTCGTCACGTCCTGCACGGGCCGCCAGGCACCGACCGCGTAGGCGGCGGCCGAGGTGTTGTCGGCGACCACGTCCTCGTACGTGAACCGGAAGTCGCGGTAGCGGGAGTCGATGATCTCCAGGGCGGGTGCGACCGCGTCCACGCACGTTTCGATGTCGAGCGCCGTGTCGTCCGCGTCCACATCGCGGCTCAGCCGGTAGGCGACCTCCGGCTCCACCTTGGGGTGGATGAAGCGGCCGAGGTCCACATCGGCGCCGTCCGCCAGCCGCATGGCGTCGGTGAGCCGCCCGACGATGACGTCGGAGACCCCCATCTGCGCCATCTTGGCCTTGCTGGTGAAGCCCAGTTTCACGCCGGTGACGCGTTCGCCGCGCGCCTCGCGCCGGGCGAGCAGTGCCGCCTGGATCGCGTAGGCGTCCGCGATGTCGAACGTGTGGCTGTCGGCGAGACTGGGGGTGTCGGTGCGCGAGGTGCACGCCGCGTCGAGCCGCGCGGCCAGTTCCCCGGTCGTCCCCACGTCGATCACCGGTCGCTCCCTTCCGCGGGGCCGGCCGCGGCGTCGCGCCGTGCGGCCAGGTCCAGTGCGATGTCCACGATCATGTCCTCCTGGCCGCCCACCATCTGGCGCCGGCCGATCTCCAGCAGGATGTCCCGGGTGTCGAGCCCGTAGCGCTGTGCGGCGCGTTCGGCGTGCAGCGCGAAGCTGGAGTACACACCGGCGTAGCCGAGGGTGAGGGTCTCCCTGTCCACCTGGACGGGGCGGTTGCGCAGCGGGCGCACGATGTCGTCGGCGGCGTCCTGGAGGGCGAACAGGTCGCAGCCGTGCTCCCAGCCCAGCAGGTCGGCGACGGCGACGAACGCCTCGGCGGGGCAGTTGCCCGCGCCGGCGCCCTGGCCGGCCAGGGCCACATCGACGCGGAAGGCGCCGTGCTCCACGGCGGTCACGCTGTTGGCGACCGACAGCGACAGGTTCTCGTGCGCGTGGATGCCGATCTCGGTCCCGGCGTCCAGCACCTGCCGGTAGGCGTCGATCCGCTCGGCCACGTCCCGCATGGTCAGCCGGCCGCCCGAGTCGGTGACGTACACGCAGTGCGCACCGTAGGACTCCATCAGCGCCGCCTGACCGGCCAGCCCCTCGGGGGTGTTGAGGTGGCTCATCATCAAGAAGCCCGCCACGTCCATACCGTGCTCGCGGGCCCAGCCGATGTGCTGGGCGGCCACATCGGCCTCGGTGCAGTGGGTGGCGACGCGGACGCTGCGCACCCCCAGGTCGTAGGCGCGGCGCAGATCGTCGATGGTGCCGATGCCGGGCAGCAGCAGCGTCGTCAGCCTGGCGTTCTCCACGACCTCGGCGGCGGCCTCGATCCACTCCTCGTCGGTGTGGGCGCCGAAGCCGTAGGTGGCGCTGGAGCCGCCCAGGCCGTCGCCGTGCGCGACCTCAACGGCGGCGACACCGGCCTTGTCCACGGCGGCGACGACGGCGCGCACCTGGTCGACGGTGTAGGCGTGGCCCATGGCGTGCATGCCGTCCCGCAGGGTCACATCCTGGACGTACAGCTTCATGCCGGCTTCACCCATCCTCGTAGTGCGGCGGTCTTCTCGGCGGTGCGGACGGCCGCGGCGGTCATGATGTCGAGGTTTCCGGCGTAGTCGGGCAGGTAGTGGCCCGCGCCGCGCACCTCCAGGAAGACCGAGACCCGGGTGCCGGAGACCCGTCGGCCCAGCCCGGGGACCAGGGCGTCCTCGACCGGGTCGAACTGGACCCGCTGCTTGAGCCGGTAGCCGGGCACATACGCGCGGACGGCCTGCGCCATGGCTGCCACCGAGTCGGCTGTCCGCTCGCGGGTCCGCTCCGACAGCTCGCCCTCGACGACGCAGTAGACGGTGTCGCGCATCACCAGGGGCGGTTCGGCCGGGTTGAGGACGATGATCGCCTTGCCGGCCTGCGCGCCGCCGACCGTGCGGAGCGCCTCGGCCGTGGTCTCGGTGAACTCGTCGATGTTGGCGCGGGTGCCGGGGCCCGCCGAACGGGAGGAGAGGGAGGCGACGATCTCCGCGTACACGACGGGCACGACGCGTGAGACGGCGGCGACAACGGGCACCGTGGCCTGGCCTCCGCAGGTCACCATGTTGACGTCGTCCGCGTCCCGGTGCGCGTCCAGATTGACCGGCGGGACCACGAACGGCCCCAGGGCGGCCGGGGTCAGGTCGATCATCAGCTTGCCGTGCCGCCGGGCCACCTCGGCGTTGTGGACGTGCGCCTTGGCGGAGGTCGCGTCGAAGACCACCTTCACCTCGTCGAACCCCGGCAGCTCCGCCAGCCCGTCGACGCCCTCGTGGGTGGTGGCCACCTTCAGCCGGGCGGCGCGGGCGAGCCCTTCGGAGTCCGGGTCGATCCCGGCCATCGCCGCCATCCGGAGGGTGGGGGAGTGCCGCAGCACCTTGATCATCAGGTCGGTGCCGATGTTGCCGGAGCCGATGACGGCCACGGGCACCGTGCCGTCCGGTGACGTGCTCATGCGTCCTCCTCCTCGTTGCCGGCCTCGATCAGGGCCTCGACATCGCCGAGTCCGTCCAACTCCAGCCGGTACCGGCCGGGTCCGCCGACCGGCACCATGGGGCCGAGGGCGCCCGACATCACCAGGTCGCCCGCGCGCAGCGGCTGTCCGCGCTGTTCCATTTCGCGGGCCAGCCAGGCCACCGCGACGACGGGGGAGCCGAGGCAGGCGTGGCCCGCGCCGAAGGAGACGGGCTCGCCGTCGTGGTACAGGGTCATGCCGACGCGGGCCAGGTCGCGCCCGTCGAGGCGGAAGGGCGTGGTGCCCAGTACGACGGCGCCGCTGGAGGCGTTGTCGGCGACCGTGTCGGTGATGGCCAGGTCCCAGCCGGCGATCCGCGAGTCGACGATCTCGATGGCGGGCAGCACGAAGTCGGTGGCCCGCAGCACATCGGCGACGGTGGTGCCGGGCAGGTCCAGGTCGCGGCCCAGGACGAAGGCGATCTCGCCCTCGGCGCGCGGCTGGAGGAACCGGCCGAGCGGCACCGGTTCGGTGTGCGCGTACACCATGTCGGCGAACAGCACCCCGAAGTCGGGCTGGAAGACGCCGAACTGCTGCTGCACGGCACGGGCCGTCAGTCCGATCTTGGCGCCGACGCGGCGGGCGCCGGCCGCGGTGCGGGCCGCCACGAGCCGGTGCTGCACTTCGTAGGCGGCGTCGATGTCGGTGGCGCCCAGGTGTTCGCGTACCGGGGCGCAGGGGGTGCGGGTCTTCGCGGCGGCGGTCAGCAGCGCGGCGACGTCGTCGATCCGCGCGGCGTCCCCGGCGCCTTCGGTGGTGGTCCTAGCGGTCACAGGTGCACGCACACATTCGTCGGTTCGGTGTAGAAGTGGAGGGAGGAGGCGCCGCCCTCACGGCCGATGCCGGAGAGCCCGACGCCGCCGAAGGGGGAGCGCAGATCGCGCAGGAACCAGGTGTTGACCCAGGCCATGCCCACGTTCATCGCCTGCGCCACGCGGTGTCCGCGCCGCAGGTCGCGGGTCCACACGGAGGCGGCCAGGCCGTAGTCGGTGTCGTTGGCCAGTGCGATGGCCTCGTCCTCGTCGTCGAAGGGGATCAGCGCGGCGACGGGGCCGAAGATCTCCTCGCGCACGGGGCGGTCCGTGTTGGTCAGCCCGGTCCACAAGGTGGGCTCGATCCAGGAGCCGCCGTCGAGGCCGTCGCCCAGCTCGGGGACGCCGCCGCCGGTGAGGACCTTGGCACCGGACTGCTCGGCCAGCGCGAAGTAGCCGCGCACCTTGTCCCGGTGCGCCTGGGAGATGAGCGGTCCCGTCGTGGTGGCCTCGTCCAGCGGGCGGCCCAGGCGCAGGGCGCCGGCCCTCTCCACCAGTCCGTCGGCGATGTCGGCGAACACCGACCGGTGGACGTAGACGCGTTCGGTGCACAGGCACACCTGGCCGGTGTTGGCGAACACCGACCGGGTCAGGCCGTCCAGGGTCTCGGTGAGGTCGGCGTCGGGGAGGACTATCGCCGCGTTCTTGCCGCCGAGTTCGAAGGAGACGGGGCGGACCCGGGGCGCGACGGTCCGCATGACGTGCGCGCCGGTGGCCGAGGAGCCGGTGAAGGTGACGCCGTCGATGCCCGGGTGCGTGGTGAGGTGTTCACCGGCCGAGTCGGCGCCGAAGCCGTGTACGACGTTGTAGGCGCCGGCCGGCAGACCGGCGTCCGCCAGCACCTCGGCCAGCAGCGCGGCGGTTGCCGGGGTCTCCTCGCTGGGTTTGACGACCACCGTGTTGCCGCACGCCAGCGCGGGGGCGGCCTTCCAGGTCAGCAGGAGCAGCGGCAGGTTCCACGGCACGATGACCGCGACGACGCCGAGCGGTTTGCGCACCGCGTAGTTGAGGGCCTGCCGCCCGCCGGGCAGGTCGGTGAGGAACGACTCCACTCCGGCGGCGGCCACCACGTCGGCGAACGTGCGGAAGTTGGCGACGGCACGGGCCACGTCCAGGTCGCGGGCCTGGGTGACGGGCTTGCCGGTGTCGGCGATCTCGGCGGCGACGAACTCCTCGAAGCGTTCCTCGATCAGGTCGGCCGCCCTGCGCAGCACCGCGGTGCGCTCCCGGACGGCGGTGCCCGACCAGCCCTCCAGCGCCCGCCGGCCCGCCTGCACGGCGCGGTCCACGAGGGCTCTGTCGGCTTCGTGGACGCGGGCGTGCACCCGGCCGGTCGCCGGATCGACGTTCTCGAAGCTGCGGTTCTCGTCGGGCTCGACGAAGTGCCCGTCGACGAAGTTGCGGATCCACCGCCCTGTGTCTGGCGTCATGGGCCCCACTCTGAAAGCCCGCGCCATGCCTGGCAAATGCGCTTTCCGCTCGCTCGTATAGCGGTCTAGTTATATCGAGTTGCTCGGTCGCTATAACCGCCCCGCTATGGCAGCGTCCGAATCCGGTATTTGTGTGTGATGTCTCACGGGGTCACTGTCTCCCCATGAGCACCCCGGAGAGACCCGACAGACCCGAGCCCGCCGCGGCCCCCGGCAGAACCGCCCTCGCCACCCTCGCCGGCACCACCCTGGAGTGGTACGACTTCTTCCTCTACGGCACCGCCGCCGCGCTCATCTTCGACAAGCAGTTCTTCCCCTCCCTCAGCCCCGCCGCCGGCACCCTCGCCGCCTTCAGCACGCTCGCCGTCGGATTCGTCGCCCGCCCCCTCGGCGGCCTGGTCTTCGGCCACTTCGGCGACCGCGTCGGACGCAAGGCGACCCTCGTCGTCTCCCTCCTCCTCATGGGCATCGGCTCCACGCTCATCGGCGTCATCCCCACCTACGACACGATCGGCTTCTGGGCCCCGGTGCTGCTGGTGGTCCTGCGCATCGTCCAGGGCATCGGTCTGGGCGGCGAGGGCGCCGGCGCCACCTTGATGTCCATGGAGCACGCCCCCGAGGGCAAACGGAACCTGTACGCGGGATTCCCCCAGATGGGCACGCCCGCCGGACTCGTCCTGGCCAACCTGGTCTTCCTGGGCACCAACGCCCTCACCGGGGACGCCGCCTTCACCGGCTGGGGCTGGCGCATCCCCTTCCTGCTCAGCTTCGTCCTCGTCGTGATCGGCCTCGCCATCCGGCTGCGCGTCACCGAGTCCCCGTCCTTCCACCGCGTGCTGGAAGAGGACGACGTGGTCCGCTTCCCGCTCGCCGAGTCGCTCAAGGCCGGCTTCCCCCGGCTGGCCCTCACCCTGCTCGCCGTCGTCGCGAACTCGGCCGTCGCCTACGTCTTCATGGTGTTCACGCTCTCCTACGGCACCAAGCAACTGGGCCACGACAAACAGTTCCTCGTCCTCAGCGTCACCGGCGCCGCCGTCCTGTGGTTCGCCACCATCCCCGTGTGGACCCGGGTCGCCGACCGGTACGGCCGACGGACGATGTTCATCGGCGGCTCCGTGGCGATCCTGGCCTGGTGCGCCGCGTTCTTCCCCCTGCTCGACACCGGCGCGGCCGGGCCGGCCGTCATCGCCCTGGCCGGGATGGGCCTCATCATCCCCGTCACCCACTGCGTGCAGGGCAGCATCATCGCCGACACCTTCCCCGCGCACGTCCGCTACTCCGGCTCCTCGCTGATCCTCCAGGCCGGAGCCATCCTCGGCGGCGGACTCGCGCCTATGATCTCCACCGCGCTGCTCAACTCGGGCGGCTCCTCGACCGGCGTCACCTGGTACCTGGTGGCCATCTGCGGCGTCAGCCTCGCCGGTGCGGTGGCGCTCTTCCGTCTGGTGCCCGAGACACCGGCGCGGACCGCACGCCCCCAGATCGGAGACGAGGCATGGACAGCTCCCAGATGATCCGCAGCGGCCCGGTCCGCTACGCCACAGCGGAACGCTTCGCCCGCCCCCGCCCCGTGACGGACCCGTCCGGCGACGGCCCGTCGAGCGGACGGATCTGCCCCCAGCCGCCCTCCCGGCTGGACGCGGTGATGGGGCCCCCGCTCGACACCCACCCGCGCGGTGAGGACTGCCTCCACCTCACCGTCACCACCCCCGCACGGGACGCGGGCGCCCGCCCCGTCCTCGTCTGGCTCCACGGCGGCGGCTTCAGCAGCGGGGCCGGGCTGCTCGACTGGTACGACGGCGGCGCGCTCGCCGCCGAGCAGGACGTGGTCGTCGTCGGCGTCAACTACCGGCTGGGCGCCCTGGGCTATCTGTGCCTCGACGGCGTCAGCGACGGCAACCTCGGCCTGTTCGACCAGCTCGAAGCCCTCCGCTGGGTCCGCGACCACATCGCCGCCTTCGGCGGCGACCCCGGCAACGTCACCGTCCTGGGGCAGTCGGCCGGCGCCCTGTCCATCCGGCTGCTGATGGCCGTGCCCGCGGCGCGCGGGCTCTTCCACCGCGCCGTCCTGCAAAGCCCGCCCCTGTCCATCGCCGCCCGCCCCCCGGAGGCGTCCCGTGCCGTCGGCCGCCGGTTCGCCGGCTTCCTGGGGACCGATCCGCGCACCGCGGACCCGGACGCCCTGCTGGCCGCGCAGCGCCGGACGGCCGCCGCCCACACGCAGGAGACCGGCAGCCCGCTGGAGCCCCCGTTCCTCCCCGTCACCGGGACGGCGCCCCTCGACACGGCGGACCTCGACGCCGAGTCCGGCCTGGACGGTGCGGAAGGTCTGGACATCCTCCAGGGCTGGAACGCCGACGACATGTCGGCCTTCGTCGGCGGCGACGGCGATGTCGCCGCGAGCACCCGCCGTGAGTACGAGGAACCGCTCGCCCGCTTCGCGGGCCGGCTGCGGCAGGCCGGCGCCCGCGTGACCACCTACCGCCTCGACTGGCGCCCCGCCGGTTCGCCCTTCGGCGCCACCCACTGCCTCGAACTGCCGCTGCTGCTCGGCTCCCGCGCGGCCTGGCGCCGCTCCCCGATGCTCGGCGACACCCCCTGGGAGGAGACCGACCGCCTCGGCGTGGCCGTACGCGCCGCCTGGGCCTCGTTCGCCCGCACCGGCGACCCGGGCCCCCTCCCGGACCCCCTCACCACCGTCCCCCACTGACAGGGGAGTCCGGCACGGCGGCACGGTACGCAGCCCACCGGGTGCCGGGCCGCCGTACGTGCGCCCGGGCGCCGCGCATAGCGTGCCGCCATGACCGAGTGGGACCTCAAGAAGCTCCGCGTCCTGCGCACGCTCGCCGACGTGGGAACCGTCACGGCGGCGGCCGAGGCGCTGTTCATGACGCCGTCGGCTGTCTCGCAGCAGCTCACCGGGCTCAGCAGACAGCTCGGGGTCACCCTGCTGGAAGCCCACGGCCGCCGGGTGCGGCTCACCCCCGCCGCCGAACTGGTCCTGCACCACGCCGAAAGCGTCTTCGCCGAACTGGAGCGGGCCGATGCGGCACTGGCCGGCCACGTACGCGGCGAGGCGGGACAGGTGCGGCTGGGCGCGTTCAGCACCGCGATCCCCGCGCTCGTCGTGCCCGCCATCGCCGCGCTCCGCACCACCCACCCGGACCTGCGCATCCGCGTACGCGAGGCGGAGGCCGCCGAGGTCTACGACCTGCTCGCCGACGGCGCCGTGGATCTGGCGCTGTCCCTGGCCGCCCACGCCCCGCCCGCCCGGGACGCCCGCTTCACCCACCTCGCCGTGCACACCGACCCGCTCGACATCGCCCTGCCGGCCGGGCACCGGCTCGCCGCCGCACGCAGCCTGCGGCTGGCCGATCTGGCCGACGAACCCTGGATCTACGGGAACAGCGGGCCCTGGTCGCAGATCACCACCACCGTGTGCGAGGCGGCCGGGTTCGTGCCCCGGCAGGCGCACGCGGCGGCCGACTGGGCGGCGATCCTCGCGCTGGTCGGCGCCGGGCTGGGCGTCGCGCTCGTGCCCCGCATGGCGGGAGCGGGCACCGGTGCGGCGGACGCCGCGCGGGTGACCGTACGGGTGCTGGGCAGCGACCGGCCCCGGCGGTACGTGGTGGCGGCCACGCGGCGCGGCGCGGAGGAGTGGCCGGGCGTGCAACGGGTCCTCGACGCCCTGCGGAACGTTCAGTTGGACTGAACGGAACGCTCAGAAGGTTTCGATGGATCTGACAGAAGCCGCGGGCCACTCTCGGAGGACCGAACACCGGGAGAGAGGAACCGCGTGACCGACTCCTACGACGCCAAGCCCTACGTCTCCGGCGACCCGTACGCCGACTACCGCCGGGACGACCACGCCTTCACCGGCCTCGTCGACCTGGCCGACCGCCGGCTCGGCGCCGGTGTCGTCGCCGCGAACGACGAGTTCTTCGCGGAGCGGGAGAACCTGCTGAGCCCCGAGCGGCCACACTTCGACCCCGCGGCCTTCGGCCACAAGGGCAAGATCATGGACGGCTGGGAGACGCGGCGGCGCCGCGGCGCCAAGGGCGAGACCCCGCACCCGGCGGCCGACGACCACGACTGGGCGCTCGTCCGCCTCGGCGCCCCCGGCATCGTCCGCGGCCTGATCGTGGACACCGCGCACTTCCGGGGCAACTACCCGCAGACCGTCTCCGTCGAGGCCGCCGCCCTGCCGGGCACGCCCTCCGTCGAGGACCTGCTGTCCGCGGCCACGGAATGGACGCCGCTGGTGCCCCGCACCCGCGTCCGCGGTCACGCGGCCAACGGTTTCGAGGTGAACTCCGAGCGCCGCTTCACCCATCTGCGGCTGCGCCAGTACCCCGACGGGGGCATAGCCCGGCTGCGGGTGCACGGCGAGGTGGTCCCCGACCCCGAGTGGCTGGACCTGCTGGGCACCTACGACCTGGTCTCCGTCCTCAACGGCGGCAGGGCCGAGGACGCCTCCGACCGGTTCTTCTCGCCGCAGACCAACATGATCCTCCCCGACCGGTCCCGCAAGATGGCGGACGGCTGGGAGAGCCGCCGCCGTCGCGACGACGGTCACGACTGGGCCCGCTTCCGCCTCACCGGACACGCCGAGATCCGGGCGGTCGAGATCGACACCTCCTACTTCTGCGGCAACTCCGCCGGGTGGGCGTCCCTGTCGGCCTCCACCGACGGCGGCGCGACCTGGACCGGCTTCCTGCCCCGTACCCCGCTCGAACCCGACACCCTGCACCGCATCAAGCTGCCGCAGCCGGTCCCGGCCTCCCACATCCGGCTGGACACCTACCCGACGGCGGGATCGCCCGGCTGCGGGTGCACGGCAGCCTCACCGAGCAGGGCCGCGCCGAACTCGCCCGGCGGTACGCGGAACTGACCGACTGACACCCCGGCCGCCAGCACGCGCCGATCCGACCGCCCCGGCTGCGTCGGCCGGATCGGCCAGGGCGAGCAGTTGAGCCGGTGGCAGCCCGCTGCGGGCCGCCACCGTCAGCCGCTCCCGCACCTCGGGCACGGTGCGGGGGCGGTAGCCGGGGCCCGAGTAGCAGCAGCCGCACGCCGGATGGAACCGCAGCCCCGCGTCGAGCACGGCGGCCAGTGCCCGCCAGCCCCTCCGGTCCCGCCGCGCCGGCACCGCCAGACACACCCCCGCGTCCACCAGCCGCTCGCCGCACCCGGGACACGGCGCGGGCGGGCCGTTGCGTTTGTACGACGACCGGCAGCGGACGCAGACGTGGTGCGAGCGGTACGTCGCGGGGTTTCCGAAAGCCATGGCCCCGACGGTAGGGGAGGCGCCGCGGACGGGGCGAACGGTTTCCCCGCCACAACGGCCACCGGCACCGGCCGGACGACGACGGCCCGCGCACCGGGCGCGCGGGCCGTTTCCCTGTCGGGGGAGTGCCGTTCAGCGGCGTGGTGTCAGGGAGAGCAGCGGGGCTCCCGAGGGGAAGAGGTACTTGGCCGCCAGCACGGGGCGGCCGGCGGCCGAGACGGTCTGGGTGAGCAGCATCGCCGGGGTCTCCGGCGGGCGGGATATGGCCTCGCCCCTCTCCTTGCCCAGCACCGTGGCGCCCAGCGTGCCGCGCGCGGTGAGGGCGCAGCCGGTGTCCAGGAACGCGGCCAGCATCGTGGTGGCCGGCCCGTCGCCGTCCCCGGGGCGCGCCGGAGCCTTCGGGGGATCGCCGAGCGCGGCGGCCAGCGCGGGGTCCGCCGCGCGCAGTGCCGACCGGTCCGCGGCCCACTCGTGCGCGAAGCACGCCGCCGCACCGTCCACCTCCACCACGGTCTCCCAGAAGCAGGCGCGTTCGGCGGGTGCCAGCCGCAGGTGGTATCCCGAGAAGTCGGTGGGCTCCTCCAGTTCGACCGCGCGCCGGTGGCAGCGTACGGTGCCGGGGCCCAGCAGCGTCTCCACCGGGAGCAGCCGCTCCAGGCCCGGGGCCGGCGGCAGTTGGTTGACGGTGCTGCCCGCTCCCTGCCGGCGGGTGATCACGCCGTCCTCCTGGAGGAGGATCAGCACCTCGCGCAGCCCCGGCCGGCTCACTCCCAGGAGCGCGGCCAGCTCCGGTTCGGGCGGCAGTTTGGCCCCGGGCGGGAAGGTGCCGTCGTCGATGGCGGCGACGATGCGCTCGTAGAGCTCGACCCGGGGTGAGTGCCGGCGGTCTCCCTGTCGAGGCATCGAGGCTCTCTCCTGTTTTGTCTGACCTATTTCGCCGGCCGCATCGGGAGCTTCCCCGGCGGGCCGCGCGTGTGTTCCCAGCCTAACGCCCTGGTGGCGACCGTCCGCGCGGTGGGGGAGCGGGGTCGCTTCGTCACCTCGCGGCGCGGTTTTCCGGGTGGGGGCTCCCCGGTCGTCCGCTGCGGACCCCTTGTGCCGGGGGCGGGGCGTCGTTACTCTCACGCCCAAGAAATTGTCAGACAATCTCCCTCTGGAGTGATCGTCTCCTGCGGCTCCGCTGTGCCCCGGCCCTCGCCCGGCACGGCCCGACACCGCACCCGACGCCCCACCCGGTCCCCGGCCGCGCGCCCCCACCCGACCCCCTCAGTCCGAAAGAACGCCCCATGCCCCTCACCGCACCCCGCCCGCTGCTCATGGACTGCGACACCGGCATCGACGACGCCGTCGCGCTCCTCTACCTCTGTCAGACCCCCGGCGTGGACCTGTGCGCCGTCACCACCGTCGCGGGCAACACCAGCGCCGAGCGGGCCGCCCGCAACACCCTCCAGGTGCTGGAGGCGGCAGGCCGCACCCGCATACCCGTGGCGGCGGGCGCCGGCGCCACCCTGCGCGGCGACGTCCACCCCGAGGCCGGATTCGTGCACGGCGACGGCGGGCTGGGCGGCGTCGAACTCCCCGAACCCGCCGCCGCACCGGACCCGCGCCACGCCGCCGACCTCATCATCGACACCGCCCGCCGGGCCCCGGGCGGGCTCGACATCCTCGCCACCGCCCCGCTCACCAACCTCGCGCTGGCCCTGCGCAAGGAGCCCCGGCTGCCCGAGATGATCGGCCGGGTCACCGTGATGGGCGGCGCCGTCCACCACCCCGGCAACATCAGCCCCGTCGCCGAGGCCAACATCGGACACGACCCGGAGGCCGCCGCGCTGGTCCTGGCCGCCGACTGGGACCTCACCCTCGTCCCGCTCGACGTGACCATGCGGGAGAACCTCACCGAGGAGCACCGCCTGCGACTGCTCGACAACGGCAGCCCCGTCAGCCGCCTCGCCGGTGAGATCCTCGACTTCTACTTCACCTTCCACGAGGAGACGGCCCTGCCCTTCCGCGGCTCGGCCTGTCACGACCCGCTCGCCGCCGGTATCGCCGTCGGCGAGGTCACCCCGACGCTCGCCCCCCGGCTGCACGTCACCGTCGACACCGCGGACGGCGCGGCCCGCGGCGCGCTCGTCGCCGACACCCGCGGCATCCACCGCGGCTACCCCGAACAGCCCGGCGCCAACGCGGCGGTCGTCCTGGAGACCGACGGCACCTTCCCCGCGCTGCTGGTCGAGCGGCTGTGCGAGACACGGAAGTGAGACGCGGCGATGACTCCTGACCTGACCGCCCGGCCGGCGAAGACGGCGGCCGGAACCGCGGCGCTGATGACGGCGCTGCTCACCGCCTGCGTGGCGTTCCAGCTCAACGCGGGCATGCTCAGCCCCGCGCTGGTCACCATGGCGCGCGAGCTGCGCACCGACGAGGCCGGCACCGGACTGTCGCAGACGGCCTTCTTCACCGCGTGCGCGATGTTCTCCCTCTTCCTGCCCCGCTTCAGCGACATCGCCGGCCGCCGCCGCGTCCTGCGGTGGATGCTCGTCGTCCTGGCCGCCGGAACGGTACTGGCCGCACTGGCCCCGAACATCGCGGTGCTCGACATCGCCCGCGTGATCCAGGGCGTCTCGGGCCCGGTCGTGCAGATCTCCTTGCTGATGCTGCGCTCGGAGATCACCGACCCGAAGCGGTTCGGCACCCTCATGGGCGTGGTCACCGCCGTCAACGGCGGTATCGCCGGCGTGGACGCGCTGGCCGGCGGCTGGCTCGCCACCCACTTCGGCTTCCGCAGCATCTTCTGGGTGATCGCCGTGGTCGCGGTCGTCGCGGTGGTGGCCGTCACGCTGGGCTGTCCGGAGTCCCGTCCGTCCGCGGGGACCCCGATGGACTGGCTGGGCGTGCCGCCCGTCGTCATCAGCGTCGCGGCGCTGCTGCTCGCCGTCGACCAGGCCCAGAAGCTGGGCGGTGCCAACTGGCCGCTGGCGGCCGGGGAACTGGTGCTGGCCGTCGTCGCGTTCGCGGCGTTCTGGAAGGTGGAGAAGGGAAGCAGGCATCCCCTGGTGCGGATCAGTGATCTGCGGCAGCGCACCACGTGGGCACCGCTGCTGACCACGCTGCTCACCCTCGTCGGGGTCTTCGCGACCGTCAACGGCGTGCTCATGTCGTTCGTGCAGAACGAGAAGGCCGGTTTCGGGATGGGTGCCGGTATGGCGTCCCTGGTCTTCCTCACCCCGTTCGCCCTGGTGGGCTGGCTCGTCGGCCCCTTCACGGGCCGGCTGGCGCCCCTCGTCGGCTACGGCCGGATGCTGCGCTGGGGACTGCTGGGCAGTCTGGTGGTGATCGTCGTGATGGCGCTGGTGGGCGTCCACTCGCTGCCGGTGATGGCCGCCTGCACGGTGCTGCTCGGCGTCACGTACGCGGGCATGGCCAACATTGTGCTCAATCTGCTCGGTGTCGTCCTGGCGCCCAAGGACCACCCCGGCTTCCTGCCCGGCCTGATCTCGGCCGCGTTCGGGCTGGGCGCGGGGCTGAGCTTCGCGCTGCTGTCCGCCGTCCAGGTCTCCGGCAGCCCGCAGGGCAGCTCCTCGTCCGCCGGGTACGTGACCGCCATGCTCACCGGGGCCGTGGTCGTCGCCGGTGCGTACGCGGTCTCGTTCCTCATCCCGCGCCCCCGTGAGGCGGAAGTCGCCCCGTGACGGCGGGGCCGCCGCCCCACCCCGGGTCCCGCCCGCACCTCACGTACCGTCCCGTTCCCCGCAAGGAAGATGCACCGTGATCGCAGTCGTCGGCAGCCTCAACCAGGACCTCGTCGTCCCGGCACCCCACCATCCCGTACCCGGCGAGACCGTGCTCGGCGGCGACCTGGCCCGCCATCCCGGCGGCAAGGGTGCCAACCAGGCGGTGGCCGCCGCCCGGCTGGGCGCCGCCGTCGCCATGGTCGGCCGCGTCGGTGACGACCCGGCGGGCGGCGCGCTGCGCTCCGCCCTCGGCGAGGCCGGGGTGGACACCCGCCACGTCACGGTCACCGGCGGGGCGCCGACCGGGCACGCCCTCATCACGGTGGACCCGGGCGGCGAGAACACCATCGTGGTCAGCCCCGGCGCCAACGCCCGGCTGGGGGCCGCCGACTGCGAGGGCGCGGCGGAGCTGCTGCGTTCCGCCTCGGTCACCGTCCTCCAGCAGGAGGTGCCCGACGAGGCCAACCACGCGGCCGTCCGGCTGGCCGGCGGCACGGTGCTGTACAACCCGGCGCCCGCAGTTGCCGGCGCCGTCGTCCCGCCCGGTGTGGATCTGCTCGTGCCGAACCGCACCGAACTGGCGGCGCTCACCGGCCGTCCCGTGCCGGGCACGACGGAGGAGGTGGCCGCGGCTGCCCGGGAGCTGACCGGGGCCGGTGCCGTCGCCGTCACCCTCGGCGGGGACGGTGTGCTGCTGGTGGAGGGCCGCGCCCACCTCCACGTGCCCGCCTGCCGGGTGCCGGCCGTGGACACCACCGCCGCGGGTGACGCCTTCTGCGGTGCCCTGGCGGTCGCCCTCGCCGAGGGGGACGGCCTGGAGCGGGCGGTGCGCTGGGCGTGTGCCGCGGCGGCGGTCAGCACCACTCGGCGCGGCGCCCAGCCCTCGCTGGCCCGGCGGCCGGAGGTGGCACAGATGCTGGCCGCCGCGGCAACGGCGGGGTGACCGGGGCGGGGACGGCGGGGCGAGGCGGCCCGGATTTGATACTGGGAACCGTTTTCAATAACCTGGCGGCGTCCCGCACCCCCAGGAGGTTCCCGTGGCCGTCCCCAAACGGAAGATGTCCCGCAGCAACACCCGCCACCGCCGCGCCCAGTGGAAGGCAACGGCACCGCAGCTGGTCCCCGTCGTCCTCGACGGAAAGGTCCACCGGGTGCCGCAGCAGCTGGTGAAGGCCTACCAGCGGGGGCTGCTGCGGCCGGAGGACTGAGGCCGCCCCCGGCCCGGCCCCGCCCCTCGATCCCGCCCCCGGGCCCCGTCCGGAACGCCGCACCGGACGGGACCCGCCGTCTCAACTGCCCGCCGTAACACGGGACCTGGCACACGGTCGGCCCCTATAATCCCGGGGACGGTTGTGAGGGGGACGCATGTCGCACGTCGTGATGTGTCACGGTATCGGCTACCAGTACAAACACCGCGAGACATCGCTGACGGAGTGGTACGGCGCCCTGCGCACCAGCATGAGCGACGCGGCCCACCCGGTACCGGAACCCGAACGCGTCTCCGCCGTCTTCTACGGCAACTGCTACCGCAGCCTCAACACCAAAAGCGCCGGCACGGACGACGAGTTCGCCGACATCCCCCCGCTGCGCGCCGGCGATGTGCGCGACCCCGTCGAAAGCGCCCTGCTCGACGTGTTCGCGCAGGGAACCGAGGCCCCGGCGCCGGGCGGCAAGGGCGCGACCCAGGCGGCACTGCGCCGACTGGAGAGGTCCGAGGCGCTGGGCCGGCCGTCCTCGCGCGTCGTGATCTGGCTCGTCCGCCAGGTACGCCGCTACCTGGACGCGGACGACACCGTACGCGCCTGCGCCCAGCAGCGCTTCGCACGCGTCGTCACCCCGGACACCAAGGTGGTCGTCGCGCACTCGCTCGGCTCCGTGGTCGCCTACGAGGCGCTGTGCGCCCACCCCGAATGGAACGTCGACACCTTCGTCACCCTGGGCTCGCCCCTGGGCCTCGGACTGATCCGCGAACGCCTGCGGCCCGCCCCCGGCGAGGACGGCGGCCACACCTGGCCCCATGTGGGCCGCTGGATCAACGTCGCGGCCGACGAGGATCCCGTCGCCCTGGTGAAGAAGCTCGGGCCCGTCTTCGGCGACAAGGTGGAGGACCGGCTCGTCGTCAACCTGCCGTGGTTCGACCCCAAGCGGTACGTCCTGGGCGGGCACTCCGTCATGCGGTACCTGACCACCGGCGAGGTGGCCGACGCCGTCGCCGAAGCGCTGCGGGCCCAAAAGCGGTGACGACCCGCACCGGCGGCGCCGACGGGATCGGCCGCGCCGACAGAGTCGCACTCGTGCTGGGCACCAGCACCTTCAAGGACGGCTTCGAGCCGCTGTCCCGGGTGCCGGACGAGGTACGCATGATGAAGGCGGTGCTGGCCGAGTCCGCCCGCTGCACCATCCACCCAGCCTCGGATCTCAACCCCACCGTGGCCGAACTGAAAAGCGCCTTCGAGCAGGCCCTCGAAGGCGACGACGGCGTCCCTCCCGACCTGCTGATCTTCTACTACTCCGGCCACGCGAACGAGTTCGGCGACGGCGACCTCGCCCTGGCCGCCCACGACAGCGAGAAGGCGTGCCGCGCCACCCAGCTGCGGGTGGACGACCTCTTCGCGCTCCTCGTCCCGGACAGCCGGCCCCGCCCCCGTGAGGTCGTCCTCCTCCTCGACACCTGCTACGCGGGCATGGCCGTGGCCAGGTTCCAGCAGGCGGCCGGCGTGGAGCGGACCAAGGGCGGCGACCTGCCCGTCTTCACCGCGATAGGCGCCATCGACCGCCTCGGCGAGGCCCAGCAGTTCCACTTCACCGACTCCTTCGCCGCCGCCGTCCGCACCGCGGCGGCGGGCGAGCAGACGGAGTTCCTGCCGATGGACGTCCTCGTCAGGGAACTGGCCGCCCGGATGCGGAAACTGCCCGGGGACGGCGGGCCGCCCGTCCCCGACTTCCTGCCTCCGCTGGGAGACACCCGCGCCTTCCCCAACCCCTGGTACCTGCCGCGTGCCGTCCGCCGCCCCCAGGAGGCCAACGACACCAGCGGCTGGGCCTTCTGCGGACGGCGGGAGCCGGCCGCGCAGATCGTCGACTACCTCACCGGCGAACAGGCGGCCGGCGGCCTGGTGGTGACCGGCAGCACCGGTTCGGGCAAATCGGTGCTGCTCGACTGGATTCACACCTCGGCCCACGGCGAACCCCTGCCCGCCGGCCCCCGCGCACCCGACCCCGCCCCGGCCGGCTGTCTCGACCTGCTGCTGGACGTACGGGGGATGACCGTGCCCGGCGTGGTGTGGAAGCTGGCCGCGCACTACGGCACACGCACCCCGCACGACGACACCCAGGCGCTCCTCGAAGCGCTGTGCGCCCGCCCCGGGCCCCTGCGGATGTGTTTCGACTCCGTCGAAGCGTGCGCCGACCCCGACAGCCTCTACGCCGACCTGCTGGCGCCGCTGGCCGCACTCGGCCACACCCGCGTCGTCATGGCCGGCAACCAGCCGCCCCGCAACTTCGCCGGACGGGTGGTCGACCTCGACGGCCCCGAGACCACCGCCCACGCCGCCGACGACATCGCCCACCTGGTCGCACACGTCCTCAGGCACCGCAAGGGCACCACCTGGGCCGGCGCCGACCAGCAGTGGCTCGACGACATCGCCCGCGCCACGGCACAGGCGGCCGGCCCGTCCTGGCTGCGCGCCTACCTGTTCGCCGTATCGTTGAGCGGCGACGACCCGGCCACCGCCCGGGTGAGGGCCGAACGCACCACCGCGGAACTCTTCCTCGACCAGCTCGCCGAACTGGACCCGGACGATCCGCGGTGGGCGCCCGACCTGCTGCTGCCGGTGGCCCTCGCCCAGGGCGAGGGACTGCCGGCCGACGGCCGGCTGTGGGCGGCCGTCGCCCGCCAGGCCAGCGGACGGGACGTCACCCCGGCCGACCTGGCACGGGTACGGGAGAAGGCAACGGATTTCCTCGCTGCTCCGGAGGGCGGCATGCACGGACACGGCTGGAGGTTCGAGCGTTCTCCGCACGCCCGGTACCTGGCTGAGTCTTTCGACGAGCAGTCGGCGCACGCCAGGTTCGTGGAAGCGATGACCCGGCAACTCCCCGCCCGCCCCTCGGGCGGCCTGGACTGGACAGCTGCCGACCACTACACCCGCGAACACTTCGCCCACCACGCGCGGCTCGCCGGAGTCCTCGACGACTACCTGGACGACCCCGAATTCCTGCTCATGATGGACTTCGAGGCACTCCACCGGGCCCTGACGTTCCTCCACGACAGCACCTTCGGCAAGATCGCGCGAGTCCGGTCGCTGTGCGGCGAACTCGCCGTCGCCGACCGCACCGACGGCCACACTCTCTCCCGCCTGGCACTGCTGGCCCAGGTGCACGGGCTGAGCGAACTCGCCCGGCGGGCCGGTGAGTCCGCCGTGGGCTGGCAGCCCGCCCTCACCTACAAGCGGCGCCCCGCCGCCACCGTCTACTGCCTGCCCCAGGGGGGCGAACTCGTCGTGGACGACGAAGGGCACATCCTCAGCAGGCCCGGCCCGGCCGGCGACCACTCCTGGCACACCGTCGAGACGCCGCTGCGCACGGGCCGTCTGACCACCACCTCCCTCATCGACGCGTCCGGGCCCGCCCTGTTCGCCGGGCAGAGCGACGGACAGGCATGGGTCCAGCGGCTCTCCGACGGCAAGCACACACCCATCCGCGGACTCGCCCTGGGCTGTCGGCTGGTCTCCTGTGTGCAGTCGGAGGCCGGCCTGCTCGTCGCCGGCACCGAAGGCTGGCAGTGGCGGCCCAAGGGCAGCACCACCGGGCCCGGGCCCGTCGTGAGCCGGGGCAGGCTCAGGATCGGCGGCGCCGCCACCGCCGTGCGCGACGGGGTGCCCCTCGTCGCCGCCCGCACGGCCAGGGACGTGACCGTCTGGCGTGCCGACGGCCGGTTCCTGCGCAGGTTCGAACCGCCGCAGGAGCTCGCCCTCACCGACATCGCCGCCGACAGCGAGGGCATCTACACCGGTGCCGGCGACGGCTCCGTGTGGTGGACGTCCTGGGACGGCACGGCGGACGGATGGCTCACCGGCCACACCGGCCCCGTCGCCGAACTGCGCGTCCACGGCCGGGTGCTGGTGAGCGCCGGCCGCAGCGGCGACATCAAACTGACCCCGCTCACCCGCGGCGCCGGCTCCCCCTTCCACCTCGACCTGGGACTCGACGTCTGCTCGGCGGACGTCGATCCCCACGGCCAGCTGGTGGCGGGCACGAGCGCGGGCGTGGTGCGCATCGCCCGTTGAACACCGACGGCGGCCCGCGCGACCGCCGAGCGAGGAGGACACCGTGAGTGTTGCGGAGGCAGGGGCCCCGGCCGGGCGCAAGGACGACGCACTGCGCTACGAACTGCGCATGGCCCTGCACGCGCTGGCCGGCGCGGTGGACTCGCAGCCCGCCGACGCCGAGCACGTCCAGCGGCTGCTGCGCGCGGTGATCGACCTCGGCGACCGCACGCTGCGCGGCGGCCCCCTGCCCCCGCGTCCCTTCGCCTACCTGGGCGCAGGCACCCCCATCGGCCCCGGCGCCCTGCTCGCCGAGTACGCCGACCCGGGCACCACGGGCCTCACCCCGCTGCTCGCCGAGCTCGACCCCGACCTCCTCGCCGAACTCGACGCGCTCCTGACCCGCTCGGAGAGCGCCGGCCACGCGGCGGCGCCCGCCGCCCGGGAGCCGGCCGGCCCCGACGAGGTCCCCCTCCTGCTGGAACCCGTGGCCGGCTGGTCCGCCGTCGCCCGCGCGACCGTCGCCTTCGGCGACCACCATGCGGCCGGCACCGGCACCACCCCGGGCAAGGTCCGCGCCGCGTGGACCGCGCTGCCGCCGGCAGCCGCCGCCGAGGTGGAACGGGGCCTGGCCGCGGCCAGCCGGCTGATAGCCGAGGTCGGCCGGCCACAGCTGCCCGCCGTCAGCGCCTTCATCGACGCGCGCGGCGTCCTCGCCCCCTCGCAGATCGCGCCGCACGCCTGTGCAGCCGCCGTCGCCCTCACCTACCTCGCCCGCCAGGGCGGCCTGCCCACGCCCGGACAGCTCGGCGTGCTGCCCCTCGCGGGCTGCGCCGACGACGGCACCTGGACGCCCTTCCCCGGCACCGGAGCGGCCCTGCCCGAGAGTGCCGACGACGGTCTCGACCTCCTATGGCGTACCGAGGAGGGCTGGCACCTGTCGGCCGGTACCGGGACCCGCACCGACCCCGACCCCGGCCTGTCCGGCGCCGCCCGCCTGCTGTGGGGGCCGGACTGGGAGGAGGCCCGGCAGGGCTGGGCGTGGCAGAGCCTCGACGACCACGCCTGGCGGGTCCTGCACGCCACCGGCGGCACCGGCGGGGACGGCGCGTGGCTCGCCGGGGACGGCACCCTCCTGGTCGAACTCGACCAGGCCGCGTTCCTCGCCGAGCGGTTCCTGCGCCGGCCGGCCTCGCGGGTCATCCAGTCGGGCACCCGCAACAGCGGCAAGACCGTCTGCGCCCGCCAGCTGACCGCCAGACTGGAGGCGGCCGGCTGGCAGACGGTGGTGCTCTCACCGCTCCAGCGGCACCTGCCCACCGACGGCACCCTCCCCGCGGTCGTGCAGGCAGCCCTCATCGCCACCCGGGCCGAGACCTCCCGCAAAACCCTCGTCGTCCTGGAGGACCTGCACGCCCTCAACGGCGGCAACGTCGGCAAGACCCTCGAATCCCTGGGCGACCTCAAGGTGGCGGTGCTCGCCCTGACCCGCTACGTCGACGGCGCGACCAGCAGCTGGGACAGCCACGGCGTCACCGCGTACATGACGCCGCTGGCCGCCGAGGAGATCGCACGGCTGGCCCGCCGGCTGATCGACACCCATCCCGCCGAGTACCGCGCACCGGACGGCGAGCAGGGCATTCCGCTGGCCGTCGAAGCCTGCCAGGGCGACCTCGGCGTCCTCGTCGACCTGCTCCGCGCCGGTGTGCCCGACGCCCCGCTGGGGGAGAACGGCCGGCGTGACGCCGCCGGACTGGTGCGCCGCCAGGCCGAGGAGGCGTGCGCTCCGCTCACGGGCGCGGCACGGGAGGCCGTGTGCCGGCTCGCCGCCGTCTCGGCGCTCGACGAGGGCGTCCCCGTCTCCCACCTGGCGCAGGTGCCCGAGGAGACCCGCCGGGCCCTCGGTGTCCGCGTCACCGACGAGGTGGCCCGCATCCCCAGCGGGGTGCGCGCGGAAGCCGTACTCATCTGCGTCAGCCCCAACGGCCGTGACGACCTGCGCGGCCATCTGGAGCGGTACGTGTGCGACGCGCTGGGGGAGGGGCAGCACGAGCGGGTGCGCGCCCTGATGGCCAACTGCGCCGCGTACGCGCCCGTGGAGCTGGCCGAACTGCTGGAGGACCAGGCCGTCCGCCGGTCCGTCACCACCTGGGCCGCCGGGGCGCACACGCCGGCCGCCCTGCGACTGCTGCGCCTGTGCGGGAAGCACAGCGACCCCGGCTGGATCGCCGAAGCGCTCCCTCCGGTGCTCGCCCGGGTGCCGGGCACCCCGGACCTGACCGTCCGAGACCTGACGACCGCCCTCAAAGCCTGCTGGGACCACCAGTACCAGCTCACCGGCACCGAGATCGCCGACCTGTTCACCTGGGTGGGCAGCCCCGGCCTGGACGAGGTCCTCGCGCGGCCGTCCGCCGTCCGGGACCGCTACCACCTCGTCCGCGCCCTGCTGCGGCTGTCCGGGGAGAACACCGCCCCCACCGACACCGTCTGCCAGTGGCTGGAGAAACGCGCCGAGGAACTGGTGCGCGGCGCCGACCCGCACCGCCGGCACGACGACCTCATCAAAGTGCGGCGCATGGACGAGCTGATCTTCCGCTACTCGCGGGAGGCCCGCGGCCCCGAAAGCCACGAGAACCGCACCCGCGACCGGCTCCGCCCGCTGGAGAAGGCGGCACAGACCCTGCTGGAGGCCCACCCGACCCGGCAGACGCCGCTGCCCGCCGTCCTGGCCTGGATGTCCCTGTGGCTGCACTTCAACAGCGCCACCGACTGGGACGACCTCATCAAGCGGTACGAGTCGCAGATCCGCGCCGCGCTGGCGGGCGCGGACGCCAGCCAGATCAGCAGCTCCCTCGCCGACCTGGCCCGCAACAACAGGGGCTGGACCAACCGGCTGCTCAACACCCTCCAGCCCGGCCGGGCGCTGGCCGCCACACTGCGCGCCTCCACCCCCGCCGAGGCGGCCATCCTGATCTCCACCGTGCGCAACATCCACGGCGCCACCATCAAGACACTCCTCTACCGCGTCACCGGCGCAAGCCCCGTCGCCGACGTCCAGCTCGCCCGGGACCTGGCCGCCTCCATCCGGCGCCTCAAGGACGGCCGCGGTGCCGGCATGCTGCTGAGCAGCGTCAGCCGCGCCGACGACCTGTACTGCGACACCAAGGACCGCTTCGGCTACTGCCTGGCCCGCGAGCTGGGGCCGGCCTTCGCCCGCGAACTGATGGCCACCGAACGCCGTCCGGCGGTCATCTACCACTTCCTGCACGGACTGTGGGAAGCCGGCGCCGACTACCGCGCCGAACTGGAGGACCAGGCCCTCGACCTCGTCGTCTCCAGCATCCAGGCACAGCGGGGTGCGGCCCGCCCGTGGGGGCCGCGGCTGGCGATGCTGCTGATCGAGGACGACTACTTCGGCCAGAACTTCCTCCTGCGGCTCTCCGAACGCCTCGACACCCGCGTCCTGATCGAGCGCATGCGCAACGCCGCGCTCGACCCGCAGAGCATGGTGCACACCCACCGCCTGGGCCTGGCCGTGGCGCCCGGCATCGGCGCGGAGTACGCCAAGCACCTCAAGGTCGACCGCGTCGTCCGCAACCCGCTGCGCTGGGGCGCCGGCGAGGTGGCGCAGAAGCTCCAGGTCACCGCGAGCACCCTGCGCGCCGGGGGACAGCGGGACGCCACCGCCGTCGTGCTCGGCAACTTCAAGGCCGCCAACCCCCGTTGGGAATGGGAACGCAACCTGCGGGCCGTCCGCCGGATCGGCTCCTTCACCACCGCCCTCAACCAGCTGCGCAAACTGGACCCCTCCGCGGCCGGCAGCGTCGTCCACGCCATGAGCCGGCCGCAGGGCGACCAGGAGGTCTCCGACCTCACCGACATGGTCATCCGCGGCGTCGTCCACCCGCCGCTCGTCGCCGACCTGCTGGCCGCCGTCGAACGCTGCGCCCCCGGCCTCGGCAAACGGGAGCTGGCCGCCCTGCGCGACGAACGCGCCAAGCGCTGGCAGACCTTCACCGAGATCTTCAAGTTCGAGCAGGACCCCATCACCCAGGGCAGGATCGGCCAGGCCCTCGCCCGGCTGGGCGTCATGCCCGACGAGGAACCCAAGAACTGGATGGGCACGCTCGTCAACGGCGTCTGGTCCTCCACCCTCCCGCTGCTGGCCAGCCCCTGGGCCGTACGGGAAGTGGTACGGCTCGGATACACCTGGGACGCGCAGTGGGGCGAACAGCTCGCCGAGAAGGTCCACGCGGGCCGGCTGCTCACCCGGCTGCGGCTGCGCATGCGGCCCGATCTGCGCCAACTGCCCGACCTGCTGACGGTGATGTGGCTGACCGCACGCGACGACATCGTCGCGGACATCGTCGGCGAACTCACCGACATCGCCCCCGCCGTGCTCGCCGATGCGCTGGGCCTCAAGGAGGCGGGCCGTATGCTCAAGGCCCTCCGCCACGCCGAGCAGGACCAGGCCGCGGCACTCCTCGCGCCCGCCGTGGGACAGCTCCTCGACCGGACCCTCGCCCGCCCCCTCGTCGTCGATGCCGAAGCGCACTGGAAGACCGTCGGCTGGGCCGCGCAAGCCCTGGCCGACTGCTCGCTGAAGCAGTACATACCGGCCACCCGGCCCGCCCTGGAGCCCAACACGGTGGCCTACCCCGCGGCCGTCGCCTGGGCCACGGCATGGCTGCCCCGCACCGACTGGTCCACGGCCGCCGCCCAGGAGTCGAAGGACGCCTTCGAGAGGAACAGCCTCGCCCACTGGCACGCCGAGGACACCTGCATGGCGCTCGTCGCCGCCTCCAGGAATGGCCTGCTGCCCGCCGGCGCGCCCCTGGCCACCCCCTGGCTCACCGCCCCCGAGGCGGGGCCGGAACTGCTGACGCTGCTGTGCCGGGAAGCCGGCCGCACCCCGTCGATCGCCGCCCACGTGGCGACCCCCGGCGCGCTGGAGCGGATGCGGCGCACCGCCGGGGAACCGGGCGTCACCACGCTCCCCTGCCACGGGGAACTCACCGCCGCACTGGCCCGTATCGCCCCGTCCGACCCCCTTCCCGCCACCGCGACCCCGGACGAACTCGACCTGTGAGAAGCGCGGGACGCCGCCGCCCGGCGACGCCCCGGCGCACGGCGACCGCCGCCGCCCGGCCGCCCCGGGCGGCGGGTCCCGGCCCGTGCGGGCATGGTGGGCCCGGCCGGGCGACCGGACGGGAGGACGCCTGACGCGGGTCCGGCGGTGCGCCGTGCCGGGCGGTGACGAGGCGAAGGGGGCCCGGCGTTGGCGCGTCGTCTGCTGATCGTGGGCCGGACGGAGCCGGGGCCGCCGCAGCGCCGGGGACGCCCTCCGGGCCGCCCGCAGCGGGCCGGCGGCCCCCGTGCGCCGCCAGTGCGCTCAGCGCTACACGTGCACCGAGGGCACGGACGGGCACGGGAAGCGCACTGCGCGCAGACGCGCCCGGACGAGCCGGTGTCCACCACCCTCGGCACGCGCGGACAGGACGGCCGCACATGCGTGCCGCAGACCGCGCCAGCGCCGTACCCGCACTGCGCGACGGTGCGGCGCGGCGAGAACTCCGGCAACGCCCAGCACGCGCGCAGGGCCGTCGAGTCCACGTCCGCGCCGGGCGGCGGCGCCGGACGCCCGGCGCGGACGTGGAGGAGCTGCGCCGGCCGCTGCCCGACGACCTCGCGGGTCCGCGGGCATGACGACGGCGACGGCCGAGGGCACCGCGATGACGGGCCGACAACAGCGTTTTGTAGCATCACCTGCCATGTCACCAGGACCGCGTCGCCCTGCGGGGTGGCGGACCCTCTCCTGCGCACTGGCCACCGCGGTGCTCGTCGCAGCGGTGCCGGAGGCGGCGGTCGCCGTCGCACCGGCCTCCGCCGTTCCCGCCCGGACCCCGCCCCGGTCCGCGCCCGAAGCCGGTTCCGACGCGCCCTCACTGCCGCGCATACCGGCCGTCCTCGACGACAGAACCTGCACCGAGGCGTCCCGCAAGGCGCCCCGTATGACGCCCTGGCAGCAGACGCTGCTCAACCCGTCGGCAGCCTGGCGGCACAGCACCGGGCGCGGCGTCACCGTCGCCGTCGTGGACACCGGCGTCGCGGCGGACGGCGTGCCCGCACTGGCCGGCCGGGTGACCTCGGGGCAGGACAGCGGAAGCGCCACGGAGGACTGCGTCGGGCACGGCACCTTCGTGGCCGGGCTGATCGCCGCCGCCCGCAGCGAGGGCACCGGCTTCGCCGGGATCGCCCCCGACGCCAGGATCCTGGCCGTACGGGGGACCGACCGGCAGGGCCGGGCGACCGCCGAAGGGATGGCCGACGGCATCGACGCCGCCGTGCGGGGCGGCGCCCGCGTCATCTGCGTACCCCGCGCCCTGCCGCGGGGCGGGCCCGCACTGACCGCCGCCGTGCGCCGCGCCGTACAGCGGGACGTCCTCGTGGTGGCGCCCGCTTACGCGCCCCGCGAGGACGACGAGGACGGTCCGGCACCGGCTGCCTGGCCGGCGCGGCTGCCCGGCGTCCTGGCCGTCGCCGCCCTGACCCCGCAGGGCGCCGCAGACCAGACCCGGGCCCCCCGCACCCGGCCTGATCTGGCGGCTCCCGGCGTGAGCGTGATGAGCACCGGCCCGCGCGGGGACGGCTACTTCACCGGCAGCGGCGCCGAGTTCGCCGCCGCGCTGGTCGCCGGTACGGCCGCGCTGGTGGACGAGTACCGGCCAGGGCTGAGCGCCGCCCAGCTGGCCGAGCGGCTCACCAAAACCGCGTACCGGCCCGCCCCCGACACCGAACGGCGGCTGGTCGGCGCGGGCACCGTCGACCCGGTGGCCGCCGTCACCGGCGAACTGGGCGACAAGGGCGACCGCGCCGAGGCGGCGCCGGCCGCCGCACCGCACGTCCCGGCCCCGCCGCCGGACACCGGCCGGGACCGGGCGCTGCTGGTGGCCGGCGGGGTCACCGCCGTCGTCCTGCTGGTGGCCCTGGGCGCGGTGGCCGTACCGCTGGGCCGCCGCCGAGGCTGGCGCCCGGGCCGTCTGCCACCGTCCGGCCCCCAGGGTGCGGCCCGGCCCTGATCCGGCCCTGATTCGGCCAGTACCGCACGACCACACGAGAAACGGCCGCCCGCAGGGCGGCCGTTCTCCGTTCCCGGGCTCCACGGGCGCCGGATCAGGGCCGGTTCACCCCCGGGCCGGTGTCCCGTCCTGCTCCGACGGCAGCAGGGCGGTCTGCACCAGGCGCTGGCCGCGCCGGGTGACGTACAGGCCGCGGCCCGCCGGCAGTTCGCGGGGCTTCACACCCGGCAGGAAGGAGCCCTCGGCGGGCGGGCACGAGAGCATGAGCGTCGGGGTGTTGGCCTCCCGCAGCGTGCGCAGCAGCCCGGAGGTCATACCGCGCGTGGCTCCGTTGGCGCTGCGGGCCACGATCAGGTGGAGGCCCAGTTCGGTGCCCTGGGCGAGGAACTCCAGCAGCGGGGTGAACGGGCTGGCCGAGGAGAGTCCGGTGTCCACCAGTTCGTAGTCGTCCACGACCAGGAACAGCTGTGGCCCGGTCCACCAGTCGCGGGCGGCCAGCCGTTCGGGTCCGATGTCGGGGCCCGGCACCCTGCGCCCCATGGACCGGCCCACGGATTCGGTCAGCTGGCGGAGCCGTTCGGCGTTCACGGCGTAGCCGAGCCGGTGTTCCTCGGGCACGGCCGATGCCAGCCCCCGCCGGTAGTCGACCAGCATGACCCGCGCCTCGTCGGGGGTGTAGCGGGCGACCAGGGAGCGGCACAGATGGGCGAGCAGGTTCGTCTTCCCGGTCTCCTCGTCGCCGACCACGATCAGGTGCGGACTCGCCTCGAAGTCGTGCCAGAACGGCTCCAGCCGCTGGTCCTCCAGGCCGAGCGGTATCCGTACGTCCCCCTCGGGGGCGGGCAGGGTCCGTGCGTCCACCTGGAGCGGCAGCATCCGCACCGGAGGGGCGGGCGGGCCGTCCCACGCCGCGGCCACGGACTCCACCAGCGCGCCGAGCCCCTGGCCGAGGGTGGCGGCGTCCGGGTCGCCGTCCAGCCTCGGCAGCGCGGTGAGGAAGTGCAGCCGCTGCTCGGTCAGGCCGCGGCCGGGGATCCTGGGCACGGTGGCGGCGGCCCGCATGTTGACGACGGAGTCGACGGTGTCGCCCAGCCGCAGCTCGAACCGGGTGCCGAGCTGGTCCCGCACCGTGGTGTTGATCTCGCTCCAGCGGGTGGAGGCGACGACGAGGTGCACCCCGAAGTTGAGTCCCCGGGCGGCGATCAGCCCGAACGGCTGCACGAAGTCGAAGAAGTCCTGCCGCACCGTGGCCCAGCCGTCCACGACCAGGAACACGTCCCCGTGGTGCTCCCGGGGCAGCTCACCCGCTGCCCGCCGGCGCCGGAAGTCGGCCATCGACTCGATGCCGTGCTCGGCGAAGAGCCGCTCCCGGTGGGCGATCAGCGCACTCACCTCGGCCAGTGTCCTGGCGACCCGGTCGCGGTCCAGCCGTCCGGTCACCGAACCGACGTGCGGCAGACCGGAGAGCGCGGTGAGCCCGCCACCGCCGAAGTCCAGACAGTAGAACTGCACCTCACGAGGGGTGTGGGTGAGGGCGAGCGCTGTCACCAAGGTGCGGATCAGGGTGCTCTTGCCGCTCTGCGGACCGCCGGCGATGCCGACGTGCCCGCCGGGCCCCGACAGATCCGCGGCCAGCGGCTCCCGCAACTGGTCGAAGGGGCGGTCGACGATGCCGACGGCCACCTTCAGACCGCCCGCGCGGGACGGATCGGCCGGTGCCAGTCCCCGGTCCGGGGTCTCGGCCAGTTCCGGAAGCAGCGTATCCAGCGTGACCGGCACGTCCAGCGGCGGCAGCCACACCTGATGGGCCGGCGGACCCGAGCCGACCAGCCGGCGCACCGCCGTCTCCAGCAGGCTCGGCGCGTCCGGCGCGGGCTCGGCCGGCTCCGGCTCGGCGGGCGGCAGCTGCCGCGGCGGCACCCAGGAGGTGCTGAAGGGCACCACCTGCCCGGCGATGGCGGCCTGCCGGGCGCTGCTGCCGCGCAGCGACCGCCGGTAGGGGCCGGACACGTAGGCGGCCTTGAACCGCACCAGATTGCCCACGTCGTTCTTGAGCAGACCGCTGCCCGGCTGCGCGGGCAGGTTGTAGGCGTCGGGTACGCCGAGCACCCCGCGGCTCTCCATGGCGGAGAAGGTCCGCAGACCGATGCGGTACGACAGATGGCTCTCCAGCTGGTGCATCCGGCCCTCGTCCAGCCGCTGGGAGGCCAGCAGCAGGTGCACGCCCAGCGACCGGCCCAGCCGTCCGATCATCACGAACAGGTCCATGAAGTCGCGGTGCGCGGCCAGCAGTTCGCTGAACTCGTCGACGACCACGAACAGCGTCGGCAGCGGGTCCAGCGGCGCACCGCCCTCCCGGGCCCGCTCGTACTCCAGCACGGAGACGTGGTTGCCGGCCTTGCGCAGCAGCTCCTGGCGGCGGATCAGCTCACCGTTGAGCGCGTCCTTCATCCGCTCGACCAGCGCGGTCTCGTCGGCCAGGTTGGTGATGACCGCCGAGGTGTGCGGCAGCCGGTCCAGACCGAGGAAGGTGGCACCGCCCTTGAAGTCGACCAGCACGAAGTTGAGGGTCTCCGAGGAGTGGCTGAGCGCCAGGGCCAGCACCAGGGTGCGCAGCAGCTCCGACTTGCCGGAGCCGGTGGCGCCGATGAGCATGCCGTGCGGGCCCATACCGCCTTGCGCCGACTCCTTGATGTCCAGCTCGACCGGTGCGCCGTCGGAGCCCAGCCCGATCGGCACCCGCAGCCTCCGGGACGCCGGCCGGTCGTGGAGCCGCTCGATGCTGACAGTGTTCAGATCGGGGATGCCGAGCAGGTCGGTCAGCTCCCGGTCCTCGTTCAGCGGCTGGCCGGACTGCGGTGCGGTGCCCGGCCGGTAGGGGGCCAGGACGAGTGCCAGGGTGCGGGCCGCGGCCGTGCCCAGCCGGTCGGGGCGGCCCAGCGCGGTGGAGGTCTCCCGGCCGCTGCGGTCGGTGCCCACCATGTGCAGCCGGCCCGCCTCAGTCCGCAGCCGCAGCACACTGCGCGAGTGCTTCCACTCGGTCACCCCGCGCACGTCGAGCACGACCGCGTTGCGGTAGCCGGGCCCGGCCACCCGCGCGCCGGCCGGTACGTGGGCGGTGTCCAGCACGATGACCGTGTACGGCTCGTCCCGGCTGGGCGCGGCGTCCGCGGTGAACCGGGGCCGCCCGGCGAAGTCCTCGCCCAGCAGCTGCTCCAGCTCCGAGACGGACTCCGCGAGCAGGCGCACGCTGCCCACCCCGTCGGTGTCCGCGGCGTGCTGCGCGTGCGGCAGCCACTTCACCCACTCCCACCGGGACCGCACGTCGTCGTCGGCGACCGTCACCAGGTCCACGTCGCCGGGTGCGTGCAGCACCGCCAGCTGCCCCAGCACGGCCCGCACCATGCCCCGGGCCTCCTCCGCGTCACCGCGCAGCACGATCCGCGCGTAGGTCCGCAGCCGCAGCGCCACCGGCAGGTCCGGAACCGTGGAGTAGGCGCGCACGAACCGGCGCAGCGCGTGCGCGGAGACCGGCTCCAGATCCTCGACCGGCTTGGTGGACAGGGGGGAGAGGGCCAGCGCCAGTTGCTGCGGGCCGGTGGCGATGCGCACCTCGGCGAAGTCCTCGTGGGTCGGCCGCCGTTCCCACAGCCGGTCGGTGCGGGCCAGCGACCACAACGCGTCGGGGTCGGGATGCCGCCACGCCTGCGCGCGGCGCTGCTGGAGGATCACCTTGCGCACCCGGCGCCGGCTGGTGGACAGATACCGCAGATAGTCACGGCGCTCGTCGCGCAGCTGTGTCTTGCGGTCGTGGGCGCTGCGCAGCAGCTGGCTGATCAGCATGACCACCATGGACACGCCCATGAAGCCCAGGGCCACGTACATGAAGATCCCGCCGCGGCCCGCCATGCCGGGGCGCAGGAACAGCAGCACCATGCCCATGGAGCTGAGCGCCATCGGCGCGTACATCAGCATCCCGGACACCGCGCCCTGCCGCTCCGGCAGCGTCGGCGGCTCCTGGAGATCCAGTTCGCCCTGCGGCATCTGCGGCCCCGGGCGGCGCGGCGGGCGGCGGAACGTGACGGTGCTCAAAGGTGAACCTTCCGTGGAGGACGGCCGTCCACCGCGAGGCGGCGGGGCACGACGGGCCGGCCGGGACACCCCGCCGCGGCCCTCGGGCCGGACCGGTCGCCCCCCGGCGAACACGGTGCGGAACCGCTGCCGCAAACCGCCTGCTTTCCCGGCGAATTGCTCGCGGTGCCACCGCCCGAGAATTCCGGGCGGTGGCAACGATAATGTTCTCCTCAATCCCGCGTCGACCCGGCCCTGTTCCGGACAGCCAGGAAGCGAGCGCCGTGAGCGATACCACCGTCGGCCTGTGCCGAATAACCATCCGCGCGCCGGAGTCCGTCTTCGAGTTGGGCATCCCCGTCGACGTTCCGCTTGTGGAACTCATGCCCGTTCTGCTGGACTACGCGGGCGACGGACTGGACGAACTCGCCCTGGAACACGGGGGCTGGGTGCTGCAACGTCTGGGCGCCCCGCCGCTCGATGGCGAACTGACCGCGCGGGCACTGGAGCTGCGCGACGGTGACACCCTCCATCTGCGGCCCCGCAACGAGACGCTGCCCGAGGCCGCCTTCGACGACCTGGTCGACGGCGTCGGTGAAGTGCTGCGCTCCCGCTCCGACAGCTGGCGCCCCGAACTGACCCGGCGGCTGCTGCTCGGCCTGACGGTGAGCGCGCTGGCCGGCGGCCTGGTGACGCTGCTGCTGCCCGGACCGTCCGCCCTGCTGCGGGCCGGGGCCTGCGCGGCGCTCGCGCTGCTCCTGCTGGCCTGCGCGGGCATCGCCTCCCGGGCGGTGGGCGACGCCGCGGGCGGTGCGGCCCTCGCCGCTGTCGCGGTGCCCTGCCTGGGCGTCGCCGGCGCCCTCGTCCCCACCGAGGGCGGCCCGGAAGCGCTTCTCGGGGCACGGCTGCTGGCGGGCGGGGCGACCGCCACTGGTGCCACCGTGCTGGGGCTGGCGGCCGTCGCCGCCTGCGTCCCCCTGTTCCTCGGTGCCTTCACCGTCACCTTGCTGACCGCCGTCACCGGCGGTCTGGTGCTCACCGGGCTCGACCTGCCGGCCGCCGCCTGCGTGGTGGCGCTGGCCGCGGTCGTGGTGGGCGGCCTCGCGCCCGGGCTGAGCTTCCGGCTGGCCGGTCTGCGGCTGCCGTTGCCGCCGGCCACCTCCGAGGACCTCCAGGACGACATCGAGCCGCACGAGCCGCGCCGGGTGACCCTGCGGGCCGTGACCGCCAGCAACTATCTGACCGGCCTGTACACCGGACTGGGCGTGGTGCTGGCCGCCGCCGTCACCGCGCTGGCCACCGGCCCGGCCACCGACGACTGGCCCGAGCCGGTGTTCGCCGCCGCGCTGAGCGTGCTGCTGCTGTTGCACGTGCGTTCCGTGGGCAGCCTCTGGCAACGGCTGGCCATGCTGCTGCCGGGCGCGTACGGGCTGCTGCTCAGCGCCTGTGTGACGGCGGCCGGTGCCGGACCGGCCGGACGGCTGGGCATGACCGTGGGTCTGGTCGCCGCCGCCGCGGTGGCCGCGGTCGCCGCCTGGACGGTGCCGGGCCGCCGGCTGGTGCCCTACTGGGGCCGCGCCGGCGACCTGCTGCACACGGGGGTCGCCATCGCCCTGATCCCGCTGGCGCTCGCCGCGACGGGCGTCTACCACCTGATCCGCGGCATCAGCGGCTGACCGCCCGCCGCGGCCACCACGACCCCCGCACCGACCTCACCGCACCGTCATGCCCCGGCGGGGTGCGGGCACGCGCGCCGCGCGGCCCGTGCCCGGGCCGAGGAGGGAATCCCATGCAGTCCCGTAAGGACCAGGTACAGGCGCATCTGTTCGTGCTGGGCAGGCTCTCCTCCAGCATGCTGCGCGACGATCCGGACACCCCGGACGCACCCCTCGGCCGCACCAGGCGCGGCATGGGGTGCGGCATCGTGCTCGCCGTGCTGATAGCGGTGGGTGTCGGTCTCTACGGGCTGCTGGTGCCGGGCGGCAACACCTCGTGGCGCACCGACGGCACCCTCGTGGTCGTCAAGGACTCCGGCGCCCGCTACCTGTACACCGGGGGCCGGCTGCACCCCGTGCTCAACATGGCCTCCGCCAAACTCCTGGCCGGCGACAGTATGACCACCAAGACGGTGGCGTCCGCCTCACTGGACTCGGCCGCCCGCGGGGCACCCCTGGGCATCGTCGGGGCGCCCGACGGCCTGCCCGGCAGCGGCGACCTGCGCACCGGGAGCTGGGCGGCGTGCACCACGCGGGACCCGGCCGGACGGGGGAAGGACCGCGGCAGGCTGAGCGTCGCCGTCGGCGACCTGCCCTCCGGGCGAGGACTCGCCGACAAGGAGGCGACCCTGGTCACCGGCCCCGACGGCACCCGGTACGCGCTGTGGCGCGGCCAGCGGCTGGCACTGCCGCGTTCCTCGGACGGCCAGGCGGCGCTGGGCTGGTCCGGCCGGTCCGCGCCGTCCGTGCCGGCGGCGTTCCTCGACACCCTGCCCGCGGGACCCGACCTCGCCGCGCCGCACGTGCCCGGCCGCGGCGACGCGGGGCCCCGGCTCAGCACCGGCACCACCCGCCTCGGCCAGCTCTTCGAGGGCGCGGGCGGCCAGCACTACCTGCTGCGCCGCGACGGGCTGGTCCCGCTGACGCCCCTGCTGTACGAACTGCTGCGGGGTGCCCCCGCCACCCAGGAGAAGGCATACGGGGGCGGCACGGTCGGTGCCCGCAGGCTGGGCCCCTCCGACCTGGCCGAACACCGGGCCCCGGAGACCGCGGCGGGCGAACTGGCGCGCGGCCTGCCCCGTTCGGTGCCGAAGCTGGTGACGGCGGGCAGCGGTCAGGCCGTGTGCGCCCAGGTCACCCCGCACGGCCGCACCCCTTCGACCGCCGTCGTGGTACGGCCCGCCGACGCCGTGCCCTCCGGCGCCCCGGCACTGCGGCCCGGCGTCGGGCGAGGCTGTCTCCAGGCCGATCAGGTGTGGGTCGAGAACGGCGGTGGCGCGCTGGTCGGTTCGCTGTCCTCCTCCGGCGCGGGCGGTGCGCGGTACCTGGTGACGGACGACGGGGTGGCCTACCCGCTGGCCGCCGGCGCCGCGGAACGGCTCGGCTACGACGGCGCCCGCCAGGTGCGGCTGCCCGACGCCTGGCTGCAACTGCTGCCCGCCGGGCCGACGCTGGACGCGTCCCGGCTGTCCCGCACTGGGCTGGTCCGGGCGGCGGAGCGCCCTGCGGACTGCGGCCGTGAGGACCGGCCCACGGGTTCCGCCGAGGGCTCCGCAAAAAAGGCGGCGGACAGCGGGAAGGACAATACGGGCACGGAGCCGGGGAGGCGTACTACGGATGGATAACGAAGATCACGTGTAACCTCAATTCAACCTCAAGGCCGTTACTTTGTTCTCCGTCCCGGCATAGGCTGCGAGCCGTCGGCTCGTCAAAGTGCTTACGGCTGACGGCGATTCGACATGCCTGCCCGTATTCCGTCGTTCCCAGGAGGCGTCCCGGTGAGTTCGCTGGTTATCCAGAAGAGCGAAGAAGACCTCAAGCGGATACTTACGGAGACCGAGGGCTATATCGCCGAAATGGGGAAGGCGGGCCGGACGGTTGCCGACATCGTGGAGAAGGTCGAGACGCACTACACGGCCGACTCCAGCAGGGTGTTCCGGGAGGAGGTCAACAAGTGGATCGAGTGGTACAACCAGATCACCGCGAAGGTCAACCAGCTCCACAGTGATCTGACGCAGGCCAACCACTACCTGGACTCCAACGAACTGGAGCAGATCCACCAGGCGGCCGGCTGGATGGGCGACGTGCAGGAGGTCGCGCCCGCGGACGAGGTCGAGCGCGTACTGGGCTGAGCCGCCGCGCGGACGGCCGGCCCTGCTGTCGCGGGGCGGCCCGCAGAAACCTCACTGCTTCCCTGACACGACTGCGAGAGGACCCGTCTCATGGCCAACCTGTCCGTGAACACCGCGCTGACCCAGGAAGACGCGCACGAGCTGGCCGCCGCCGGTGACAAGATGTATGGGGCGCTGCAACAGCTGGTGCAGGAGTTGCAGTCGCTCTCCCAGTCCTTCCTCGGCAACAGCAAGGAAGCCTGGCAGGCGATCCAGACGGAGAACACCACGAAGGACGAGGATGCCCTCAACGCCCTCAAGAGTGCCTCCATCACGCTCAGTTCGATGGTGCAGTCGCACGCCGACGCCGACTGGCGCGGCGCCCTCGGGATTCAGGGGCAGTGACCCGCGCGCCGGGCGGCAGGTCATGGTGAAGGGCGCGCGGAGAGGGCGAGCGAGACGTGAGTTCACACGACGGCAAGATCGTCAAGGACGACGGCACCATCCAGGCGCTGCTGGACCAGCTCGCCGAGAATGTCTCGACGGCGCAGCAGGCGGAGGCGTATCAGCGCATCACCGAGTTCGCGGACCGCAGCCTCAGCCTGCTGCCGGGCAGTGATGCCATGGACAACGCCAAGGCGCTCAAGGAGAAGTTCGCCGGCGTCTCCCAGGAGCTGGCCAAGGCGCTGGAGGACTTCATCGAGGGGCTGAACCACGCCTCCGCCGTCGTCAAAACCGCGTCCGAGCTGGCGGACCGCAGCGAGGACGCGGCCCTGGAGATGGTCCGGAACCTCTGACGCCGCCCCATCGCCACCGTCCCCCTCCCCGGCCCAGCCCGCCGCCCGCCCCTCACCGGAGTGAACACACCGGATGCCCACGTGGAACTGGGAACAGGCCCTCAAGGTCTTCGCCCCCAGCAGCCAGCAGGTCGTCAGCATCGACGAGGCCGCCGCCGACGGCGGTCAGAGCTGGTTCGCCGACGCCGGAGTGCACCACAACGCCTTCGGCGCCTCCGGCGACGCCAACGCGGGCGGCAGCTGGGACGTGTGGTGGTCGTTCAACTACACCTACACCGTCACCACCGAATACAGCAGCACCAGCCATCCGTACCAGTACGTCATCGGCGTCAACATGGACTGGAAGGCGCTGGAGGGGCCCGGCACCTACTCCTCGTTCATGCACCAGGCGGACGAGATCCTGCTGCCGCTGATCGAGACGGTGCGCGGCAACGACACCACCAGCGTGGGCAGCTTCGACACCGCGGGCAACACGATCCGCGGTGTGCAGGCCCTGCTCGAACAGGCGCAGCAGGCGATGTACCAGCTCGCGCAGCGGCTCGACGAGGAGAGCTCCGGGTGGCAAGGCCGGGCCGCCGCGGCGGCGAAGGCCAAACTGGAGCACTACAGCTCCCAGTTGATGCTCATCCGCAACGAGACGTTGGGCACCCACGACATCGCGGCGGCGGTCGACAAGGCCCGGCAGGACCTGCACAAGGCACTGGTCGGCCTGCACAAGGTCTACACCGACTGGGTGAACACCCCCAACGAGCACGGGGAGAATCTCGCCTGGCCGGTGAACGCCACCATGGTGGCCCTGCGCAACGCCATGCAGGGCGCCCACATGGAGCAGCTGGACACCGACTCGCCGAAGGTCACGAGCCCGTTCGGTGACCCCACCACCCAGGAGTTCTGGGACCGGGTGCAGTCCGAGGCCAAACGCGTGTGGCGGGGCAACGCCGCCACCATGCTGAACGGACCCGCCGACACCGTCATGCAGGCCCTGCACGGCGCCTACGGGAACGCGATCAGCCAGATGCCGTCGCAGATCAGCCAGTTCGGCACCGGTGGAGGCGGTGGCCCCACCGGCGACCAGGACCTGGACAAGGTCAAGCAGGACGCCGGCAAGACCGCAGACGACATCATGAAGGATGTCCTCGACCAGACGAAGGGCAGCGGCGTCGAGCCACCCGGCACGGACAGCTCCGGCCCGACCGGGGGGACGGGACTCGACGGGCTCGGGGACGGCGGGGGAGAGGGCACGGGCAAGGCCGGCATCACCGACATCGGCGGCCCCACGTCCGGGCTGGGCGGCCTCGGCGACGGCGGCGGCGAAGGGCTTCTGGGCCCCGGCGCGAACAGCACCCTGAACCCGGGCGGCTCCCCACTGGGCGGCGGCGGGCCCGGGGCAGGCGGTGGCACCGGCAGCTCGGTGTCGCTCGACGGCATGGGCGGTGGCCTCGGCGGCATGGACGGTGGCCTCGGCGGCGGTCCCGGTGGCGGCGGTCTCCAGCAGGTGCTCGACCAGGACGGCAACCCGGTGCTGGACGAGAACGGCGTCCCCGTCACCGTGCCGCACGGCTCCGTGATCAACGGCAACGGCACCGTCACCACCCCCTCGGGGAAGACGGTCAAGAACGGCTCCGGCGGCGATCTGGTCGTGCCCGAAGGGTCCAGCCTGACCCCCGCCCTCTCCGTGGTGGACGGAGACGGGAAGCCCGTCACCGGACCGGACGGAAAACCGCTGACCGTGCCGCAGGGCTCCGAGATCAACGACGACGGCACCGTCACCGGGCCCAACGGGGAACTGCTGACCGACAGCCACGGCAAGCCCCTGGAGGTGCCCGACGGCGCGCACCTGGTGTCCGGCAGCGGCAGCCCGGACATCCGGCCCGGCCTCAGCAACCACATCCCGGACTGGGACTTCGACGAGGACGAGTGGGAGCAGGACCACAAAACGGGTGAGGGCACCCACCGGACCGGCATCGACCTCTCCCCGCCGCCCCCGTCGCGCATCAAGACCTCCGGTGACGGCGTCACCCTGCACTCCGTCTCCCCGGACGGCACAGCCCTCACCCACGACGGGCGCACCCTGCAGACCGGTGCCGGCATGAGCGAGAAGGCGCTCTCCTCCGGAGGCACCCTCGCCCAGCAGAAGGCCGCATACGCCACCGTCGGCGACGGCACAGCCGCCCTCGCCGACGGTCCCCCGTCCCCGCGCACCGGAGGCCAAGGCGGCGGCTACCCCGGTGGCATGCCGCCGATGGGCGGGATGCCACCCATGGGCGGCATGGGCGGCGCACCCGGTGCCGCGTCAGGAGGCAACGAACGCCAGCGCAAGACGTGGCTGGACGAGGACGAGGAAACCTGGGGCGCCTACCAGGAGAGCGTGCCGGGGGTGATCGGCGCGGGCACCCCGGCGCTGTGGGACGACGAGGAGGAGAGGTCGCCGGATGAGTTCCGCATTCCAGGAGCAGGTGGACGAGGCGATGTCGCAGCTCCGCGAACAACGGGAGCGCCTGCTCGACGCCCAGCGGGCTCTGGCGAAGAAGACGGTGTCGGTCACGTCCAAGAACCGCATGGTCACCGTGGTGGTGGGCGCACAGTCGGAAGTTCGTGACATCACCTTCCACACCGAGGCCTACCGCACCATGGCCCCGGCCGAGCTGGGCCGCACTCTGGTCGAAGCGCTGGAGGAGGCCCGTAAGAAGGCCCGCGCGGAAGTCTTCTCCACGCTGTCGCCGATGACGGGCTTCGGTGAACGGCTGCGCGCCTCCATGCTCGGTGGGACGGAGATCGGCAAGGTCGTGGAGCAACTGCACGCCGCGGCCGAGGAGAAGGCCGGCCCGGAATCGACCCGCTGGCCCCGGGACCCGGAGGACGAGACCGATGACTGACCGGATCCACGTCGGCGGAAACCTCAACTCCCTGATGGCGCAGTACCCGGAGATCGGCACACGGGTGCGCCTGCTCGCCGAACACCTCGCCGAACTGGAACAGCTCAACTCCTCGGCCGGCGGCCACGGCGACGAGATCGCCGAGACGTACCAGTCCAACGTCGTGGAGCCCGGCTCCCGCACACATGAACACCTCAACAAGCTGATCGCCCTGGTCACGCAGCAGGCGGGGGACGGCGGACAGGGCGCGTTGAAGCTGTTCGACGCAGCGGAGCAGGACGCCGGGGAGAAGGCGAAGGGCTGGCTCCCGGACTGAGCGGACAGCCGCGGACCGCCCCACCGGGGGCAGCCGCGGGCCACTGCCGTCCGGAGGGACGCCCGACCGGCACACCGGACCCCGGACCGGGCCGGGTTGCCGGACCCCGAGGCCGGACCAAGTCGCCGGACCACCAAGCCGGGCCATGACGCCGGACGAAGCCGCCGGATCGAGACGCCGGACCCATGACGCCGGACCACACGCACGAGAGGTAACCGCCCGTGGCGCTGATGCCCCCCGACGAGCTGGTGGGCTTCCTCAACTTCCTGGGGCTCGACTGGCCCACCGCCAACGAGGACGAACTGTTCCGGGTGGCGGAGCTCTACGTGCTCATCGCCGAGGACTACCGGGCGCTCCAGGAAGCCCTCACCGAGGTGTCCGGCCGCGTCGGCGAGGAGTTCGAAGGGGCCGCCGCACAGGCGTTCCTCAAGCTCGTCGGCAAGCTCGACAACGGTGAGGCCCCCGCGCTGGAGGCCGGCGCCTCCCAGTCGCTGCAACTGTCCGAGGTCGCCCACGCCACCGGCGTCGACGTGGAGCACTCCAAACTGGCCGCCATCATGGAACTCGTCTCCATGTTCGTGGAGTTCCTCGTCTCGGCGGCCTTCACCTACTTCCTCGGGCCTGCCTTCGCCGCCATGCTCAGCATGCGGTTCCTCGCCACCCGGTCGGTCATCCTCGCCCTGCTGCGCCGGGTCGTCTTCGCCATCGCCGCGCAGAGCGCCATCGGCGCCGGCGTCGAGACCGCGCTGGAACTCCTCGTCCAGGCCATCCAGATCGACAAGGGCCACCGCGACACGATCGACTGGGACCTGGTCGGCCAGTCCGCCGCGGCCGGGGCCATCGGCGGCGCCATCGCGGCCCCGCTGGACGCCGCCGGGATGGCGTTCGCCAAGTGGCTCGGCAACCAGATCGGGTCCGGCGTCAAGCAGACACTGGGCAAATCCCTGCGGGACGTGTTCACCGGCCCTCTGCCCGCCGACGTGGGGAAGGCCGCCGCGAGCCGGCCCGGGAAGACGGCCGCCTCCCACGCCGCCGCACCCGACGCGAAGTCCGCGACCGGGCCGCTCGGCCTTCCGCACCAGGACGCCGAACGCTTCGCCGACGACCTCGGCGGGGTCCTCACCGACGTCCACGCCCACTTCTCCAAGGGCCTGTACAAGGACGGTGTGCCCGACGACGTGACCCAGACGTTCGCCAAGAACGTCGCCAAGGTCTTCGACAAACACCTCTCCCCGGTGCTCCCCGACGGCGCGGCCGGCAGGCTCGGCCACGACTGGGCCAAGACCCTCAGCACCGGCTGGGGCAACGACGCGGCGTCCCGGGATCTGGTCAAGGACCGGCTCGGTGAACTGGCCCGCGCCGCCGGCCTCGACCGGCAGGCCGCCCACACCCTGGCCCGGGATGTGCCGGACAGCCTGGCGAAGGTGCTGGACACCCCGCCCGGCGGCTGGCGGCACAGCGCCCTGGAGTTCACCACCGGCACCCTGATGGACGGCGTCACCAACGTCCTGACGGAGGGCACCGTCGCCGCCGTCTTCGAGGGGGAGTTCAGCGTCGACGGCGGCTCCTTCCTGGCCGGCGCAGCCATGGGCGGACTGGCCCGTGGCACGCTCGCACTGGGCGGCGCCGCCTACGACGGTGCCGGGCAGGCCCTCTCCTGGTTCCGGGGCGGCGACGACGCAGGCCCCGCGGCGACCTCCCTCGACCCGATGAAACCCGGCGGCGACCTCAAGCCCGATCCGCCGGTGACCGATCCCGGACAGCTCAACGTCACCGGTCCCGTGGTGGGGGAGCCCGCCCTGCCGGGCACCGGGACGGGACAGGGCACCGGGACCACCGTCGGCACCGCGACCGTGGGGCAGGCGCCGGCACCGCCCGCCACCCAGAGCACCTCCACCTCCACCTCCACCTCCGCCGGCGCGCCGCGGCCGGTGTCCACCACCAGCGGCGGCCAGCAGACCGGGGGCGACGCCAAGGCCGGACGCGGCCAGTCGAACGTCCCCACGACCGGGGGCCCGTCCGCCGGCGGTACGGGGCAGCCCGGGCAGCAGTCCGCTCCGCCGCCCACCACCGGCAGCACGGAATCCATCCACCCCGCCCCCACCGGCTCCGCCGCGGCCGGTACGGACCCGTCCCCGGCGAGCGGCACCGCCCCGGGCATCCCGCCGACGGTGGGTGATGCGGTCGGAGGCGACTCGCCCTCGGCCGGCGGGGCGACGGCGGACCATGCGACTCCGGCGTCCGGCACGGGTCCGACCGACCAGCCGACGGCGGATGGCGCCGCCGGCGGCGACCCGTCCCCGGTGGGCGGTACGGACACGAAGGCGGACAGTACGACCACGGGCGGACCCTCCGCACCGGGCGCTACGGACACGGGCGGTCCGTCCACGGCGGACGGCACGGGCGCGGACAGTACGGCGTCCACGACCAATACGGCGTCCACGACCGGTACGTACACGAGCGTGCCGGTCCCCGGTGCCGTGCCGACCACCGGCGGCGCCGCACCGGGCACCGGCACGCCCGTCGGGAGCGCCGCCACCAGCGGTACGCCCTCCAGCACCGCGGGGGCGGGCCGGGGCGGGCCCGGGGGACGGCAGCCCGCAGGGACGGCCACCGCCACCGGGAACACCGCTGACTCCCCCCAGGCGCAGACACCCGAGGACCCGGCCATGCCGTCGGCACCCCAGCGGGTCGCCACACAGCAGCAGTCGTCCCCGGTCCCCGGCACGTCGGCAACCGACGCCGACGCGGCCGTACCGCACGCCACCCCGACCAGGACGACGTCCACCACGGAGGGGCAGTCCGCACCGGGTGAGACGCAGACCGCGACGCACGGCGCCCCGGCACCCGACGACGGGACCGCCCCGCACGACGGGCCCGCCCAGCACGACGAGCCCGGCGCATCCGCTTCCACCGACGAATCCGCGTCCCACACGACGGAGGAGACCACCGGTCCGCCTCCCGCAGACGATCCGGCGCAGGGGCCGCCCGGCCCGCTGCTGCCGCCGCTGCACGGGATACGGGACTACGGGACCGACAGCCACCTGGTGCGGCCGTCCCGCCGTGACCAGTGGGAGCTGGAACGTGTCTTCCCCAAGGAACGCGACGGCAGCTACCGCAGGTACCCCGACCCGCGCGGCAGCACCTTCGGACAGACCGGTGCCACCCGCTGGTTCAACCGGCTGCGGACCGGGAACCTGCTCGGACCCACCTTCGGCAGCGCGGAGTGGGTGCAACGGCTGAACGGCCCCTGGCTGAACTCCGCAGGCCGTACGGCCAACTGCGTGGACGCGGCGCGCAGTTTCCTCGCCTCCTGGTACGGCCGGCCGACCGTCGCGGCGCCGGTGCGCACCCGCTCCGACGGTCCCCTGGTGCGGCCCGAGCCGGAGTCGGTGAGCCTGTCCCGCACCGAGCGGTGGCTCGGCGCCCAGTGGCGGTCCCATGCGCCCGGCACGGAATCCCACGGGCCCGGCACGGCGGGGCGGGACGAGCCGGGCGCGGTGTGGGACGCGCTGGGCGGGGAACTGACCGCGCACGGGCACGGCTCGGCAGCCATCGTGGTCTTCCGGCGCCCGGACGGCGGTTCGCACGCCGTCAACGCGGTCAACCACCACGGCACGGTCTACTGGATCGACGCCCAGCACGGCCGTGTCGCGGCGCGCCCGGACTTCGACGGAACGGCCTTCTTGTCGATCGTTCTCGGACCCGACGGAAAGCCGCTGCCCACCGTGCCGCCCGGCGGCCCGCAGACCGGAACCGCAACCGTCGGCCCGCCGGTGCCCCGCCCCACCACCTCCTCCCTGCCGACCGACAGCACACCCCCGTCCTCCTCCGGCACCCCGTTGGTGCCGGCGCCGGAACGGCTGCTCGCGGACCTGGGAACGACGACCGGTTCCGGGGGACGCGGCTGGGGACTGCGCCCGTTCTGGAAGCGGACGGACTCCTCGCAGGCGGCGGAGAACCACGAGATGCAGGCCATCCAGCCGGAGCGGACCGCGAACGAGCAGCGGCAGCCCGCCGACGCATCCACCGACGACACGCACCAGGGATTCGCCGCGTCCGTCAAGAAGGGCCTGCTGGGCAAGTGGTGGTCCCGCACCGGGGGCGAAACGGGCGCCTCCGGCAGCGCTGCCACCGCGAGCGGGCCCGCCCCGGCGGCACCCCCGGCCGTGAACGCCGCCGCACTGAACGCCAGAGTGCAGCGGATGGTGGACCGGCTGCCCAACGCCCACACGGCGCAGACCGCTACGGGTACGGCGGCGCACGACGGACCGGAGAACCAGCAGGAGGCGGCAGGCGGGCCCGCCACCACGAACGACGGCGGCCCGCAGGACCGGCCGCTGACCGCCGAGGAACAGCACGCCTGGGTCGAGTACCTGGTCGGACTGCCGGCCAGCGACGAGACCGAGACGGCGGGGCACCGGTTGAAGCAGCACGTGCTTGACGAGTGGCGGACCCGGAACGGCACCCCGCAGGACGAGGAGCCCGGGCTCGGCGTGCCCGGACCGGGCGTGCCCTGCCCCAGCACCCTCCCGCCCCGCACCCCGGCACCTGTCACCACCGTGGGCACTCAGGGGGAGCTGCGGCAGGCGGCGTACGACTTCCTGCACCGGCTCCAGCGGCAGACCGTCCTGGCGCAGGACGACGCCGCCGCCGGTGCGGCGACCGACACCGGAGGCGGGCACGTCACCCTGCCGTTGGACCTGTTGGAGACCGACCGGCCGTCCTGGGTGCGCCCGGTCGAGGAGGCACCCCCGTTCGTGGCGGACGACCACGTGATGGAGGACGGCGTCCGGCTGCCGCGCAGTGTGCTGCCGCTCCAGGGGCCCGCGGTGCACCTGCGTTCCGCCTCCGACGTGGCGCGGCGTCTCGTGGACGGCCTGCACCCGGCGCCCGCCGACCGAGACGCGCTCCTCCAGCGGCTGGTGACCGAACTGGAGAAGCGGCCCGCCTCGGTACTGAGCACCAGCCATGAGCCTGCCGGTACGGGGGAGCCCGGCGGTGGAAGCGCACACAACGGCTCCCCGGTGACCGGGGACGGCGGCCTGCTGCTGCCGTACACCACGGCGGACGGACAGACACGGTTCCTCCAGGTCACGGGCCACAACTTCGGCGACTACACGCGCTACGCCCCCGCCGGGAAGCTGGTCGTCGACGAGACCACCCGCTGGGTGGACGACGATTCCTCGGGGCATGCGCACAGCACCACGTACAACGTCGCACCCTCGGTGAACGCCGTACCGGGTTCGGGTCTGACAGCTCTCGGCGGCGTCGAGGGCGGCGTCTCCCGCACCACTGCCGACAGCACGGTGCACCACGACAAGCTCCAGACCACCAAGGCCGTCCGCGGCAAGTCCGGTGCGCACCTCTACGTCAACGACATGTACTACGAGGGCCGCGCCCTCTCGCTGTCCCGGGACGGGCAGTTGGTGGGCGACGGGGAGCCCACGCGGCTCGTGGCACACGGCGGGTTCCGTTACACGGTGCCCGACGACATGACCAGACTCCCCGACGAGTACGCGCAGGCGGCCCGCGGCCTCCCCGACTCCATCGACCTGGCGAAGAACGACCTCCCGGAAGTAGTCACCGTCGACCGGGTGCACCCCCCGGCCGGACTGCTCGCCTGGATGATCACAACTGCGGGGCAGCACACGGGCGGTGCGCCGCTGTCCGCCAAGGCGCTCGACGAGATCGTCACCTCCCTGTCACCGGCGACACTGCGCACTCGCTTCCCGGCCGCCGCCCGGCAGGACCAGCACACCTCGCTGAACCTGGCGGAGCGCATCGGCCACTTCACCTACCGCGTCGTGCCGGTGCGCGAGGGCACCACCCGGTTGAACACCGTCGCCGCCGAGATCCGGCAGACGACCGCGGGTGTCCGCAGCACCGACTTCGGCCGCGACACCTCCACGGGCCTGTCGGCCGGTGTGAAGGGGGGACCGGTCGAGGACAATCCGCTCATGCGGGTGGGCGGCTGGCTGGGGATCAAGCTCTCCAGCACCGTCAGGACCAGCACCTCGGTCACGGTCGAGGACCAGCGGCAGTACGGCCTGTCCGACAAGGGAGTGCAGGGCCTCTACCGTGTGCCCTTCCGGCTGGAGGTCAGCTACACGCCGCCGGAACAGCTGATGCCCGGTGCCCGGTCCCGCGCCCACACGGACACCGTGGCGCCGACCTGGCAGGGCGACGGCGAAGCGGTGCTGAGGGTGCCGCTGGTGGAAGCGCGGCTGCGCAGCACGACACCGTTGGACCCGAACCTGCTGGTCGCCCAGCAGGAGATCCACCAGCAGGACGGTACGCGCAGCGAGACGGCGAACAACGGACAGCAGCCTCCCGGCTTCCGTGAGCCGGACCGCCCGCAGGCGTTCACCCTCAGCCCGCCCCGTCTCGACATCACCCACTCACCGCGCCTGGAGTCGCGCTTTCGCACGAACACCGACCAGGGCGGCAATGACGGGAGTGCGAACCGGTGGAGTGATCCCCTTCTACCGGTGCACGAACAGATCTTGCGCGCCCTTCGGGAGACGCCCGAGACCCGCAGGCTGGTCGAGTTGCCGTGGGGCCGTGGCCACCGGTTCCGGCGCGGTGTGCGGGAGCTGGCTTACCACTCCCTGCCCAGCAGGTTCCGGCCCCGCAGGCCCATGCTGATGGTGAGCGGCAAGAGGCTGGTGGCCGTGCTCAACAGCTGGCAGATACAGAACCGGCTGCACCTGCGCGGACTCGATCAGCACATACCCCGGCTGCTGGCCGCGGAGCGCGAGGAGTTGCTCAGCGAAGCCCAGCGGCGGGAACGGGGGGAGTCCGGCACCGGAACGGCTGCTGCGTCGCCCTGGGTGCAGGCGCTCGTGCTCCGTAACAGCTCCTGGCTCCGCACCACGGAAGCCGTTGTGCGGGTACGGCTGTCGGACGTGGGGGACGTCCAGTACGTCGGTCTCCAGAAGGATCTCCAGAACCGCAACAACGCGGCCTCGGCATCCGGCTGGTCCCGCAGCCGGACGGTGGACAACGAGGTGTCCGCCAGCGGCCACCTGGAGGCGTCCTTCAAGTTCGCCAACGCCCGTGCGGGCCTCAGCATCGACGGGCAGTACGCCGCGCACAGCGGGCGCAACACCTCCACCGGGCAGAAGGCGGGCAGCGAACACGCCATCGTGCCCGCCGTGCGTTCGCACGAGTACGCCTGGGACGCCCAACTGGAGGTGAGCGTCGAGTACCGTACCGAGTTCGTCATGTGGCGCCGGCTGCGCGCACTCACCCGGATCGGCACCAACCCCCAATGGCACGAGGCCGTGCTGGGAGACGAGACGAACGCCATCGCCGTCCCGGTGCGGCTGACCGCGCTGCATCCGGACAGCACCATGCCGGTGCGGAGCAGGCCGGCCCCGCTGATGACGGGCCCGGCCGCGGACGTAACGGAGAACAGCTCCGACGCCGGAGTGCGGGAACACACTCCCGACACGGACATACAGCCGGACGCCGACCAGGCAGGCCCTTCCACCGAGAACAACGACGACGTTCGCACGGCGGGCGACGACATCGCTGCCGCCGACGACAACACCGGTACAGCCGACGACGCCGGCCAGGACGACGCGCCCCAGGGGGGAACCGGCGAGCCGGCGCTGACCTGGAAGGGCGTCCGCCACGTCACCGTCTACAACGACCACGGTCCGCGACTGGTGCAGGCGGCCGGAGAACTCATCGAGAGGCTGGGGATCGGCACGCTGACCAGCCGCGGGCTGAGGCAGACCGGCTCGGAGGAGAGCCTGACCGTGGAGGGGTTCTTCCCCCACGGCCAGAACCAGCATCTGGACGCCATGGCCGAGGGCGGCAAGGAGTTCCGCATCGTCCTCCACGACGTGCGCGACCACGAGGTGGTGGTGCGCTACAAGGCCACCGTCCACGGCCTGCATGCGGTGGAGGTCTACGACGCCGGGGTGACCACCGAGCGGACCGCCTCGGGGGGCCAGACCGTCTCCGGCAGCCGCTCCGGGGGCAGCAGCCGAGGCGTCGGCGCGGGTGTCACCGCGATGGGCACCAGGTTCAGCGGTGCCCCCGGGGCGGTCACCTCCGTCGGCAGCGGCGCACTGCGGACCGGTGCGGAATGGTACTCGGGCACCGAACATGCCTCCTCCCTGTCGGTGGCGTCGACGGTGAAGGAGTACAACGGCGCACCGAAGGTCCGGGTGGCCGCCAGGATCACGTACACCGTCGAAGTGGAACGGGAGTCGCACCTGCTGCAGTGGGGCAGCCCGACTGTGGATGCGACATTCGAACTGGTCGACGGGCACGAGATGCTCCTGGACCTGGTCGACGCCCGCCGCCTCGGCCTGGTGGACGACCTGTTCACCATGCTGAAACCGAATCCGGAGCACGGCTGGCAGCCCATGGCGCTGTGGCATTCGGAAGGAGGGCCCGGGCCTGCCTCGTTCACCTCGGTGCAGGGTTCCGTGGACGCCACAACCGCCATGAGGACCGTCATCAGGGGACTGGAGGAGGAGCTCAGCTCCTCCCAGGTGGCGGCGTTGGAACGCGGCATCCGGCAGTCACTGGAGCCGGACGCCGTGCGCGGCCACTATCTGCAGCTCACCCACGGCGGCGTCCTGCTGGAGAGCGTCGGACTGCCAGGCGCGGTGACCCTCGAACTCGTGCCGATGTCCCGCCGGTTCCTCGGTCAGCGGGTGCTGGACGTGGAGGACGAGCGCAACATCACCGTCACCACCGAGGACAAGACGCTCTCCGGCAGCCGGGTACGATCCGGTGCCTCCGGCGGCGCGGTGGTCAACGCCGGCGGGAACGGGTCCGACGGCAGCACCGGCAGCGAGGTCAACGCCGGGGCGCCGGCCGCGGCGGCGACCCACACCGCGGGCGGCAGCGGCCGGCAGAGCAGTGCGGTGGCCGACACCAAGCTGCCCACGCTGGCCGCGAACGGCCTGCACGGCGAGTTCGCCGTCACCCACCGCATCAGGCTGACCTACCACCGCCCGGGTGCGAGACCCCTCCGGTTCACTTCCGGTGACATCGAGGGGCTGACGGAGCTTCACCCGTGGACCTTGGTGCAGCCGCACGCGCAGCAGGGAGAGACACCGCCGTCGGCGTCCGGCGGCTCCCGTCGGACCGACGCTGACGTGCGGGCCGGCGACGACGCCCCGACCGCCACCGGTGGCGGTTCCACGCAGCCGCAGACGGACCCCACGGGGACCGGAACGAATCCCCCGCAACCCGGTGCCGGTACCCCGCAGCCGGGCGCCGGCGTCCAGCACGACGACGGCCCGGCGCAGGCGGCCAGGCGGGAGCGCCTCACCAAGGCGCTGCTGCACGAGACGTCCGTCGTCCTCGACATCGCACAGCCGGACAGGGTGACCGACGGGCTCATCCGCCGACTGGACGAGTACCTGAGCCGAGCCGGCCGGACGGCACAGGCCGACGACAACGGGCAGGGGGGCGAGCAGCAGGGCCGTGCCCGCCGGACGACAGAGGCCGACGACAACGCGCCGGTCCCCAGCGCCGGCAACACGCGGCTGACCCGCCCGGACACCGATGTCGGCCTGCGGCTGCGCCGGCAGTTCGGTTTCCGCTTCCTGCGGGACCTGATGCGTCAGGCACTGGCCGGGGACACGCACGGCGGAGGCTACGAACCGCCGCCCCTCCACAGCCAGCAGCGCACCCTCGACCTGACCGTGCAGCCGCGCGTCTGGGCGAAACCGACGGACTTCCGGATCGTCCACGTCGTGAACAACTTCAAGACGGAGGACCACCTGCGCGACACCCGGTCGGGGCAGCAGGGGGCCGCCACCTCGCGGGGCGCCGCCGGCAACGCCGGGGCCCAGGGCCGTCAGGGGATGGGGACCACCAGCGGGATGCTGCCGCAGGGCGGCGGGGTGCTCGGCGGCGGGTCCTCCGACTCCGCGCAGCTGGGCAGCAAGTCCGACACGGTGGCGGACCGCAACACCAAACCGCACGAGGAGCGGCGGTTCCTGGTGGAGGTCCCGCTGGACTGGCACCTCGACGCCACATCCCGGCGCAGGGGCATCACCAGCGCAGTGCACCACGTGAACCCGATGCGGCTGTTGCCCCGCGGCCAGGCGCCCGACCCCGGCACCCCGGCCGCGCGGGGGCACGCCTACATACTCGTCACCGAACGCGTGCTCAAGGACAGCGGCCTGCTCGACGACTTGGCCGGCACCCCGCGGTACGAGGCCACCATGAGAGCCTTCGACGAGGTCAAGGCCGCGGAGGAGCGCGTCGCGAAGGTGCTCGACGCCTACGAGGCGGCGAACCGGCGGACCGGCGAGGTGCTGCGGGAGCTGCACGCCTTCTCCGCCGACGAGCCGTCGGAGACGCCCCCGCGGCAGCGCTACCAGGCCCTGCTGGAACGCCTGGTGGGTGCGGCCATGCACCGCTCCGAGCTGTACGGCGAGTACCAGGAGCTGGACGGCCATCTGGCGGCGGTGAAGCGCCGTGCGAGCTGGCGGCTGGACGTGCTGACGGGCCGGCGCCGGGACGACACCCCCGAACCGGAGGTGCCCGAGCGCCCCGAGACTCCGCCGAAGCGACTGCCGTACGAGCGGTGGAACGGCGACGGCTCCCGCAGCGAGCCACTGGCGGAGGACACGTACGAGCCGCTGCCGCCACCCCCCGGACTGGACGGTGTCACCGCCGGCGATCTGCTCTGGCAGCCCACGAACCGGGACCACCGCGCGCGGGTCAACAACTACCGCCAGGACGTGCTGGACCAGGCACTGAGCCTGGTGCGGCACCGGCTGGAGAACGAGCTCGCCGAATTGCGGCGCGACGGCGGGAACCCCGAGCTGCTCTCCCTGCGGGAGCTGGAACTGGACTACGTCACCCGGCACCTGGACGGCGAGCACACCCGCGACCCGCAGGACCCCACCCGGCTGGCACGGCCGGATGTGATCTCCCAGGAGCAGTACACCGCCGACCGGTCCGCGCACCGGACGGAGAGCGTCACGGTCGAGCCGGAACGGGTGACCATCCGGACCGGTACCGGCACGGGGGCGCGGCAGACGGTCTACCGGATCGAGCCGCCAGGGGAGCACGGCGCCACGCTGCCGGACGCCCTCGCGAGATCGCGGCAGGCCGACTCCACAGGTACGGCGGGGCAGACGGAGGACTCCCAGGCGGTGCGGGACGGCCTCGCCGACGCCCTGGGGACCTATCTGGCCCGGCTGTCGCCGCGCGAGCAGGTCGATGTGCTCACCCCGAGCACCAACACCCCGGGCCACTTCTCCAGGGAGGACGCCGAGTGGCTCGCCGGCCGGCTCGGTGACGAGCTGACCGACGAGTGGCGCAACGAGTTGATGCATATGGGCAGCCTCAACTCCAATGTGCCGCTGCCGTTCGCGGTGCGTACCGAGCTGATGCGCCGGCAGCTGACCCGCCAGGCCGACGAGGAGCATCCGTCACCGCACCTGGTGCCGGCCTTGTTCGCGGAGCGGTACGGCGTCCGGGTGCGGATCGTCCGGCAGACCCAGGACGGCGGCTACACCTCGGACGTCCACGTCCCTGCGGAGTTCACCGGCACGGCGGAGGCGGCGGTGCTCTACCGCGACGGCCGCGTCCACGCACTGGTGCGGGAACACGCGCCCGACGTCACGGAGACGGACGGGGGCGGTCCGCCGCACCACTCGAAGGACCGGGACAACCCTCCGGACGGGTCGCAGGGGCCCGGGGAGAAGGAGCGGCCCGCGCAGGGACCGCCCGGTACGGGCCCGGCTCCGAGCGCGCCCGCCCCGGTCTCCGCCACGCAGGACACCGGCCCGGCACCGGGTACGGACAAGAAGCGGACGCAGAGGCAGAGCGTGGAGGACTGGGTCGACTCCGTCCTCAACCCCGTGGTGCGGATCGACAGCCTGGTGACCGTCACACACGCGCCGGCCGGCGACGCAGGAGTGAACGCCCAGGGCGGCGGCAACGAGAGCAGCGACGCCGGCGACCGGGGCGGCGACACCACCGGCACCACCGGCGGCGGCCGAGGCGGCGGGCACAGCGGCGGCGAGGGTGGTGACGACGGCCGGAACGGTGACGGCGACGAAGGCCGGCGAGGCCACGACGGCGACGGTGGCGGCAACCGCAGTGCGCACGGCGGCACCGTCCCCGCGCCCGACGCGGAGACGGTCGCCGCGGCGGCCGACGCCCTCGGGGTGACCGCACGTGGAGGGTCGCCGCAGTTGCTGGCCCGGCTGTTCCCCCGTGACCTGACCGCGCTCGTCGTCGAGAGGGACTGGCTGCGCCGCAACGGCCTCTCGCACCGGGGAGCCGGGCCGTCGGGGCCGGTGTGGCCCGGGGAACAGTGGCGTGACCACATGCGGCGGACCCTGGACGACCTGGGCCTGCACACCGCCGGGGACTGGGCGGCGCTCGACCGGCTGGTGGCGGAGGGCTCCCCTCTCCTCGACCGGGACACCCACGGTGGGGAAGGCGGCCTGGGCAGCACCGTCTGGGCCCGGGCGAGCAGGTTCGCCGGCGCGTTCGGCACCTCCCTGATCGAACTGGGCCGCCACCGGGAGGAGGGCGGACCGACGCACCTCGTCGAACGGTTGCACAGGCTGGTGGCCGGCCAGGACCTCCCGCACGGGGCCGGTCCCGGCTCGCTCGGCGTCACCGCCCTGGGCGAACTGCGGGGCCGGCTCGAACACGAGAGCGCACGTTCCCTTCTGGAGCGGTACCCCTGGGCGGGAAACGTCCTGCGGAGCCTGTCGCAGGAGGAACTGCGCAGGGAGCTGAATCAGCAGCTCCCCCAGCTGTCCGACGATGTGCTGGGTGCCGTCGTGGCACAGTGGGCGCAGACACAGCGCGAACGTGACGCAGATCCCTACACCGACCACGAGCCGCAGGCCGCACAGCCGCCGTCGTATCCGCACGATCTGCTGGAGGCGGCCCGTCAGGTGCCGCCCGGCTACCCGCACGGCACGTCGCCGGAGACGGACGAGCCCTGGCAGCGGCCCGCACCGCGCCCGACAGGACCCCCGCCGCACTACCGCGAGGAGCCCGGCGGGAGCGACAGCGAGGACGAGGACACCCACGGCACGGACAGCACCGGACAGCCCGGCACCGACAGCCCCGCCGCACGCCCGGCGGAACTCCTCGACCACTGGTCCCTGTGGCCCGGGCACCTGGCCGGTGACGAGACCCTGGCACTGGCCGCCTTCCACGCCGCGTACGACATTGCGGAGGAGTCCCGGCCGCGCGCCGAGGACGTGCTTCGGGCCAGTGCCGCCGCGCTCGGCCTCACCGACCCGGCGGACCGGGCGTGGCTGTACCGGATGGTCGCCGACCCGGCGGTGGCCGGACCCGGCGATCTGACCCGGCAGGATTGGCCGGCACGGTCCCGCTGGCTGGCGCCCGGCCAGTTCTTCTGGGTGCTCCACCACGTGATCGGCGTGTCCGGCGTGTCCGTCGCCGAGCTGCGGGAGCTTCCGTTCGACGAACAGCTGACACGGCTCGACTCGGTGCGGGCCGAGATGGAATGGTCGCAACCGGGAGAGCAGTTCGCATCCCTCCAGCAAGCGCTGCCGGCCGAACGCCACGGCTGGGACGGGGCGGTGCGGAGCATCCGCCACTGGTGGAACACGTTCCTGGGGAACTACAGCAGCGGACTGGCCCCCGAGGTCCGGCCGCAATCGGACCTGTGGCTGACGCTTTCCCGCACGGAGGACCCCTTCGGTGAACTGGCGAGGACCGCCGAGGACCTGGGCCTGTCGATCGGCCAGAGCGCCTACGCGGCTGCCCTCGGCCAGGCCGCGGGATGGGACCCGGGAAGCTGGTTCCTGCTCCGGGCGCTGCGCAACGACGTACAGAACGCGCTGGCGGACCAGCAGCCCGCCCAAACGTACGTGCAGGAACTGCGGGAGCACCTCGACGGGCTCGGACTGCGGCTCGAACAGCGCCTGTTCAGCAATCTGGTCTCGTCCCGGCTGGACATCACGGAACTGGAGGACTTCGTCCAGCATCTGACCGCGCACGGGGAGGACGCCTCCCGCATCCTGCTGGGCCCGCAGCGGGAGCTCGCCGCGAGGCTCGACACGTGGTGGGCGGAGCGGTTCGGCGTCTCGGTGCCGGAGCTGCACCAACTGCGCTCCGAGCCCTGGTTCGACACCGCCCAACTGCGGCTCCTCTCCGTCGGCCTCGACCTGCCGGCCCCGGCACCGCTGCTGCCGCTGGCCCGTGAATGGCAGACGGTCCCCTGGGGGCTGATGGTCTTGATGGAGCCCTTCTCCCCGCAGGAGGTGGGCGAGTTCTTCGCGGACCAGAGCATCCATGAAGCGGTGCGGAGGGCAGCCGGGCAACTGCTGTCCCAACTGGACGTCCACCTCATGCCGGACGACCCGGTCCATCAGGAGGCGCTGCGACGGGTGACGCAGACAGTGGTGGCCGTGGACGATCCCGCGGTGTGGAACGAGGTCGCGGCACGGGAGTCGGAGCCCCTTCGCCGGCCGATGGACCTGCCCGCACTGGCCGCCGCTCTGCAACTGCCCGACCACACCGCGCTGCTGGCCGTCGAGCGCAGATGGGGCGGCGCACCGCAGGGGCTGCTCCGGCTGGCCCGAGAGACGGACGAGCGGACGGTGCGGGAGGCGGTGCTCACGGGAGGCGTGAACACGATGGTGCACCACTGGGCCGTCGCCGAGTTCGCACGTCTGCCCGGCACCGCACTGGACCCCGACTCGGACGCGTACTGGGACGCACTCGACCGGGTCGGGACGGTGCTGGTGCTCGACGGACCCGACGCCGCCCGCGCGGAAGCGGCCCGACTGGTCCAGGGCAACCCGCCGGCCGGGGAGGGGAGCGGAACGGACCGGCCGCCGGGTCAGGCGCCGCCCGGTCCGGACGACAGCTGAACGACCTTGCAGAATGGGCGGACACGGCCCCCGTCGGACAGCCCGGCCCGGTTCCGCCCCACCCCCCATGCCGTGCCCGTGTCCCGCGCGGCGGGTCGGACGGGGGCCCGCACGCCTCACACGCACCGCGCGCACGACACGGAAGACACGGACGACGAACGACGAGGAGAACGACGATGGCCCCCGTGACACCCCCGCCGCCCGAACCGCGCGGCTCGCGGCAGGAGCCGACGACCGGAACCGGCGAGGAGACCACCGGCGGCGACACGTCCCCCGCGGTGGAGCCCGGACGAAGCCGGCAGCTCGGGACGGGGCCGCGAGGTGGTGCGGCGGGACAGGACGGAGCCCGGCCACGCGGGGCGGACCGGCAGCGGGCGGATGCGGACATGGACACGGAGGCCGGCGCGTCGCCGCCGGCCGACCCACGACCGGCTACCGACCCGCGACCGGCCACCGCCCCGGAGGCGGCGTCGCCCGCGCCGGACACGGCAGCCGGCCCGTCACCCGCCGCCGACTCGGAGCGCACACCCGCAGCGGCATCCGGCTCCACGCCCGCCGCCACGTCCGGCTTTACGGCCGCGTCCACCTCGACGTCCGCGTCCGCCTCCGCCTCCGCCTCGACGTCCGCCTCGACGTCTGCCTCCACCTCCACAACGGTGACGGAGCCGGAGGACGACGGCGGCAACAAGGTCAAGCTGTCCCGGCCGGTGCTGGCCGCCGCCTCCCTCGCCGGTGTGCTGCTGCTGTGCTCGCCGTTCGCGATCGTCGCGATGGTAGGCGGTGACGACGCCAAGGAGCGGACCACGGCCGCCGACCACCGGGCCTCCGGCGGCGGCGACGGGTTCATACCGGGGGCCGACGACCCGTCGGGCAAGCGGGCAGCGGACAAGAAGGACTCCGACCGCTCCGGTGCCGGCCACGGGGACGGGAAGGGCGGCAAGAAGGACGACGACGACTCGGGGAAGGGATCGGGCGACGGATCCGCCTCCGGCGGGGACGACGGACACAAGGACGGCGACGGCGGGAAGAAGGGCGACGGCGACAAGGACGACGACTCGGTCGACGTCGGCGAATCGCGTGCCGAGGGCTCCGGCTCCTCCGACGGCGACCACTCCCGTGCGTCGGTCAAGTCGGCCTCGGCGGGCGGCTACAGCGCTGTGGCCGGCCCGTACTGCTCGGACGGCTCTACCAAGTGGGTTGCCCAGGGCCGTTACTCCGACGGCCAGCGCGGCTGGACCACCTCCGAGGGCGGCTACTCCGGTTCCGGCTGCGGCGGCCGTTACGTCTCCGTGCCGATGTCCGGTTCCGCCACCCGGGACGACGACAACGCGGCCCGCTACACCTTCGACACCGGCAAGGTCGAGCGCGGCAGTTGCACGGTCAAGGTCCACATTCCCGGCGACTCCCAGATCCGCCGGGTCGGCGGCCACCCCACCTACTACACCGTGCACGACGCCGCGAACGGTGCGGGCAGCACCATGGTCGGCAAGTTCACCGTCCAGCAGACGAGCAACCGGGGGAGCTGGGTGACCGGAGGCACGTTCCCCGTGAACGACGGCGTGCTGTCGGTGAAGCTGCACACCCGGGGCATCGACCACGGCTCCTGGGACAACGCCCACCACGCCGCATCCGCGATCCGGGTGTCCTGCTCGTCCTGACAGGCCGTCCGCTGCTCGTCCCGACACCGGTCGCCTCCGCCCGCCGGATCCGCCGCCCCGGCGGGCGGAGGCGCCGGGGCCGGCGTGGGGAGAACCTCACCGCTCCAGACGGACGACCACCGCTCTGCCGGTGGGATTGCCGGGCTGGTTGACCTGGACGTGACCGACGCCGAGGACCTCGTCGGTGCCGGGCACCGGTTCGACGGCCGCCAGCCAGAGGGACTGCTGCGAACGGCGGCTGATGCCGTCGGTGTGCGGCAGCCGGGGGCGGTGGATCCGGACGCAGGAGCCGTCCTCGGTCAGATACCGGTTGCCGTCCAGGAACATGCCGCGGTCACCGTCGAGGGCCACGGGGGCGCGCCCGGCGCAGTCTCCCCGCGCGCCGGGCTGCCGCGCCCAGCGGCTGCCGTTCCAGCGCAGCGAGACCTGTTCGTCGGCGGGCTCGTCCTCCGTCTCACCGTGGTTGTAGGTGTGTTCGCCGTACGCCCGCACGTCGTCCTCCGCCACCGCGAGGACCTGGCCGAGGTGGGCACCCGGCTCGGGCGGCACCGGGTCGGAGAAGCGGTACTCCGGGGTCCGTACGAGTTTCCAGGCGCGGCCGTCCCAGTGCACGGCGGCGGGCTGGGTGTACTCCGTCTCCGGTCCGCCGGCCCGGTCCATCCCGGTGTCGCGGTGGCCGACCGCCCACAGATCGTCGGAGGCGACCCCGTCGAGGGCACGGACGGTGGCGGGCAGTTCGGTGGCGGACCAGCGCGCGCCGTCCCAGTGGTATGCCAGGGAATCGCCGCGCAGGGCCCAGATGTCGTCGGCGGCGAACGCGCGCACGTCCACGATCCCGCGGCTCCCCGCGGTCCCCGGCGGCGGCCCGGGCAGCGGAGTCCAGCGGGTTCCGTCCCAATGGGCCATGCGCCAGGCACTGCGGTCCTGCTTGCCGGCCGTCAGCAGGAATCCACCGGAGTCCACCGCGTCGAGGCGGGCTTCGTGGACGCTGTCGCCGAGCGACGCCGGCATGGGGCGGCGCTTCCAGCGCTTGCCGTCGTGATGCAGCAGGAAGCCGTCATCGGGGGACGCGACCGGTTTTCCGGTGCCGGTGGAAACGCGGGTGCCCGCCACCCAGATGTCGTCGTCGGCGGTGGCCAGCACATCCGTCAGCTTGGCCGGCTCCTCGCTGATCCTGTCGTACGTCCAGCGCGGCCCGCCGGGCTTCACCGAGCGCTGCGGCCCGTCGGGCCGGTCCCGGTCCTCAGTTCCGCACCCGGCCGCCGCCAGTGCGCACACAGCGAGCGTGACGACCGTTTTGCGCATGTGCCCCCCTTGTCCGACGGACCCTGGGCCCGTGGCCGCACAGTGTAGGCCCGCGGGTGCGCACGCCGACGGCCGCCGGCGCAGGAGGGCGCGGTGACGTTTCCCGCCCCGCGCATGTGCCCGACGCCGCTCCGGACGAGAGCGCCTAGCCGTCGTCCGGACCCGCGTCGGGCACCCAGCGCAGTACGTCGCCGGGCTGGCAGCCGAGTGTGCGGCAGATCGCGTCGAGTGTCGTGAACCGTACCGCTTTCGCCCTGCCGTTCTTCAGCACGGCGATGTTGGCGGGCGTGATGCCGACGGCGGCGGCGAACTCGCCGACCGTCAGACCGAGCCGGGCGAGGTGCACGTCGAGATCGACGACGATCGCCATCAAATCACCTCGGAAATCTCGGTCTGCAACTCCGTCGCCTTGCGCAGCAGGCTCCGCATCACGACGACGAGCATCGCGAACGCCGCGCCCGCTCCGACGCACACGACCGCGGCGCCCAGCGCGCTGAGGACGTCCATCCCGTCGTCGGGGGAGGGGATGGTGGCGAAGAAGAGATGGGCCGCGGTCCCGAGCGCCAGCAGGGTCGCCACCACCGAGGCACCGATGATGACGTCGACCCAGCGGAAGGCGAGCGGCGTGAAGATCGCGTCCTCGCGGACCATGGACAGCAGCCGCCACACCGCGACCAGCGCCACCTGGACGCAGACGATTCCGAGGATCGCCACCGTCGCGTACGGCACGGCGAAGGGGGCGTAGGGAGGGAAGTTGTCGACCTCGTCGGCCGCTGTCGTGGGGATGACGACGATCTGGCCGAAGAGACCGGCCAGGAACACTACGACGATGCCGGCCTGAAGGGCCGCTGTGAAATGGCGAGGCATCTATCGATTGTCGATCGGTATCTATCGAAAATCAATAGGCCGAGGCCGCTTCCGCCTCACCCGCCGCACGGGGCACCCACCTCGTGCCCGGTAGCGACGGGCCGCGGTCAACGGCCCCGGGCGGCGCACTCCCCAAGGGGGAGCTGATCAACCTCTTTGCCGATGATTCACCGTGCTCGGCCCCATGCCGATCGGACCGGATGTCGTTACGACAGTTGCACCGGCCGACACGGCCGGAAGGGTGCACAGGAAGGAAGATCATGCAGATGAACGGTGCGCGGCGCCTCGCAGTGGGCATGCTGATGGCGGTGCCGGCGGGCATGGCCTCGGCCCACGGGGGTGACAGCGATGCCGGCCCCGGCGGTGTGCTGTCCAACCTCTCCGGCAGGAACTCCTCCGGCCACACCAATCTCTGCGGCACCGGCAAACTGGCGCTCTTCAAGAACCGCACCTGCGTGGCCGCGGACACCGGCAAGGGCGGTGGCGGCGACCAGGCGGGGCCCAGCGGCGGCGTCCTGTCCAACCTGCTGTTCGCCCGCAACGCCTCGGGGCACAGCAACAACTGCGGCAATGAGACGGTCGCGGTGCTGAGCCGGACCACGTGCGTGACCGTGGACCGCACCGGTTACTGAGCAGCCGTACGGCACGGCCGGGCCCGGGCGGGGCCGGTGGTCGGCGCATCGTCGCGCCGCACCGGCCCCCGTCCACGCCCCGGCAAGCGGGGCAGGCAGCGGACGACGCCACGCCGGCAGCGGTACGGACCGGCGGAGTTCACTCTTCCCGGGCGTCCGGCCTGCCGAGGGCGGTGGCGAGGTCGTCGAGATGGCCGGCGACCGGGCCGAGGGTGAGCAGGCCGCTGCCCGCCCCCGCCAGCTCGTGCGCGGCGGGCCGCAGCGCGGCCAGGGCCCGCTCCATCGTCTCCCGGTCGCCGACGGCGAGGGCCGCCCGGGCGGCCAGGCACCACAGGGCCTCGAACAGCAGATCGCGGGGCGGGTCGGGCAGCCGGCGCAACGCACCGGCGACCGCATCGCCGCGGCCCTCGGCCAGCAACACCAGGGGCCGGGCCCACGGTTCGTACGGCCCCCAGTCGGTGTCCGCCCCGGTCTGGGCCGGCTGTCCGTGCCGCAGGCGTACGGACAGCAGCGCGAGCGGCAGCAGGCCGCGCTCCAGCCCGGGCATACCGGCCCCCTCCAGCCGCTGGGCGGCGCACCGGTAGGCCGCCTCCTCGGCAGCGGCCGACACCCCGCCGGCGGCGAGCCGCAAAACGTGGTACCACCCGGTGAAGACCCCGACCAGCGGGGACTCGTTGCGCTCGGCCAGGCGTTCGGCCTCGGCCGCGTGGTGGTCGGCGCCGGAGAAGTCGGCCAGCGCGCAGCGGGCCTGGAGCCGCACCAGATGCCCCAGCACCTCCCAGGTCGGCAGGCCGTTGCGGGCGGACAGCGCCACCAGTTCGGCACCGATCGCGTCGCGCCGCGCGGCCAGCCCCGCATGCTCGAACGCCTGCATGAACGCGCCGTTGAGGGCGAACGCCAGCAGAGTGGGGTCGTCGAGACGGCGGGCGATCCGCTCGGCCTCGCGGGCGGCCTCGGGCCCGCGCGGCGAGTGCGTCCCGCGTGACTCGACGGCGATCGTCGCCAGCAGCCGGGCCCGCACCGCGGGGTGCGCCCCCTCGGGCAGCGCGGCCAGCGTCCGTTCGGCCGCCGCCACCGCGTCCGCGGCCTGCTGGGGGTCGTCGACCCGGGTCCAGACCGCGGGTACGTCGTACGCGCCGATCACGCGGGCGGTCAGTTCCGGGTCGCCCAGGTCCTCCGCCGCAGTGATCGCCGCCACGCGATGCCGCCGGGCGGCCTCCAGGCCCCCGCCCCCGGTCACCGCGAGATGGCGCAACAGGCTCACTGTCGACTCCAGCCGGGCCCGGGTGCCCGAGGCCACGGTGCGGTCGTAGGCGGCGGCTGCCTGCGCCCACACGCGTCCGGCCGGGCCCTCCGACCCGGAGGCGGGTTCCAGGTGGGAGGCGTGGCCGAGGATGTCGGACTCCAGCCGGCGCAGCCCGGGGCCGGGGTCCAGCCCCAGCTGGTCCGCGAGCAGGGTCCGGGCCCGGCGCAGCACTGTCAGGGCGTCGCTCTGGCGGCCGGTGCGGTACAGCGCCAGGGCGAGCAGCCGCCAGGCGTCCTCGCGCCACGGGTGCTCGGCCACGTGGGCGTCGAGGTCGGGCACCGCTTCGGCGGCGCGGCCGAGGGCCAGCAGGGCCTCGGCGCGGCGCTCGGCGGCGTGCAGCCGCAGCTCGCTGAGCCGGGACCGTTCCGTGCGGGCCCAGGTCTCCTCGGCGAACTCGGCGTAGGCGGGGCCGCGCCACCACCCCAGTGCCTCCTCCAGCACGGCCAGTGCCCGCTGGGGCGGCTGGGAGGCGGCTTGGGTAACCGTCCGCTCGAAGCGCCAGGCGTCCACCGCGTCGGGTTCGGCGCGCAGCGCGTACCCGGGGCCCTCGGTGACCAGCAGCCGTGCAGGCGTCCGGGGCGGACGCCGCGGCTCCAGCGCCCGGCGCAGCGCGGCCACGAAAGTGCGTACCGCGCCGACCGCGTCGGCGGGCGGCTCCTCCCACAGGTCCTCCACCAGGCGGGCGACCGGGACGACCCGGCGGCGGGCGACGATCAGCCTGGCCAGCACCGCGCGGTGCCGCGGCCCCTTCAGCGCGATCGGGTCACCGGCGCCGTCCCAGGCCGCCACGGGCCCCAGCACCCCGAACCCGACCTCCACGCCCGATCACCCTTTCTCCCGGCCTTCTCCCGGTTTCCGCCGGTTTTGTCCCGGTCCCGTCCTCCGGCGCCCTCTTCGGCGCCTCGTCCTGCATCGTCCCTGGTCACGGTAGCGTGCTCACTCGATGCTCATTCACGACCGGCAGGCTTCGAGGCACATCACCCCTACGAGGAAAGAATCATCATGACGCCTGCTCTCCCCGGCTTCGACCACCTTCGCGTCCCTGTCGCCGAAGGGGTCTCCCTGCACGCGGCCGTCTCCGGCTCGGGCAGCCCGATCGTGCTGCTGCACGGTTTCCCGCAGACCCACCTGATGTGGCGGCACGTGGCAGCAGACCTGGCCGCCGACCACACCGTGATCTGTCCCGACCTGCGCGGCTACGGCGAGAGCGACAAGCCCGCCGAGACCGACGGCACCGTCTACTCCAAGCGGACCATGGCCCAGGACATCGTCACCCTGGCGCGCGAGCTGGGCCACGAGCGCTTCGCGCTCGCCGGGCACGACCGCGGCGCCCTCGTCGCCTACCGCGCCGGGCTCGACCACCCGGAGACGATCACCCACCTGGCCTGCCTCGACGTGCTCCCGACCGCGGACATGTGGGAGACGATGCGCGGCGTCACCGCCGCCGTCGGCTTCCACCTCTTCCTGATGGCCCAGCCTCCGGGCCTGCCCGAGCGGATGATCGCCGCCGACCCGGACGCCTTCTTCGGCTACTTCCTCGACATCTGGGCCAACGACCCGGAGGCGGTGCCAGCCGACGTCCGGGCCGCCTACCTGGCCGCGTGCCGCGCCGCGGTGCCCTCCATCGTGGCCGACTACCGTGCCTCCGCCGGCATCGACCTCGAGCACGACCTCGCAGACCGGGCGACCGGGAACCGGCTGCGCATGCCGGTCTCCGTGCTCCAGCAGGACTGGGGTGCCGCGCTCGGCTTCGACGCCCGTGCGCTGTGGAGCGCCTGGGCACCGGATCTGCAGCACTCCACCGTCTCCTGCGGCCACTACATGGCCGAGGAGGCACCGGGCGAGGTGGCCAAGGCCCTGCGCGACCTGCTGGCCCGCTGAACGAGGGGCGACACGGCACGCGAACCGGGCCGCGCCGTGCCACGCCCCTGCCGTACGAGGGGCGGCACGGCGCCGCGGACCGCCGCTGCGGCCGTGCCACGCCCCTGCCGCCCCCCGCGTCCCTTCCACGGACGCGGGGGCGTTCCGTTTTCCCTTCCCGGGACGCGGCGGAGTGCCCGCGTGTCCTCGGCTGCGGACGCGGGGTGGGCCGCCCGGGCCCAGTTCCGGCCACAGCGACGGGGCGGTCACGCCCGTCACACGCGCTCATGCCGCCGGCCGGGCGGGGCGGAGCGCCACCACCGCCCGGCCGGGGCTCCGCTCAGGGCAGTTCCGTGCCGCGTGCCGGTTTGCGGCGTCCCGCCACGGCCAGCAGCAGTGCTCCCGCGACGGCGATGACGACGGCGATGGTGAAGGCCGTCGCCCATGAACGTGCGTGTTCGACCACGGCGCCGGTGACGAGCGGGGCGAGGAACCCGGCGCAGCCGGCGATGAACTGCACGACACCGGCGACGGATCCGTAGCGTGGCCCCGGCACCTCCTCGGCGACCACCGTCCAGTACTGCGCGCCCGTGAAGTACAGCAGGAAGACGATGACCGCCATCAGGGCCACGGCCTGGCCGGTGTCCTCGACCAGCGCGATGCAGCCGAAGAGCAGTGCCGTGCACACCAGACAGATCACGATCGTCCAGCGGCGCACGGTGGCGGCGGCGCCGAGGCGGCGGACGAGCCAGTCGGTGGCGACGCCGCCGGCGATCATGCCGACGCAGCCGCCGACCCAGGGGATGGCACCGGCGACGGCCAGCTGCGCGAGGTCGATGCCGCGCTCGTTCACCAGATAGGTGGGGAACCAGGTCAGGAAGACGTTGAGGATCCAGGCGTAGCCGAAGTAGGCCAGTGCCGTGGCCCAGATGACCGGGCGGGCGACGTAGTGCCACATACCGGGGAGCTGCGCGGATTCCAACTCCGCCGCCCCGCCCGCCGTCCGGGTGTCGTGCTCCGTGCTCCCGTCGCCTTCGCCCGGTGCGCCGGCGTCGCCCGGGGTGCCGGGCTCGCTCCGCGTGCCCTGTCCGCTCCGCGCGGTCCGGTCGCCGTGCGGGGCGCGGATCTCGCGCAGCTCGGCGGGCCGCACCCAGGGGTGCTGTTCCGGGCTGTCGCGTACGACGGCGAACCAGCCGATGGCGAAGAGCACCCCGATGACGCCGAAGATGACGAAGGGAGCACGCCAGTTGCCGTTCGTCGCCTCGATGACGGCGACCACGACGGGGGTGCCGACGGCTCCGCCCAGCGGTGTGGCGGCGTTGGCGACACCGACGGCCGTCCCCAGCTCGCGCCGCGGGAACCAGGTGTTCATCAGCTTCGCGGTGACCGTGGCCTGCGGGCCTTCGGCGGCGCCGAAGAGGATCCGGATGATCAGGAAACTGACGAATCCGACGCCCGCCGCGGTGGCGGCGGTGAAGGCCGACCAGGCGAGCGCCGCCCAGCCCATGGTCTTGCGGGGGCCGAAGCGGTCGGCGGCCCAGCCCCCGATCAGACCGAAGGGCGCGTAGGAGACGGCGAAGATGCTGAGGATCCAGCCGAACGCGGTCTCGGAGAAGCCGAACTCCTTGATGATGTACGGCGCGGCGACGCCGATGGCGGCCCGGTCCGCGTAGTTGAGGCCGAGCACCATGAAGTCGGCGGCGAGGACGGCCCAGCGGGCGCGGAGTCTGGGAGGCCGGTCGGCGCCGGGGGCTCTGGCGGCGCCGTCGGGCGGCAGGGTCGGGGAGGGGGAGACAGACACGGGTGGTCCTTCCGGGGTGAGGTGACGCCGGAGCAGGAGGAGGGAGCAAGGGGGGAGGGGGAGAAGTGGGGGCCGCGCCGTTCAGAAGAAGCAGCGGACGGTGTCGACCACGCGGTAGCCGTCGTCGACGACGGGCACGAGCTGCCATTTGTCGTGCGCCGTGCAGGGGTGGGAGATGCCCAGTGCGAGCAGGTCGCCGACGCGGGGACCGCCGCCGGTGGGGAAGCGCAGGAAGGCGTGCTGGTCGTTGAGGGCGTCGATCCGCCAGCCCAGCAGGGCTTCGGCGTCGCGCGCGGCCTCCTCGGGCCAGGCGTCCTGCGGCCCGGGGCGCCGGGGCCGGTGGGCGAGCGGTACGGGCAGCCCCTCGTCGAAGGGCAGGTCCCGGCGGCCCGCGTCCAGCAGGGCGAGACCGTCCTCCGGCGTGGAGATCACCTGGGTCCACACCTCCAGGGCGGGGGTCAGCCGGGGTGTGCCGGGTGCCTGCCGGGCGAGCCGGTCGTAGAGGCCGTCGTCGTGGGAGCTGTAGGCGCCGCTGCGCAGCACCAGCCGTACGGGCCGCCCCGCGAGGCTTTCCTCTCCGGTGCCGGTCCGCCCGTCGGGATGCCCGTCCTGCGGTCCGCCGCTGCCCCAGCCGTGGGCGAGTTCGCCGGCGACGAGGTCGTAGTAGATGCTCCCGCCGCAGCTCACCAGCCATGCGTCCAGCCCGGCCCGGGAGTCCAGCAGGCCCGCCTCGGCGATGCGGACCATGGTGTCCTTGACGGTGCGCAGGAAACGGGTGACCTCGGCGACGGCCTCGGGCGTGCGGGCGTGGCTGACGCTGCCCTCGTAGGCGGCGACGCCGACGACGGCGAGGGAGGGCTCGGCGGCGGCTGCCCGGGCGACGGCGAGTGCCTGCGCGGGCGTGCGGCAGCCCGTACGGCCGCCCGCGTGCCCGATCTCCACGAGGACCGGCAGCGGCGGCCGGCGGGGGTCGAGGGCTGCGCCCAGCAGACGGACGCCTTCGAGGGTGTCCACGTACGCGGTGAATCCGAACTCCGGATCGGCGGCGAGTTCCCGCTGGGCCCAGCGGGCGAAGCCCGTGTGCACCAGTGGATTGGCGTAGTGGATGCGCCGGGCGCCCCCGGCCCGGAAGACGCGGGCCTGATGGGGCGTGGCCACGGTGACGGCCCACGCGCCGAGGGCTTGCTGACGCGCGTACAGGGCGGGGGAGAGCGTCGTCTTGCCGTGCGGGGCCAGAAGGGCGCCCCGTTCCGCGCAGAAGGCGGCGAGCGCCGTGAGGTTGGCCTCCAGTGCCCGCTGCTTGAGCACCATGACGGGCCACTCGAAGCCGTCCTCGAAGAGCCGGTAGCCCTGGCCGGGCAGCTCGGCGCTCTCGTACGGTGCCGCCTGCGGCGGGAGGGCCTTGAACCGCCAGCCGACGGGACCCTCGGCCAGCTGGGCGTCCAGGCGTCCGGCGCGCGCGGTGGCGGTGGCGTCAGTCATCGCCGCCGCCCGTGGTGCCGTCCGGCCCGGAGGTCAGCAGGGTGACCAGGACCTCGGTGGCGGTGGCCAGTTGGGCCAGCTCGACGAACTCGCCGGGGGTGTGGGCCTCGGTCATGGACCCTGGGCCGAAGACGACGGAGGGGATACCGGCCCGGCAGATCTTGCTGGCGTCGGTGCCGTGTCCGACGCCGGTGCCCACCGGGTCGAGGCCGTGGGCGGTGAGGGCCCGGCCGAACTCGGCGGTGAATGCGGCGCCGGCGCCCTCGTTCTGGGCGGGCAGCGCGTAGTCCACCACGTGGGGCGGTGCCACCTCCACCAGGCCGGTGAAGCGGCTCTCCAGTTCGTCTTTGAGCTCCTGCCACACCTGGAGCGGTTCCTCACCGCCCACGGTGCGGCGGTCGATGGTGATCTCGCAGCGTTCGGGCAGCACGTTGGGGCCCGAGCCGCCGGATATCTGGGTGACGACGAGGGTGGGGGCGCCGACCAGCGGGTGCTGCCGTGCGGACAGCCGCGGGGCGATCTCGTCGCGCAGGTGGCGGACGACTTCGGCGATCGTCTCGACCGGGTTGACGCGTCCCTCGGGCAAGGAGCTGTGCCCGCCGGGACCGGTGGCGACGATGCGGCAGCGCATGACTCCCTTGTGCGCCACGACGAGGGCGAGGCCGGTCGGTTCACCGACGACGGCGCCGACGCAGCGTGCCCCGAACTGCGCGCTGCCGTCGCCCGCGACTTCCGCTCCCGGTTCGGTGCCCAGCAGATGTGTGACGCCCCGGTAGCGGTGCTCCTCGTCGACGGCACCCGCCAGGACGACCGTGCGCTCGGGCGGGCGTCCGGAGGCGGCGATCCGGGCGAGCGCGGACAGGAAGGCGGCCAGTGATCCCTTCGCGTCGCAGGCGCCGCGCCCGTACAGGCGGCCGTCGTGGATCCTGGCGGTGAACGGGTCGACGGTCATTCCCTCGGTCTCGACGGTGTCGAGATGGGTCTCCAGCAGGACGCACTCGTCGGTGCGGCGTCCGGGCATGGTCGCGACGACGTTGCAGCGGCCGTCGGCGACCTCGTCGAGCCGGGCGGTCATGCCGAGGCGGCGGCAGTAGGCGGCGACGAACTCGGCGAGCGGGGTCTCGGCGGGCAGGGCCTGTTCACGGGGGTTGACGCTGGGAATCGCGATCAGCTCGGCCAACAACGCTTCATCGGTACTGCATTGCAAAATGCTGTGTTGCATTTGGCGGACAGTAGAAGGCAAGATCGGCACGGTCAAGAGGCCGTTGCACAGGAAGCAACCGGCCGCGGGACAAGCGGCGAAGGGGACCGGGCAGGGTGGCGGACGCGGACGGGAACGGGACCCAGGGCGCGGCGGGACGCAACCGCTCCTCGTCCCTGCGGCGCGCGCTGACCGTGCTGGACTTCATCGCCGACCACCCCGACCCGGCGGGCGCGTCCCTCACGGACATCGCCCGGGGGCTGGGGCTGCACAAGAGCACCCTGCTGCGGCTGCTGGCCCCGCTCACCGACAACGGGCTGGTGCTGCGCGACGCGGAGCGCGCCCGCTACCGGCTCGGCTCCCGTGCCGCCTACCTCGGCGGCGTCTATCTGGAACGGCTCGATCTGCGGGACGCCGCCCGGGGCGTGCTCACCGGGCTGGCCGAACGAACCGGCCACACCGCCCGGTTGACCATCCGCGAGGCTGCGGAGACCGTGCTGGTCGACGCCGTGGAAGGCGGTGGCCCCATGCCGGTGCGCCCGAGGCTGGGCGCGCGCCGCCCGCTGCACGCGGACACGGCCGGCTGGGTGCTGCTGGCCGGACTGGACGAGGCCCGCTCCGTCGAGGCGGAGGAAGCGGCGCGTACCGCAGCCGGCGGCGGTGAGTCCGGCGAGGCGGCGGCCCGCCGGGTACGCGCGGCCGTCACCGCGGCACGACGCCACGGCTTCGCCGCCCAGGACGGGAGCGCCGGCTGCGGGGTGGCCGGCGTGGATGCCGCGGTGACCGACCACGCGGGCGTTCCGGTCGCCGCGGTCGGTCTGTCGGGGCCGGTGGCCGACGCGCGGAGCGCGTCCCTCACGTCACTGGGCCACCTCGTCCGCGAGGCCGGCCGCGAGGTGTCACGTGTGCTCGGCGCCGGGACGGGCAGGGCGCAGGGGGCCGCAGCCACTCCCCGTGCCGAGCACCCGGGCGGCGCCGGACGGCCCGAGGGTGCCGGTTCCGACGCGCCGGGCCGGTCAGTGCCGCATCCGCACCGTTCGCCGAAGGAGACCACTGCCGTGGACAGACGTCAGGTCGTCAGCACCCAGGCGGCGCCCCAGCCGGTCGGGGCCTACTCGCAGGCGGTCGCGGCGGGCGGGTTCCTGCACACCTCGGGTCTCGGTCCGCACGATCCGGTGACCGGCCGGGTGGCGGGCACCTCGATCACCGAGCAGACGGAGCAGACGCTGCGGAACCTCGCCGCGGTCCTGGAGGCGCACGGGCTCGGCTTCTCCGACGTGGTGCGCGCGACCGTCCACCTCCAGCATCTCGACCGGGACTTCGACGACTTCAACGCCGTCTACGAGCGGCATCTGACGCCGCCCTATCCCGCCCGCACCACGGTCGGCGCCGACCTGGCCAACGTCCTCGTCGAGATCGACATGACGGCCGTACTGCGCTGAGGCCCCGGCCCCGCGGGTGACGCGCGCGGGGGCGCGGCAGCACCTGTGCGCGGCGCTCAATCGGCGGCCGGCGGGTTCTCCGGCCGGGCCGCACGGGACCAGGTCAGCCCCTCCAGCTGTTCGATGCTCTGGTTGAACTCGACCAGCAGGGTGAGGAACTGTTCGGTCCGCTGCCCTGACCAGCCGGACGCCTCGATGAGACGCCGCATCCCGGCGCGGCTGATGGCGCGGTCGGCCTCCAGGCGTTCGAGCCCGAGCGGGGTGGGGCGGAACTTGCGGGCCATTCCCCCCTCGGGGTCGGGGATACGCTCCACCAGCCCGTTCCGCAGCATGGCGCTGACCTGGCGGTTGATCGTCGAGACATCGACCTGGAAGGTGTGCGCCAGCTCCTTGAGGGTGAGCGGCTCGCCGACTTCCAGCCGGGTGAGCAGGACGTAGGCCGAGCGCTCCAGGCTCTGCCCGATGCGAGGGCCCCGCGCGGCGACGAAGTGCCGGGACAGCAAGGTCAGCTCCCGCTCCAGATCGCTCAGCCGCCGCTCTTGCTCATGCATGTCCATGGTCCTTCTCCACCGTCGGTTCCCTCTCATCATCCCGTACGCCCGCGGGCCGTGCGGGGGCCCCGCCCGCAGATTTGTGCATCATGCATACCGTGTGTACTGTGCACATCGTGTGCATGGTGCTCATCGAGAGTCCCGTGCCGCCGCCCCCTGACGTACGCGAGGCATGGAGACCCGCATGAGCGCAGACCAGCCCGAGGACGCGATCCCCTATCCGGCCGCCCGGACGTGCCCCTTCGACCCGCCCGCCGAGTTCGCCGGCCTCCGCGCCCGCCCGGGGCTGCCGCGCACCCACGCGCTCGAAGGCGCCCGGCCCCGGCTGGTCACCCGCTACGAGGACGCCAAGGCCGTGCTCTCCAGCCCGGCGTTCTCGGCACGACTGGACACCCCCGGCTTCCCGCTGTTCAGCCCCACCGACGTCCAGCAGCGCGACGACCGGGTCGAGAGCCTCATCCGCAGCGACGACCCCGACCACCTCATCCGGCGTCGCCGGCTGACCCGCCACTTCACCGTCAAGCGCGTGCACGCCCTGCGCGAGGACATCCAGCGCGTCGTCGACGCCACCCTCGACGACATGCTGGACGCCGGCTCACCCGCCGACCTGGTCGCACTGCTCGCCCGCCCCGTACCGGCCCGGGTCATCTGCCTGCTCCTCGGTGTGCCCTACGCCGACCACGCCTTCTTCCAGCAGGCCGCCGCCCGCGCACTGGCCGGCGACGCCGACCCCGCCGACGTCCGCGTCGCCCTCGGCGAACTCGCCGACTACCTCGACGCCCTCGTCCAGGACAAGGCGCGCACGGGCGGCGACGACATCCTCGCGGAGCTGGCCCGCGACCACCTGCTGCCGGGCACCATCGACCGGCCCGAACTCGTCAACATCGCCATGACGCTGCTCGTCGCCGGCTTCGAGACCACCGGCAACATGATCGGCCTGGGCACCGCACTGTTCCTCGGCCACCCCGAGCAGCGGGACCTGTTCATGGCCGGCGACGAGGCCCTGCGGACGAACGCCGTGGAGGAACTGCTGCGGTTCCTGACGGTCGCCCAGCATCCGCGTCAGCTCGCCGTCCGCAGCGAGGTCACCGTCGCCGGCTGCCCCCTCCGTCCGGGGGACGGCGTGCTGGTCTCGCTCCCGTCGGCCAACCGCGACCCGCAGGCGTTCGAGGACCCGGACGTCTTCGACGTCACCCGACCCGCTCGCGGACACCTCGCCTTCAGTCACGGCACCCACCAGTGCCTCGGGCAGGCGCTGGCCCGGCTGGAACTGCTGCTGACCTTCCAGACCCTCTTCGCGCGGGTCCCCACGCTGCGCCTGGTGGACGGCCCCGACGATTTCGACCTGAACACCCACAGCCGTGTCCACGGCTTCGCCTCGCTCCGTGTCGCCTGGTAGGAGGACCCGACCCATGAAGCTCACCATCGAAGAGGACAAGTGCGTCGGCGCGGGCCAGTGCGTCCTGGTCGCCCCCGAGGTGTTCGACCAACGGGACGAGGACGGCGTCGCCGTGCTGCTCACCGAGGAACCGGCCGGCCCCGACCGCGAGGCAGCCGCCGAGGCCGCCCGCATCTGCCCGGCAGCGGCCATCACGGTGGGCGGCCGGTGAAGCGTCACATCCTCGTCGTCGGCGCCTCGGCGGCCGGCACGGCCGTCGTCCAGCACCTGCGCCGCCTCGGCTACGACGGCGCCCTCACGCTCGTCGGCGCCGAGCACCACCCGCCCTACGACCGGCCCCCGCTGTCCAAACGCTTCCTCGCCGGTGAACTGCGCCCCGAACAGCTGTGGCTGACCGGGGCCGGCGACCTCGACCGGCTCGCCACCGTGCACCGGGGCCGCCGCGCGGTCGCAGCCGACCTCGCCGCTCGCACCGTCACCCTGGACGACGGAACCGTCCTCGACCACACCGATCTGGTCGTCGCCACCGGTGTGACACCGAGCGCCCTGCCCGGACGGCCCGGTGCCGCCGTGACGCTCAAGACACTGGACGACGCGCGCGCCTTCGCCGCCCGGCTGACGGCCGGCCGGCGTCTGGTCATCGCCGGAGGCGGCTTCCTCGGCACCGAGACCGCGTGGACGGCCCTGGCCCTGGGGTGTGAGGTCACCCTGGTGGCCCGCGCCGCCCATCCGCTGCCCGCCCTCGGCGGGCACGTCGGTGCTCTCGTCGGCGAGCGACTCCGCGCGGCCGGCGCCACCGTGCTGACCGGACGTGCCGTGAGCGCCGTGCACGCGCGGCACACCGGTCCGGGGGAGGGACCGGTCACCGTGGAGCTGGACGACGGCACCCGGCTTCCCGCCGACACCGTGCTCAGCGCCATCGGCTCGGCACCCGCGACGGACTGGCTCGCCGGCACTGGACTCGACCTGACCGACGGGGTGCGCTGCGACGCGGGCGGCGCAGCCGCCCCCGGCGTCCACGCCTGCGGCGACGTGGCGTCCTGGTACCTGCCGCGCCACGGCGGGCGGCTGCGCCTGGAACACCGGATGCACGCGGGTGAGCAGGCCCGCGTCGTCGCCGCCAACCTGCTGGGTGACGCGCAGGTGCTCGACTCCGTCCCGTTCTTCTGGACGGACCAGGGACCGCACAAGATCGTCGTGCACGGGGTGCCCGCTCCCGGCGCGCGCTTCGCACCCCACGACCCCGATCCCGGCCGTGACCGTTTCACCGGCGTGTACCGGAAGGACGGCCGCGTCACCGCCGTCCTGGCCTGGAACGCCCCCAAGGACGCCCTGCGTCTGCGCCGGGAACTGCTCGCCGGCCCCGACCCCGCCGACCGGGTCCCGGCCCGCCGGTGACCCCGCCCGCACGCACCCCGCCGCCCCGCACGGGCGCCGGCCGCTCCGAGGAGTCCCCGTTGTCAGCCAGAACCCCCCGTGCCACCGGACCGGGCACGGTCACCGCCGTCATCGCCCTGAGCGGCGTCGTGGTGTCGCTCATGCAGACACTCGTCGTCCCGATCGTCCCGCAGCTGCCCCGCCTGCTGCACGCCGGCTCGTCCGACGCGTCCTGGGCGATCACCGCGACCCTCCTGGCGGCGGCCGTGGTCACCCCCCTCTCCGGGCGCCTCGGTGACATGTACGGCAAACGCAAGGTCATGGTCGCCAGCCTGACCGTGCTCGTGGCGGGATCGGTCCTGTGCGCCGTCTCCGACAGCCTGATACCGGTGGTGGCCGGACGGACCCTCCAGGGGCTGGCCACCGGAGTGATCCCGGTCGGCATCAGCATCCTGCGCGACGAACTGCCCGCCGCCCGTGTCGGCGGCGCCGTCGCACTGGTCAGCGCGACCCTCGGTGTCGGCGGCGCGATCGGGCTGCCGCTGTCCGCGGCCATCGTCCAGTACACCCACTGGCACGCCCTGTTCTGGCTCGCCGCCGCACTCGGCCTGGTCTGCCTCGTGCTGGTGGCCGCACTGCTGCCCGCCTCACCGCGCCGGGCGCCGGGACGCTTCGACATCCCCGGGGCGCTGGGGCTCGCCGCCGGACTGGTGTGCCTGCTGCTGCCGGTCACCAAGGGCGGCGACTGGGGCTGGACGAGCGCCGCCACCCTCGGCCTGGCCGCCGGGGGCGCCGCCGTCCTGGCCTTGTGGGGCGTCCACGAACTGCGTGTGGCCCAACCGCTGGTGGACCTGCGGGTCACCGCGCGGCGGACCGTGCTGTTCACCAACCTCGCCTCCGTGCTCGTCGGCTTCGCCATGTACGCGATGTCGCTGACCCTGCCGCAACTGCTCCAGTCACCCGAGGCCACCGGGTACGGGCTCGGCCGGTCCACCCTCGCGGCGGGCCTCGCCCTGGCCCCGGGCGGCCTGGTGATGATGGCCCTGTCACCCGTGTCCGCCCGCCTCACCGCACGGCACGGAGCCCGCACCACACTGCTCACCGGCGCCGCCGTCATCGGACTCGGCTACGGCGCCGGACTCTTCCTGATGTCCCAGGTGTGGCAGATCGTCGTCACCGCGATGCTCGTCAGCGCCGGGGTCGGCATCGCCTACGCGGCGATGCCCGCCCTGGTCATGGACGCCGTCCCGGTGACGGAGACCGCCTCCGCCAACGGGGTCAACGCGCTGATGCGGTCCATCGGCACCTCCACCTCCAGCGCGGTGATGGCCGCGATACTGGCCAACTCGACGATGCGGCTCGGCCCGGCCGAGGTACCGACCGAGCACGGCTTCCGGCTCACCTACCTCGTCGCGATGTGCGCCGCGGCCGGTGCACTCCTCCTCACCCTCGCCGTACCCCGCGTCCGCCGCCCCGCGACGGCGCAGAACGACGGGCCGGCCCGGGCGGACCCGCAGGCCGCCGCCGGACAACCCTGAACAGCCCCGCACGCCGGCCGGCGCACAGTGCACGGCGTACGCGGACCCACGCACGACGGACAAGGAACACCCCATGGAACGACTCAAGGACAAGGTCGCGGTCATCACCGGTGCGGGCAGCGGAATCGGCAGAGCCGCAGCCGTGCTGATGAGCCGGGAAGGCGCCCGCGTCGTCGCGGACCGCAGCAGCGACGGCGCCGAGGAGACCGCCGGGCTGGTCGAGGCCGCCGGCGGCCGGGCGCTGCCCCTGACGGTGGACGTCACCGAGGAGGACTCGGTCGCCGGCATGGTGGCCGCGGCCGTCACCGAGTTCGGCGCCCTGCACGTCCTGTGCAACCACGTGGGCGGCACCGACCCGCGCAAGGACCTCGACCTGCTGCGCATGGACATGGACGAGTTCGACCGGGCCGTCGCCCTCAACATGCGCAGCACCCTGCTGGGCGCCCGGCACGCGGTGCCCCACATGATCCGGGCCGGCGGCGGTTCCGTCATCAACACGGCGTCCGTCGCCGCCCTGGTCGGCGACGTGCTCCAGACCTCCTACGGCGCCGTCAAGGCCGCGGTGGTCAGCATGACCAAGTCGATCGCCGTCCAGTACGGACCGCAGCGCGTGCGCTGCAACGCCGTCGCCCCCGGCGCGGTCGTGACCCCGGCCCTGGAGAACAACCTGCCCGAAGAGGTCGTCACCTCGCTGAAGAAGGGCAACGCCCTCCCGTACCTGGGCTCGCCCGAGGACATCGGCCACACCATGGTCTTCCTCGCCTCCGACGAGTCCCGCTACCTCACCGGCCAACTCCTCGTCGTCGACGGCGGGATGAGCATGCAGTCCTCCGCCGCACCGGGGCGCCGCGCCATGCTTCCCCGATAGCCGGCCGTCGCGGCGCGGCGGGGTGAGACGATCGCCGTATGACCGAGGACGACGTGACGCGGTTGCGCGAGCTGTGCCTGGCCCTCCCCGAGGTGGCCGAAGGCACCAACCATCACGGTGAACCGGCCTGGCGGGTCCGGCGGCGGACACTGGCGCAGATCTCCGAGCGGCACCCGGCAGGCCGGCAGAGCTTCTGGGTGCCGGCACCGGCAGGTGCCAAGGAGGCCATGGTCGCCGCCGAACCCGACCGGTTCTTCTCCCCGCCCTACGGCGGACGGCACTGGGTCGGTGTCTACCTCGACGTGCCGGTCGACTGGGACGAGGTGCGCGAACTCGTCGTCGACGCCTACCGGCTCATCGCCCCCGGAGAACTGGTGGCCCGGCTGACGGAGCCGTGAGGCCCGCCGCCCTCAGACGCGCCGGATGAGGGTGACACCGTCCCGCACGGTGAGCATCACGGATTCGCACCGCGGGTCGGCGGCCACGGCGTCGTTGAACGCCCGGAGCGCCCGGACGTCGGGGTCGGTGCTGCCGGCGTCGATGATCTCCCCGCGCCACAACGTGTTGTCGCACACCATCAGGCCCCGCGGGGAGAGCTTCGGCAGCGTCGCGGCGTAGTAGTTGTGGTAGTTCGGCTTGTCGGCGTCGATGAACACCAGATCGAGCGGTTCGTCGATCCCAGCGACGGTGTCGAGCGCGGAGCCCACCCGCACACTGATGACGTCGGAGAAGCCGGCTTCGGCGATGTGCTTCCTGGCGACCTCGGCCCGTTCCGGATCGACCTCGCAGCTGATCACGCGGGCGCCCTCGGGCAGTGCCACCGCCATCGACAGCGCCGAGTAGCCGGTGAAGGTGCCGATGTCGAGGACCAGCCGCGGCCGGATGGTGTGGATGAGCATGCGCAGCAGCCCGCCCACGAGCTGACCGCTGATCAGGTGCCCCATGCCCAGGTCGTTCTCGGGAACGACCCTCAGCGCGTCCGGGTCCGGGGCCGAGTGGGCCGCCGCGTAGTCGTCGATGCCGGGCAGGGTGATGGGCGGCAGGGTGAACATCTCTTCCTCCTGGGGACGGTGCTGGACGGTGGACGTGCTCCCGGCGGCGCTCGCCGTGTCGCCGCGGGTCAGGCCGGGTCGTACGCGCTCTGCCAGCCGTGCGTGTTGGCGTGCAGCCAGGACGCGAAGTCGTCCGGGGTGAGGGCGGGCCAGTCGGGGGAGTCCTCCACACGCATCCGGCCGAGGTGCTTGCCCAGTTCGGTGAGGGCGTTGCCCGCGCCGCGCCGCTCGGCGTCGAAGGCGGCCAGGGCTTCCGGCCAGGTTTCGCCGGCCTGGCAGACGCGTTCGAGGGCACAGGCGTCCTGGATCGCCTTGACCGCGCCGGCGCCGGTGTGCGGGCGTGCGATGGCCCCGGCGTCACCGGCCAGCAGCAGCGGGCCCTTGGCGTAACGCGAGACCGTGGTGTCGTACATGGGGTTGATCGACAGCTCGTGCAGTTCCGTGCGGCGCACCGTGTCGGCCCATGTGGGCGGCAGCTCCCCGGCGATGAGTTCGTGGAGGTGGGCGGCGGCGGTTCCGGTCACCTGTCCGCGGGGCACGGGCGCGGCCTTCCCGTCCGGGTACAGGGCGTCCGGCACGCTTCCGTACAGCGCCCAGTTCTGCCGGTACCCGTCACTTCCGGCGTCGGGGATGCGGTAGAAGACGGCGTGGCCGCCGCGGAAGCCGACGGCGACGAAGTCGTCCAGCAACGGTGACCGCGGGCCGTCCGCGCCCCGGTCGGCGGGGTGGTCGCCGCGCCACAGGCCGTACCCGGCGTACCGGACGGCCGCTTCCGGGGCGACGGCCGGCCGCACGGTCGACCGGTAACCGTCGGCGCCGACGGCGACCGCGTACCGCCCCGCGGACCGGCCGTTCACCCACACCTCCACGCCGTCGCCCACCTGCCGCACACCGGTGACGGCCGCCCCCTCGCGGTAGGCGCTGTCCGGCACCTGTCTGCGCAGCCCGCGCCAGACCAGTGCCCAGCTCGCCATGATGGACGGATAGGGCTGCCGGCCGACCATCCGGCCGTCGGGGGACCGTCCGTCGCGGGTGAGCCAGATCAGCTCGTCGCGTCGCAGCACCCGCATGCCGGGGCTCAGGTATCCCGCATCCAGCAGTTCACCGTGGAGCGACGCGGGAAGCGTGATACCGGCGCCGCGGTCGCGCAGCCCGCCCCGGCTGCGTTCGAACACGGTGACCTCGCACCCCGCCCGGGCCAGGGCGACGGCCGCGGCGCAGCCGGCGATGCTGCCGCCCACGACGGCCACGTGACTTCCTCGTATGCGCATGGTTGCCCTCTCTTCGGTGGGGCACACCGGCCCGGCCTCATGAGCCGGCCCCGGTGTGCAGCGGGTTTCCGGTGCGGTGCCAGTGGGTGAGGCCGCCCTCGAGGTGGCGCGCCTGCCGGCCCTGTTCCCGGAGGAGCTGGACGCACGCGGCCGAGGTCACGCAGTACGGGCCGTGGCAGTACGCGATGATCTCGGCGTCGTCCGGGAGTTCGCCGATTCTGCTCAGCAGCTGCTCGGACGGGAGGGAGACGGCCTCGGGGATGTGCCCCATGGCGTAGTCGTCGGCCGGGCGTACGTCGATCACGAGCGCGCCGTCGCCGAGCCGGGTGGTCAGCTCCTCGGCGGTCACCGGTTCCAGCTCGCTCAGGTCGCCGAGCCCGTCGGAGATGGCGCTGCGCAGGTCTGCCAGCCGCCGCCGGGCGAACTCCTGGAACACGCCGAGGAACCGGCCCACCTCGTCGTCGGCCAGCCGGTACAGCACACGGGTGCCGTCCTTGCGGCTGCTGACGAGGTGGGCGGAGCGCAGCTGTTGCAACTGGGCGGAGGTGTTCTTCAACGGGATACCGGACTCGCGGGAGAGCTGTTCGACGGTGCGTTCCCGCGCGTCGAGCAGATCGAGCAGGCGCAGCCGGAGGGGGTTGGCCAGCACTTTGCCGACCCGGGCCAGTTCCGTGTAGATCGGGGCGGTCAGCGTCTGTGTGTCGAGTTCGGGCATGTCAGACCTCTCGCGCGGTGCCGGTACGGGCCGCGGCCGGTTCCAGGACGTGCCGGTTGCGGCCGGCGCCCACGCCCGCGGCCAGTTCGCCGGCGGTGACGACCAGCAGCAGGACGAGTGCCGCCGTCAGCCCGGCGGAGCTCGTCAGCAGCGCCCCGCCGCCGAGCGGTCCCAGGATGGCGATGAGGTAGCCGACGCCCTGCACCATGCCGGACAGTCCGACGGCCGTGTCGGCGTCCTTGGCGCGCAGCCCGATCAGGGTGAGTCCCAGTGTGAACCCGCTGCCTTGGGAGAGGCCGAGCAGGGCGGCGGCGATCCAGGCGCCGACGGAGATCGGTGCGGCCATGAGTGCGATGAGCCCGCCGGCGTTGAGCACCCCGACGATGACGGCGACGCCCCGCTGGTCGGGCATCCGCCGGATGAGCGCCGGGACCCCGAGCGAGCCGGCCACCTGGATGAGGGAGGTGACCGCGAGGACGAGTCCGCCCTGGGCGAGTGACATGCCGCGCTCGTGACAGACCGTCGGCAGCCAGCCGAGGACGAAGTAGAAGGACAGACCCATGAAGCCGAAGAACGCGGTGGTCTGCCAGGCCAGTCCGTCCCGCCACAGCGCGCTGGGGATCCGCGCCCGGCCGCCGGATGCGGCACGCCGCCGCATGCCGGGCAGCCAGGTCACACAGGCGACGACAGCCACCGGGACGGTGATCCAGGCGAGGGAGGCGAGCCAGTGGGTGCCGTGGTCGCCGCCGAGCCGGGGAGCGAGTGCCGAGGCGCCGGCCGCTCCCAGGGTGAGCACGATCGTGTAGAGCGTCATCACGGGGGCGAGCCGCTGGCCGAACTCCCGTTTGATGAGGCCGGGAATGGCCCCGTTGATCGCCCCGATGGCCGCCACCACCAAGAGGGTGCCGAGGAAGAGGGCGGCCTGTGCGCGCACCATCCGCAGGAGGTCGCCGGCCAGCAGCACGATCAGGCAGACGGCCACCAGCCGTTCCTCGCCCAGTCGGCGGACCAGCGCGGGGCCCGCGAAGGCGAACACGGCCAGGCAGACCGTCGGCAGCACCGTCAGCAGGGTCTGACCCCAGCCCGAGAGGCCCAGGTCGGACACGAGGGGGGTCAGGAGCGCCGACACCGCCGAGATCGGCGCCCTGAGATTGAGGGACACCATCACCAGCGCGGCCAGCAGCCATACCGTCCGGCGGCGCCGTGCGGAGGTGTCCGCCGAGTCGGTGGCGGCTCGGGTGACTGTCGGGGGACTGGTCTGCGGGTCCGTACGGGATGCCATTCGCTTTACTCCCAAATTCCAAAGGACTTTGGAAGATTGGTAGCACGAGTCGGGCGGTGGAGGGGAGCGGTATCGTTGCCGGTGCGCTTGTTTCCGGCCGACTTGAGGGCCGGCCGGTGGAGTACGGGGCGGCGGAGTCGGTGGCCGTTCGGCCGGGTGGCTCGGGTGCCGGAGCCGGGAGCGTCCGCCGGGAGGGCCCGCGCACTTCCCCCGTCGGATCCGTTGTGCCGGGGAAAGCGATGCGGTCTCACGCCGTCGGGGTCGCGTCGGATGCGGATATTCCCGGTGACTGCGGCAACCGATGTCATTACCGTTACGGTCGTTGAAGGGTGAATGACGCTTTCCCGCGTCAACTGCGCATACCTGAATGTGTGCCGTATGAACACCTGGCATCCCGCAAAGAGAAGGCAAAATAAAGGTCGGTGGGAACTCAGGAATCCTCTCAGCGTGCACTGTTCCTGTCGTGAGTCAGATGCCCGCTGTCCTATGGGATTTCTGGAATGAGTACGCGGCCGAGCAGCGCGCCGAGATGGGGGCGGAGCGCCCGGGCGGCACCGTGACACCTGCTCACCTGCGGCATAGCCGCGGTCTGCACGCCTCTCTTAAGGGGGCGGCACAACCGGAATCCCATGTTCATTGCATATGCCGTGCTGCACGTTCTTTTTTGGTATTGTGATCGATTGTCGATCGAGCTGTGTTCGGGCGTCTGGGGGAGGAACAACGTGCTCGACCAAGTAGCTGAGAAGCCTGCGCGTGCTGATTCCGTCACCGTGTTGATCGCGGGAGACCGCCCGGTATACAGGTCGAGTTTGCGAATCCTGCTCGACGGCGTCGACGCACTGGAAGTGGTCGGGGACGTCGGCACCGGACCCGACGCGGTGGCCACGATCCACCGGCTGCGCCCGGACGTGGTGCTGCTCCACGTCAATCCGCCGAGCGCCCCCCTCGTGGATGTGATCACCCCCATCGTCGAACGCTGCCCGGGCACCGCCGTACTGATCGTCAGCATCGCCGACGACCGGGAGGCCTTCCTGGCCGCCATGCGCGCCGGAGCCCGCGGCTACCTGTCGCAGGGCGCACCCTCCCAGGACCTCGTGCTGGCCATCAGAATCGTCCAGTCCGGCGGCCTGGTCTTCGACTCCAGCACCTCCGGATGGGTCACCGATCACCTGGCACAGCCCGCCGGAGCGGCCAAGCCCTTCCCCGAGCTGACGGACCGGGAGCTGGAGGTCCTCGAACTCGTCGCGGACGGTCTGGGCACGGCGGCGATCGCCAAACAACTCGGCCTGTCCATCAAGACGGTGCGCAACTACCTGTCCCGCATCTTCGCCAAGCTGCACCTCGTCGACCGTGCCGAGGCGGCGGTCCGGGCCCGGCAGGCCGGCCTCGGCCACTGAGCCGGACGGTGACGTGGCGGTGCGACGGCCGGCCGCGCCCCTCACCACCACGTCGGCCCGTCAGCTCGCCGCGCCCGGTGCCTTCCGCGCCACGATCACCCGGTTGAACAACTCGACCGGCTCGGTGGCGACGATGTCGGCCTCGGCGAACCCGGCGTCGAGCAGATGGTCCCTCCAGAACTCGGGGGTGGTGAGGATCTCCCCGTCCTCCCGCAGGAACCGCGGCAGCAGATCGATCTGGAGCAGCATCCGTTCGAAGCTGGCTTCCCGCAGGTAGTACTTCGCCTTGTCGGTCAGCAGCGCGAGGACGTCCGTGGCCCGCTCCTTGCTGCCGGCCGGCCCCATCACGCGGCAGAACTGGTCCGCGTTGATGAACACCCCGCCCGGACGCAGCACCCGCAGCAGCTCGGCAGCCGCCTTCGGATAGGTGCCCAGCTCCAGATGGTGCAGGGCGAAACTGCTGATCGCCACGTCGAAGCTCGCGTCCGGCAGACCCGACAGATCCTCTGCCACCCCGTGCCGGAACGAGGTGAGCGGATCGTCCGCGAACTTGGCCTCCGCCTCCTCGACCATGGCGGGGGCGGGGTCGACACCGACGATCCGTGCCTCGGGCAGCGCCGTGCGGCACAGCGAGGTGAGCCGCCCGGTGCCCGACCCGATGTCGAGGATGTCCCGTGCCCCCGCGGGCAGTTGGTCAACCGCCGCCGACAACAGCGCCACATTGGACGCGTCGGTGCCCAGCACCTTGTCGTAGTCGATGCCGACGTCGTTCCAGTGGGTCGTCTCCGATGTCATGACAGTCCGCCCTCCACTCGTCCGTTGCTTGTGGTACCGGCCCGGCGCGGTGGCCGCCTCACTCGGTCGCGAGGGAGGATGCGGCGCGCCAGCCGAACAGATCGGTCAGCTCTTCGTCGTGCGTGCTGAACTCGCCCCGCTCGCCGTGCACGACGTGGTCGCGCAGCCGCGAGAGCCTGACGACGGCGGCGGTCCGCGGTGCCCGCCGGCCGGCGTAGCGCCGCAGCGCTTCGGGGACGTCGGCGCCGGGGCCGAGCAGGTCGCCCAGTACGGCCGCGTCCTCCAGCGCCATGCCGGCGCCCTGCCCGGCACCCGGGGACATCGGATGCGCGGCGTCGCCGAGAAGCCCGACGCGGCCCCGGCTCCAGCCGGTCACCGGTACACGGTCGTTGATGTCGGTGACCACGACCGGCGCGTCCGGGTCCGTGCGGCGTACCACGTCCACGAGCGCCGGGTGCCAGTCGGCCATCAGCGCCAGCAGATCGGCCCACGCCCGGCCGGGAGGCTTTGCGGGCCACGTACCGGCCGGTGCGGCCACCTTCGCCGTCCAGTACAACCGCCCCGGACCGATGGGCGCGGCGAACACTCCGACGCCCACCCCGGTGACGATGAAGCCGTGCGGGTACTCCCTGGGCGCCGGCGAGCGGCCCCGCAAGGTCGTGTAACCGCAGTAGCGGGGCGGTTCCTGGCCGAGCAGACACCGCCGCACCACCGAGTGCAGCCCGTCGGCGCCGATGAGCGCCGCACCTGTCAGTGTGTCCCCGCCGGACAGTGCGGCCTCGACCTCGTCCCCCCGGTCGGTGCAGCCGGTCACGCTGGTCCCGTGCAGTATCCGCACACCGGCATCGACCGCATGACGGAGCAGCAGGGACTGCAACGTCGTGCGCAGCAGCGAAACCTGCGGGGCGCCGAACCGCGCGGCCAGCTCGCCCACCGGATCGGTGCTGACGACCGAGCCGGCGGTGTCCAGCACCGGTCGCACCTCGTCCGGCTCCGGGACGTGGCCGGCGGCCCTGACCGCACCGGCCAGCGCCCCGTCGATCCGCTCCAGCGCGTGCAACGCGTTCGGGTACAGCACGAGGCCGGCCCCCGCGTCCTTGACGGCCGCGGCCCGCTCGACGACCGTCACGGGAAGCCCCGAGCGCCGCAGCGCCACCCCCAGGGCCAGCCCGCCGATCCCGCCGCCCGCTATCGTCACGGTCTGCTCAGCCATTGCAGGCCCGCCCCTTCTCCCGGCCCAGCGGCGAGAGCCAGCGTCCCGCGGGCGCACCGAATCTGCCCTTCTCCCGGTCGTAGACGACCCGCCCCGCTTTGACGGTCACCCGCACCTGCCCGGTGAACGTCCAGCCCTCGTACGCGGACCAGCCGCACTTGGCGGCGACGTCCGCCGCGGACAGCATCCAGCGGCGCTCCGGGTCGAAGACCACCAGGTCGGCGTCGGCTCCGGCCACGAGCCGCCCCTTGCCCGTCAGGCCGAACAGACCGGCCGGACGTTCTCCCATGTGCAGCGCCAGCCGGCGGATCGCGGTGTCCGGGTCCTCGTCGGGCCAGCGCCGGCGCATTCCGGTCCACACCGCGGTGGCCAGCTCCTGCACACCGGGCAGGCCCGGCGGCGCCTCGGCGACGGGGAGTTCCTTCTCCGCCTTGGTGTGCGGCGCGTGGTCGCTGCCCAGCGTCGCCACCTCACCGGCCCGCAGCGCCGCCCAGAGCCGGTCCTGGTCGTGTGCTCCGCGGATCGCCGGGGCCAGCCGGGTGCGTGCGCCCCCGCGTGCCGTGTCGGCGTCGGTGAACGACAGGTGGTGGGCCGTCAGTTCGAAGGTGACCGGCAGCCCGTCGGCGGCAGCGGCGGCGACGAGATCCGCCTCGTCCGCGCTCGACAGGTGCAGGATGTGCGCCTCGGTGCCGTGGCGCCGCACCAGTTCGAGTACCCGGACGACGGCGGAGATGGGGCTGCTGCGCGGACGCCACCGTTCGTAGTCGCGGTAGGCGTCGGGCGGACCGCCCCGCCAGGTGTCCAGCAGATCGTGCAGCCGCTGGTCCTCGGCGTGCAGCACGAGCCGCACCCCGGAGGTGGCCGCGGCGGCGAACACCTTGTCGAGCTGCACCGGGTCGCTGATGACGGTGGGGGCGGTGTGGTGCCCGGCCATGAACACCTTCGCACTGCGGGCGACGGCCGGATCGAGACCGGCCAGGATCTCCGGACGGGACGGGTCCGCACCGATGTGGAAGGCGAAGTCGACGAGCGAACGGCCGGTGATCCGCCGCGCCTTGGCGACCACGGCGTCCGGGTCGAGAGTCGGCGGAACCGTGTTCGGCATGTCGAGCACCGTGGTCACACCGCCCGCGACGGCGGCACGGCTGCCGTGCTCCCAGTCCTCCTTGTGCTCCAGGCCGGGCGTGCGGAAGTGGACGTGGGAGTCGATCAGCCCGGGCAGCACGTACCCGCCCGCCGCATCCAGGACGGGGACACCGCGGGGCGCGGCGCCGGTGATCCCGCTGATCCGCCCGTCCGCGACGAGCAGCACACCGGAACGGACCCCCTCGGGGGTCACCAGCCGCCCGTTGACCACCGCGAGCTGCGCGTTCACCCCAGCCATGCGGCGCCCACCAGCTCTCGGCACAGATCGTTGGTCGGCCCCATGTGGGCGACCGCGCGGGCGTCGGCCATCAACCGGTTGACGCGGTTGCCCACGACGTATCCCCCCGAGCCCAGCAGGCGCGCCACCTCCACCCCGACCTGCTCGGCCGTGTGGGTCGCGAACAGTTTGCTGTGCAGCGTGGTGATGCCCGGATCGTCGGCGTCCCGCCGTCCGGCCCGCTCCACCAGGGCGCGTGCCGCCTCGACGCGGGTGGCCAGATCGACCAGGCGGAAGCGGGTGACGCCGTCCGGCGGCTGAGGACGCCGGTGGATCTGCTCGACCGCCAGGTCCAGCAGGGAGGCGGCGATGCCGAGGGAGACCGCGCCCAGCGTCGCCCCCGTACGGCGCACCCCCGCGATGATGCTGGTGGCCTCGCCGAGCGGACCGAGCCGGTTCTCGTCGCCGACCACGCAGTCGTGCAGCGAGACGAAGCCGGTCGCCGAGCCGCGCATGCCGATCAGATCCAGGCTCTGGTCGGGACGCAGGCCCGGGTCGTCGGCCGGCACCAGGAAGAACGTCTGGCCGGCCGAACCGTAGCCGCCACCGGACTCCTCCACAGTCTCCGAGGTGCGCGCCAGGATCAGATAGATCCCCGCCACACCCGCGCTGGTGGTGAACGACTTGGCTCCGCTCAGCCGCCAGCGCCCGTCCGGCAGCCTGACCGCGGTCGTGCTCAGACGCTTCTTCGCCGCGCCCGCTCCCGGCTCGCTCCACGCGGAGGCGGCGAGCAGGTCGCCCTTGGCCAGCGCCGGCAGCAGCCTGGCACGCTGCGCCGGCTCGCCCCACTCGACGATGCGGGCACTGACCGCGTAATGCTGGAACAGCATGATCGCCGCCGAGGGGTTGACCCGGGCGACCTCCGCCACGACGTGGTTGATCAGCCGGGCGTCCCCGCCGGACCCGCCGTACTCGGCGGGGACGGCCACACCGAACATGCCGGCCTGCCCCAGCTCGGCGAGGAGCTTCTCGTCGGGCCGGCCGCTTGCCGCGCTGCGCCCGGCCGCCTCGTCGAGGCGCTCGACGAGGTCGGCCGGCAGCGCGCTTTCGGGGTCGATCACCTGGAAAGTGACAGACATGCGGTGATTTCCTTCGACTGGAGGCTGGCGAGGGGCTCGATGGGAAACGAACCGAGGGTTGTCGTGCGTTTGCCGCGGACCGTGATCCAGGTCAGTTCCGGCTCGTGCACGCCGTCGCGCACCGCCGAGGTCACGCTCGACAGTCCGCCGGAGGTGACGATGTCGACCGTGCCGTCGGGCACACCCGCCTGCTGGGCCGCGATCCACGGCGCCGTGCCTTCGATCCGGACGGCCGCCGCGACACAGGCGGCCCCGGTCAGCGCGATCGTCGGGTGCCAGCCGGGCACCGAGACGGCGCGGACGGCGATCCGCCCGCCGGCCCCGGCCATGACCGCCGCCACCTTCGGGAAGGCACCGTCCGCGGGCCAGCCGAGCAGCCGCGCAGTGGCACGCCGGATGCGCACCAGCCGGTCGAACAGCCGCGGATCGTCGGCGAACAGCTCGGCCGTGCTCGACAGACCGAGAGCGGACGCCGCCACGAAGACGTACGGATTCCCCATGGACACCAGGGAGACCGGCACCGGCCGCCCGTCGGCCTCGACCGTCGTGGTGGCCGATCCGGCCAGCAGCAGCTCGCTGAGCGGTGTGGGGGGCGACTGGACGAAGTGGACGTCGAACAGGGCCGATTCCCGGCGGGCCTCGGCGGTCTCGCACACGATGTGGTCACCGTTGTTGCGGACCATCACGCGCACCCGCATACCGGGGGTCAGACGGGGGAGCAGACCCGACTCGGCGCCGGCGACGATCGACGACAGGACGGAGTGCCCGCACGAGCCCCGCAGGTCGAAGGCGGCAGGCGAGCGCGGAAGCGCTTGCACGAACCGGTAGTCCAGGTCGAACAGCGGGTGCGGGGAGGGTTCCACCAGGGCGATCTTCAGCACATGCCCGGCGCCGGCCGCATCTAGCCACTTCCTGGCCGAGGAGAGCCGGTCCAGCAGCTGCTCGTCGTCCCCGGGCAGCCGGCGGGCGTCGAGGACCAGGGTGGGGCAGGGGCTCCCGTGGGCGTAGACGACGTGTCCGATCATGACACCACGACCTTGTGCTCGCGGTACGGCGCGGGAGGGGGCGCGGAGCCGAACTGTTCGCGCCAGATCTCGTAGACCAGCAGCGCCCACAATGTCAGGGCCGTGGTGCCGTCCGGGCGGGCGGCCTGCCGCGCGAACAGCCGCTCCACGGCGCGCGGGTCGATCTCGCCCGCCTGCCGCAGCCGGCCGGCGGCCAGCAGGTCACGGGCGTAGTCCCACAGCGGCCAGCCGGGCGCGAGCATGGCCGAGACCGGCAGGGTGAACGGCTGTTTCTCGCGCGCGAGCACCGCATCCGGGAGGACGCCGCGGGCGGCGCCGTACAGGGCGCGTTTGACCGCGCCGCCGTGGATGCGTGACCGGTCGGGGAGCCGGAGTGCCTGCCGTACGACGCTCTGCTGGCAGAACGGCAGCCGGACCTCGACGGCGCTGGCCATGCTCAGGTGATCGACCCGCCTGAGGTGGTACGCGGGCAGGCGGTACCCGAGCTCGAACGAGGTGATCCGATCGAGCACGCTGCCCGGCCCCGACCGCAGGATGCCGGTCGCCTCCTGCGGGATCGCCGGCGCGGCGCCCAGCGCGGCGGCGTAGTCGGCCGTGTAGAGCCGCCCGCGCAGCCTCGCCGGCAGCACCGCCAACTCGTCGAGGTAGTCCTCGTACCAGGGCTTCCCCGCCGCGGCGGCCTCGGCGGCGTTCCGCATGCGCCGGTAGCCGCCGAACGCCTCGTCGGCGCCGTCGCCGGTCAGTGCGACGGTGAACCCGGCTTCCCGCACCGCCGCGAACAGGGCGTAACTGCTCACCGTGATCGGGTCGGCGTTGGGCTGGCCCAGATGCCGCACAACGTGCGGCAGCAGCTCGGGCAGCCGCACGGGATCCAGCTCCACCTGGTGGTACCGGGCGCCGGCGTGGTCGGAGACCGCACGGGCGAAGTGCCGCTCGTCGTCGGGCCACGTCCCCGTGTAGGCGATGTTGAACGTGTGCAGTTCGGGCACCTTGCCGGTGGCGAGGGTCGTCACGAGGCTGGAGTCCAGGCCCCCCGAGGTGATGGAGGCGACGGGCACGTCCGCCTCCAGCAGTGCGTCGACCTCCTGACGCAGGACATCGCGCACCTCACCGTCACGGTGCCCGGCGTGAGAGGCACCGGGGGACCGGCGCCCCACGCGCAGCCCCCGCGAGAGGTCGCAGACAGCCGTGACGGCGGGCGGCAGCACCGAGACGTCGCGGAACATCGTCCGCTCGCCGAACGGTGTCCTGGTCGCCAGGTAGGCGTCCAGCCCCGGTGTCCACCTGTCGGCCGGAACCTGGGGGAAGGCGAGGAGCGCCGGGATCTCGGAGGAGAAGTACAAGGCGCCCCGGCGCTCGTCCCAGTGGTAGAAGAGGGGCTTCATCCCCAGATGGTCGGTGGCCAGGACCAGCCTCGGCTCCGCGCGCAGGTCCAGCACGGCGATCGCGTACATGCCGTCGAGGTGGTCGACGAACGCGTCACCGTACAGCTCGTAGAGCGCGGGGAGCACCGAACCGTCGCAGCGGTCGGTGAACCGGTACCCGGACGCGCCCAGGCTGTTGCGCAGTTCGTTGTGGTTGTAGATTTCGCCGTTGAGGACGACGTGGACGGCGCCGGACGCGGGACGGTAGGGCTGGCGTCCCCCGGCGGGATCCATGACGGCGAGCCGGTTGCTGCCCAGCGACCAGGTGGGGCCGATCGCGCAGCCCTGCCAGTCGGGGCCGCCGTGCAGCTGGAGCTTCCCGACCCGGGCCAGGTCGTCGGACGGCACCACCGCGTTGAAATGGCCGTAGATACGGCACATTCCGCTACCTCCTGTCCCGTAGGCACGGACGTCATCGAACAGGGGCCCGGACCGCGGTGTAGTGAGTCATCTGCCCCGAGCCGTGTGGGAACCGGCGCCCGCCCACGGGTCCCAGCCGAAACGGGAAGACTCGGGATATCTGACCCATGGCGAGTAGGACAGCGCACCTGGCACCGTGCGGGAACGTCGGCGGCGATCAGGCCGTGCACCGCCGGCCGCGCCACCCGGTCGGCCCGGGTAACGGCACGGACAGCACCGTCGTCCGGCAGGCGCGCCGATCACGTACGACCACGCACATCGCGCGAACCGATCCAGGGGGGTAGGGCGGTTCGGCAGGCGTGACACCGCTCGCCGGGCGGGCACGTCGGCGGGACCAGCCGCATCAGCAGCGACACTCGCTTCGAGCAGGAAGGCCCCATAGTGAACGATCAGCCCGTTGTCGGAGTGGCCGGGAAAAGCGGCGATGGAAGCCCTACGACCGCGGGCTCCCTGACACGGTTACCGCTCGCCGACATCGTGCAGCCCGATTCACCCCGGCTGTCCGGACTCAACGACGAGCACGCGCGTCTGCTGGCGCACTCCGAGGCGACACTGCCGCCCATCCTCGTCAACCGCCGCACCATGCGCGTCGTCGACGGCGCGCACCGCCTCCTGGCCGCGAAACTGCGCGGGCAGGAGACGATCGACGTGCATTTCTGCGACTGCGACAACGACGAGGCGTTCGTGCTCGCGGTCGAGAAGAACGTCACCCACGGTCTTCCCCTCTCGCGGGCCGAACGGACCGCGGCGGCCGAACGCATCCTGGACACCTACCCCGAGTGGTCCGACCGGGCGATCGCCGCGGTGGCGGGGCTCTCGCACAAGACGGTGGGCTCGATCCGCAGACGCTCGGTGAAGGACTCCGAGCCGGTCACCCATCGGCGCGGCAGGGACGGCAGACTGCGCCCCGTCGACGGTGCCGCGGCCCGTGCCAAGGTGAGCAGCCTGCTGGCGGACCGGCAGGGCGCCTCGCTGCGCCAGATCGCCCGTGAGGCGGGCGTCAGCCCGGACACCGTGCGGAACGTACGGGACGACACCCGCCGGACCGCGGCGCCGCCGGCGTCCGAGTCACGAGCCGTCGCCGCTCAGGGCCGCGAGGAACGCGAGGCACCCAGGCGGGCCAGCGCCTGCGTCCGCATCCAGGCGTCCGAAGTGGCCGAGCGGTCCGCACTGGTGCGCAGCCTGCGCAACGATCCCTCGCTGCGGTTCTCCGAGTCGGGGCGGGTGCTGCTGCGTCTGCTGGACGTGTACGCGCTGGACCCGCGGGACTGGGCCCGGCTCAGCGGCGACGTGCCGGCCCACCGCGCCGCGGACATCGCCTAACTGGCCAGGGAGTGCGGCCGGATGTGGCAGAACTTCGCCGTCGCCGTGGAACAGCGGCAGCGCGAACAGGTGGAGGCGTAGGGGCCCGCCCGCGGGGAGCAGGCCGCAACGGCTTCCGCCCAGCTCTCAGCAAGCCAGGCGGCGGCTCGGCGACGAGGCCGGCCGCCGCCGGACACGGCAACCGGAGAAGGAGGGACGTGCCATGCCCCTGGTGCAGGTGAACTGGTGGAAAGGCGCCGGTGAGGCCGAACGCCGTCAGCTCGTCGAAGAGGTGACGGGGACGGTCGCGCGGATCGCCAAATGCCCCGAGGCCGCCGTCACGGTGATCATCACCGATGTCGAGACGGACCACTGGGGCCGCGGCGGGAAGCTGGCCGCCGACTTGTGACCGACCGGCCGGGCCGCCCCGGCCCGGCCGTCACATGCGCCCGGACGAGCACCCGGGCGGACGGCACGGCCCACAGCGGTCCGCGCTGCGATCGTGCCCGGACCGCCGGCCGACGGCACCGGCGTGAGGCACCCTCATCGGCCGGCAGGCACCCTCATCGGCCGACCGCACCACCTGACAGCCGGAACCGAGCGGAGGACACCCTGATATGACCACCGAAGGAACCGTGCCGGGCCGGACCGCCGCCGAGCCCAGCAGCACCGCGGTGCGCACCGCCCTGTGGCGCGCTCTGCACGTTCAGCACGACCCGGCCCCGCCGGTGTTCGAGGACGAGCTGGGGCTGCGGCTGGCCGGTCCGGGCAGCGAATGGCGACGGCGCCCCGACATGGACCCCGACGACAATCCGTTCGCCCGTGCCGCCGTCATCACACGGGCCCGGTTCGCCGAGGACCTGATCACCGAGCAGGCCGGGCGCGGGGTGGACCAGTACGTCGTCCTCGGCGCCGGTCTGGACACCTTCGCGCAGCGCCGCACCGATCTCACCCCGGCGTTGCGGGTCTTCGAGGTCGATGCGCCCGGACCGCAGCTGTGGAAGCGCCGGCGGCTCGAGGAACTGGGCTTCGGCGTATCCGACCGGCTGGTCTTCGTCCCGTTCGACCTCGCGGCGGGCGGTTCCTGGTGGGACGCGCTGGTGACGGCCGGGTTCGATCCCGGCCGGCCTGCCGTCGTGGCCTCGCTCGGCGTCAGTACGTATCTGGGCAAGGACGCCATCGTCGCCATGCTGCGGCAGGGCACCGCGCTGGCTCCCGGCTCGACACTGGTCACCACCTTCCAGCTCCCGCTGGAGATGGTCGAACCGGGGCCCCGTGAGCTGCGGGCGGCGGTGGAGAAGGCGGCGCGCGCTTCGGGTACCCCGTTCACCGGCTTCTTCGCCCCCGAGGAGATCCTGGCGCTGGCCCGCGATGCGGGCTTCCGCACGGCCGAACACATCACCGCGCCCGAGCTGACCGCCCGCTATTTCGCCGGCCGCAGTGACGGTCTGCGCCCCTCCAACGCCGAGGAACTTCTGGTCGTCACCGTATGACCGAAGGCGCCGGTGGGCAGCGGTGTGCGCCGCGGCGGATGCGGTGCCCGGGCGGGCGGGCCCTTGTACGGGCCGGGCAGCCGTCAGGTCGTCGCCAGCATGAAGGGTTCTCCGGCCGCCGGCCGGAAGTCATCGGCCCGCCCGGCGAAGTAGCGCTCGGTGATCTCCTCGGTGGAGACGTACCGGGCCTCGCGGAATCCGGCCTTTCCGGCCAGTCCGAGGATCTCGTCGGGGGTGAAGTAGCTGCGGAAGTGGACCCGCGGGCCCGGCTTGGGCCTGCCGGCTGCCTCGTGCTCGGCGGGGTCCTCGGGCTCGTCGAAGGCGGTGGGCAGGATGAACGTCATCGCCAGGGTCGAGCCCGAGGCGGCGCGTGCGGCCTGGGCCAGCGTGTCCGCCACGGCGTCCTTGCTCAAGTACATGGTGACGCCGGCACAGGAGAACACCGCGGGCACGGCCGGATCGAAACCGTTCTCGACCAGCCGGTCCCACCACACTTCGCCTGTCTCGAAATCGACGGGCACGAACCGCTGCCATTCCGGGATGTCCCGGCCGAGCTCGGCCAGCCGGCGGCGCTTCCATTCCTGTGTCGCAGGCTGTTCGATCTCGAACACCCGCAGCCGTCCCGCGAATTCCGGCCGGCGTTGCACAAAGGTGTCCAGGCCCGCGCCGAGAATCACGTACTGCGGCACACCGTCGGCGCACTGTTCGGTGACCAGGTCCTCGATGAACCGGGCACGGGCCACCACACCCGCGCGGAATCCGCTCATGCCGTCCCCCGCCATGTCACCGCGAAGGCGCCAATCGTCCCCGGGGGCGACGAGTTCCAGTCCGATTTCGTCCTCGATCACATGCGGAGGCGCATCGGCCTGTACGTGCAGGGCACGCCAGAGGGCCACCCGCACCGCTGTTTCATCCGGCACCGTCGTCGTTCGCTTCGCGGACACAGGTATTCCCCTCGATTCGTCGGTGTTGGATCCTGGAACCCGAGGGGTGACTCGCCCCCGGCTTCGAGTCTCAAGACGCCGGATATGGACGTCAAGCGCGTGACGAACCCATGGTGGTGATATCGCACCACCGGGCGGCCCGGCTGTCCGAGTGGGGAGTTTCCCCGCTCGGACACCCCGGCCGTCGCCCCATCTGATCAGCATTGTCATGAATCGACCGGCCCCCTATAAAGGGCATCGAGTGTGCGAAGTCGTCCAACGGTGCTCTCGATGTGCCGCCTTCAGACAGGACGGGATGAATTCCAATGGCCGACAGGGAAGAAGCACCACTGACGACGAGCACGGCGGCGACTGAACAGCCCTTTGTTTTCGACCCGTTCGCGCCGGGGTTCTCCGACGATCCGTATCCGCACTACGCGCATCTGCGCCGGACCGACCCGGTGCACGAGCACCCGGCCGGGTTCTGGGTCGTCACCAAGCACGCCGACGTGGTCGCGCTGCTGCGCGCCAGGCACTCGGTGGAGGACGACAACGTCACCAAGAGCCGCATCCACGCCCTGTCCATGATGGATCAGGACCCTCCGGACCACACCCGGCTGCGCAGGCTGCTCACCAAGGTGTTCACCGAGCGCGCCATCAACGGACTGGCCCCGTTGATCACCCGTCTCGTCGACGAGGCGCTGGACCGGATCGAGCAGTCGGCCGCCGAGCACGGCCGGGCCGACGTCGTCAGCGAACTCGCCTACCCGCTGCCTCTGCTGGTCATCTGCGACATGCTCGGCATGGAGGCCGACTACGCCTGGCTCCGCGAGCGGGCCGAGGTCCTGGCGCACTCGCTGGAGCCGGTCGCGGAGCCGGACGAGGACCTCATCAAGGCGATCGAGACCGCGGAGACCGAACTCGTCGAACGCGTCGCCTCGGTGATCGATGCCAAACGCAGGGCGCCCGCCCCGGCGGAACCGGATCTGCTGACCCAGCTGATCAGGGCCGAGGACGGCGGTGACGTGCTCAGCGACGAGGAACTGATCGCACAGGTCGTCCTGCTGTACCTGGCCGGCTACGCGACCACCATGAACCTGCTCGCCAACAGCGTGGTCGCCCTGCTGCGCCACCCCGACCAGCTCGCGCTGCTGCGTGCCCGCCCGGACCTGGACGCGAACGCGGCGGACGAGCTGCTGCGGTACGACACCTCCGTGCAGTATTCACGCCGGATCACCCTGACGCCGCACGAGGCCGCCGGCAAGGTGATCCCGGCCGGTGCGACGGTGCTGGCCGGACTCGCCTCCGCCAACCGTGACGAGGAGGTCTTCGGCCCGTCCGCCGCCGAACTGCGGCTGGAGCGGCCCAACGCCCGCAAACATGTGTCCTTCGGCGGCGGTCCGCACCACTGCCTCGGCGCCGCGCTGGCGCGGCTGGAGATCCGCATCGCGATCTCCCGCCTGGTGCGCCGGTTCGACCGGCTGGCGCTGGCCGACGACATCGTCTGGCACCGGCTGATGATCACGCGCGGCCCGGTCGCCGTGCCGGTGACGGTCTGAGCCGCCCTCCTCCCCGCGTCCGGCTCGGACCACGCGTTCCCGGCCCGGCCCCCTCGCCGGGGGCCGGGCCGGGAACGTCTCGGCTCACCGGGGTTTGATGCCCGACTGGAGGTTGAGTCCGCCGCCGGCAGCCAGCCGGACCGGCTTGGCGGGCTCCAGACCCGCCGCGCGCTGCCAGGAGGCCATCTGCTCCGGCGACCAGGTTCCCGACTCGCTGGCCAGCGCGAAGTAGAAATCGCGCAGCGCTGCCAGCTGCTGGGTCTTTCCCACACCGCTCGCCGCGGGGAACTCGGCGATCGTGTACACCCCGCCGGGGCGCAGGGCCCGGGCCACCTTGGCGGTGAGATCACGGTTCTGGGCGTCGCTGAAGTGGTGTGCGACCCCGATGATGATCACCGCGTCGTAGCACTCCTCACCGAAGTCGTCGGTCAGCGCGTTGCCGGGCAGATGGCGGACACGGTCGCCCATGCCCTCCTCCGCGAGCAGCGGGGCGGCGTGCTCCACGGCCTCGGGCAGGTCCAGCACGACGGCGCGGAGCGACGGATGGCGGCGGCACAGCGCGACCGAGTACGCCCCGTGCGAGCCACCGATGTCGAGCAGATCGGTGGCTCCCTCGGGCACGGGAACGGCTTTCGCCACCATGCCCGTCTGGCCATGGGTCAGGGCCTTCATCCCGCGCTGGTAGGAATCCCACACGTCGTCGCTCATACCGGTGTGGAAGTCCAGCGGCTTGCCGCTGCGCAGATATTCGTCGGCGCGCTGCATGAGCCCCAGCTCGTAGAACTGGAGCAGCAGTTTGTCGTTCACCGCGTGCGGGCTCGTGGTGACCAGCCATTTGCGGGACAGCTTCGTCAGCTCGTACTGATCACCGTTGGCTCGCAGGTATCCCGAAGCCGCCAGGGAGGGGAGCAGTTTCGCGGTGCTGGCCGGATGGGTGCCGCAGCTTGCCGCGATCTTTTCCGCGGTGGCGGGGCCGGAGGCCAGAGCGTCGAACAGGCCGACTTTGACCGCCGCCATGATGACTTGGACGTAAGTGCCGCCGACTTGGGTGTCGAGGACGGGCCGCGCGATCAGATTGAGCTTGATGAGCAGCCATTCAAGTGGATTGCTTGCCATTAAGCCGAATCGCATTGTGCGAGCATAACCTCTGCCGCCGGGTCGGTGTAACTCGCTGCGGCGCCGACTCGCCTACGGCATACGGTGGTTGTACGCGCTATTCACGGCGCCTTCGCATTCTCGCGCAGCACGCCCATCGCGCCCATGGTGAATGCCGGTGGCGGGCCGAGGCGGCGAATACGGGGCGGTCGCCGCCGGCCGCCGGCCGTGGCGGGGCAGGGAGCGGCGGGGGACGGCATCGTCCGCATCCGGTCCGCGAAGGATGGCCGGAACCTTCTCCATGAGGTCGCCGCGGCGGGCATGCTTGGCGTGCGACGGCTAGCCTGCTAGCATGCTCACATGACTGCTGAAGAGGTGAGGCAGTTCAACGTCTACCTGCCGGGAGACCTGATCCGGCAGGTGAAGCACTTCGCCATCGACCGCGAACTGTCGCTGTCGGCGCTGGTTGCCGAGGCGCTGCGTTCTTATCTGGACGAGCACCAGCGGCAAGAACGAGACAAGTCCATTCAGTGAGAGGACATCGGACATGACGACCCAGGGTGTCGAAGGCGTGTACATGGAGACCCACAGCTGGGGGAAGACGGCCAAATTCCTGGAGTCGTTGGGCTTCAAGGTGGAGTTCTCCACCGAGCACGGCTCGGGGATGCTCAAGCACGACGACGGTCCGTATTTCGTCGTCGGCGAGATCCCCCAGGAGCGCCAGCCGCAGGTCCAGCTCGTGCTGCGGGTCGCGGACGCGGACACCTTCAAGCCCGACCCCGTGGTCGAGGTGGTCTCCCCGTTCGAGGAGACCCACTACGGCACCCAGCGGATGGTCGTCCGCGACCCGGACGGGCGTGAGTGGAGCATCGAGGCGCCGCTCAAGAGCTGAGCGGTCACCCGAGGGGGCAAAGCGCCGTTGCTGCCGGGTCTCCGGTGGCGCCCCCAGACGCGCGGCGCGGCGCTGCCTCGGCGAACGCCCCCGATTCCTGTCGGTATCGGGGGCGTTCTTGTTTCGGGTCGCGGCCGGCTGCGGGGAAAACCGTGCAGTCGCGATTCCTTCTGCAATTGCAGCGCGCGTATGGCGTGCCGCTGAGTCGGCTGGTGTCCGGTAAAGCTCTTCCGAGCGACTGGCAAATTGTCGGAAAAGGCGCACGGAAAGCGCGTTCGATATGACCGACTGTTTCTCTCGTTCTGCTTATCGGCTGTCATGCGAGCATGCTAGCATCCTTGCATGACAGAAGAAGTCCGGACCGGAAGGATGCGGGGTTACCGATGGCCAGCGAAGAAACCGTGACGGGGACGGCGGACTCTCCGGCGCCGTCCGCACCGCCGCGGCGCGCTCTCGGCATGCTCGTCGTGATGATCGGTGTGCTCATCTCGGCGGTCGACGGCACGATCGTGGTGCTCGCACTGCCGGAGATCGAAGAAGACCTGAACATCACCCTGTCCGCCGTCACGTGGGTGGTCGTCGGCTATCTCCTCGTGGTCACGGTGCTCTCCACGCAATTGGGCAGGTTCGGCGACATGTTCGGCCGGGTGCGGATGTACAAAGCCGGCTTCCTGGTGTTCACGATCGGCTCGGTGCTGTGCGCACTCGCCTGGAACGCGCCCAGCATCATCGGGTTCCGGCTGCTCCAGGGCGTGGGTGCGGCGCTGATCGCGGCCAACAGCGGCGCGATCATCTCGGAGCTCTATCCGCCGGAGGAGCGCGGTCGCGCCTATGGCTTCAACGCCTTCGGCTTCTCGTTCGGCTCCGTGCTCGGGGTCCTGCTCGGCGGCGTCATGGTGACCTATGTGTCGTGGCAGTGGATCTTCTGGATCAACGTGCCCATCGGCGTCGTCGCGCTGGTGCTGGCGGCACGTGTGCTGCGGGACCGCAGCGAGCGGCACCGCAGGAAGTTCGACTTCGCCGGCATGATCACGCTCGGGCTCGGCCTCTTCGGGGTGCTGTGGGCGATGACCGGGCTCGCGTCCCGCCCGCTGGACGCGACCATGATCGGATTCCTGGCGGGCGGTGTCGCACTGCTCGTGGCCTTCGTCGTCATCGAGCTGTACCAGAAGGAACCGACACTCGACCTGTCGCTGTTCCGCATTCCCACGATGGCGCCCTCGCTGCTGGCCGCTTTGTTGCAGGGCGTGGGCAGCTTCGCGGTGCTCTTCCTGGTGATCATGTATCTCCAGGGCACACGCGGGATGGACCCGATCGACGCGTCGCTGCTGCTGGTGCCCGGCTATGTGATCGGCGCGGTGGTGGGACCCTATGCCGGGCGGCTCACCGACCGGTTCGGCTCGGTCATCCCCGCCACGCTGGGGCTCGGCATCTCGGTCGTCGCCATGGTGCTCTTCGCGCAGATGACGGCGACCAGCAGCCTGTGGCTCGCCGCGATCGGCAATCTCATCATCATGATCGGCGGCAGCTTCTTCTTCCCGGCCAACAGCACCGCAGTGATGAAGGCGTCACCGCCCGACCGCCTGGGTATCGCCTCCGGGGTGCTGCGCACGTTCTCCAGCATCGGCATGGTCTTCTCGTTCACCACGGCGATGCTCGTGGCCTCGCACTCGATCCCGAGGGACCTGGCGTTCGCCATCTTCGTCGGCACCAGCAAGCTGGAGGGCCGGCTCGCGGTCGCCTTCGCCGAGGGACTCAGCGCGGCCTTCTACACCCTGATGGGGATCATGGCACTCGCGGCGATCCTGTCCGCCCTCCGCGGCAAGAACCGGGTGTAGCCCGAGCCGTCGCACCGGAGCCGGTGCGCAGGGCGCTCTTCGCGGTGACGAACAGTCCAATCAACTGTTGATCGACTAGTTCACGGGAGCAGTGTGATCACAACAGCGACGTTGGAGCCGGCTCATGTCACACGCACAACCGTACTGATCGCAGGTGATCATCCGATATACCGGTCCGGTCTGCACATTTTACTCGACGGGGTGGAGTCGTTCCATGTCGTCGGTGAGTCCGGAACGGGGTCGGACGCGGTGGCCATGGCGCACACCCTGCGCCCCCAGGTCGTGGTGATGGACATCGTCCTGCCGGGGCAGAGCATCGCCGACGTGATCAGTCCGATCACCGGCTGTTGTCCCGAGACGGCAGTGCTGATCATCAGCCCGCTCGACGACCAGGAGGCCCTGCTGTCCGCGATGCGGGCGGGGGCCCGCGGCTACCTGCTCAACGGCGCACGCTGGCAGGACCTGGTCCTGGCCGTGGAGATGGTGCGCGCGGGCGGGCTCGTCTTCGACTCCTGCGCCTCGGACTGGGTCATCGAACACCTCAGCCGGCCGCTCTCGCCCATGCCCCGGTCCGCCGAACCGGAAAGGGGCCGGCGCGATGTGCTCGAACTGGTCCCCGGCCGGCGCGACGGGGTGTCCGGGCAGGCAGGCGACAGACTCCCCGGCGCACGCTGTGCACCCCCGCGTGCCGCAGCCCGGCGCATGACGCGCCTCTGAGGGACGGCACCGGAGAAATGGCGCGGTGAAATACGGGTGTCCGACCGGGCGGAATCCCCGGTCGGACACCTCCGCATGACAGAGAGTTCGCACAGTGGCCGCGAAAAGACTGTCCGGCAGAGTTCGTCCGGAAATCCAGATGTCCGTACCCGTCGCCGACGGCGGCATCGACTCACCTTGACCCCTCTCGCTTCATGCTTGTAATTTCGCGGAGAGGCATCGCGTTTCATGACATTTCTGGGCCGGCTGGGCGCGGGTGGAGATCGCCTTTTCGCGACGGTGTCCGGACGCCGGGCCCGGATCAGCTGTCCCAGCGTTGGAGTCCGGAGGATCGACGGCCGTGGACGAACGTCGGAAAGGGACACCTCGGTATCCGGTGGCCGGCGCCTCGTCGCACTTCACGAAGCGAGGACGACGATGAACGAGCGTTTCCACGCGTTACGGGTGTCCGAGGTGATTGTCGAAACCGAGGACGCCCGCTCGCTGGTCTTCGACGTACCCGACGATCTCACCGAGGAATTCCGTTACCGTCCGGGGCAGTTCCTCACGCTGCACCTTCCCGGGACGGACCGCGGCACGGTCACCCGGTGCTATTCCCTCTCGAGTTCCCCGCACACGTCGGACCCTTTGATGGTGACGGTGAAGCGGACACCGTCCGGCCGGGTCTCCGACTGGCTGCTGCGCAGTGTGCGGCCCGGCAGCGTCGTGCACGTCCAGCCGCCGTCGGGCCGGTTCACTCCCGCCTCGCTCGACGGGGACTTCCTTCTCCTGGCCGCCGGAAGCGGCATCACACCGGTCATCTCCATCACCAAATCGGTACTGGCCGCCGGCGCGGGCCGCGTCACCCTCGTCTACGCCAACCGTGACGAACGTTCGGTGATCTTCGCGGAGCGGCTGGGCCGACTGGCCGCTGCGCACCCGGACCGGTTCGCCGTGGTGCACTGGCTGGAGTCCCTCCAGGGGTTGCCGGACGCGGCCCGGCTGCGCACCCTGGCCGAACCCTTCCGCGACCGCGACGTGTTCGTGTGCGGCCCGGGCCCGTTCGTGGCCGGGGCGGTCGGCGCACTGGAGAGGCTGGGCGTCCCGCGGGAGCGGACACACCTGGAGGAGTTCCGGCCGCCGGGCGGTGCCGGGGGGCCGGACGCGCCGGCCGGGCGCGGTCCGTCCGCGGCGAGGCCGGCGTGTGCGACCCGCCTCCAGGCGGTGCTGCCTTGACGGCGGCTCCCGGACGGCGAAAGCCCGCAGCGGTGGTGCTGCCGCGGCGCCGCCCCGGCAGCCGTCCGTCACCGCGGCGGAACGGTATTCCCTGTGAGCAGACCCGGATCGGAGACCGGTGATGGCCAAGCGGCTGCGCATGCTGATGCGGATGGGGAACCTGACCCGGACGGGCCAGGTCGGTGACGGACGCGAGGAGGCACTCGCCGACCATGTCACCGCCCACGCCAGGCCCGGAGACATCGACGATGTGATCCGGGCGATCGACACCTACGCCTATCAGCAGGCCACGCTGATCAACATCGGTGACGAGAAGGGGCTGCTGCTCGACGCGGCGGTGCGGCGCGTGCGGCCCCGGCTCCTGCTCGAACTGGGCACGTACTGCGGATACAGCGCGCTGCGCATGGCGCGGGTCATGCCGCCGGACGCCCGGCTGTGCTCGGTCGAGTTCAGTGCCGCCAACGCGGCGGTGGCCCGCCGCATCTGGGACCACGCCGGGCTGGGGGAGCGGGTCACCGTGCTGCACGGCACGCTGGGTGACGACGGCCGCACGATCGAACGGCTCACCACCCGGCACGGCTTCGGTCCGGGACGGCTCGACTTCGTCTTCGTCGACCACGTGCGGGACGCCTACCTGCCGGATCTGCGGCGCATCCTCGACCGGCGCTGGCTGCACCCGGGCTCGGTCGTGCTGGCCGACAACATGAAGGTGCCGGGTGCCCCGCGCTACCGCGCCTATCTGCGCGAGCGCGAGGGCACCGAGTGGCGCACCCGCGAACACCACGCCCACGTCGAGTACCAGACCTTGGTCAAGGACCTGGTGCTGGAGTCGGAGTACCTCCACGCTCCGTCCGGCGCCGAAGCGGGCGAAACGGCTGATCCGCCCGCGTGACCACGAACGTGCTTCCGGGCGGAACCGGAAGCGCCGGACATCAAGCCCTGACGAAAGGACCGACCAGTGACGGCGACGGCGGACAAGACAGCGATTCGGGTCGCGTTGTGGCGGGCCCTCCACGTCCAGGCCGACCCCCTGCCGCACGTGTTCGACGACGAACTCGGTGCGCGGCTGGCGGCGCCGGACGCCGACTGGCGCTCCCGGCCGGACATGGACCCCGCCACCAGTGCCCGGGCGCGGGCGTCCATCGTCGCCCGCGCCCGCTTCACCGAGGACCTTGTCGTCGAGCAGGCGAGCCGCGGCGTCGACCAGTACGTCATACTCGGCGCCGGCCTCGACACCTTCGCGCAGCGGCGGCCGGAGGGCGCCGGTGCCGTGCGGGTCTTCGAGGTCGACCAGCCGGAGACGCAGGAGTGGAAGCGGCGGCGCCTGAGCGAGCTGGGCTACGGCATCCCCTCTTCGCTGCGGCTGGTGCCGGTGGACTTCGAACAGGAGGAGTCGTGGTGGACGCGTCTGACGGAAGCCGGCTTCGACCCGGCCCGGCCTGCCGTGCTGGCCTGCTCCGGCGTCACCATGTACCTCACCGAGGACGCGGTGGCCCAGACGCTCCGCCAGGCCGCGGCCCTCGCCGAGGGCTCCACCCTGGCGATGACCTTCATGCAGCCGGTCGAACTCGTGGATGCTCAGGAGCGGCCCGCCCGGGAAGGGGTGGAACGCGCCGCCCGCGCCGACGGCACTCCCTTCCGCAGCTTCTTCGGGCCCGACGAGATCCTCGCGCTGGCCAAGGAAGCGGGGTTCCGGCACGCGGAACACATCTCCGCCGGTGATCTCGCCGCGCGCTACTTCGCGGACAGGACCGACGGGCTCCGGCCGTCCACCATCGAAGAACTGCTGTTGGCCACCACCTGAGCCTCCCCCGGGGCCGGGGCCGAGCAGGCTGATCGGAGGTGGCTCGGGGCGGCCTGCTCGGGGCGGCCTCCTGGCCGCAGACGCACGAGCCGGCCTGCGGGGCGTTGTCAGCCCGGCAGGCCGGCTCCGTGGTCGCGTGCTGCCGCAGCCGCCTGCTGTACCCAGCAGCGCGCGGTGTCCGGCAGGTCTCAGCTCTTCCCTCGGAGATACGCGTCGGCGCGGCGTCGGAACTCGGCCGGGCTCACCTCCTCGACTCGGCTCGCGATCGTCCAGCGGTGTCCGAACGGGTCGATGACCTGCCCGGTACGGTCACCGAAGAAGTGCACCTGGACGGGCCGCTTCTCCTCCGCGCCGGCCTGCGTGGCCCGGGCGAAGGTGGCGTCGACGTCCTCCACGAACAGATACAGGGTGACGGGCGTGCCCCCCAGGACCTTGGGGCCGGGCAGCCCGGTCGCGGGGGACTCGTCGGACAGCATCACGATCGTGTTCCCGATCTGGATCTGCGCGTGCGGGACCGTGCCGTCGGGCGCGGTGTACCGCGACAGTTCCTTCGCGCCGAACGCCCGGGAGTAGAAGGCGATCGCCTCGTCGGTGTCCGCGACCGACAGATAGGCCGTCAGTTCCGCGTAGCCGTCCGGAATCGGCTTGACCACGGTTGTTCCTCCAGAAAGTCGTCGATGCGTGGTGCGGCTAGCGCGAGCCGGCGGTGACCCGGTCCAGCGCGTCCAGGAAGCCGCGCAACTCCTCCACGGAGCCGAGGGAGACGCGCAGGTGACCAGGGAAGCCGAACATGCCCGTGTCGCGCACGAGAATGCCGTGGTCGCGGGCCAGCACGTCCTGCGCCTCGGCCGAGGCGGCGACCTCGACGGCCACGAAATTTGTGACCGAGGGCAGGTAGCGGTAGCCACGCCGCTCCAGTTCGGCGCAGAACCACTGCCGCCGCGCCGCGCTGTCCCGCCGGACGCTGCCGAGGAACTCCTGGTCGTCGAGCGCCGCCAGTGCCGCCGCCTGTGCGGCCCGGTTGACGCTGAAGGGCAGCACGGTCAGGGTCCGGCGCACCTCGGCGATGAGGTCGGCGGGCCCCAGCGCGTAGCCGATCCGCAGGGCGGCCAGCCCGTACGCCTTGGAGAAGGTGCGCAGTGCGAGCACCGGGGTGTCCTCGCGCAGATGCGTCCGCGCCTGCGGCTGGGCGGGGGGCCCGAACTCGTGGTACGCCTCGTCGAAGACGAGCGGCGTACCGCTGTCCCGGGCCGCCGCCACCAGGCGGTGCAGTTCGTCGTGCGTCAGCGCGCTGCCGCACGGATTGTGCGGGTTGCACACGTAACCGATGCCGCACCCGGGCAGACGGTCGGCGAAGGCCGCCGTGTCGGTCCCGGACCCGGCGAGCGGGACCTGGACGGCGCCCCGGCCGATCCGCTCCAGCGCCGCCAGATAGCCGGGGAAGGTGCCGGCGGTGACCAGACCGGGGCTGCCCGGGTCGCCCAGGGTGAGCGCGGTGGCGAGCACCAGTTCGTCGCTGCCGTTGGCCACCGCGATGTGTTCCTCGGGCAGCTCCCAGTGCCGGGCGAGCGCCTGGACCAGCCCCTCCCGTCCGGGCGCCGGATAGCGGTTGATGCGCTCCAGTTCACCCGTCACCGCGGCCACCGCCGCGGGGCTGGCACCGTAGGGGCTCTCACTGAGGTGCAGCCGCACCAGGTCGTCGGCCGACGGCACGCTGGCGTTGTAGTTCCGCGTCTCCTGGCGGACCGGAGCGGTCATCGGACCACTCTCCGTTCCGCGGCCCCCGGTGCCGGGGGAGTGGCACGGTGGCGTGTACGCGGCGGAGGCTGAGGCGTGGAGCTCACAGGCGGTCCCCCACCAGGATGCCGAAGCAGTAACTGCCCACCGTCGCCTCAAGGGTGAGGAAGCAGTGCTCGCTGCCGGCCGGGATACGCATCACCGCGGGCGAGACCAGTTCATGGCGGACCCCGTCGAGGTGCACCTCGATCCGGGCCTGGCCCGGCTCGGGCGAGACGAGGAAGTAGAGCTCGTCCACCTCGTGCACATGCGGCGCGGCGACGGGCTTGCCCACGAGCTTGCTGAGTTCGCCGCCCGCCAGTTGTACCGGGAGCCCGCCGAACATGTCCGCGGTGAGGTAGAACGGCGCGGGCTGGTGGTGCCCCGCCACCGCGAGCGGGACGGGCAGCGCGGTGACGATCTCCGCGTCGCTTCCGGCCGCCTTGTCCTGTACCGTCACGACGCCTCCAGAACGAACAGGTAGGTGTGCGGGGCGCCGAACGGCACGCTGCGGCGCAGCTTCATCCCTCCCCGCTCGAAGAGTTCCTCGTACTCCTCACGGGTGTGGAGCGGGACCCCCATCAGCGCGTGCGCCAGTTCGAACCCGCTGGAGAAGACCGGCAGCCGGCCGTCACCTTCCTCGTTCCGCGGCCTGATCGTGGTGTCGGCCAGCAGGAAGGTGTGCGCCCGCGGGAAGGCCTTGCGCAGGCGCGGTACGACCTCTTCGCGGCGCTCCGGAGCGGCCAGCAGGTCGTGCAGGAACATGAAGCTCATCACGACGTCGGCCGCGTCGCCGCCGTCGATCTCCTGCCCGTTGAAGAGGATGTCCAGCACGTCCGCGCACACCGGCTCCACCGTGCCGGCCAGTCCGTACCCGGCCACGGTGTCGCGGGCCAGCTCGGTGGCGGGCCGGCTGATGTCGATGCCGATGCCGCGCGTGCCCGGGCGCGCCTTGACCAGCCGGGAGACCCGCTCGCTGACCCCGGCTCCCAGATCGACCAGGGTGCGGAAGTCGATGCCGGCGATCTCCTCGTCGAGGATGTGGCGCATCAGCGCCGTGTCCGCCTGGGCCGAGCCGAGCGCGACCATGCCCTCGTCGCGGTGCAGGTCGACGCCGAAGCGGCGTTCGCCGCGGGCGACGGGGGCGGCACTCGCGAAGATGTCGTGGTAGCCGCCGACGCCCCAGGTGAAGAAGCCCAGGTACCGGGCGACGTCCTCACCGACGGACGTCGCCCGGACCTGTGCTCCGCGGACGTCGAGATAGCCGAACGACTCCGCGGCCCCGACCAGTGCCCGGAAGACGGCGGAATCCAGGCCGTTCGTTTCGCAGAACCGGTCCATGTCGAGGGATTTCTCGTCCCGCAACAGCTCGAAGACCCCCAGTCGTTCGAGCCCGTGCAGCACATTCGCGCAGATGTAGCCGTTGAACGCGGTGTCCGGGTTCAACGGGGTCGGTGCCTGGCCTTGCCATTCCGAAGGAAGCGTGTTCAGCGGCGACACTCGTTCACACCTCTCTGTTCGCACCGCGGGTTGCCGGCCCGACGGCGGAGGCCGTGCCTCGGACGCCCTCCGCCGTCGCCGCCCCGCGGCTGGGGAGCGGCGGGCAGCGTGTCCCGGCTGCCCGCCGCGGGATGTGGGCTCAAGCCGGTTTGGCCGCCAGGTTCGTGGCCACCGAGAAGGGGCTGAGGTCGACACCGGGCCGGTCACCGCGGTACAGGTCGCGGATGATGCGGCCGGTGATCGGCGCGTGGGCCAGCCCGTGGCCGGTGAACCCGGCCGCGAACAGGATGCGCTCGTGCTCCCCCTCGCCCCGGCCGATCAGCGCCGACTTCGTGGGCGTGACGTCCAGGGTTCCGGTCCAGGCGCTGTGCAGCTCCACGTTCTCCAGCTTCGGATACCACTTCGGGAGCTCGTCGACGGCGGCCTTGAACCAGATGTCCCGCATGCCCTTCTGCTTGGAGATGCGCTCCAGACCGACGAGGAAGGACTTGCCCATCCCCATCGTCTTGAGCCCGGAGACCGGGTGGAACGTGAAGGGCGTGTCGGTGTCGCTCTCGGAGATCGGATCGGTGTGCAGCAGTTCGGCGAACTGGCCCCACACCGGCAGCTCCATGCCGGTCAGCTTGGCGACCTCGCCGCTCCACGGTCCGGCAGCGATGACGACGGCGTCGGCGGTGAAGTCCCCCCGCGTGGTGGTCACCTCACCGGTACGCGCGTCGAGGCCGGTCACGGTGGTTCCGCTCAGCAGCCGTGCGCCGAGTTTCTCCGCGGCATCCGCGTACCCCTTGACCAGGGCTTCCGGCTTGAGGCGGTAGCTGTCCGGGGACCAGACGGCGGCCTCGATGGTGTCGGGGTCCAGCCAGGGGTTGTACTCGCAGGCCTGGTCGGCGGTCAGCAGCTCCAGGTTGACGCCCACCTCGCGGTGCGCCGGCAGCAGCGCCTCGATCTCGGCCGCCTGCTCCGGGCTGGTCAGCACGGTGAGCAGGCCCAGCTCCGCCAGGGCGAGGTCGGTGTCCATCTTCTCGGCGAACGAGCGGAACTCGGCGAGGCTCAGCGCCGCCAGTTCCGAGTCGTGGACCTTCTTGGGGAAGTAGGTGCGGAAGGCGCGCGCGGTCTGCGACGTCGTCGCGGTGCCGAACTGCTCCTTCTCCAGCAGGACGACGTCGATGCCGGCCTTCGCGCAGTGGTAGGCGATCGAGACGCCGATGACGCCGCCGCCTATGATCAGCAGCTCGGTCTGGTTCTTCCGGTCAGGCATGCGCACTCCTCGTGATGGTCGGACGGAAGGTCCACGTGTCGCCCCCCAGCTCCCACGGGAAGAGCTGCAGGTTCCACGCGCCGAGAGCGTTGGTGTAGGTGGCCATGTGGGACATCAGCGCGATGAAGTCCTCACGGGAGGTGGTCTCGGCGAGCAGGGCCACCATGTCCTGGGTGAGGTCCCACAGCGTGTTCAGCCCGCAGTAGCCGAGGAACTCGGTGGGCTTGACGAGCAGGATCTTGGCCATCTCGACCAGCGCGCTGAGCGGTACGTCGGTCAGACGGGCGGCCCGGACGAGTCCGGTGTGGGAGACGTAGCCCAGCGGCCGGGTCTCGCCGTTGATGCAGACGAGGGTGGTCAGCACCGAGTTCTTCGTGCCCGCTCCCTGGTCGAAGCGGCCCTCGTGCGCGGCGACCAGTTCGTCGGTCGGCTCGATGAGCACCCGCTCCGTCTCCGCGGCGATCCGCTCGATCAGGTCCCGGGCGCTCGCGGACTCGGCGGGCATACGGCGGACCCCGTGACCGGCCTCGCCGTCCACCCGGCGCACCTGCGCGATGATCGGAGCCCCGTTCCCGTGCACGGAGTCCCAGACCATCTGGCCGATCTTCGGCAGCGCGTCGACGTCCTCGGGAACCACGGAACCGATCGGTGAGGTGGGCATCGGTTCGGTGAGGTCCCCGTACTTGATCGTGAGGTGCTGCACCGAGGAACAGAACACGGTGCCGTTGGGCTGGATCTTGCGGTCGACGCGGTGGTCCGGCACGGCGTGGAGGAGGTCGTGCGCCGGGGGAACGTGATAAATGCAGTCACCGGCGACGAGTGCATGCCCCTGCAAGGTCTGATAGGGGAGCGCTGCCCACAGCGGCTCGACGAGTTCGGCATTACGGCCTTCGTCGAGAGTGATACGTACCTTGGCGCCGATCGACTGCCAGGCGATCTCGATTTGGCGCATTATTCCTACCCCGTTCTACTCGGTCCCTCCGATGACGCGCACGCGTTTCGGAAGAAGTGGAGGGCCGGTCGGATAGTGACGTGGGGACGTTATCAGCGCCCGGAATCCCGGGGTAGGGAAAAACTTCCACCGCCCGCGACCAGCCGCGCACTTTGTCACGTCGATATCGCGGTGAAAAACTTGCTGTTTGTCAGTCCCGGCGCTTCCGCTGTGCCCGCACCGGTATTCCGGTCCCCGACCTGACATATTCCGGCGCCGCTGTTTCCGGCCGGGAGGGCCGCAGCGCCGAGGCGCACACAACGGCGGCCAGCGAGACGGCCAGCGGAAGCACCGCCGTCTCCCGCAGCGCCTCGGTGAGCCCTTGGCGGAACACTTCGGCGGCCACCTGTCCGGCCTTGTCGGCGACCTCGGGCGGCAGCCCGGACGGCAGGGCGTCGGTCACCGCCCGGCCGCTGTGGACGTCGAGCGCCGTCAGACGGCCGAAGTGCCCGGTGAGCGCGTCCCGTGCCTCGTGCGGCAGCCCGTCGGCGCGCTGTGCCGCGAGGCGGGGCAGCGCGGTGCCGAGCCGGTTCTGCAGCAGCGCGCCGACGGCCGCACTGCCCACCACGGCGCCGAGCTGGCGGGTGGTGTTGAACACGCCGGACCCCGCACCGGTGAGCGCCGGCTCCAGGTCACCGACCGCCAGCTTGGCCATCAGCACGAAGACACAGGCGATGCCCACGCCCGCGGCCACCAGCGCGGGCACGAACTGTCCCGGCCCCGCCCCGGCACCGGTCCGGCCGGCCACCACGGTCAGCCCTGCCGCGTAGCAGGCCAGACCGAGGACGAGCAGCGCCTTGCGGCCCACCCGCTCGCCGATCCGGTCGACGAAGGGCGCCGCCACCCCGGAGGCGAACGACGCCACCGCCAGGACCACTCCCGCCTCACCGGGCGAAAGGCCGCGCACGGCCTGGAGGTAGAGCGTCAGCGGCAGCATGAGCCCGGCCATCGCGACGCCGAAGCAGAGCATCACGGCGTTGGCGAGGGCGAAGTTGCGGTCGGCGAACAGCCGCAGGGGGACGAGCGGATGGCGCGCCCGGCGCGGTGCACGTCCGACGCCCCGTTGCAGCACGACGAAGGCGGCCAGGAACACCACGCCGAGGGCGAGCAGCAGCGGGATGGTGACCGGGCCGGCGACGGTGCCCCACCGGTAGCGCTCGCCCTCCAGGAGCCCGAAGCTGACCGCGAGCATGGCCAGACAGATCAGGACGAGGCCGGGCAGGTCGATCCGGTGGGTGCCGCCCGGCCGGTGCCGCGGGGCGAGCGCCAGGGCCGCGACCGCGGAGAGGGCGCCGACGCCCAACTGCGGCTCGCCGTCCTCGACGTACGGCTGCCCCGCACCCTCGCCGCCGTCCTGGTCGGCCTCTGCCTGGGCACCGCCGGCTGCCTGCTCCAGGCCGCCACCCGCAACCCGCTCGCCGAGACCGGACTGCTGGGCGTCAACTCCGGGGCCGCGTTCGCCGTCGTCGTCGGCCTCACCTTCTTCGGCACCGACTCCTCCGCCGGACTGCTGGCCTGGGCCCTGCTCGGCGGTGTCACCGCCAGCGCCGTCGTCCTCCTGCTCGCCGCCACCGGACGCACCGCGGGCTCACCACTGCGGCTCGTCCTCGTCGGCTCCGCACTCGGCGCCACCTTCCACGGACTCACCTCGTGGGTCCTGCTCGGCACCCGGTCGACGTTCGACACCTACCGCTACTGGACCATCGGCTTCCTCGCCGGGATCGAGACCGGCCAACTGCTGCCGCTGCTGCCCTGCGTACTGGTCGGCCTGGCCGTCGCGCTGGCCTGCGCCCGGCCGCTGTCCGCCCTCGGCCTCGGCGACGACAGCGCCCGCTCGCTGGGCCACCACCCCGAACGCATCCGGCTGGTCGTGGCCGGCGCCGTCTCGCTGCTCGCCGGATGCGCGGTCGCCGTCGCCGGACCCATCGCCTTCCTCGGGCTCCTCGCCCCGTACGCGGCCCGCACCGTCGCCGGTGCCCGGATGACCGCCCAGATCGTGCTGTCCGCACTCGTCGCCGCCGACGTGCTGCTGGCCGCCGACCTGCTCGCCCGCCTCGTCATGCGCCCCTGGGAGACGCCGGTCAGCGTGCTGCTGGCCTTCGTCGGCGGGCCGCTGCTCGTGTGGATCGCCCGCTCCCGCCGCCTGTCCACCGCCGGAGCCGCCGCATGACCGGGCCCAGGTCCACCCCCGCCGCCCCGCACCACCGCACGGCCGGCCCCCGGCCCACCGCACCCGACCGGGACCTGACCCCGCCCGACAGCACCCCGCTGCGCACCGGCACCCTCTCCTGGCTCTTCCCGCACCGCAGCGCACTCGCCGCCGCGCTGCTCCTCCCCCTGCTCGCCCTCGTCATCACCCTTGCCACCGTCGCCAGTTCGACCGGCATGAGCGTGCTGGACACCGTCTCCGGACTGCTGGGCACCGGCGATCCGGGCACCGTGATGATCGTGCGCGACTTCCGGCTGCCCCGGCTGTGCGTGGGCCTGATGGTGGGGGCCGCCCTCGGCGTCTCCGGCTGCCTCACCCAGACCCTGGCCGGCAACCGGCTGGCCACCCCCGACATCATCGGCGTCAACGAGGGCGCCACCGCAGCCGTCGTCGCCTCCGCCGCGGGTTCCGCCACCGGCATGGTCGGCCACTGGTGGCTCGGCCCCGTCGGCGCCGTCGCCGCCGCCGTGCTCGTCGTCCTGTGCGCGGGCGGCGCCGGCACGGCCGGCTACCGCGTCCTGGTCGTCGGCATCGGCGTGTCCACCGTCGTCGGCGCCGTCAGCGACCTGATCATGTCGCGCGAGAACGACAACACCGCGGGCGGTGTCTTCCTGTGGACCGTCGGCAGCCTCAACGGACGCGACTGGAGCGCCGGCACCCCGTTCCTGATCGCCCTCGCCTTCCTGCTGCCGCTCAGCCTCGCCGCCGGGCACCGGCTCCAACTGCTGCGCTTCGACGACGAGGTGGCCGCCTCGCTCGGAGCCGACCTGCGCCGCCTACGCGCCGCCGCGCTCGCCCTCGCCGTGGCCCTCGCCGGGCTCGCCGTCGGCGTCGGCGGACCCATCGCCTTCGTGGCACTCGCCGCGCCCGTCCTCGCCCAGGCACTGTGCGGCCCCACCCGCGTGCCCGTCCTCGTCTCCGCACTCACCGGCGCGGCACTCGTGGTGGCGGCCGACGCGCTCGGCCGGGTCGCCGCCCCCGTCGAACTCCCCGTCGGCGTCGTCACCAGCGTCCTCGGCGGACCCTTCCTGCTGTGGGTCCTGCTCCGCTCGGACCGCACCACCGGAAAGGCCTGAACCCGCCATGACCGACACCACACCGGGCCTTCAGGTCCGTGCCCTGCACGCCGGTTACCCGGGCCGGCCCGTCGTCCGCGACGTGGAGCTGACCGTCCCCGCCGGACAGGTGGCCGCCGTCGTCGGCCCCAACGGCTGCGGGAAGTCCACCCTGTTGCGCACCCTGGCCCGCCTCCACCGTCCCGCCTCGGGCACCGTACGGATCGCCGGCGACGACATCTGGGAGCTGAACCGCCGCCGCGCCGCGCACCGGGTCGCCCTGCTGCCCCAGTCGCCGCGCGCCCCCGAGGCCGTCACCGTCGCCGGGCTCGTCCGCTACGGGCGCCACCCCCACCAGGGGCTGCTGCGCCAGTGGTCGCGCCAGGACGAGGAGGCCGTCCGCGAGGCGCTGGAGGCCACCGGCACCCGCGAGCTGGCCGCCGAACGCCTCGACGAACTGTCCGGCGGCCAGCGCCAGCGGTGCTGGCTGGCCATGGTGCTGGCCCAGCGCACCCCGGTCGTCCTCCTGGACGAGCCGACCAGCGCCCTGGACGTGGGGCACGCCGTCGATGTGCTCTCCCTCGTCCGGCAGGTCGCCGCGGGCGGCCGTACCGTCGTCATGGTCCAGCACGATCTGACGGCCGCCGCCCGCTACGCCGACACCCTCGTCGCGATGAAGGACGGCCGCGTCCTGGCGCAGGGGCGGCCCCGCGACACCGTCGACGAGACGCTGGTCAAGGAGCTGTACGACGTGGAGTCCGACATCCTTGCCGCCCCCGCCGACGGCGCGCCCGTCGTCGTGCCCCGCCCCCGCGCCGCCGGAGCCGCACCGGGCCGGGACTGAAGCCGTCACCCGTCCGGGTGGCGGACCGCGCGCGGCACTCCCACACTGGGAGGGAACGGCCGCGCGTGCGCCGCGGGCCTCCGCGTACGGACGAGGAGGAACGGTGAGGCTGCCCTTTCTCGACCCCCTGTACGCCACCGAGGGGGCCGTCGCCAGCGTCTACCTGGACACCTCGCGGGACACCGGCGACCCCGACCGGGCCGTCGAGCTGCGGTGGCGGCACGCCCGTCAGGAGCTGACCGCCCAGGGCGCCGACGCGCGGACCCTGGCGGCGCTGGCCGACGGTCTGGACGCGGACCGGGAGGTGTCCGACCGGCACGGCCGGGCCCTCTTCTGCGCGGACGGGCAGCTCGTGCTCGCCGAGGAACTGCCGCAGCCGCCGGCCCGGGACACCGCCCGCTACAGCCGGGTGCCCGACGCCATGCCGCTCGCGGTGCAGCACGCACCCGACCTGCCGTACCTGGCCGTCTCCGTCACCCGGCAGCGGGGGGTCGGCGGCCGGCCCGCGCCGTCGGCGGACACCGGCCCCGGCGGCCCGGCCTCAGAGGCGATCGAGGGCGCACCGGGGGCCGGGGACGAGATCGTCGTGGGCGTGCAGGCGGGACGGTGGCCGATGAGCCGGGTGGCCCCCGGGCCGGTCACCTGGCACCGGTTCCCCGCCGACGCGTGGCAGCGGGGCGCCGCCCGCCTCGCCGGAACGGTCAACCGCATGGCCGACGAGAGCGGCGCGCAGGCGATCGTCGTACGCGGCGAGGAGGGCGACGGCTGGGCGCAGGGCGTGTTCGTCAACCGTCTGCCGTCCAAGCTCGCGAGCCGCGTCATCACCGTCGAGGGCACCGGCCCGCCCGTCACGGCACCGGGCCGGGCACTGCTGGAGGACGATCTGGCCACCTCGCTCGACGGCAGGCTGAACGAACGGGACCTGCTGCACATCGACCGGTTCCTGGCGCAGCGCGCCAGGGACCGGGCCGCCTGCGAGGGCATGACCGCCGCCGTCGCCGCGCTCCAGCGCGGACAGGTGGAGGCGCTGCTGGTCAACCTGCCGGGGGTGGCGCCGCAGCAGCTGTGGGGCGGACCCCGGCCCACCCACATCGCCGCCTCCGAGGAGGACCTGTGGGTCTTCGGCGCCCCCTCCGCCCGTGCGGAGCCCGTCGAATCGCTGCTGATCCGCGCCGTCGTGGGAACGGGCGCCGAACTGGTCGTGGTGCCCCGCGACGAGCTGGCCCTGGCGGACGGGGTCGGCGTCCTGCTGCGCTACGCCGCACCGGCCGCGCCCTGACCGGAACCCCGGACTCCAGGCGGCCCGGCCGTACGTCTCGGTAGCCCCGGCTGTACGGCGCGCGGTGCCGCCTGATGAAATGCTGTATGTGACAGGTAAGTGGTCAGCGGATACGGCAGCCCCTACCACGTCGTACGTGGCGATCGGGGACAGCTTCACCGAGGGTGTGGGGGACCCCGGCCCCGACGGCGTGTTCGTCGGCTGGGCCGACCGGCTCGCCCGGATGCTCGCCGGACAGTCCCCCGACGGCTTCCGCTACGCCAATCTGGCCGTACGCGGGCGCCTGCTGCAACAGATCGTGGACGAACAGGTGCCCCGAGCCCGGGAACTCGCCCCCGACCTGGTCACCTTCTGCGCGGGCGGCAACGACATCCTGCGGCCCGGCACCGACCCGGACACGCTCGCCGGGATCTACGAGGCGGCGCTCGCCGAACTGCTCACCACAGCCGGCACCGTGGTGGTGTGCACGGGCTTCGACACCCGCAGCTTCCCCGTCCTGAGCCTGCTGCGGGGCAAGATAGCCACCTACAACGCGCACCTGCGCGCCGTCGCCGACCGCCACGGCTGCCCCGTCCTCGACCTGTGGTCGCTGCGCGCGGTCCAGGACCGCAGGGCGTGGGACGAGGACCGGCTCCACCTCTCGCCCGAAGGGCACCGGAGGGTGGCGCTGCGGTGCGCCGAGGTGCTGGGGATCGAGACGCCGGACCACGCCGACGACCCGTGGCCAGGACCGCAGGCGGCAGGCTCGCGCCGGGACGATCTGCTGTGGGCCCGCCAGCACCTGCTGCCGTGGATCGGCCGGCGGCTGCGCGGCGAGTCCTCCGGCGACAACGTCGAGGCCAAGCGCCCCGACCTCGCCCCGCTCTCCACCGGGAACTGAACCGGCGCTCCGAGCGCGACACCGCCCTGCGCTGCTTCCTGGCCCTGACCCTGGGCAGTCTTCCGGCGCGGGCCGGGCCCGCGCGGCAGGCCCGGCCCGTCGCTGCTCAGTCGCGTACGGCCGCCAGCAGCGCCTGCGACATGGCGCGGTGGCCCGCGGAGTTGGGGTGGAAGCCCGACCCGTCCACGGCCTGCAGCGGTTCGACCCAGCGGGTGCCCTGCGGCTTGCACAGGTCGTGCCCGACGGAACCGGTGTAGGTGTCCACGTACTCGGCGCCGCCCGCCGCGGCCCGCTCGGCGAGCATCGAGTTGAGCCGCTTCTCCGTGTCGCGGAGCCACGGCGTGTCGCCCTTGGCCAGCGAGACGACAGCGGGGCAGTTGCTCCCGTCCTCGGGCAGCAGCGCCGGGTACCCGACGACGAGGACCCGGGCGCCGGGCGCCCGGTCGCGGATGCCGCGCAGCACCGCGTCGATCTTCGGTGCGGTCTGCTGGATGCGCGCCGCGAGCTGGTCGGCGCCGCCCAGCGAGTAACTGGTCTTGCAGGGAGAACCGTTGGGCACCAGCGCGCCGAGGATGACACAGCGCGTGACGATGCCGGCGAACCCGATGTCGTTGCCGCCGATGCCGACGGTCACCAGATCGGTGTTCTTGTCGAGGGCGTCGAACTGCGGGGGAGCGGTGCCCTGCGGCTTGGTCATCTCCTCCGTCGTGGCACCCCCGCAGCTGACGTCGGTGAAGGCACCTGGCGACAGCTGGGCCGCCGCCAGGCTCGGGTAATTGTGGTTCGACCGTGCGCAGTTCTGGTCCGTCTGGTCGGGAACGCCCGGCCCCGAGGTGTAGGAGTCACCGAGGGCCACGTAGTGGGCCACGGCGGCGGTTCCCGCTGCGCCGCCCTCGGCCGCCGCGGCGGAGGGCGCGGCGGCCAGGGCGAGAGCGGCCGTGGTGGGCAGCGCCACCCCGGCCGCCAGCGCGGCCCGGACTCTCGTGGATGCGTACATGTCCACCTCACAGGTGTGACGACGGAACGGGAAGGCTGGTGAACGGAGCACCGGACGGGCCGGCGGGACGCGCGAGGGGCGAAGGTCGGCGGGGGAGCGGCTGACGGGGCGGTACCTGCCCGGCAAGGCGCGGCGGGAAGGCGCACCGGGTTCACGGCCGCGCGCCGGGACCCGCGGCCGGGGAGAAGGCGCCGCCGCGCTGGGCACCCCCGGGGTCTACCGAGCAGTAAGAGTGGCCACGCCCCGCACCGGCGTCAATACCCGTGCGCCGCCGCCGTACTGGAACCGGCCGCATCCGTCCCGCCCCGCCTGACGCGGCGGCCCCAGTGTCCTTTTCGGCTCCCCCGCGTTGCTGAGGCAGAGCGCTCTCACCCGAGACACGAGGAGACGACATGCCCCGACTCCGGCGCACCGCCGCGGTGATGTCCGCGGCGAGTGCCTTCGCGGCGCTGACGACCGTGGTGGGCCCGGCCGGGCCCGCATGGGCGCGCGACCCGCTGCCGCAGCGCACCGACCAAGCCTTCCAGCAGGACTGTCTCAAGACGCACAACGCCTACCGGGCCCGGCACGGCGTCCCGCCGCTGACCGTCGATCCTCAGCTGGTCGCCTACGCGGCCTCGCGGGCCGACGAGATCACCCGGTTCGAAGGGCTGAACGAGGGCCACCGGGGGCTGGAGCCCGGCCACGGGGAGAACCTTCACTGGTCGGGCAGTTCGGTGGCCGGGCGGATGGCCTCCTGCAAGGACGCGGTGACCCGGTGGTACGACGGGGGCCGCACATACGACTACGCCAAGCCCGGCTTCAGCGGCGAGACCGGCTTCTTCACCCAGGTGGTGTGGAAGTCCACCACCAGGATCGGCTGCGCACGCGCCGCGGGCAGAGGACCGCAGTGGTACGAGACGTACATCGTGTGCAACTACACGCCGCCCGGCAACTTCTCGGGCCGGTTCAAGGAGAACGTCCTTCCGCCCCGGAGCCGGTGACACCGTGGCGAGCGGGGCACCGGCCCGCTCGCCACGACGCACCGTCCACGACGCACCGTCCACGACGCACCGTCCACGACGCACCGTCCACGACGCGCTCCCGCGGGGGACCGGCGCCGGCCGTCCACCGCCCACCCCGCCGAGGGGGCCGGCCCGGCAGCAGAAGGCCGATGGCTGCCCACCGGGCATCAGCCGACGGCACGTCCGAGCCGCCGGCCAGATCCTTCGGAGGAAGGGGTCCGGTCGGCTGCCCGCACCTTCTCCGGCACCCGGCCCTCGGCCGTCAACGTCCGCCACAGGAAGGTGTGGACCACCGCCTCGACGAACGACGCCTGTTCGTGGTCGGAGGCCCCCGAGTGACCCCCGCCGGTGTTCTCGAAGTACCGCACCGGCAGCCCCTTCTCGCGCAGCAGCGCGGCCATCTTCCGGGCGTGGCCCGGATGCACCCGGTCATCCCGGGTGGAGGTCGTCAGCAGCACCGGCGGGCACCCCCGTGCGGGGTCCAGATTGTGGTACGGGGACCAGCGCAGCAGATGCTCGCGCGCCCCGGGATCGTCCGGGTCCCCGTACTCTGCCGTCCATGAGGCGCCCGCCAGCAGCCGGTGGTACCGCAGCATGTCCAGCAGCGGCACCTCCGCGACGACGGCACCGAACAGCTCCGGGTACCGGGTGAGCATGACCCCCATGAGCAGGCCGCCGTTGCTGCCGCCCATGATGCCGAGCCGGCCGGCGGTGGTGATGCCGCGCGCCACCAGATCCTTGGCCACGGCCGCGAAATCGTCGAAGGCCAGGTCCCGGTGCGCTCCCAGCGCCGCCCGGTGCCAGTCGGGCCCGTACTCGCCGCCGCCCCGGATGTTCGCCACCACGTAGGTGCCGCCGCGCTCCAGCCAGGCCCGGCCGGTGACCGAGGAGTGCGACGGGGTCAGCGACACCTCGAAACCGCCGTAGCCGTACAGCAGCGTGGGCGCCGGCCCGTCCTGCCGCTCGGGGCCGACCACGAAGTAGGGGACCCGGGTGCCGTCCGAGGACACCGCGAAGTGCTGCCGCACGCCCAGTCCCTCCGCCGAGAAGAGGGCCGGTGCGTGCTTGAGCGTCTCCACGCCCTCGACGCCCGCCACGGTCCGGCACAGGGTGGCCGGCTGGAGGAAGCCGCTGACCGAGAACAGCACCTCCTCGGCCGTCTCGCCCTCCTCCCCCTCCCAGGCGGTCGCCCGTACCGCCGCCGTGGACAGTTCGGGCACCTCGCCCAGCGGGCTGCGGGACCAGCTGCCGCCCTCGTGCGGAGTGAGCACGTGCAGGCGGGAGGAGACATCGGTGAGGGTCTCCAGGACGAGGTGGCCGCGCGTGGTGGCGTACCCCTCCAGCACCGTGCGCTCGTCCGGGACGAACAGCACCTCGTGCTCCCGCCCGCCCCGGAGGAAGGCGTCGAAGCCGAAGGCCAGCAGCGCGCCCGCGGGCCGGCCGAGCCACGGCGAGCGCAGGCTGACCAGCAGCCACTCACGGTGCACCGTGGCCACGGCGTCGTCGGGCACCTCGATCCGCACCGGGTCCGCGTCCTCGTACAGCACGAAACGCTCGCTGTGCCAGAAGTCCCGGTGCCGGACCGCGAGCCGGCGCTCGAAGCCGGGCGACGGATCGTGCCAGGCGGCGACGGACACGTCCTCGTGCCGCCCCTCGAAGACGACCGGTGCCGCCTCCAGCGGTGTGCCGCGCCGCCAGCACCGGACGGTGCGGGGGTAGCCGGAGGCGGTCAGCGAGCCGGGCCCGGTGTCGGTGCCGACCAGGATGTGGTCCTCGTCGATCCAGCTCACGGACGTCTTCGCCTCCGGGAGCCGGAAACCGCCGGGCACGAACGTGCGGGTCTCCATGTCGAACTCGCGGACCACGGTGGCGTCCGCGCCGTCCCGGGACAGTTTCACCAGGGCGCGCCGCCACCCGGGCCGCAGCACCGAGGCGCCCGCCCACACCCAGGGCACGTCCTCCTGACGGGCCAGCGCGTCCACGTCCACCACGGTGTCCCAGCGCGGCTCGGCGCGGCGGTACTCGTCCAGCGTGGTGCGCCGCCACACGCCGCGCACATGGGTCGCGTCACGCCAGAAGTTGTACAGATGCGGGCCGCGCCGCGTCACGTACGGGATGCGGGCGGTGTCGTCCAGCACCTCCCGCACCTCCCGTCGCAGCGCCGCGAACCCGGGGTCGGCGGTCAGTTCCGCGACGGTCTCCGCGTTGCGCTCCTCCACCCAGGCCAGGGCGTTCTCGCCCTCGATCTCTTCCAGCCACAGATACGGGTCGTCCTCCATCACACCTCATTCTGACCCGGCGCCGTCCGGCCGCGTTCCCCCGCACGCTGCCCGGCGTGCTCGTGACAGGGTGGCCGGTACCCGGTCCGGCGCACCGGTCCGGTGCCGGACGGACGTTCCCGGGAGGCGTACAGACGGTGGAGGAGTCGCGGATGCGGGCGGAGCTGGCCGTCGTCGGCGGGGGGCCGGCGGGTGTCGCGGCCGTACTGATGGCGGCCGGTCTCGGGTTGCGGACGACGCTGGTCGAGGCCGGGCGGGTGGCCGGCAAGGTCGCGGAGATCGGGGCGCTGGACAACGTGCCCGGAGGCTGGTCCGACGGCGCCGCCCTCGCCCGGGCGCTGGCCGCGGACATCGGCCGGCTCCGCGCCGCCGGCCGGTGCACCCTGGTGTCCGGGCGCGCTTTGCGGGTGCGGGCGTGCGAGGAGGGGACGGAGACGGAACTGGCGGACGGCCGCGTCCTGGCCGCGGACGCCGTGCTCGTGGCGACGGGCGTCACCGCACCCGACCCCGGCGACGTGCCGTGGCTCGACGCGCCGCGAGGACTGCGGCTCCCTCCGCTGTGGCGGAGCGTGCCCGAGCGGATCGCGTCCGGGGCGGCGCCCGCCGTGGTGCTGGGCGCCGACCGCCCCCTCGGAACCTGGCTGCGCGCCCACCCGGACGCCGCCGTACGCCTCGACGTACTGCACTCCGCCGCCGACGCCCACAAGACGGAAGAGGTGGCCGGCGACAGCAGGGTCCGGCTCACCGAGGTTCGGAGTGCGACCGTCACCGAGGAGGACGACGGCCTCTTCCACGTCACGGCCGTCCCCGCGCACGGCGCCGCCCGTGCGCTGCGCACCGCCACACTGCTCGGCAACCTCGGCTCCCGTCCCGCCCTGCTCGGCGGCGATCTGGTGCCCGGCCCCGACGGCTACTGCGACCCCGCCGCCCAGCATCCGCGCATCCTCGTCGCGGGAGACCTCCGCTCCGCCCGCTACCAGCGCATCGTCACCGCGCAGGGCTCCGGCGCCGAGGCCGCCCTGGGCCACTACTACGGGGCCCGGGGCGTAGGCGACACGAACCAGGCCCCCGCCCGTCGCCGTTCCCGCCCGGACGCCTGACGGAGGGCCGGGCCCGCTGCCGTTCCCCGTCCCCGGCACATGCCCCGGGGACGGGAACGGCACCGGGGACGGGAACGGCACCGGGGAATTTCCGTCGCGGCGCCACCTTTTCACTCCATAGGGTGAGGCCGTGGACGAAACGAACGGGACGATGCCGGAACCGGATCTCGCCGAGCGCGCCGAACTGCTGCTGGGGGCGCCGCTGGGACGGCAGTTCCTCGGGACGTTCGCCGACGACTGCCTGGAGGACACCTTGTTCGCGGCGCTCGGCCTGGGGGACGTGCCGGGGACGCTGAAGTTCGCCGTGGAGGAGACCCCCGAAGGCGGCACCCGGACCCGCACGCTACGGCGCCGCAAGCGCAGGGACTGGCGCGACGTGCACGCCGGGGAGGTGCGCGCCGTCCTGCGGGAGACCGTCGCCAAGGGGGAGTGGCGCTCGCTGGGGGAGCTGTCCGAGGCCGCGATGATGGAGCGACTCTCCGGCGTCACCGAGTCGTTCGGCTTCGGGGGCGGCGATGTCGCACTGTGGCGGCTGACCGCGTCGGCCGCCGGGGAACTGCGGCCGGTCGCCGAGGCGCTGGCCGCGGCACCGGCGACGGCCTGGTGGTGGGACCCCGTCGAGCTGACGGACCAGCGGCAGCTCGTGTGGGAGGGCTGGCACGGCGAGCAGCACGCCGGAAGGGGGCTCTTTGGTGTGGAGGCGGCCATGCGCAGCGAGATGGCGCGGCGGCACGCCCGGAACGAGCGGGACGCCGGGCGAACGAAGGGCAAGCGCCGCCGCCGCGGGGCACCCCGCCCAGGCGAGCGCAACCTCGGGGCCACCTGGTGGTCGGCACCGGACTTCGCACCCGGCACATGGACCACCGGCCCGCGCGGCGGACTCCCCGCCCTCGAACTCGGCCACTTCATCGACACGTTCTTCCCCTTCGGCGAGTCGGCCGCTTCTGTCGCCCGTCTCACCCTGGACGCCGGGGCGCGGGTGGCCGAGATCCGCGGCCCCCGCGACTGGCAGCGGCTCGTCTCCCGCTTCCCCTGCGAGGTGACGAGCAGTCACGACGGGGAGTGGCGGGACTGGGGCGACGTGGACGGCCCCTGGTACCTGCCCGACTGGGCGGCGGTCGCCGGGCACTACGACGGGGTGCACGTCACGGTCGGCGGCTTCCTCGCGACCTGCGGGCTGGCCCAGCCCGTCGGGGACGGTCACACCATGCTGGCGGGATGGGTGCCGGACGCGACGCTGTGGCTGCGGGACGTCGTCACGGACCACCGGCCCCTCGGTGTGTGGCGCGGCGACCCGGACGACTGCGGGGAATGGGAGGAGATCCTCGCGGGCTGGTGGCCGCACACCCCGGAATGAGACGAAGTGTCAATCACCCGACGCCCCGGCGATCCGGCCCGGCCCGCGCGGAGGCGTCGGGCCGGGCCGGACGGGTGACGTGCCGTCAGCCGAGCCTGGCTCCGTACACGTGGTCGACCTTCATCGTCATCAGCACCCTGCGGTCGGTGACCATCGTCGCCCGGTACTCGTCCCAGTCCGGGTGCTCCCCGGCGGCACGCCGGTAGTACTCCACCAGAGCGTCGACCTCCGCTCCGTGCGGATCGGTGCCCGGCCCCACGAGTTCCGCCGTGCCCTCGGCGGTGGCCCACTCCCGCCCGTCGGGGCCGGTGACCTCCAGCGAGGCCCGGGGGTCCCGGCGCAGATTGGCGGTCTTGGCCCGCCCTTCGGTCATCGACACATGAAGGGTGTCGGTATCCCGGTCGTAGAAGGGCATGACGGGGGAGAGCTGGGGCCGGCCGTCCGCCTTGATGGTGGCCAGCACGCCCAGCCTCGCCTCCGCGAGAAGTGCGCGCGGGTCGAAGGGCGCGGCGGGTGTCCCGCCGGCCGGCCCGGCGCCGGAGGCCGGATCCTCCCCGTCCTTCCGGGGGCGCTGTGCGTTCACTGCTTCCTCCTTGCGGGTCTGCGGAACTGCTCGGTCGCCGCCGTGCGGCCGTCTCCGCCGTCGCCGGGGCTCGCCCCGGGCCGGCGTCCGGCCCCGGCCCGGGGGCCGTGGCCGTCACCCGGCGCGGCTCCCCATCATCGCCTCCCGCGGGTGGACCGGCGCCGGAATGGAAGGTTCCGCTCGTGGGCCGCCCGCACCTGCCGTGCGGGCGGTGGCCGGCCTTCCCGGGGCGGCGTCAGGGCAGGGCCTCGGTCACGTAGCGCTGCACCGTGGGGGCCAGCCAGTCGATGACCTCCGTGCGGGAGAGGGCCACGGTCGCGGGGAAGCGCAGCACGTAGCGGGTCAGGGCGAAGCCCAGGAGCTGGGAGGCGACCAGGGCGGCCCGGGCGGGGGCCCCGTCCGGGTCGGCGGTCACGGCCCGGACGGCGGGGACGAGCTGGTCCTGGAAGATGAGCCGCATGCGTTCGGCCCCGGCCTGGTTGGTCGCGCCGACGCGCAGCACCGCGGTCAGAACCTCGTTCTCCTCCCAGACGGCGAGCAGGTGCGCCACCATCGTCCGGCCGATGTCCGTGTGCGGGACGGTGGTCAGGTCCGGCAGCCGCAGATCGATGGCGACGGCGGCGGCGAACAGCCCCTCCTTGTTGCCGTAGTACCGCATCACCATGGACGGGTCGATGCCGGCGTCCTTGGCGATGGCGCGGATGGTGGCGCGCTCGTAGCCGTCCGCCGCGAAACGCTCGCGGGCGGCGTCGAGGATCGCGGTCCGGGTCGCGTCGGAGCGGCGGGGGCGCGGGGCGGGGTGCTTGCCGTCAATCACGTGCACGAGAGTATGCCCACGACTGTGGGCCAACAAGTGTTGACCGCTCCTGGAAGGGCGGGCTACCTTGGAGACAAGGTGGTCAACAAGTGTTGGCCAACCGCTGTTGGCACCCGGGAGGTCCCCGATGAGCGACTCCTTCGGCACGAGCGGCACCACCGGCCCCGACGTGATCGTCGTCGGCGCCGGCCCCACCGGTCTCCTCCTGGCGGGCGACCTGGCGGCGGCCGGTGTCCGCGTCACCCTCCTGGAGAAGCGGGCGCAGGAGATCAGCAACCTCTCCCGGTCGTTCGTCGTGCACGCCCGCACCCTCGAACAGCTCGACGCGCGCGGCCTCGCCAGTTCGCTGGAGGCTGTCGGGCGGCCCCTGTCGCGCGTGCGCCTCTTCGGCCGGATGACCTTGTCTCTCGACACCCTGCCCAGCACCTTTCCGCACCTGCTCGTCGTCCCGCAGTACGAGGTGGAGAAGGTGCTGCGCCGGCGCGCCGCCGACGCCGGGGTGGACTTCCGCCACCGGACCGAGATGACCGGACTCTCGCAGGACGCGACCGGTGTCACCGTCAGCACGCGTGATGCGGCCGGGCACCCGGCGGAGCTGCGGGCCTCCTACGTGGCGGGCACGGACGGCATGCGCAGCGCGGTACGCGCCGCCGTCGGCCTGCCCTTCCCCGGGCGTTCCGTCATCCGGTCCGTCGTCCTGGCGGACGTCCGGCTCGCCGAGGAGCCCGAGTCCCTGCTGACGGCCGCGGCCAAGAAGGACGTCTTCGCCTTTCTCGCCCCCTTCGGCGACGGCTACCACCGCGTGGTGGCCTGGCACCGGGGCCGCGACGTGCCCGACGACACGCCCCTCGCCCTCGACGAGGTCAAGGAACTCACCCGGCTCGCCCTCGGCCGGGACTTCGGCATGCACGACGCCCGCTGGATGTCCCGCTTCCACAGCGACGAACGCCAGGTGCCCGCCTACCGCGTCGGGCGTGTCTTCCTCGCCGGTGACGCCGCGCATGTCCACACCCCCGCCGGAGGACAGGGCCTCAACACGGGGCTCCAGGACGCGGCGAACCTCAGCTGGAAACTGGCCCAGGTCCTCGCGGGCCGCGCACCGGAATCGCTGCTGGACTCCTACCACGCCGAACGGCACCCCATCGGCACCTCGGTGCTGCGCAGCAGCGGCGGCATCGTCCGTCTGGCCATGGCCAAGACGCCCCCGGCCCGCGCCTTCCGCGCGGCCCTCACCACCTTCCTCGGCGCCGTCGGCCCGGCCCGCCGCATGCTGACGGGCCGCATTACCGGCATCGGCTACCGCTATCCGTCACCCCGCGGCGCCCACCGCCTGGCCGGCACCCGGGTGCCCGATGTGGCGCTCGCCGGAGGGGGCCGTCTGCACGAGGCCCTGTGCGGCGGCAGGTTCGTACTGATCCTGCCGGGGAAGGGGCGTGCCGGAACGGACGCGTCCGCCCCGGTGCACGTCGATCCGGACCGGCTGACCGTCGCCCACTGGGCGAGCGACCGCCGTACGGCCCTCCTGGTCCGCCCCGACGGCTACGCGGCCTGGGCCGCGGACGCCGCTTCCCCGGATGCCGTCCGAGCGGCCCTGGCAGCTCACGTGGGCTGAGCCCTCCCGCCGGGCGCCGGAGGGGGCCGCCCGGAGCGGCCCCGGCGCACATGGCGGTCCGTTCGCCCGGACGGTCCCTGTCGCTCGCACCGCTCCGGCCGCGCGGGCTCCCGCGGTGCTGTCGGCCTCGCCGCCGGACACCTATGCGGGACACCGGGCGGACTCCGGCCCGGACTCCGGCCCGGACTCCGGCCCGGATGCCGGGCCGGCGCCGGGTGGTGTCGGTGACGGTGGTGGCGTCGGAGGGGCGGGGCGCGTGGTCGGTGGCTGCCGTCGCCGTCGTACCGGCGGCCTCCGGGGTTCCGGGGGCCGGGTGGGGCGTTTCGCTTTCCCTCGCTGCCGAGGTATTGACCGGTCAATTGAGCCACTACTACGGTCAATTCATGTCAGCACCGTTGTACCTCCGGATCCGCAGCGAGTGGGAAGCCCGCATCAGATCCGGGGAACTGCCGCCCGGCACCCGGCTCCCCACCGAGGCCGAGCTGCGGGAGCAGTACGGGATCGGCCGCGCCACCGCGCAGCGGGTCCTGCACGAACTGGCCCAGGCGGGGCTCGTCGAACGGCACCGCCGCCGGGGCACCTTCGTGGCCGACAGCGTCCGCAAGGAGAACCTGCTCCGCTTCGTCAACCCCCGGCTGACCGGCCCGGAGATCCCGGGACGGCACGAAGTGCGGCACGCCGCCGTCGTACCCGCGGCGCAGGTGACACCCCCGGTACCCGCCCTGGACGGTGAGACGCCGGTGCACCATCTGGTCCGCCGCAAGTTCGACGCCGAGGAGACCCCTCTCGCCCTGGAGTACACGACCGTCCCCTTCGCGCTGGCCCCGCGCCTGCTGGAGGAGGACCTGGCCCATCTGACCGTGATCTCGTACTTCCGCGCCCAGCAGGTGCCCGTCGCCACCTCGCGGATGTACCTCGACCCCGTTCTGCTCGACGCGGGCGACGCCGAACTGCTCGACTGCGAGCCCGGCGTCCCCGTACTGCGCCAGCGCCGTCTCACCTGGCTGGAGAACGGCGAACTCGCCGAGTCGGCCGCCTACCTGATGCGGCCCGGACTCATGGAGTTCTACATCGAGCAGTCGCTCCGCGACGAGTGACGACCACCCCACCCCCGTACCGCGTGTCCGCACGCTCCCCGAAGGAGCTTTCATGACGGCATCGGCGCCCCGTGTGGCGATAGTCGGAACCGGCGTCATCGGCGCCATGGCGGCCTGGCAGCTCGCCGCGCGAGGCGCACACGTCCTCGCCTTCGACAGCCACGGCCCCGGGCACGACCGCGGCGCCTCGGCAGGCGAGTCCCGCATCTTCCGCACCGTCTACAAGGAGGGTGCCTCCTACGTGCCCCTGCTGCGCCGGGCGCACCGGCTGTGGCGGGCCCTGGAGGCCGAGAGCGGCCGAGCGCTGCTGACGATGTGCGGCGGCCTGACGATCGGATCGCCCGACGAGCCCGATCTGGCCGCGGTACGGCGCTGCGCGGACGAGGCGGGTCTTGCCCACGAGGTGCTCGACGCGTCCGCCGCCGCCGAACGCTTCCCGCAGCACCGGCTCGATCCGGACGAGATCGCCTTCCTCGACCCCGACGCGGGCGTCCTGCGTCCCGAACCCTCCGTCCAGGGCGCCCTGGACGCCGCCGCACACCACGGCGCGCGCATCCTCTCCTACCAGCACGTGGAGGAGTACGCCGAGACGGCGACCGGATGGCGCGTCACGGCCCAGGGCGAGCACCACGACGTCGACCATCTCGTCCTCACGCCGGGCCCCTGGGCGCCGCAACTGGCGCCGCTCGACGGTCTTCCGGTGGAGGCCCGGCTGATCACCGCCTGCTGGTTCGCCGCCCGGGACCCGGCAGCCCACCGGCCCGACCGGCTGCCCATCGCGATCCGCCGGCACAGCTCGGCCGGCTTCTCCTGCTTCCCCCTGCTCGACGGGGTGGCCGTCAAGATCGTGCCGCACCACCTCGGCTGGCCCGGCCTGGACAGCCCGGAGGCGCTGCCGCGCGGTGCCGGCACCGATTTCGCGCTGGCCGCCTCGGCGGCGGTCGAACGGCTGCTGCCCGGGCTGATCCCGCATCCGGTGCGCATCAGCACCTACGCGGAGGGGTTCACCCCCGACGAGCACCCCCTCGTGGGCGCCCTCCCCGGTGCCGCGAACGCCACCGTCCTGACCGGTTTCTCCGGGCACGGGTTCAAACTCGCCCCGGTCTTCGGGGAGATCGCCGCCGACCTCGTCATGAGCGGCAGCACCCACCACGACATCGCAGCCCTGGACCCGCGCCGTTTCGCGGCGGGTACGCAGCGGCACTGACCGCCGCCTGCACTCCCCGCCTCCCCGCCTCCGCACCTCACGCCCCCGCACCCACACCCCGCCCCGGCGTTCCGCTTCCCCGGTACCGCTCTCCCCGCACGCCCTACGCCCTCCCCGGTGTGGCCCCGCTTCCCGCATCCCCCTCACGGGCCGCGCCCGCACCCCCGTCCCCCTCCGCCGCACCCCGTCCCCACACCGCGCGTACCGCCCGGTGCGCCATACCCCTCCTGATCCGCACCAGCGTTACCGGTCACCCCCGCTCCCGGCCGGCCGCCCCACCCCTTCCCGCCCCCTGCCCTACCCCCCGGACCGGACCCTGGCCCCCGGGCCTCCGCGCCCGCGTACCCGCTCGGCCCCGGTCGCGCCCGTACCCGCGTCGTCCCCTCCCTCTCTCCCCACCACCCGTGCGCCCCGGCACGTGTGGCGGCCCCGTCATGCCTCTGGAGGCAGGCCATGCCCGGAAACTCCACCGGTCAGATCGTCGCCATCGTCCTCGCGAGCCTGCTCATCATCGCGCTCGGCGCCTTGCTGTCGATGTACTTCGGCAGACGCGCCAAGAACTCGGCCGACTGGCTCGCGGCCCCCGAATCGCTCCCGCTCGGCGTCGTCGTGATCACCCAGTTCGCCACCGCTGTCGGCGGCGGCGTGCTGATCGCGCACGTCGGCATCGCCTACGCGGCAGGCTGGTCCGTGTTCGCGTACGAAGGCTGTGTCCTGCTCGGCTTCCTCGGGCTGACGCTGATCGCCCGGTGGCTGCGCGAGCAGCGGTTCACCACGGTGCCGGACATCATCAGCCGGCTGTTCGGCCACAGCAGGCCGGTCACCGCCCTGGCCGGGGTGGCCGCCCTCATCGTGCCGTTCGGCTGGCTGGCCACCCAGTTCGTCGCCTTCGCCAAGCTGTTCGGCGAGCTGACCGGCATCTCACCCACCGTGCTCGTGCTGGCCATCACCGGTGGCTCGCTCGTCTTCGTGCTCCCGGGCGGGCTGACGTCCGTGGTGTGGACCGATTTCGTCTTCGGCATCTTCAAGATCGTGATGTCGCTCGTGGTCGCCGGCTACGCGCTGCATCTCGCGGGCGGCTGGAGCGGGGTGACCGAGCAGGTGCCCGAACGTCTGTGGCGCCCTTCCGGGGTGACCGCGGTCGGCGGCGAACAGATCTGGCTGTGGGTCGCGGCGATCGTGCCCGGCACCCTGACCAACCAGCTCTACTTCCAGCGGGTGTTCGCCACCAAGAAGGTGTCCGACGCCCGCCGCGGCCTGGTGCTGTCGGGGCTGACCATCCTCGTCGGCGGACTGTACGCGGGCTGCATCGGCCTGGCCGTACGCGCGATGAACCCCGGGCTCGGCAACCCGGAGGACGCGGCGGGCTGGCTGATCACCCGGCTGCCCGCGGTGCTGCTCGTCGTCTACGGTGCCTTCCTCGTCGCGACCATCGTCTCCACCACAGGCGCCGCCCTCCAGTCCGTCGTCGCCAACGTCATCCGCGACCTCTACCAGAACGTGCTGGGCCGGGACCGCGGCGACCGGGGGACGGTGGCGCTCTCCCGCGTCGTGACGGTGCTGGTCGCCGCGCTCGCCGCGGCGCTGGCGATCCTCTTCCCCAGCGCGCTGGACTGGCTGGTGGCCAGCTACGCCTACTCGGCCGCCGCCCTGGCCGCGCCCGTCTTCGGCGGCTACCTGCTGCGCAGGCGGTTCTCCCTGCGGCCGGGCGCCGCGCTGGCCGGCATGCTCGCCGGCGTCGTGGGCTGCGCCGTCGCCCAAATCCTGGGCACAACCGTGCCGTACGCCGTCTACGGCATCGCGGCGTCCGTCCTGGCGCTGCTCGTCATGCTGCTGCCCGGGCTGCCGGGCCGCGCCGTCGCGCCCGTAACCGCCGACAGCGACGAGCTGCTGCCGGCCACCAAGAGCTGACACGAGCCGAAAGGAAGAACACCCGTGCGTGTTGCTGTCGTAGGACTGGGAGTCGTCGGCGCGTCCGCCGCCAGGGCGTTGGCACGGGCCGGTGCCGAGGTGACGGTGTTCGAACGCGCCGCTCCCGCGGCCGGTACCACCGGCACCTCCTTCGCCTGGATCAACTCCCACCAGAAGAACCCGCTGCCCTACCACGAACTGAACGTCGCCGGGATGGCCGAGCACGGTGCCCTCCAGGAGGACGGGGGACAGTGGTTCTTCCGGACCGGCAATCTGGAGTGGGCTGTCGGCGCGGGCCGCTCCCGCCTCGTCGAAGCGGTCGCCGAACTGCGCCGGCGGGGCTACCCCGTGGAGTGGATCACCGCCGGGCAGGCCCGCCGCCTGGTCCCCGACCTGCGCGTCCCGGACGAGGTGACCGACATCGCCTGGTACCCCGAGGAGGGGTACGTGCTGCCGGCCGCACTGCTGGCACGCCTGTGGGGCGAGGCACGGGACCATGGTGCCTCTCTCCGCTGCCCGGAGGAGGTGGTGGACCTCGCCGCCGGCCCGAAGCGGGCCGAGTTGCGCCTGGCCTCGGGGGCGAGGGAGACGTACGACGTGGTCGTCCTGGCGGCCGGCCGCTGGAGCGAGCAGCTGGCCGCACGGTGCGGGGTGACGCTGCCGATGGCCGACCCGGAGGCCGCCGGCTCGGCCACCGTCGGCTTCCTCGGCTACACGGCGCCCCTGGCCACCCGCCTCGACCGGGTGCTGACCACGCCCACGCTGAACGTCCGTCCCGAAGGCGGCGGGCGGCTCGTCGTCCAGGGCCTCGACCTCGACGCCGACGCCGACCCCGCCGCGGTCCCCGGTACGACGGGCCGGCACGCCCGGGAGCTGATCAGCCGGCTGCGCGGGCTGCTGGCCGGTACCGAGGGCGCCCGCCTGGACTCCCTCCGGGTGGGGCAACGGGCCATGCCCGCCGACGGTTTGACGGTCGCCGGGTTCGGCGCCGACGGCTCCGTGTACACGATCGCCACCCACAGCGGCATCACCCTCGGCCCGCTGCTGGGCCGGCTCGCCGCCGAGGAGATCGTCCGAGGCAAGGAGAGCGCCCTGCTCGCCGCGTTCCGGCCGGACCGGTTCACCGGAGTGGACAAGAGCGACCTGGCCCCGCTCACCCCGGCCCGTTTCGCCGGCCAGCAGTGACCGCCACCGGCCCGTCCCCGGGCGGCTGACCGCCGCCGCCCTTCGGCGGGTGACCGGCCGTCCCCGCGGCGGCACATGTGCCGCCGCGGGGACGGTCAGCCCGCCGCCGCCCTGGCCTCCCCGGACGCATCGCCGGCCTCGTGCACCAGATGGTCGGCAGGTGCGTCCGGGTCCTGGAAGCGTGCCAGCCGGCCGGGTACGTCCAGGCCGACCAGCAGCACCACGATCATCGTCCCGGCGAAGGTGAGGATGGCCAGGGACTGGCCCAGATCCATCCCCGAGGCCAGACGGGCGCCCAGCACGGGGGCCACGGCACCGCCCAGGGCGCCGACGTTGTAGGTGAAGCCCAGGGCGGCGGCCCGGATGCGGGTGGGGAAGTGGCCGCCGATGTAGCGCGGCAGCAGTCCGGAGATGCCGAAGCTGGTGGCCTGGAGCACGAACAGCAGGAGGCCGAGCAGCAGCAGGTTGTTCTCCACCGCGAACACCGGGAAGACGAACACCAGGGAGGCCAGCAGCGTGAACGCGTACGCCTTCTTGGTGCCGATCCAGTCGCCCACGAAACCGGCCAGCCAGCAGCCGGCCATGGTGCCGAAGCCCGCGTAGTACAGCACGTCGGTGACCTGGCCGGGCGCATATCCCAGATCCGTCTTCAAGTAGGTGGGCAGCAGGGCCTGGATGGGCCACGAGTACAGGAAGGCGAAGAAGACGGTGACCATCATCGACACGTAGAGCAGCCAGGCGCGCCGCCCGCCCAGCTGCACCGCGAAGGCGATCAGGGCGAGCCCGGCCACCACCGAGAGCACCGGCACCAGGCCCTCGCCCAGCGGGGTGAAGACGGCGAAGAGCGACACCGTGGCGGCCACCGCCAGCACGATGTTGGTCAGGGCTCTGGCGCGGGTGGCGAACAGCGGCCGGAACGGGTTGGGCCGCTCCTCCTCCCCGGCGACCGACTCCTTCCAGTCGGCGGCCTCCGGCAGCGCCCGGCGCATCCACAGGGCCACGACGATGGGCACCAGTCCGATGTAGAACATCCAGCGCCAGCCGAGCGAGGGCACCACCCATTTGTAGACCTCCGCCGCCACCACGGTGCCCACCGAGTAGCCGGAGATCAGGAAGCCGCTGGCCCGGTTGCGCATGCGGACCGGCCAGCTCTCCATGACGTAGGTGGCGCTGGCCGAGTACTCGCCGGCCATGCCCATGCCGATGGCGAGCCGCGCCACGAACAGACTGGTGTAGTCCCAGGCGAGTCCGCAGGCGAAGGTGCCCAACGAGTAGAGCAGGATGCTGACCACCATGGACAGCTTCCGTCCGAAGCGGTCGCCGAGGGCGCCCAGCAGCGCGCCGCCGAGCCAGCGGGTGATGAACGCCGCCGAGACGAGACTGGCCGCCTGCACGGTGTCCAGGTGGAAGTCGTCACTGATCTCGGTGAGCACCAGGGTGATCAGGACGAAGTCGAAGCCGTCGAGCAGGTAGCCGATCCAGGCGGCGAAGAACGCCTTCCACTGGCTGCGGCCCACCTGGCGGTACCAGGGAGGTGTGGAGGGGACGGTGGGGTGCACGGGGACTCCTGGGTGCCGGACGGCTCGCCGTCGAGCCGTCGGGGAGGCCCGCCCCGGCGGGGCGGGGGGGAGGGGAGGGGCACGGTGGCCCTCGGGCGCCCCCGTGGGACCGGGGGCGCGTCGGGAACCTCAGCCGGACAGGAGGCCGGCGGCGGCGAGCCGTTCGCCGACCTCGGCCACCGCGCTGTCGTCCAGCGGGATCTGCGGGAACGCGGTGGCGCCGTGCTCGATGACGCCCAGCAGCCGCAGCGCCGCCTTGAAGGCGCCGAGGGCGGAGGAGCTGCGGCCCATCTGGGCCTCCGGTCCGGCGTCCACCATCGCGAAGAGGCCGGCCAGCCGCTCCTGTTCCCGGGCCGCCCGGTCCCAGTCGCCCGCACGGGCAGCGTCGTACAGCCGCACGTAGCCGGCCGGGTCCACGTTGCCGAGGCCGGGGACGACGCCGTCCGCGCCGGCCAGCAGGGCGGCGTCCACGGTGAGTTCGGAGCCGGTGAGGACACAGAAGCCGGGCGCCGGCCCGGTGCCGCGGCCCGTCCGGCCCCCCAGGGCGACCAGCAGGCGGCGCAGGCCGCCCTCGTCGCCGCTGCTGTCCTTGAGCCCGGCCAGGGTGCCGTCGGCGGCCAGCTCTTGCACCAGGGCGCCGGAGAGCTTGGTGTGGACGGAGACCGGCAGGTCGTAGGCGAACAGCGGCAGGTCAACGCGGTCGCGGATGCGGCGGAAGTGCGCGGCCGTCTCGCGGGGGTGGGTGCGGGTGTAGAAGGGCGCGGTGGCCACCAGCGCGTCGGCCCCGAGGCGGGCGGCGTCGCGGGCGTGGTCCAGCACCCGGGCCGTGGTGGTGTCGATGACGCCCGCCAGCACCGGCACCCGTCCCGCGACGGTCTCGACCACCGTCTCCAGCGCGGTGACCCGCTGCTCGTCGGTGAGGTAGGCGACCTCGCTGGTGGAGCCGAGGGCGAAGAGGCCGTGGACCCCGCCGTCGAGCAGGTGCCCGACGAGCCGGGCCAGCGAGGCGGTGTCGACCTCTCCGTCGGCGTCGAGCGGGGTGCACACGGGCGGGACGACGCCGCGCAGGGGTGCGGTCAGGGGCATGGGGTTCTCCACGGACGTGCTGGACGGTGCGGCCGGCCGCCCGCGTCGGGCGCCCGGCGACCAGACGTATGACGTCTGATGTCGGTACCCTAGGCAGCCCCGCCCCTGCCATCAAGAGGGCGTGGGTCACAATCCCGGTCGGACCACCGGACGAAAGGAAGCGCGCGTGCCACGCACCACCATGTCGGAGGATCTGCAGGCGCGGATCCGGCAGTTGATCCTGGACCGGGGCCTGGGGCCCGGCGCGCCGATTCCCACGGAGCCCGAACTGATGGAACTCTTCGACGTCAGCCGGGTGTCGGTGCGCGAGGCGCTGAAGGCGTTGCAGGCCCTGCGCGTCGTGGAGATCCGGCGCGGCTCGGGCACCGTCGTCGGCTCGCTCTCCCTGGCGCCGTTCGCCGAGGGGCTGGCCTTCCGGGCCGCCGTCCGGCACCGCTCCGGACAGGCCGGCCTCTACGAACTGATGCGGGTGAGGGAAGCGCTGGAGGCCGGCCTGATCGTCAGCGTGGCCGCCTCCGTGCCGGCCGAGGACCTGGAGGTCCTTCAGAGCATCGTCGCCGAGATGGAGCGCGAGGCGGTGGAGGAGGGCCGCATCGCACGGGCCACCGACCGCGCCTTCCACCAGGCGCTCTACCGCTCGCTGGACAACCACCTGCTCAGCGAGGTACTGGACGCCTTCTGGGCCGCCATGGAGAAGGTGCGGGGCGACTTCGACGACGGCCACCAGGATCCGCGGGCCACCTGCGCCCACCACCGGGAGATCGTCGCCGCGGTGGCGGCCGGCGACGGCCCGCGTGCCGAACGTGCCATGCGGACCCACTTCGACGGCATCCGCGAACGCCTGACCGCCGCACCCGGACCGGGAACGGAAACGGGAGCGGCGGCCGGCGGGGCGAGGGCGGCGTCAGCGGCCCGGGGTGCCTGACGGGCAGCCGCCGCCCAACTCGTCCAGGCCGAACGAGGTGTAGGTCAGGTACCGGTAGCCGTCCCGCTCGTACAGCAGCCCGACCCGCCCGTCCGGCAGCACCGTCAGCGTCGAATAGCCCGCCGGGCCGCTGTCGATCACCTTCTTGACCGGCCAGGTCCTGCCGTCGTCGCACGAGAGCTTGACCGTCAGATTGCGGCGCTCGGTGGTCGACTCGGTGTTGCTGAACAGCAGCCACCGTGACCGCGGGTCGCCGGAGGGCGCGTCGGGCGCGTACCGGACGACGGACCCGTTGTTGCCCGGGTCGGGCAGCTGGGTGTCGGCCCGCAGCGGGGTGTAGGTGACGCCTCCGTCGGTCGAGCGGGCGACGGTCCGGTGGGGCGCGGCGCGGTTGTTGAGCATGACGGTGCCGTCGGACAGTTCCACCGTCTTGTTCTCGTCCGCGCCCGGCCCCACCAGTTCGCCGGTCCGCCAGGTGCGGCCGTGGTCGTCGCTGTGGACGCTCGCGGCGTAGTTCTGCCCGTCCTTGCGGACCACGTACTGCTGGATGAGCCTGCCCCGGTGTGCCCCGTGCCGCAGCTGGATGCCCTGGCCCGAAGCGGCGAACGTGCCCGCCCAGGCGGGGTCCTTGACCATCGCCGTGATGCGGCGGTGCCGCCAGGTGACGCCGTCGTCGTCGGAGTAGCTCAGGTCGGTCTGGAGCACGTCCGGATCGCTCTCGTCGTTGCCGGTCGCGGACCCGGCGAACCCCTGGTTGACCGAGGCCGCGTGGAACAGGAAGACCCTGCCCGTCGTCCGGTCGGTGAGCAGGCTGGGGTCGCCGTAGCCCTTGGGTGCCGGATCGGAGCGGACCACTTGCTGCGGGCCCCAGGTGGCGCCGCCGTCCGTGCTGCGGCGCACCACGATCGCGATGTGTCCGGGCAGGTCCGCCAGGGTGGGGCGTGCGTTGTAGGCCGCTATCAGGGTGCCGTCCTCGGTGGTCGTCAGGGCCGGAATCCGGTACTCGGGATAGCCCTGGCCGCGGGTGGCCAGATCGACGGTGGACGACGGCAATTCCCGGGCCGAGGCCGCCCCGGCGCTGCCGGTGCACAGGAGCAGGGCGACCGCCAGGGCGGTGAGGCGCTTTCGCTGCATGGGTGGGTTCCTCGTCTTCGACGTGCTGCACGGACCGGAAGGGGGCGCTCCGGAAGAGGGGCGCACCGCGGAGGAAGCGGAGGGGTGAGATAGGACGTCATACGTCTGATGAGTGTGTCCGACCCTAGAGAAGGGGAACGGGAGAATCAAGAGTGTGCGCAGCGGCCCGCGTTGACGGCGGGGGAGGGGTGGTCGGGCCTCAAGGCCGGCGCCGCTCCCCCGTCCGCCGGGCCGATCGCCGTCGCAACCACAGCGGGAGCGCGTACCAGCACAGGGCGAACCACAGCATGACGCCGCCCACGAGGGATTCCGCCAGCAGGCCGGGGACCACCACGCGCAGGATCAGCAGCAGCGTGCCGCAGATGGTGAGGGACAGCAGCACCATTCCGCACACCATGAGCCGTCCGGCGGCGCGTATCAGATCGTCCTTCATCCGCTGGCCGGACAGAAAGCGGTGGATCGACACCGGGGCGATCAGCGCCCCGGTGGCCGAGGCGCCCAGGACCACGGTGATGGTGTAGACGGCGCGGTCGAACACGTCGAGGTCGCGGAAGAGCGGTGTGAAGGCCACGCTGAGCAGGAAACCGAAGAGGATCTGCACACCGGTCTGGGCGACCCGGGTCTCCTGGAGCGTCTCGTTCCATCTGCGGTTGACGCGTTCGCGGGGCGTCTCGGGCGGCTCGTCGTCGAGTGGTACGGCGGGGGAGGCCGGGGCGGCGGGGGCACGGCCCGGCGGGTCCGTCCGCCGGGTGGGCTCCTCGGTGACGGTCATGGCGTCCTCCTGGTTCGGGAGAACGTCCATGTGCCCGCCGTCGCGGCATGTATGCGACGGCTCCCGGCCGGTGCGACGGCCGGGAGCCGGAGGCGAGTCGGCACCGGCGGCTGTTGGACCAACCGGCCGGTGCCTGCGCGAAGGACGTCACTTTCGCGCACCGCCCCAGGGTGCCGTGCGATTCCGGTCACGGACAAGCCCGGGGGAGCATGTGACCGCGTGGAAGTCGAAACGTTATGGGCCGGTGTCCTGGCAGGCCGGGGTGCCGCGGCGGGTGCGGTGCGCGGAGGCGCGGTGGTTCACGCCGGGGGACGTATGCCGAGCGCCGGGGGTTCGGCGGCGGGGAGTCCGCGCAGCAGGCTGTCGAGGAACAGGTCGAAGCGGACGGGGGCGTCGCCCATGAGCCGCTGCTCCTGGGCGCCGAGCCAAGTGACCAGCGACGTACCGAAGATGTACCAGCTGTGCCATGCCATGCGGGGTGGGGCGCCCGCCGCGGTGAACGCGGAGACGACGGCGTCCTGCATGGTGGTGAAGGCGCGGGAGTGGCGGTGCGGGCGCGAGACGCGGGTGGCGTAGCCGGGGACGGCGAGGAACTCGTCGTGGGCGGCCCAGGCGAGCCGGGCCAGCCAGTCGCGCCAGTTCTCGGCGGTCGGCGGGTCGGTCGGCACGATCTTGTCGATCACGGCTTCGCTGACCAGGTCGATCACCCCGTCGCGTCCCGCCGCCCACCGGTAGAGGGCCGAGTGCGAGACGCCCAGGCGGGCGGCCAACTCCCGCATGGACAGCGATTCCAGGTCGCCCGAGGCCAGCGCGGCCCGCACGATCGCTTCTCTGCTCAGCCGCGGTGGCGGGCCGGGGCGTTTGCCGGAACCAGTCATGACCAGGACTTTACCGAGTCGTGGTGACCGGCTTCCCGGGCAGTGGTGACCAGTGGTCTCTATTAAGTTAGGCTCGCCTTACCTGAAGCTTCCCGGGGTGTCGGTACAGGTTCCTGACGCCTCGTCAGTGAGTCACCGGCGGAACCGCCGGAGCGGCCGGACAGCGCAGCAGAGCGGGAGGGGAGAGCCATGAGCGGGAAGAAGCCGAAGCCGTCACCGCGGCCGACAACGGGGCCGGCAGCGGCGCGGACGCGGGAGCCGGCCGGTCCCCGGGGAGCCGGAAGCGATGCCGCCGCGGGCACGCCCGCGCGGCCCTCCCTGCGCATGCTGCTGGCCTGCGGAGCGCTGTTCCTCGTCGTCCTCGACGCCACGATCGTCTCCGTCGCCCTCCCGGCCATCGGCGGCGAACTCGCCATGGACGGCGCCGCACTCGGCTGGGTGGTCAACGCCTACACCCTGGCCGTCGCCGGACTGCTGCTGCTCGGCGGACGCCTCGCCGACCTGTACGGCACCCGGGCGGTACTCGTGGCGGGGCTGGCCGTCTTCACCCTCGGCAACCTGGGCTCGGCCGCCGCGACACAGCCCGCCGTGCTCGTCACCGCACGCGCCCTCCAGGGCATCGGCGGCGCACTGCTCACCCCCGCGACCCTCACCGTCGTCCACCAGACCCACCAGGACCCGGTACGGCGCACGCGGGCGCTCGGCCTGTGGAGCATGATGGGCGCCGTCGGAGCCGCCGCCGGCACCGTCGCCGGTGGCTTCCTCACCGACACGCTGGGCTGGCGCTCGGTGTTCTGGAGCAAGGTGCCCATCGGCGCCGCCCTCGCCGTACTGGGGCTGGCCGTGCTGCCCCGCCTGGCCGCCGCGCGCGGCACCCGCCGGCTCGACGTGACCGGCGCCCTGCTGGTCACCTGTGGTCTGACCGCGCTCGTCTACGGCGTCGTCACCCTGCGCGACCCCGCGACACGCCCCGGGGCGCGGGCCGCGCTCGTGGCGGCCGTCGTCCTGCTCGCCCTGTTCCTGCTCCACCAGGCCCGCTGGGCACGCGAACCCCTCGTACCGCTGCGGCTGCTGGGCCACCGGTCGGTCGGCAGCGCCAACGTGGTGGTCTTCTGCCTCGGCGTCGCCTACCTGGCCAGTCCCGTCCTGCTCGCCCTCTACCTCCAGCAGGTACTGCACTACAGCCCCAGCCGCGCCGGATTCGGGTTCCTGCCCTGCGCGCTGACCGTGATGCTCGGCGCGCACCTCGCCGGACGCCTCACCCCGCGCCGGGGAGCGCGCCGCACCGCGGCTCTCGGCATGGGCGTGACCGCGGCCGGTTTCCTGCTGCTCGCCAGGGTCGGGGCCCACAGCTCCTTCTGGCCCGACATCGCCGTGCCCTCCCTGGTCTTCGGCCTCGGCGCCGGGCTTGCGTTCACCCCCATCACGGTCTGTGCCACCAGCGGCATCGACTCCTCCCTCACGGGCCTGGCAGCCGGCCTGCTCAACACCACGCGCCAGGTCGCCACCGCACTGGGGGTCGCGGTTTTCACCACCCTCGCCGAGGCACGCGGCGGCGCGGGCGGGTACGCCCTCTCCTTCGGCCTGGGCGGACTCGTCGTCCTGGCCGGTGCGGTGACGGCTCTCCTGTGGCTCCCCGCGGCCGACCGCCCCGGCGCGGGCCCGGCCGGTCCCCGTGGGACGGGGTGACCCGCGGGAGCGCCGGCAGCAGGGCCCGGATGTCACCGCCCCAGACGGTCGTGCCAGGGGTGGTCCCCGTACGCGACGTGCAGGGACCGGGCCAGCCACCGCCGCTGTTCACCGCCCAGGACGGGGAGGGCGGCGGTGAAGTCCCGCTCGTCCTTCTCCCCGGTGCCGTACGCCTTGTAGAACAGCTGGATCTCCGGGGCGAGATAGGGCACGCCCGTCGCACTGCGGGCGCCCGCCAGGCGGAGGGGGCGGCGTACAGCGCGATGCCTCCGGGAGACCCACTCGTCGCCTTCGGCCTCGTCGAGCATGACCTGGATCCGCCACGGACTCGCGGGCCCCGGCCGGCACCAGATGTCGTGGACGGACGGCGGAAGGCACTCGCCGGCCCGCCAGGGACGGAGGGTGCCGGGCGGGTCCGCCGCCCACCACTCCCAGTCCGGCAGCACCTGCTGCGCGGCGAGCTGGTCGCGCCGCAGGAGCAGGACGTCGATGTCGTCGTGTCCCCGGAAGCTGTGGCCGACCGCCAGCTCGATGGCGTGGCCCCCGGCGATCCACCAGGGAACGCGGGCTGCCGAGAAGAGCCGCACCACCTCGGACAAGGCAGCCGGTTCCCACGGCCCCCAGGGCGTCTCGGTGCGCTGCACGCCACGCAGACTACCGGTCACCGTCCCGCGGGCCCGGTGGTGGCCGGCGGTCGCCGGCTCGCACCGTCGGCAGGCGTGTCCTGTGAGGGTGTCTCCCACGGTTGTGAGGTTTGTGGGTGACGGCGCCGGTTAGCAGGCGGGGCATCACGTGCTTGGGAGGACAGGCACATCCGCGGGAGTGAGCGAGAGCGGCCACCCCGGGGTGCGTCCCCCGGCCGTCGGTTCCACCTCCCGCGGTTGTCCCCGTGTCAGCGACATCCGAAGGAGAGTCACATCCCATGAGCGCCGTTCGGTACCGGACCCAGCGAGCCCGTCACCACCATGACGACGCCCCGGACACGGCCAGGGACTTCGAGAGGCTGGCCGCCCTCCCCCAGGGGCCGGAGCGGGAGGAACTGTGCAGCCGGCTGGTGGAGGCGTGGCTGCCGATGGCCCACAGGCTGGCCGCGAAGTACCGCAACCGGGGGAGTCCCTCGAAGACCTGGAACAGGTGGCCGCCCTCGGGCTGGTCAAAGCGGTGAACCGGTACGACCCGGCGATGGGCACGCCCTTCGTGCCGTTCGCCGTACCCACGATCACCGGCGAGATCCGGCGCCACTTCCGCGACCACACCTGGGACGTCCATGTGCCGCGCCGCGTCCAGGAACTGCGCAACAAGGTGAGGGCGGCCGTGCGGGAGCTGAACACCGCCGTCGACGACCGCACCCCGTTCGTGCGGGAAATAGCAGCGCACACCGGACTGTCCGAGGAAGACGTGTCCGCCGGGCTGGAGGCGATGGAGACCTTCCGCTCCCTGTCACTGGACGCCTCGGCCTCCGCCGACTCCGACGACGGCTATTCCCTGGTGGACACCCTCGGCCACACCGAGGCCGCGTACGACACCGCGGTGGCCAGGGAAGCGGTCAAGCCGTGCCTGCGTGAACTGCCCGAACGCCAGCGGAAGGTGCTGTACCTGCGCTACTTCCGCGACATGACCCAGTCCCGCATCGGCAAGGAACTCGGCATCTCGCAGATGCACGTCTCCCGCCTGCTGTCCAAGTCCTGCGAGCGGGTCCGCCGCCAGGTCGAACGCGAGCACCGTCCGGTCCGTGCGCACACCGCCTGACGCCGGTCCGTGCGCACACCGCCTGACGCTGAGGGGGAGGGCCGGGGCCGCGGACGGGCATGCGGCTCCCGGCCCCGCTCGACGCCCCCGCGGCTTCAACCCGCGACTTGAGGGTTGCGCCCTTCCCCGCCCCTGTGCGAGCGCGCGGGGGCGGGGAAAGTCTCCGGGATCACTTCAACGGAACACTCGAAGGCATGGATGCCCGAGACACCCGAGAAGACGCCCTGGACACCCGGGAGGGGTTCGGTGAGGACCGAGCCACCCCGGGAAAGTCCGGAGCCACCCGAGATCCCCGGGGAGGTGCCGGAGAGGACCGAGCCACCAGGGGAGGGCCCGGAGGGGACCGAGCCACCCGGGAAGACCGCGAGGCCCTCGAACGGCCCGGCCCCGAACCCGTCACCGGGGCCGGGGGCCCTGCCGAACGCGCCGCCGCACGCCGTCACTGGTGGACACTCCCCGCCGTGAGCGCCGCCCAGCTCCTGGTGGTGCTGGACGGGACCATCGTGAACATCGCCCTGCCCGCCGCGCAGGACGCGCTCGGCATGTCCGACGCGAGCCGGCAATGGGCCATCACCGCCTACGCACTGGCCTTCGGCGGGCTGCTGCTGATCGGCGGCCGGGTCAGCAGCGCACTCGGCCACCGGCGCACCTTCCTCATCGGTCTGCTCGGCTTCGCCGCCGCCTCCGCGCTCGGCGGCGCCGCCGTCAACTCCGGAATGCTCTTCTGCGCCCGCGCCTTGCAGGGCGTCTTCGCCGCCGGGCTGGCCCCCGCCGGGCTGTCGCTGCTGACCACCGCGTTCACCGGCCCCCGTGAACGGGGCCGGGCCTTCGGGGTGTTCGCCGCGGTCGGTGCCGCCGGCTCGGCCGTCGGGCTGATCGCCGGGGGCCTGCTGACGCAGTACGTGAGCTGGCGCTGGTGCCTGTACGTCAACGTGCCCGTGGCCCTGCTCGCCGCCCTCGGTACGCCGCTGATGCCGCGCGACCGCCCCGCCCGGCAGGACGGCCGGCTCGATGTGACCGGGGCGCTGCTGAGCGCGGCGGGTTTCGCCACCGTCGTCTACGCCTTCGCCGAGGCCGAACCGCACGGCTGGGGCTCCACCCGGGTACTGGCCTGGCTGGCCGGCGGTGTGCTGCTGCTGGCGGCGTTCGTCGCCGTCGAGGTACGTGCCGCACGCCCGCTGCTGCCGATGCGCATCCTGCTGCACCGGGCCCGCGCGGGCGCACTGGTGGCCATCACCCTGCTGTTCGTGGCGATGTTCGGCTTCTACCTGTTCATGAGCTACTACACCCAGACCGTGCTGGGCTACTCGCCCGTCCAGGCGGGTCTGACGCTCATCGTCAACGCCCTGGCCGCCCTGGTCGGTTCTCTGCTCATCGCCGGGAAGCTGCACGGACGCGTCCCGCCGGCCGCCCTGATCCTGCCCGGGCTGCTCGCGGCGGCCCTGGGCATGTTCGTCCTCACCAGGCTGACGGCCGACAGCACCCATGTGCTGCCGCTGTATCTGACCCCGGCCCTGGTGCTCACCGGGCTCGGACTCGGCTGTGTCATGCCGCCCACCGCCGGGCTGGCCACCAGCGGTGTGCGCCCGCACGACATCGGGGTCGCCTCGGCCGTCTACCACTCCTCGCAGCAACTGGGGGCCGCGCTCGGTGTCGCGTTGCTGAACACCGTCGCGGCCGGCGCAGCCGCCTCCTACCGGCCCTCGGGGCACGGCGCCTTGCCGGACGCGGCGACGGTGCACGGCTACACCACCGCACTGACGGTCGCCTTCGGGATTCTCGTGGCGGCCGTGTGCCTGGCCGCACCGCTGTTGATGACCCGCACCCCGCGGCCGACGGGTGCGGAAGCGGGGGAGCGGCGCGTACCCGAGGCCCGCTGAGCGGGGCTCAGTCCGTCCCCGGGCCGCTCCGGCCGAGCCGGGCCGCGGCGCGGGGACGCTGTGCCGCCCAGGTCTCCAGGTCGCCGAGCCGGTAGAGGAACTGGGTACCGCGCTTGCCGGCCGGTGCGGGGAAGGCGTCGTCGTTCGCGCGGGCCCACCGCAGTGCGGCGAGGGTCAGGCCGCCGAGCAGCTGCTCGGCGCGGCGCAGCCCCACCAGCGTGTCCTCGGTGCCCTCCTCCGCGGCGGCCTGGGCGGTGTCCGAGCCGGCGTCCGAGCCGGCTTCCGCGGCGGCGGCCGGTGCGGGCACCTCGGCGGGGGTCTCCTTCAGGGCCCGCGCCGGGCCGGCGGCGGCCGTGGCGGGCGCCGGCTCCTCGGCGGTGAGGGTGCGGCGCAGCCGCGCCAGCAGACGGGTGAGCAGCCGCGAGACATGCATCTGGGAGACGCCCAGCCGCTCTCCGATCTCCGCCTGGGTCAGTTCGTCGACGAAGCGGTAGTGCAGCAGCTTGCGGTCGCGCTCGTCCAGGCCGGCGATGGCGGGCGCGAGGGTCTGGAAGTCCTCCACCATGTCCAGTGCCGTGTCGCGGGTGCCGATGAAGTCGGCCAGGGAGGCGTCGTCGTCCGAGTCGTCGGACAGCGCGGCGTCGAGGGAGGCGGTGGTGTAGCCGTTGGCGGCCTTGCGGGCCTCGATGACCTCGCTCTCGGGGAGCGACATCAGGGCGGCGAGTTCCGCGACGGTGGGCTCCCGGCCCAGCCGGGAGCGCAGCTCCTCACCGGCCCTGGCGAGCTGGACGCGGGCCTCCTGGAGGCGGCGCGGCACGTGGACGGCCCAGGTGGTGTCGCGGAAGAACCGGCGGATCTCCCCGACGATGTAGGGCACGGCGAAGGTGGTGAAGGCGACCTCGCGGGAGATCTGGAAGCGGTCGATCGCCTTGATTAGGCCGATCGTGCCGACCTGGACGATGTCCTCCATCTCGTCGCCGCGCGAGCAGAACCGCGAGGCGGCGTACCGCACCAGCGAGAGGTTCATCTCGATCAGCGTGTTGCGGACGTACTGGTACTCGGCGGTGCCTTCTTCAAGCGTGTCCAGCCGGGCGAGGAACTGCTGCGTGAGCTCCCGCGCGTCGGCCGGGGACACCTGCTGCGGGCGGACGATGGGCTCATCGGACTCGGCAAGGAATCCGGCGGTCTCGGGGCCGCCGTGCGTCATCAGACCCGTCTCGGTCATGCTCGTCTCTCCCCAGCGTGGTCGTTGTGCGACTGCGGTGCGGGTTCCCTTCCCCTCACGGACGCGGGAACCGGCGCCGTTGCGGCATGCGAAGGTGCGGATGCGTCAGGGCACCGGCACGGCGGCGGGCTTCGCCTCCCGTCGGCCGCCGGGGTGCAGATAGGCGTCGGTGCGCAGGTCGAGGGGCCACCGCGTCTCCAGGTACGTCCGGAGCGCGGCGGCGGCCTGCGCACGGGTGATCATCGTTCCGGCGGGGTCCTGGGCGGCCCGCAGAACGTCGCTGATGTTGACGGTGGGCAGTCCGCATCCGCGGCCGTAGCTGAGGTCGGCCGCGCGCCGCGCCTTCCGCACTGCGGATTCGACGGCCGTGTCCAGGGCGCCGGGCGCAGCGGATGCCCCGGCTCTCGTCGGCTGTGCCGTGCTGGTCATCGTTCACCTTCCCTCGAGCGCTGTCCTGACAGTCACGGGAAGGCACCATGGCACGCCACCAGGGGGGCGGGTCGTCCGGCCTCTCCCGTGTGTGCCTGATTCCCTAAGCACGTTGTACGGGCGTCTAACCGGCTCCGGGGAGCGCAAACCACCCATCCCGGAACTGTGGCATGCGCCACCCGCCCGGGCACGTCCCGGGCGGGTGGCCGCCGGTGCGGGCCCGGCCGCCGCGGATCGCCCGTGCATTCCGCGGAAACCGGGCACTCCGTCCTCTGTCACCGTGGCGGACGGCGCCGAACGCCGTCCGCCCGACCGGACGAGAGGACGGAGAAGAAAGTCGGATGGACGTCAAGGAAGGTGCGAGCCGGCCGGCTCGTGGACCGGCACCGGCCGGGCAGGACCGCCGGGCACAGTCGCAGGGGAGGGCCGCCCGCATGCGGCAGTGGCTGACACGTGCCAAAGGCTCGGCGGGGTACGAGCGGCACACACTGGAACTCATCGGCAAGAGCGCCCTCGCGGCGACCGTCGCCTGGTTCGTGGCCCACGACCTGATGGCGGCGCGGTCCCCGGCCTTCGCCCCCTTCTCCGCCGTCCTGATGATGCAGGTGACCGTCTACCGGTCGCTGCTCCAGTCGCTGCGGTATCTGGGGGCCGTCGTCGCCGGGGTGGCGATACAGGCCGCACTGGGCTTCCTGGCCGGGCCGGACCTGCTGACCTTCGCCCTGGTCGCGTTGATCGCCATGGTCATCGGCCGCTGGCGGAGGCTGGGCACCCAGGGGGGCCAGGTGGCGACGGCGGCGTTCTTCGCCTTCTCCACGTACACCGCTGCCACCGGCAACGCGCAACGCGTCGAACAGCTCGGGCAGATCGTCGCCCTCGTCGGTGTCGGCTGCGCGATCGGTGTCGTTGTCAACGTCCTGATCCTGCCGCCGATGCGTTACCGGGGAGCCGAGGAGGGCATCCGCATCCTGGCCCGTTCGCTGTGCGACCTGCTCGGTGACATCTGGCCCGCGCTGCGCGACGGTGACCTGGACGAGGAGCGCACCCGGCACTGGCGGCAGCGGACGACGGCGTTCGGGTCGCTCAACAGCCAGGCGAGGGCCGCTTTCGACACCGCTGTGGAGAGCAAGTTCTACAACCCCCGCCGGCTTCTCGCCGGGCACCGGGACCGCGGCTTCTCCGGTTACGGCGAGGTGCTCGCCGCGCTCCAGCGCGTCACCTGGCAGGTCACCTCGCTCACCCGCACGCTCGACCAGTGGCCCGAGGAGGAGAGCGGACCGGAGTGCCGCGCTTTCCTGCGGGACTACGCCCGTCTGCTGGCGGCGCTCGCCTCGGTCTTCCAGCAGTTCGCCGAGCTGAGGGAGGAGGAGCTGCCGTCCCGGGCCGAGGAGTTGCGACAGGCGGCGGGGACGGCTCAGGAGGAGCGGTCCCGGCTGCTTGAGCGGGCTCATGACACCTCCCTCCCGCTGGCCGACCCCTCCCGCCCCTACGGGGTGCTGCTGGTGGAGGCCGGCCGGCTGACGGACGAGGCGCAGCACTCCTGCGACGTGCTGCGGCGTTCCTTCGAGAGGGGGGCGGCGTGAACTCATATGCCGGTGGACGATATATATAGTCCTCATGAGTGATCGTTCGATGCAGGAACCCACCCTGCTCATCCTGACCGCGCTCGCGGACGAACCGCGGCACGGCTACGGCCTGATCCAGGAGATCGAGGCCATCTCCGCGGGCCGCTACCGCATGCGCACCGGCACCCTCTACGGCGCCCTCGACCGGCTGCTGAGCCAGCAACTGATCGCCGTCGAGCGGGAGGAGGTCGTCGACGGGCGGGCCCGCCGCTTCTACACGCTGACCGGGCAGGGCCGCGCGGCACTCGCCGCCGAGGCCGAACGTCTGCGCTCCGTCGCCGCCGAGGCCGAACGCCGCCTGCACGTCCTGCGGCCGGGCCTCCAGGGAGGTGCGGCATGAGCACGGACACCTCCCGGCTGCCCCTGCCGGTGCGTCTCTACCCGCGCGCCTACCGCCAGGCCAACGGCGCCGAGACCGCCGCCACCTACGCCGACGCCGTCGCCGGTGCGCGCCTGCCCGCACGGATCGCCGAGGCCGCCGGCGTGACCGGACACGCCCTGCGCATGCGGGCCCGGCTCACCTCCGAGCGGACCTTCCCCCGGGTCGCGGCGCTCGCCGCGCCCCTGGTGGTGGCCGTCGCCGCCGGCCAGAGCGCCGCCCAGCTGTTCCGGCTGCCCGGCAGCACCCCGCCCGAGACCCTCGACGGACTCGGCCAGTTGGCCGGGCTGAGCGTCACCGGAGCCTGGATCACCGGGCTGCTCTGGTGCACGCCGCTGCTCGCCGTGCTCGCCGGGCGCTGGTCACTGGCCAAGGTGCTCGGCGTGGTGGCCGCGGTGGCCGTCGTGGTGGCCCGGCTGGCCTGGTTCGTCCCCCGCATGGCCACGCTGCTGCCCGACCACCTCGCCTCGCTCCTGCTGAACGTGGGCCTGCCGCAGCTGATGTGGGCCGGTCTGCTGGTTGCCGCGCCGCGGGACCTGCTGGACACCTCCCGCGCCGGCCGGCTGCTGCTGCCCGTGGCGGCGCTGGTCACCTATGTCGCCGCCGCCGTCGGCTGGCAGGAGGGCTGGCGCGGCGCCGTGCTCCTGGTGGGCGCGGTGCTCGCGTTCGCGCTCGGCTTCACCCACCGGGAGCGGCTGTTCCCGGTGGCGGTCCTCTTCGCCGTCCTGCCGCTGCTGATCGTCAGCTACACCTCGCCGGTCACGCTCTTCCTCGGGGAGGCGGGGCTCTCCTACGACGCGACCGTCGCCGTGAGCGCGCTGCCGCTGATCGCCGCGGTGGTGGCCGGCTGCCTGCTCAACCGCCGGCCGCGCGGCGCCGGCTCGCCGCCCGCGGGTTCCGTCCGCTGACGGTCACCCGGTGCACGGCCCCCGCCCCCGCCCCGTGCGGCCGGGCGGGGGCCGTTCCCGTCGGGTGTGCTGTTCGCTTCGGTGCTCGTCAGCCGGCCGTGTCGGGTGCCGTTCCGGCCAGCACCTCCGCCGCGGCGACACCGGAGGCGGCGGTGGCGCCGTGCGTGGAGATGTGGACGGCGCCGGGGGCGACGGGGCCGGGCAGGCCCATTTCCACGACGATCGCGTCGGGCCGCGCCGCGACCAGCTCGGACAGCGCGCCGGCCATCCAGGCGTGCCGTGCGGCGTCCCGTACCACGACGACCAGGGGGCGTCCCGCGGCCGGTTCGAGCGCGTAGGAGGAGGGGGTGACCTCCGGGGCGCTCAGTTCCCGGTGGCCGACGCGTACGGATGTCGTCCCCGGGAGGCGTTCGGCGAGCGGGGCGGCGACGCCCCAGGGCGTCTGGTTGCCGACGGCCAGGTTGGTGTCCGGGGCGAGCTCGACGACGTGCGGCGGAGCGGTCAGCGGCAGCGCGTCCGCGACGGCCGTACCGGTCATGCGCAGGGCGCGGCGGGCGGCCTCGAATCCGATGCCGTTGTCGGCCGGCCCGCCGGCGGCGGACCGGCTCAGCCCCGCCGACCAGCGGGCGAACTCCTGGACGCGGCCTGCCGCCTCGGCCAGGCGCTCCTCCGTGAGCCGTCCCGTGACGACCGCGTCCACCAGGGCGGTGACGAGGAGGTGCGCGGTGCCCTCGTCCGCGTTCTCGCCGCCGACGCACAGGGCGTCCACGCCCGCCGCGACGGCTCGTACGGCGGCGCCGTCGATTCCGTACCGGCCGGTGACGGCTCCCATCTCGATGGCGTCGCTGACGATCATGCCGTCGAAGCCGAGTTCCTGGCGGAGCAGACCGTCGAGGAGGGTGTGGCTGAGAGTGGCGGGTTCGTCGGGGTCGAAGGCCGGCACGAGCAGATGGGCACTCATGACCGCGCGGACGCCCGCCTCGATCGCCGCCCGGAAGGGCGGCAGGGCGTCCTTGGCGATGCGGGCGCGGTCGGCGTCGTAGGTGGGCAGGCCGTGGTGGGAGTCGACGGCGACGTCGCCGTGGCCGGGGAAGTGCTTCGCGCAGGCGGCCACCCCGGCGGAGTGCAGTCCGCGGATCCAGGCGGCGGCGTGCCGGGAGACCAGTTTGGGGTCGAGCCCGAAGGAGCGGACCCCGATGACCGGGTTGTCGGGGTTGGAGTTGACGTCGACGCTGGGGGCGTAGTCGAGGGTGATGCCGGCGGCGCGCAACTCGTCGCCCAGTCCGCCGGCGACGGCTTCGGTGAGGGCCGTGTCGTCGACCGCGCCCAGCGCGAAGTTGCCGGGCCGGGTGGAGCCGGTGGCGGACTCGATCCGGGTGACGTCGCCCGCCTCCTCGTCGATGGCGATGATCAGATCCGGGTTCTCGGCGCGCAGCCGGGCGGTGAGCCGGGCGACCTGCTCGGGTGTGTCGATGTTGCGGGAGAAGAGGACGACGGAGGCCAGGCCGTCGGCGATGTCGCGCAGGATCCAGTCGGGCGCCTCGGTGCCCGTGAACCCGGGCTGGAGTACCGAGAGCGCGAGGCGGCGGAGTTCCTTGCTGTGCTTGTCCGAGGACATCGACCGCGCCTTTCGGGGTGGGGCCGGGGTGTCCGGAGCCGGCGACGGTCCGGTCCCCAGGCTTTGCTGTTGCTTGGTATAGACCAACGAGTTTCCGCATAGGCTAACCACCGCTGTCAAGCGGTCGGCGCCCCTCTTCGGCGAACCCGAAGTGAACGTCGGCCACGCCCTGTTTGCCAACTGAGGTGCGTGGGGCGTGTGTTGACAGACTCCTTTGGTCTAGTCCATTTTGGTGGGGCGCGAGATCAGCAAGAGGCGGGTGTGACACGCCATGCCTCGTGGGGTCTCGCGTGCACCTGCCGCACCGCGACCTCCCCTTCGAAGCGATGCCGGCGGCAGACATCGCTTCTCCGCGACGGCGACAGGCCGGAAGCCGGCGCGCGTCCGGACATCGACCACCCCCGATGACCGACGCCGCGCCGTGCTTCCCCGCGGCGGCCCGTCGCCCGACGCCGGTGCGTACCCGCAGACAGCGACGCCGGCCGTGCACCGAGGCCCACGGGCCCCGCACGCACCGCCGACGCCCGGTCACGGCGCCTCAGCGACAGCGACAGCACGACCGAGCCCCTTGGAGCACCGCATGTCCCACCCACACCGATATCTGCACCGCGCCGCCTCCCCCGTTCCCTACTTCAGCGCGGACGGTGAGACCTACCTGGCACAGACCCAGCTGCGTGACCTGAGCAAGACCCGCCCCCTGCGCGTGCTGGCCGAGGAGGATTTCGCCTTCTGGCAGACCTACGGGTACGTGATCGTGAGGGAGGCGATACCCGCCGACGCCGCCCGGCGCCTCCTGGACTTCGCCTGGGAGTTCCAGGGACTCGACCCCGAGCGTCCCGAGACCTGGTACGAGGAGCGTGCGTTCCGCTCCGACCTCGACCGCGAGCTGCACATCTACGGATTCGTCGAGGCCTACCACCACCAGCTCATCTGGGACAGCCGCCAGACGCAGCGGGTCTACGACGCCTTCGTCGACGTATGGGACTGCGAAGAGCTGTGGGTGACCCTCGACCGGCTCAACCTCAACCCGCCCAACATCAACAACCGCGACCGCGCGCTGATCGAGCAGCGGGACCGCGGCTTCGACATCGAACTCCACTGGGACGTCGACACGACGCTGGGCGTCCTGCCGCAGCGCGTCCAGGGCATCATCGCCCTCAACGACACCAGCCCGGAGTGCGGCGGCTTCCAGTGCTGCCCCGAGCTCTTCCGGCAGTTCGAGCGGTGGCGGGCCCTCCAGCCCGAGGACCGCGACCCGATCCGGCCGCGGATCGACCGCGCCGAGATGCCCGTCGTCCGGCCCGAGCTGCGCGCGGGCGACCTGCTCATCTTCAACGGTCTGCTGGCGCACGGTGTGGCGCCCAACACCTCCGCCGGCAGCGTCCGCGCCGTCCAGTACCTGTCGATGATGCCCGCCCTGGAGACCCACGAGGAACTGCGCCGCTCCCGCGTGGAGTCCTGGCGCACCCTGAGCACCCCCGACTGGAACCCCACGCTGCTGGGCGACGCGGTGCGGCACGAGTCGCTGCGCTACGGCCCGGCCGAGCTGACCGAACTGGGCGCCAGACTGCTGGGAGCCACCTCCTGGCACGGCGCGGACCTGGACCCTCGCGCCGGAGAGGCCGCATGCGCCGCATCTGTCTGACCCTGCCCACCAACAGGCCCTGCCCGCAGGCCATCACGGCCCTGGGCGCGGAGGCGGCCTACGCCGCCGAGCACTTCGACGTCGCCGTCCACCTGCTGATCCTGGACTCGTGCGACCCCGCGGGGTACGCGCGCAACGCCGCCGCGGTCCGCGCCCTGCCCGCCCTCCCGCGCACCGTCGTGCACCACCTCGACGAACGGCGACAGCGCGCCTTCCTCCAGCGGCTGATCGGCGCGGCCGGCACCGCCAAGCCCGAGCTGATGCTGGAGCTGATGCTCCCGGGCCGGCTCTCCTACGGCGCCTGCACCAACCGGGCGTTCCTCGCCGCCGCCGCGCTCGGCTGCGAGTCCGTCCACCGCAGGGACTCCGACAGCCGCTACCAGACGGTGGACGGCCGCCCCGTCCTGCCCGTCCACCACGAACTGCGCTCCCTCGGCAGGCGGGCGGCCGACGCCGCGGCCGGTGTGACGGAAACGGCGCTGCCTGCCGAGCACCTGGACAGGCGGGTCGCGATGGTGGGCGCGTCGTTCGTCGGCGAGCTGTCCGTGGACATCGGCGACATCCACCGGCGCGACGCGGGCGTCTACCACGACGTGGTGAGCCTGTGGGCCCCGCCGCACTGGTCCGAGGAGGACAAACGCGCCCTGGTCGCCGAATCGTTCAAGGGCGCCGGGAACGAGCCGTTCACCGAGGACCACGCGCTGCTGACCCTGGTCGACCCCATGCGGGTGGACATGTGCAACATCAGCTTCCACGGGGTGCACGAGCGGGTGCCGCTGCCGCCGGCGACCGACACCATCGGCAGCGACTACTTCCTCATCCACCTCGTCCACGACGCCGGCCTCCCCGGCGTCCTGCACAACCGGCACATCGTCAACTACTACACCGGCGAGCGGCGCACCGATGCGGGCTTCACGGCATACCAGACGCGGTTCGCCAAGTTCCTGCTCTCGATGCTCCATCTCAACCACGTCTACGACGGAATGAGCCGGCACGGCGCGGCGCTGCTCGACCGTGACGGTGAGGTGGACGCCGGTGCCGTCGCCGGGCTCGTCCGCGACAGCACCCGCCTGGACGACGCGGAGAACGTCTGGCGGCTGGACCGCCTCGACACCTCCTACCGGAAGCTGGGCGGCCGGTACGCCGTCTTCGCCGCGCACCTGGCCGAGCACCGCGACCGCCTCCTGGACGAGGCACGGCGCGACATGGAGGACTTCGCGCTGCTCACCGAGGAATGGGGGCGACTGGTCCGCGCGGCCCGTGTCACCCCGCTCGACGCCCCGTCCGGCCCGGCGCCGGGAGGGCCGGCGTGACCGGACACACGGCCGGACCGACCGCGAGGCTGCACGCCGCGCTCGCCGCGGCCACCGAGGACAGCCTGGTCGTCGACCTGTCCGGGGTGGCCGACCGCTGTGCCGCACTGCGCCGCGAACTGCCGGGCGTCGCCATCCGGTTCGCCATGAAGGCCTGCCCCCTCGACGACGTGCTCTCCTGCCTGGCGGCCCGGGGCGTCGGGGTGGACGCGGCGAGCCCGGGAGAGATCGCGCAGGCGCTGCACGCCGGGGTGCCGGCCGGCAGGATCCACTACGGCAACACCGTCAAGTCCGACAGCGACATCGCCGCCGCCCACCGGCTCGACGTACGGGACTTCGCCACCGACAGCCTGGAGGACGTGCGGGCCCTCGCCGTACACGCCCCCGGTTCCCGGGTGTTCTGCAGACTGGCCACCAGCGGCCAGGGCGCGCTGTGGGGCCTGAGCGACAAGTTCGGCTGCGGCCCCGACGACGCGGTCCGCATCATGGAGACCGCACGGGGCCTCGGCCTGACCCCCTCGGGGCTGTCCCTGCACGTGGGCTCCCAGCAGATGACGGCAGACGCCTACCAGCGGGCCTTCGAACAGCTCGGTGACGTACTGACGGCGCTGCGCCGGCGCGGCATCACCCCCGACCACGTCAACCTCGGCGGCGGCCTTCCCGCGCTCGGCTACCTCGACCGGCACGGCATGCCGCTGGACCCGCCGCTGGACAAGATCTTCACCGTGCTCCGCGAAGGCATCCGTGCCCTGCGCCGTGAGCACGGTGACGAACTGGCCTTCCTCGTGGAACCGGGCCGCCACCTGGTAGCCGACCACGGTGCGCTCCGCGCCCACGTGGCCCGGCTCGCCCTGCGGCGGACCCCGCAGGGCGAGCCGCTGCACTGGCTGTACCTCAGCTGCGGCAAGTTCAGCGGCCTCTACGAGATGGACGTGGTGCAGTACCCGCTCGTCTTCCCCACCCACCCCGGCGCGCCGACCGTGCCGGCCGTCGTCGCCGGGCCCACCTGCGACAGCGACGACGCCTACTCCCACGAGGAGGGACTGGTGCAGGTGCCCGAGAACCTGGCGTCGGGCGACCCCGTCTGGGTGCTGTCCTGCGGCGCGTACGCCACCAGCTACATGACCCGCGGATTCAACGGCTTCGCCCCGCCTCGGCCCGTGTGCACGGGCGGCCCGGCAAGCGCCGGCGGCCTCGGGGAAGGCCCGGAGCAGTGAGCGACGAGGTACGCATACGCGCCATCACCGACGCCGACTGGGACCGCATCGCCGAACTGGAACGCCGCACCTACCTGCCCCTGGGACTGTCCGAGGGACAAGCGGCGCTCCGCTCCAAGGCCGAGGTCTCGCCCGAGACGTGCTTCGTCCTCACCGTCGACTCCCGCCCCGGCGGATATCTGGTGGCCCTGCCCTTCCCGCCGTTCGACTACCCCGACCTGTACCTCGGCCCGACGGCGACACGGCAGCCGGTGTCCGGCTCCCGCAATCTCCACCTCCACGATCTGGTGGTCGCCCCCCGGCTGCGCCGCAGAGGACTGGCACAGCGGCTGCTGCACCACCTGACGCGGACGGCACTGGCCCGGGGCTACGAGCAGATCTCCCTGGTGGCCGTGGGGCGCAGCCAGCGGTTCTGGGCGGCACGCGGCTTCACCCCGCAGCCCGCCGCCGGCACCCCGGCCGGTTACGGCAAGAACGCCGTCTACATGTCCCGAGCGCTGCCGGCCGCCGGACAACCGACCCGCCGGCCAGCCCGGCACCGCGCGGCCGGCCCGTGCCCGACGAAGTGAGCTGATGCATGTGACCCGTGCCCATGACCCCGCCGTACGCGGCCAGTTGGCCATCGCCGCGCTGTTCTGCGCCCTCGGTTTCCAGTACGCCACCTGGGCGGCCCGGATACCCGCCCTCAAGACCGACCTCGGCCTGACCGCGGGCGAGGTCGGGGTGCTCCTGATGGCCGCGGGCGTCGGGGCGTCGGTGTCCTTCCCGCTCGTGGCCGTACTGATGCGGCGGCTCGGCTCGCAGCGCCTGGCCCTGCTGTCCCTGCTCGGCCTGACCGTGCTGCTCCTCGCACTGGCCGCGGCGCCGAACTACCCGGTGGCCCTGCTGGTGCTGTGCGCCGACGGCGTCTTCGTGGGCTGCCTCAACACCGCGATGAACGCCCAGGGAGCCGCACTGGAGGAGACGTACGGGCGCAACGCCATGGCCAGGCTCCACGCCACCTTCAGCGGCGGCTCCCTCCTCGCCGCCGCCGTGGCCTCCGCCATGACCGCCGCAACCCCCTCGGTCACGGCGCACTTCGCCGTGGCCGCGGTGCTCCTCCTGGTGCTCGGCGCGGCGGCCCGCACCGGCCTGCTCCCCGAGCCCGGCGCGGGCACCTCCGCTCCGGGGAAGGAGGAGGCGCGGAAGGAGAAGCGCCGCACCGGATGGAGCCTGCCGGGCCGGATGACGGTGTGGATGTGCTGCGCCATGGCGTTCGGCACCGTGACCGAGGGCGCCATGAACGACTGGTCCAGCCTCTACATGAAGGACGTCGCCCACGCCTCGGCCCAGCTCGCGCCCATGGGCATCGCCGTGGTGTCCGGGATGATGGTCGTCGCCCGGCTCTTCGCCGACCGCTGGCGCGCCCGCTGGGGGGACCGGCGCGTGGTGCTCCTGGGCAGCGCCCTGGCCGGTGCCGGACTCGTCTTCGCGCTCGCCGTGGGCGGCGTGGTCCCCGCGCTCCTGGGCTTCGCCTGCGTCGGTCTGGGCATCGCCGCCGTCACCCCCTGCGTCTACGTGGCGGCGGCCAAGCAGGGGTCGGACTCCCTCACCGTCGTCGCGGCCATGGGTACGACGGGCCTGCTGGCCGGACCGCCGTTCATCGGGTTCGTCGCGCAGCAGAGCAGCCTGGTGTGGGGCATGGGCGTCGTCGCCGCCTCGGCGTTCCTGGTGGCGCTGTGCGCCACGCGCATCCCCTGGCAGCCGGCGCCGCGACGGCTTCCCGCGGAGGCGGACGCCTCGTAAGGGCCTCGGCGCCGCGAGGCAGCACGCGGCGTGACGCAGTGGCGGGCGCTGCTACCGGGTGCCGCCGAGCGCCTTGGCCAGAACGAGGTGCGTACGGCCGTCCGGCAGCGGATCGCCGGGCTCTTTCGTGTCGCGGAATCCGTTGCGCTCGTACAGGGCGAGGGCGGCCCGGTTGTCGGGGGAGACCGACAGGTGCAGTCGGCGGGCTCCCGCCGACTGTGCCGCCCACTCCTCCAGCCGGTGCAGCAGGTGGTCGGCGACGCCCTTGCCGCGTGCCTCCGGGCGTACCCACAGGGAGATCACTTCCACGGCGTCGTCCTGCGGGCCGGGCACACCGCTCGCCATGCCAGCGGGTTCCCCGTCGAGGCGGGCCACGAGCTGGCGGGAGCCGGGAATTGCCAGGCGGGCCCGCCACCGCTCCTCACGGTCGCCCTCGCCCTGCCAGTCGGCGAGCCGGGCGGCGAACGCGTACGGGGCGTCCGCCAGAGCCGCCAGCCGCAGCGCGCGCCACAGTGGCCAGTCGTCCGTCGTCAATACCTGCGTGTCGATCACGAGTAGAGGCTGGGCTGCGCGGCCGGGCGCGGCAACCCGATATCCGCCGCCGCTCTCGCGACCGCCGCTTCCCCTGTCGCCGACGCGGGGGCTGGGCAGGCCGTGCGGCGGTCATGGTCGCGGTTGGGTAACGGGCCTCCGAATGTGATGATGAAGTGAATAATGTGGAGCGTCTGCTGGGCCCGTGGGGGGACCCAGCCCGAATGAAGGACACAACACCACGATGCTCCGTATACGCAGCGCTGCCATGGCTCTCGCGGCGGCAGCCGCCGGCTCGCTCCTGCTCCTGCCCTCACCGGCACAGGCGGCCGGTTCGGTACACATCTACAAGGTGTACTACGACAGTCCCGGCAGCGACCGGGGCGGCAACTCCTCGCTCAACGCCGAGTACGTCCAGATCAAGAACAGCACACGGTCCGCCTTCCAGATGAAGGGCTTCAAGCTCAAGGACAGCGCCGGACACACCTACACCTTCCCCTCCTACCGCATCAGCGCGGGCAAGACGGTGAAGGTCCACACGGGCAAGGGCACCAAGTCCGCCGGTCACCTGTACCAGGGCCGCAAGTGGTACGTGTGGAACAACACCAAGGACAAGGCCCGCCTGTACAAGCCCTCGGGGAAGCTGCACGACTCGTGCGCCTACAACTCGTCCCGCAAGGACTACAAGATGTGCTGATCTGAGCGTACCGGGGCGGCCCGCCGGACACCGGCGGGCCGCCCCACCCCTCCCGGCGCCCTCACCGGCCGGGAAAACCGATCGACACACGCGTCCACGAAGCACTGTGATGGCTCCGACTGCCCGCCGCACCGAGCGGGCCCACCACAGGAGCGGACCGTGGCAACAGGCTCCACCGCACACCCCCGCCCCGCGATCGACGCCGCGCTGGCCAGGCGCCTGGTGGACACGCAGTTCCCGCAGTGGGCCGGGCTGCCTCTCAGGCTGCTCGACCCGGCCGGCTCGGACCATGTGATCTACCGGCTGGGCGAGGACCTGTCCGTCCGGCTGCCCCGCCATGCGGGAGCCGTCGGGCAGGCCGCGAAGGAGTACGAGTGGCTGCCCAGGCTCGCCCCGCACCTGCCGCTGGCCGTTCCGGTGCCGGTGGGGGTGGGGGAGCCCGGCTTCGGCTATCCGTGGCCCTGGGCGGTGGCCCGCTGGCTGGACGGCGAGGTGGCGACCGTCGAGGCCCTGGCCGGCTCATCCCGGACCGCCGTCCGTCTGGCGGAATTCCTCACCGCCCTCCAGGCCTTCGTGCCCGCGGACTTCCCGGCCGGGGACGTGCCCGGGGAACTCGCCGGTCAGCAGCTGGCCGACCGGGACCGTGCGACGCGGGCCGCCATCGCCGAGGCCGGTGACGCGTTCGACGCCGCCGCCATGACCGAGCTGTGGGACGCGGCACTGAGCGCCCCCGCGTGGGATGGTCCTCCGGTCTGGTTCCACGGCGACTTCCACACCGGCAACCTGCTGACCGTCGACGGCCGCCTCAGCGCGGTCATCGACTTCGGCGGGCTCGGCATCGGCGATCCGGCCTGTGACCTGACCATCGCCTTCACCCTGATGTCCGCCGGAAGCCGGGCCGTCTTCCGGGCAACGCTCGGCGTGGACGACGCCACCTGGACCCGGGGCCGCGGCTGGGCCCTGGCCACCGGACTGAACGCCTACTCGACCTATGCCGCCGTCGATCCCCGCGTCGCAGCGCAGACGACCCGTCAGATCACCGAGGCGCTGACCGGCTGATCATCCGGCCCAGGGGCCCCCGGAGGTGCTTGTCCCGTCCGGGCCCGGGGAGGTCGCACAGGTGCGGGGTGGGGCGGCTCAGCGAGCCTCCCCACCCCGCACCGGCGCGTTGTGGCCGTGGTCCGGCCGGTGATGCCGTGTCCGCCGGTCAGACGCCCGCGACGGACTGGATCCAGGAACGGTACTGGGTCACGTTCGTGTACGCGGTGGTGGTCTGCCGGTCGCTGGTGGAGGCCACGCCGACCTGGACGCCGCCGGCCATCATCGGACCGCCCGAGTCGCCGCCCGCGGTGATGCCGTCGCCGCGCCGGGCACAGATGGCGGAGCCGTTGTAGGCGTCGCGGCAGCCGCCGGTGACGACGACGTTGGCGACCTTGAGGAGACGGGACTGACAGTTGATCTCCTGACCGCACTGGGATGTCGCGCCCCAGCCGTAGACCTGCACGGTCTGGCCGACGGACACCGAGCCCGGCTGGCCGAGCGTGGCGTAGGTGCCCTGGACGGACCGGTCGAGGCGGACCAGGGCCAGGTCCGCGGACGAGTGGGTGTAGACCTGAGTGCCGTTGGCCGTGGTGCCGCCGGAGGTCTGGTCCAGGCTGCCGATGCGGAAGGACAGTGCTCCGCCGCTGACGCAGTGCTTGGCGGTGAGGATCCAGGTGGGGGCGATGATCGTGGAGCTGCAGGTCTGTCTGCCGCCGGAGAACAGCCGGGCGGCCCAGGGCCCGCTTTGGGCGTAGCCGCCGCCGATGATGGGCTTCGGGCCGCTGTCGGGGGCGCGGTCCTGTGCGGTCGCGGCGGTGCTGAGGGTGAGTGCGGCCAGTAAGGCGGCGATGAGCGTGGGGAGAATCCTGGTTATTCGCAAGGTTCCTCGTTTCCGAAGACACGCGGTCATCCCGCGCGTGGGGGGCAGGGGAAGTACCGGGAACCAGGATTCCGGAAGCCGAGAGGATCGGGTAATAACACTTTTCCATAGCGCGCGGTTATGCCCACGCATCCGCCGGGGGACGCGGCACCTCCGCGGCGTCCGACAACTGCCGTGCGGCGCGGGCCCGGTGGCGCCCGGGGAGGGAGCGCGGGGGCGGCGCGGGCTCCCCTGACATCCGACAGGTACCGGGCGCGGTGCGGCGCTGGTTTTCTGGACCACGCAAGATCCCGTGAACGGAACAAGGGGGAGACATGGCATTCCGTAAGACTGTGGCCGCACTGGCGGCCGGCGCGGCCGTGACGATGCTGCCGGTGCTGGGGGCGAGCTCGGCACAGGCGGCGCCCGCGCCGGTGCAGAACGCGCTGTCCTGCACGACCTCGGTCAGCGGCAAGGTGGGACGCGCGGACTGCACCAACAACACCAACCGGGCGATCGCTTTCCGGGTCAAGGTGGTCTGCGGGATGGCGCCCGACGTGTCGGGCAACTGGGTCACGCTGAACCCCGGCGCCCGCGGTTCCTCGTCCGCCACCTGCGCCTGGTTCAGCACGGGGGCGGGCAGCGCCAGCTGGCAGGAGGGCTGAGCAGCTGACACGCCGATCAGGCGGGGCCCGGCCGGCACCCCGGGGGCGGGCCCCCGCCCTGTTGCCGCGCGGGCGCCGCTCCCGGCGGGACCGGACCGCCCCGCCCGGGGCACCGGCGGGCGCGGGTGGTGCGCGGTCGCGCCCGGAGCGCGTCAGGCGCCCCGCAGATCGGCGAGCCGGAGCAGGTCGTCGTCTGCGGTCTCCCGCTCCTCGGGGGAGAGGCGCACGGCGTCGGCCCGCGCGAGCGCGGCCCGTGCGGTCTCCTCGTCGCCCAGTCTCCGGGCGACATCCGCGCGCAGGACGAGCAGGCGCAGGAGCTGCACGGGTGTGGGCTGTTCGTCGGGGAGGGCCAGGGCCCGGTCGAGGACGCGCGCCGCCGCCGTTGCGTCATCCCGGGAGTCGGCGAAGAGCAGGGCGTGGTGGAGTGCGCGGGCGAATGTGCCCTCGGGCGCGGGGCGGTGGTGGTGCGCGGTGTCGGTGGGCTGTCCGACGCGGAGGCAGTTCCCGCCCGGATCGGTCATGAGGAACTGCCGCATGCCGTAGGAGGTGTCCCTCAGCGGGCCGATGCGGGGCAGGCCCCGGGTGGGCACCCTGCCGTACACGGTCCTGAGCCCGGTACGGAACTCCTCGTACAGGGCGTCGACGTCGTCGGTGCGGATGTAGCAGGTGCTGTAGGAGCCGGCCGGATCGTACCGCCGCATGCCGAAGAACTGGAGCTGGATGCCGCCGCGTTGGACGGTGGCGTACGGGTTGGGGCTGCGCTGGGTGAACGTCACCGCGAAGCCCAGCGCCGTGTAGAAGTCGAGCACGGGCTGGAGGGTGCGGCACGGCAGTATCGGGATGGTGTCCTCGCTCATAACCGCCACTCTAGTCAAGTTTGACTACATGGGGCGTCATCATCAGGCCCCGTCGGGCCCCGTCCGGCGCCGTCCTGGCTACGGGCCGGCCGGCGCCTCGGAGGAGGGGGAAGGGGAGGGCGCGGAGGCGGAACGCAGGTCCGCCGTGGTGACGCTCACCAGGGCGACCGCGCCGATGCAGAGCAGCCCGCCGCTGACCAGGGCGGTGGTGCCGGAGGTGACGTCGGCGACGACACCGGCCCGCATGTTGCCGACGTCCGGCCCGGCTTGACCGACGATCTGTTCCGCGGCGCTGACCCGGCCGAGGAGTTCCAGGGGCGTGTGCGTCTGGATGACGGTGCTGCGGGCGACGACGGAGACGGTGTCGGCGGCCCCGGCCAGGGCGAGGCAGCCGAGCGCGGTCCACGCGCCGGGAGCCGCCCCGCACAGGGCGAGCGCGACGCCCCAGGTGCCGGACCCGGCGAGCATGACCAGGCCGGGGCGGGGGAGCCGGGTGAACGTCCCGGAGAACAGGGAGGCGACGACGCCGCCCACGGCCACGGCGGTGAGGAACAGTCCGAGGGTGCGCGGGTCGCCGTCGAACCGCTCCGCGTTGATCAGTGGGAACAGGCTGATCGGCATGGACAGCACGGTGGTGGCCAGATCGGTCAGGAGCGCCCCGCGGATCGCCGGGGTGCGGGCCAGGAACGCCAGCCCGTCGAGTACCCCGCGTACGCCGGGGCGTGCGGACTCGGCTCCGGGCGCCATCCGCGGCAGCCCGAGAGCGCCGAGGAAGGCCGCCAGGAAGGTGACGGCGTCGGTCAGGTAGCAGACGCCGACGCCCAGACCGCCTGTGACGAGCCCGCCCAGGGCGGGGCCGGCCAGCATGGCGCCCTGGAAGGAGATCCGGTTCAACGCGAGCCCCGCGGCGAGCTGTTCGCGCGGCAGCAGGTGCGGGACGAAGGTGCGGGCGGCCGGTCCGCCCGCGGCGACACAGCAGGACTGGGCGGCCACCAGCGCGAGCACTCCGGCGGGGGGCAGCGGTGCGAGCAGTGCCTGCAGGGTCAGCAGCAGCGCGCACACGGCCTGTCCGGCGGTCGTCAGCAGATAGATCTTCCGCCGGTCCACACGGTCCACGAGCGCCCCGGCGAACAGACCGAGAACGAGGACCGGAACGGCCTGGGCCAGTCCGACGGCCCCCGTCCACATGGTGCTGTGCGTGCTCTCCCAGATCTGGTACATGACCGCGACGAGGGTCATCTGACTGCCCAGGCCCGAGAGGCTCCGGCCCGTCCACAGCAGCCGGAAGGGCCGTGAGGACCGCAAAGGCGTCACATCGAGCAGCGCGTTTCTGAGCCTCACGAGGATTCTCCCGCTGGGAGTTCCCCGCATTTTCTCGCCGGTTCGGCGTCGCCGCGGTGGGGGCGGCTCGCGCGCGCACGCGGGCGTGCGGAGAAAGCTGAAAACCCCCCGGTGCCGCCGGCGGGACGGCACAAAAGGGTGGTTTCGCAGTGAATTTTCCGGGGAGCGGCGCGTCGTTTCCGGGATTCTTTTTCAGGGAGAAACCACCGGAATAGCGTACCGCAGCCGATGCCGATGCAAGGAGTTGGGCGGATGTTGCCTGCCATGTCGCGCCAGGAACGCGAACGTTTTCTCGCCGGTCAGCACGTCGGGGTGCTGAGCGTCGCCGATTTCCGGACCGGTGGGCGGGCGCCCCTGGCCGTGCCGGTGTGGTACGGCTACGAGCCCGGCGGGGAGATCGTCGTGGAGACGGGCAGGCAGACGGTGAAGGCCCATCTGCTGCGTGCGGCGGGGCGGTTCAGCCTCTGCGTCCAGGACGAGCGGCGGCCCTACCGGTACGTCAGCGTCGAGGGCCCCGTGACGGCGGTGGCCGACCCGGTGAGCCCGGACGTCAGGGAAGCCCTGGCTCACCGCTACCTGGACCCCGACGAGGCCCGCGCCTACCTCGCCGCCACGTCGGACCAGCTCAAGGACGACATCGCCTTCCACATGCGCCCGGAGCACTGGCGCACCGCCGACTTCGCGTCGTTCGCCGCCGACTTCGCCGAGCCGCGGACCGGCCAGGACGCCGGAGCCGGCCCGGCCGAGGGCGCCGAAGGGGTCGAAAGGCCCGAAGGGGACCACCGCGACGGCTGAGCGCCGGAGCACCGCACCGCGCCGAGCCGCGGCACGCGCGAGACGAGAAGGACGACATGGCCGAGACCGACGTTTCGACACGCCTGCCCCACACCTCCGCTTCCCCCGTTCCCGCCCCCTTCGCCGCCGCCTATCCGCGGGACCGCCTTCTCACGGAGCTGTTCACGCAGGTCGCCGCCGCCCACCCGGAACTGCCGGCGGCCAGGCACCGGGAACGCACTCTGACCTACCGGCAGTTGGCCGAGCGGGCCGACGGCCTGGCCGCCCGGCTGATCGCCGGCGGCGTGGAACCGGGTGAACCGGTCGGCCTGTGCGGCGGCCGGTCGCCGGAGGCACTGATCGCGCTGCTCGGCATCCTCAAGGCGGGGTGCGCCTACGTGCCGCTGGACGAGGAACTGCCGCCCGCCCGGCTGCGGGCCATGGCCGAGGACGCCGGGCTGCGCACCGCCGTCACCCTGCCGGGCACCGCCTGCCGGGTACGCGGACTGCGCACGAACATCCCGCTCGACGGCGACGGCGCAGGCATCCCCGCGCCCGCCCGCGAAGCGGTACCGAGGCGCCCGGCGTCCGCGTCGGACTGCGCCTACGTGGTCTTCACCTCCGGGACGACGGGCCGCCCCAAACCCGTGGCGATCCCGCACCGCGGCGTCGCGCGGCTGGTGCTCTCCGACCGCGAACTGCGCCCCCCGGGGCCCGGCGACAAGGTCCTGCACGGCTACGGGCTCTCCTCGGACGCGTCCACCATCGAGATCTGGGGCGCCCTGCTGACCGGGGCGTGCCTCGTCCTCGCCGACCGCGAGGAGCTGCTGTCACCCACCGCCCTGGAGCAGCTGCTGCGCCGCGAGCAGGTGACGGTGGCCTATCTGACCACCAGCGTCTTCCACCTCGTGGCACGCAGCCGCCCCGAGGCACTGTCCGGGCTGCGGTTCGTCTCGGCCGGCGGGGAGTCGATGGACCCGCAGCTGGCCAACGCCGTGCTCGCCGCCTGCCCCGGCACCACGGTGGTCAACTTCTACGGGCCGACGGAGAACGCCGTGGTCTCCACCGCGTACGTGCTGCGCCCTCTGCCTCCGGATGCCACCCACGTCCCGCTGGGACGCCCCTTCGGTGCCTCGACCTGCCACGTGCTGCGCGCCGACGGCTCCCGCACGGAGCCCGACGAGGAGGGCGAACTGTACGTGGGCGGAGACGGGCTGGCCCTGGGGTATCTGGGGGACCCGCAGCTGACGGCCGAGCGGTTCGTCTCGCTGCCCGCCGTCGAACCCGGGGGGCTGCTGTACCGGACCGGCGACCGGGCGGTCCGCACCGCCGACGGACTGCTGGAGTACCGGGGGCGGCGGGACCGCCAGGTCAAAGTGCGCGGCGTACGCCTGGAACTGGACGAGGTGGAGGCACGACTGCGGGCCCACCCCGAGGTCGGGGAAGCCGTCGTGGAGAACGGCACCGACACGCTGACCGCCTACATCACCCCCGGCACCCCGGGCCGTCCGCTGCCGCTGACCGAACTGCGCTCCTACTGCGCCCAGTGGCTGCCGCCGCAGGCCGTACCCGTCCTCGTGCCGCTGGACCACTTCCCGGTGACCAGCGGCGGCAAGGTGGACCGCGCCCGGCTGGAGGCCGCCGCGCAGGAAGCGGGAGCCGGCGGGCAGGAGGCACCGCGGGCGGCGGCGCCGGAGGCCGAGGGGCTGCTCGGCGTCCTCACCGAGGTGTGGCAGCAGGTGCTGCGCGTCCGGCCGGCCCCGCAGGACGACTTCTTCCACCTCGGCGGTGATTCGCTGCTCGCCTCGGAGGCGGTCACCCGGACCCTGGCGGTCTTCGGGCTGGACGCCGCGCTGGGCTCCACCCTGATCAGGTCCCTGCTGGCCGAGCCCACCCTGGAGGGCTTCACCGAAGCGGTACGGGCCGCCCGCGGGGGTGCCACGACAGGCGCCGGCTCCGGGCCCGGCGTCGATTTCGCGGCCGAGACGCGGCTCGGTTTCGACCTGCCGCCGGCCCGGGGGCCCGCCCCCTGCCCGTACGACCCGCGGCACGTGCTGCTGACGGGGGCCTCGGGGTTCGTCGGCGCCTACCTGGTCGACCGGCTGCTGCGTGCGACGACGGCACACGTCCACTGCCCGGTACGGGCGACCAGCCGCACCCATGCCGAACGGCGGGTGCGCACCGCGCTGGCCCGCTACGGGCTGGACCCGGGCGAGGCGGCGTGGCGGCGGGTGGAGTGCTTCCCCGCCGACCTGTCCCGGCCGGGCCTGGGCCTGGCGGACGAGCACCGCGCGGAACTCGCCGGCTGTCTCGACCTGATCGTGCACAACGGCGCCCAGGTCAACTTCCTCTATCCGTACGAGGCGCTCCGGGCGGCCAACGTGGACGGCACCCGGGAGATCGTCCGCCTCGCGGCGCGGCGCCGCGTCCCGGTGCACTTCGTCTCGACCGTCGCCGTAGTCGCCGGGTTCGGTGCCGCAGGGGTGCGGGAGGTCGACGAGGACCGGCCGCTCGACCACGCCGACGGACTCACCATGGGCTACGCCGAGAGCAAGTGGGTCGCCGAAGGGGTGCTGCGGCGGGCGGCGGAGCAGGGCCTCCCGGTGGCCGTCTACCGGCCGTACGAGGTGACGGGCGACCGGGTGCGCGGCGCGTGCAACACCGAGACGGCCATCTGCTCGCTGTTCAAGATGATCGCCGAGACGGGGCTGGCGCCGGACATCGAACTGCCGATGGACTTCGTGCCCGTCGACCACCTCGCCGAGTCGCTGCTGTACATCGCCACCCGCCAGGTGGCCGACGGCCGCGTCTACCACCTCACCAACCCCCGGCCGGGCATGCTCTCCGACGTACTCGACAGGATGCGCGCGGCGGGCTACGTACTGCGGACGCTGCCGTACGCGCAGTGGGTGCGGGAACTGGTGCGCCATGTCGTGCAGCACCCGACGAGCGCCACCGCGCCGTTCGTGTCGCTGTGCGTCGACCGCAGCCGTACGGCCGACATGTCGGTGAAGGAGCTGTTCCTCAAGGACACCTTCCCGGTGCTGGGACGGCGCAACACGGAAGCCGCGCTCGCCGGCAGCGGGCTGCGGTGCCCGCCGGTCGACTCCGCGCTGCTGGACCGGTACCTGGAGCACTTCTTCGCCTCCGGCTACCTGCCGCGGCCCGCCTCCCGTTCCGGCCGCGCGGCGGGGGGGGAGCGGAGGCTGAACAGCCCCCGCCTTCCCGCCCCGCCGCACGCGCCGCGCGGTAGCGCGTGACATCAATCACCAAGAATTCACCGAACCCAGGGACAACTGTTCGGGGCTGTGCCTTATGTCCGGTTGGGTCCGTGCGGGGAGTTCTCCTGCGCTTCACACAGCCGCGGCAGGGTGGCCGCGCAGTGCCGACGCCACGGCGCAGGCCGCCCCGCGACCCCGCCTTACTCCCTGGAATGCGCATGCCCAAGCTCTCCGTCATAGTGCCGTGCCACAACGTGCAGGAGTTCGCGGAGGACACTCTGCGGAGCCTCGCCGACAACGCCGGGCCGGCCACGGAGTTCATCCTGGTCGACGACTGCTCCACCGACGCGACCCCAAAGATCCTCGACCGGTGGGAACACCGCCTCCCACGGGCGAGGGTCATCCGGCACGAGGTGAACAAGGGCATCGCCCACAGCCGCAACAGCGGGATCGAGGCCGCCGACGGCGACTACCTCACCTTCCTCGACGGCGACGACTGGTACTCACCCGGCTACCTCGAAGCGCTCGTCACCGTCATCGAGGAACTGGACTGCGACTTCGTGCGCACCGATCACGTCCAGAGCACCGGCACCAGACGTGTCGTGCGCCGGGCACCCGCCCCGGTGCGCGACACGGTGCTGCGGCCCCGGGACGTGATCGCCCCGCCGCAGGCGGAGACCATGGTGGACTACCCGTTCGTATGGGCCGGCATCTACCGCCGCGGCCTGTTCGACGACGGGGCCATGCGGTTCGCCGTCGACCTGCGCACCGCCGAGGACCGGCTGTGGACCTGGCGGCTGCACCTGCGGGCCGAGTCGTTCGCCGTGACCGGCCTGCTCGGTGTCTTCTACCGGCGCGGCGTGACCACCTCGCTCACCCAGATCCGGGACGCGCGGCAACTCGACTTCATCCCCGCGCACGACGCCCTGCTCGCCGACCTCGCCGCCGACCCCGAAGGCGACCGCTTCCTGCCCAAGGCGGTCCGCACCTACTGCGCCCTGCTCGCCTTCCACCTGTCCAACCGGCGCCGCTACCACGCCCCGGTCGCCAGACGGCTCAAGAAGATGGTCACCACCGCGCTGCGCGGCATGCCGCAGGACGTACTGGAGACCACGCTGGCGGGCATGGACCACGAACGCGCCGATTTGCTGCGGCGGTTCCACACCGTACGGAAGGCGGCCTGACCCATGACACGGCAGACGCGACGTGGACCGGCCGCCGCCCGGCCCGTGCAGATCTTCGAGGTGTCGACGCTCTACGGGGCGGCCACCCTCGCCGCCGCCGTCGACGCGGGGCAGTTCGGGCCGCCCGGCGCCGCCCGCAGGATCCTCCTGGTGTCCACCAACGCGGTGAACCCCGAGGCGGCCACCCGCCTCACCCGCATGAACGGCTTCGACTCGCTGGCCCGCCGCTTCGACGAGACGGTGGACTGGAACGAGGCGATCCGCCCCCACCACCCCAGCACATGGACACCGGCACGTGACGAATCGCCCCTGTGGGAGCGGATGTTCCGCAACGCGTGGCGGCTGGGCGACGCCCCCGTCGAACTGATCGTGGAGTCCGTTCACGTCAGCCCCGCCAAGGCACTGGCCACCGTCTTCGGCGGCAGCGCGATCCACGTCTACGCCGACGGCCTCATGAGCTACGGGCCCACCCGTGACCGGCTCCCCCAGTGGCTCGGCTGCCGCATCCGGCGGTTGCTCCACCTCGATCTGGTGCCCGGGCTGCGCCCGCTGCTGCTGGCCGAGCACACCGTGCCGCCCGAGACCGTACCGGGCGACGCCTTCGTCAAGGTGCTCGGCGAACTCGGTGCGGCGGCCCGCGAGGAACCCGAGCTGGCCCGCGTCGCCGCGGACCGGCCGACCGCCGTCCTGCTGGGGCAGTACCTGGCCGCGCTGGACATCCTCACCCCCGAGGAAGAGGAAGAGCTGCACGTGCGCATGCTGCGCGGGGCGGTGGCGGCCGGCCACGAACGCCTGGTCTTCAAGCCGCACCCCACAGCTCCGGCACGCTACTCGCGCATCCTGGAGGAGACCGCGGCGCAGGCGGGCGTACGGCTGCACGTACTCGGCGGGCCGGTGCTGGCCGAAGCCGTCTACGAACGGTGCCGCCCCACACTGGTCGTGGGCTGCTTCTCCACCGCCCTGCTGACCGCGGCCACCTACTACGGCATCCCGATCGCCCGGGTGGGCACCACAGCGCTCCTGGACCGGCTCGCGCCCTATCAGAACAGCAACCGGATCCCCGTCACCATCGTCGACTACGCCGTTCCCGACCTGGAGAACGGTGAGACGTACAGCCCGATGACCCCGCGGAAGGCGGAGGAACTCGGCGCGCTGGTGCGGACGGTGGGCTACTGCATGCAGTCCAAGCTCCACCCGCTGCTGCGCGAGGAAGCCACCGCGTGGCTGGGCGCCCGTCTCGACGAGCACACCGGGCGGTACTTCAAGCGCCGCCGTCTGACGGCGCTCGCCCTCCCCGGCGGCGGCACGTCGGCCCGCGCCCGGCTGCTGCGCAGCAGCCCCACCGCGCGCCGGGCGGCCCGCCAGGTCCGGGCCGTCCGCCGCCGGCTGAGCTGACACACCGGGAGCCCGTACCGTCGCCGGTACGGGCTCTTCACGCGGAAGTGTCTGCGGCTCCCCGCGGAGTCCGGCGTCGTGGACGGGCCGGTCCGGGCGCGGTCCACCGGATCATCGGACCCCGGATCACGGGCACACCCGCAGAACGATCCCGGCGTGGCATGCCCCGGTCCTGGCCGCCGAGCGCACCTTGAGCCGGTTCACAGCGCCAGCACGAGTGTGCCGTGCACGTGCCTCCCGGCCTGCGTCGTGACGGCTTCGCGCATCCGCTCGACCGGGCAGGTCGCCACGAGACCTGGTACGCCCGCCTTGGGAGACCGCCCTCGACCGGTGGACCGGTACCGGCAGCGGCGAGGGCTGCGGGCCCGCCGGCACGGCAAGCGCTCGCCGAAGTACGCGCGGCCACAGCCGAGGGCCGAGGCGCCTGTCGCGTCGCGGCCGTTGTGTGGGTCCGTCCGTGCGCCGGGGCCCGGCCCGCCGGGCCGCCGCCGGTGAGGCGGGTACGGCGGAATCCGCGCGCCGTACCGGCCGGCCCGCGTCTTCGCGCCCCGACGCCCCGGACCGAAGACCTCATCCGAGGTGCCCCCCCCGGTCACCGGCCCGGGGGGCCCTAGCCGAGGACGCGCCGGAGGCCGAGCCGGCCCCACAGGAAGCTGAGGCCGAACGACGGCACGACCGTGACGACCGTCAGCGCCGCCGCGGCGCCGGCCGTACCGAGCCATCCCAGGTCCGCGGAGACGAACCAGGGGGAGACGGTCTTCAACAGCAGGACGTGGAACATGAACGCCCCGAGCCCCGCGTCCGTCAGCCGGGTCAGCGCGGGGCGGGCCCGCTCGGGGATGCGCACCCCGTTGACGGCGAGGAGCACGCAGACACTGAGGGCCGCGACGAACACACTGGCGTTGGGGATGACGAAGTGGATCCGGTCCTGTGACCACAGCACCGCGCCCAGGGCGGCCACGGCTCCCGCCAGCCACCAGCCGCGGTGGCGGCGCGGGGTGGCCGGCAGGCTGAGCAGCAGGGCACCGACGACGGCGTACACCAGCGAGTAGGTGCCCGCCTGCCAGCCGAAGCGCGGCACGTCCCAGCCGGTGAGCCGGGCCAGGTCCCCGGCGGCTGTGGGTCCGGCGGAGATCACCACCAGCGCGGCGACCAGCCCCCAGGGCCGTTTGCCGGCCTTGAGCAGCACCACGAAGCCCAGCAGGAGGATCAGCGGGACGTGGGCGTAGAAATACCACAGGTGGTAAGCGGGCTGGACGGTGCCGAAGACGGCGTCCAGCGCCAGTTTCCAGACGGGCCGGCCGTTGGTGTCGCGCCACCAGCCCCAGGCCAGGTACACCGCCGACCAGATGCCGACCGGCACGATCATGCGCAGGGACCGCCTGCGCAGAGTGCTGCCACTGCGCGGCGGCGCCCCCACCAGCACCGCCCAGCCGGCGATGGCGAAGTACATGGGGACGGCCCAGCTGGTGACCGAGTCGAGGAACAGACCGGTCCAGTAGGCCGCGGCGCCGTTCTCGGCGCTCTTGCCGACCGCGGCCATGAACTCGCCGCCCACGTGTCCGACGATGACGGAACACGCGCAGACCGCGCGCAGCAGGTCGATGTCGTAGCGGTGGGGGCGGCGGGCCGGCGCTGTCCGCTCCGTGGCAGCCGGTGCGGTCGTCGCGGCCGGTTCGGCAGGTGCGGTCGTCGCGGCCGGTTCGGCGTGGGCGACCGGCTCGGCGCCGGTGGCCGGTCCGGCCGGCGGCCGGGGTCCGGGAACGGACGTCGGGGGAGTCACCGGTCTCACCGAAATGTCGTCAGCAGCCATGCCCAGCCTTGTGAGTGCGGAATCCGTCGCTGCCCGCCGGTCACGGCCGGCGGGGCCAAGGCATCGTGTCAGCCGTCATCGCGCGGAAACTGTACGCAAGGGGAACGCCAGGGGAATTCCTCCGCAGGGCTCCGCCACGGATCGGACGCCGTGTCCCGCATACGACTTGAGTGTGGCGCAGGTCACTCGCGAGGGCGGTCACATACCGGCCGGCGGTTCCGTCGACGTGTTGTGACCGACCAACGTGAGGAGCTCTCATGCACGCTCGTGTGAACGTGTTCGGCAATCCGGCCGCGTCCCGTTTCCTCAAGCACCTGAACGCCGCGGGAAGGGTGGTGACGGACTCGTCCCTGCCGGCCGCGACGCAGGAGCTGGTCAAGATCCGTGCCAGCCAGATCAACGGCTGCGGCGCCTGCACCGACATGCACACCAAGGACGCCGAGCACGCGGGGGAGACCTCGGTGCGGCTCAATCTGATCGCGGCCTGGCGGGAGGCGACGGTCTTCACGGAGGCCGAGCGCGCCGCGCTGGAGCTGACGGAGCAGGGCACCCGCATCGCGGACGCGGCCGGCGGCGTCAGCGACGAGGCCTGGGCGCGGGCGGCCCAGCACTTCGACGAGGACCAACTGGTGGCCCTGGTCGAGCTGATCGCCCTCATCAACGCCTACAACAGGGTGAACGTCCTGGTGCGGCAGCCCGCGGGCGACTACGTGCCGGGCCAGTTCGGGTAGGACAGCCGGCAGGCGGTGAGGGGGCACCGGTCCGCCCGGTGCCCCCTCACCGCCTCGCCCCGCCGCGACGGTGTGCCCTCCCGGCGCTGAACCGTCCTGGCGGTGGTCCGTCTCAGTGGTGCACCGTCTCAGCGGTGGTCCGGGAACTGCACCACCTGCTGGTAGGTCGGGCGGTTCTGCCAGTGGGTGAGGTCGTCGGTGATGCCGCCCAGCGGACGCTGCTGGATGGAGTCGGCACACCACTGGTCGCCCGGCTTGCACACGTCGTCACCCGGATACGTCTTCTCGGCCGGGGTCTGCGCGGCCTTCTCCAGCGCGTTCAGCAGGGTCTGGCGGCACTGTGCGACATCTCCCGCCCCGCAGAACTTCACGGGCGCGGCACCCGGCACCTGCTCGCCGAGGACGGCACGCAGGTCCTTGTGCACGTACGACCACCAGCCCTGCTGGAAGGCCGAGCCCTTGTGGCCGACGCCGTCACCCGGAGTGGAGGGCGTCTCGTCGATCTGGAGGGCGCGGGTGAGGGCGTCGTAGAGGCCGGTGCCGAGGTTGGGGCGGAACTCGTCCTTGACCAGCAGCGGCCACCAGGCGTCCATGAGGCGGATCGCGCCGGCGTGTGCGTACGTCTTGCTGCCCGGACCGGTCTGCTTCCGCTTCGCACCGTCCTCCAGCCAGCCGCGGAGGCTGTCGACCGCCTCCTTCTGATCCGGGTCGGTGACCTTCTCCGTGTCGATGACCTTCAGCAGCAGCGGCAGTACGGCCTCGCCGCGCAGATCGGTGACCGCCGCGTCCTCCATGGCACGGGTAAGCGAGGCCCGGGAGACCTTCTTGCCGCCGCTGATCTGGGCCTTGATCCGGTCGTCCAGCAGGTTGCTGCGGTAGACAGGGCCGTCGCCGAAGCCCGCCACCGTGTACCCCTCGGCGATCTTGTTGTTCCAGGACTCGTAGTAGTCCTGGTCGATGTCGTGGGGGTGCGCGGCGAACGGGGTGTTGGGCACGGTGTTGGTCCCCGGGTCCCAGCCCCGCCACTCGGTCTCCTCGCTCGCCCGGATCGGCAGGTTCGGGTCCACGCCCCGGGCGCGCGTGGGGTTGAGCCCGGAGTTGTAGTAGGCGGTGTGCTGAGCGTCCGCGTAGAACCAGTTGAACGTGTAGCCGATTCGGGAGGCCGCCTTCTGGAAACTCTCCGGACCGGTCACCGCGTCCGGGTCGTTGAACATCTGGAAACCGATCAGCGTGTCCACCTCGTGCTGGTAGGTGGAGCGCAGCGTCGTGTACGCGACCGGCTTGCCGTCGATGGTGGCCCGGTAGCGGACCACCCCGTACTTGGTGCGGTGCGCGACCAGTTTGTACGAGCCGGCCTTGGTGCCGTCGGCAATGGTCGGGCGCCAGGCGTTCTCGCGGACCAGCTTCTCCATCGGGGTGCAGGTGCCGTGGAAGAGGTAGGCGGTGGAGTCCTTCGTCGCGGGGCTGCCGTCGGTGTTGCACAGCTCCACGGCGTAGGTGTCGGTCATGTTCTGGTTGGCCGAGGTGGCGCTCCACGCGTAGTCCTTGCCGCGTCCCAGCTGGACGTAGAGATTGAGCCCGGCGAAGGCGGCGCCGCGCGCGCTCAGCCCCGGGCCCTGGATCTCCTGGAGCATCAGCAACTGCGGTGCGAAGTAGCCGGTCTGCGGCCCGAAGACGGCCACCGGGTTGCCGGTGTCGGTGTGCTTCCCCGACACCACCAGGGCGTTCGACATACCGTGCTTGCGCGCGAACAGGTCCCTGGGCAGCACTCCGTCCGCCAGGGTGTCCTTCGCCTCGGCCAGCTCCGGCTTGTGGCGCAGATTCGCGTCGGAGGTGGCAGCCTGCTCCTTCGCGGCCCGGCCCGCATCACCGGTGCCCGCCGCGGGCTTGCCGGCGGCCCGTTTCGCGGCCTTGCCCTGCGCGGCCGAGCCCGTCGGGTCGTAGACGACCTGCTGCTCGGTCACCGAGCCCTCGTCCGGCATGGCGACTCCCCGCGGGTGCTCGGGGCTGGCCGCGTAGTCGAACCGCTGGCCGTCGTGGAGCGTCAGATCGGCCTCCGGGTCGTTCTGCATCCGGAACGCCTCGTAGACCTTCTCGCCCTTCTCCTTGCCGTACTTGCGCTCGGCGGCCTGTTTGACCAGTGCTGCGGCGACCTGGTCACCGCCGCCCGAGCCGAACAGGGCGCTGATGACCGTGCCGATGGCCACCAGGTCGGTGGCCTTGAACGGTTCGATCCCCTCCCCGGTGAGGATGTCGGCGTTGCCGGTCAGGTCGTACTCGCCCGGGAAGTACAGCCCCTTCTTCGCGTCGTCGATGTACCGGTTGAGGCCCGCCAGATAGGCGGTGACGTCCTCGTACGCCTGCCGGCCGCGCGGCCCGGAGTCCCGTACCCGGTCCACCTGGGCCTGCAACTCGCTCTCCTTGTAGGCGCCGCCCAGGTAGAACTGCTGCTCCAACTGGCGGTTGCCCTCCGCGCCGCCCGCGAAGGAGGTGAGCCGGCCGCGGCCGATGTGGCGGAAGACGTCCATCATCCACAGCCGGTCCTGGCCGGCCGCGTACCCGGCTCCGTACTCGGTGCCGGCCCGGGTCGTCCCCTTGATGTGGGGGATCCCCGTCTTGTCCCGGGTGATGGTGACGTCCTTGCGGCCACCCGGGTTCTTCCTGCTCTCGACCTGGTCGTCGGGCACGCCGAAGGAGGCGTCGTTGAAGAAGGTGCTGAGCTTGCCGTTGGTCAGCCCCGCGTACTCGTCGACCAGGTCGGCGTACTTGCCCAGCTGGTCGTCGGTGTGCTTGGGCTTGGCGCCGGTGAGCTTGTTGAGGATGATCTGGGCCGCGGTGGCCGAGCCGTTGGCGCCCGGCGGCAGGATGTCGTGGCACTGCCCCCGGCAGTAGTCGGTCGCCTCGTCGGACGCGGCGGCGGGACGCTGCTGCCCGGTGTGGACGGCGGGAGCCGCGACCGCGAGGGAGGGCGCCGCCGTCACCACCAGACAGGCTGCCGTCATGAGGCCGGTCCATCGTCTTCTCATCTGGCGCTCCTCCAGGCGGTCGCTAGCTCGACGGGTCGCCGCGTCGGCCTCCCCGCGCTCCGTGACCGGCACAGCATGCAGCCGCCGGAATAACAGGTCAATCGTCCTGGACGCTTGACCTGAAAGCCCTCCTGACGGTGCATCAGCTTGCTCTGTGTCCTCATGCGCGGCTCGCAATCCAGCCTCACCCGGCCAAATCGCCCCGCCTGCCCCGGGGTTGCGGCGCACCGGGTGACGGCCGTTCCGGCTCTCCCGCATCCCCTTCACCAACTTTTCACCCGCGCCCGGCGGCTAGGGTGGCCCGCCCGACCCGAGGAGGAACGATGCAGCGGTTGCCGTCGGCGGAACGCCGCAAGCAACTGGTCGAGGCGGCGATCCGCGTGATGACCCGCGACGGTGTCGCGAAGGCGACCACCCGTTCCATCTGTGCCGAGGCCGGCGTCTCCCTCAGCGTCTTCCACTACTGCTTCGCCTCCAAGCAGGAACTGATCGAGGACGTCATGGAGACGATCACCGCCCACTCGGTGACCCCGGTCGCCGCCCGGATCCAGCCCACCGCCGATGTGCGCGAGAGCGTCCGCGCCGCGCTGGGCACCTACTGGGACCATGTGCTCGCCCATCCCGAGGAGCACATGCTCACCTACGAACTCACCCAGTACGCGCTGCGCCGGCCCGGCTTCGAATACCTGGCCCGACGGCAGTACGAGCAGTACGCCGCGGCCAACCGCGCACTCCTGGAGCACCTGTGCCGGGACCTGGGCCTCGTGCTGCTCGTCCCCGCCGGGACCCTGGTGCGCTATCTCGCCTCCATGATCGACGGCCTCACCCTCAACCACCTCGTCCTCGGCGACGCGCCGGGCGCCGCCGCGGTCCTCGACACCCTCGCCGATCAAATGGTCCACATGATGCGGCGCGCGGAGCCGGGCGAGGAGAACGCCGCACCCGGCGACGGGTGAGCGGGCACCGGACGCCGGCGGCCGGCAACGGCGAGCCCGGAGGCGAGGGCGAAATGCCGGTGCAGAAGGTCTGTCGGCGGTGTGCGGGATCTGTCGGCGGATTGTCGGCCGGCTGTCGAGAGGCGGCGGGAGTCTCGTCCGTGTACCGCTCCGGACCGGTCAGCGGCCGGAGCGCGACGGAAGGAGAACACATGACCCGCGTCAACCCCGACGACGGTACGAGCACCCCCGCACCGGGGCCGTCCGCCGGCGCTCCTCGCACACAGCCGTCGCACGGCGCCCCCGTCCCGCCGGGCGCCCCGCGCGTGCTGATCTCCGGCGCGAGCGTGGCCGGACCGGCCCTCGCGTACTGGCTGTGCCGCTACGGTTTCCGCGTCACCGTGGTGGAGCGGGCCCCCGCGCTGCGGGCCGGCGGGCAGGCCGTCGACCTGCGCGGCCCTGCCCTGGACGTCGCCGCGCGCACGGGGGTCCTGGACCTGCTGCGCGAGCACGCGACCGGCGTGCGCGGCATGTCCGTACTGGACCGGGACGGCAACGAGACGCAGCGCACCACCGACGCGACGGCCACCGGTGGCCGTCTGGACCGCGACGACCTCGAGGTCCTGCGCGACGATCTGTCCCGCATCCTGGTGGACGCGGGCGGCCAGGACGTCGAGTACCTCTTCGACGACTCGATAGCCCGCATCGAGGAGCGCCCCGGCCACGTCCGTGTCGGCTTCGCCGGTGGCGCCGAACGCACCTTCGACATCGTGGTCGGCGCCGACGGGGTCCACTCCCACACCCGCTCCCTGGTCTTCGGCCCGGAACACCGCTGCCTGCGCAGGCTGGGCGGGTGTGTCGGGGTGTGGACGGCGCCCAACTTCCTCGGCCTCGACCGCTGGCAGATCGCCTACGAGACGGGCGACGACGACGCGTGGGGCGCGCTGGTGACGAGCGTGCGCAAGAACACCGAACTGCGGGTCCATGTCGGACTGAACAGGCTGGAGGGGGAGCTGCCGCGGGCCCGGGAGGACCGCAAGCGGCTGCTGGCCGAGCGGTACGCGGATGCTGGCTGGGAGCTGCCGCGGCTGCTGTCCCACATGTGGGAGGCGCCCGACTTCCACTGCGACATCGGTGCCCAGATCCACCTGCGCTCCTGGTCACGGGGACGGGTCGTGCTGCTCGGCGACGCGGCGTACTGCGGCTCGCCCGCCTCCGGACAGGGCAGCAGCATGGCGCTGGTAGGCGCCTATGTGCTGGCGGGCGCGCTCAGGGCCGCCCCCGGTGATCCGCGCGCCGCGTTCGACGCCTACGAACGCGAGCTGCGCGGCTGGGTCACCGCGAACCAGGCCTTGGCCGAGCGCCACATGGACGGCGCCGGCGTCGACGACCACTTCTACAGTGTTGTGGACGGCTTCACCGTCCGGGACCACTGACCCTGCGGCCCGGCCACGGGGTCTCCTCCCCGGCGCCGTCCGTCACATGAAGCGTGCGGGGTCGCCCGCGCCCTGGCGTACGACCTCGGGCTCGGGCCCGGAGAAGTCCACCACCGTGGTCGGTTCGGTGCCGCAGTCGCCCGAGTCGACCACGGCGTCCACCACGTGGTCGAGCCGTTCCTTGATCTCCCAGCCCTGGGTGAGCGGCTCGTCCTCGTCGGGCAGCAGCAGGGTGCTGGACAGCAGCGGCTCGCCGAGTTCGGCCAGCAGCGCCTGGGTGACCACATGGTCGGGGATCCGCACGCCGACGGTCTTCTTCTTCGGGTGCAGCAGTTTGCGGGGCACCTCCTTCGTCGCCGGGAGGATGAAGGTGTAGCGGCCGGGTGTGGCGGCCTTGATCGCGCGGAACACGTCGTTGCCGATCTGCACGAACTGGCCGAGCTGCGCGAAGTTCTGGCACACGAGGGTGAAGTGGTGGCGTTCGTCGAGGTCGCGGATGGACCGGATGCGGTTGACCCCGTCGTGGCTGCCCAGACGGCACCCCAGGGCGAAACAGGAGTCCGTCGGATACGCGATGAGGGCGCCCGCCCGGACACTGTCGGCCACGGTCCGGATGGTGCGCGGCTGCGGGTTGTCGGGGTGCACATCGAAATACTTCGCCATCCGGCGAGCCTAAGCGCACGGACCGCCACGAGGGAAAACGCCACCGCCCGTGAGCGTTCCGTCACCTCCTGCCGGGCGGGGACCGGCGGGGGTCTGCGGCCCGCTGTGCCGGGCCGCAGACCCCGCGTCCTGTGACCCCTCAGCGCAGTACGACCGGCAGCTCCCGGTATCCGTTGATGCCCAGGGACGGCACCCGGCGTACCGGACCGGGGACGAGTGCCAGCCGTGGGAAGGCGTCGAAGAGCCGGCGCAGGGCGATGCGCGCCTCCAGCCGGGCCAGCGTCGCGCCGGGGCAACGGTGCGGGCCGGCGCCGAACGCCAGATGGCGGGAGACGTCCGGGCGACCGGGGGCGAACTCGTCGGCGGGCGGGCGGGGGAAGGTGTGCGGGCAGCGCTGGATGGCCGGCAGCGGCACCAGCACCGCCTCCCCCTCGCGGATGACCGTGTCCTCGACCGGCACGTCCTGTGTGGCGTACCGGAACATCACATGGCGGCTGGGCGACTCCCAGCGCAGCGCCTCCTCCACGACGTCGGGCCACGGGTCCTCGCCCGCCTCCTGCCGCGCCCTGGCGGCCGACAGCGTCCCGGTGTGGGTCAGCAGCCCGCGGACGGCGTGGCAGATCAGATTGGCCGTGGTCTCGTGCCCGCCGATGACGGTCACCACCAGATTGCCGATGACCTCCGCCTCCGTCAGCTCGCCCCGGTCCAGGGCGGTGACCAGGTCCATCGTCAGATCGTCCCGGTCACCGCGTGCCCGCTTCCGCTCGATCAGCGCCATGAGAGCGGCGGGGAAGCGCCGGGCCACGGTGTCCCGCACCTCCTCCGGGGCCGCCTCGGAGTTCATGGCCGCGGCCGACAGCTCGTGCAGCTCCTCGCGCACCGCGCCCTCCTCGGGAACGCCGAGCAGTGAGCAGATGACCTCCAGCGGCAGGGGCAGCGCGAATCCGCGGTGCAGATCGGTCTCCGCACCGGCGGGCACGTCGGCGAGGGCCGCCAGCAGCCGGTCGGTGACGGCCTCGATACGCGGGGCCAGCGCCTGGACGCGGCGGGGTGCAAGGGCACGCTGCACCGGCAGCCGCAGCCGGCGGTGGGTCTCGCCGTCGGTGGTGAGCAGACCCTTGCCCGCCACGATGAACAGCAGCGGCCAGTCCGCCGGTATCTCGCCCCGGCGGTGGGCGGCCCAGTTGCGGATGTCCTTGGAGAAGCGGGGGTCGCCCAGCACCAGGGCGCCCGCCTGACGGGTGGTCACCACCTTGGCCACCACGCCACCAGGGAGCGCCACCGTGGCAACCGGCCCTGCGGCGCGGAGGGCCGCTCCTTCGGTCGTGTGGAGATCGGCCGGGGCGGGTTCGAGAGAAAGCTGTGGGGCGGTGTCCATGAGTGTCCGTTCACAGGGGGCGTCGGCGGGAGGGGGAAGACGACCGGCAGCGCCGTGGGGGTGCGGGCGATGTACGGAGGTCCCAGGTGAGTTCCTCGACGGGAACCGCCAGCCGCATGCCCGGCAGCCGGTTCCAGAGCACTTCGAGTCCGGTGCGCACGATCAGGCCGCCCAGGTCGTGCGCGGGGCAGGCGTGCGTCCCGGCTCCCCAGGCGAGGTGGGACCTGTTGACGCGGGCGATGTCCTGGCCCGCGGCGTGGAGCGCCGGATCGGCCCCGGTCGCGCCCAGGCAGATGATGGCCATGTCACCGCAGTTGACGCGGTAGTCGCCCAGGGTGGTGTCCTGGGTCGCCCAGCGGCCGATGAGGTTCTGGATCGGCGCGTTGACCCACATGACGCGGTTCATCGCCTCTTCCATCGGGCAGCGGCCCGCGATGACGTCGGCGCCCAGATCCGGGTTGGTCAGCAGCTCCAGCACGGTGTTGCAGATCCAGGTCGTGCCGGCGCCCCGCCCCGCGACGATCTGGAGCCACACGTCCTCGCTCAGTTCGTGGGTGTCGAGCCCGGAGTGCAGTTCCCGGTTGAAGTGGTGCATCCAGGAGACGAGGTCGGGACCGGGGGAGTGCTCCTTGCCGGTGACCAGTTCCCGCATGCGGGCGTCGAGTTCGGCGGCGGCACGCCGGGCGCCCGGTCCGCCGCTGAGCATCTCGTGGATGGCGTGGCCGGTGGCCAGGGCGCTGCTCTCGTCCATGCCCATCAGCCGCATCATGACCAGCAGGGGCAGCGGCAGCGCGTACTGGCCGAGGATGTCGGCCTCGTTCCACTCCTGCGGCCCGCGGTCGCCGAAGAACGCGGTGATGAGCTGGTCGGCGAGCTCCTCGATCAGGTCGCGGGTGCGGAGCATGTCGAGCTGGGCCAGCGCGTGGTTGCCGGGCGCGGAGAGCCGGCTGTGCTGTGCGCCCTCCGCGTACAGGCGGCTGCGCCGGTGGGCGAACTGGGGGATCATCGGGTGGCCCGGCGGCAGCGTCCCTTGCACCAGGTCCCGGTACCAGCGGGAGTCCCGCGTCCAGATGTTGCCGCGGTCCTGTAACACCTCCAGCTGGTGGGCGTGGTCGAGGACGAGGTAGCCGCGCAGGGCGCCGGTCTCCTCCAGGGCCACGGGCGCGACGGGCCCGAACGTACTGCGCAGACTCGCGTAGTAGGAGAAGGGGTCGCTCGCGAAGTCCTGTCCGTACAGCGGCGCGGTCCGCTCCGGCCAGGGCGCGTGCACGGGGGGCCATGGAACGCCAAGTGGATTGGTGGCGGGGTGAGTTGACACGTTGATCATCCTGTACGCCGTCGATCACGGGGGCAACCCGGGCCCGGACCGTGGACGCGTCGGCGGTGCGCCCCGGCCCTCCGCACGTCTCGCCCGGCGCCGAGCCGGGGCCCCGGGGGTTAGGGGACGGTAGGGGGCTGCCGCCCGCCGGGAGCGGCCGTGATCATCGACTGAGCCGCTTCGTGGACGCCCCCGGCGTCGCCCAGGTGTGGCGCGAGCACGGTTTGGACTGCGAGGAGCACACCGTTCCCATGCACCTTCTCGTCGAAGGAATCCGGCACCGGGTGACCGGGCAGGTCACCGTCCCGAACTCCAAGTACCACGCGCACCGCGCGCTGATCCTGGCCTCGCTGGCGGCCGGCGAGAGCCGGATCCACGGGCTCACCGACGCCCGGCACGTCGCCTACACGGTGCGGATGCTCCAGGGCCTGGGCACCTCCGTCGTGCGGGCCGGTGACTCGCTCGTCGTACGGGGGTTCGGCGGGCGCTACCGGCCGCGCCGCACCGTCCTGTCGGTCGGCAGCTCCGGCAGCACCCTCTACTTCATGGTCGGCCTCGCCTCGCTGGCCGACCACGCCGTCTCCATCACCGGCCAGAAGTACTTCCGGCGCCGCCCGGTGGGACCGCTGCTGCGCGCCCTGCGACAGCTGGGAGTGCGGGTGGAGTCGGTGGACGACTGCCCGCCCGTACGCGTCAGTCCCGGGCGGCCCACGGGCGGACACGTACTGCTGCCCGGCACCCTCTCCCAGTGGGTCTCCGGCGTGCTCCTGCTGGCACCGTTCGCCACCGGCCCCACGGTGGTCGAGGTGGCGGGCGAACTCAACGAGCGGACCTATCTGGAGCTGACCGTCGAGATGATGCGGCGCTTCGGACTCCGCGTGGACGTCTCGCCCGACTGGCGGCGCTTCGACGTACCGCCAGGCCAGAGCGCCCACCCCGCCGAGCTGACCCTGCCGCCCGACATCGGCTCTGCGGCGTACGGCATCGCCTCCGCCGCACTCCACCCCTGCGACGTGCTGCTGCGGGGACTGACCGGCCCCGGCGGCGGGCCCGGCGACCATCCGGAACACCGCTTCCTCGACATCGCCCGCGCCATGGGAGTGCCGATGGAACCGGACGAGGCGGCCGGCGGCATCCGCGTCAGGCAGGACGCGCCGCTGCTCACAGCCGTGGACGTCGACTGCCGGGACATCCCCGACATGCTGCCGGTCCTCGCCACCCTCGGCACCTTCGCGCACGGCGCCTCGGTCTTCCGCAACATCGCACACACCCGGCTCAAGGAATCCGACCGGGCCGCAGCCATGTGCCAGCTCAACGCCATGGGCGGCCAGGTGGAACTGGCCGGCGACACCCTGCGTGTGGCCGGCGGACAGACACTTACGGGCACCGCGCTGTCCACGTACAACGACCACCGGGTCCTGATGTCGCTGGCCGTCGCCGCATCCCGGGCCAAGGGCCACTCCGCCCTGACCTTCCCGCACGCCTACCGCATCTCCTACCCGGGCTTCCTCGACGCCATGAACGGCCTCGGCATCCCCATGAAGGTCGAGGAGGGCCGCGCGCGCCCCGCCAGGAGCAGCGTCCCGCCCCCCGTCCGCCGGCCCCTGCCCCCCACCGCCGCCGACCCGGACGAGGCATCCCGGCTCAGCCTGCCGGAGTGGCTGGACCGGCACACCGAGGCGTCCCCCGACCGGACCGCGGTGGTGGACGTACGGCCGGACGGCGACCTCGTCGTCAGCCGGCGGGAGTTGTCCCGGCGCGTCGAGCGGACCGCGGCCCTCCTGCTGCGGCTCGGCGTCCGGCCGGGCGAGCACGTGGCCTACCAGCTGCCGAACCGGCTGGAATTCGTGGTGCTCTCGCTGGCCGCCTGGCGGATCGGCGCCGTCTGCTGCCCCGTCATCCCCTTCTTCCGCCGCCGGGAACTCGGCTTCGTACTGCGCAGCGCCCGGGCACGGGTCCTGGTGACCATGGACGAGTACCGCTCCCGGAAACCCGCACGGGAGGCGCTGGCCCTGGCCGCCGGGCGCACCGACGGGCTGCGTCACCTGGTGGTGGTCTCCCGCTCCGGAGGGCCCGCGCGGCTGCCGTCCGACCCCGCCTGCGACGTCACCGTCCACGACTGGGCCGCCGTCCCGGAGACGACGGCCCACGAGCGCGCCGCCCTGGCCGCCGTCAGGCCCGCACCCGGGGCGACGGCCCAGTTGCTGTTCACCTCCGGCACCACCGGCGAACCCAAGGGCGTGACGCACTCGTCCGCCAATCTGGTGCGGGCCGCCTCGATGGAGATCCGGCAGCTGGGTCTCGACGCCACCGACACCGTCTGGGTGCCCTCGCCGCTCGCCCACCAGACCGGGTTCCTCTACGGCATGGTGCTGGCCACCGTGCTGGGGGTGCCGCAGATCCTCCAGGCCGAATGGGACGCGCGACGCGCCCTCGCCTCCCTCGACGACCACCGGGCGACCTTCACCCAGGCCGCCACGCCCTTCCTGTTCGACCTCGTCAAGGCCGTGGAGGACACCGGTCGACGGCCCCGCGACATGCGGGTCTTCGTCGCCACCGGCGCCACCGTGCCGCGCCCCCTGGCGGAGCGCGCCGGCCGGGTACTGGGCGCCAGGGTGTGCGGGGCGTTCGGCACCACCGAGACCTGCCTGGGCACGCTCTCCGCGCCCACCGACCCGCCCGAGCGGTGCTGGGGCACCGACGGACGCGCGCTGGACGGCGTCCGGCTGCGGGTGACCGACGAGACGGGCCGCCCCCTGCCGGCGGGCACCGAGGGCAACTTCGAAGTGCTCTCGCCCACGGTGTTCGACGGCTATCTGGACCGGCCCGACCTGACGGCGGACGCCTTCACCCCGGACGGCTGGTACCGCACCGGCGACCTCGCGGTCGTCGACGAGGACGGCTTCGTGCGCATCACCGGCCGCGTCAAGGACGTCATCAACCGGGGCGGGGAGAAGATCCCCGTCGCCGAGATCGAGCAGCTGCTCTCCGCGCACCCCGCCGTCGAGGACATCGCCGTCGTGGCCATGCCCGATGCCCGGCTGGGCGAACGCGCCTGTGCCTTCGCCGTCCTCAAGGACGGCGCCGGCTTCGGCTTCGCGGAGATGCGCCGCTACCTGGACGAGCACCAGGTCGCCAAGCAGCACTGGCCGGAACGGCTCGAACAACTCCCCGAACTGCCGCGCAACCCGGTCGGCAAAGTACGCAAGTACGCCCTGCGCGCCAGGGCCCGCACCCTCAAGCCGCACGACGAGGACCCGGCATGAGCGAGGCACCGGGCACACCGGGTGGCGGAGCGGCCCGGCCGCAGCGGTCGGGGCCGGACGACCGGCGAGGGCATCGGAGCGAGCACCCGCTGGGTGGTGCTGCGGCACCTGCGCGCCGCCGGGGTGCGGATGCGGACCGGTGTGGCGTGCCGCCGTATCACCCGCGACGGATTCCTGGTCGCCGGGCCGGAGGGGGAGCGGCTGGTGCGCGCCGGCCACGTGTTGCCGGCCACCGGACAGCGCCCCGACGACGACGGCACCGCCGCCCTCCTGCGCGAGGCCGGGGGCCCTGCGTCACCGCCGGGGGAGCGGCGGGGACGCGGGGGCTCAACGCGCGGTCCGCGCCACGGCGGAGGGGCTGGGCGGCACACCGTCTCGTGGCGGAGAGGCAGCGCTGAGGAGACGGCTTTCCCGCGGCATCCACGATCGTGCCGGATCCGCCCTGTCCGGGGCGCCGCCGGGGAGGGGCAGGCAGGAGGCGGGGTTGGCCGACGTCCGGGGCATTGAAGGCCGCTGTCGGCGCCGAGTTCGGCACCGGCGGCGGACGGTCCGGCGGACGGAACCCGGTTGCCGGGTCGGTGGACGGGACCCAGTGGCCGCCCCGGCGGCTGGAAACCCGGGGACAGGGACCGGTGGATGGACGAGCCCGCCGGGCAGGCCAGGAGGATGAGCCCTTCGGACGGCCGGGCCCGGTGGCCGGGGGCGCGCCGCGCCGTGAGCCGTACGGCGGGGGCCGGCGGGGGCTCCGCGCAGCGGCGTCGTACGGCCGCGGCAGGGACGGTCCGTCCCCGCCCCCCCCTGGTGGGGGCGCCGCACGGGCGGAAGCGGTCGCGCGCGGCACCGGGCCGCGCACGACGGGCGTCGCCCGGCCCGGGGGCCGAGCGCCCGTGCGGCGCGCGGGTCACGTCAGCGCGTCGAGTCCGACCAGCGCGGACGAGAACCGGTCCTCAAGATCCTCCCGGTGCCGCACCCGCAGCTTCCGGTAGATCCGCGTCAGATGCTGCTCCACCGTGCTGGGAGTGATGAACAGCCGGGTGGAGATCTCCCGGTTGGTGTGGCCCCGGATGGCCAGCAGGGCCACCCGGCGCTCGGCGGAGCTGAGCTTGGCCAGCTCGGTGTGGTCCGCGAGCGGCACGTCGTCGTGCGGTGCCACGGGACTGCCGTGCAGCGCGAGGAGCTGCCCGAGCCGGCCGGCGTCGCACTGCTGGGCCAGGCGCTGCGCCCGTTTGATCGTCGTCCGGGCCAGGCTCAGCCGGGCGGCCTCGCGGTATGCGGAGGCCAGCTCGGCCAGTGTGTAGGCGAGTTGGAGGCGGCTGCCGGCCCGCTCCAGCTTCTCCGCCGACAGCTTGAGGCCGGGGATCCGCCGCTCGGCGGGCCCGGCCGCGGCCAGGAGCCGCAGTGCCACGCCCTCGGCGGCCGTCTCCTCGGCGGGCAGCTCGCCCAGCTGTTCCTCCAGCAGGTGCCGGGCGCCCGCCGTGTCGCCCATCCGCAGATACGCCTCCGCAAGGTCGCACCGCCACGGCACCACGGCGGGCAGGTCGGTGTCGAGCACGGCCAAGGTGTCCCGGCAGTTCTCGAAGTCGGCCACGGCCGCGTGCAGCCGGCCGGCCGCGAGATGGTGCCGGCCGCGGGCGCGTACGTACCGCACACCGTTCAGTCCCCGGAAGGCGGCCGGCGGGACGGGGCGGTCCAGTACGTCCGCCGCCTCCTCGTGCCGTCCGCGTTCCGTCAGCACTTCCACCAGCAGCCCGGCCAGCGCCCCCGCCTTGGCGCCCCATTCCTGCCAGGACTTGTGCGCCAGCGCTTGCCCGAGCCGGCGGTGGGCGCCGTCCAGATCGCCCGAGGCGAAGGCGATCCGTGCCTGTACGGCGGCGAGCAGGGACGTCCACACGGGCGAGGGCCGGCCGTCGAACTCCCCGGCCAGCTCCAGGCACCGTTTGCGGGCCTGCGGCAGGGCGTTGACGGCCTCCAGCGCCCAGCAGGCGAACAGGAAGGGCTCCACCCCCGAACTCTTGACGCGGATGCCCTCCAGCAGTTGTTCGGCCGCGAAAACGACGCCTTGCCGGTCACCGGCGTGCAGCAGGCGGGGGATCCGGTGCAGGACGGTCGGCAGCCAGGCGTACGGTCCGGTCAGCAGACGGCGGGAGGTGTCGTCGCGGGCGGGGGGCCGGTGCGGGCCGGGCGGGACCCGGTGGGGCGGCACGCCCTGCCAGACGCCGTGCAGGGCCTCCGCCAGCAGCACCTCCGCCTCCTCCTGCGGTTTGCGGTCCGCGGTGCGCAGCGCCGGCAGCAGTTCCTCGGCCCGGTCGGGAAAGCCGTGCACCGTCAACGCCCGTACCAGGAAGGCGATGTCGGCGGCCGGCAGCACGTTGTTGCGTGCCGCTGCGGTCAGCGAGGGCACCAGGGACGCCACCAGGGGCGGGTCGGCCAGCCATTCGCTGCGCAGCAGCAGGATCTCCGCCCGCGCGCGGTCCTCCTCGGTGCCCGCCGCGGTACGGGCGAGCCGCAGCAGCGTTCCGGCCGCTTCCGTACGGCCCTCCTCCAGTGCGCGGTGGGCGACCTCCAGGACCAGCGGCGGGTCCCAGGGCCGGCCGATCCTGCCCGCGGCCCGCAGATGGCGGGCGACGTGTTCGACGGGCACCCCGTCCTCGAACAGGACGCGGGCCGCGGCGAGGTGCACGTCGGGGAGCTCGGCGAAGTCCGGGTCCTCCACCAGGGCGCGGGCCGCGTGCTGCCGCACCTGGGGCCCGCGCAGCATGCCGAGGTCGTCCAGGGCGCGCAGCACCCGGTCGGCCAGCACGGTGTCCCCCTGCAGCAGCCGGCCCAGTCGCCGCGCGGAGCAGAACCGTCCGAGGACGGCCGCCGCCCGCGCGCCCCGGCTGACGCCCGGCACGTCGATGTCGTCGACCATGGCCCGGACGGTCTCGCGGAACTCCGCGTCGACGGCCGGGGCGGTGCCGCCCCGGCCGGCCGCCGCCAGGTACTTGGCGGTCAGCAGTCCGGCGAGCTGGACGTTGCCGCCGCTCAGTTCGTGCACCGCCACGGCGATCCGCCGTGCGGCCGTGCGCACCGGGGGGCCCGGGACGGCGCGGATCTGTTCGCCGATCCAGGCGGTGAGCTGGTCGGCCGTCAGCGGGCGCAGCCGTACCGTGCGGGTGTACGGCAGCCGCATGACGTCCGTGCGGAAGTCCTCGCAGTAGGAGACGGCCTGGCCGGTGCGTTCGGCCAGCACCAGCCGGATGCGGGTGCCTTTCAGCCGGCGCGCCAGGTAGCGCAGGAAGTGCTGCGAGGGCGCGTCCACGTAGTTGAGGTCGTCCACCGCGAGGAGGACGGGACGTCGTCCGGCGAGGTCGAGGAGGCGGCGGTAGGCGCGTTCGGGGAATGCCGCGCCGGGCGGTGTGCCGTCGGCGTCCTGGGGTCCGGGTCCGGCGTGTGCGAAGACTTCGTCCGGATGTCCGTGCGTCTCCTCGGGCGTTTCGAGGAACTGCCGCACCACGCCGTGCGGCAAACCGTGCTCGCCGGGCCAGCCGGTCGCCCACAGCACCAGCGCTCCCGATTCCGCGGCCCGTTCCCCCAGGGCGTTCAGCAGGGTGGTCTTTCCCGCGTACCGCGCCCCCCTGACGAATATCAGGCCGCTCTCCTCGCGCCAGGTGTCGAATCCGGGAACCAGCAGGTGCGGCGGCAGTTTCTGCTCGGCGAACGGTGTCACCGTGGGAAGGCTCCTCTCGCGCCGGACAAGCGCGGCCAAGGCGGAACCGTTCACCAAAGCTGCGCCGGGTATTCATCAATGCTGCGACCAATATTCTTGCTGTCGGCACGCACGGTGAAACCTCGTCAGGTGGTGGCGGGGAGCCGCAGGGGGAGTTTTTCGGTTCCTTTCCGTGTGCGCCCGGTGCGACAGGCGGCGGGAAAGCGGTGGCCGAAGCATTGCCACCGGTACGCGAATTTCGCTCAGTGCGATTCTCTGGGAGTGCAGGGCCCGTTCCGGGGAATGCCCGGGCGGCGTAAAGACGGAGAAATCAGACGGCTTCACCCGGCGCCGCGGCCGGGACGCGGAAACGGTTGATGGCGGAAAGGTGCCGTAGGCGAAGCTGCGTGTCCCGCACCCCCAGCCCTTCCCGGGGCGCCAGACACAGCACGCCCACCTTTCCCGCATGCCGGTTGCGGTGCACGTCCTGCGCGGCGGTGCCCACCGAGGAGAGGGGATACGCCCGGGAGAGCGTGGGATGGATCATCCCCTTGGCGATGAGCCGGTTGGCCGCCCACGCCTCCCGGTAGTTGGCGAAATGACTGCCCACGACACGCTTGAGGGACATCCACAGGTAGCGGTTGTCGTACTCGTGCCGGTACCCGGACGTGGAGGCGCAGGTGACCACCGTGCCGCCGCGCCGGGCCACGTACACGCTCGCGGCGAACGTCTCCCTGCCCGGGTGCTCGACGACGATGTCCGGGTCCTCCCCGCCGGTCAGCTCCCTGATGTGGGAACCGAACCGCCGCCACTCCTTCCGGTCGGGCGTCGCCTCGTCCCTCCAGAAGCGGTAGCCATCCCGCTCCCGGTCGATCACCAGCTCGGCGCCCATCGACCTGACGAGATCCGCCTTGCGCCGCCCGGAGATGACGCACACCGGGATCGCGCCGCCGTTGAGCGCCAACTGGGTGGCGTACGAGCCCAGTCCGCCCGCGGCGCCCCAGACGAGCGTCACGTCCCCCTGCTTCATCCCGGCCCCGTGCCGGGAGACGAGCTGCCGGTAGGCCGTGGAGTTGACCAGGCCGGAGGCGGCGGCCTCCTCCCAGGTCAGATGCGACGGCATCGGCATCAGCTGATTGCCCTTGACCACGGACAGTTCGGCCAGACCGCCGAAGTTGGTCTCGTACCCCCAGATCCGCTGGTCCGGGTCGAGCAGCGTGTCGTCGTGCCCGTCGGGCGACTGGAGCTCCACGGACAGGCAGTGCGCCACCACCCGGTCCCCGGGCCGCCACCGGCGCACCCCCGGACCGGTGCGCAGCACCACGCCCGCCAGGTCGGAGCCCAGGACGTGGTACGGCCGGTCGTGCCGGGCCGCCCCCACCGCGTCCGAGCGTGCGTACCGCTCCAGGAAGGCGAACGTCGACACCGGCTCGAACAGCGCGCTCCACACGGTGTTGTAGTTGACCGCGCTGGCCATCACCGCCACCAGAGCCTCGTCAGGGGCCAGTTCGGGTGTGGGCACCTCCGTCACCCGCAAGGACCGTGCCGGGTCCTTCTCCGCGGCCGGCAGGCCGTCGAACATTCCGGCGTCCTCCCGGCGGACGACGGCGCCTCGATAGGACGCCGGGACGGGCAGCGCGGCGAAGTCCGCCGCGACCGCGTCCTGCGCCAGTGCGGCCTCGATGATCTCCCGCATGGTGTGTCCTCCGCAGCAGCGCTCCGCGTGTCGGGCTCCGGCCCCGGGCCTCGCGCCCGGCAGTGCGCCCCGCCGGCCCGGCGCGCGGTGCCGGACGGGCCGGAGCAGGCCGGACGGGGCCGGGGGAAAGCCCCGCGCCGGACGCTACTGAGGGTCCGGCGCGGGGAAGAACCCCCTAGTCCCCCCTCGGACATCCCCTCACGCACCCCGTGGCCGGACCCCGGCGCGCCCCCGCCGGGACAGCCGTGACCAGGGGGTTGGACGGGCGCCGCACCGTGGCCAGGGTTAGGGCCGACGTGGGCGACGGCGGGAGGTCACCGTGAAGGCAGCCAGGACGTGCGACCCGTGGATGCGCAGCTACCGGCCCGGTCCGCCCGGGGCGCACCGGCTGGTCTGCTTCCCCCACGCGGGCGGGTCGGCCGGCTTCTACCGTCCGCTGTGCCTGGCCCTCGCCGACCGGTTCGACGTGTGGGCCCTCCAGTACCCGGGCCGGCAGGACCGGCACACCGAGCCGTGCGTGACCGATCTGCACACCCTGGCGGACCTGCTGTTCGCCCGGCTGCGCAAGGAGGCGGACCGCCCCATGGCGTTCCTCGGTCACAGCATGGGCGCGCTGCTGGCGTACGAGGTGGCACAGCGCTTCGCGCAGCGGCTGGACGCCTCGCCGTCGAGGCTGTTCGTCTCCGCGCGGCGGGCGCCGGACCGGCCGCCGGGACGGGCGGTCGACCTGACGGGCGACGGCGGTCTCCTCGCCGAGATCCGCCTGCTGAGCGGCACCCATCCGGGGCTCCTGGAGGACGAGGAGACCCTGCGGATGATCCTGGAGCCGCTGCGTGCCGACTACCGGGCGCTCCAGTCCTACCGGTTCACCGCGGCGCCGCCGCTGCGCTGCCCCGTCACCGCGCTGACCGGCGCGTGCGACCCCCGCACCTCCCGCGAGGACGCCGCCGCGTGGCAGAAACACACCACGGGCGGCTTCGAGTTGAAGGTGTTCCCCGGCGGGCACTTCTTCCTCAGCGAGCGCCCCCGGGACGTCGCCGCTTTTGTCGCCGAGCGGCTGTCCGCCGGGCGGCGCTCCGGCTGAGGGCGAAGCCGCGCGGTCCCGCGGAACGGCGGTCGTCCGGCTCGGCGGGCCGCGCGGCCACGGGACGGCCGGACGGCCCCGTACCGGCGGAGCGCCCGCTGCCGGGGCGGGTGACCGTGCAGCACCGCACCAGGACCGCGAGCAGGGCGAGCCCCGTACCGGCGCCGACGGCCGCCGCGGGCCCGGCGGTGTCCAGCAGCGCGCCGGCGAGCATCATGCTCAGCGCGGAGCCGCCGGTCGTCGCCGTCTGGAGCCAGCCGAACGCCTCCGTACGGCGGTGTTCGGGGGCCACCTCGGCGATCTGCGTGTTGTTGGCCGCGATGTTGGGCCCCAGGACCAGGCCGCCCGCGAAGAGGACCAGCCCGATCACGGCGACCGGTGTCGCCTCCCGCGCCGGGGGCAGCACGGCGGCGAGCGCCCCCATGCCCGCCGCCAGCGCCAGCAGCAGCCCCGTGTGGTTGAGCTCCCACGAGGTGGCGCCGAGCGTGAGTCCGCCCACCAGGGAGCCGACCGTCCACACGCAGATCAGCACACCGGACAGCCCCACCTGTCCGGTGTGGGTGCTGTACGCCACGACGGACAGGTTGATCGTGTAGATCGACGCCATCACGCACATGGCGACCAGCAGCACCGGAAGGAAGCCCCGCTCGGCGAGCAGCATCCGCCGTCCGGCCGGTGCCCCGGGCGGCTCGGGCGCCACGCCTCCGCCGCCGCTGTCCGCGCCTCTCGTGCGCTCCTCGCCGTCCGTGCCGCCCGCGGGACCGGCGGCGCCGTGCGCCGGCTGTGTCCCCGCCGTCCCCGCCGTCCCCGCCGTCCGCGCCGTCCCCGTCTCCTGGTGCAGCGGCCGGGCGGCGAGGCCGGAGCGGTGGTAGGCGAGCGCGAAGGCCAGCGAGCCGCCGACCGCCAGCACGGCGCACGTCCCGACGGAGACGGCGGGGCTCAGCGCCGCGGCCGTCAGAGACGCCAGCAGCGGCCCCAGGGTCGCGGCGGCGTCCTGGCCGGTGGCATCCAGCGTGTAGAGCCGCGCCAGGTGCTCCTCGCCCACCAGACGCGGCCAGACCGCGCGGCTGACCTGGGGAACCGGGGAGGTGCTGAGCCCGGCCAGTACGGCCACCAGTACGGCCAGCGGCCAGCTCGACGCCGGCAGCCACGCCGTCATGGCGGCGAGAGCCGCCAGACTGCCGGCGAACGACAGCGCGCTGACCGTCACCACCCACGGCACCGAGCCGCGGTCCGCGGCCCGGCCCCGCAGCGGCGCCGAGAGCGCCTGCGCGCCGGCCTGGACGCCGGTGACGATGCCCACCTGGGCGAACGAGCCGGTCCACTCGACGATCAGCAGCGACTCGGCGATCGGCAGGGTGGTGACCGTCAGCCGGCTCACGACCGAACAGGCGAAGAGGGACGGCAGATGGTCGATCGTCAGGAGTGAACGATAGGCGTTCAGCACACGCCGCTTCCTTCTCTCGGCCGGGGCCGCGGGCCGGCCGGCGCGCGGGCGGGGGCCCGGTGGGCCCTGCGAAGATAACCGCCCGACCCGCCCCGGGCGCGGTAGGCCGCCGCCGTGCCGACCGCCCCGGCACCGGTGTTACCCCGTCCGTGGCGGGCTCCGGTCCCGTGTGCGGTTTCCATGGTGCTCAGACCGCAGCCGTGTCCCAGGTGACGGGAAGTTCCTTGACGCCGTAGGCCACCGAGTCGTCCTTGAACCGGACGTCCTGCGGGGCGATCGCCGGACGCAGGGTGGGGAACCTGGTGAAGAGCAGCGAGAAGGCCACCCGCATCTCCATCCGGGCCAACTGCTGCGCGATGCACTGGTGGATGCCGTGGCCGAACGTCAGATGGTGCACGTCCTCGCGGGTCAGATCCAGCACGTCCGGGTCGGGGTAGCGGTCCGGGTCCCGGTTCGCGGAGACCATCGAACCCTTCACCGTCTCCCCGGGCCTGATGAGGTGACCGGCGAACTCCACCTCCTCGGTGGCCGTGCGGATGAACTCCAGATGCACGATCGACAGATACCGCAGCAGCTCCTCCACGGCGTTGTCGATCAGTGACGGCTCCGCCTGGAGCTTGGCCAGCTCCTTCGGATGCCGCATCAGGGCGTAGGCGCCGATGCCCAGCATGTTCGACGTCGACTCGTGCCCGGCGATCAGCAGCAGGACGCTCACGCCGATGATCTCCTCCTCCGTCAGCCGGTCCTCGGCCGGGGAGTGCAGCAGGCCGCTGATGATGTCGTTGCGCGGATGCCGCGCCTTCTCGCGCACCAGCTCGGTGATGAACGAGAACAGCCGCTCCTTGGCCCGCTGCACCTGCTCGATCGGCAGGTCCACGTTGAGCACGGTCTGCGCCCACGCCTGGAAGTCGTGCCGGTCGCGGGCGGGCACACCCAGCAGGTCGCAGATGACCAGGGACGGCACCGGCAGCGCGAACGTCTCCACCAGATCGACGCCGGGGCCGGCCTTCTCCATCTCGTCGAGCTGCTGGGAGACGTAGCCGGCGATCCGCGGTTCCAGCGCCCGCACCCGCCGCGTGGTGAACTGCCCGGCCAGCATGCGGCGGTAGCGGGTGTGCTCCGGCGGGTCCATGCTCACCATCGCGCCGGCCGGGAGTTTCGGTTTCTCGTACGTGTGCCGGGTGCGCGCCGCGATATTGCGGTTCGAACTGAAGCGGGAATCCAGCAGAAAGGACTTGACGTCCTCGAACTTCGTCAGCAGCCAGCCTTCCTGGCCGTCGGCGAACCGCACCCGGCTGACCGGTTCCTCGGCCCTGAGCTGTTTGTATTCGTCCGGCGGGTCGAAGGGGCAGCTCCGGTGCAGGGGAAGGCTCCGCACTTTCGGCGTGGGGTCCGGCACGTAAGGTTCCTTTCCTCGTAGTGCTTTCGTACGGGATGTGCGCCGGCGGATTCTCCGGCGGACAATTCCGCTCTACACTCGGCGGTCATGCGCGTAGTCGTGCTCGGGTGTTCCACGGCCCTGGGCGGCCTGGTGGCCGCCGCACTCGCCGCCCGCGGGGACCGGCCGGTGGCCCTCCTGCGGGCCGCCACCGCCGGTGCGCACGGGGACCGGCTGCGGGCCCTCGGAGCCGAAGCGGTGCTCATGGAGGACGGTCCGCGGGCGGCAGCCGCCCTGCCGGCGGCGCTCCGGGGCGCGGACGCCCTCGTGCTCGCGGCCGGGACCGGCGGCCCGGGCACCGCCGCCGGACGATCCCCCGCCGCTCGGTTCGCGGCGGCCGGGGAACAGGCCGGCGTCCGCCGATACCTGATGGTCAGCAACTGGTACGGCGCCGACGGGCAGCCCTGGACCACGGACGGGAAGGACGCCTACGTCGCGGGCAAGACGGCGGCCGAGGCCGATGTGCGAACCCGCGACCTGGACTGGACGATCCTGCGGACCGGACGGCTCACGGACGCGCCGGCCGGCGGGGGAGTGCGCCTCGCCCGGGCCACCGGCCCCCTTCCGCCGCCCGGGGAGATCGGCCGCGCCGACGTGGCCGCGGCCGTCGTCGCCCTGCTGGAACGGCCCGCCGCGATCGGCCGCATCTGCGAACTGACCGCGGGGCCGGTGCCGTTGGACCGGGCACTCGACGACGTGTTCGGCACGGCGGACGGCTGACCCCGCGGGCCGTCGCCCGCGAATTCCCCGGAATGCGGCCGGAACACGGTTCCATGCCGGGTCCGTCGCCTTCCGTCGTCCTTCGTATTGCATCGGAAAATACCGGCGGCTACCGTCGGGGAATGCGCATCGTGGTGGACCGCGAAAAATGCACTTCCTGTGGCAGCTGTGCCATGTACAGCCCCGAACTGTTCGACCAGGACGAAAAAGACGGTCGGGTTCTCCTCATCGTGGAACGTCCTTCCGGGAGCCAGGAGAAAGAAGTACGGGAAGCGACGCTCCGCTGCCCGACGGGCGCCATCGAACTGGTCGAGGAATGAGTGCCGGAAGAGGGCCGTGACCACTCCGGAGCCGTGACCACCTTGAAGAGGGCGACGGCACCGGAGCGGACCCCGCACCCCTCCCCCCCCCGCATTCCCCCCGCATCCGGTTCCGCTCAGCTTCTCCTGGCGGCCCCGGCGCCCGGCAACCCCCTGCCCACCCCTGCCGGTTCCGGCAGTAGGGCGGCGCACACCCCGCACGCCACGCCGTCAGGCGGCAGGGGGGAACAGGGGGCAGACCGGGGCACGGACCCGCCGGAGAATGACCGGCGGCGGGCGTCCGCCCGCCCGTCACGGGCCACGGCGCCCCACCGTCGCAAGGAGCCGAACCCTCCATGACCGACAGTGAAGAGAAGTTCCGGACGTACCTGAAGAAGGTCACCACCGACCTGCGCAGAACCCGGCGCCGGCTCCAGGAGGTGCTGGACCGGGCGCAGGAGCCCGTCGCCGTCGTCGGCATCGGCTGCCGCTTCGCCGGCGGCGTCGACGGCCCCGACGCCCTGTGGCGGCTGGTGCACGACGGCACCGACGCCGGCGGTCCGCTGCCCGCCGACCGGGACTGGGACCTCGAAGCCCTCCACGACCCGGACCCCGACCGGCCGGGTACAAGCTACGTCCGGACCGGGTACTTCCTGCGCGACGCGTCCGCCTTCGACGCGGGCTTCTTCGGCATCTCCCCCCGCGAGGCCACCGCGATGGACCCCCAGCAGCGTCTCCTGCTGGAGACGGCATGGGAGGCCGCCGAACACGCCTGCCTCGACCCCACCTCGCTGCGCGGCAGCAGGACCGGCGTCTTCGTCGGCACCGCCGCGCAGAACTACGGGACCGGCGCCGAGCACGACGCCACCGCCGTCGAGGGCTACCTGGCCACCGGCACCTCCACCAGCGTCGCCTCCGGCCGCATCTCCTACCTGCTCGGCCTCGAAGGCCCCGCCGTGACCGTCGACACCGCCTGCTCGTCCTCCCTGGTCGCCCTGCACCTGGCGGTCCAGGCCCTGCGGCGCGGCGAGTGCGACCTGGCGTTCGGCGGCGGCGCCACCGTCGTGCCGGTCCCCGGGCCGCTGATCGAGTTCAGCCGGCAGCGCGGACTGTCGCCCACCGGCCGCTGCCGGGCCTTCTCCGCCGACGCCGACGGGTTCGGCATGGGCGAGGGCGCCGGCATGCTGCTGCTGGAGCGGCTGCCGGACGCGCTGCGGCGGGGCCACCGCGTACTGGCGGTGGTACGCGGCTCGGCCGTCAACCAGGACGGGGCCTCCAACGGGCTGACCGCACCCAGCTGCGCCGCCCAGCAGCGGGTGATCCGCGCCGCGCTCGCCGACGCCGGGCTCAGCCCCGACCAGATCGACCTGGTGGAGGCGCACGGCACCGGGACCCGGCTGGGCGACCCCATCGAGGCCCGCGCCCTGCTGGCCACCTACGGCGAGACCCGTCCGCCCGGCCGGCCGCTGTGGCTCGGCTCCGTCAAGACCAACCTGGGCCACGCGCAGGCCGCCGCCGGTCTCGCCGGAGTCGTCAAGGCCGTCATGGCGATGCGGCACGCCGTGCTGCCCCCCACCCTGCACGCGGCCCGACCCACCCCGGAGGTGGACTGGTCGTCCGGCACCGTCCGGCTCCTGACCGAACGCCGGCCGTGGCAGGCCGACGGGCCCCGCCGCGCGGGCGTGTCCTCCTTCGGCATGAGCGGCACCAACGCCCACGTCATCCTGGAGGAGGCCCCGCCCACCACCACGCCCCACGCCCCGCCGCAGGAGCCCGCCGGACACCGCGGACCCGTCCCCTGGGTGCTGTCCGGCCGCGGCCTGGCCGGGCTGCGCGGCCAGGCCGCCCGGCTGGCCGCCGTCGCGCAGGGGACGGACGAGACGGCCGGCACCCCCGCCGACACCGCCGCCGTGGCCAGGACGCTGGCCACCGGCCGCGCCCAGCTCGGCGAGCGGGCGGTGGTCGTCGGGGACAGCAGGGCACAACTGGCCGCCGGACTGCGGGCGGTGGCCGGGGCGCCCGCGTGCGAGGGCACCGCTGACGGCGCCGTGTGGGGCAGCACGGCGGAGGCCGGTCCCGGCCCCGTCGCGCTCGTCTTCCCCGGCCAGGGCCCGCAATGGCTGGGCATGGGAGCCGGACTGCTGGAGAACTGCCCGGTCTTCGCCCAGGAGTTGGCACGGTGCACGGACGCCTTCCGTGAACGGGTCTCCTGGTGGGACGAGTGGACACTGGACGATGTGATCGCAGGCCGCGCCCCGGGCGAGTTCTGCGAGCGGATCGACGTGCTCCAGCCCGCACTGTTCTCCGTGATGGTCTCCCTGGCCGCCGTGTGGCGAGCCTGGGGCGTCGAGCCCGCGGCCGTCGTCGGCCACTCGCTGGGCGAGATCGCCGCGGCGCACGTGGCCGGAGCGCTCCCGCTGGCCGACGCCGCCACCGTGGTCTCCGTGCGGTCGCGGCTGCTGCGGCGGATGTCCGGCACGGGCGGCATGGTGGCCGTGGCCGCCGGCGGCGAACAGCTCGACGCGCTGCTCGCCGGCCGTACGGCGCTGTCCGTCGCGGTCGTCAACGGCCCCCGCTCCGTGGTGGTCTCCGGCCCCGTCCCGGACCTGGACGAGCTGCGCGCCGCCTGCCGCGAGGCCGGGGTGCACACCCGGCGGGTCAAGGCGGACGTCGCCGGCCACTCGCCGCACATGGACCCGGTCCGCACGGAACTGGAAGCCGGACTGACCGGACTGCGCCCCGCCGCCGGGACGGTGCCGCTGTACTCCACCGTCGAGGCCGCGGTCGTCGACGGCACCGCACTGGACGGACGGTACTGGTTCCGCAACCTGCGCCACACCGTACGGCTGTCCGAGGTGATCTCCCGGCTCGCCGCCGACGGCACCCGGTACTTCGTCGAGGTCAGCGCCCACCCCGCCCTCACCCTCGGGATGCAGGAAACGATCGAGCAGGCCGACGGCACCGCCATGGTCCTCGGCTCGCTGCGCCAGGGGGAGGACGCGCTGCGGCGGCTGCTGCTGTCCGCCGGCGAGGGCTGGGTGCACGGGCTGCCCGTCGACTGGGACGCGGTGCTCGACAGCCGCACCGGCACCCGGCAGGAAGACCCGGCACCCCGGGCGGAACTGCCCACCTATGCCTTCCAGCGGCAGCGCCACTGGCTGCCGCCCGCCGCGCCGCCCGAACCGGCGGGCGGCACCTCACCGCTCGACACCGGCTTCTGGGACGCGGTGCGCACCGCCGACGACGACCGGCTCGCCGGCGAACTGGGACTGGACGCCGACGAGGCGGCGCGCGACGCCCTGCGCCGGGTACTGCCCGCGCTCGCCGACTGGCGCAGCCGCCAGGAAGAGGCCGCGCTCCTGGACAGCTGGCGCTACCGCGTGCAGTGGAAGCCCTGGCAGCAAGCCGGCACGGCCGGCCCCCTCGCGGGCCGCTGGCTGGTGGTGACATCCGGCGGCACCGACAGCGCGTGGAGCGAACAGATCGACGCCGCCCTGACCGCACACGGTGCCCGCACCCTCCGTCTGCACCTCGACGGGACGACATGGGAGAGGGCCTCGCTCGCCGAGCGGATCACCCGGCTGCTGGCCGAGGAGACGGCCGACGGCACGGCGGACGGAACGCCGGGCACCGCACTCGCCGGTGTGCTGTCACCCGCCGCCGCCCAGGAGAACCCCGCCCCGGACGGCACGGTCTCCGCCGGACTCGCCTCCAGCCTGCTGCTCGCCCAGGCACTGGGCGACGCACAGGTCCGGGCGCCCCTGTGGCTGCTCACCTCGCACGCCGTCGCGGTGACCGGCGACGAGGAGCCCGCCCGCCCCGCGCAGGCCCAGGTGTGGGGGCTCGGGCTGGTGGCGGGGCTCGAACACCCGGACCGCTGGGGCGGGCTGATCGACCTTCCCGCCCGGCTGGAGTCCGGCGCCGCCGCCTCACTCGCCGCCGTACTGCGCGCCCCCGGCCACGAGGACCAGCTCGCGATCCGTGCCTCGGGCGTGTACGTCAGGAGGCTGGTGCCCGCACCCGGCGCCACCACGGGCAACGGCGACGGACGGCGTTTCCGGGCACGCGGCACCGCCCTGGTCACCGGCGGAACAGGCGCACTCGGCGGGCACGTTGCGCACTGGCTGGCCCGCGCCGGCGCCGAACGGCTGGTGCTGGTCAGCCGCAGCGGCCCGGCCGCGCCGGGAGCCGGCGCCCTCAAAGCACGGCTGGAGGAGTCGGGGGTGCCCGTCCACCTGGCCGCCTGCGACGTGGCGGACCAGGACGCGCTCCGCGCCCTGGTCGAGGACGTGGAGACCCAGGGGCCGCCCGTGCGGACAGTGGTGCACGCCGCCGGGGTGCCGCAGACCACCCCGCTGGCGGCGGTGTCGCTGGAGGAGTGCGCGGCGACGCTCGGCGGCAAGGTCGCGGGCGCCGTCGCGCTGGACACCCTGTTCGCGGACCGGGAACTGGACGCCTTCGTCCTCTTCTCGTCCGCGTCGGCCACCTGGGGCAGCGGCCTGAGCGCCGCGTACTCCGCCGCCAACGCTCACCTGGACGCGCTGGCCGGGCAGCGGCGGGCGCGCGGCGCCACCGCCACCTCGGTGGCCTGGGGCATGTGGGGCGGCGACGGCATGCTCGACGAGGCGGGGGAGGAACAACTCCGCCGCCGCGGACTGCGGCCGATGCAACCGGACCTGGCCGTGCGCGCGCTGGAGACGGCGCTGCTGCGTGACGAGACCACCGTGGTGGTGGCCGATGTCGACTGGGAACGCTTCCTGCCCGGCTACACCGCCGCCCGGCCCAGGCCCCTGCTCGACGACCTGCCGCAGGCACCGCGCCCGGCCGCGGACGAGACGGCCCCCGCCGCGCCGGACGAGGACGACGCCGCACGCGAACGCGGGCGTATCGCCGCGCTGCCGCCCGCCGGACAGCTCGGCGCCCTCCTGGAGGTGGTGCGCGCCCAGGCGGCAGCCGTGCTGGGACACTCCTCGGCCGAGGACATCGAGGCGGATCTGCCCTTCCGCCAGCTCGGTTTCGACTCCCTCGCCTCGGTCGGGCTCCGCCGGCGCATCCAGACGGTCCTCGGGGTGACCGCACCGGTCTCCCTCGCCTTCGACCACCCCACACCGCGCAAGGCCGCCGCGTTCCTGCGCACCCTGATCGCGGAGGACGAGACGCCCGCCGACAGCCTCGAGAAACGGCTGGCGGCGCTGGAGGAGAGCCTGGACGCCGCCGACGCGGACAGCCTCCAGCGCGCCCGCGTCGTCATGCGGCTGACCCGTCTCCTCGCCCGCTGGCGGGGCGAGGACGCCACGGCGGGGGCGCAGCCCCCGGAGGGGGACGGCCTCGACGCGGCGACGGACGAGGAGATGTTCGACCTGCTCGGCAAGGAGTTCGGCATCTCCTGACCGCATCCCGCCGCCTGTCGCGGCCCGCCGGAACACCGCCGCTCCGGCAGGCCGCGTTCAGCGGGTGCCCAGCTCCCGGTCGATGAGGCTGAACATCTCCTCGTCGTCGGCCAGCTCCAGATCGAGATCGTCCCCGTCCCCGGCGGGGCCGCGCCGTTCCTCCCACCGCCGCGCCAGGGACCGCAGCCGCGCGGCGACCTGGTCGTGGGCCGTCTCCTCCGGTGCCGCGGCCAGCCGCTCCTCCAGCCTGTCGAGCGCTTCCTCCAGCCCGCCGTCCCCCTCCGGCTCCGCCGGTGCCAGACCGGTGTCGAGCCGCTCGGCCAGGGCGCGCGGCGTGGGGAAGTCGAAGACCAGGGTCACCGGCAGGTGCAGCCCCGTCGCGCCGTTGATCCGGTTGCGCAGCTCCACCGCCGTCAGCGAGTCGAATCCCAGCTCGCGGAACGCCTGGTCGGGCTCCACCGTCGCGTCGTCGCCGTGCCCCAGGACGGCGGCGGCGGTACGGCGGACGTACTCCAGCAGCGCCTCGCGGCGCCGGGCCGCGGGCAGCGCCGCCAGCCGCCGCACCGACGAGGACGCGTCCGCCTCGGCGGCGTCCTGTGCGGACCGCCGCATGTGCACACCCGCCAGACGGTGGAAGAGCGGGGGCAGTTCACCCCGTTCGGCGCGGGCACGCAGGACGGGCAGGCTCAGCCGGACGGGCGCGAGCATCCCGTGCCGGCCGTCGGACCAGGCGGCGTCGAACAGCTCCAGCGCCGTCCCGGTCGGCAATGGCAGCATCCCGTCGCGGGCGAGCCGGCGCAGTCCGGCCTCACCCAGGTGCCCCGTCATGCCGCTGGCCTCCTCCCAGATGCCCCAGGCCAGGGACAGCCCCGGCAGCCCCCGTGTCCTGCGCTGGTGGGCCAGCCCGTCGAGGTAGGCGTTCGCCGCCGCGTAACTGCCCTGCCCCGGGGCACCCAGCAGACCGGCGGCCGAGGAGAAGGTGACGAACGCCGCCAGGTCCGCCGAGGCCGTCTCCTCGTGCAGTGCCTGCGCGGCGTCGGCCTTGGGCGCCAGCACCCGGTGCAGCCGCCCGGGGGTCAGCGCCGTCACCAGCCCGTCGTCGAGCACGCCCGCCGCGTGCACGACAGCGGTGAGCGGGTGGGCCGCGGGGATGTCCGCCAGCAGGCCGCGCAGGGCGGCGCGGTCGGTCACGTCGCACGCCGCTACGGTGACGTGGCAGCCCTCTTCCGTCAGCTCCCGCCGCAGCGCCTCCACGCCCCGCGCCGCAGCCCCGCTCCGGCTGACCAGCAGCAGACGCCGTGCCCCGTGCGCCGTCACCAGGTGACGCGCCAGCAGACCGCCCAGTGTGCCGGTGCCGCCGGTGATCAGCACGGTGCCGTCCGGGTCGGGCGGCCTCGGCACCGTGAGCGCCAGCTTCCCGGTGTGGCGGGCCTGCGCCAGGTGACGGAACGCGTCCGGGGCCTGACCGATGTCCCAGGCGGTGACCGGAAGCGGCTCCAGCGCTCCCGAGGCGAAGAGGCCGAGCAGGGTGTCGAGCATCTCCCGGACACGCTCCGGCCCGGCCTCGGCCAGGTCGAACGCCCGGTAGGTGACGGCCTGTTCCTCGAACGCGTCGGCGGCGCGCACATCCGTCTTGCCCATCTCGACGAAACGGGCGCCCCGGGCGCACAGCCCCAGGGAGACGTCCACGAGCTGCCCGGTGAGCGAGTTGAGCACCACGTCCATGCCCGCGCCGCCGGTTGCGGCACGGAACGCCGCGCCGAACTCGCCCGTGCGGGAGTTGGCGATGTGGTCGTCGTCCAGCCCGCACCCGCGCAGCGTGTCCCACTTGCCGGGGGAGGCCGTGCCGAAGACCTCCGCGCCCAGGTGGCGGGCGAGCTGTACGGCGGCCATGCCGACACCGCCGGCCGCCGCGTGCACGAGCACCCTCTCGCCGGGCCGTACACCGGCCAGGTCGACGAGCGCGTAGTACGCCGTCAGGAACGCCACCGGCACCGTCGCGGCCTGCGCGAACGTCCAGCCGGCCGGGACGGGGGCCACCGTGCGCTGGTCGGCGACGGCCAGCGGCCCGAAGGCGTGCGGCAGCACACCGCACACCCGGTCCCCGACGGCGCACCGCGTCACGTCCGCCGCGCACTCCACCACCACGCCCGCCGCCTCGCTGCCCAGTGCGCCGCCGCCCGGGTACATGCCCAGCGCCAGCAGCACGTCCCGGAAGTTGAGACCCGCGGCGCGCACCGCGATCCGCACCTGCCCGGGTGCCAGCGCAGCCGCCGCCTCCGGGGCCGGGACGGGCGCCAGAGAGTCCAGGGTGCTGCCCTCGCCCGCCTCCAGCCGCCAGGCGGGGGCCCCGGGCGGCGGCGTGAGCCACCGCGCCTCGGGCCGCACCAGCCGCGCCACGTGGACGACCCCGTCGCGCAGTGCGTACTGCGTCTCCCCGCCGGCCAGCACCGCGGGCAGCGCGGCCACGTCGGCGGGCCGGTCATGGGCGTCCACCAGCAGGAACCGTCCCGGGTGCTCGGACTGCGCCGACCGCACCAGCCCCCACACCGCGGCCTGTGCGGGAGCGACGGGAGGGTCGCCCGCGCCGGTCGTGACCGCGCCACGGGTGAGCACCACCAGCCGTGAGCCGGCGGCGCGTTCCTCCGCGAGCCACTGGTGGACCGTCTCCAGCGCCGTCTGCGGGGTGGCCTGTCCGTCGTCCCAGCACACCACCACTTGGTCCGGCAGCCGTCCGCCGGGCGGCAGGGCGGCGAGTGCCGCCTCCAGACCGGGCCGTACGGGCGCCTGCCCCGCCCAGAAGGCGGCCCGGCCCCCGCCGAGGAACAAGGCGGCCGGGGGAGTGTCCGGCGCGATGGCCGAGCGATCCGGGAACCAGGCCTGCCGGTACAGGCCGTCGGGCACGGAGGTGTCACCCGGGGCGCGGTCCGCCGAACGGGCCCGCACCGCCAGGGAGTCCGCCGACAGCACGGGCCGGCCGGCCGCGTCGGCAATCACCAGCGAGAACGCCGCCGCCCCGGTACGCCGCAGCCGCACCCGCAGCGCCGAGGCACCGACCGCGTGCAGGGAGACCCCCTCCCAGTGGAAGGGGAGCAGCACCTCGCTCGTCCCGGCGGGGTCATCGGCGGGTGTGGCGAGGGCGACCGTGTGCAGGCACGCGTCCAGCAGCGCCGGGTGCAGCCCGAAACCGTCGGTGCCCGCCGAGTCGGGCAGGGCGACCTCCGCCCATACGTCCTCACCCGCCGACCAGGCCGCGCGCAGCCCGCGGAAGAGCGGCCCGTAGGCCAGGCCCGCGTCGGCGAACCGCCGGTAGAGGCCGTCGGTGGCCAGCGGGACGGCGCCTGGCGGCGGCCACTGTGCGAGGTCCGCCGCCGGGGCGGGCCCCTCCGGCACGACCGTCCCCTCGGCGTGCAACCGCCAGTCCTGGCCGGGTTCGTCCTCCCTGCGCGCCCACACCCGCACCGCCCGCCCGCCCGACTCGCCGGCCGCGCCGACGCGGACGCGCAGCCGGCGGACGGCACCGTCGGCCAGGTCCAGCGGCGCCGTGAGGGTCAGCTCCCCGATCCGGGGGCAGCCGGCCAGCGTGCCCGCGTGCAGGGCCAGTTCGACGTAGGCCGTCCCGGGCAGGAGCACCGCGTCGCCCACGACGTGGTCGGCGAGCCACGGCTGGACCGGCAGCGACAGCCGGCCGGTGCACTCCAGGCCCTCGTCCTGCCCGGTGCCGGTCACCAGGGCGCCCAGCAGCCGGTGACCGGCCGGATCGAGCCCAGCGCCCGTCACCTCACCACTGCCCGACACGCCGTCCGGCCAGTAACGGCGGTGCTGGAACGGGTAGGTGGGCAGCGCCACCCGGCGGCCGTCCGCGCCGGGCAGGGCGGCACGCCAGTCGACGTCCACGCCGCGCGCCCAGACGCGGGCCAGGGAGCGCAGGAACGTCTCCCAGCCGCCCCTCTCGCGCCGGAGCGTGCCGGTGACCGCCACCGGCCCGGACGCACAGCCCTCACGCAGCGTCTCCTCGATGCCCGTACTCAGCACCGGGTGCGGACTGACCTCGATGAAGGTGTCGTGCCCCTGCCGGGCCAGCTCTTCGACGGCGGGCGCGAACAGGACGGTGCGGCGCAGATTGCGGTACCAGTAACCCGCGTCGAGTGCGGTGCCGTCGGCCCAGTCGCCCTCGACCGTCGAGAACAGCGGCGTCGTGGCCGGCCGCGGCCCGATGCCCGCCAGTTCGGCGGCGAGCTCCGCCTCGACCGCCTCGACCTGCGCGGAATGGGAGCCGTAGTCCACCGCGATCCAGCGCACATGCGTACCCGCGGCCTCCCGTTCGGCGGCGAAGCGCCGCAGCGCGTCGATCGGGCCCGACACCACGGTCGTCTCGCGCGCGTTGACCGAGGCTGTCGCCAGCCGCGGGTGCCCGTCGGCCAGCCACCGCGCCACGGACCGGGCGGACGCGTGGACGGACAGCATGCCGCACGTACCGGACAGCGCCCGCAGCGCCCGCGAACGCACCGCCACCACCCGGGCGGCGTCCTGGAGGGAGAGCGCGCCCGCCACACAGGCGGCGGCGATCTCGCCCTGCGAGTGGCCCATCACGGCGGCGGGCACCACACCGCAGGAGCGCCACAGCCCGGCCAGCGCCACGCCGACCGCGAACAGCGCGGGCTGCACCACGTCCACCCGGTCCGGCGGCGGGGTACCGGGGCGGCCCTCCAGCACGTCGATGAGGGACCAGCCGGTCAGGCCGTCCAGCACCCGTGCGCACTCCCGCAGCCGCGCGGCGAACACCGGCGAGGACCTCAGCAGCGGCCGGGCCATCCCCTCCCACTGGGCGCCCTGGCCGGGGAAGACGAGGACGACACGCCGCCCGGCGTCGGCGGTCCCGGTCACCGGCTCCCCGCGGCGGGCGCCGTGCTCACGGCCGTCGGCGAGGCGGGCCAGTCCGGCGCGCAGCTCCTCGTGGCCCGCACCCAGGACGACGGCACGGTGGGCGAAGGCCGTCCGGGTTCCGGCGAGCGCCGCGCCGATGCGGGCCGCCGGGGCCCGCCGTGCCTCGTCGCCGTCCGCCCAGGCCAGCAGCCGGCCGGCCTGCGCCGAGAGCGCCCGGGGGCTCTTCGCGGACAGCACCCACGGAAGGACGAGGGGGCTGTCCGCACCTACTGGGCCGGCCTCGCCGGCTTGGCCGCCTCGGCCGGCTTCGCCGGTTCCGGTGGCTTCGCCGGAACCGGCGCTTCCCGCGTCTCCGGCCGAACCGGGGGAGGGGGAACCCGGGGTGTCCGTCGTCCCTGGGCTGTCCGTCGTCCTTGGCCGGTCCGTCGGCCCTTGGGTGGCTTCCGGGCTGAGGGTGGCTTCCGGGCCGGGGGCGGCTGTCGTGTGCGAGGTGGCCTCCGCACCCCCGGCGTCGTCCGCCGTGCCCGACGCGGCCTCCGGACGGGGGGCGGCAGTGCCGTCCGGGACGGCTTCCGCATCCGTTACGGCTCCCGCGTCCAAGACTGCCGCCGTACCCGGTGCGGCCTCCGCCTCCGGTGCGGGCTCCGCGTCCGGGGTGGTGGGCACGTCCGGGGTGTCGGGCGTGGCGAGCACGACAGGCAGGGCGGCGGCCGGTGGCGCGGGCGGGGCGGCGTCGGCCGGCTCGTGGGGCGCCTCTTCCAGAATCACATGGGCGTTGGTGCCGCTGACCCCGAAGGACGACACGCCGGCCCGCCGGGGCCGGCCGTCCGTCTGAGGCCACTCCCGCGCCCGCGTCAGCAGCGACACCGCCCCCGCAGACCAGTCCACGTGCGGGGTCGGTGCGTCGATGTGCAGCGTTTTCGGCAACATGCGGTGCCGCAGCGCCAGCACGGTCTTGATGACGCCGGCCACCCCGGCCGCCGCCTGCGTATGTCCGATGTTGGACTTGAGCGAGCCCAGCCACAGCGGCCGGTCCTCGGGGCGGCCCTGCCCGTAGGCGGCCAGCAGCGCGCGGGCCTCGACGGGGTCGCCGAGCGCCGTCCCGGTGCCGTGCGCCTCGACGAGATCGACCTGCGTGTGCGACAGCCGCGCGTTGGCCAGCGCCTGCCGGATGACGTGCTGCTGGGCCGTGCCGCTGGGCGCGGTCAGGCCGTTGGAGGCGCCGTCCTGGTTGACGGCCGACCCCCGCACCAGCGCCAGTACCTCATGGCCGTTGCGCCGGGCGTCGGCGAGCCGTTCGAGCACCAGCAGCCCCACCCCCTCCGCCCAGGAGGTGCCGTCGGCGGCGGCGGCGAAGGACTTGGCCCGGCCGTCCGGTGCCAGTCCCCGTTGCGCGCTGAACTCCACGAACACCTGCGGACTCGACAGGACGGTGACCCCGCCGGCCAGCGCCAGGGCGCATTCCCCGTGCCGCAGGGCGTGGCACGCCTGGTGCAGGGCCACCAGCGACGACGAACAGGCCGTGTCCACCGTCACGGCCGGTCCCTCGGCGCCCAGTACGTAGGCGACCCGCCCGGCGGTGACCGCGAGTGCGTTGCCCGTGGCCAGGTATCCGGCGGCCTCCGGCACCGGCCGGACCAGCTCGGCGTAGTCCTGCATGCCCGCCCCGACGAACACGCCCGTCCGGCTGCCGCGCAGCGAGGCCGGGTCCACCCCCAGCCGCTCGCACGCCTCCCAGGCGGCCTCCAGCAGCAGCCGCTGCTGCGGGTCCATGGCCAGCGCCTCGCGCGGTGAGATGCCGAAGAACTCGGCGTCGAAACCCGCCACATCGGCGAGGAACCCGCCCGCGCCGACGTAACTGGTGCCCGGCCGTGTCCCGTCCGTGTCGACGAGGGCCGCCGTGTCCCAGCCCCGGTCGGCGGGGAACGGCGCGATGGCGTCCCGGCCCTCGGACACCAGGGACCACAGCTCCTCGGGTGTGGTCACCCCGCCCGGCAGCCGGCAGCTCATCGCGACGACGGCCACCGGCTCGTCCCGGACCGCCTCGGCCTCCTCCAGCCGCCGGCGTGTGTCGTACAGCTCGGCGGTGACCCGCTTGAGATAGCCCACAAGTTCCTGTTCAGCGACCATGGTCAGCCCATTCGTGGAGTACGGCGGAACAGCGGGGTGCGGGGGTGGCGCTCGCGCGCCGTCCGGCCCTCACGAGGCACCGTCCCGGAGCCCGGCGAGCCAGTCGTGCACGGCGGCGGCCGTGCCGTCGGCGTGCTCGGCGACGATGGTGCAGTGGTCGCCCGGGACGGTGACCCTGGTGTGCGGCAGCGGCCACCGGGCCCGCCACGCGTCGGTGACGGGCGGCGCCGCCGGGTCGCCGGGGATGCGGTCCTCGGGGGCGACGAACAGCGTGGGGGCACGGGTGGGGACCGGCGTCCAGGACCGGAAGAGCGCCCGGTAGGTGCCCAGCGCGGTCAGCGTCGTGAAGTTCATGGTGGTGAAGCGCGCCCGCCGCTCGTTGACCTCGTAGTTCATGGCCTGACGCAGACTCAGCGGCATGCTGTCGGGCAGATAGGTGTCCAGCAGCACCACGCCCGCGGGCCGCTCGCCCCGTTCCTCCAGCCGGGTCGTGACCGCCTGGGCGAGCCAGCCGCTGGAGGAGTAGCCCAGTACGGCGAACGGTGCCCCTCCGGCGCAGCGGAGCGTCTGCTCGGCCACCACCTCCACCAGCGTGCCGACCGTGTCGGCGAGCGCGGAGCCCGGTGTGAACCCCGGCACCTGCACCATCGACAGGTCCCGCCGCTCCCGGAAGAACAGGGCGAGCCGGGCGAACTGCAACGACTGCTCGACCGGCGCGAACGGCGGGAACGCGATGACGGCGGGCCGGTCCGGGCCCGAGGCGAGCCGGACGGAGCCGGTGTCGGCCTCGGCCGGGTCCGAGAACCGCGACCGCACCCCGGCCGCGCCGGTCAGCAGCGCCTCCACCTCCTTCATCCGGCCGCTCAGCGCTACGGCCCGGTAGACGGCGGCGAACGGCCGGTCGTCCGCGCCGGCGGCTGTGTCGCCGTCCGCCGCCCAGCCCTCCCCGCCGCCCGCGGTGCCTTTGGTGCCGCGTCCGCCGTCGTCGAGAGCCTTGCCCAGGAAGGCGCACACCCGCGGGACGGTGGGCTCGTCGAAGACCAGCGTCGCCGGCAGTGTCAGACCGGTGCTCCGGGCCAGCCGGTCGCGGATGGCGACCGCCGAGACCGAATCGAGCCCCAGCTCCACGAACGGGCGGTCGTCGGTGACCGGGGCCGTGTCGGCGTGTCCCAGCGTGTCGGCCACCGTCCCGCGCACCAGCTCCGCGAGCGCCTCCTCGCGTTCCGGGCCCGTCAGTTCGGCGACCGTACGGCCGCCCGTCCCCGTACCGGGCCCGGCGGGTCCGTACGCGGGCCGCGTCCGCTCCTGCCGCAGGGCCGCGACCTGCGGCAGCTCCTCCACCAGCGGGCGCGGCCTGGCGGCGGTGTAGCCGACGAGGAACGCCTCCCAGTCGATGTCCGCGACCGCCAGCGGAGCCTCGTCACGGTCGAGCACCTGCTGGAGCATGCCGATGCCGTCGGCGACCGGCATCGGTACCAGCCCCCGGCGGCGCAGCTGCCTCTCGCCCTCCGGGCCGAGCATCCCCGAGCCCGCCCACACGCCCCAGGCCACCGACGTGGCCGGCCGTCCGCGTGCCCGGCGCTGCTCGGCGAGCGCGTCGAGTGCGGCGTTGGCCGCCGCGTACGCGCCGTGCCGGCCGCTGCCCCACACCCCGGACACCGACGAGAACAGCACGAACGCGTCCAGCTCCGGGCCGTCGAACAGCCGGTCGAGCACCCGGGCCCCGGCCAGTTTGCCGTCCGCGACGGTGCGGAAATCCGCCACGCCCATCTCCTCCAGCGTGGCGTTCTGGCCCGTCCCGGCGGCGTGGAAGACCGCACGCACCGGCGTGCCGGCCTCGGCGAGTCCGGCGACGAGCGCCCCCATTCGCGCGCCGTCGGCGGCGTCGGCCGCGACCACCCGCACCTCGGCGCCCGTCTCCTCCAGCTCCGCCACGAGTGCCGCGGCACCGGGCGCCGCGGGGCCGCGCCGCGACACCAGCACCAGGGAGCAGGGCCCCCTGCCCGCCAGCCAGCGGGCGACGGCCGCCCCCAGCGAACCCGTCCCCCCGGTGACGAGGACCGTGCCGCGCGGCGCCCACTCCCGGACGGCGGGGCCGGCCGGGGCCGCCGCCACACGCCGCAGCCACACCCCTCCCGCACGGACCGCCGCCTGGTCCTCCCGGCCGTCCCCCGTCAGCAGGCCCGCCAGCAGTTCGCCCACCCGCTCGTCCGGCGCGGCGGGCACATCGACCAGCCCGCCCCAGCGGTCCGGGTGTTCCAGTCCCGCGACCCGCCCCAGCCCCCACACGGCCGCCGCGTCGAGGTCCGTCGGCGCCTCGCCGGGACCGACCCCGACCGCACCCTGGGTGACACACCACAGCCGTGCGCCGATCCGTGCCGCTCCCAGCGCCTGGACGAGCACGAGGAGTTCCTCCGGGCTGTCGAGCAGGCTGATGACGCCCGCCGGCGAGGGGACGCCTTCGACGGCCGCCGCCAGGGCGGTGGCCGCCGCGGCGCGGTCGTCGCCGGTGTGCACCGTCACGACGTCGGCCAGCGTCCGGGCCAGCATCCGCAGCCGGGCGGCGGTGCGCGCACCGTTCCCGTGGGGCAGGACGACCAGCCAGGTGCCGGGCACCCGCGCCGCGGTCGCCGGCCGCGCCACCGCCCGCCAGACGACCCGGTAGCGCCACGCGTCGGTCCGCAGCCGGTCCCGCACCGTCCGGTGCCACCGCGCGAGCTGCGGCAGCACCGGGACGAGTTCGGCGGGGGCGCCCAGCGGACCGGTGAGCCGCCGCGTGTCGCCCTCCTCCACGGCCGCCCAGAACCGCGCTTCCTCGTCCGGCTCCCGGGCCGTGGCCACACTTCCGGGAGTGAGCCAGTAGGTGTCGCGCTGGAAGGCGTAGGTGGGCAGCGGGACCCTGGCGTCCTCGCCCGGCAGCGCGGACCAGTCCACTGGCGTGCCGTGGGCGTGGACGCCGCCCAGGGCCTCCAGCACACAGCGCACCTCCGGCCTGCCGCGCCGCACCGAGGCCAGGACGGGCCTGCCGTCGCCGACCAGCGGGGTCAGCGCGGCGTCCGGCCCGATCTCGACCAGTACGTCCGCGTCGGACAGTTTCCCGACCGCGTCGCCGAAGCGCACGGTGCCGCGCGCGTGCTCCACCCAGTAGCCGGGGGAGCCGAAGGGCTCCTCGGTGCCGGCCGACGGGCTGACGGGCACCGTGGGCGGACGGAACGTCAGCCCGGCGACCGCCTCGGCGAAGTCGGCCAGCATCGGCTCCATCAGCGGCGAGTGGAAGGCGTGGCTCACCCGCAGCCGCCGGGTGCGGCGGCCCCGCTCCCGCCAGTGGCCGGCGACCCGCAGCACCGCGTCCCGGGCCCCCGAGACCACCACCGCACCGGGCCCGTTGACCGCCGCGAGGGACACCTCGGCCTCCCCCTGGAGCAGTACCGACATCTCCGCCTCACCGGCGGCGACCGCCACCATCGCCCCGCCCTCCGGCAGCGCCTCCATCAGCCGGCCCCGGGCGACCACCAGGCGGGCCGCGTCCTGGAGCGTCAGCACCCCGGCCACCACCGCAGCGGCCACCTCGCCCACGGAGTGGCCCGCGACCGCGGCGAACCGCACCCCCCACGCCTCCCACAGCCGTGCGAGGGCCACCTCGAAGGCGAACAACGCGGGTTGCGCGTACTCGGTCCGCTCCAGCACCTCGGCGGGCTCCTGCCACATCACCTCGGTGACGGAGCGGCCCAGCAGCGGATCGACGACGGCAGCGCACTCCTCCAGCGCCCGTGCGAACTGAGGGAAGGCAGCGGCCAGTTCGCGGCCCATGCCCGGACGCTGCGCGCCCTGCCCGGAGAACAGCGCGCCCACCCGGCCGTCACCCGCGGCGACGGGGTGGACACAGGCGAGCGCCGCGTCGAGCTGTTCGCCCTCCGCCGCCGGGACCACCGCCCGGTGGCCGAACGAGGTGCGCGTCGTCACCAGGGATCGCGCCACGTCGGTGACCGCCAGGCCGGGATGCTCCCGCATGTGGGCGCGGAGCGCCGCCGCCTGCCCGCGTACCGCGTCCGGCGAGGCACCCGACAGCAGCAGCGGCAGGGGGAGGGGCGGTGCCGCGGCGGCTCCCGGGGACGGGGACGGCTCCGGCCCGGCCTCCTCCAGGATCACGTGCGCGTTGGTGCCGCCGATCCCGAACGCCGACACGCCTGCCCGGCGCGGACGTCCCGTACGCGGCCACGGCCTGGCCTCCGTCAGCAGCCGCACGGTTCCGGCCGACCAGTCCACCTCGGGTGACGGCGTGTCGGCGTGCAGGGTGCGCGGCATCGTCCCGTGCCGCAGCGCCTCCACCATCTTGATCACACCGGCCGTGCCCGACGCCGACTGGGTGTGCCCGATGTTCGACTTGAGCGCGCCCAGCCACAAGGGTTCGCCCCCGGCCCGGTCCGCCCCGTAGGCGGCCAGCACGGCCTGTGCCTCGATGGGGTCGCCGAGGCGGGTACCGGTGCCGTGCGCCTCCACCACGTCCACCTCGTGCGGGGCGAGTCCGGCATCGGTCAGCGCCTCCATGATGACCCGCTGCTGGGCCGGTCCGTTGGGGGCGCTCAGCCCGTTGGAGGCGCCGTCCTGGTTGACCGCCGAACCCCGTACGACCGCCAGCACCCGGTGGCCGGCCCGCCGCGCGTCGCGGAGCCGCTCCACCACCAGACAGGTGACGCCCTCCGCCCAGCCGGTGCCGTCCGCGTCCGCGGAGAACGCCTTGCAGCGCCCGTCCCCGGCCAGCCCGCCCTGGCGGCTGAACTCCACGAATGTGCTCGGCGTGGCCATCACCGCCACCCCGCCGACCAGGGCCATGTCCGTCTCGCCCCGCTGGAGCGACCGGCACGCCAGGTGCAGGGCCACCAGCGACGAGGAGCAGGCGGTGTCCACGGTGACCGCGGGGCCCTCAAGCCCCAGGGTGTAGGCGATCCGGCCCGAGAGCACCGATGTCGACACGCCGGTGATGCCGTAGCCCTCCACCCCGACCCCGCCGGACGACACGTCGAAGCCGTAGCCCTGCGTGGCGCCGCCCACCCAGACGCCGGTGCGGCTGCCCCGCAGCCGGCCCGGCAGCAGACCGGCGTCCTCCAGCGCCTCCCACGACGCCTCCAGCAGCAGCCGCTGCTGCGGGTCCATGCCCAGCGCCTCGCGCGGGGAGATGCCGAAGAAGGCGGCGTCGAACGCGCCCGCGTCGTGGAGGAAACCGCCCTCGCAGGTGTACGCCGTACCGGGCCGCTCGCCGCTCGGGTCGTAGAGGGCTTCGGTGTCCCAGCCCCGGTCGGTGGGGAACGGGGAGATCGCGTCCGTCCCGTTGCGCACCAGCCGCCACAGCTGCTGCGGGCTGCTCACCCCGCCGGGCAGCCGGCAGCTCATGCCGACGACGGCCACCGGCTCGGCCCGCCTCGTCTCCCGTTCGGCCAACCGCTGCCTGGTGGCGCGCAGTTCGGCGGTCAGCTGTTTGACGAAGTGCCGCAGCCGTTCTTCGGTGGAGGGCAGCTCTTGTGCAGACACGTGGGGTACCTTTCGCGGCGGTTCGTCAGGTCCGGCGCGGATCCTGGTCCTGGCCGGGCGGCGCCAGCGTGATGCCGAGCTGCCCGGTGATGAAGTCGACGACCTCCCCGGCGGACTCACCGACCGAGGCGACGGCGTCCTCGCCCGACGGCCCGGCGGAGCAGGTGCGCAGCAGCTCCCGCAGCCGCCCCGCGACCGCGTCCCGCTCGGCGCCGTCCAGCGGTGTGGCCGCAAGAACCGCCTCCAGCCGGTCCAGGGCGGCCAGCGGCGGCTCGGGCCCGCCCGCGGTCTCGTCGCACAGCTCCGCCAGCAGGAAGGTGACCAGCGCGTCCGCCGTCGGATGGTCGAACACCAGGGTGCTCGGCAGTCGCAGACCGGTGACCGCGTCGAGCCGGTTGCGCAGCTCCACGGCGGTCAGCGAGTCGAAACCCAGCTCCTGGAACGGCCGGTCGCCCTCCAGCCGCCAGCGGGCGCCGTGCCCGAGCGTCACGGCGATCTGCTCCCGCACCACCTCCAGCAGCCGGGCCCGCCGCTGTTCCGCGGTGAGCCCCGCCAGCTCCTCGGTGCCGAGACGGGCGGAGGCCGCGGGACCGGCCGCCGCGGCCGTCAGCTCCGCCAACTGCGGGCTCGGCCGGAAGACCGCGGCCCGCGCGGCGTAGCCGTCCCAGTCCACGTCCGCGACGAGCAGCGTCGGCGTGCCCTCGGCGACGGCCGACCACAGCGCGTCCACCGCCCGGTCCGGCTCCAGCGGACGCAGCCCGCTGCCCCGCAGTTGTCCGCTCTCCAGGGCCCGGGCCATGCCGTCCTCGGCCCACGGCCCCCACGCCACCGAGGTGGCGGGCAGCCCCTCCGCGTGCCGCTGCTCGGCCAGAGCGTCCAACTGGGCGTTCGCCGCCGCGTAGTTGCCCTGTCCCGCGTTCCCGACGACGCCCGCGAGGGAGGAGAAGAGGACGAACGCGTCCAGTCGCTGCCGGCGGGTCAGCTCGTGCAGATGCCGTGCCGCCCGCCCCTTGGCCGCCAGCACCGCCTCCAGACGCTCGGGGGTCTGCGCGTCGAGGATGCCGTCGTCGAGCACGCCTGCCGCGTGCACGACGGCGCGCAACGGCCGGTCGCCGGGCACGTCTTCGGCCAGCACCCGGGCCAGCGCCGCCCGGTCCGACACGTCGCAGGAGCGGATCGTCACCTCGGCACCGGCCTTTGCGAGTCGCGCCCGCAGCCGCCCGGCACCCGGCGCGTCGGGGCCCCTGCGGCTCAGCAACAGCAGGTGTTCGGCTCCCCGGGCGGCCAGCGAGACGGCGACACGGGCACCGAGCCCGCCCGTCCCACCGGTGACCAGCGCCGTCCCGGACAGCTTCGGCATGCGCGCCGCAGGTGCCGGCAGGGGGACGACACGCCGCGCCAGCAGCGTGTCACCGCGCACCGCCAGCTGGTCCTCCCCGCCGCCGGTCAACGCCGCCGCCAGCAGGAGGTCCAGCCGGCCGGGCGTGCCGTCCGGCGTGTGGGCGGCTTCGGGCGTGTCGCCGGCCGACGGCGTGCTGCCGCCCGGTGTGTTGCCGGCTCCCGGTGTGTCGCCGTCCGGTGTGCCACTGTTCCGGGCAGGCGGCAGGTCGATGAGGCCGCCCCACCGCTCCGGAAGCTCCAGCGCGGCGACACGGCCCAGCCCCCACACGGCGGCGGCTTCCGGATCGGGCGGCTGGCCCGACACGCCGACCGCGCCGCGTGTCAGGCACCACAACGGCGCCGACACGCCGGCGTCCCCCAGCGCCTGAACGAGCGCGAGAGTCGCCGCCGACGGCCCGCAGTCCCCGGAAACGGCACCCGTGTCTGAGCCGGTGCCCGTGTGCGAGCCCGAGCCCGCCTCCGCGTCCGGGCCCGTGCCGGTGGGTCCGTCCCCGTTCCCGTCCGCGTGCGTGCCCGCGTGCGTGCCCGTGCCGGTGTCCGTGTCCGTTCCCGTGGCCTCGCCCGGCGGGTGGAGGGCGAGCGTGGAGACGACGCCCTCCGGGCGTGGCGCGGCGGCCAGCAGCCGTGCCAGCCCCTCGCGGTCGGCGGGGCCGGGCACCGGCAGGTGGTGCACCTCGGCGCCCAGCGCGCCGAGCCGGGTCCCCAGCCCGCAGTCGTCACCCACCAGCAGCCACGTCCCGGACAGGCGCCGTCCCGCACCGGGCGGCACAGGACGCCAGGTGATGCCGTACCTCGGGGCCGGCGCGCCGGTGCTCCGGGCGGTGCGGGCCCGCCAGGTGTGCAGCACGGGAACGACCCGGGACAGTCCGGCATCGGGCTCCACACCGAGTTCGGCGGCCAGCGCCCCTGTGTCGCCGTCCGCGACCAGGGACCAGAAGCGCCGGTCACCGGGCTGTCCGGGCCGGGGCTCGGCCTCCTGCCAGTACCGCTCCCGCTGGAACGCGTAGGTCGGCAGGTCCTGATGCGGCCCGCGGCCTGGCAGCAGCGCGGTCCAGTCCACCTCGACGCCATGGCAGTGCAGCCGCGCCAGTGCCGTCAGCGCCGCTCGCACCTCGCCCTGTCCCCGGCGCAGGGCGGTGACGCACAGTTCGTCCGGCCCGGCCCCTTCCGCCGCCGTACCGGTGAGGGAACCGTCCGGGCCCAGCTCGAGGAAGGCCGTGATGCCGTCGGACCGGAGCGCGCACAGCCCGTCGTGGAAGCGGACGGTGCGCCGGACGTGCTCCACCCAGTAGCGCGGGTCGGCCAGCTCCTTCCCGGTGGCCTGCTGCCCCGTCACCGACGAGACGAGCGGCAGCGTGGGCTCCCCGTACCGGAGCGACGAGGCGACGTCGAGGAACGCGTCGAGCATGCCGTCCATCCGGGGGGAGTGGAAGGCGTGGCTGACGTTCAGCGGCCTCACCCGCCTGCCCCGCTCCCGCCAGTGGGCGGCCACCTCGGCCACCACGTCACGGTCACCGGCGACCGTGACGGACCTCGGCCCGTTGACGGCCGCCACACCGGCGCGGTCCTCACGGCCCCGCAGCAGCGGCGTCACCTCCGTCTCGGACGCCTCGACCGCGGCCATCGACCCGCCCGGCGGCAGCTCCTGCATCAGCCGGCCCCGTGCCGCGACGAGCGTGCCGGCGTCGGCCAGGGACAGCACTCCGGCCACATGGGCGGCGACCACTTCCCCCACGGAATGCCCCAGCAGCCTGTCCGGCCGCAGCCCCCACGCGGAGTACAGGGCGAACAGCGCGGTCTCCAGCGCGAACAGCGCGGGCTGGGCGAACTCCGTGGTATCCAGCAGCGCGGCTCCCTCGGTGCCCGGCTCCGCGAAGACGACCTCGCGCAACGGCCGCCGCAGATGCGGGTCCAGCCGGGCGCAGGCCGCGTCGAAGGCCGCCGCGTACGCCGGGAACGCCGCGTACAACTCACGGCCCATGCCCGGACGTTGCCCGCCCTGCCCGGAGAAGAGGAACGCCTGCCGTCCCGGTGCGGCGGCCCGGCCACGCACCACGTCCGGGCCGTCGGCGCCCGCCGCGAGCGCGGCCAGCGCCGCTCGGAAGCCGTCGGGCTCCTCGGCCAGCAGGACCGCGCGGTGCGCGAACCGGCTGCGGGAGCGCATCAGCGCGCGGGCGACAGCCCCGGGATCGACGGTCCCCGGACCGACGGCTCGTGGATCGTCGATTCCCTGACCGTCGATTCCCGAATGGGCCCTCGGGCCGTCTCCGGCACGGTCCGTACCGTCGGTGCTGCCCTGGCCGGGGCCGCTGCCTCCGGCGGCGCCGCGTGCGGGGGAGTCCTTCTCGGGGCGCGTCCCGGCCCCGGCGCCGTGTCCCGTCGCGACGCCGGCGCCCTCTCTCGCGGCGACGGCGCTGTCCGTCCCGGCGACGGTGCTGTCCGTTCCGGTGGCAGCGCCGCCCGTCCCGGTGGCCGTGCCCGTCGCGTCCGGGGCGTCCGGCCGTTCGCCGCACCATCCGAGCAGCTTGCCCGCCTGGGCCGCGAGCGCCGCTTCCGAGTGTGCCGAGACCAGCCACGGCAGCAGCGGCGGGCCGGCCTTTCCCGCAGCTCCCGCCCCACCGCCGGTCGCGGCCGTCCCTCCGGCCGCCGTCGCTCTTCCACCGCCGGCCGACGCCCTCGCCGCCGCGGCCGTCCCCGCACCGGCGGCGCCGCCCGCCCCACCGGCTCCGGTGGTGCCGGGCGGGTACTCCTCCACGATCAGATGGGCGTTGGTCCCGCTGATGCCGAACGCGGAGACACCTGCCCGCCGTGGCCGCCCTCCGTCCGGCCACGGACGGGCGTGGGACAGTGGCAGCACCCCTCCCGCCGACCAGTCCACCTCGGGCGTCGGCACCTCGGCGTGCAGGGTGGGCGGCAGAGTCCTGTGCCGCAGGGCCAGTACCGTCTTGATGACTCCGGCGACCCCCGCGGCGGCCTGCGTGTGGCCCAGGTTGGACTTGACCGAGCCGACCCACAGCGGTGTGGCCCGCCCCGTCCCGTACACCGCCATCAGGGCGCGGGCCTCGATCGGGTCGCCCAGCCGCGTGCCGGTGCCGTGCGCCTCCACCAGGTCCACCTCGTGCGCGGCCACCCCGGACGCGGCCAGTGCCTCCGCCAGCACCCGTTCCTGCGCGTGCCCGCTCGGCGCGGTGATGCCGTTGGACGCCCCGTCGGAGTTGACGGCCGAGCCGCGGATGACGGCCAGCACGGGATGCCCGTGCCGCAGCGCGTCGGACAGCCGCTCCAGGAAGAGCATCCCCGCGCCCTCGCCCAGTCCGAAACCGTCGGCGCCCGCACCGAACGCCTTGCACCGGCCGTCCGGTGCCAGCGCCCGCTGCCTGCTGAACTCGGTGAAGGCGCGCGTGGTGGCCAGCACGGTCGCCCCGCCCGCCAGCGCGGCCACGCACTCACCGGCGCGCAGCGCCCGCACGGCCAGATGGAGCGCGACCAGCGACGACGAACACGCCGTGTCGATCGTCGCGGACGGGCCTGCCAGTCCGAACGTGTAGGAGATCCGGCCGGAGACCATGGCGCCGGTCGTGCCGGTGACCACGTACCCCTCGGCCGCCCGCGGGGCCGCCGCCAGCACATGGGAGTAATCCTGGATGTTGGAGCCCGCGAACACACCCGTCCGGCTGTCCCGCAGCGTGTGCGGATCGATCCCCGCGTTCTCCACCGCCTCCCACGCGGTCTCCAGCAGCAGCCGCTGCTGGGGGTCCATCGTGGTGGCCTCGCGCGGGGAGATGCCGAAGAACTCCGCGTCGAAGCCGGCCACGTCGTCCAGGAACCCGCCGGCGGTGCTGTAGGCGCTCCCCGGCGCGTCCGGGTCCGTGCCGTACAGATCCGCCAGGTCCCAGCCGCGGTCGGTGGGCAGTCCGCGGATCGCGTCCCGGCCCTCGCTCACCACCCGCCACAGGCCCCCGGCGCTGTCCACGCCACCGGGATAGCGGCAGCCGATCCCCACCACGGCGACCGGCTCCCGGCGCTGCGCCTCCAGATCCTCGGCGCGTGTCCGCGCGGCCCGCAACTCGGCGCTCATCGTCCGCAGATGCCGCGCCAGCCGCTCCTCCGTGCTGCGCCCGGTGTCCGTCACTGCTCCTCCGCCCGTCTCAGGACTCGCCGTACCGGCTGTCGAGGAGGTCCAGCAACTCCTCGGTGCTGGCGGCGGACTCCACGGCGGACACGGCATCCCCGCCGTCCCCCGCGTCGTCGCCACCGGCCCCGCGTACGGCAGCCAGCAGCGTCTCGACGCGAGCGGTCAGCCGCACCCGCGCCGTCCCGTCACCCGGCAGGGCCCGGATCTGCCGCTCGATCCGGTCCAGCCCGGCCAGGACGTCCTCGGGCGTCCCCTCCGCGCCCGCGTCCCCGTCCGACAGGTGACCGAGCAGGTGCTGCGCCAGCCGGGCCGGGGTGGCGTGGTCGAACAGCAGCGTCGGCGGCAGACGCAGGCCGGTCGCACGGTTGAGCCGGTTGCGCAGGTCCACCGAGAGCAGCGAGTCGAACCCCGCCTGACGGAACTCCTGGTCGGGGCCGAGCCGGTCCTCCGCGTCCCGCCCCAGCACCACCGCGCCGGTGGACCGCACCAGTTCGAGCACGGCGTGTTCGCGGTCGGCGGGTGTCATGGCCGCCAGCCGCGCACGGAACGCGCCGGCCGCGCCCTCGGCGGGTGCCCCTGGCGACCCCGGCCCGTCCCGGTCCCCGTCCCCGTCCCCGCCCGGCGTCGACGGACCGGCGATCTCGGCGAGGAGGGGGCTGTCACGCACGGAGGTGAACACCGGCACGAAACGGGACCAGTCCACATCGGCGACGACCTGGACCGCCTCCGGCGCCGCGAGCGCCTGGTACAGCCCCTCGAAGGCCGTCTCGCGGTCGAGGAACGGCAGACCGCGGCGCACCACCAGGTCCGCGTCGGTGCGGTCCCTGGTGATCTGCTCGTCCCAGATGCCCCAGGCCACGGATGTGACCGGCAGCCCGTCGGCCCGGCAGCGCGCGGCGTACGCGTCGAGGAAGGCGTTCGCCGCCGCGTAGGCACCGTGCTCGGCGCTGCCCCACACCCCCGCGATCGAGGAGAAGAGGACCACTTCCCGCAGCTGTTCCCGCTCCAGCAGCTCGACGAGGTTCACCGCGCCGGAGACCTTCGCGTCCACGACCTCGGCGAAGTGCGACAGTGTCGTCGTCGCCAGGGGGGCGATGTCCAGATGCGCGGCGGCGTGCAGCGCCGTCGTCACCGGGCGGCCCGCGGCGGACAGTTCCGCCAGGACGGCGGCCAGCCGCGCCCGGTCCCGTACGTCGCAGGCGAACGCCTGGGCCGTGCAGCCCGCCTCCGCCAGTTCGGCCACCAGCTCAGCCATACCGGGTGAGCTCTCGCCGCGCCTGCTCAGCAGCGCCACGTGCCGGGCCCCGCGCGCGGCCACCGAGCGGGCCAGGTGCGGGCCCAGCGAACCGCTCGCCCCCGTGATCAGTACGGTGCCCGCCGGCCGCCACGCGTCGTCGTCCCCGGCCGGTGCCGTGCCGGTGCCGCGCCGCACGAGGCGGCGCACATGGGCCGTACCGGACGCCGACACCGCCCACTGGTCCTCGCCGCCGCCCCGCGCGAGGACACCCAGCAGCGCCGCCGCGCCCGACGCGCCCGGCGCGGCGGGCAGGTCGACCAGTCCGCCCCAGCGGGCGGGGTGTTCCAGGGCCGCGACCCGGCCCAGCCCCCACAGCTGGTTCTGCGCGGGGCGGGCGGGGCCGAGCTCCCCGACACCGGACGCGCCACAGGTGACCGTCCACAACGGAGCGTCCGTGCCGGTGTCACCGAGGGCCTGCACGGCGGCGACGGTCAGTGCCAGCCCCGTCGTCAGCCCCGGCAGCGACGGGTGCGGCGTCTCGTCCAGTCCCAGCAGGCTGAGCACCCCCGCGAACGGGGTCCCCCCGGCGCCGTCCACGGCCTCGGCGAGGCGGGCCCCCAGCGCGGTCCGGTCGGTCGTGCCGGGGCCCAGCGTCAGCACGGTGGCGTCCAGCCCCCCGTCGGCCAGCAGACCGCGCAGCCCCTCGGCGGCGGGCGTGCCGGTGGTCAGCAGCAGCCACCGCCCCGACGGCACGGCACCGCCCTCGACCGGGTGCGGACGCCAGACGATGTCGTACCGCCAGGAGTCCAGGCGCGCCTGGCGCCGGCTCCTGCGTCGCCAGGCCGCCAGCGCGGGCAGCGCCGCGGCCAGTCCGTCGGCAGTTCCCAATTCGCCGGCCAGCCGCCCGACATCCCCGCGTTCGACCGCCTCCCAGAACCGTGTGTCGTCACCGGGAGCCGCCGCCTCGGGGGCCGTCCCGGCACCGGCGTCGAGCCAGAACCGTTCGTGCTGGAACGCGTAGGTCGGCAACGGCACCCGCCGGCCCGCCCCCAGCACCCGCCGCCAGTCCACCGGCAGCCCATCGGCGTACCCCTCGGCCAGCGACCGCAGCATGCGGTCCGTGCCGCCCTCGTCACGGCGCAGCGAGCCGAGCACCGTGCCGCCGGCTCCCAACGCGTCCAGGGTCTCCCGCACCCCGACCGTCAGCACCGGGTGCGGGCTGCACTCCGCGAAGAAGGCGAACCCGTCGGCCGCCAGCGACTCGACCGCGCTTCGCAGCCGTACCGTCTCGCGCAGGTTGCGGTACCAGTAGGCCGCGTCCAGTTCGCTCCCGGCCAGCCGGGTTCCGGTCACCGTCGAGTACAGCGGCACCGTGCCCTCGCGTGGGGACAGCCCGGACAGTTCGGCCCGGAGCCGGTCGCGCAACGCCTCGACGGCGGGGGAGTGCGAGGCGTAGTCCACGTCGATGCGGCGGACCGGGACACCGTCCGCCCGCGCGGAGGCCATCAGCTCCTCCAGCGCGTCGTCGGGGCCGGACACCACGACCGAGCCGGGCCCGTTGACGGAGGCCAGCGACAGCCGGCCGCCGAGCCGGCCGCGCACCTCCTCGGGGGGCAGGGCGACGGACACCATGCCGCCTGTCCCGGCCAGTTCGGCCAGCAGCCGCGAGCGGACCGCCACCACCCGCGCGCCGTCCGCCAGCGACAGCGCCCCCGACACGCAGGCGGCGGCGATCTCCCCCTGCGAGTGGCCGACCACACCGTCCACCGGGACGCCCCAGTGCTGCCACATCCGCGCCAGCGACACCATCACCGCGAACAGGGCGGGCTGGACCACGTCCACCGGTGCGGTGGCGGCGCCGTCCGCACCGCGCAGCACCCGCGTGAGCGACCAGTCGACCCAGGGCGCCAGCGCCTCCTCGCACTCCCGGACGCCTTCGGCGAACACCTCGCTCCCGGCCAGCAGCGCGCGGCCCATACCCCGCCACTGCGAGCCCTGGCCGGGGAACATCAGCACGGTACGGCCCTCGCGGGCCTGACCCACCCGCACCGAGGCGGGCAGCACCGTGTCCGTTCCCCGGCCGAGCGCCGTGAGCGCGTCCAGCAGTTCAGCGCGGTTCCCGGCGACGGCCACGGCCCGGTGCGCGAGGGCGGACCGGGTGGTCGCCAGCGACCACGCCACGTCACGCGCCGCAAGACCCGGTTCCGCCTCCAGCCGCGCCCGCAGCGCCCTCGCCTGCGCGGGGAGCGCGGCGGCGGTCCGCGCACCGAGCACGAACGGAAGCCGTTCCCCGAACGGAACCGCCCCGGCCTCCACGCCCGGCTCCGGCCCACGGCCCGGCTCTGGCCCATGCTCCGGTGCCTGTCCGGTCTCCGGTGCCTCCGGGCCGACTGGTGTCGGCTTGCTGTACGGCCCCGGCCCGCCGCCTGGCGCCCGTCCACTGTCGGGTGCCGGCTCGTGCTGCCGTGCGTGTCCGTTGTCCGGTGGTTCCGGGCCGTCCGGTGTCGGCTTGCTGTCCGGTGCCCGTCCACTGTCGGGTGCCGGCTCGTGCTGCCGTGCGTGTCCGTTGTCCGGTGGTTCCGGATCGTCCGGTGTCGGCCCGCCGCCTGGCGCCCGTCCACCGCCGGGCGCCGACTCGTTCTCCCGGTCCCGCCCGCCATCCGGTGCCGGCTCGTCCCCCTGTGCCCGTCCGTCGTCCGGTGCCCGGGCGGTCCGTGGGCCCGGGACCTGCCCGGGCGCGAGGACCGTCGTCGACGGGGCAGACGGCGGGGGAGTGAGCGGGGCCAAGGGGTCGCCCTCCTCCAGGACGACGTGCGTGTTGGTGCCGCTGATGCCGAACGACGACACGCCGGCCAGCCGCCGGCGCTCCCCGCGGGGCCAGGCGCGCTCCTCCGTCAGCAGGGCGACCCCTCCCGCCGACCAGTCCACCGCGGGGGTCGGCGTCTGTGCGTGGAGGGTCGGCGGCAGCACCTCGTGCCGGAGCGCCTGCACGGTCTTGATGAGCCCGCCGACGCCGGCCGCCGCCTGGGCGTGCCCCAGGTTCGACTTGAGGGAGCCGAGGTACAGGGGGCCGCCGCCCCGCCGTTCGCCGTACACGGCGAGCAGTGCCTGGGCCTCGATGGGATCGCCCAGCTTGGTGCCGGTGCCGTGCGCCTCGACGGCGTCGACGTCGGCGCCGGTGACGCCCGCGCGGGCGAGAGCGGCCCGGATGACGCGCTGCTGGGCGGGTCCGTTGGGCGCGGTCAGCCCGTGGGAGGCGCCGTCCTGGTTGACGGCGGAGCCCCGGACGACGGCGAGCACCTCGTGCCCCAGGCGCCGTGCGTCCGACAGCCGTTCCAGCAGCACCACTCCCACGCCTTCGGACCAGCCGGTGCCGTCCGCGTCGGCCGAGAACGACTTGCAGCGTCCGTCCGCGGCCAGCCCGCCCTGGCGGGCGAACTCGACGAAGAGGTTGGGTGTCGCCATCACCGTGGCACCGCCGGCCAGCGCCGCGTCGCACTCGCCCTGCCGCAGTGCCTGGCAGGCCAGATGGACGGCCACCAGCGAGGACGAGCAGGCGGTGTCGACGGTGACGGCCGGCCCTTCCAGCCCGAGCAGGTAGGAGATCCGGCCGGACATCACGCTGTCGCTGTTGGCCAGCCCGAGGATGCCCTCCAGACCGTCGGGGATGCCGTTGAGCCGCGAGTAGTAGTCGTTGTACATCGTGCCGGCGAACACCCCGGTGCGGCTTCCGCGCAGCGATTCGGGGCCGATCCCGGCGTGCTCGACCGCCTCCCACGCCGTCTCCAGCATGAGGCGCTGCTGCGGGTCCATCGCGAGGGCCTCGCGGGGCGGGATGCCGAAGAAGCCGGCGTCGAAGCCCGCCGGGTCGTCGAGGAAACCGCCTTCGCGGGTGTAGGTGGTGCCGGTCCGGTGCCGGTCCGGGTGGTGGAGCCGGGCCAGGTCCCAGCCGCGGTCGGCGGGGAAGGCCCCGATGGCGTCCCGGCCCGCGCGGACCAGCCGCCACAGGTCCTCCGGTGTGGCGATCCCGCCCGGGTACCGGCACGCCATGCCCACCACCGCGACGGGCTCGTCCGTTGTGCCGGCGGGCGCGGCGGGCCGCTGCGCGCCGGCGGCGGGCCCGGTGCCCGTCAGGGTCTCCAGGTGCCGGGCGAGCGCCGCCGAGGTCGGATGGTCGAAGGCGACGGTCGGGGAGAGCCGGACGCCGAGCGCCGCGGCCAGCCGGTCGCGCAGCCGTACCGACATCAGGGAGTCGAAGCCCAGCTCCCGCAGCGGCCGTTCGGGGTCCACGGCGCCGGCGTCCGCGTGTCCGACGACGGAGGCGATCTCGGCCCGGACGAGGTGCAGCAGGTCCCCCGTACCGCCGGCCGGCGCCGTGGTGTCGCGTGACGGCGCCGGTTCGGGCGCCGTCTCGCGCAGCCGGGCGGTGAGGTGCGCGAACAGCGGCGCGGGGCGGGCCGCGGTGAACAAGGGCAGGAACCGGGACCACACGGCGTCCACCAGCACACGGTCGGCGCCCGAGGGCACGCACTCCTCCAGTGCCCGCATGGCGTCGGCGACGGCCAGTGGCACCAGTCCGCGCCGCCGCAGGTCCCTCTCCAGCCCGGCGTCCACCATGCCGCCGCCGGACCAGGGGCCCCACGCGAGGGAGACGGCCGCCCGGCCGCGGGCCCGCCGACGGGCGGCGAGCGCGTCGAGGGCGGCGTTGGCGGCGCCGTACGCCGCCTGGCCGGCCGCGCCCCACACACCGGAGACGGAGGAGAAGAGCACGAAGGCGTCCACGTCGGTGCCCTCCAGCACCGCGTCCAGCACCCGGGCGCCCTCGGCCTTGGCCGCCAGGACGGTACGGAGGTCCTCCGGCCCGGTCTCCAGCACGCGGCGCCTGCCGGGCACGCCTGCCGTGTGGAAGACCGCGCGAACGGGGGCGCCGTCGCGCGCTGCCTCGGCCACCTGACCGGCCATCGCGGCACGGTCGGTGACATCGGCCGCGACGACGCGGGCGGGTGTACCGGCGGCGGTGAGCTCCGCCGCCAGCTCCCGGGCACCCGGCGCCTGCGGACCGCGCCGGGAGACGAGCAGCAGTGAGCAGCCCCCCAGTCCGGCCACCCAGCGGGCGACGTGGGCACCCAGCGCGCCCGTGCCACCGGTGATCAGGACGGTGCCGGACGGCGTCCAGCGCGCCGGTCCGGCATCCGGCGGGGGATCCGCCCGCACCAGTCGGCGTGCCTCCACTCCGTCGTCCCGGACGCGCACCTGGTCCTCGCCGGTGTTCCCCGACAGCACCCCCGCCAGGAGGGCGGCGGCCGGCTCGGTGCGCCGTTCGGGCACGTCCACCAGGCCGCCCCACCGCTCGGGCAGTTCCAGTGCGACGGCCCGGCCCGCTCCCCACACGGCCGCCGCGTCCGGATCGTCCTCCGCCCGGTGGGTGACGCACCACACCGGTGCCTCCACCCGCGCGTCGTCGAGCGCCTGCACGGCCAGCAGCAGGTCCTCCGGGCGCCTGGTGAGACAGAGCACCCCGTCGGGTGCCGTGTCGGGAAGCGAGGCCGCGAGCCCGGCGCGGCCGGCCGCCCGGTCGAGCGGGACGGTCACGGCGTGCTCGACCGGTGGTGCGGCCCACGACGGGTCGGCGGAGGGGAAGGCGAGCACCAGCCAGGTCCCCGGGGCCCTCTCCGTGCGGGGCACGTCCGGCACCGGCTGCCAGACCGCCTCGTACCGCAGCCGGTTCAGCGCGGAGGCGGCAGCCATCGCGGCCGTCCGGCCGGTGTCCACGGGCCGCAGCACCAGCCCCGTACAGCTGAGCACCTGCTGGCCGGAGTCGGAGACGGCGTCCAGCCGGGCGGAGCCGTCGGTGACCCGCAGCCGGACGCGCAGGGCACGGGCGCCCCGCCCCCGCAGCACCGTTCGGCCGAAGACGAACGGCAGCCGGATCTTTCCCTCGGCGTCATGGGTGAGGGCCAGCGGGTGCAGTGCGGCGTCGAGCAGCGCGGGATGGACGCCGAAGCGGCCGTCCTGGTACCGCTCGGGCAGTACGGCCTCGGCGAACAGGTCCCCGTCCGACCGCCACACCCCGCGCAGTCCGTGGAAGGCCGGACCATAGCCGTAGCCGCGCGTGGCCAGTTCCTCGTACAGCCCGGGCACCGGGACGGGTTCGGCCCCGGGCGGCGGCCACGTGCCGGCCGCCCACTCCGTGTCGTGCTCGCCGCCGGCCTGCTCCACCAGCGTCGCCGTCGCGTGCTCCACCCACTTGTGGCCGTCGCTCCGGGCACGGATCACACAGCGCCGCTCCCCGCCCTGCGCTGCCGCCACTTGTACCTGCACGTCGGCCCCGCCGGCCGGCAGCACGAGGGGGGTTCGGACGACCAGATCGTCGACCTGCCCGCACCCGGTGTGCCGTGCCGCCGCCGCGGCCAGCTCCAGGAACCCGGTGCCCGGCAGCAGTACGGCCCCCGAGACGGCATGGCCCTCCAGCCAGGGATCGGTGGAGAGGGAGATCCGGCCGGACAGCAGAACCCCGCCCTCCGCGGGCAGTTCGACCGCACCGGCGAGGAAGGGGTGCTCCACCACCTGTCCCGCGGCGTCTGCGGGCGGCGGTGACGGCAGCCAGTGGTGGTGGTGTTGGAAGGGGTAGGTGGGGAGGGTGGTGGGGGGTGTGGGTG
>NZ_JODR01000005.1 GCF_000725885.1 Streptomyces albus subsp. albus | reverse complement strand
CCACCCGCTACGAGAAAACCGCCACCATCTACCTGGCCGGACTCCACGTCGCGGGCATCTTCCTCTGGTCCGCCCGATGATCCAAACGAAACTGCCTAGATCCCCACAAGATCATGCGGCGCGCACATGACAGACTGCTGGAACTCTGTGAGCCTAGCAACACAGCCCTCCCTCGCTCCGAACCTGCAATACCAAGCCCTCCCCCGGAGGCACTTGGTCCAGAGGCGCTTGCAGAGGAAGCAAGGCGTCTTCGCCGGGAACTGGCCGAAGCCCGCGCCGAAATCGCCCATCTTCGTGCGCAGCTGTCCGCGGCGGGCGTATTGTCCTCCGGTTCGGGCTGGGAGCTGCGGATCAGAGAAATCGTTGAGGCCTCACGGAAGCGGGCTCGGGGACTCTACACACCCCCACCGTCCGAGCGTCGGCACGGCCCAAACCAGCCACGGCACGCAACGGACCAAACTCGTCCCAAGCCGTTCGGGCCGCTCGCAGACTGAAGCGGGCAGGCCTTCGGCGCGGCCAGAAGCCAATGCTGATGCATGCTCCTCCCTCCTGACACCCACCCACTCTGCTTCCGCTCGCTCCTTCTCAGTCCGCACGACGGCAGCAGGGGTGTGATTGCGGGCGGCGGGCATCGCGAACCGCACGTCCCCGGCGGATCTCGACCTGCCGGGATAAGTACTGCCGCAACCGCACCGGCTCAGACGCCAGTTGCCTAGCACCGTTGGCACCGTGACGCTCGGATCGTCCACTTCGCCCAGGAACTATTCGCCCCGCAGTCGGCAACGGAGCGACGGCCAACCACCGCTTCCGCCCCGTAACCCGGCTTTTGCCCCTGTCCCGCAGTGCGGTGGGCGGTGACCTGGCGGTCGTCACCGAGCTGCTGTCCGTTCGTTCTCGTGAGTGTCCAGCCGGACGCTGCCTCCTGCCGTCGAAACGCTGTTCTGTGACGCGAACAGAGCCTCCCTGGGCTTCGTCGGTCAGAGCGGTTCCTTAGGTGCATCTCCGTGCCATGTACCGGGACGGGTCGGCCGACCGTTTCCGGTGTGGCGAGACCAGCATGCGCTGTGAGCCTTCGAGTGACGTGTAGGCCACAAGGTGAACTGCCAGCCGGCCGTAGGGAAGCTGACGGCCCCGCATAGGCGGTCTGCCGGTGCCCTGGGGCTCTCATCCCTCCCTCCATGCGCCGGGGGAAATCGAGCGGACATGCCGTATGAACGCTGACACCGAGGGATACCCCTCCGCCACGCCCTACGACGAGTTCCACCTCAAGGTGCACACGCAATTCACCCCCGCCTCCCCTGACAGCGATTCCCAGACGCCATCCGGTCCGGCGGCGGTGAGGTGCGCCATCACACTGCCCGACGAGATGTGGTGGCGCTCCGTGGCGGTCCACGAATCGGCGCATGCGCTGCTGGGCTGGACACTCGGCATTCCCGTGGAGCGGCTCACTGTGGGAGAGCAGCGTTCCAGGGTCTACGGGGGGATGACGACGCTTCGCGGTGGGAAGAACGCCCAGCTCTATGCCGTGGCGCTCTCCTCGGAGGCCGCAGTCGCGCAAGCCGACTGGTTGGCAGCCCAGGGATACCTGCACCCCGAGCTTCGCGAGTGTATCGAGCAGCTCGGGTCCGTGGGGGACCAGGAGACTGTCGATCGTCTAGCGCGCGATGGCTTCATCGTCGATCGGGACCGAGCGGATTCCGATGCCCGGACAATACTCGCACTGCCCCAGGTGTCATCTGCTGTCCGATCGCTCGCGGCGGTGCTGTTCACCAGGCGTGCCCTGGAGCAGGACGAAGTCGCCTCAGTCCTGCGCGAACACCACCTTGACCGCACTGCCCTTCCGCCGGTGTGGCTCCCCGGGCTGACGCCGGCCGATGCCTCTGATTCCGCCCCGGTGTCTGAAGCCACCCGGCCGCGTCCGGAGCCTACGGATACGGACGAATCACCGGTACCGGCGGTCCCCAGCCACCTGCGCGAAGCCGCGGAACGCATAGTGGCCGAGTCCAAGCGACGAGCGGGGCAGATGCCGCCCGGAATCGCTTCGCGTCCGCAGGGGCCGGCACAGCCGCACCCGCCCGCGCCGGGAACTCCGAGACACGGGTTGCGACGATGAGCTGGACTACGCCGGCGCCGTGGCCCAGCAGTGAAACCCGGGTGCTTCCGGCCGTCCTGGACGACCTGGCGGTTCGCTCGTCGGGGCGCTCATTGCAACAGACTTTCCCGGTCCGAGTCCGCCGACGAACACAGCGTCGCAGGCGTTGTCCCATGGCAGTGGGAGAAGCCGCTGAGGAGCGGGCAGTCGCCGCCATTGAGCTGCAAACCGGACGAGCGTCTCAGTGCAAGAGCACGGCAATGCCTTGCACGCCTATGCGGCACGCGGTAGGGCCCCCACCCCTACCTCTGGCACGGTGCACACCCGCTTTCGTCCTGGCGAGAGAGCAGCAGCGGTGGTGCTAGGGCTCCTGCCCCAGGCCGTTGCGCAGGATCTTTTCCAGTTCGTCGAACTCTGCGGCACCGACCTCGATCCGCACTCGCGTCAGAAGGCCGGATGCGGGGTGCTTCTCCGCGTACAAGCTCACGCCACCCTGGCGCCCTGGAACACGCACCCGCTCGTCCAGCCGTGCCAGCAGGCGGGCCAGGACCGGATAGTGCTGCGCGAACAGCTCTCGCTCTGCGGCTCTCTCGACCTCGTATTGCGCTCGGCGCGCCTCCTCCTGGCGCTGCTTCAGCCGCGTCTCCTCATGGATACGCTCCATCATCTGATGCAGCCGTTCCGGCGTGAACAGAAAACGGACCTGTCTCATCGCCGGGCCAGGCTGCCGCTCCCCGCTCACCTCGTACCGGCCGTGCTTGACCGCACCGTTGACCCACATCTGCGGCACGGCGGCATCCGCAGGCCATGGGAACTCCAGACGCCGTACTGTGTGCGACACCTCCACCAGCCGCCCGTCGGCCACCAGCGCCGCCACGTCCTTGCGTGTCGTGGTGTCGTTGACCTTCAGCGTTCCCGCAACAGACCGGGTGGCCACGCCAACGCTCAGAAGGCTGGTCTCCCGCATTTCAGCCTCGAGCCCGGAGACCGCCGCGACCACGGCGTCCAATCGTTCGTCCATTCCCCATTGCTTCACAGGGCCTGCCTATCATCACGATGCGCCGAAGCGGGAGGCTTTCCGGCTGCCCCGCTGTCGCGACGGGAGCCGTACCACGCCCTCAAGGGCACGCTAGGAAAGGACGCTATGCAGAACACCGCTCACCCGCTCCGGGTCCGACTCTACGGCGGGCGGGCCGTCCACGCCGCCCACAAACTGCCGATCTCCGGCGGCCACGAGACGGCATGTGAGTACTTTATCGACGCACGCGCCTCCAACCACTGGCTAGACAACGACCCCCCTGTCACCTGCGCCCGATGCGAGAAAGTTCTGAAGCGAGAAGCCGTGCGCTGACTCGCCGCCTGTCGCCGAGCGGATTCGGGCACGCGGTACCGGGCCAACTGCCTCGGCGGTGAGCCGAACTAACAGCTCCGGCCAGTGGGACAACGCGCCGTCGGGGCACTCTCCAGATGCCCTGGACGAAGCCGCCGCTGCCCGCTGCCGCGCGGGTTAGGGTTCGGAACATGCCTGTCAACGAGGAACCCCTGCGCCACCGCTCGGCCGAGATGCTGAAAGACCCGCGATACCTCCGGGCCGTGCAAATGGTCGACTCGGAGATCAACCGCTTCCTTCCGGCGGCGGAGTCGCCGAGGGCGGCCCGCTCACCGAAGAGCAGACCCAGACGCTGGCACTGATGTATACGACCTACCACTCCCCGGAGGACTATGTCCGGCGGATCATGGACAGCCCGGATGCCGCAGGCGTCGTGCGCGGCATGCTCGGGGTCGCCTTCGCCGCAGGCTTCCAGGCGGGCGCCAAGTGGTCCGAGGCCGAGCAGAAGCAGTAACCAGTAACGGAAAACACCCAGGTCAGAGCAGGCGTGGCGCAAAGGGTATACCCGTCGGAATACCGGCAGGCATACTGGAAGCATGGAAGACACCAGCGTCAAGATCGACAGGGAAACGGCGGAGCGCCTGCGGGCCCTCGCCGGGCAGCAGCCCCTCAAGCACTTCCTCGCCGAGCTGGCGAGGAAGGAGGAGCACGAGCGGGCACTCGACACCGCGACGGCGTCCTTCCGCCGCGTCATCAGCGAGTCCGGCGTCCTTGACCGGTTCGACGCCGACTTCGGGGGCCTTCCGGAGCCGGCCGAGCACGAGAACCCGCAGGCGGCCTGACCCCTGTGGACCTGCTCATCGACTACCGATGGCTCCTGGCCCGCCAGGAGGACATCCTTCGCACCGATCTCACCGTCAACGACCTCAGCGTGTTCGTCGGGATGGCGGCCCGGCACCGGGTCGATCCGCCGAGGCTCGACCAGGAACATCCGGACGCCTTCTGGCGGGCTGCTGTGTTCCTGGAGGAGTGCGTGATGCTGCGCCCCCTCCCAGCCCGCAACGAGGCGTTCGGCTACGGCGTCGCCATCGCGTATCTGGAGGCGTCCGGCGAACGCGTGGACACCACCTACGAGCTGTGGCGCGACCTGATCAACGAGATCCGTGCCTTCCGGCACGACAGCTACACCATCGCCGAGCGCCTGCGGTCCTGGCGAACACCGTAGATCAGGCCGTCATGCCTGCGGCCGCCACCAGCTCGCGCACGCCCGTCACCCGCGGGTGACGGGACCGGAGGTCGCCGACGATCTGCCGGATTGCGGGCCGGTCGCGGACCTCACCCGGGGAGACGCCTGCCGCCGACAGCAGCTCGGCGGCCGTCTGCTCGGCCTTGCCCCACTGCCACCACGCCCGCCCCAGGTCGGTGTGCTTGTTGGAGAAGATGTCCGCCTCGCCGGGAGTTCCAGCGGCAGTGGTCGCTGTATCCGGCTACCGGCCGGACGCGGGCCGTAGAAGGGGGGTCTGCCGACGAGTCGGCTTCCGGTCACGCCAGCAGCCCGATCTGGTGCACCTCGTGGGCCTGATTGGGGGTGAGCTTGCGCTGTTTGTGACGACTGCGGGTGTTGCTGCGGAAGACGCCCAGCCGGATGTCGTGTGTGTGGCCGTCGGTGTCGGTGACGGTCTCGATGTGGGCCCGGGGAACGCGGAGGTGGCCTTCGCGGGCCTTGAACTGGCGGGCGGCGGCCAGGTTGATCTCCCACCGCGTTGCCCCGGCGGGCACCGCCGGGGCCGCCGCGAGCGCCGGCGGCGGTGCGGGGCGGACCCCCAGGGCGGCGAGGCGCTGTTGCTGGTCTTCGGTGAGGGTGTGCCAGGCGGCGGGCTGTTCGGCGAGCCAGGTGCCGATGTCGTCGCCACCCAGGCTGACGCCGGGTTGGAGTTCGGCGAGGGTGGCCCCTTGGGAGAGGAGCCAGCGGGCTTTGGCCCAGTGGCGTTGCCAGGAGATGGGCCAGGTGGGGTTCCAGTCGGGGTCGATGGCCTCCAGTCGTCGGCGGCGGCTCTCGGCGCGGTCGGGCTTCTTGCCGAGGCCGCCGGGTTTGCGGGCCTGGTGGAGCCTCTCGCCGACCGCCACCCCGGCCAGGACGGCGTCGCGGGGTGCGGCGAGGGTGTGGTGCTCGGCGTGGTAGAGGGCGCACACGTCGAGGAACTCGGTGAACGCCTGGTCGCGTGGGTCGAAGACGAAACCGGTCTCCGCGAGCAGCTCGGTGCGCCAGTCGGCCAGGTCCTCGTTGCGCCAGGCGCGGCGCTGTTCGGCCGCCCACTGCCCCACCGGGTAGGTGATGTTCTGGTCGCCGAGGGGGACGGTCGCGGTGTAGGGGACGTTCGCGTGCCCGTGGGCGGCGGCGAAGGCACGCAGAGCCTCCAGGCCGGTGAGCCAGGCGGTGGACTCGGGGCGCAGCACGCGGGTGCGCACCAGGCGGGCGATCTCCTCGGCATCCCTGCCACGGCGCGAGAAGCGCAACAGCGCCAGTTCGACGCCCTCGCCGGTGGGCTCCGCCTCCTGGTCCTCCTGGTCGTCGTCGGCCGGCCCGCCCTCTGCCTCGGCCGTGGGGGTGTTCGTGTGCTGGCGGGGGTCGCCGGCCGGGTCGGCGGCCAGGACGTCCTCCGGAGCGCCCCTGCGGCGGCCGGACGGCCGCAGCGTCAGGCGCTCCACGATGCGGGGATCGAAGGAGCGCAGCGCCCGCAGGATGGTCACCAGGGGCTCGAACGCGGCCGTGGCGGCCATGTCCCTGCCCTCGTCCTCCTCCGTCAGCAGGACGGGGACGAGCAGGCGTGCCGTCTTTCCCTCGTCCGGCTGCTGCCGCAGCGCGCGGCCGACCGTCTGCACGATGTCCACGGGGCTGCTGCGGACATCCGCGAACAGCACGCCGTCCAGGCCGCAGCGGCCCGTGATGTCGGTGCCTTCACCCAGGAGGCGGCAGGTGGCCAGGATGCGGAACTCCGTCTTACGGCCCTCCGCATCAACCCCGCCGGCGATCTGATCGAGCACGGCACGCCGGTGCGAGGCCGGATGGAGGCCACACAGCCACTCCCCCCACACCTGCCCGGGGAAGCGGCCGGCCGCGCGCAGCTCGGCAGCAGCATCCGGGAGACCACGGGCGAAGGAGAGCGCCTCCTGAGTGCGGGCGTGGAACGACAGCAGGCTCACCACCCCGGCGGTCTCCATGTGGGCGAGAGTGGCCGCGCGGATGGCGCCCAGCCGGGCCCCGCGTCGCTCCTCCAGCGAGGCACCGTCTCCGAGGGGCGCGGGATCGCGGATCTCCAGGACGTCGATCTCGAATCCGGCCAGCACCCCCTCCTCGATGGCCTGCCCGAGCGGGTAGGTGAAGGCGGGTTTCCCGAAGACGGTCTCGTCGTCCATGGAGGCGACCAGCGCCTCGCCCTCCTCGCCACCTGCCGCGGCGGTTTCCCAGATGCGGGGCGTGGCCGTCAGGTACAGGCGGCGGTCGGCCGGGATACGGGTGTTGTCGTGGATGACGGCCCACGGTTTCGACGCCAGTCCGGCGGTACGGTGCGCCTCGTCCACCACCGCCAGGCCGAACCCGCCCAGCTTCTGCCCGAACGCCCCGGCCAGCGCCCGCTGCAGCACCCCGGCGACCGCCCGTTCCTCGGCCGCCTCCTGGTCCTCCTCGTCCTGCTCCGTGTCCCCGGTGGGGCGACGGCCGGGGTTGCCCACCGGGGAGGCATAGGTGGCGAAGACGGTGGCGGGACCGCTGCCGGCCCACAGCGCCAGCCGGAGCGGATTGGTGGTGCAGCGAACGTCCAGTTCGTCAGCCAGGTAGGTGCGCGATTCCGGGTCGCGGTCGAGGGAGCAGACCGCCACCGCCGGGCCGGTCATGCCGTACTGGCGCCACTTGGCCACCGTCTGCGTCAGCAGATCGAGGGTGGGCACCAGCACCAGCACTCGCCCCCGCGGCTCCAGACGGCGCGCCACCTCATACGCGACCAGCGTCTTGCCCGAACCGGGGGCGGCGACCACCTGAGTACGCAGCCCCTCGTCGGGGATACCGCCGGGCGGGGTCTCCAGCGCGAAGACCGCCGCGTCAACGGCTTCCCGCTGCCGGCGCCGCAGCTCCAGCCGCCCGTCCATACTGTGCTCTCCCGTCTCCGCGCTTCCCACCCCCTCACCCAGTGGCGATCAGTCTGTCGGTTCTCGGTCCCCGTCCATGCGCCGATGCTGTCAGCTGCTGCTCATCCGGCGTCTCGTGCCGTCTCCCGCCGTCGCGCCCACCATCCGTCCCAGCTTCCGTGGCGTCTCGTCGGCTCCCGTGTCCGCGCCGAGGTCCTGCCGGCCGGTGGCCGGCGCTGGTGCTCGGCTGAACCGCTGATATACGACATGGCACCGCCTGGGACCGCGCCGGACAAAACCGGGCCCTCGCGGAACATCTGACTCGCGGAAGAACTTCAAGGAGTGTCACGGCGGGGACGACCGATGTCCGCCCTGCCGACCCGCATGCGACATGCCTGACCGAAGGATGAGAACGATGACGAACACAGCGCACGCGACGACGACGCCCGCATGGGTCCTGAAGTTCATGGACGCCATCGACACCCTGGACTTCGATGAGGGCTTCGCGCCGCTCACCGAGGACACCGACATGTTCTTCGGCACCGCTCACGTTCACGGCGTCGAGACCATCAAGGAGTTCTTCGTCAAGATCGACGAACCGCTGGACATCTCCCACGAGGTCCTGGAGTGCTGGACAGCCGACGGCGGTGTCCTCCTGCTGCGGGGAGAGGCCACCATGGCGAAGAAGACCGCGCCCGACCATGTGGTGCGCGCCCCGTTCATGCACATCTTCCGCCTCGCCGACGAGGAGCTGGTCCGCGTCCGGGAACTGCGCATCACCGCATGGCCGTTGGAGACCGACGCGGTGATGTGAATTCCCCGGCATCCGGAACGGCTCTGGTGCCCGGCGCCCAGGCGGAAGAACCCCCATGTGGTCAGGCGGAGAAGCCGACGGAGGTGGCGTACTCGTACTGGCCCCACTGCGAGCCCAGGTCCGACAGTTCGTCGTCCCACGCGTCCGCGAGGGCCTCGTCGTCCCGGGCGGTCCACGCCTGGACGATCCGGTCCCACCTGCGGATCCGCAGTCTGCGGAGGCCCGCCACATCGGTGGCGATGACCCGCTTGCGGGGATCGGCGACCGCGCTCTGGTCCAGCGGCTGGATCTCCACCCGGGTACCGCCCCGCGCGTTGAGCCGCTGCAACAGATGCCGGGACACATTGCGGCGCCGGTAGGCCCGGTACGCCGCATCGATCCGGGCCAGGTTCTCCCGGGTGGGAGTCTGTCTGTGCCGCAGCCAGCGGCGCAGCGTCCCCCGGGCCACCGTGATGCCCGCGTCCCGCATGGCCTGGTAGCCGGCGGGTGAGTTCGTCAGATAGTTCAGCCGGGCGTGCAGCCCTCGGCGGGTGGTGACCGGCGAGCGGATGCCGCCCTCCAGAGCGAGCCGGTCGAGGACCTCGCCTGCGAGAAAGGCGCTCTTGCGGCCCTGGGCGCCGTACAGGCCGAAGTTGTAAGTGCGCTCCGGCACCTCAGTTCACCTCCCGTTCGCGGTAGCTGCCCTCGGCCACCTTCTCCAGCCGGTAGGTCTGCTTGGGCTTGACCTCGGTGACCTCACGCCCTTCGGGGAACAGCGGCGTGTCCTTCCCCACGGCGCGGGCGGTGCGCCAGTCGCCGGCCAGGTGGAGTTCGTCGGTGCCCATCATGCGCACCACGGTGAGGCCGGCCTGACGGGCGGCCCATGCCTTGCGCCACAGGTTGGCGAACGCCTGGGAACGGATGATGTGCATCCAGTCCTGCCGGTAGAGGTCCCGGTTGTAGTTGGACTCGCCCATCGTGGAGACCAGCTTGGAGTACATCGCCTTCACGTACTCGTACGCCACCTCACCCTCCGCCGTCCGGGCGGCCAGGGCGCTGCTGCGCACCTGCACCAGCGCCCTGCGCAGCGTCTCCAGCAGCTGCTCGGTCGAGCCCGAGGTCCAGGACTCGTGGATCAGCGGGCGTTCGCACAGCCCGGCCTTCGGGCCCGAGAGGCGCAGCAGGAGGCGGAGGGTGGATTCGGTGATCCACAGCGGGCCGGGCTCCTCCCGGTCGCCGATCGGGTTCGGAAGGTCGGGGTGCTCCCAGGCGGGCGGAGTGACCAAGTGGACGCCGGAGCGCTTGGTGTCGTGCGCAGGGCCGCCCGCGTCGGGGCCGAGGTGGTGTTCGAGCTGGCCGATCGGCAGGTGGGCTTTCAACGCGCTGAGGTAGGCGCCGTTGATGTCGAGCGCCGTGACGGCCTCGTCGCCGATCCGGTCGAGGATCTGCGGGGGCGCCGTCCAACGGGGGCGGGCCTCCCAGATGTCGTCGGCCTCCTGCCGGCCCAGCTTGCGGAGGATGTCGGGCAGGTCGGGGTAGTTGCGGAAGTCGTACCGCCCTCCGGCCCGGCTCTGTTCCAGCAGATCCATCACGTCGGGGATCGCGGTCTTCCTCAGCTGGTCGACCGCTGCGGCCACTTCTCCCCCGCTCTCGGCGAGGACGGTACGGACCTTGCCCTCGATCCGCTCGACCAGTTCCCCGACCCGGCCGCCGTCCTTGTGCACCGCGGACCCGCCCGGGACGGTCCGGGCCGAGCGGCGTGCGGTGCCGGCGGTGCCACGGCGGGGTACGGACGGCGGCTGACGGCGGGCGGGCGTCGGGCCGGGGGCGGGAGCGGCGGTGTCCGTGCCGGCGGGTGCCGTGGTGGGTCGGGGCAGGGGCTCGGGCGCCGACGCGGGGCCGGGCACGGAGCCGGCGGGGAGGGGCGGCTGGTCGAGGAGGCGCAGGTGCGTCATGTCCAGTCCCACCTCGACCGACGCCAGAGTGCCCAGGTCACGGGCCGTGACGGTGATACGGGCTGCCGCGCCGTCGCCGGGGCGGGTGAGGCGGAAGGCCCGGTCGGCTTCCAGCCGGGCCGTCAGCTGGGCGTCGTCGGTGTCGAGCAGGACGACGACCGCGGCCTGCCGCTCGGCGGCCAGGTGCGCCAGCGTCCGGACGGCGGCCGGGAGGGACCGGCCGGACAGCGGCGTGCCCTCGGCGCGGGTGTGCTGGAGACGGTCGACCACGATCAGGCCGAGGCCGTCGATACGGGCGGCTTCCTCCGCGATGGCCTGCGCGGTCGGCTCCGGTCCGGTGAACGACAAGGGCGCCGCCCGCAGCCGGCCGTCGGCCGCCCTGACGGCGTCCCGCTGCCCGGGGGTGAGGGTGCCCGCGGCGAACCGGGCGTACGGCACGGAGGCTTCGGCGGCGATCAGGCGCCGGGCGGCGACCTGCAACGGCACGCCCGAAAGGGCGTAGAGCACCGGCACCGGCTGCTCCGGGTCGAACGCCGCGGCACGCGCCGCCTGGAGCGGCAGCAGGCTCCCGCCCGCGTTCGGCGGCGCCGCCACCAGCGTGACGCTCCCCCGCGCCAGCCCGCCGCACACCCGGTCCAGGGCCGCGACGCCGGTGGACAGGCCCGTGGTTTCGGGCTCGTCGGCCAGCAGCCCGTCCAGTACGTCGCCCAACCCCGTGAGGCCGGCGGTGTTCTGGGGCCGGGGCCGCTCGTGCCGGGGCGGGGTGTGGCGGGTGACGGCCGCCGCCGGCAGGCCGCCCACCGTCAGCACCTGGGCTCCCTCCTGAGCCGCCGCGACCAGCGCGCCGAGCTCCTGCCGCGCCTTGCTGCTGGACCACACCGGCCCCGCCGGCGTGTCCGCCTCCAGCCGGCGCATCACCGCCGCCTGCCGGTTCCTGGTGTTCTCCAGCACGATCTCCTCGCCGTGCTGGAGACGTTCCACCACTTCGCTCCAGCACTCACGGGCCTGCGAGAGCGTCACGTCCATCTCTGGCCTCCCCGGGTCGGGAGCCATACTAGCGCTGTATGTGCAGTGCAGATGCATGTATGAGACGTATTTGACCAGTGGGTTCGCCCAGTACCGGCATTGTGGACTCTCCCGCGCCTTCCACATGGCCGCAGCGTTCGGGCAGTTGCGCCGGAGGCTGCCGGGGCGCGGTCTCAGCCGATCGAGGGGCCGGTGCCAGCCGGTCAGAACCCGCCGGCACGATTCCGGGCACGGCTCGGCCGCATGACCACGCGGCCGAGCGCACCGTTCCCGCTCCTGCCCTGCCGGGCCGGGCAGGTTCCCGGGCGTGCGCGCTCGGGCCTTTCGCGGCCTTTCCGTTGCTGTCAGCGGATCTGCTGGTGGCGTACGGGCTCGGGGCGCGGCGCTTCGAGGAGCAGCCGTCCGCGGTGGACGCGATGCTCGTGCTGGCCGCCCGCGGACAGCTCGACGCGGCGGGGCTCGGCCGGGACATCGCCGAGCCGGCGGGGCTGCGCCGGCTCAAGCCGAAGCGGGTGGCGGCGGCATTGCGGGAGGCGGCGCGTAGCGGTGCCGGCGGCACGGTGTGGGCGGTGCTGTCGGGCGCCCTGCCCGGGCTCCTGGCGGGAGGGCCCGGCCCCTTCGGCGGCGCCCTGCTCGCGCTCGCGGCCGACTGCGCGGAGCGGTCCGAGGCCCGCGGGGCGACACGAGAGATCGACGAGCCGGCGGCGCGCAAGGGGTCGTCACAGCTGCTCAAGGAGGTTCGTCGGCTCAGGGCGGCGCTGAGCCGCGAGACCCCCGCCGTTCCGGCCACCTGACGCCGGCGCCCGCCGTCCGACCGCACCCGAGGGGGCCGTGGCCGTCCCCGGTGAGGTGCTGCCGGTGCAGGGGACGGGCCGCAGCGGAGCAGTGAGAGAATGGGCAGAGTGATGGCACGAACCACTGACATCCAGAAGGCGGCCGGAGTGCTGCGCGCCGGTGGCCTGGTGGCCCTCCCGACCGAAACCGTCTACGGTCTGGGCGCCAACGCCGAGGACCCCGCCGCGGTCAGGCGAATCTTCGAGGTCAAGGGCCGCCCGCCCTCCCACCCGCTGATCGTCCACATCGGCGATGCGGAGCGGTTGGACGACTGGGTCGAGGACGTACCCAAGACCGCCCGCCTGCTGGCCGAACGCTTCTGGCCGGGGCCGCTGACGCTGGTCCTGCGGCGCGGTCCCCGGGTGCCCCTGGAAGCGACGGGCGGACTGGAGACGGTGGCCGTCCGCGTGCCGGACCACCCTGTGGCGCTCGAACTGCTGTCGGCCTTCGGCGGCGGTGTGACGGCACCGTCGGCGAACCGCTTCGGCTCGGTCAGCCCCACGACGGCGGACCACGTCCGCGCCGAGCTCGGTGACGCCGTCGACTTCGTACTGGACGGCGGTGCCTGCCACGTCGGTGTCGAGTCGACCATCGTGGACGTCACGGGTGACGCCCCCGGCATCCTGCGGCCCGGCGGGGTGACGCGCGAGGACCTGGAGGCGGTGCTGGGCAGCCCGGTCGCGGTCCCCGCCACCAGCACGGTCCGGGTGCCGGGCCAGCACCCCTCGCACTACGCGCCGCGTGCACGAGTCGTCCTCGTCGCGCCCGAAAGGGTCGTCGCCGAGGCCGAACAGGCGCGGGCCGAGGGACACCGGGTGGGTGTGCTCCTTCCCCCCTCCTTCACCGACGCCCCGGCCGGGGCCCACGCCGTGGTGGCGGTCCCCGAGTCGATGGCCGCCTACGCGCGCGGGCTGTACGGGGCCCTGCGCGAGCTCGACCAGCAGGGCTGCGACCTCATCGTCGCCTCCCTGCCGGAGCAGGAGGGGCTGGGGCTGGCGATCGCCAACCGGCTCCGCCGCGCCGCGGGCCCCCGGCCCGCCTGAGGGCAGCAGCACACCGTCCGGTGCCCGGCGGGCCGGACACCGGACGGGACTGCCTGCCTGCGATCGCCGATCACGGTCCGGCGGCGGGCGGCGCTCCGGTCACGCTGCGGAGCCGGCGGTGACGTCGAGGCCCCGGGCCGCCACCACCTGGGCGCTTCCGTCGGCAAGGCGGTAGCACAGGCCCACGACGGCGGCCTTGCCGCTCTCGACCCGCTCGGAGAGGGCCCGGGAGCGGTCCAGCAGCAGGTCGACGGTCTGGCTCACGTGCTCGGCCAGGATCTCGTCGGGCTCCAGGCGGCCCGCGGCCCGCGCCGCGAGCACGCTGGGCGTCACCCGCTCCACGACGTCCCGGACGTACCCGGCCGGTGCCATGCCGTCCTCCAGGGCGGCGCATGCGGCACCCACCGCGCCGCACGAGTCGTGGCCGAGCACCACGACCAGCGGGCAGTCCAGCACCTCCACCCCGTACTCGATGCTGCCCAGCACCTCCGAGCCGGCCACGTGGCCCGCGGTGCGCACCACGAACAGGTCGCCGAGGCCGCGGTCGAAGATGACCTCTGCGGCCAACCGGGAGTCGGAGCACCCGAACAGGACGGCGAACGGCCGCTGGCCCGGTGCGATCTCGGCGCGGCGTGCGGCGTCCTGGTTCGGATGGTCCGGCGTGCCGGCGACGAAGCGCTGGTTGCCGGCGAGCAGCAGCTCGAAGGCTTCCTGGGGAGTCGGGGGCTGGTTTTTGGTCATGTCTGAAGACTACGAGGCCCGCGAGGGCAACGTGCCCGGGCCCCCGCCGAAAGACCCATGGGTTGATCTTGCGTCCCGGCCGGGCAGGGCAAGGACGGGAGCGCGGTCCGCCGGGGCGGCCCGGGCGGGCTGTCAGAGGTACCGCTCCATGGTGGTCTCGGCCGGTGCGGTGCCGGCGACCATGAGGAGGAGCCATTTCCGACACCTCGCACGGCTGTGAGGCGGTGCTGTTCGACCTGGACGGCACCCTGCTCGACCACGATGCCGCGTCCGACGCCGCTGTCGTTGCCACCGTGCACGCGCACGGGCCGCCGGCGAGCACGGGGCCGGCGCAGATCATCCGATGGTGGCGGGAGCTCGAAGCGTCGGCAATGGACCGATGTCTGGCAGGTGCCATCACCTTCCAGGAGCAGCGCCGACTGCGTGTGACAGGACTCGTGGAGCGGTGCGGGGCGGGACAGTGGCCGGAAGAGCGGGCAGATGCCTGGTTCGCGCGCTACCTGGAACGGTACGAAGCCGAGTGGCGCACCTACGCCGATGTCCTGCCCGCACTCAGGTCGCTGGCCCAAAGGTCGGAGCCGCTCGTGCTGGGGGTCGTCACCAACGGGGACGCCGAGCAGCAGCGCCGGAAACTCGCCCGCGTGGGGCTCGCCGAGTGGTTTCCGCACGTCACCGCATCGAGCGAAGTGGGTGCCGCCAAGCCCGATCCCGCTGTCTTCCACGCCGCGTGTGCGGCTTACCGGCTGCGCCCGGCCCAGGTCGTCTACGTGGGAGACCGGTTGAGCACGGACGCCGAAGCCGCCACCGCCGCCGGATTGCGCGGAGTGTGGCTCGACCGCCACGGCACCGCACCTCCCGGAGAACCGACGGTCCCTCGCATCGAGCGCCTGGACGAACTCCCCGCCCTGATTCCGTGACCGGCCGTGCGGCACACTCCACCGCATGGTGAGTTTGCGCATCGTCACGTCGGAGGACTGGCCGTTGTGGCAGGAAGTCCGCCTTGCCGCGCTGACCGATGCCCCGCACGCGTTCAGAGCCCGGCTCGCCGACTGGCACAGGACTGGGCGCCGGCAGTGGCGTGCGCGGCTGGCCGTTCCCGGTTCCTTCAACGTCGTCGCGCTGCGAGGACGCCTGCCTGTCGGCATGGTCAGGGGCGTTTCACACGACGGTGAGACGAGCGAACTGCACTCGTTGTGGGTCAGCCCCGAGGCGCGGGGCGAAGGTGTAGGAGACAGGCTAATCGAAGCGGTCACGGAGTGGGCCCTGGGCGCCGGCTCCACAACGCTGAAGCTCGCCGTGATCCCGGGGAACGAGCCCGCCGTCGCCCTGTACCGGCGGAACGGGTTCGTCATGAGCGAGGAAGACGGGAAACTACTCCCGGACGGTGTCACCAGGGAGCAGGTGATGGCCAAGAGACTGCGCTGAGGCGGTCCGTGGCCCCCCTGTGCGCAGCTTTCTCATGCGGCACCGAAGAGGGGCCGGCAGCCCGCTGGGCCGGTGACTCACACAAACCAGACGTCCCAGTATGCGGAACGGTGTTCTCGCGATGTGGTCCGCTGCGTACGATCTGACGGTCCGGTACTCGCGGGGAGGCGAAGGCGATGGTGGATGCTGCGGCGCTCACGGAGCCCTGGCAGGTCGTCTACAGGACAGGCGGTCACGCGGGTCTCGCCGACACGGTCAACGAAGGCGCCGGCGGTTCGGCGGGGATGCGACCGCACGAACTGCTGGAGGCGTCGCTGGCCACGTGCATGACGATCTCCGCGCGCATGGCACTCGCCGACCTGGGCGTCACCGACGCGGGTGTGAGCGTGCGGGTGCACCTGGAGCGCGAGGAGCCGGCAACGCGGTTCCGCTACGAGCTCCTTCTCGACCCGGCGCTCGAAGCGCACCGGGCCGCGATCGCGGAGCGCATCGCGTGCTCGCCGGTGCGTTCCACGCTGAGCAAGCCGTTGTTCTTCGAACCCGCCTGACCGGCGTCCCGGCAGCCGACGCGACGTTCACGCGGGTGGGCCCCGGAGGCCGGGCCGGTTCGCTCCCTCATACGCTCTGACGAGGTGTGATCCGCGGCCGAAGGAGCGACAGCAGCGTCATGAGCGATACGAAGCGCGTACTGGTCACGGGAGCCAGCAAGGGCATCGGCCTGGCGACGTCCCTGCGGCTCGCGAAGGCGGGGTACGAGGTCGTCGGGGTGGCCCGGCGCGAGCCCGACGACGGGTTCCCCGGCGTCTTCGTCCGGTGCGACCTCTCCGATGTCGAGGACACCGCACGCATGCTGGAGGAGGTGACCCGGGAGCGCCCTGTCTGCCGCGTCGTCAACAACGCGGGCATCGCACAGCCTCAGCCCATCGGGGAGCTCGATCTGGCGACTCTCGGACAGGTCGTGGACCTGAATCTGCGCGCGTCGGTGCAGATCGTCCAGGCGCTCGTGCCGGGCATGCGTGCGCGGCGCTTCGGCCGGATCGTCAACGTCACTTCGCGGGCGGTCTACGGCGCCAGGGACCGCACGGCGTACGCGGCGGCGAAGAGTGCGCTGGTGGGGTGCACCCGTACGTGGGCGCTGGAACTCGCAGCGGACGGCATCACCTCCAACGCCGTCTCGCCGGGCCCCACCGCCACCGAGCTGTTCCGCCGTGCGCGGCCGGTCGGCAGCGAGGGCGAGCGCAAGGCGCTCGCCTCGATCCCGCTGGGACGGCTGGGCAGGCCCGAGGACGTCGCCGCCGCCATCGCCTTCCTGCTGTCCGACGACGCCGGGTTCATCACGGGCCACGTCCTCGACGTCGACGGGGGCAGCAGCCTCGGCGGGCGCTGACCAGCGCCTTCTGGCCCCGGGCGCCGAGGTGGTCCTTGCGGAGCCGACCGTCCGCGGTGGCCGGCCGCTGTTCCGCACTGTCGTCGTCACGGCCGGCCGCTCGCTCATGCTGCTTCCGCCGAACCCACCCTTCGGGGGTCGGCGCAGGCCTGTGCCTCGCCGGTGGCCGGGTCGAGGGTGATGCCTTCGAAGTTGCCGGTCAGCGCGTTCCACGGGTTGACGACGCGGGTCCACAGGCGTTCCCGGCCGGCCCAGGCCCGTATCCGTTCGAGGACGGGTTCGCCGAAGCCGGCCTCCAGCAGGTTGCCGGGCTGCCAGCCGCGGTCCGGGCTGTGGGGCCGGGCTCCGAAGCGGGGGGCGCGTACGGACTGTTCGATCGTCATGCCGAAGTCGAGGATGTTGACGAGGTTCTGCAGGATGTTGGCGACCAGGGAGACCGAGGGCGAGCCGGAGACGAGTACGGGGCGGCCGTCGCGCAGCACCAGGTTGGGCGCGAGGTAGACGCAGGCGCGGTCGCCGGGCTGAGGCATCACCCGCTGGAAGAAGGAACCGCCGCCGGAGAGCTGGAAGCCCTCGCTGAACAGTCCGTTGACGAAGCCGGAGCACATGTGGGAGTGCGTGAGGGAGACGGTGTCCCCGGCGGCGTCGACGACGCTGATGTGAATGGTGCCGGGCGTGGGCGTGGCTGTGGGTGCCGTTCCGGTGGGCGCCGTGGCCAGCAGTGCTGTGCGGGTGCGGGCGTACTCCTTGGACAGCAGCACCTCCAGGCGTTCGCGGTCCTCCTCCAGACCGTGCCGCAGCGGCGGTGCGTAGTAGGCGGTGTTGTGTGCCTGGATGAGCAGCCGCAGCGTCTCGGGGTCCTCGGCGGGCGGTCCCATCCGCGGCAGGTCGACGGTCTCCAGCATGTTGAGCGCGCAGATGAGCTGGACGCCGCCGTCGTCGGGCGGCGGGGAGGCGACGATCTCGGCGCCGCGGTAGGTGCCGCGCACCGGCTCCTGGACGAGGACCCGGTAGGCGGCGAAGTCGCGTTCGTGCAGGACTCCGCCGTCCGCGCGGGCGGTGGCGGCGACCGCGCGGGCGAAGTCGCCGAGGTAGTAGTCCATGCCCTCGTCGCGCAGCCGCTCCAGGGTACGGGCGGCCCGCGGCTGGGTGATGGTCTGGCCGGGTACGGCCAGGTGCCCGTCGGCGAAGAAGACCTCCCTCATCTGCTCGGAGGCGCCGAGGTTGGCCTGTTCGCCGTAGGCGATGCCGTACAGGAAGGGGTTGACCTCGAAGCCATCGGTCGCGGCGGACAGCGCGGGGGCCAGCAGCCGTGCCCGGCCGAGGGTGCCGAAGCGCCGCCGGGCCTCCTCGAAGGCCGGCCACCAGCCGGGGACGGGTACGCCGCGGCCCCGGGTGAGGTCGGCGCCGGAGAAGTCGGGCAGCGGTGCGAGCGGTGCGTTGACGTTGCCGTTCAGATAGTGGACGGCGCCGGTGGCGGCGCTGCGGTGCAGCAGGCTGAGCCCTCCGGTCAGGGAGGTCATGTGCGGTTCGACGATCAGCTGGGTGGCGGCGGCGGTGAGTGCCGCGTCGGTGGCGTTGCCGCCCTCGCGCAGGACGTCGCGGGCCGCGCGGGTGGCCAGCGGGTGGGAGGTGACGACCATGCCGTTGCCGCCCCGTACAGGGGGTTTGGGACCGTAGCGGGCGGCGGGGGCCGGCTCCGGGCTTGCCGTGGAGGCCGGTGGGTGGGTGCTCACTTCTTCTCCGTTCCGGTGGCAGGGCGGGGGTGCCGGGTCTCGCCCGGTGTCCGGCCGGCGGCTTCGCGGGCCTCGTCGATGGATTTCGGCAGCGCGAACGCGGCGACCAGGGCGGAGACCAGGCAGACGGCGGCCATGTACCAGCCGAAGGACACCTCGGTGCCGGTCCTGCCGACGAGCCAGGTGGCCAGCAGGGGTGCGGTTCCGCCCAGCAGTGTGGTGCCGACGTTGTAGTTGAGGGCGGCGGCGGTGCCCCGCACGTGTGCGGGGAAGCTCATCACGTAGGCCGTGGTCAGCGGTGCGCCGACGATGTTGTTGAGGACGGTGAAGACGACGACGGCGAGGAAGGCCAGGACGAACGAGCCGGATTCGATGGCCAGGAACGTCGGCACGGTGAACAGGACGAAGACGCCGTAGCCCCACACGAGCAGCCGGCGTCCGCCGTACCGGTCGGCGCACCTGCCGCCCCAGACGGCCGCCGGGGCGCCCACCACGTAGGTGAGGATCGCGGCCAGCAGCGCCCGGTCCTCGCCGATGCCGTTCTGCACCAGCGCGGTGACGAAATAGCTCTGGATCATGAAGGAGCCGACGCGCTGGCCGGCGCCGAGGCCGATGGCTCGCAGCATGTCCCGCCAGTGGCCGCGTACGGCCTCGGTGAAGGGTGCCTGTTCGGTCCCGCTGTTGCGGGCCTCCTCCAGCGCGCGGCGGTATTCGGGCGCCTCGGTGGTGTGCCGGCGGATGTACAGGGTGACCAGGGACAGCGGGGCTGCCAGGAGGAACAGCAGGCGCCAGCCCCAGGCGTCGAAGGCCGCACCGGGCAGGGTGACGATCAGCAGGTAGGCCAGTACGGAGGCGATCAGCGGGCCGAGCGAGGTGGAGCCGACGCTCCAGCCCGACAGGTAGTTGCGCCGGTGCCGTGGCCCGTGTTCGAGCAGGAAGTTGCTGGCGACCGTGTATTCGGCGCTGGCGCCGAGCCCCTGGACGAGCCGGCAGAGTGCCAGCAGCAGGGGTGCGGCGATGCCGATGGCCGAGTAGGCGGGCAGCAGGCCGATCGCCACGGTGCCCACGGACATCAGGGAGATGGTGACCGTGAGGACGAATTTGTGCCCTTTCAGGTCGGCCACACGTCCCATCAGGGTTCCGCCGACGGGCCGGATCGCGTAGGAGAGGATCAGGCCCAGGTAGGTGGAGATGAGGGCGACGGTCGCGTCGCCCTCGGGGAAGAAGGTGCGCGACATGACCACGGCGAGGATGCCGTAGAGGGCGTTGTCGTACCACTCGACGGCGTTGCCGAGCATGGCCGCCCACAGCACCCGGCGCCAGGGCGGCGCGGTGCCGTCGGGATGCCCCTCGCCGGCGTGGGCGGTCTCCGGGGTGTTCGTGCTGCCGGTTCCCGCTCCGCCGCGGTGAGCGGGCGGCGGAGCCGGGGGTGCGGGGGTGTCCGTCATCGCACACCTCCTCTTCTTCTGTTTCCGTGCGTTGTGCGGGCGTTGTGGTGCGGGGAACTGCCTCTTCGTATCTCGGGGGGCGTTCGGCGTATGGCTGTCAGCCGTCGGTGCCGGGCGCGTGCGTGCCGTAGGCGCGGCGGGCCTCGTCGGGGCTGGTGACGCCCTCACGCACGTCCTGTGCGATCCGGTCGGGTTCGCGCTCGGCCGGGTCGCCGTAGCCGCCGGCGCCCGCGGTGACGACGCTGACCCGGTCGCCGGGGCGCAGCACGGTGTGGCCGCGCACCACCGGGCGGGCGCCTTCGCTCAGTTCGACGCGGGCCGAGCTGCCCGGCAGCCCGCCGAACAGGCCCCACGGCCGGGACCTGAGACGGCTGGTGTCCAGCCAGAACTGCACGCCCTCGTCTTCCTCGGCGCCGGTGCCGTCGGCCTTGCCGTCGTCCGCGCCAGGTGAGGTGCCCTCGACACGGACGGTGCGCCGGATGCCCATGCCGCCGCGGGTGCGGCCGGGGCCTCCGGAGTCGGGCACCAGTTCGTACGCCTCGACGACCAGCGGGTACTCGGTCTCCAGCGCTTCGACCGGCAGATTGGAGGTGTTGGTGACGTGTACCTGCACACCGTCCAGACCGTCCTTGCCGGCGCGGGCGCCGGAGCCGCCGCCGATGGTCTCCAGGTAGACGAAGTAGCGGCCCTTGGCCCGGTCGTAGCCGGAGAAGTGGACGCCGGTGTTGGCGCCGTTGGCGGCGGCCGTTACGCGTCCGGGCACGGCCGGGGCGAGGGCGCCGTGCACCAGGTCCACGACGCGCTGGCAGGTCTCGGTCCTGCCGTTGACGGCGGCCGGCTCCTGGCAGTTGACGATGGTGCCGAGCGGCGCGTCGATCCGGATGGGGCGGTGCAGTCCGGCGTTGGAGGGGATGTCCGGGTCCACGAGGGTCTTCACCGCGTAGTAGACGGTGGCGTGCAGCGCGGTGCGGACCATGTTGACGGAGGCGCGGACCTGTCCGGGGTTGCCGGCGAAGTCGAAGTGGAGTTCGTCCCCCGCCACGGTGATCCGTACCCGCAGTTCGAGTTCGGTCTCCTCCAGCTCGGGGCAGTCGAAGCGGTCGGTGAACTCGTAGGTGCCGTCCGGTACGTCGGCGATGGCGGCGCGGGTGCGGCGTTCGGTGTAGTCGAGCAGGGCGGCTGCCGTGGCGAGCATGGTCTCCCGGCCGTGGCGTGCGACGAGTTCGCCGTAGCGGGCCACCGCGAGGCGGTTGGCGGCCAGCTGGGCCCGGAAGTCGGCGCGGCGCTCGGCCGGCACCTGGCAGTTGGTCAGGACGAGCTGGAAGACGTCGTCGACGATCTCGCCCTCGCGGGCGAAGCGGACCGGCGGGATGCGGATGCCCTCCTGGAAGATGTGGGCGTGGCCGCGGTCGCCGAAGTCCGCGTGGTGGGCGAGGTTGGCCGCCCAGGCGGTGAGCCGCCCGTCCGCGAAGACGGGGGTGACCAGCACCATGTCGGGCAGGTGCGAGCCGCCTCCGGAGTAGGGGTCGTTGCTCAGGAAGGTGTCGCCGGGACGGATGTCCTCGACGGGGAACCGTTCCAGCACCGCCGCGACGACGCCGATGAGCGAGCCGAGGTGGATCGGCGAGGCCTGTTCGGCCTGGGCCAGCATGTGTCCTTCGGCATCGAACAGTCCGGCCGTGCAGTCCCGGCGTTCCTTGATGTTGCTGGAGTAGGCGGCGCGGACCAGGGTTTCGCCCATCTCCTCCACGAGGGAGGACAGGGCCGCGCCCATGACCTCGACCAGGACGGGGTCGGTGGCGGGCGATGCGGGTGATGCGGTGGCGGTGTCGTTCATCGGCTTTCCTCGTGCGGCGGGTCCGCGCGATGGCGGATGCGGGAGGGGGAGGTGAGTCGTGGCGGGTGGTGAGTGGCGGACGGCGGGTCACGGAGAGGGCGCGCGGCGGGCGCGGGCACGGCGGCCCGGTGGGGGACGGCCCGACCGGGGGCCGGCCGGGCCGGGCCCTCCGGGGGCGCGGCGGCAGCCGGTCAGTCGCCCACCGTGATGACGAGGTTGGAGTGGGCGTCCACGGTGAGCTCGTCCCCCGGCAGCAGCACCGTCGTGGTGTCCATCTGCTCGATCACCGCGGGCCCGGTCACCCGGTTGCCGGGCCGCAGGGCGTCACGCCGGTGCACCGGTACGGGGACGAAGCCCTCGCCCGCCAGGTGCATCTCGCGGGTGCCGGTGAGCGAGGCGGAGGCGTCCTCGCCGGCCGCCTCCTGCCGCGGCAGCCGCGCCTGCGGCACCGAGCCGACCGCCTGGAGCCGGACCGTGACGGCCTCGACGGGCTCGCCCGGCGCGTCGTACCCGTACAGCCTGCGGTGCTCGGCGGCGAACGTCTCCAGCAGGGTGTCCAGCGCCGCGGCGTCCAGCGGGCCGCCGGGCACCGGTACCGGGATCTCGTAGTTCTGGCCCGCGTAGCGCAGTTCGGCCGTGCGCTCCGAAGCGCGGTCCGCCTCGGGGATCCGCTCGGCGTCGAACCAGGCGTCCGCCTCCTGCTCCAGCTCCGCCCAGAGCGCGCCGAGCCGGGCCGCCGTCGCCGCGCGCTCCCCGTCGACCCGCTGGATGCGGGTGCGGGAGAAGTCGGCGCGTACGTCGGTCATCAGCAAGCCGAGGGCCGACTGGGCGCCGGGGGTGGGCGGCACCAGCACGGTGCGCATGCCCAGTTCCCTGGCCAGCTGCGAGGCGTGCAGCGGGCCCGCGCCGCCGAACGGCACCAGGGTGTAGTCGCGCGGGTCGTAGCCCCGCTGGACGGAGATGACGCGGATGGCCCGCGCCATGTTGGCGGTGACGACCCGCAGGATGCCGTGGGCGCACTCCTCCACGCCGAGTCCGACGCGCTCGGCGATCCGGGCCACGGCGGCACGGGACGCCTGCTCGTCCACGGGCATCCGGCCGTCCAGCAGGTAGGCCGGGTTGAGGGTGTGGAGCACCACGTCGGCGTCGGTGACGGTCGCCTCGCTGCCCTTGCCGTAGCAGGCGGGGCCCGGGTCGGCGCCCGCGCTGGCCGGGCCGACCTTCAGATGCCCGCCGGCGTCCACCCGGGCCAGCGAGCCGCCGCCCGCGCCGACGGTGTGGATGTCCAGCATGGGTGTGCGTACGGGCCGGCCGTCCAGTTCCATACCGGTGGTCACCTTGGGCACCCCGCCCTGGACGAGGGAGACGTCCGAGGAGGTCCCGCCCATGTCGAAGGTGATGATGTCCGGGTGCCCGGCGGCGGCGCAGATGGCCGCGGCGCCGACCACGCCAGTGCTGGGGCCGGAGAGCACCATGCGCACCGGCAGTTCCTCGGCCGCCTCGAACGGGATGATGCCGCCGTTGGACTGGGTCACGTGCGGCACCGCCCGCAGGCCCCGCTCGGCGAGCCGCTGCCGCAGCTTGGCCAGGTACTCGGCGACGACCGGGCCGACGTAGGCGTTGGTGACGACGGTGGACAGCCGCTCGTACTCGCGGAACTCGGGCAGCACCCGGCTGGAGAGCGAGATGTGCGCGCCGGGCAGTTCCTCGGCGAGGATCTCCCCGATGCGCTGCTCGTGCTCGGGGCGCAGGAAGCTGTAGAGCAGACAGACGGCGACGGCCTCCACCCCGGCCTCGCGCAGGGTGCGGGCCGCGGCCCTGGCCTCGTCCTCGTCCAGCGGCGTCTCGATGCTGCCGTCGTGCCGGACCCGTTCGGTGACCTCCAGCCGCAGATCGCGCGGTGCGAAGGGGGCGGGCTTGTCCGCCTGGAGGTCGTAGAGCCGGGGGCGCCGGCCGCGCCCCAGTTCCAGCAGGTCGCGGAAGCCGCGGGTGGTGACGACACCGGTACGGGCACCGCGGCGGGTGAGCAGGGCGTTGGTGCCGACGGTGGTGCCGTGGGCGAAGTAGCCGACGTCGGCGGGCGTGCGGCCACCGATCTGCTCCAGGATGCGCTCCAGTCCTTCGACGATGGCCAGGCCGGGATCGTCGGGGGTGCTGGAGACCTTCCGCACGTGCAGGGCGCCGGTCTCCTCGTCGAAGGCGACGACGTCGGTGAAGGTGCCGCCGGTGTCGACACCGATGCGCAGAGTCATGCGTTCCTACCTGTCCTTGCCGTACGGCCGCTCGGAGTGCGGCCCTTCTCCCCCGCCGCTGCCCGCGACGGCTCGACACGTGTGTCCGGCCCGCCCCGGGGGTCATCCTCGCCCAGGGCGGGCGCCGGCTCCTCCGGGCCCGGGGCGGGCAGCGGTGCAGGGTGCCCGAACGCGCCGTGGGCCGTGCAGGTCCGCGCCGCCGCCTCGGCCGCCCGGGCCAGGCCCTGCCGGGGATCGCCGCCGGCCGCCAGTGCGGCCAGCAGCGTCCCGATGAAGGCGTCCCCGGCGCCGAGCGTGTCCACGGCCGGGGTGGCGACCGGCGGCTGCCGCCACCAGGAGTCGCCGTCGGTCAGCACCGCGCCGTCGCCGCCCCGGGTCGCCAGCGCCCAGCGCACGCCCTGCCGGACCGCCTGGCGCAGCAGGCCGGCCACTTCGTCCGTGCCCAGCTGTGAGGCGGAGAAGGCGGCGAGGTGCAGATGAGGGTAGAGGGGGGCGGCCCAGGGCTGGTTCCAGTGGTGCGAGAAGTCGAAGGAGACGCGGGTGCGGGCGGCCATGTCTGGCACCTGGCCCGCGAGGGAGCCGCTGTAGGCGGTGTGGACGACGTCCCAGCCGGCGAGCGCGTCGAGCTCTTCCTCGTCGAGGGCGAAGACGGACACGCCGTCGTCGGAGCCCTTGAAGACGCGGTCCCCGCCGACCAGTCCGATCTCCGCCCAGGCGTTGGGGCCGCCTTCCGTACGGACCCGTCCGGTGTCCACGCCTTCGGCGGCCAGCGCCCGGCGCACCACGGCGCCGGCGGTGTCGTCACCGGTCACACCCCAGTAGGCGGCGTCGGCCCCGGCCCGGCGGGCGTGCACCGCGACGTTGACGGCGTTGCCGCCGGGGAACATCAGCCCCAGGTCGGGGTACCGGTCGACGACGTTGTCCCCGATACCGAGCACCCGGGCCGGGCCGGACGGCCGCTCGGCCGGCCTTCCGGAGGGTGCCGGCACGGGCGGCGGGCCGGACGGCGTGGGCGTGGGCATCAGTACGCCACCCGGTACATGTACCGGCGCTGCGCCGTGTTGTGACCGCGCTCGGCGGCGCAGAAGTCCAGCAGCCGGCGGGAGGCGCTGGCCACCGCCAGCGGGCTGATGAGTCCGCGCTGGGCCTCGGGGACTCCGGGGAGGGTGAAGTCCTTGGAGTCGAGCACCGCCCAGGTGTCGTAGTACCGCTCGGCGAAGGTGACCGCCCGCTCCCCCATGGCGCGGGTCTCGTCCTCGCCGTTGAGGATGAGCACCGGGTGCTGGCCGACGATCTCGAAGGGCCCGTGGAAGAAGTCGCCGGCGTTCACCGCGGAGGCGTGCAGCCAGTTCATCTCCTGGAGGTAGCAGGCGGCCAGGGCGTTGGCCGCGCCGAAGTTGGGCCCGGCGCCCAGCACGTACACCAGCCGCGCGTCCCGCCACTGGGCTGCGACCTCGCGGCCGAGCGGGGTGACTTCCTGCTTGGCGGCCGTCAGTGCCCGCGGGATCGCGGCGACGGCCTGCCATGCCTCCTCCGCGTTCGGCAGCGAGCCGGACGCCTCCAGCACCGCGAGTGCGAGCTGGGTGAAGTGGATGGCCTTCGGTTCGGTGACGGTGACGTCGCTGGGGTAGTCGAAGAGCACGTCGGCCTCGTCGGCGAGCGGTGAGCTCTGGCCGGGGACCGAGCGGGCGATGCCGGCGACGGTGGCTCCGGCCTTCTTGGCGAGCCGGACGGCCTCCAGCGTTTCGGGGGTGGCCCCGGAGTGCGAGGAGGCGATGACGAGTGCGCTCTCGTCGAGTCCCGCGAGGTCGCGGTGGATCATCTCCCCGGCCGTCATCCGGTGCGCGGCCGGCGCGTGGGCGTACCGCTCCATGAGGTCCTGGGCGGGGAACGTCGAGTAGTACGAGCCGCCGCAGCCGATGAAGTAGACGGTGCGCAGGCCGCGTTCGACGACGCGGGCGGCGAGCTTTCTGGCGGCTCCGGACTGCGCGACGGTGTGTTCGAGGGTCGGGGTGAGGTCGGCTGCGAGCGGGACGGGGTCGACGGTCACGACGGATGAGGACATGAGGGTCGTTCTCTCCTTGCGGCACGGTGAGCGGTCCGACTGAGAAGGTTCTCAGTCGAACGCTGAGAACCTTCTCAGCGCGGTTAGACTGGCGTCAAGAGGTCTTGGAGGACCGCCGCCGGAATCCCGCGGTGGTCCCGGCCGGGACCCGGCAGACGGTCACCACCACCGGAATCGGGAGAGGCGCGGGTGCGAAACGGTCAAGAGCGGGGCGGACCGCCCAGCATCGTCGAGGTCGCCCGGGCAGCCGGTGTCTCCACCGCGACCGCCGGCCGGGTGCTCGGCGGCTACGGCCAGACCAGCGCCGCCTCCCGCACCAAGGTGGAGGAGGCGGCCCAACGCCTCGGCTACCGCCCCAACGGCCTGGCCCGCAGCCTCATCCACGGCTCCACCGAGACCGTCGGCGTGATCGTCACCGACATCGGCAACTCCTTCTTCGCCAGCGCCGTCCGCGCGGTCACCGACGTCGTACGCGCCGCCGGGTACGAGATCCTGCTCGCCAACACCGACTCCGACCCGGCCGCGGAACAGCGCGCCCTGACGGTCATGTGGGAGAAACGCGTCGACGGGCTGATCATCGCCCCGCAGGGACCCGGCACCGCCGAACGTCTGCGCACCATGGCCGAGGCCGGGCTGCCCACCGTGCTGCTCGACCGGCCCCTCGCCGCCCTCCCCCAGGTCGACCAGGTCACCATCAACAACACCGCCTGCGCCCGCAGCGCCGTCAACCATCTGACGCGGCTGGGACACCGGCGCATCGCCGTCGTCAGCGAGGCCGCCCGCGAGCTGGACCGGCTGCGCGACAAACCCGTACGGGACGGTGACGACGAACGCCCCAGCGCCGCGCGCCTCGTGGGCTACCTCGCCGCGCTGCGCCGCGCCAGCGTGGAACCCGACCCCGCCCTGGTCGTCCACTCCCCCTACGACCGGGACGCCGCCGAGCGCGCCGTGCGGCGGCTGCTGCGCAAGAACCCGGACGTCACGGCGCTGTTCTGCACCGACAACGTGCTCTCCTCCGGTGCCGTGGCCGCTCTCCAGAGCAGCGGGCGGTCCTGCCCGGAGGAGATCTCCCTCGTCGGTTTCGACGACCAGGACTGGACGACGCTGGTCCACCCGCGGCTCACCGTCGTCCGCCAGCCGCGCCGCGAACTGGGCACGGCCGCCGGACGGCGGCTGCTGGAGCGGATGGCGGAGCGGGCCCGGAGCCGCGCGGGAACGACGGCCACGGGACACGACGACGGCAGCGCCGACGGACCGGTGGCGGCGCAGGACGCCGGGCACCGGCACCCGGCGACGGACCGCCCGGCCGGCGAACGCATTGTGCTGCGCGGGCGGCTGATCATCCGCGACTCGACGGGGCCCGCGCCGCGGTCGGCGGAACCGGTGGGGACAGCGGCGGAGGCAGCGGCTGGGGCAACCGCGCGGCCGGCGCGGGAAGCGGCGCGGCCGGCTCGCGAACCGGCGGGGCCGGCACGGGAAGCCGATGGGCCGGCACGCGGATCGGCGGAGCCGGGGCGCGGATCGTCGGGTCCGGCAAGCGAAACGGCGAGGCCGGCACGGGAAGCCGATGGGCCGGCAGACGAACCTGCCGGGGCAGCGCACGGATCGTCGGGTCGGGCGCGCGAAACGGCAAGGCCTGCAGGGGAAACGGCGCCGGCGCACGGGCCGGCAGGGTCGGCACAGGCAGCGGCGGAGCCGGGGCGCGAACCGGCGAGGCCCGCGCCGGATGCGGCGGCGCCGGGGCGCGGACTCGCGGGGCCGGGTGCCGGCCGCCGGGGCGCCGGATCACCGGTCGAGGAGGAGAGCGCGTGAACCGTCCCGCCCGTATCGCCGTCGTCGGTGGTGGCGTACTCGGCGCCGCCCTCGCCCACCGGCTGGTGCGGCACGCCGCGTCCCCGGGTACGGCGGAGAGCCCGGCACCCGGCGTATCCGCCCCGGCCGTCACCCTGCTCGACCGTGCCGAGCCCGGGCACGGTACCTCCCGCTGGAGTCTGGCGTGGCTCAACTCCAACGGGGTGCCCGACCGCGGCTACCACGATCTGCGCACCGCCTCGCTGGACGCCTGGGCGCGGCTGGCCGAGGAGGCGGGCGGCGCGGAATGGTACCGGCCGGTGGGCAACATGCGCTGGGCCGATCCCACGCCGGCCGACCCGGACGACCCCGCCGAAGGCGGGAAGCTCACCGAGCGGGTACAGCGGCTGCGGCGGTGGGGCTACGCCGCCGAACTCGTCCCGGCCGAGCGGATCCCCGCCCTCGAACCGGCCCTGCGGCTGCCACCGGAAGTGCGGGAGGTCGCCTGGTACCCGGAGGAGGGCTATGTGCGCACCGAACGGTGCGTCGCGGCGCTGCTGGCCGGGCTGCGGAAGGCCGGCGGGGACCTTCGCACCGGGAGCGCCGGCCACGTCATCGCCCTGGAACGCGCGGACATCCCGGGCGCGCCCGGCGAGGGGCCCGGTTCCCGGCCCGGCGGCTGGCTCCTGCGCACCGCGGACGGGAGCACCCTGCGGGCGGACGCGGTGGTGTGCTGCGCGGGCCGCTGGACGCCACAGGTGACGGGCCTGGCCGGGACGCCGGTGCCGCTCGTGGAGCCCACGGCGCCCGGCTCACCCGCGCCGGGACTCGTCGTACGGGCCGGACCGGTGGCCACGCCGCTGACCCGCATCGTGCACACGCCGCACGTCCATCTGCGCCCGCACTGCGAGGACGGCGGCGCAACCGTGCACCTGGAGGCGGGTGACGTGCACGTCGGCCTGCACACGCCCGCGGAGGAGCTCGACCGCTGGGCGGAGACCCTGCTGACACGGGCCCGCGCGCTGGTCCCCGGACTGGCCGGGGCCAGGGTGCTGGAGCGCCAGGTGTGCGTACGGCCCCTGCCGCCGGACGGCCGCCCGGTCGTGGGCCGCGTACCCGGCACGGGAGACGGGGCCCGGCAGGGGGCCGAGTCCGCGGACGAGGACGGGAGCCGCACCGACGGCCCGTACGTGGTCGTCACCCACAGCGGTGTCACCCTGGCGGCCGGCCTGGCCGAGATGGTCGCGGCCGAACTGCTCACCGGACGCCCGGAGCCGGCCCTGGAGCCGTACCGTCCCACGCGGCTCCGACGCGACTGAGCGGGCCACCCCGGAAAGACCCGTCCCCGAGGGGCCGAGACGGTGGTGCGGCGACGGCGAGCAAGGCACGAGGATCACCGGGCGCCCGTCGCAGGCACCCCGCATCAGGGTGAACCCCGCGCGTCGGTGGCGGTCGTCGCGGTGCGGCGCCCGTGGGGCTGGTGTGCCGCGACGCCAGCGACGAAAGCAGGGACCGATGCCCTCTGCCACCACGGGCTCCGACCCCCGGGACAAGCCCCCGTACGTCTCCCACTGGCACCCCGGACCCCGCGATGTGCCCGACGGCTCCACGAGCATCCTGGGCTGGTCCCCGGCCACCGATGTCGATGCACAGTTCAACCGCAGCCTCGTCCCGCTGCGTCCGCGCACGTACTCGGCGAAGCTGCGCACCAACAGCAAGGCACGTGGGGGCGAGGGGCGGATCATGTCCTGTGCGGAGTTCTGGACCACGGACAAGAACCCCTCGCAGGGCGTCGACGACCACCGCTACTACGCGTTCAGCCACTGGCAGTACGTGGATGTGCTGGTGTTCTGGGCCGGGGTCGCCAGCGGTGGGCTGATCTGCCCGCCCAACGGGCACATCACCGACGCCGCCCACCGCAACGGCGTCAAGGTGTACGGCAGTGTCTTCTTCCCCCCTCTCCGCGACGGGGGCGAACCGGTGTGGGTCGAGGACTTCGTCCAGCCGGGAGCGAGCACGGGCGAGGAGCGCTACCCGGTGGTGGACAAACTGATCGAGGCTGCCCAGTACTTCGGTTTCGACGGCTGGTTCATCAACTACGAGACACCGACCGACGAGAAGACCGAGGCGGCACTGCGGAACGTCCTCGCCTACGCCCGTGCCCGCTCCGACATCGAATTCACCTGGTACGAGGCTTTCCGCTACGAACTCGCCGACAGCGGCGACGGCAGGAACGAGTTCTGTCTCCAGGACGGGGCGCGGAGGGTCTGCGACTCGATCTTCATCGACTACGGCTGGGACGACAGTTCCATCACGCGTTCGATTACCGTCGCCGAGAAGATCAAACGCGACCGGTACGACGTGTTCTACGGGCTGGAGCTCGTCCGCAAGGTTCCGGAGAACCCCGGCCGGGCACGGCTGGTCTGCCCCGCGAACTCACAGCACCGCGGCTCACTGGCCCTGTTCGCCGCGCACACGGTCTCCAACCAGCCCAAGGAGCCGAAGGACGCCTGGCTCGGGCACTTCTACCGAGCCGAGGCCGACTACTGGACAGGCCCCTGTCACGACCCGTCCGACACCGGCTGGCCCGGCATCGCCGCACACGTCGTCGAGCGCACCACCATCACGTCCCTGCCGTTCGTCACGCACTTCAACGCGGGTCACGGCACGTCCTACCACCACGCCGGTCAGGTCACGCGCCGGGGCGGGAACGGCTGGGCCAACCTCTCGTTGCAGGACGTCCTGCCCACCTACCGCTGGATCATCCGCCCGAGGGGCAACTCCCGTATGGCCGCCTCCTTGTGCTTCGAGGAGGCGTGGGAGGGAGGCTCGTGCCTGCGCCTGACCGGCGCTCTCGCCCCCGAGTTCGACGTCTCCGTACACCTGTACCAGACCCGGCTGACCGCGCCGGCCGGCGCACGCCTGACCGTACGGGCCAAGACCCCGTCCGACCCCAAGTTCAGTCTCCGCGCTCTGGTCGTCCTCGACGGGGACCCGCCCAACACGGTGGAGGTCCCGCTGACCACCACCGACACCGGCGGCTGGAAGACCTACACCGCCGCTCTGCCCCAGCAGGGGGCCGGGACCGTTCTCCAGCTCGGCCTCAAGCTCGCCCTGGACCGCACCGCCAGGACCGACCTCGCCTACGACGTACGGGTCGGCCAACTCGCCCTGCACACCGAAGCCTTCACCGCGCCGGCGGCGCCCACCGCGCTCACGGTGGACCACGCCACCGCCCTGTCCCCCACCAGCAAGGCGCTGCGTCTGTCATGGACGCCTCCCACCCCCGGCGAGGCGGTCCACCACTACGAGGTCCACCGCGGCACGACCGTACTCAGCCATCTGGCCGCCACCCCCAACACGGTCGCCTACCTGGCCCGGCTCGACCGGGAAGGCGATACGACCACCACCCTCACCGTCACCTCCGTCGGCCCGGACGGCACCCACAGCGCCACCGGAGCCACGACGACCGTCGAGTGGGGGTGAGCCGGCGGGTGGCACGTCCTGGCCGGGCGACGGTCGTCAGTGCCCCGTGGGGTTGCCCGCCCACAGCGGCGGGACCCGGTCCGACCAGGGGTGCGCCTGTTCGAGCTGGCCGGCGAGGCGGAAGAGGGTGTCCTCCCGGCCGTAGCCGGCCGCGAACTGCATACCGATCGGCAGCCCCGTCTCCGCATCGGCCGCCAGCGGGACGGACATGGCGGGTGTGCCCGCCACGTTGAACACGGTGGTGAACGGCGACATCTCGAAGATCCGGCGGATCCAGCCGAGGCCGTCCAGCTCTTCGGCGCCCTCGGCATGGGTGCCCAGGGGTACGGGAAGCTCCGGGAGGGTCGGGGTGAGCAGCACGTCGTGGCCGGTGAAGTAGCGTCCCAGGCTGCGGGCGACCCGGTTGCGCAGGGCGAGAGCGGCGACGAACTGGGTGCCGCCGACCTCACGGCCGTAGTGGTAGCTCGCGAGGACCGGCGGCTCCAGTGTGGAGGAGTCGACGGGCCGGCCGGTCGCGGCTGCGAGTTCGTCGATTGACGCGGCGAGGTTCGCCGTCCACTGGTGGGCGCCGGCCAGGACGAACTCGTCCCAGCCGACGCCCAGATCCACCTGGACCTCCTCCACCTGGTGTCCGAGGGAGGCGAGCTGCCGCACGGTGCGGGAGAGGGCCTCGGCCACCGGGGCGGCGGTGCGCAGTCCGCCCCACGCCTGGGCCAGGACGCCGATCCGCAGGGAGCCCGGGTCCCGAGTGACCTCCTCCGCGTACGGGCGTGCGGGCTCCTGGGCCCAGTACGGGTCGCCCGGCTCCGGGCCGCGGATCTGGTCCAGCAGGACGGCGCTGTCGCGGACCGTGCGGCTGATGCCGCCCTGTACGGCGAGGCCGTTGAAGACCTCGTCGAAGTCGGGGCCGGCGGAGACCCGGCCGCGGGTGGGCTTCAGCCCGAAGAGGCCGGTGCAGGCGGCGGGGATGCGCAGCGAGCCCGCGGCGTCGGTGGCGTGCGCGAGCGGCACCACCCCGGCGGCGACGGCGGCGCCCGCTCCCCCGCTGGATCCGCCGGCGCTCCGCTCCAGGTCCCAGGGGTTGCGGGTGGCGCCGTACAGCACCGGTTCCGTGGTGGTGCTGTAGGCCAGCTCCGGTGCGGCGGTGCGGCCGACCGTCACGAGCCCGGCGCGCCGGAAGCGGGTCATCAGGAAGGAGTCGAGGTGGGCGACGTGGCCGGCGGCGAGCCGGCTGCCCAGCTCGGAGCGCCGTCCTGCCATGGAGACGCCTATGTCCTTGATCAGGAAGGGGACTCCGGCCAGTGGTGCGCTGCCCGGGGCCGGTTCGTCCTGGGCCGGCCAGGTCTCCACGACGGCGTTGATCCGCGGGTTGACCCGGCGCACGGCCTCGCGTGCGGCTCCCTCCAGTTCGGCCGGGGTGACCTCCCCCTCGGCCACCAGCTGTGCAAGTCCGACCGCGTCGAACGACGCGTACTCGGCAACGTTCACCGTCACTCCCGAAGGTCGATACCAATGAGTCCCGTGTGATACCGAACGGTATCGCGTGGAACTGCCTGGTACCGTAACAGGCCGGGGAGCCACCACCGACCGGACGTCAGGGAGCAGGGATGACAGCAACCGCCAGCAGGCCGGGCAGGGTGGCGAAGCTGCCGCCCCGGGAACGCATCCTCGACGCGGCGGAAGAGCTCTTCCAGAGCGAGGGGATCCGGCGGGTGAGCGTGCAGGCCATCGCCGAGAAGGCCGAGACCACCAAGATGGCGGTCTACCGGCACTTCGAGACCAAGGACGCGCTGGTCGCGGAGTGGCTGCGCATCCTCGCCGCCGACTACCAGGCGGCCTTCGACCGGGCCGAGGCCGACCACCCGGACCGGCCCAGGGAGCAGATCCTGTCCCTGGCCCGTTTCATCGCGGACGGGCTGCCGGCGCTCTCGTACCGGGGCTGCCCGTTCATCAACTCACTCGCCGAACTCCCCGACCGCGCCCACCCCGCACGGCAGGTGATCGAGCAGCACAAGGCCCTCCAGACCCGGCGCCTGGTGGCCATGTGCACCCGGGCCGGACTGCCCGAGCCGGAGGAGGCCGCGGCCGAGATCACCTTCGTTCTCGAAGGGGCGCAGGTCAGCACGCAGAACGGCAGCATCGACCGCACGGCGGAACGGCTGCTGCGCATCGTCGAGGGGATCATCGACCGGGACCGGCCTTCCCGCGAAGCGTCCGGACCGGGCGCCGACTGACCGTCCCCTCCCGTGCGGGGCGCAGGGCTGTCCGCCCTCCCGTGCGGGGCGCGGGGCAGTCCGCCCCCTCGCCCGGCGCAGGTCACCGTCTCAGGGACGAGGGGGCCACGTCGAAGGCGCGGCCGAAGGCGTAGGTGAACGCCGCGGGGGACGCGTAGCCGAGCAGCGCCGAGACCTCGGTGACGGTCTTGTGGCGCAGCAGCGGGATCGCGGCGAGCAGCCGGGCCTTCGCCCGCCAGGCCGCGGGGCTCATCCCCGTCAGCTCGCGGAAGCGGCGGGTGAAGGCGCGTTCGCTCATCGCGGCGGTGCGCGCCCAGTCCGTGTTGCTCACCGCCACGTCGGGGTGTGCGAGATAGCCGCGGCACAGCCGGGAGAACGGCTCCTCGTGCGGCAGCGCCACATGCAAGGGCACCTCGGTGAGGGTGGCCAGCTCCTCCAGGATCAGGGCCACGAGTGCGCTGTCCCGGCTCCTGTCACCGTAGTCGGCGTCCAGTTCGGCGGCGTCCAGGAGCAGTTCCCGCAGCAGCGGAGCGACCTCGACGACGCGGCAGGTGCCGGGCCACCAGGGCACCGCGGCCGGCTCGATGTAGAGGCTGGAGGTCTGTACGTCCAGCATCCGCACCTGATGGCGGACGCGCGGCGGAATGAGCACGGCGCGCTCGCCGGGCACCGTCCATGCCCCTTCGTCGGTCTCGACGAGCATCGTGCCGGTCGCGGCGTAGAGGAACTGCGCACGCCGGTGCTCGTGCCATACCAGCAGGTAGTCCGGCGGGTAGTCGGTCGCGATCGGCAGCACCTCGGCGGGGAGGTGGTCGAACTCGGCGAGGGAGACGTTGCGCACCAGACCAGCCTACGGCCGTTTCTCGATGGTTTCCGTACGAGATTCGTTTGTCGGCCCGTGGCGTTCTCGACTGCAATGGGTTCGGTGAGTGTCGCTGTTCTTCTTGTCATCGGAATTCTGACCGGCCTGACCACCGTGCTCTTCGGCTTCGGCGGAGGCTTCGTCACCGTCCCCGTCATCTTCTGGGTGGACGCCGCCGCGGGCGCCGCCTCCGCGACCATCGCGGTGGCAACCTCCTCGGTGGTGATGGTCGTCAACGCGGCCGTCGCCACCCTGGCCACACCGCGCACCGTGCTCGCCCGTCTGCGCGGGACCACCCTGCTGCTGGCGCTGCTGGGCGCCGGCGGACTCGTCGGGGCGATCGCCGCGACCTTCGCCCCCGAGTGGATCATCGCCTGGGGCTTCGTCCTCTACCTGGCCGTCACGATCGCCGATGTGCTGGCCCGCCCCGGGTTCCTCCGCCCCGCACCCGACGCCCCCGCCGCACGCGGGAGCGACACGTTCGCCATTCCGGCCGCGTCCGGCGGCCCCATCGGTGCGCTCGCCTCGTTCCTCGGCGTCGGTGGCAGCGTCATGACCGTGCCGCTGCTGCGCCGCTCGGGGCTGCCGATGCAGATCGCGGCAACCCTCGCCAACCCCCTCACGCTGTGCATCAGCCTTCCGGCGTGCGTCGCGTTCCTGGCCGCCAACCACACGGCGGGCACCGGTGCGGGGATGCTCACCGTCGGCTCCGTCGACCTCGGCGCGGCCGGGCTGCTCCTGCTCGGTGCCATCCCGGTCGTCGTCCTCCTGCGCCGCAGGCCGCCGCGCATCCCCGACCGCCTCCACGCGTGGGGGTATGTCGCCCTGCTGGTCCTCGTGCTGGGCACCATGCTGGTCCGGCTCGTATGACGGCGGCCCCCCTCCCCGGCGGGGGAGGTTCTACGAGGCCAGCTTTTCAGGTGCGTCGCGGCCGGCCGCGGCCGGCGCGGCGGCGCCCTCGGGCCTGCTGATCTGGGCCCACACCGCGTCGAGCGAGAGGCCGAGGACATCGGCGATCGCCGCGATGGTCGGGAAGGCGGGCGTGGCGACCCGGCCCGACTCGATCTTTCGGAGGGTCTCCGGTGAGACCTGTGCGGCGAGCGCGACGTCGAGCATCGAGCGCTCTCCTCTGGCGCGACGCAGGAGCGCGCCGAGGCGCTGTCCGCGTTCGACCTCTGCGGGAGTGAGCGGCAACCTGACCATGACGCCGATTCTAGTACCGGTATAGTATGGCCGGTATTGTTATTGGCCACCACCGCAGAAGGACGCTCCGTGATCGAGATTCTGACCCCCACCCAGCTGACCCGCGCGAAAGCCACGGGCGCCCTGGTCGCCGACATCCTGCACACATTGAAGAGCCGCAGCGTCCCCGGCACGAACCTGCTGGAGATCGACCGCTGGGCCAAGGAGATGATCGTCGAGGCGGGAGCGCAGTCCTGCTACGTCGACTACGCGCCCTCCTTCGGCCGCGGGCCGTTCGGCCACTACATCTGCACGGCCGTCAACGACGCCGTGCTGCATGGCCGGCCGCACGACTACACGCTGGCCGACGGCGATCTGCTGACGCTCGACCTCGCCGTCCTCCTGGACGGAGTCGCCGCGGACGCCGCCATCAGCTTCCTCGTGGGCGACGCCAAGCCGCCGGAGAGCGTCGCGTTGATCAGCGCGACCGAGCGCGCGCTGGCCGCGGGGATCGCCGCGGCCGGGCCCGGCGCCCGCATCGGCGACATCTCCCACGCCATCGGCACCGTCCTCAGCGAGGCGGGGTACCCGGTCAACACCGAGTTCGGCGGGCACGGCATCGGCTCGACGATGCACCAGGACCCGCACGTCGCGAACACCGGACGGCCCGGCCGCGGGTACAAACTGCGCCCCGGGCTGTTGCTGGCACTGGAGCCGTGGATCATGGCGGACACCGATGAACTCGTCACCGACCAAGACGGCTGGACGCTGCGCAGTGCGACAGGCTGCCGGACGGCGCACAGCGAGCACACCATCGCCATCACCGACGACGGAGCCGAGATCCTCACCCTGCCGCGGCACGCGCAGCCGTGAGGCCGCCGCCCGTCGCCTCCCGCCCCCGGCGCGACGGCGCGAGCGGGCCTCGCGCCTGCGGCCGGCCGGGGGCGCCGGGCGCCGCTGTCACCGCTGGGCGACGGGGCGGACCACGATCTCGTTGACGTCGACCTGCTCCGGCTGGCCGATCGCGTAGGCGATGGCCTCCGCGATCGACACGGGATCCAGTGCCATGGCGTCACGGCGGGCCAGCATCTCGGCGCGGAAGCCGGGTCGGCGACCGCGTGGACGAAGTCGGTGTGCACGAACCCCGGCGAGACGACGGTGACGCGCAGGTCACCGACCTCCTGCCGCAGCCCTTCGCAGACCGTGCGCACGGCCGTCTTCGTCGCGGCGTACACCGACTGCCGGGGAACGGTACGGTACGCGGCCGTCGACGCCACCGTGACCACGTGGCCCGCCCCCTGCCGGCGGAAGACCGGCAGCGCGGCGGCGATGCCGTACAGGACACCGCGCAGATTGACGTCGATCATCTCGTCCCACTCCTCGACGCGCAGCTCCGCCAGCGGGGAGAGGGGCCCCACACATGCGTTGTTGACGAGCACGTCCAGCCTGCCGAAGGCGTCGAGTGCCGTCTCGACGAGGCGGGCAGGGTCCTCGCGCCGCCGCACATCGGTCGGTACGCCGACGGCGCGGCCCCCGCGTGCGCGGATGTCGGCGGCGAGTCCCCTCACGCGCTCACCGCGGCGGGCGCCGAGGACGACCGCCGCCCCGCGCTCCGCCAGCGCGAGCGCGGTGGCCCGGCCTATGCCGCTGCCGGCGCCGGTGACGGCGACCACCTTGTCGCAGGCCTGCGCTCCTGCCGCGTCCGTCCTTGGGGCTGATTCCACTGTTGCTCCGATGTCTCGTGGTGCCGTGCCGCCGAGGCCACTGGCCGGCGGCCGGGACGATCTCGCGGCGTCCCTGCCCGGAGTCTTCCGCAGGCGCAGCCTGGTATACAGAGCCTGCTTATTCTGGAACCGAAGGTGGCACCGACTCATGCAGCACCCCGAAGACCAGCGTCGTGAACTGGGCTTGTTCCTGCGCAGCCGCAGGGAGCAGATCACCCCCGACCAGGTGGGGCTGCCGCACACCGGCCGGCGCCGCACCCCCGGGCTGCGCCGGGAGGAACTGGCGCTGCTCGCCGGGATCAGCGCCACCTGGTACACGTATCTGGAGCAGGGACGGGACATCCGCGTCTCGGAGCAGGTGCTGGGCTCCCTGGCCTCGGTCTTGCGGCTCGGCCGCCACGAACGGGACCACCTCTTCCGGCTCGCAGGTCACGCACCGGCCGCCCAGCCCGTCGACGACGAGCCCCTCGCCGCGCAGATCGCGGCCGTACCGCGGCTGCTTTAGCCGCAGCCGGCCTACCTCATCGCCGACAACTACGACGTGCTCAGCCGCAACCAGGCGGCCGGGGAACTGTTCCCGGACCTCGACGGCACGGCCGACCGACCCGCGAACTTCCTGCGCTGGACGTTCCTCGAACCCGCGGCCCGCGAGATCGTCGTCGACTGGGAGGTGGAGGCGCGCGGGCTGCTCGCCAGGCTCCGTACGCTGGCGGGACGCCGCCCCGGCGATCCCCGGTTCACGCGGCTGATCGACGAACTGCACGCGAACAGCCCTCACGTGCGGGCCTGGTGGCCGCGGTACGACGTACAGGCCCAGCAGAGCGGGCGGAAACGGCTTCGGCCCCCGGGCCGCGGGATCACCGAGTTCGTCTACACGGCCTTCCATCCCGCGGGGCAGCCGGAACTGACGCTGGTCGTCTACGCGGAGGCCGACTGTCCGGCGTCCTGAGTCCGGCAGCGGGCCCGGTGGCCCCGGCCGAAGGTACGGCAGGGGCCACCGGGCGCCTTCAGCGCCGGGGGCCCGCGAGGGCGTAGGCCGCGGTGCCGGCTGCTGTCAGGGCGGCGGCCGTCCAGGTGCCGGCCGCCGCGCCGGGTGGCAGCACCAGCCAGGCCGCCACCCGCATCGGCAGGCTCTCCGGCGGCGGGAGCAGGAGCGAGAACGAGAGCCAGGCGACCGGCAGCGCCCACGCGAACTGCGCGCCGCACAGGGCGGCTCCGAGCGCGGCGAGTCCCATCAGCCCCGCGCTGTCCCGGACGAGGAACGCGGTGGTGCCCAGGTCGTCACCCATCGTCTGCACCGCCAGCGGCACCGCTGCCACGACGGCTCCCCCGAGCAGCACGTGCGCGGCCCTGCGGGGCGCCCAGCGGATCGCGGCCGTGCGGTCCAGCGCGGTGTCCTGCCCGCCGAGCCCCACGGAGACCGCCGTGGCGCCCGCAGCGAGGGTGAGGGCGGCCAGTTGGGGATCGCCGGACGTCCCGTTGCCGACCCGGCTCGCGGCCCATCCGGCCACCGCGCTGACCACCACGACCGCAAGACATGCGGGCATCTGCCGGGAGCGCGCGTACAGCAGCAGCCATCTCATCGGGACGTACCGCCGGACAGCACGGCGAGCGTGTCTCCCTTGCAGGTCAGCGCTGCCTCGTGCATGGCGGCGATCCGCGAGCGCTGCTCGGCCCGCGGCTGAGCCTTGAGCTTGTCCCACACGGGGCGGGCGATCTCGCGCTGGTCACCCGGCTTGTGGGCGGTGCCGTCGAAGGGTTCGAGTTCGCCGAGGACCCAGCCGGCCGCGATGCTCTGCGTGGCGATGTCGGCCAGCGTGCCGCTCTCGTTCTCGCTGCGGGGGAAGCAGGACGGCGCCATGCCTTCGGCGAGCAGGGCCCTGGTCAGCTCCTGGCCCCGGGCGCCGGCGAGCAGCCCGTCGTCGAATTCGACGAAGACGGTCGTGCGGGACCGCTGCGGTGTGTCGCCGAGTGCCCGCGGCTCGGTGCTCTCGCGGATTCTGTCCGGGGCCCGGTCTCCCAGGGCCTCCTTCATGAGGGCCAGTGCCTTCCTGCCGGGGCCCGCGATGTCGTCGAGCCGTGCCCGGTGTGCCTTCGTCACGCACACCGGCCCCTCGCACACCATGGCCGCGGCGGCTTCGTCGACGACGTACGTGTGGCGCGGGTCGGAGGGCAGGACGAGGAGGGCCAGCACCGCGCCCGTCAGGACGGGTGCCAGGGCGAGCAGCCGGCCGCGCAGGGTGGCGGCGGCCAGCAGGGCGAATCCGCTGGCGGCCAGGCCGAGCAGCCACAGCGTCTGTCCGAGGTGCACCGGGCCGGACAGGGTGAGCAGCGCCTGGCGCATCTGGGAGACCGCCGGGGACAGCAGCGAGAGCCGGTTGGGCACCGAGGGCGTGGGCACGGCCTCGTCGTCGAACGCCCGCAGCAGGTTGACGCACACGAAGGCACCCACAGTCAGTGCGGGAGGGGTGAGCGGGGACGGCAGCGCCCGCCCGACGCCCATCCCCAGTACGGCGCCGGCGGCCAGGGCGAGCGCCCCCACCAGTGAGACAGGCAGCCAGCCCAGGTGCGGGTACGCCGTACCGGCGAGCACCCGCACGCCGCCCGCCCCGACGAGCAGCGCGAAGGCCGCCACGAGGGTGAGCGCCGTGGGGGCGGCCAGTGCGGCGGCCCGGTGCCAGGCGGGCCGCGGCGTGCTGGAGAGCAGCTCGGAGACCTTGGATCGGTGATCGCGCAGCCCCTGGAGCGCGCCCGCTCCCATGGCCAGGGGCCACAGGTAGACCAGCAGGCTGCGGGTCCACATGGCGGTGGACGTCCACTGGTCCGTCCATCGCACGGTCCCCCTGCTCCACGGGCCGGGGATCAGGTACAGGAAGGCGAGCGCCGACACCAGGACGACCGCCCCCGCCCACAGGGCCACGGAGCGCCGCAGTTCGGTTCGCAGCACACGGCTGTTCACCAGGCACCCCCGTTCCGGCCGGGGCCGGCCAGCAGCGCGGAGTAGCCGCGCTCCAGGGGGCTGTCGCCCACGTGCTCGGGGCCGCCGGCAGCCGCGAGTTGCTCCGGGGTGCCCTGGAAGACCAGCCGGCCCTCGGCGAAGAGCACCACGTCGGTGCAGGCGGCGGCGACGTCCTCCACCAGGTGGGTGGAGACGACCACGCAGCTGTCCAGCCCCAGTTCCTGGAGCAGTTCGCGCAGGCGCAGCCGCTGGGCGGGGTCCAGACCCACCGTCGGCTCGTCCAGCAGCAGGACGTCCGGGTCGTTGACGATCGCCTGGGCGATGCCGGCCCGCCGGATCATGCCGCCCGAGAGGGCCTTCATCCGCTCGTCGGCGCGGTCGGCCAGTCCCACGCGTTCCACGGCGCGCTGCACCGCCTCGGGGATCTTCGCCTTGGGCACTTCCTTGAGCCAGGCCATGTACTCGACGAACTCGCGCACGCGGAAGCGTTTGTAGTAGCCGAACTCCTGCGGCAGGTAGCCGATCCGGCGGCGCAGCGCGCGGTGGTCCGCCACGCCGCCCACAGTCTCGCCCAGCAGTTCGAGGCTGCCGGCGGCGGGCCGCAGCACGGTGGCCAGTGCGCGGATGAGGGTGGTCTTGCCCGCTCCGTTGGGGCCGAGGAGGCCGTGGACGCCGGTGCCCAGCGTCAGGTCGAGTCCGTCGACCGCCATCCGCCCTCTGCCGACCCGGACCTTCAGCCCGGTCGTCCTGACCTGCCAGGCGTAGGTCGTGGGCGCGAGGTCGGCCGCGCTCACCGCGCGCGTCATGTGCTGTTCCCTTCCGCTGGTCATCGCTGGTCCCCCAGCACGGTGTACGCGCTCCTCCGGGCGATCACGACGCCGGTGCCGAGCGCGAGGATCAGTGCCCATACCGGCAGACCGTCCGCTTCCAGAGCGGAGCCCGTCCGGCCGGCGGCGAGGGCCGGCGCGGCGATCACCGCGGCCCATACGGCGACGAGCGCGATGGCCGCGCGGGTCACACCGATGAGCCCGCCCAGCGCCAGGGTCGCCGAGGTGAAGGCCAGGCACGGCAGCAGCCACTGGGCCACCATCACGCCTGTCGCCCACCCGGCCGCCAGCAGCACGGGCACGGTCACGGCGAGCACGGACGCGGTGCGGCGCAGCACCAGGCGGAGTCCGGCCCGGGGCGCGGAGGCGGTCAGTTCGTACGCCGGGTCCAGGCCCCGCGACCACGAGGCCGCGACCCCCAGTACGGGCAGGACCGGGGAGAGCAGCAGCACCGGTGACACCTCGCCGAAGCGGGGGCCGCCCAGGTCGAGCAGCAGCGCCAGGAGGGTCACGCTCGCGACCATGGCCAGCCACGGCACCATCACCGGCGTCAGCCAGGCCCGCAGCCACACCGGCCGGTGCCGTCGCCGCGGTGCCGGCTCCGTGGCCGCGAGCTGCGGTTCGAGCGCTGACCACACGGTGTCGAGCAGGTCCGTCACGGCGGGGCCCTGTGCCGCGACGGCGGCCGACAGCCGCTCCCGGCACGCTCCGCACGCCTCCAAGTGCGCCTCCAGCGCCCACGTCTCGTCCGTGGGGATTCCGGTGTCCCCTCGCGCGTATGCGTCGATGAGCCGCATCGACGCGTGCTGCTCGCTCATGTCAGCGCCTTTCGCATCGCGATCCGGGCCCGGCGGGCCCGGGTCTTGACCGTGCCTTCGGGCAGCCCCAGCAGGACGGCGGCCTCCCGTACCGACAGTCCGTCGAGCACCAGGGCCTGCAGCACCTGTCTGAGCTCGGGTGCGAGGCAGCGCAGCGCGTCCCCGACGTCGCCGGAGACGGTCGCCGCGAGTGCTTCGTCCTCTGCCGCCGGTGCCGTGCCGGGGACGGCTGCGGCCACGGGCGGTTCGGCGTGGTGAGCTCTGCGCCGGAAGGCGTCGACGAGGCGGCGTGCCGCGATCGTCCACAGCCAGCCGGCCGCCGATCCGCCCGCCGATGTGCCCGCGAACGCGCCCGCCGCGCGCCATACGGCCAGATACGTTTCCTGCATGACCTCGGCGACGATCTGCTCGTCGGCGCAGCGGCGGCGCAGCCGCACGGCGAGCCACGGTGATGTGCGCCGGTACAGCTCTTCGAACGCGGCACGGTCGCCGCGGGCCACGAGGCGGACGAGACGTTCCTCGTCCACCTGGCCCGGTCCTCTCCTGTCTGATCCCACACCCGCCAGACGCCCGGGCGGGAGCACAGGTTTTCCTTTCTCTGTGATCCGCGCCACACACGCCGGGCGCCCGCCGGAGAGCACCAAGGCCCGGGGCCGGGCCCGGCGGCGGGCGCCGGGGCCGGGCCGACGGCGCCGTCACCGGCCGTGTCACGCGTGAACGGGCCGGTGTTCACATCCCGGCCGCACGCACCTTCTCATACACCTCGGCGGCGACCTCCTTGAGCTCCTGGGCGTCACGCGCGCCCTGCTGGAGGTCGACGATGATCTCGTCGAAGCCGATCGCGGCGTGCGGGGCGAGGTCGTCGACGATCTGGCCGGCGTCGCCCTGGAAGAGGGCACGGTCGCGGCCCTCGTACCGCTCGGGGGTGTAGGCGGTGTTGACCCGCAGCACGGTGCGGATCGGTGCGGTGCGGCCCCGTTCGGCCGCCAGGTCCTGGAGCTGCCGCCACTGTGCGGCCGTCTCCTCGGCGCCCACGGCCAGCGGCTGCCAGCCGTCGGCGTGGTCGACGAGTCTGCGCAGGGCCCGCTGGTTGCCCGCCGCCAGCAGGATCGGGATGGGCCGGACGGGTTTGGGGCCGACCACGGACGGTGCGATCCGGGTGGTGGCTCCCTCGTGGCTCACCGGGTCGGGGCCCCAGACCGCCCGGCAGACCTCGATCACCTCGTCCAGCACCCGGCCGCGCTGCTCGAAGGGCCGCACGCCCGCCGCCGCGTACTCGTCGAGGGACCAGCCCGTGCCGAAGCCCGCGACCACCCGGCCGCCGCTCGCCGCGTCGAGCGTGGCGAGGGACTTGGCGAGCTGGAACGGCAGATGCAGCGGCGCCACCAGGACGGACGTGCCCAGCCGGGCCCGTGTAATGACAGCGGCGGCCAGGGAGAGGGTGACCAGTGGTTCGGCCACGGAACGGTAGCTGTCGGGCCAGGGCCTGCCGGGGATGCCGAACAGTCCCTGGGTCATCGGCCGGGGGAAGAGGGCCCGTTCGTAGACCCACAGGCTCCGGTATCCGATCCGCTCGGCGGTGCGTGCCACCTCGGGCACGTCCCTGCCGACGTCGTACTGGTGGTTCTGGGGAAGGCCGAGGCCGAGTGGCACGGTCACGATGCACGAGCTCCTCACATGGTGGGGGATGGGGCGTTCCACGGGCGTGTGCCGGGGCGCCGGGACGGCCGGCCCGTGGGCTTCGCGGCGGCCGGCGCCCGGGGCCGCTAGCGCTGTCCGGCCGGGCGGATGACGAGTTCGTTGACGTCGACGTCGGACGGCTGGCCGATGGCGTAGGAGACGGCTGCCGCGATCGCGTCGGCGGGGATGGGCGCCTCGCGGTAGACGCGGATGGCCTCCCTGGTGGCCGGTTCGGTGATCGTGCCGGCGATCTCGGACTCGACGATCCCCGGGGAGACGGTGGTGACGCGGATGCTCGGGTCGGCTTCCAGGCGCAGGCCCTCGGTGATGGCCCAGGCGGCGTACTTGGTGGCGCAGTAGACGACGCCCATGGGCATGACTTCGTGGGCCCCGACGGAGGCGATGGTGACGAAGTGGCCGGCGCCCCGGCGCTGGAAGTGCGGCAGCGCGGCGGCGATGCCGTGCAGCAGACCGCGGATGTTGACGTCGATGGTCCGGTCCCACTCGTCGGTCAGGAGCGCGTCCAGCCGGGAGAGGGGACCGGTCCCGGCGTTGTTGACGAACACGTCGATGTGGCCGTGCCGCTCCACGGCCATGTCGGCGAAGGCGGTGACGTTTGCCGGGTCGGTCACATCCAGGCGGTGCGCCTCGGCGCTGCCGCCCGCGTCCCGGATCTCGCCGGCCAGTGCGGCGAGGCGGCCGGTACGGCGGGCGCCGAGGACGACGTGGTGCCCCTCGCGGCCGAGACGCAGTGCGGTGGCGCGCCCGATACCGCTGCTCGCGCCGGTGATCAGTACCACTTTCGGGTCAGTCATGGAGTTCCCCTGCCGTTGCTTGACGGGATGTCAGGCCATGCACTGCACTTGCCGCGCCGCGGCGGTGTTTGCGCCGCGACCCTGCGCTTCGGCGCCCCTCGGGGCCGTCGGCGCGGCGATTGGTGACGTGTCACCTACCTGCCGCGAACGATACATGACGCATCACCTACCCGCCACGGTCGTGGGTGACATATCACCTAACTGCTAGGCTGGCCGCGTGGCCGAGCCGAACGAGACCCCCTGGCTGAACGACGACGAACAGCGCATGTGGCGGGAGTGGCTGCACCTCGACGCGGAGCTGCTGGCAACGCTCAACCGCGAGATGCAGGCCGAGGCCGGGCTGTCCAACCCGGACTACCAAGTGCTCGCCGTACTGTCCGAATCCCCCGAAGGGCGCGTCCGGATCTCCGACCTGGCGGCGTCGCTGCAGTGGGAACGCAGCCGGGTGTCCCACCACGTCGCCCGGATGGAGAAACGGGAACTCGTCTCGCGGCTGGAGTGCCCGGACGACGGCCGCGGCGCCTTCGTCCGCATCACCGGGACGGGACAGACCGCCATCGAGCGGGCCGCGCCGGGCCATGTCCGTGCCGTACGGCGCCTGGTCTTCGACGCGCTCACCCCGGAAGAGGTGGCCCGGCTCGGCGAGATCTTCCACCGGCTGCGGTCCCGCATCGGCCTGTCCGCCGAATGAGACGGCACGGACGCTGAGGCCGCCCCGGCCTCAGCTCCCGTCCCGCCACTCCCCCCGGGGCTCACTCCGCCGGTGCAAAACGGCACTCGCCGGCTCCTTCCGGTCCCACGCACGAGAGACGCCTCGGACCTGCCGGGCCGCCCTACAGGGCAGCCGGTACGCGCTCGGCGGCAGTTTCGCGTACAGCCTGCTGTACCCGAAGTGGGGGGCGCACTGCAATGCGCCCGAAAACAGCGGGTGATGTGCTGAGGCACCTGGCGACAGCTTCAGCGAAGGAGAAATGCGGTGTCCGCGCATCACCCCACCCACGCGATACCCCCGGCTTCCGGGAACGCCCCTGCGGAACACGACCGGAAGACGGAGAAAAGCAGAATGCGGGCCTCCGTGCGGCGGCGGCCCCTGTCATGGTTCTTCACGCTCGCTTTCGCCCTCAGCTGGGCGGCCTGGACCCCTTACATCCTGTCCGGGAACGGGACGGGCGTATGGCACTTCACCTTTCCCGGCGGCCAGTTGGGAAGCCAGCTGCTCGGCGTGCTACCCGGCGCCTATCTCGGTCCCATCGCATCCGCCCTGCTGGTCACCACGGTGACCGAGGGACGTCACGGTCTGCGGGTGTGGCGGAGCCGGATGACCCGCTTCCGTGTCGGCTGGGGCTGGTACGCGGTCGTCATCGTCTCGGTCCCGGCCGCGCTGGCGCTGGCCACCAGCGCGGTGACCGGCCAGGAGCCGGTGATGCCGCCTGCCGCGGTGCTCGCCGTCTATCTGCCGGGACTCGTCCTGCAAATGGTCACCACCGGGCTCGCGGAGGAGCCCGGGTGGCGGGAATTCGCCATGCCCCGGATGCAGCGCCGCCACGGGCCGGTGACGGCGACCCTGATCGTCGGTGTGCTGTGGGGGATTTGGCACCTGCCGCTCTTCCTGACCGACTGGGGCGGCGGATCGCTCAACGGGGGCGTCAAGCCGGTGGAATTCGTCGTCACCGTCGTCGCCTTCAGTTTCGTGATGACCTATGTGTTCAACCGGTCCGGTGAGAGCATGCCGCTGGTCATGCTCCTGCACACCAGCGTGAACAATTTCAACAGCGTGGCCTGGTCGGAGATGTTCCCGTCGGTCGACCCCGGGAACATCGACCACGCCTTCCTGCTCGGTTCCGCGACAGCGGCCCTCGTACTGCTGGCGGTCACCCGTGGCCGCCTCGGACTCCGCCCCGCGCAAGAGGCGTGAACCGCGGCCGGCCGGGAGACGGCCGGCCCGGTCACAACTGGTCCAGCAGACGGGCCGCCATGGCGCGGGCACGCCGCAGACGGGTGGCGTCACCCTCCGGACCGGCGCGCGTGACCGCGCCCTCCAGCAGGAAGGCCAGGTGCTCCGCCGTGGTCCGGGCGGTGTCGGGCCGGTCGGGCAGCAGCTCGGCGAGGTGCCCGGCCGGCAGATGCTCGACCTCCTCCTCGTGCCGGCGCACCAAGGCTCTCCCCTCGTCACCGTCGGGCAGTTCCGCGGCGGCGTTGAGCAGCCCGCACCCGCGGAAGCCGGTCCCGCCGGCGGACGCGGCGCTGTCGAGATAGCTGCCGAAGACGGCCAGCACGCCGTCGCGGGGCGTTTTGGCCCGCTGGAGACGGGAGCGGTACTGAGCCAGCCACTTCTCGTGCCGCATCTCCAGGTATGCCCGGACGAGGTCCGCTTTGAGGAGAAGTTGTTGTAGAGGCTCATCTTCGCCACGCCGGCCTCGGCGGTGATCGTGTCGATACCGGTCGCCGTCACGCCGTCGGTGGAGAAGCGCCGCTCCGCTGCGGCCAGCACCCGCTCGCGGGCCGGCCGCCGCCTCCCGGTCTCCGGCGTTCGCTGTGCCCCGCTCATCGGTCACAATCACGATCCTCTCGTGGCCGACGGCCTGGGTGTGCTGTCCGGGCAGCACACCCAGGCGCGGCTCAGGGTGCCGCCGTCAGGACGCGCCAGTCGGTGGTGCCGAGGTCCGCGGGCGTGCCGTCGAGCACGCGGGCCGTGCGGGTGGCCGGCTCCAGGGTGACCGTGGCGAGACCGGCCCAGTGCCGGCCGAGCGGCGCGGAAGGGTCCGGAAGGCAGGTGACCGGGGGCTCACCCGGCCCGGTGACCAGCAGTGACACCAATGCGTCGGTGTCGTCGGGGAGTTCCGGTGAGCCGGCCAGCCGGGCGGCGACGAAGTCGCGGCGCGCGCACGAGTCCGGCTGGTAGAGCCAGGACTTCTCCCCGGGCGTGAGGGAGGGGGTGAGGAAGTGGTTGGTGCGCAGCAGCATGCCGCGCCCGTCCGGGCGCATCTCGTGCACGCCGACGGGGCTGAGGTCCAGGAGCACCGCGTCCCCCGCCGCGTCGAAGAGGGCGAAGGAGCCGGAGGAGGTGAGCGGGGCGGAGCGGACGAGGGCGACGGCTTCGGCGACGCTGCCGGCTTCGGACAGGACCACGGCGGCGAGAACGTGCACGGGAACGCCCTCGGCGACGTCCTGTACGTGGCCGAGGATGTTGAAGTGCAGGGCGAGCCCCGCGCTGTTGACGCCGATCTTGCCGAGGATGCCGTGTTCGGTGAGGGCGGCGACGGCGTGCCGGCCGCCGCTGGATTCCAGGGTGTGCCAGTGGTCGACCAGTTCGACGTGCCAGTCCCAGGTCTGGGTGCCGAAGGTGCGGCCGTCGGGGTGCCGCCTCACGAGGGTGGTGCATTCGCCGGGCGGGACGGCGCTGGAGCGGGCCAGGATCTCGGTGCGGGCGTTGAGGGCTCCGACCTGCCACTCCTCGACTCCGGCTCCGTGTGCGATGCCGGCGATCTCGGCGCGGGACGCCGGGTGGAAGCCGGCGATCACGTCGAGGGTGCGTTCGGCGTCGTCCCGTACGCGGCCCGGGGTGATGCCGCCGAGGGCGAACAGCCGGCCGTAGACGTCGAGGGCGGCGGGAATGCCGTCGCGCAGCCGCTCGCCGCGGGCCACGCCGCGCGCGTACGGGTCGGTGGCCGAGACGGTGATGTGGAGGCGGTGGCCGGGGCGGGGAATGGTGGGCATCAGCTGTTCCTTGCGGGGTGGAGTCGGACGTCGCCGCCGAGGACGGTGGCGCCGGGGAACTCGTGGACGACGGTGGCGGGTCCGCGCAGGGCCGCGGTCTCGTCGGCGGTGCCCACGGCGGCGCTCCGGCCGTCCGTGACGGCAAGGGCCTGACCGGGCCGGTCGCGGCCCAGCGTCTCGATGTGCCGGGCGGTCAGGAGGAGATCGGCGTGCACGGGGTCCTGCCTTCCGGGTCGTGGTCGGTGGAACCGACGGTACGCAGGATCCGGGCGAGCCCCCAGTAGACGAGGGCGGCGACGCCCATACCGGCCGGAATGGCAAGGTCCGTACCGGCCGCGGCGGTGGCGGCCGGACCGGTCCAGAAGGTGGTGCTCGCCCACATCAGCGAGGCGAGGCCGCCGGTGACCAGGGCGAGGATGCCCGGCCAGTGGACGCCGCCGCGGTACCAGAACGGGCCGCCGCGCTGCTGCTGGAGCAGTTGCTCGCCGTGGTACCGGTTGCGGCGCAGGGCCAGGTCGGTGACGGCCACCGCCATGGCCGGGCCGGTGATCACGACGACGAGCTGGAGCATCGTGTTGACGCTGGTGAGGAAGTCGAAGACGAGGATGGCGTAGAGCGTCATCGCGGTACCGAGGGTGCCGATCACCAGGACCGCGGGGATGCGGGCGAGCTTCACCCCCACCGACTGGATGGAGAGGCCGGCGCTGTACGCCGTCATCCCGTTGTTGGCGACGGCGTTGAAGACGACGGCGAGCACGAAGAACGGGACGAACCAAGCCGGCAGGACCGACTCCAGCGCCGCCTGCGGGTCGGACATGTCCAGGCCGGTGGCCGCCAGCGCGCCCACCGAGGTGAAGACGACACCCGGCAGGTAGGCGCCGAACGCCGTCCACCCGGCCACGGCCGCGACGGAGCTGCCGCGGGGCAGGTAACGGGCCAGGTCGGGGCTGTTGTTGTAGGAGAGCGCGGTCGACCCGATGAGGGTGAAGCCGCCGCTGAGTGCGGCGACGAGCGAGGTGCCGTGCAGCGGTGCGGCTGTGGTGTGCGTCCAGTCGGCCGAGGCGAGCACGTAGCCGGTCACGACGACGAACACGACGGTGAGCAGGACGCTCAGCGCGGCGTAGAGGCGGACGATGGTGGCGTGGCCGTAGATCGCGACGAGCAGGGTGACGGCTGCGATCAGGCAGATGACCAGGGCGTCCAGCGGTGAGGAGTCGGGCAGACCCCACTGCCTGGCCAGGCCGATGCCGGCGACCGAGGCGGCCGACCAGTTGAGCGCCAGATAGGCGGAGGCGATCAGCCAGCCGGTCACCACGAGGACGCATTTGTTGCCGAGCACTCCGTAGAAGGCCCGGGAGATGACCGAGCCGCTCGTTCCGGCGGCGGGGCCCCTCGCGGCCAGGATGCCGGTGCGTATCCACAGCAGGTTGCCGGTCAGGATGACGCCGATCGCCTGGGCCAGGGAGAGTCCCGTGAGGATCAGCGAGGCGCCGATGGCGAAGCTCAGATAGCTGACGTTGGGCGCGGCCCAGACGGCGAAGAGCTGGCGGGGTCGTCCGGAGCGCTCCTGGTCGGTGACGAGGTCGATGCCCCGTGTCTCCGGCTGACCTGCACGTGCTGTCTGCTGTGTGGTCATCGTGGCCTCTCGGACGAAGGTGACCCCACCTTATTGGCTGGTTGCCCAGTTAGCTGTTGGGCGCCAATCCAATAGAGTCCGGGTGTATGACGTCAAGACTTCGGCACGAGGAACACGGCGAACACGAGGACCGGCCCAAGCGGATCCGGAAGCCGCCGCAGGAACGCCGTGCGGAGATCGTGCGGACCGCGGCCCGGGTCGCCCTCGCGGAAGGGCTGGAGCTGATCACGCTGCGCCGCATCGCGGAGGAACTGGGGGTGCGGCCCTCACTGATCGGCCACTACTTCCCCGCGGCCGACGATCTGGTCGCCGAGGCGTTCACGCACGCCGCGACGGTGGAGCGGGACTCACTGCTGCCGCACACGGAGCAACCGCTGCCGCCGCTCGACCGGCTCGCGCTCTTCCTCGTCCGGCTCACCGGCGGCGACTACGACGACCTCAGCCGGCTGTGGCTCAACGCCCGCCACCTCAGCCGGTTCAAGGAACCGCTGCGCCGGGCCCTCGCCGCACAGGAGGCGCTGAACCGCGGCGCGCTGGCCGCGCTGATCGAGGAGGGCGGACTCGCCGCACAGGACCCGCTCCGGGCGGCGCTGCACATCCTCATGGCCGTCGACGGCATGGGAACGTACAGCAACACCGGCACCGGGGAGGGCGAACCGCTCCCGGGCGGCCTGCTGGTGGGCGAGCTGGTCCTCGAGACGGCGGAGTCCCGGCTGGGACTGGCGCCCGGCACCCTGCGCGAGAGGGCACGGGCGAACGGGGTGGGGTGACGGTGCGCCACCCCGGAAGAACGACGGCGGACACGGCGGCGGGCCCCGAATCGGCATCACCGGGGCCCGCCGTCGTCCGGCCGCCGCGGTCCCGGCAGCCGGAGGGGTGTCACAGGAGGCGCAGCACCTCCAGACGCACCGCCTGCGCCGCCTTCTCCAGCTCGGCGCGGCAGGCGTCCGGCGTCCCGGCCACGGCCGTGATCAGCGCGTAGCGGCCGGAGACGTGGCCGCGCGGCGGCAGCCGCAACTCCTGGCCGGGCAGGGCGATCGGCGCGGCTTCGACGACGGACGCCGGCAGGGCGCGCGCGTCGATCCGCACGGTACGGGCGAGACAGTCCGCCTCCGGATACAGGAACCGTACGGCCGCCGCCCGGTGCCGCCCGGGGCGGATGTCCGGTGGGCCACCGCAGGCCAGGCGGGCGGCGGCCAGCGCCGCGTCGGTCCCCAGCGCCAGCCGGCCGATGTCGGGGATGCGGTCGCCCCCGATCCGCGCGTTGATCTCGACCACCTTCGGTCCGTCCGCGGTCAGCCGCAGTTCGGTGTGCGTCCAGCCGGTGGTGAACCCGACGGCCTCGTGAGCACGTTCGACCACGTCCCGGACCGCGGGATCGTCCTGGAGCGGGTCGGCGGCGTCCACGAGATGGCCGGTCTCCTCGAAGTACGGGGCGAAGCCGCACTCCTTGCGGGCGGTGAAGGCGGGTGTCATCCGGCCTTGGTACCAAACGGCGTCCACGCTGATCTCCGGCCCGTCCAGATACTCCTCGACCAGGACGTCACCGGGTGCCACCTCCACCGCGCCGGGTGCGGTGGCACCGCGGGCCAGCCGGAAGGCGCGGGCCAGCCCGTCCGGCGCTGCCACCCGCACCACGCCCGTACTGGCGTTGAGGGCCCGGGGCTTGAGGACGAGCGGGTAGCCCACCTGTGCCGCCGCGGCCCGCGCCTGGGGCAGCGAGGAGACGGCGACCGACCGGGCCTGCGGCACCCCGGCCGCGGCCAGGGCCTCACGGGTGGCCCGCTTGTCCCGGCAGGCCAGCGCCGCCTGCGGCGGGGTACCGGGCAGACCGAGCAGCGCGGCCAGTTCCGCCGTCTGCACCACCCGGGTGTCGTCCCAGGTCAGCACCCCTTCGACGGGCAGCCCCCGGACCGCGCGGGCCATCGCGGCGACATCGGCGGTGTCCACCGCGGTGTGCCCGGACAGATACGGCGTCTCCCAGGTGGGCCCGCGTTCGGCGAGCAGATGGACGTCGTACTCCTGGGCGACCGGACGCAGCAGGTATTCGCGGTAGACCTGGGAGCCGGCGCCCACCAGCAGGAGCGTCATGCGGGCACCTCCTGCCGCGCCAGGACGGGGGCGAGCTGCCGCACGGTGCGGTGCAGGTACAGCTGCGGCAGGGGGAATCCGGGCAGCCCCGCGGCCTTGAGCGCGGCCAGCAGCCGTACGCCGAGCAGGGAGTTGCCGCCCAGGGAGAAGAAGTCGTCGTCCAGTCCGACCCGGAAGCCGAAGACCTTCTCCCACACGGTGCGCAGCCGGGACTCGACGTCGTCCGCTTCCGGTTCCGGCCCGGCCCGGCCCGCCCCGGCGGGGCCGCCCGTCAGGGGGAGCGGCAGCCGGCCGGTGTCCACATTGCCGTTGGGGGTCAGCGGCAGTGCGGGCAGCGCCGTCACGGTGGCGGGCACCATGTGCTCGGGCAGGAAGCGTGCGGCGTGCTGCCGTACCCGCGCGGTCCCGTCCTCGGTGCGGTCCTCGGAGCCGTCTGCGCCATGCGGCAGGTGCGCGGCGTCCGTACCGAGGACCACATAGGCGTCCAGCCGCGCCCCGGCGCTGTCGCCGTCCTGGCCCTGCCGCAGGACGACGGCCGCGGCGGTGACCCCGGGCGCCTCCAGCAGGCGGGAGCGGATCTCGTCCAGTTCGATGCGGAACCCGCGGAGCTTGATCTGGTTGTCCAGCCGCCCCAGGTGTTCGAGGCGGCCGTCGGGCAGCAGTCTGCCCCGGTCGCCGCTGCGGTACATCGGTCCGGGCGCGTGGGGGTCGGGCAGGAACCGCTGGGCGGTCAGTTCGGGCCGGTTGAGGTAGTGCCCCGCCACACCGGCCCCGCCGACGTGGATTTCGCCGGCGACGCCGGGCGGCAGCGGGCGGCCGTCCGGGTCGAGGACGTACAGGTGCCAGCCCGGCAGCGGCCGGCCCACCGACCGGGAGGCGGCCAGTGCCTCGCGGCGGGTGACGGTCTGGGCCGTGACGTGGACCGTCGTCTCCGTGATTCCGAACATGTTGACGAGGCGGCATTCCCGCTCGGGGTGCTGGTCCAGCCAGAACCGCAGCGGACGGGTGTCCAGCGGCTCGCCGCCGAAGACGACCAGCCGCACCGCCCCCGCGACGCGGCGCTCCCGGTCCGCCGCCATCAGCTGCGCGAAGGCACTGGGGGTCTGGCTGACCACCGTGACCTGCTCGCTCTCCAGCAGGGCGGCGAACTGGGCCGGGTCGCGGGACGCCCAGTAGGGCACCACCACCAGCCGGCCGCCCGTCATCAGGCAGCCCCAGATCTCCCAGACGGAGAAGTCGAACGCGCTGGAGTGGAAGAGGGTCCACACATCCCGCCCACCGAGGCGGAAGTCCTCCTCGGTGGCGGCCAGCAGGGCGGCGACGTTGCGGTGCGGCACCACGACACCCTTGGGGCGGCCGGTCGAGCCGGAGGTGTAGATGACGTACGCCGCATCGTCCGCGGACAGCCCCGCCGGGGCGGGCTGCGGCAACGCCACCGGACGGTCGAGCGCGGCGGGGCTCACCAGCCGCAGTCCGTCGCGTTCGGGCACGCCGCCGGCTTCGGTGACGACGAGGGACAGGCCGGCGTCCTCGGTGGTGTAGGCCAGCCGCTCGGCCGGGTAGGCGGGGTCCATCGGTACGTAGGCGGCTCCGGCCTTGAGCACTGCGAGCAGGGTCACCACCAGGTCCGCCGACCTGTCCAGGCACACGCCCACCCGGTCGCCGGGGGCCACCCCCAGCTCGCGCAGGCGGGCGGCGAACCGGGCCGCGCGCCCGTCCAGTTCGCGGTAGGTCAGCCGGATCTCGCCGAAACAGACGGCGGGGGCGTCCGGAGTCGTGGCGGCGCGGCGGCCGACGGTCTCCTCGATCCGCTCGCCGGGCACCGCCGGCCGGCGCCCCAGTCCGCCGAGCCGGGCCAGCGCCGCCCGCTGCTCCTCGTCGAAGAGTGGCAACTCCCCCACCGGGGTGGCCGGGTCGGCGGTCAGCAGCGCCCGGTGTGCGGTCGCCAGCATGCCGGTGAACCACTCCACCGCCGCGTCCCCGAACGCCGCGTGCCGGTACGCGCACCGGCCCTCCAGCACGGTGGAGCCGTCGTCGGCGATGTGCAGCGACAGCGCGTGAGGCGGGTCCAGGAACGGGCGGGCGGCGAAGGGTTCGGCCTTCACCCCGTCCCCGGTGATGACGTCGGCGGTCCGGGTGGTCAGCAGACCGACGAGGGGGCCGTCGTCGGCGGGACGGGCCCCTGCGACCTGCTCCAGGTACGCCGTCACGCTCTGTGCTCCGTCCGCGGAGAACGCCACCGCGGTACCGGCCTCGGCGCCGACCACCACCTGGGACTGTCCTGTGCAGCGGGCGAGTACCAGGCCCAGTGCCGCCCGGAGAGTGAGCTGTGCGGGGGCGGGTCCGCCGGCCGGCACCGTGAACCGGTGCCGGCCCACGGTGGCGGCACCCTCGGTGCCCAGCCCCCAGTCGGGGGCCGGGAGGCGGTCGAGTTCCGCGAGGGCCGCCCGCAGCCGCTCCGCACGGTCGGCGGTTCGCGCCTGCGGCGGCTGCCCGCCGGGCGCGTCGGCTCCGGGCAGTCCGTCCGCAGCGGGCGGGTGCTCGCCGAGCAACTGCCGTACCAATACGTAGGGTTCGGGCAGTACCGCCTGGTGGGCGACCACGATCAGATCGCTCGTCCCGTCCGCGTACCGCAGCAGCACGGCCCGCAGTCCGGGCCCGGAGCGCGGATCGGCCGGCCGGGACAGTTCCCTCTCGCGCCGGGCCGTGGCGCGCGGACCGTCCGCCGCCTCGTCGAAGTCCTCCACCCACAGCCGGGCTCCGCCGCCCCGGCTCTCCAGCCGGGCCCGCAACCGCTCGGTGTCGGCGCCCTTGTGCAGCCGCACGGCCAGCGCCTGGCACAGTCGGCCGGTTCCGTCCATGGTCCTTCCCTCCCCGCTCTCCCCGTCTCCCCCGTGAGGCGGGGGTGTGCCGTCGCCGCTCACCGGCTGGTGAACCCGCCGTCGACGGTGACCGTGGACCCGGTCACCTGGCGGGATGCGTCGGAGCCCAGCCACACCGCGGCGCCCGCCACGTCCTCCGGTTCGATCAGCCGGTTCATCGGCTGCGCCGCCACGAACGTCTCCTCGTGCTCGGCCACCGGCACGTCGAGGGAGCGGGCGATCTCGCTGAGCATGACGCCCTCGGCAGCCTCGTCGTCCCGTACCGAGCCGGGGCACAGCGCGTTGACCCGCACCCCGAACGGCGCCAGGTCCAGTGCCGCCGATTTGGTCAGCCCGACGAGTGCGTGCTTGGCCGTCACATATCCGGCGAAGTGCCGGTAGCCGACCAGGCCCGCGGTGGACGAGACATTGATGACGCTGCCGCCGCGCTGCCGGGTCAGCGCCGCGCCCACCGCGCGGATCATCCGCCAGGCACCCGACACGTCGACGTCCAGCATCAGCTCCCATTCGTCCGGCGTGATGTCGTGCACGGTCTTGCCGGACGGCGCGGCGATGCCCGCGTTGTTGATCACGACGTCGATGCGGCCGAACCGGTCCAGCGCCGCCGCCACGACCGCGTGCACCGCGTCCAGGTCGCGTACGTCCGCCTCGGCGGTGGTCACCACCGCCGTGTCCGCTCCCGCCTCCCGGCACAGCTGAGCGGTGTGGGCCAGCTGGCCTGCCGTGCCCAGCGGGTAGGGGACGCCCGGCAGGTCGCGGGCGATGTCGGTGAGCATCAGGTCGGCCCCGGCGCGGGCGTACGCCAGCGCGCACGCCCGGCCGATGCCGCGGGCCGCCCCCGTGATGACGGCCGCCTTGCCCGCCAGGGGCGGGGCGCCGAGCAGCTGTGTCATCTGCCCGCCCCCTGACCGGCCAGTTCCGCTTCGAGCAGCCGCATCAGTCCGGCCGGGTCGTCCACCAGGTACATGTGGCCGCCGGGGAGTTCGACCTGACGGCAGCCGCCGGTGGTGGCGGCCTCCCACTCGGCGGCCTGCTGCCGGGAGACCAGTTCGTCGTCCTCGCCGCGTACGGAGACGAGGGGAACGGCCAGCGGCTTCTCGGACGGCGACCGGTAGTTCTCGTGCATCTCCACATCGGCCCGCAGCGGCGGCAGCAGCATCTCGCGCAGCTCCGGGTGTTCGAGGGCCGGGTGGCTGTAGCCGGCGAACTCGCGCACCTGGCGCAGGAACTCCTCGTCGGTCAGCCCGGTGGCGCGGGTCTCCCGCTGTGTCCAGGGGCCGGGTGAGCCGCTGACGACGAGGGTGACCAGTTCGGGCCGGCCGAGCCCGGCGATGCGGTGGGCCGTCTCGTAGGCGAGCACGGCGCCCAGGCTGTGGCCGAAGAGCGCCACGGCGGGGTGTCCGGCCACCAGGTCGAGCACCTCGGGCAGCAGGCCGTCCACCGCGGCCGTCACCTCGGTGTGCAGCGGCTCGCCGAACCTCTCCTCCCGGCCGGGGAGCTGCACGGGGAGGATCCGCACGGTGTCGCTGCCGTACTCCTGGCAGCGGCGGTAAACGGAGGCACCGGCCCCGGCGAACGGGAAGCAGAGCACAGGGATCGGCATGTCAGTCCTCCAGTCCGGCGGCGGACGTCCACGCCCGCTCGATCAGTTCGGCCGTGGCGGCCGGGTTGCCGCGCACGAAGTAGTGGCCGCCGGAGGCGAGCCGGTGGAAGCGGACGGTGGTGGCCACCCGCTCCCAGCAGCGGTACTCGTCGGCGGCGTGGGCCAGGCCCTTGTCGTCGTCGGCGACGACGACGGTGAAGGGCGCCTCGATCCGCCACCCGGGATCCTGTTCGGTCAGCCCGATGAAGTACCGGTAGCCGCCGCACACGTCGTGCCGGAACAGGTCGCCGGTGAAGGCGGTGTAGCGGTGGTCGAGGCCGTCCAGTTCGGAGTAGCCGGTCTCCTCGACCATGTAGGAGATGATCTCCTCGTCCGTCCAGCTCTCGATCATCTCGATCGACTCGCGCATGTCCGGGGCCGGCGGCAGCAGCTTGGAGCCGATGAAGACCTCCCGCAGGTCGAAGCCGCGCTCCTCCAGCACCCGGGCCAGCTCGACCGTGACGGCCGCGCCGCCGCAGTGCCCCCACAGGATCAGCGGCAGGTCGGCCTTCGCCTCGATCTCGGCGACCACCCGCTCGACGGTCTGAGTCACGTCGGTGAACGGGCCCGGACGGCTGGGGCTGTGCCCCGGCGGTTCCAGCCCGAGCACCATCAGGTCCGGGTCGCGCTTCTCGATCTCCTCCGCCAGCGGTTTGAAGTTGACCGGGTGCCCGCACGGGTACGGCACGCAGATGACGGCGGCCCGCGCGTCCCGGCCGGCCGAGGTGAGCAGGTGGAGCAGTTCCTCGTCCTCCTCCCCGCGGCCGTCGACCAGGGCGGCCAGCTCCTCCAGCCGGGGCACGCGGGTCAGATCGGTGAGGGTGACCAGCCCGTCCAGTTCCAGCACGACGCGCAGCGCCGAGAGGGAGTTGCCGCCCAGCGCGAAGAAGTCGTCCCCGTCGCCGATCTCCCCGTCGGGCAGATCCAGCACGTGCTGCCAGACGGTGCGGATCCGCTCGACGGTGGCCCGCGAGGCGGTGCCGCCGGGCGCGGGAGCGGCGCCGGACTGCTCGGGCAGCGGCGCGGTGCCCAGCAGCGCGAGGTCCGCGTCGTCCAGCAGCCGGTGCGCCTCGTGCGGGGCGTCGGGCTCGCTCGCCATCAGCTCCAGCACGCGGACGAAGTAGCCGCCGATCCGGTCGATCTGCGCCTCGTCGTACAGGTGCGTGTGGTAGTGCAGGCACAGCTGCACCTCGTCGTCGGCGAAGTGCCGGGAGAACTCGGTGCGGAAGGGGAACTCCGTCTCGGAGTCCACGCGCATCTGGAGCATGGAGAACTCGGGCAGTTCGCGCAGGTTCTTCAGCAGGTAGAAGTGCGTGAAGTTGAAGGTGGTGGAGAACAGCTGCCGCTGGGTGGCCAGGTCCTGCTTCATCTGCGCCATCGGGTACCGCCGGTGCGGCAGCAGCTCCAGTTCGGCGCGGTAGACGCGCCGCACCAGATCGGCCCAGCTGCCGCCGGCCACCTCGATCTGGAACGGCACCGTGTTCAGGTGCAGGCCCAGCGTCGTCTCCGCGTCGGGCAACTCGGGCCGGCCGCTGTGTTCGTAGCCGGTCATCACGGCCGGCTGCCCGCTCACCAGGCTCAGCACCTTCATGTGCGCTGCCAGCAGCACGTCCTTGAACGGCACCGACAGGGCGTCCGCCGTGGCCTCGATGCGCTGGGTGAGACCCGCGGGCAGCGGCACGTCCCGCAGTACGACGCGGAAGTCGTCGGTGGGGACCGCGTCCGGCCGCGGCGGTACGTCAGCCGGACGCGCGTCGGCCAGCACCGTGCGCCAGAACTCGCCGGACCGCTCGTTGCGCAGTGCCTCGGTCTCCAGCCCGACGAAGTTGCGCAGGTGGTTGTCGACGGCGGGCCGTGCGGTCCGACGGCCCTCGCGCACCTGGTGGTACAGCTCGAACAGCTGGGTGTGCAGCAGCGAGATGGACCAGCCGTCCAGCGCGGAGTTGTGCTGGCTGACCGTGTACCGGTACAGCTCGTCGCCCAGGATCTGCACATGCAGGGTGACCAGTCCGCCCTCTTCCCACACGAAGCGGCGGGCCTTCTCCGCGGCCAGCCACTCCTCGTGCCAGGCCGCCTGTCCCGCCTCGTCCAGGTGCCGCAGGTCGGTCACGGTCAGCGGCGGCGGCACCCGGCGGTGCACGATCTGGAGGAATTCGCTGTACCCGGTCAGGTGGTAGGTGGTGCGCAGGATCGGGTGCCGCAGCGTCAGCAGCCGTACGGCCTCGGTGAAGGCGGCGGTGTCGAAGGCGCCGGTGACGGTGTAGCTGAGGACGTCGTGGTACTGGCCCAGTCCGCCGGTGATCTCCGTCTGGAAGATCAGCCCGGCCTGGAGCATCGAGAGCGGGTAGGCGTCCTCCGCGTCGTCGGGCAGCAGCGCCCGGTCCTGGTCCGAGACCAGCTCGAAGGGCCGGAAGGCGCCGCGGGCCGCCACGTCCTCCTCCGCCTTTCCCGCGCCGGCCGTCTCCTCCATCGACGCCACCAGCTGGGCGATGGTCTGGTGCCTGAACAGCTGCTGGAAGGTGAAGTCCAGTCCCGCCTCACGGGCCTTGGCCAGCACGGAGACGAAGTGGATGGAGTTGCCGCCCAGCGCGAAGAAGTTGTCCTTCACCCCCACCCGCTCGCAGCCGAGCACCTGGCGCCAGATCCCGGCCAGGGTCTCCTCGCGCGGGTTGCGCGGCTCCACGTGTGCGGGCGCCTTCTTGCGCAGGGCCTCCGGGCGGCGCAGGGCGGCGCGGTCGAGTTTGCCGTTGGGCGTCAGCGGCAGCTCGTCGACGGCGACGAGCCGGCCGGGCACCATGTAGCCGGGCAGGGCCGCCGCCACATGCTCCTTCAGCTCCGCCTCGGTGGCCTCGCCGGTCAGCACGGCGAAGCCGCGCAGCGACGTCTGCCAGCCGTCGTCCACGGCGACGACGGCGGCGTCCCGCACCCGGGGGTGGGTGCGCAGCCGCTCCTCGATCTCCCCCGGCTCGACGCGGAACCCGCGTACCTTCACCTGCTCGTCGATGCGGCCCAGGTACTCCAGGGCACCATCGGGCAGCCGGCGCACCAGGTCCCCGGTGCGGTAGAGCCGTTCCTCACCGGTGGCCTCGCGCACCGCCTCGCCGGTCACGAACCGCTGGGCGGTCAGCTCCGGCCGGCCCAGATAGCCGCGGGCCACGCCCGTACCGGCGATGTGCAGTTCGCCGGGAACGCCGACGGGTGCCTGCCGTCCACCGCCGTCCAGCACGTACAGCCGGAGGTTGTCGATGGGCAGCCCGATGGGCAGCCGCGCGCGGTCGCCGAGTCCTTCGACGGGCTGGTGGGAGACGTCGACGGTCGCCTCGGTGGGCCCGTACAGATTGACCAGACGGGCGTGCGGGACGAGCCGCGCGAAGCCGTCGGCCTGCGCGGGCGCCAGGGCCTCGCCGCTGGTGAAGACCTGCCGCAGCGACCGCGTGGCCTCCCCGCCGCCGAACCGGTCGAGGTGGCCGAGGAACATGCCCAGCATCGACGGCACGAAGTGCGTGGTGGTCACCCGGTGCCGGCCGAGTGCCGCGAGCAGCGCCGCCGGGTCCTTCTCCGTGCCGGGGGCGGGCAGCGCCAGCGCCGCGCCGGCCAGGGACCACCAGAACAGCTCCCATACGGACACGTCGAAGGAGATGGACGTCTTCTGCAGGACGACGTCCTGGGCTCCGAGCGGATAGGCCCGCTGCATCCACTGGAGCCGGTTGACGGCGCTGCGGTGCTCGACCAGCACTCCCTTGGGCCGCCCCGTCGAGCCGGAGGTGTAGATGACGTAGGCGACGTCCCCCGCGCCCGCCGTCTCGTCCACCGGGTCCGTACGGTCCGCGTACGACGCCGTCTCGTCCAGGTCGAGGGCCGGCCTGCCGTCCACCAGTGCGCCGAACCGGGCCTGGTGCAGCACCAGTCGTGCACCGCTGTCGGCCAGCAGGTGGTCGATCCGGGCCTGCGGGTACGACGGGTCGATGGGCAGGTAGGCGCCGCCGGCCTTCAGCACGGCGAGCAGGGCCGTCATCATCTCCGGCGACCGCTCGGTGACCAGCGCGACGATCGAGCCGGGGCCCACGCCCCGCTCCCGCAGGGTGTGCGCCAGCCGGTTGGCGCGTGCGTCGAGCGCGGCGTAGGTGACGGTGTCCTCGTCGGCGAGCAGCGCCGGGGCGTCAGGCGTGCGGGCCGCCTGGGCGGCGAACAGGCCGTGCAGGGTGGCGTCCTGGTCGAAGGGCCGCGCGGTGTCGTTGGCCGTCTGGACGATCCGCTCGTCGTCCGTGCTCCACAAAGGGAGGCCGGACAGTTGCCGGTCGGGTTCCTCGGTGGCTCCCTCCAGCAGCCGGCGGAAGTGGGCGCCGAGGTGGGCGAGGGAGCTTTCGGCGAAGCGGTGCCGGTCGAAGGAGAAGGCGGCCGTCAGCTCCTCATCGTCCGTCCGGGAGACGGTGAGCATCACACCGGATGCGGTGAAACCGGCCTCGTGGTGCCCGTCGAGCGCCAGTCCGGTCTCCAGGACGCCGGTCACATCCAGTTCACGGGCGAGCGCCGCCACATCGCAGTCCTGGTTGCGCTCCGCCTCCTGGACGGCGGCGCCGACCCGGACCAGCAGTTCGCGCAGGCAGCCGCGCGGATCGACGGAGACGGGCAGCGGTCCGTCGGCGAACCCCGGCGCGGCACCCCGCTTCGGCAGGGCGACGGTCACCTCCTCCCGGCCCGTGCACCGGCCCAGCAGTGCGGCCAGGGCGGAGGTGAGGAGGACGGCCAGCATCTCGGGGCGGTTGCGGCTGATGCGGTCGAGCCGCTCGGTGAGGTCCGCGCCGAGCGGCACGGTGAGGGCGCCGCGCTCGGGCGGCACCGGGTCGGTGTGGTCATGGCCGGCGGGTGGCCGGAAGTCGGGCAGGAACCCGCACGTCTCCGCGAGCGAGGCCAACCGGGATCGCCAGTACACGGCCTGCGGTGACGGTGCGGAGCGTGCTGCGTCGGAGTCGAGCAGTTGCATGGATGTCTCCTGCACGGTGCGGTGAGAGGTCGAGCGAGGTGTGGAGTGACGTCGGACAGGGCGGTGTGCGGTGGACAGGACGGTGTGCGGTGGACAGGACGGTGTGCGGTGGACAGGACGGTGTGCGGTGGACAGGACGGTGTGCGGCCGGAGTCGTGGTGGCGTCCGGCTCGCGGGACGCGGCCGTCGCCCGTGCCGCGCCGTCGCCGGCGGAGCGCGGGCCGGTGACGGCCGGGTCACAGGTCGAAGTCGAAGCTCGCGTCCGGTTCCGGCGCGGCTTGCGGTCCGGGTACCGGCCGCGCCGGGGGCCGGGCGAGGCCGGGCAGCAGGGTGCCGAGCGTGGCCGAGGGGTCGGCGCACAGCGCGTCCAGCAGCGTGGTGAAGGTGGCGAACCAGCCCTCGACGGTCCGGTGCCGCAGCAGCCCGGATGCGTACTGCCAGGCGATCCGCAGGGTGCCGGCGTCCTCGTGGATCTGCATGTTGAGGTCGAAGACGGCCTGGCCGGTCTGCTCCAGCCGCAGCGGCACCCTGGCGCCGTGGAAGTCGACGGACAGATAGCGCCCGCTGTGCAGGGCGATGAGCGCGTCGAACACGGGGGTGCGGCTGTAGTCCCTCACCGGCGCGGCCAGTGCCACCAGGTCCTCGAACGGGAAGTCCTGGTGGGCGAAGGCGCCCTCCGCGGCCTCGGCGGTACGGCGCAGGAACGTGCCGTAGTCCAGGCCGGGTTCGACCGCCGTGCGCAGGCACACCGTGTTGGCGCACATGCCCACCGTGCCCTCCAGCCCCGGCACCGTACGGCCGGAGACGGGCACGCCCACGGTCACGTCCGTGCTGCCCTTGAGTGCGGCCAGCAGCAGGCTGTGGGCGGAGGAGAGGACGGCGAAGAGCGTCACGCCGTGCTCACGGGCCACCGCGCGCAGCCGCGCTGTCCGCGTCTGTCCCAGATCGCCGGTGACGACGCCGCCGTCGAGCGGGCGCAGCGGCGGGCGGGGCATGTCGGTGGGCAGGTCCGCCGGGTCGGGCGGGGTGGCGAACACCTGCTCCCAGTAGGGGCGTTGGGCCTCGCGGAGGGCTGCGCCCCGCTCCCCCGCCAGCCAGTGGGCGTAGTCGCGGTACTGGAGCGGCGGCGGCTGGGCGTCCTGGCCCGCGTACAGTGCGGCGAGGTCGGCGAAGAGCGGCGCCAGCGAGTAGCCGTCGACCACGATGTGGTGCAGGTCGAGGCGGAGCGTCACCTGTGCCGCCGTGCGGTGGATCCCGGCCCTCCACAGCGGCGCCTTCCCCAGGTCGAAGGGGCGCACGAAGTCCCGTACCGGTCCGGGCGGGCCGTCGCCGATCAGCACCGGTACCCGCACGGTGGGCTCGACGCGCTGCCGGATCTCCCCGTCCTCGGCGACGAAGCGGGTGCGCAGCGCGTCGTGCCGTGCGGCGAGCTGCTGGAGTGCGTCGGCCAGCCGGTGCGGCTCGGTGTCGGCGGGCAGGGCCAGGGTGACGGGCACGTTGTAGGTGACCGCGCTCTCGTCCTTCAGCTGCTCGAAGTAGACCTGCCGCTGCTGGGGCGTGAGCGGATGGGTGGACTGCCGGGGTGCCGCAGGGACGGTGCTGCCCTGGTAGGGCGGGGCAGCACGCAGCCGCGCGGCGAGCCGGGCGAGCGTGCCGTCGGCCAGGACGGCGCTGACGGGGCACTCGCGGCCGAGGCGCTGCCGCACGCCGGCGGCCAGCAGCGTCGCGGTGAGGGAGTCCGCTCCCAGGTCCCGCAGATCGTGGGCGGTACCGACACCGCTGATGCCCAGCGCTTTCTCGGCCAGTTGCACGAGAACGGCTTCGGTCTCGTCGCGGGGCGGCACGTAGGAGGCCCGGTCCAGCAGGTGTGCCCCGTCCGGGTCGGGCAGCCGGGAGCGGTCCACCTTGCCGTTGTGGTTGAGCGGCAGCGCGGTCAGCGGCACCAGGAAGGCGGGGACCATGTGGTCGGGCAGCGCCGAGGCGAGGGCGGCCCGCAGGTCCTCCGGCGCGGGCGCGGACGTCCCCGTGTGCTCGTCCGCACGGCCGCCGGGGTGTCCCGTGTAGTAGCCGCACAGGTGTTTCTCGCTGCGGCCGGGGCGGGACCGGGCCACGACGACGGCCTCGGCGACGCCGGGGTGCCGGGTCATGGCCTTCTCGATCTCGGCCGGTTCGATCCGGAAGCCGCGTACCTTCACCTGGTGGTCGCGCCGGCCGAGGAACTCCAGCACCCCGTCGGGCCGCCAGCGCGCCAGGTCGCCGCTGCGGTAGAGCCGCGGACCGCCGGCCGTCCCTCCCCCGGCGGCTCCGGGGCGGGGGTGCGGTTCCGCTTGCGGTTCCGGTTCCTGGGCCGCGTCCGCGAACGAGTCACGGACCGCGCCCGCGAACGGGTCCGGGACGAAGCGTTCGGCGGTCAGTTCCGGCCGGCCCAGGTAGCCGCGGGCGACCCCCGCGCCGCCCAGGTACAGCTCGCCGGGCACCCCCACCGGGCAGGGGCGGCCGTCCTCGTCCAGCACGTAGGCGGTCGAGTTGGCGATGGGCCGGCCGATCGGGATGCGGTCGAGGTCGGCACGGGTGATCCGGTGCGTGACGGAGAAGGTGGTGTTCTCCGTGGGCCCGTAGCCGTTGACCACGGCCAGCCCGGGGCAGGCGTCCATGGCCTTGGCCACGTGCACGGGCGAGAGTGCGTCCCCGCCGACGACCAGTTCCCGCAGCGTGGCGAAGGCGCCCGGGTCCTGCTCCACCAGCTGGTTGAACAGCGGGGAGGTCAGCCACAGCGTGGTGATGCCCTGCCGGGTCAGCTCGCGGCCCAGCGCGTGGGCGTCCAGCACGGTGTCGCTGTCCGTCAGGTGTACCCGTCCGCCGTTGAGCAGTGGTCCCCACAGCTCGAAGGTGCTGGCGTCGAAGGCGACCGAACCGGTGGGCATGACGGCCATGTCCGGGCCGAAGCGCACGTAGGAGGCGCCGCACACCAGCCGTACGACGTTGCCGTGCGTCACCTCGACGCCCTTGGGGGTGCCGGTGGTGCCGGACGTGTAGCAGACGTACGCGAGGTCACCGGGTGCGCCGGCACCGTCCGGGTGCGGAGCGGCGGCTGCGGCTCCCGGTTCCATGGCGTCGAGCACCGTGCCGGAGAACGCGAAGTCCCCTGCCGTACTCACTGATACGACCAGGTGGGCGGCATCCGAGTCGGCGAGCAGCCATCGGGTGCGCTCTGCCGGGTGGTCCGGTTCCAGCGCGAGATAGGCGCAGCCCGCCTTGAGGATGCCCAGCGCCCCGACGATCAGGGCCGGGGTGCGTCCGGTCCGCAGCCCGACGCGGTCGCCGGGACGGGCGCCCGAGGCCCGCAGCGCTGCGGCCAGACGGTCGCTCCGCTCGTCGAGTTCGGCGTAGCTCAGCGTCGTCCCGCGCCAGGTGACGGCCGGGGCGGACGGGGCGCGGCGGGCCTGCCGCGCGAACAGTCCGTGCACTGTGGCCAGGGCGGGGAGTGGCCGTGCCGTGTCGTTGAACGTCCGCAGCACGAGCTCGCGTTCACCGGCCCCCAGCAGGTCGGCCTCCCGCACCGCGGCGTGCGGCTGGTCCGCCAGGAAGGCGGCGGCCAGCCGGAGGTGGCGGCCCAGGCGTTCGGCCGTCTCCTCGGTGAAGAGCGCGGTGCGGCAGCCCAGCAGCAGGTCCGCGCCGTCCTGGGCCACGACGAGGTCCCAGGTGCCGGTCTCGGGCAGCGGCCGGTCGGTGAACAGCACTCCCCGGCCCGTCGGGGTGCCGTGGGGCACCACCGCACCGGTGCGGGCGAGCAGGGCGGCGGACGGCTCCTCGGGCACGACGGTGAGGGCGAGGACGCCGGCTGCGCCGTCGGTGAGGTCCGCGTCGATCAGCAGGCGGCGCTGCCCGGTCCAGCGGTGCAGCACCAGGGCGAGGGCCGCGAGAGATGTGGTACCCGCCGCGCCGGCGAGTCGCAGTCGGCCGACCGGTCCGGCCGAGGACTCGACGGTGCGGGGCCGGTCGGTGACGAGGAGGACGGGTCCGGCGTCCTCCGCGGGGCCGCCCGGGGAGGACGGGCCGGAGGACCGGCCGGTCTCAGGACGCGGCGGGAACGGTCTCGGCATCGGGGTCGGAACCCCGCTCGGTGCGCTGGTCATCGGCTGCTGTCACCCCCAGTCTGAAGGGAGTGCGGCGGAAGAGGACGACGGTCAGCAGGCCCGGTGCGGTGGCCAGGGCCGCGACGCTGAAGATGAGCGCGTTGTAGTTGCCGCCGCTCAGCAGCATGCCGCCCAGTGCGGAGCCGGCGGGCAGCGCACCGGCCATGACCGTACGCATCAGCGTCATGGCCCGGCCGCGCATCTCGTTGGGCACCCGTGTCATGCGCACCACGCCGCCGAGCACCGTCATCGGCGCGGACAGGATGCCGTTGAGCGCGAGTCCGAGGAGGATCCAGGGCAGGGCGGTCGGGATGAGGAAGAACAGCACGGCGCCGGAGAGGAGTTGCAGGACGCCGATGCGCAGCATCTGCTTCTCCGACGTCTCCACGGCCCCGGACACCAGCGAGCCGATCAACTCGCCCGCCGCCATCACCGCGAGCATCAGGCCCAGCACGCCGGGACCGCTGTGGAACTCGTACTTGGCGAGCCAGGGGATCGCCACCACGAGCGCACCGGCGGAGACGTTGAAGGCACCGAACGAGAGGGTGAGCACGAGCAGGAAGCGGTCCCGCACGATGAGCAGGAACACCGGGGCCCAGCCGGGTTTGACGGCCTTGGCGTCGCTGTCGCCGGACGGCTCCGGCTCGGGCCGCGCGAGGGGCGCTTTGATCCGGTGGATGAGGAAGGCGAACAGCAGATACGTCGCGGCGTCGAGCAGGAGCACGTTGGGGGCGCCGAACGCCGTGATGAGTCCCGCGCCGATGGCCGGGCCCAGTACGTTGGCGGCCCCCATCGCGGTGGCCTCCAGCCCGGAGGCCGCCTGCAACTTCTCCGCGGGGACCAGTTCGGGCAGTACGGCGGGGGTGCCCGCCAGGGGAATGATCTTCAACAGCCCGTAGACCAGGGCGACCACGTACAGGTGCCAGACGGCGAGCGCGCCGGTGACGGCCAGCAGCGGGATGAGCGCCACGACAACGCCGCGGAACACCGAGTCGTAGATGAACAGCTTGCGCCGGGAGAACCGGTCGAGCAGCGGGCCGACGACGGCACCGCCGAGGATCACCGGCAAGGTGAGACAGACCCCCAGGACACCCAGCCCGGCCGCGCCCGCCTTGTCGAGCGTGATCCAGGCGAGGGCGGCGTACGTCGCGCCGTCCCCGAGAAGGTTGAGCACCAAGGCTGACCACAGGAGACGGTAGTCCCCTATGCGCAAAAGATTCAGATACGCTTTCACATTCACACCGCTCGGTAGGCCGGAATGGGCAGCAGAAGCAGACGGCCGGGCGCGGTTCGCACGCCGGGCCGTATGACCAGTGCGGAAGAAATACGCCGGAGCGGACCTGACCACGCAGCACGCATGCGGGCGCGGCCGGCCGACGGTTCACGGCGTCAGGTGAATGAATTATCGATCGATCGGTTCCCCGGCCCCTCAGGACACAGGTCTCCCCCGTGGATGTCCCCCAAGAAATTGCCCCCGTGTAGATGCGCCCGCCGAAGTGGGGCGCTTTTGCGACGCCTGTTCTAGCAGGTTGCCCAGGGGTGGTCAATCATGATCTTGCAGTGGAAATTGGCCTGTTCCGGACTTGTAGCTACATGATCAGCGAGAAGCCGCAGACGGGGACGGGTGAGCAGCACATCCGCCTGTTCACGGAATCCCTCACTCCAACCACTGCCGACAGACCGGAATCCGCCACTTCGCCGCACGCATCACCTCGAGCTTGTTCGACAACGTGTCATCGAGACCCGAACGAACGCTGGAGCAGCCCCTGGCGCCACCACTTCCGGAACCCTCACTCCCGGATGGCCGCCGATGCCGGCCCCGGGGCGGACGCAACGGGACTGCGAAGCGCCTGCGTGCTCGGACTCGCACTCAGCAAGACCCCCTCGTCGAACCGCACACTGGCCTCGCGCCTCAAGCGCGATCACGGCTCCGCACAAAGGCCGCCTGCAAGGAGAACAGCGCCTCGCGCACACACGGAAAACCGCACGGCATGGCAGCCGGGACAATGGCCCGTGAAAATCAGTCAGCCACTCTTCCCAGAAGACGGAAACCGTAAAAGACTGCCCGGCCGTGACGCCGGTCCGCCCACATGGGAGAACAACGGTCGGCTCACCGCAAAAATCCGGCTCACAGGCGCGTACGGAGAATGCGCGCGGCCCCGAAGGACCGTCGCTCGACCTCCACTCCGGTTGAGGTGGTGGGTTGCTCGCGTCATTCCGGCGGCCGGAGGCACCACCGAGAACCTCGGCGAGGAGGACCTGGGCCACCGGCGGCGGCTGGAAGCGTTCGCCCGGCTCCGGCCATGACGGAAACCGGTGCGGCCCTTTCTGCGGCGCTCCACAGCACACCGGATTCGCCCACGGGTACGACGGATCGAACGTGAGCGCCACTGGTGGACATGCACGGAGCCTGCCCGTCTCCCGCGGCTGCCCGGATGGCCACAAGCCGCCCTCCCCGGGCCCGGTGGTCGTCTACTGTCGGACGCGCCGTGCCGTCCCTCGCGCCCTTCCGAGGAGGAAACCCGTGTCCTCGCCCTACGGCCCCCAGCACGCTCCCGCCGGCGATGTGGGCACCGCCCTCATGATGATCGACTCCCGGCTGAGAAGCATCCGCGAGGGCACGACCGAGACGGACGCCGAACAGCAGGAACTCATCGAGCACTTCGCAGCGTCACTGGACCGCCAGGGGGCGCATGACGTGCTCAACGGCACCTGCACGCTCATCTACATGTTCATGATGTGGCTGCGGGAGGCGCACGAGGACCACGGCAAGGACGTCATCGAGTACGTGGTGCCCAGCCTCGTGGCCACGATGCGCATGATGCCCAAGAGCGTCCGTCCGGAAGCAGTTCCCACCATGGCCGGCCTGGTCATCGCCGCGGGAACCGGCCTGAGCCCCAACCTGTGGCGGGAACAGTACGGGGACTGGACACGGGAGGAGATGACCCCGCTGGAGGTCACCGCCTTCCTGCTCGCGGAGCACATCAACCGGATCACCGACGACCCCGATTTCGCCACCCGCATGGTCACCCGGGCTCTCACCACCGCGGAGGAGGACTGACGTACAGCGCCCTGCGCGACGTCGGTGCCGTCCCGCGGTTCCCCCGCAGTTCCCCGCCCTTCCGCCCGCACGTAGCCCGGTGGGCCGGGTGTTCGACAAATGCGGACGGTATGAGTTCACGTGCCGTTGATTCACTCGCCGGGGTGACTGAGAAAAGATGACGTCCCTCGTAAGCTCCTGGCTCGGCAGCAACCCACTCATGGTGGAACTGAGTTCTTGGTTCCCCCTCGGAATCCAGGGGAAATTGTGACGTCCAAATTGCAGAACGCCGCACGTACCGTTGCGGCGTCGCTCGCGGCTGCCGCCGCATTCACCCTGTTCGTACCGACCGGCACGGCCGCCGCCATCGACCACGTCACCTGCAATCCCGGTGCGGGATACCTGAAAATCTGGTCGCATCTCAACGGCCGTGACAGCGTGGACTGCTATGCGAACCGCGGAAAGACCAACTTCGGCGGTTGGTGGGTCGACAAGATCTCCACAGGGAACAACGACGTGAAGTACTACGACGCCAACGGGGACGTCGTGAAAATCAACCGGCACAAGGTCATCTCGTTCCCGAACCGTCCGCCGAAGGTCAAGGCGATCGAAATTCTGTAAGCCGCCTGCCGGCGGCCGGAACATGCACGTCCCGACGGCTTCCGCCCGCCCTGGGAGCCGGGTGTCCTGATCGGCCGCTCACTCGCCGGCGCTCCCGCCGCGAGTGGGCGGCCTTCGCCGTGCGGGGAGCCCCCGCTTGACCTTGACACGGTGACAAGCCCTTCGCTGGTCCCGAGGAGGTGGTCCCGGTGACCATGGCGGACCAGGACGCGGAACAGGACACGGACGCGGTGCGGGCTCTTCGGGGGCTCCAGGACAGCCGCGCCTCGGTACGGCTGAGGGCGGCACTGGCCGTCGGCTCGGAGCCCGACCCCCGGTTGATCGGCGAACTCGTCGGACGCTGCGCCCTCGAGCCCGACTTCTCGGTGCGGGAGATGCTGACATGGGCGCTCACCCGCCACCCCGCGCCGCTCACGCTCCCGCACCTGCTCGATGCGGTCCGCTCGGAGCATGCGCAGGCGCGCAGCCAGGCGTTGCACACACTGTCCAAGATCGGCGACCGGCGGGCGTGGCCGGCGATCACACGGTCGCTGCTGACCGACGCCGACGACGAGGTGGCACGGAGCGCGTGGCGGGCGGCGGTCGTGCTCGTACCCGAGGACGAAGCGCCCGCCCTCGCGGCGGTGTTGGCCTCGCAGCTCGGACGCGGCGGACGCGAGGTGCAGCTGAGCCTCAGCCGGGCGCTGATCGCACTCGGCGATGCCATGCTGCCGGCCGTGCATACTGCCGAGAGCGATCCGGACCCGCGCGTGCGCGCGCACGCGCTCGCCACGGAGCAGTTGTCGCACGACCCGGACACCGGGTTCGATTTCGCGGTCGAGGAGGCGAAGCGCATCGTGGCTCTCGGCACAACCGGCCAGGAGGAATGACAGACGGTGCTGATCGGAGAGGTGGCACGACGGTCCGGGGTCAGTGCCCGCATGCTCAGACACTACGAATCGCTCGGCCTGGTGCGGCCGACGGCCCGTACCGGCTCCGGCTACCGGGAGTACTCCGCCGAGGACATCCGGCGCGTCTTCCACATCGAGAGCCTGCGGTCGTTGGGGCTCTCGCTGCGCGAGGTCAAACGCGCGCTGGAGGATCCCGGCTTCAGACCCTCGGAACTCGTCGACGACCTCATCCGTCAGACCCGGGAGCGCATCGCGGAGGAGACGGAGCTGCTCACCCGGCTTCGTCGGATCGGCGCCGCGGAACCCGCCGGCTGGGAGGATGTGCTCCGTTCCGTCGCGCTCCTCCAGGCGCTGAGGTCGAAGAGCGCGGGCAAGCGCCAGCGCGCGGCCCTGTCCTCGGCCGGGGAGGTGCCGGTGCCGGTGGAGGCGCTGGTGGAGGCGGTGCTGCGGGAGACGGACCCGAACGTCGCCGGGGCCCTCCGCTGGGCGCTGGCCCGGTCGGGTGACAGCGGACTGCCACTGCTGGCGGAGGGCTTGCGCTCGCCGCTGGCCGAGGTCCGGCGACGAGCCGTCCGGTCCGTCACCGAGATCCCGGGCGGTGCGGCGACCGCACTGCTGCGGGAAGCGCTCGCGCACCACGACACCGTGGTGCGCGGACAGGCGGCGTTGGCGCTCGGGTCCCGCGGGGTGACCGACGCAGTGCCGACGCTCGTGGACATGGTGGCCGGGCAGACGCAGGACGTCGATGCGGCGGACGTGTTGAGCGCGCTGGCATGTCGCCCCGCGATGGCGGAGCCGATCGCCACCAGGCTCGTCGACCGCCTCGCCCAGGCCACCGTGGGAGTCTCCGCACGCCGACGGCTGACACAGGCGCTCGGTGACATCCCCGGAGCCATCACGTCCCGGGCGCTCGAAGAGCTGTCACGGGACGAGGACCGCGGCGTCGCGCTGACAGCGACGTACCTTCTCGCGCTCCGCGACGAACGATGACGACGGCGCTCCCCCGCGAGCGCCTTCCCAAGTGCACCTACCCGGGGGCGCCGCATCGCCCCGGGCGTGCACCCCGGCGGGCACCGGAGCGTCGCGGGAGACCTCGGGCCGGTGCTCCGGTCACCGTCAGACCGGCCCAGGGCGGCGCGGCGAGCGTGACGCGTCAGTGCGGCGCATCCCCCGGGCGGAACCTCACCACTGCGGCCTCCGCCTCTCCGCCGTGCCGTGCCCGCGAGTGGCCGGGCCGTCGCCCTTCCGCGCCGGGGCGGCGCCACGGTGGCGCTGTGCGGCACGGCCCGCGTCGAACTGGGCGTCCTCCCCGCCCGTCTCCTCGTCGACGCCCAGGGCGATCACCACGGGTGCCGTCGCCAGGTGTGCGGCGTAGGCGCCCAGGCCCGCGAGTTGCCGCCGCACGGCCCGGCTGCGCACCACCACGAACCGCCACGGCTGCCGGTTACGGGCCGAGCCGGTCCAGCGTCCGGCCTCCAGCACGTGGTGCAGCTGTTCCTCGGCGACCGGTTCCCCGGTGAACCACCGGTGCGCCCTCATGGCCGTCAGCGACGAGACATCGGGGCGAAGCATTCTGTCCATGAGGGCGTCCTTGGCACGCGTACGGCTGGGTACCAGGGCGCCGCGGCCGGTCGCGCCGGGCCGGCCCCGGCACCCGTCTGCTCACCCGATGCTCTCAGGGCGTCCCGCCCCCGGCCGGCCGGGGCCGCTCGTCCCGCAGGCGTCGCGCCCTTGCCGTGCCGGGTGGGCGTGAGAACCGTACTGCCACTCCCGGGGAGTACAGCACGCTCACCGGCTCCCCGGCCGGGGCGGGCAGACCCGCCGCGGCAATGAGGTTCTCCTCGCAGTGGAGGAGTTCGGCCCGGTGCAGCGCCCAGCGCGGGTGAACGTTGGGAAGGTAGGCCGAACGCCCGAAGAACAGGCTGTGCATGCCCCAGCGGGCGGTCAGGAAATGCTCCAGCTCGGAAGGCTCCTCCACCGGGCGGCCGATCCGGACGGCGATCCGGCTGTAGGCACCTCGCGGGCCGGGCCAGCGGCGGCGACTGGTGTAGACGACCGTGTCGCCCCGGCGCCGCACCCGCATCCTCGACCACAGGTACGGGAGACGGAAGGCGACCCGTCCGACGGCCACGGGGAGCAGCCTGGACGCGTCGAGGGAACGGAAGACCACTCCGCGCCGGCCGTGCGCGTCCACGGAGTACAGACGGACGTTGGTCTCCGGGAACGAACCGAGGTAGGGAATGCCGGGAAGGCCGAGCCATCCCACACGGTGCATCCGGAAGGCCACGAGCCCGACGTAGGTCGTGCCGTCCACGGTGTCCGGCCGCGTCCCGGCGGGCAGCAGCGGCGCGGCCTCGGCCGGGTCGACGGCCCAGTGGAGGAACGTCAGATCGAGCCAGGACTGGGTGAGCAGAGGACGGCCCGCAGCGTGCGGAGGCTCGGCCGTTATCGGTTCGGGACGCACTTCCGGCGGAAACGGCACCGCGACAGTATGCCAGCCCCAACCCCCGCGAAACGGCTCCGCCGGCTCCGCCCCTCCGCCTGCCGGGCCCGACCTCCGGAGGGCCCGGCAGCCACCCGTCACAGGCCGGACGGCACCCGTCACAGGCCGGCCGGCACCCGGAACGGAACCGGCCGGCAGGGGGGCGGACCGCCGCTGCCCGGCACCGGCACCCGCACCCGCACCCGCACCCGCGTCAGGAGTGCCGGGACGTCACCGGGACAGGAACCCGCACGCGGAAGGTGCCGCGGCCCGCGCACGCGCCTCCGTCACCGGCACTGGGACCCGACCGGGTACTGGCGGCAAGCGGCAGCACGGCCGTGTTCCACGGTTACGCGGTCACGGCTCGGGGCACAGGGTCTTGCGCAGCACTGCGTTCAGCCGGCCGCCTTGGGCCTCGGTGAGCGGATGCGCGCCGTCGCCGAACCGCTGGGCGGCGAGACGGTCCAGGCCGGTGCTGCCCCTGCCCAGCGCCGCGCACTGATTGCGGCCCGCGTCGACGGCCTTGTCCGGCTCGGCCGCGAGTGCCGGAACGATCTCACGCACGGCGTCGAGGTAGGCAGTACGTGCCGCACCGGTCGGCTTCGGCGGGATGCCGGCCGCCTTCTCCGCGGCGGCCCGGTCACCCTCGTCGCTGCCGATGGGCACGGGATCGGGACATTCGACGGCAAGCCCGGGCTCACCGCCGTAGAGGCGTGCGGCACGCTCGTCCTCGCGCCACTCCCCGCGGCAGACGACGACGGCGGCGTCCTCGGAGCGGACGACGCCGACGCTCACCGCGCGGGGCCCGTCGATCTTCTCGGCGTAGTCGCGTATGGCCGCCTCGGCGGCCTCGGGTCTGGCCTTGGGCATCAGCAGGTCGGCCTTCCCCGTCTTGCCGCCCATGTTCTCTCTGATCACCTTGTACTCCGGCACCGTGGTGGGCCGTGCTCGCGGTTCACGCTCACCGGTGCTGCCGGCGCCCGTGTCGTCGTCGGTGCCGACTGCGATGGCAGCGATGACGACGACGGGGACGCCCAGGATGAAGAGCGGCTTGTGCACGCGCTTGGCCGGACGTGCCGCCCGGTGGCGGTGGGGCTGGGGGCGGGGTTGGTGCTGGGGATGCATACGCGTGGGCTCCAGGAGTCGAACGGGCCGGGGGTGGCAGGTGTTTCGACTACTGGAACACACAGACGGTTGTACTGCGAACGCGTGCTGTCACGAGTGTCAGGACGGGCATGCCGCAGCGCCGACCGCGCTCGCGGCCCTTCGGGAAGGTGAGACCCGGTCGTCACTCGACGCGCCGGGCCAGCACCTGGCCCGGCCAGTCTCCGTGCAGGAAGGTGTCGGTGCGCACGAAGCCGTTGCGCTCGTAGTACGCGACCAGTGCGCCCCCGCCGCCCGCCCAGCAGTCGACCCGCAGCAGGCCGACCCTGGCATGCCGGGTCTGTTCGACGGCGTGCGCCAGGAGGGCCGCTCCGACACCGAGGCCGGCATGGCGCCGGTCGGAGACGAGCAGCCGTACGTACCGCTCGGGTTCCCCCGCCGGGGCGATCGGCATGCTCGGGTCGGGCCCGAGGCCCAGTACCAGCGCTCCGACCGGCGAGCCGTCCAGCTCCGCGACGAAGGGCGAGTTCTCCGAGGTGTACCGCCGCACCCGCTGCGGCCCGTCCGGCTTCCGGGAGAACGGCGTGGTACCCCACTGCTCGGTGTTCCCGCGCGCGTTCATCCAGGCCACCGCGCCGTCGAGCATGTCGAGGACGGCCTGCGCGTCGGCGGGTCCACCCGGCCTGATCCGTATGGTTCCTGCGGTGTCCTCCATGACGGCAGCTTAGGCGCTGCTTCTTGTGGCGGGCCCTTCATGGAGAGCTGGCTACCGGGGGCTCCGCTCATCACTTCCCCACAGAAAGCCCGTCCAGGAGAATCTGCGCATTCTTCCTCACATGGGCGGCGGGGTCGCTGTCGCGGAGATCCCTGACGAGGTCGACGAGTCCTGGATATGGGAAGTAACCGGTAGCAATGATCACCGACTGGCGAATTCCTGCGTCAGGGTCGCGTACGAGGTCCCGGAACGACTGCGTGATCCGCTCGCCGTCTCCTTCGCCGGCGGCGAGTGCTGCCGCATAGATGCAGATCAGCTTCTCGCCCCCGGGCACGCACCCTCTCCAGCTCGCCCAACGCCTCCGATATGGACCAGAGTTCGCAGTCCTGCCGGATATGCTCTGCTACCTCTCGGCTGCCGGGACCGCGCAGCGTGAAGTATCGAGTGCCGATATGACGGTCGTCGACTTGGTGAATCTCGGTCCGGCGATCACTTGTGACCCAGATGTCGATGCTGGCCCCCGCCTCCGCTTTCTGATGGTGCTGCAGAATCCAGCCGCGTTGCATGGAGACGAAGTCGACATCGTCCGATGTGAACCTGGCTTTGATCACGATTCGCTTGACAAAATCCGTCATTCCGGGCGCCTTCTCGTTATCCGGGGAAGGGCGAGGGCGTTCGTCCGGTGGCCCGGCCCGTCACAGCCCGCGCGTTGTTCCAAGCCTGCTCGTCCCCCGTCGACGGGGAGGAGGGACCGGCCTGGCCCCTTCTCAGGAGCTTGACAGAAGTCGTTGAGCACGTGAGCGCCCGGACTTCCGCCTCGTCGGCGTGGTCGCCGGGAAGCGACAGCCGCGGCCGTGGGCAGCTCGGATGGCTGTGACCGCTGATCGAGCGGTTGCCACCGGAGCCAAGCCCGAAGTGCCTCCAGCCGGCCGCTGGAATGCCGGACCGCCGGGCCCTGTGCTGGACGCTGCTCGTGCTCCACACCGGCATCCGAGGGGAGTTCCTGCCGCAGGGTGGCTCTGCTCCATGTGTGGTGCGTCACAACCGCTTGAACCTCCAGTACGGGGGAGCTCTTAGCGTACGAAGCGCAGATCCCCTGCGGCATCGGCCCGCAGCAGCTTGCCGCTGATGTCGAGGGGCGTGGTAGCGGCAACCGTCGCCGCCACAAGCGGACGGGGCTGCGGAGCGCGTGCCTCAGTGACTGCTCGGCCCGTCTTCGACGGCCTCGTTCAGCCGAATCCGCCCTGTCTGACCGAAGGAGAAGTCTTGACCGCGATACGCAAGGTTCTGATGACGGCCGCGGCGCTGGCCGGCACCGTAGTCGCCGCACAGTCGGCCTCCGCCCAGCCTCTCCCGGACTCGTCCGCCGACTCTCCTCGGGTGACGGCCAGCAGCTGGCACGCCTTCGGTTCCACGGGCTTCGAAGGACTGGACCAGTGGTTCTCCGGCGAGATCGGTGAGTGCAAGTACGTCGGCAACGGCTGGAACGACAGGATCCGGTCCGCGCGCACCGAGGTCCCCACCCGCCGGGTGGAGCTGTGGGACAACGCCGACTGCACCGGAGGGTCGATCACCATCGACGGCTCCGGCTACGGCAGCATCGGCCCGTGGGTCAGTGCCTACCGCGTCGTCAGCAACTAGTACGACGGCCGAGGTGCGAGACCCGGTGACGGCGATGCCGGACGTCCGGCGGCGTCACAAGCTCTGAAGTCGCCCGAACGGGACGGTACGGGTGTCCCTCGCCCGGACCGGCGGCCGGATCCGGCTTCCGTCTCGCCACGGCGCACGCCGTGGCGCACCGGCTGAGGGAGGACGGCGTCCGGGGAACGGCTGCGGTGGCCGCTCCCCGGACAGCCGGCCCGGGCTTCTGCCAACTGGCCCCGGACGGACTCGGTGCTCGGAGCGCCTCCGTCGCCGCTACGGACGCAAGCCGGAACAGTTCCTCGCCTCCATCCCGTTCCAGGAACGAGTGGGCCCGCCTCGCTTCTCACGCCGTGCCGAACCCTGCCTCCGCGAGCGAGGGCGGAGATTCTTCGGCCGGTGCGCGGCCCACGAGTCGGCGCCCGGCCGCTTCGGTGAGCCGGCGGCAGCCTCTCCGGCGGCGTAGGCCCGCATGCCCTGTTGCTGCGCACGTGTGACAGTCGGACAAGAACAGCGCGTCCGCCCGGGTGAGCCGGCCGCCGGGGCGCGGGACATCCGGTGTTCCTGCCCGGCGGGGCGGCGCCGCTCGTGCGAAGGTGAGGGCCGTTCGTACGCCTTTCCGAAACGGCCATGACTCCGAAGGCGGCACGCGCGAGGTGCCGGGCGCTCCACACCTCAGCGGCCCTTGTTCCGCGTCCCTGGGAGGAGCACAGGTATGTCCGAGGACGGTTCTCCCCGAACGACGTCCGATCTCGTCGTCGAACGTCTGCTTGATTGGGGGATCGACACCTGCTTCGGTCTGTGCGGGGACCAGATCAACGGATTCTTCGAAGCGCTGCGCACCCATCCCCGGATGCGTTTCGTCCACGTGCGGCACGAGGAGAACGCCGCCCTCGCGTGCGTGGGCTACGCCAAGTTCACCGGCCGTCCGGCCGTCTGCGTGGCCACTGCGGGGCCCGGGGCGATCCATCTGCTCAACGGCGTCTACGACGCCCGGATCGACGGTGTCCCGCTCCTTGCGATCACCGGTCTCTCCTACCACGACACCGTCGGCACCCACCTCCTCCAGGACGTGCCCCCCGACCGGCTCTTCGACCAGGCCTGCCTCTACAACGAACGGATCATGGGGCCGGCGCACGCCGTCACGGCGACCGATCTCGCCGTGCGCAGCGCCCTGATGAACCGCACGCCCTCCCATCTGGCCATCCCCATCGACGTCCAGTCCTGGACCGAGGACACCCGCTCCCCCAAGAACACGCCGGGTCACACCTCGCTGGCGGCGCAGCCCTTCACCGTCCGCCCGCCGCACGAGCAGCTACGCGCCGCCGCCGACGTACTGGCAGGCTGCGAGCGCATCGCCATCTGTGCGGGAGCCGGGGCGCGAGGTGCCGGCGAAGAACTGGAAGAGGTCGCCGAGACGCTGGGCGCGCCGATCGTGAAGGCCGGGCTGGGCAAGGACTGCGTACCGGACGACAGCCCGTACACCACCGGCGGTATGGGGCTGATCGGCACACGCGCCAGCCATCAGGTGTTCGAGGACTGCGACGGCTTCCTCATCGTCGGTTCGTCCACGCCGTACCACGAGTTCTGGCCCGCGCCCGGGCAGGCGCGAGCGGTGCAGATCGACGTCAACGCCGACCGCATCGCCCTGCGGTACCCCGTCGAGGTCGGGCTCGTCGGAGACGCCGGCACCACGCTGCGGGCGCTGCTGCCGCTGCTGGAAAGGAAGAGCGACCGCGGCTTTCTGGAGCGCGCCCAGCGGGCCACCGCGGAGTGGTGGGAGCTGCTGCGGCAGCAGGGCACCGACGGGAGTGCCGTTCCCATGCGTCCGCAGACCGTCACCTGGCAGCTTTCCGAGGTGCTGCCGGACGGCGCCATCGTCACCGGTGACGCCGGCAGTGTCACCGCCTGGTCGAACAGGCTGCGGTTGCGGCGCGGCATGCGGTACTCCTTCTCCGGCACCCTGTGCAGCATGGGGGCCGCCTTGCCGTACGCCATCGGCGCCCAGATCGCCCACCCCGACCGGCCCGTCATCGCCTTCACGGGGGACGGCAGCATGACTATGGGCATGGGGGAACTGGCCTCCCTGGCGCAGCACGGGCTGCCGGTGAAGGTGATCGTGCTGCGGAACGACTCCCTCTCTCTGGAGGTCTGGGAGCAGAACGCGCTGCTCGGCAATCCGCAGACGGCCTGCGATCTGCATCCGGTCGACTTCTGCAAAGTCGCCGAGGCGTGCGGTCTGGCCGCCTACCGCATCGACCGCGCGGACCACGCCCGTGACGTGCTGGCCGAAGCGCTGGCGCACGAGGGGCCCGCCGTCGTCGAGGCCGTCGTCGATCCGCACGAGTCGCCGTTCGGGGAGACGCTGCTCCCCTCCCATGCGCAGCACATCGTCACGGCCTACCGGCGCGGTGAGCGCGACCGTGCCCGTATGGCCGGCAACCTGCTGGAGCCCGCCCGGCTGAGGATGTCCCCCGCCGTGCGGGACCACCAGGAGGAACTGTCCCGGTTCCGCTGAGCGACGGTCCATGCTCGGAAGAGGGCGGTCCGCTTTGGAGTGCGCGCGGGTTCTGCGGAAGAATCGAAGATCGACGAGGGCCCGGCGTGCTGCCGCCGCACACCTGTCGGCGCAGGGCCGCCTCCGAGAACGACCGCGTCACCGTGTCCCCTCAGCCGTGTGCCACGCCGTCGTGACCTCGGAGGGGGGAGGGAGATGGGGCCTGCTCGCCGGCCCGGCAGGGGCGTCCCGGACGAGGAGTTGAGCATGGGCGCACACGATGCGCAGGACACGGCCAAGAGGCTGCGCGCGATCGGCGACGAGTTGTCCGACCGTTTCTACGAACGGGCCGATGTGGTGCGGACGCTGGTGGTGACGCTGCTGGCCGGGCAGCACTCGCTGGTCCTCGGCCCGCCCGGGACGGCCAAGTCGGAGATGGCCCGCGAGCTGACCGCCAGAGTCGAGGGGGCCTCCTACTGGGAGATCCTGCTGTCGAAGTTCACCGCGCCGACCCGGATGTTCGGGCCGATAGACGTCGCCGCTCTGGCGCGGGGCGAGTACCGCCAGGTATACGACGGACGGGCCACGACCGCGCACGTCGCCTTCATCGACGAGATCTTCAAATGTTCCACGGCCGCGCTCAACGAGACGCTGGGCTACCTCAACGAGCGGATCTACCACCCCGAGAACGGCGGCGCGCCGATCCGCTGCCCGCTGATCGGCGCCATCACGGCGAGCAACGAGCTGCCCGGCGGGGAGGACTCGGCCGCGATCTACGACCGTCTGCTGGTACGCATCGAGGTCGGCTACCTGGCGGATCCAGCGAACTTCGCCGCGCTCGTCCGCTCCGCCGTCAGCCGGCCCGTGGAGCCGGCACGGACCACGGTCGAACTGGCCGCGCTGCAGGACGCCGTGACCGGGAGCGTCCCTGCCGTGGAGGTCCCGGACACGATCGTGGACGCGCTGTGCACCCTGCGGGCCGCCCTGCGCCGCAAGGAACTGATCGCCTCCGACCGCCGCTGGCGGCAGGCGGTGGGCCTCCTCCAGGCGTCCGCGTACCTCGACGGCCGCCCCGCGGTCGCCGAGTCGGATCTGTCGGTGCTGACCCACGTCCTGTGGAACTCCCCGGCCGAACGCCCGACCGTCGAGCGGGAAGTGCTGCAACTGGTCAACCCCGACGCCAGGGAGGCCCTCGACCTCGCCGATGTCGTCGACGAGCTGGAGGCACAGCTCGACGCCATGGCCGGGCAGTCCCGTGAGGCGCTGAGCGAGTGGGTCATCAAGCAGGCCCACAACAAGCTCGCCACGGCGGGGAAGCGGCTGGAGCAGCTGCGTGCCGAGGCGGCGACGGCCGGCCGCTCCACCGCCGCCATAGAGCGCGTCGCCGGCCGCCAGCGCGCTGTGCGTGCCCGTGTCCTCACCGAGGCCCTCGGCGTGGACGCGAGCATGGTGGAGGCCCAGCTGTGACACCGGGGGGAACGGAATCGTGGGCGCACCGGTGAGCAGGCTGGAGGAGCTGGCGGGCCCGGCCGGGAAGTGGCTGGGTCTGTCGGCGGCGCCCGCGGGGTACACCGCGGTCGTGGTCGCGGACCGGTTCGACCGGATCACCTGGCGCGACACCTACGAGCAGTCGGCCGGACTGCGCGAGCTCGCCGAGGAACTGGCCGGGCGTCACGAGAGCGCCGCCGACCTGCTGACCGACGCGTTCCTGGCGGCGTACAAGACCGGTCCGCGGCTGCGCGAGCCCGCGCAGATGGATCCCTCGCGGCTGGTCAACCACCAGGTCATCACGTCGCTGACGGAGTCGTGGGAGTTCGCCGAGCTGCACCGGGAGACGGCCGGGGACCCCTATGCCGCCGCGATGGCCGTGCTCGCCCAGGCCGGAGCGGTGCGCCGGCTGCTGGACCGGTCGCGGGACGCCCAGGAACGGGGCCGGCAGGCGAAGCAGGCCCGGCAGGCGGCGCTGGACGCGGCGACCGCCGTGGGCGAGGCGCTCCGGCAGGCCGCGGACGCGGCGGGCGAGGACGGTACCGTGCCGTCCGCCGCCGCGGAGGCCGTGCGCGGGGCGGTCGACGCCGCGGAGACGGCCGAGGCGGCGGCGCGGCAGGCGGCCGGGGACGCCGCGCAGGCCACCGCGGCGGCGGCTGCCGGGATCCGTGCGTCCGTACGAAGCGCGGCAGCGAAGGCGGCGTCGGCCGCGCGGCGGGAGGCCGCGCTGATGCGGACGTGGGGCGTGAGTCCAGGCGAGCTGGAACGGCTGCCGTTCGACCAGCGTGCCCGCCTCGCCGAACGGCTGCGCACCGGCCGGCTCGCCCAGTGGGCCGAGCTGATCGGCCGGTTCCGGCAGCTGGCCCGCGGCGAGCGCGCCCGCAGGGTGGAGAACGCCACCGGGGAGCTGGTCGGTGTCACGCTCGGCGACGACCTGTCCCGCGTCATCCCCTCCGAGCTGGCCCATCTCGGTCTGCCCGAGCTGCGTGCGGTCTTCGCCGCCCGGTTCGCCGCCGGCGAGCTGATGCTCTACGACACGCGGGGCGAGGAGAACAGCGGCCGGGGCGCCGTCATCGCCTGCGTGGACACCTCGCATTCCATGTACGAGGCGGGGCCCGGCGGGGTCACCCGGGAGGCGTGGGCCAAGGCGTGCGCCCTGGCGCTGCTGGACCAGGCCCGCCACGCGAAGCGTGACTTCGTGGGCATCCTGTTCTCCTCCGCCGACCGGCTGAAGGTCTTCCGTTTCCCGGCCGACCGGCCCGCCGGCATCGTCCAGGCCCTCGATTTCGCGGAGACCTTCCTCGGCGGCGGCACCAGCTACCAGACGCCGCTGTCAGTGGCCGGGCAGCTGCTGAGGGAGGAGTTCGACGACGCGGCCCGCGCACGCGGCGACATCGTGCTGATCACCGACGACGAGTGCGGCGTCACCGACGAGTGGCTGCGCGGCTGGGAGGAGACCAAGCGGCTGCTGGGCTTCAGGGTCTTCGGCGTCGCCGTGGGCGCCCCGGACGCGGCCGGGGCCGGCTCGGTCCTGGAGACCCTGTGCGACGACCTGCGCTCGGTGGAGGACCTCACCGACGTCCAGGCAGCCGCCGGCCTCTTCCGGGACATTTGACGTACGAGACATGTGACGTACGGATGCCGCCGTGTCCCGGCTGACGTGCTGTGCAGTGGGGCAGGGAGGGTGCACGGCGGCATCCCGGGGACGCCGCCGGAACCTCGGGCCTGCGGCGGGCGGGTCACGTTTCACGGGCTCCGTCTAACGGCCGCGGTTGCGCGGTGGTCGCGTCGGTGGTGGCGCGCTGCCCCGCGCGCCGGTGCCAGGCGGAAAGCGGGAGCGGGCACAGAGCGGGAGCAGGCCGGGCCATGAGCCCGGCATGACCGGCTACGCCGGCCCGGCGGGCGCCGGGGCGGCCGGAGCGGTGAGGCGTTGCAGCAGCGCCGCGGCGATGTACCGCATCCGGCCGGCGTTGGTGCGGGGGTCGTAGCCCAGGGTGTGCGTCAGCGCTTCGTGGCGTGCTTGCACGGTGGAGTGGTGCATGCCCAGTGCGACGGCGGCGGAGCGGATGCTGTCGGCTTCCACCAGCGTGCGGAGCACTTCCGCGGAACGCGCATCGAGCCCGGCCAGAGCGCGCACGTCCTCGTGCGGGTGCTGCGGGTCGTACGCCTGGGCGAGCAGGAGCATCGCTCCGAGCTCGGTCGCGTCGACAGCCGGTACGGATTCGTCCGTCAACCGCAGCGCGATGATCGCCGCGTCCCAGGATTCGGGGGCCCGGTCGGCGCGTACCCAGGTTCCGAACCCGACCGGTTCCGGAGGGTCGAGCTTGCCGAAGACATCGAGTGTCGCCCGCAGCAGCCCGTATCTGGTCGGCACGATCGCGGAGGGTGCGCCGGTCTCGGCGGTGTCGGCGGCGGTGGCCAGGATCCGTACCGGCGTCGCCGGATCGAGCCGGTGCCTGGCGAGATGCGTGACCCGCTCGGCGACCGGACGGGCCGGATCGATGACCACCTCGAAGCCGCCCTCGGGACGGCGGCGCCCCTCGATCAGCTCGACGCCCAGCGCGAGGCGCTCCACGATCATCGCGTCGTGGGGCCCCGGCTCCCCGTCCCTCTCCAGCCACACCGTCCAGTCGCCGTGGGACATCTCAGGGGAACGACGGGTTTCGCCGGCCGCCGTGACCGGATGCCCGTCGGGGTCGCGCCGGCTCACGCGCCCCCGGACCTCGGCACCCGCGACCGTCCCGGAAAGGACCGCGGCGCCCCGCAGGAGCCCGTCGAGCCCGGCGCCCCGGGTGATGAGGACGTCGAAGTACGACACGATCCGCAGGGTCTCGCTCGCCTCCGGGTCGAGTGCGCTGAGCCGACCGACCAAATGGTGCAATTGCGCTCCTTTGCTCCTCTTCGGCAGTGTATCGAGCGCCGGGTCATGCCCCCAGAGTGCGGGCCACCCAAGCGTTGCGGGCGGCCGTCATGGCGTGCGCGAGCGCGGTGTGCGGCGCGGTCAGGTCGAACCCGTGGAAGCCGCCGGGCCAGATGTGCAGTTCGGCCTGCACTCCCGCGTGCCAGAGGGCTGTCGCGTAGGCGACATCCTCGTCCCGGAAGACCTCGGCCGAGCCGCAGTCGATGAAAGCGGGCGGCAGCCCCGTCAAGTCGGTCGCACGGGCGGGCGCGGCGTAGACCGACACGTCGTCGGTGCCGCGCCGCTCCCCCAGCAGCGCGGTCCAGCCCATGACATTGCTCCCGCGGTCCCAGACGCCGACGCCGTCGAACTGGGCCGAGGAGACCGTCCGGTCCCTGTCGTCGAGCATCGGATACATGAGGACCTGGCCGATGAGGTCCGGTCCCTGCCGGTCGCGTGCCATCAGTGCGGTGCCGGCGGCCAGACCACCGCCTGCGCTCTGACCGGCGATGAGCAGCCGGTCGGGATCCATGCCGATTTCCCGGGCGTGCTCGGCCGTCCACACGAGACCCGCGTAGCAGTCCTCGACCGGATAGGGATCGGGGTACTCGGGGGCGAGCCGGTAGTCGACGGTGACCAGGACGGCATCGTGCTCGACGACCCACGGGAGGGCCTGGGCCAGGCCGGAGAACCGGTCGCCGGAGACCATGCCGCCGCCGTGCGTGTGGTAGATCCCCGGCCCGAGCCCCTGACGGTCCTCGCGGGCGATCACCGAGACGGTGATCTCGTCGCCCAGATGTCCCGGGACCGCCACGTCCCGCCGGGTCAGGCCTGAAGCCTTGAGCATCTCGTCGGTGACCTCCGCCGGTGCTGCCTGACGCATGCCGGGGATCATCTCCGCGGTCATGGTCGGCGGTATCCGATCCGCTAGGACCGCGAGCACGGCCTCCAGCTCCGGGTCGAACGGGGGACGGGAAACGCTGCTGGACATGGGGGCTCCTTCTTCCGCACCGCGTGGTCGCGGCGTGTGTCAATCGTGCTGGGCGGGCCGCCTCGCGGGGAACCGCCGGACGCCGCTGTCCCGGCCGGTGTCCTCCGCCGTTCGCGCGGCCCGGGCCGCGGAGAGGGCGCAGGCCGGTACGGGCAGGTTCCGGGCCCGCCCGTACCGGAGCGTCCGGGACGCTCAGCCGAGGCGCAGGAGGGTCTTCCCGCCGACGCCGCGGCGCAGCGAGTGGAGAGCGTCGACGATGCCTTCCAGCGGCACCTCCTTCACCCAGCCGGTGGTGTCGTAGAACCCGTCGGCCATGGCGGCGATGACCGCGTCGAACTCCTCGGGGCGGTAGCCGACCGCGCCCACGATCTCGGTCTCCCCCATCATGAGCTGCGTGGGCTGGAAGTCCATCGTGTGCTCGTGCAGCGCGGCGACCACCAGGCGACCGCCGGGCACCAGACCCGCCACGGCCGAGGAGACCGCCGCGCCCGCGCCGGCGGCGTCCACCGCGACGTCCACGCCGTCACCGCCGGTGAGCGAGGTGACAGCAGTCGCGAGATCCTCGTTCACCGGGTCGACAACCCTGGCGCCCAGCGCGGCCATGAGCGCGCGACGGTCCGCGCTCGGCTCGGACACCAGTACCTTCTCCACTCCACGGGCCTTGAACGCGAACCAGGCGCCGATACCGACCGGCCCGGCTCCCGCGACGAGCGCGCTGCCGCCCGGTTCCGCACCACTGCGCGCGGCAGCGTGCCAGCCCACCGCCATCGGCTCGACCAGCGCACCCATCCGCAGATCCACACCGTCCGGCAGTACGTGCGCCTTCGACGCGTCGCACACGGTGAACTCCGACAGACCGCCGCCCTCCGCGTTCGACCCGAGCGAGCCCATCAGCCTGCACGAGAAGGGCAGGCCCTTGCGGCAGGCGGCGCACTTGCCGCAGGAGACCGCCAGCGGGAAGACGGCACAGCGGTCGCCGACCTGCACATCCGTCACGCCCTCGCCGACCTCGACGACGGTGCCGGAGAACTCGTGACCGAGAATCTGCGGAAGAGTGGCCCCGGTCAGGGGGTGCGGCTCGTCCAGCGGGAACGGCAGCGACTCGGGGTAGAAGAAGAAATGAAGGTCGGAGCCGCAGATCCCGGCGAACGCGTTGCGCAGCTTGACCTGCCCCGGGCCGGGACTGGGCTCCGGCACCTCCTCGATGCGGAGGTCTTCCTTGCCGTAGAAACGTGCTGCCTTCATCCTCTTCCTTCAGCTTCTCGTTGGAAGCCACCGCCCTTCGGTGGCCGTTTCCTCCGGCGCCGACACTCCTGTCATGCGCCGGAAATGTGCGGCTTCGGCGCTCGGGCCCGTAACCGGCGCCAAGTGCCCACCCCGCCTACCGCCGCCCGCCGGTGTCCGGGAGCCGGGCGCCGAGGGTGCGCGCGACCCATCCGTTCCGCGCCGCGATCGCCGCCCGTGCGATACCGGATTCCGGCGCGACCATGTCGAATCCGTGGAAGCCACCGGGCCAGACGTGCAGCTCGGCCTGGACGCCGGAGTGCCAGAGCGCTGTCGCGTACGCGACGTCCTCGTCCCGGAAGACCTCGGCCGAGCCGCAGTCGATGAAAGCGGGCGGCAGCCCCGTCAAGTCGGTCGCACGGGCCGGCGCGGCGTAGACCGACACCCTGTCGGTACCGCGCCGCTCCCCCAGCAGCGCGTCCCACCCCGTCCGGTTGCTCTCCCGGACCCAGAGGCCGGCGTTCTCGTACTGTGCGCTGGAGACGGTGCGGTCCCGGTCGTCCAGCATCGGGCACATCAGCACCTGGCCGATGAGCCCGGGCCCGTTGCGGTCACGGGCCAGGAGGGCGGTGCCCGCGGCGAGCCCTCCCCCGGCGCTGGCGCCGGCGATGAGCAGCTTGCCGGGGTCGATGCCGAGTTCGGCGGCGTGCTCGGCCGTCCACACGAGACCCGCGTAGCAGTCCTCGACCGGGTACGGGTCGGGGAACTCGGGCGCGAGCCGGTACTCCACGGTCACGGCCACGGCGTCGTGCTCCACGATCCACGGCAGGATCTGGCCCACCCCGGTCATACGCTCACCGGCGATCATCCCGCCGCCGTGGATGTGATAGATGCCCGGGCCCGCGCCGGTGTGGCCGGAACGGGCGATCACGCTGGCGACGAGTTCCGCGCCTTGATGGCTGCGGACGGTCACGTCCCGGCGCGTGACCCCGACGGCGAGCAGAGCCTCGTCGGAGAGAACGGGCAACGGGGCCCGGCGCAGGGCCGGGATCGACCCGGGAGTGACCGCCGGGATCTGTTCCGCAAGGGCGGCCAGCGCCGCCTCGACCTCCGGGTCGAACGGCGGCCGTGAGTACTTGAGCATCGTCGGGATTCCCTCGGTATCTGTCACGTGCATCCGGGCGGGGCCCAGCAAATGGTCCGACGGCAAAACCGGCCGGTGGCACCGCCGGGCGAGGCGGATATCAGGCAGTTCCCCCGCCATTCGCGCGCCGTGCTGCCGCCCGGAGCCGGGCGCGGGGAGCGGTCACCTCGCCGGGCGCGTGAACGGCGGGCCGGGCGGCCGGTATCCGCCGCGAACGGCGGTGTCGCCGGGTGCCGGCCCCGGTCCACCGTGAGCGCAGTCCGCCGCGGACCGAAGCGGCGATGCAAGAGCGAGGAGAGACGTATGAACTGGCCGGCCGGGGAAGCCGCGTTCGTCACAGGCGCGGCATCGGGGATCGGCCTCGGCGTCAGCCGGGCACTCATCGCCGCGGGGGCCAAGGTGGCGCTCGCCGACATCGATGAGGAGCGGCTCGCCGAGGTCGCCGAGGAGCTGACCGCAGCCGGTGGCGTCGTGACGGCCGTTCCACTCGATGTGAGTGATGCCGGCAGCTGGACCGCCGCTGCCGACCGGGCCGAGGAGGCGCTCGGGCCGGTCTCGATCCTGTGCAACAACGCCGGCGTGAACGGGGGCGGGCCGATCGACGAGACACCACTGGAGGTCTGGCGCTGGGTCTTCTCGGTCAACATCGAGGGCCAGTTCAGCGGGGTCTCGACGTTCCTCCCCCGGTTCAAACGGCACGGCCGCCGGGCGCACATCATGAACACCGCCTCGATGGCGGGCATCGTCCCGATGATCCACGTGGGCGCCTACGCCTCGTCGAAGTTCGCCAGTGTGGGGTTCTCGATGGTGCTCAGGGACGAGCTGAGGGAAACCGGCATCGGGGTCTCCCTGCTCGTCCCGGGCACCGTGGCCACCCGTATCACCACCACCGCCGCCCGAGCCGAGGCGGAACTGCTCGGGCGGGAGGTGAAGGCCGAGGCAGTGGCCGCGAACAACGCGATGCTGGCCCAGGGCGCCGATCCGGACCGTGTCGGTGAACAGGTACTCGAAGCCATGCGGGAACGGCAGTTCCTGATCGTCACCCACCGCGACTTCGAACCGCTCGTCGGCCGCGTGCACGCCGAGATCGAGCGGGCCTTCCACGAGTTCGACGGCCGGCACGGGCCGGACGCGGCAGCACAGCTGCTGCTGCAGGGCCGGAACCCGGTCTCGTCGTAGCGACGCCTCCCGCCCGGGCAGGGCCGCACGGCTCCCGTACGAAAGACGCGTACGGGAGCCGTGCGGCGGGGTGTCCTGCGGTCAGGCGACGAGCGAGTCGGCGGGCGACCGCCACTGGGTGCGGGCCGCGATGGCGGCCCGCCACCGGCGGAGGGCCTTCGGCGGCATGCCGACGGCGAGAGCGCCGGTGAGGGCGGGGCCCGTGCGGTAGGCCACGAGGAAACGGCCGTCCGCCGGGTCGCCCTCCACGACCTGTGCCTCGTCGTGGCCGCGCAGGCAGCCGTACGCCTGGATCCTCGTGCCGTGCTGGTCGGACCAGAAGTACGGCACCGGGGCGAATGGTGCGGCCCGCTCGGGGTGCAGCAGGTTGCGGGCGGCGGCCATGCCCTGTTCCGCGGCGTTGGTGCGGTGCTCGACGCGCATGTCGGTGCCGAAGAGCGGATTGTGCCAGCGGGCCACGTCGCCTGCCGCGTACACGTCCGGGGCGGCGGCGCTGTACTCGTCGCACAGCACCCCGTCGAAGAGCCGCAGTCCGCTGTCCCGGAGCCAGGCGGTGTTGGGTTCGGAGCCGATCGCGACGAGCACGTCGTCGGCCGGAAGCAGGGTGCCGTCGGCCAGGCGGACGCCTGTGGCCCGGCCGCCGGCGGTGACGATGCCGGTGACCTCGGTGCCCAGCCGCAGGTCCACGCCGTTGTCGCGGTGCAGCCGCGTCAGAAAGGCGCCGGCGTCCGGCCCGACGAGATGGGCGAGGGGGGTGGGTGCGGGTTCGACGAGGGTCACGGCCACATCGAGGGTGCGGGCGGCTGCGGCGACCTCCGATCCGAGGAACCCGGCGCCCACCACGACGAGTCGGCGTCCTGCGGTCAGCCGCTGCCGCAGGGCCAGGGCGTCGGGGAGGTCGCGCAGGACGTGTACGCCGGGGGTGCCGCACCAGGGCAGCCGCCGTGGCCGGACCCCGGTGGCGACGATCAGGGCGTCGTAGCCGGTCTCGGTGCCGTCGGCGAGTGTGACAGTGCGGGCGGCCGGGCTCAGTGCGGCTGCCGCCGTGCCCAGCCTCAGTTCGAGATCGAGGGCATCGATATCTTCCGGCCGGCGCAGTGCCGTGCGTTCGGCCGGCCAGGTTCCGGTGAGGACCTGTTTGGACAGCGGCGGCCGGTCGTAGGGAAGGTGCGGTTCGCGGCCGATGAGGGTGAGGGCGCCTTCGAATCCTTCCCGGCGCAGGGTCTCGGCGGCCGAGAGCCCGGCTGCCGAGGCCCCCGCTATCACGATGCGGCGCAGCGGCCGGCGGTCCGTCATTTGTCCGCCAGCCGGATGGCCGCGGCCGGGCAGATCGCCGCGGCTTCGCGTACGTCGTCGTGCGTGCTCTCCTCTGGGTGGTCGTCGAGCACGACGACGATGCCGTCGTCGTCCTGGTCGAAGACGTCGGGGGCCGCCAGGACGCACTGTCCGGACGCGACGCACTTGGGCTGGTCGGCTTCCACACGCATGGGTTTCCTCGATTCCGGCAGTGGGGTCGCGGTCTTGTGGGTCACCAGGTGACGGGGAGTTCGTAGACCCCGTAGACGATGCCGTCGTGCTTGAAGCGCACCTCGTCGAAGTCGGTGGCCAGCCGAAGGGTGGGGATACGGCGGTAGAGGGTGCTGTAGACGACCTGGAGTTCGACGCGGGCGAGCGGCTGGCCGAGGCACTGGTGCACGCCGTAGCCGAAGGCGACGTGGCGGCGGGCGGGGCGGGTGAGGTCGAGCCGGTCGGGGTCGGGGAAGGCGTCCGGGTCGCGGTTGGCGATGTCGTTGGCGAAGATGATCCCTTCGCCGGCGCGGATGGTCTCGCCGCCGATCTCGATGTCCGCCAGCGCCACACGGCGGCGCCCGGAGTGGGTGATGTTCAAGTAGCGCAGGAGTTCCTCGACGGCGCCGGCCACCGCCTTGGGGTCGTCCGTCTCGCGCAGGAGGGCCAGTTGGCCGGGGTTGCGCAGCAGGGCGAGAGTGCCTAGAGCGATCATGTTCGCGGTGGTCTCGTGGCCCGCGCCGAGCAGCAGGGTGCCCATGCGGGCGGCCTCGTGCCGTGTCATCTCGCCGGTGGCCACCCGTTCCGTGGCGAGCGCGGACAGCATGTCGCCGGCGGGATGGGCGAGTTTGTCGGCGAGGAGTTCGTCCAGGTAGTCGGTGAGCGCCTTGTTGGCCGCCGCCACTTCCTCCGGCGTCGAGGTCCGGCGGACTATGACCTTGGTGTGGCGCTGGAAGAAGTCGTGCTTCTCATAAGGGACGCCGAGCAGTTCGCAGATGACGAGGCTGGGCACCGGCAGTGCGAACTGCTCGACGAGGTCGACCGGTTTGGGGCCGGCGAGCATGGTGTCGATCAGGTCGTCGACGATCTGCTGGACGGACGGCCGCAGGGCCTCCACCTTCTTGATCGCGAACGGTGCCGTCACCATGCGGCGGAGCCGGGCGTGTTCGGGGTCGTCCATGGTCAGGAAGGTCTGGGCGGCCGGGTCGCTGCCCTGCATCGCGGCGGAGCGGTGCGGATAGCCCTCGCGGGTCGAGTCGGCGCTGACACGGGGGTCGTTGAGCAGGGCGCGTACGTCTTCGTGGCGGGTGATGAGCCATGGCTGGGTGCCGTCCCAGATCCGCACGCGGGAGACGGGCTTTTCGGTCTGGAGGGTACGGAGGACGGGAGGCGGGTCGAAGGGGCATCCGGCTGCCCTGGGCGCGGGGTATGCGGGCAGTCCGGCTGCGGTGTCCGCCACTGTCTCGGTCATGCATGCCTCCATGGCAGAGGAATTGCGACCCCCGTTTACTAACACCGTTAGGTGCCCTGGGCAACCATGCGACCGGAGAAGGGGATTCCGCACGGGGGTTATCCGGCCAACGCCAGCTTCAGAAGGTCGTCCGCCATCTCCTGCATGGCGTGCCGGTCCGTCTCGAACGGTGTGGACATGGCCATCGCCACCACTCCGTGCAGGGAGAACCACAGCAGCCAGGCGACCCGCTGGTCGTCGCGGCCCTCACCCTCCATGTCGCCGGCCCGCTTCTCGTCGCGGCCCTCACCACCGCCACCCCGGCAGGCCGCCACCGCCTCCAGCCACACCTGGGAGACCAGGAACAGCGGATGGGAGGCCATCTCCTCGCGGGAGCGGAGGGTCCTCTCGATACCGAACATCAACCGGTAGAGCTTCGGGTTGTCCAGCGCCAGCTGGCAGTACCGGCGGGTCATGGCCTGCAGTCCGGCCCGCGGCCCGTTCGCGGCCTCGCCCTCCCTGGCCTCCCGCAACTCGGTGGCCAGCCGCTCGTACGCCCGCTGCGTGACCGTCGCCACCAGCTCAGCGCGGTCGGCGAAGTGCAGATAGATGCTGGGTGCCGAGATGCCGACCTCGCGGGCCACCGCGCGGAGGGAGAGGTCGCCCTCCCGGCCGGACTCCGTCAGCAGACGCGCGGCAGCCGCCAGGATCTCGTCACGCAGCGCGCCGCCCTCTCCCCACCGGCTCGGTGTACGGCGCTTGAACCCGTCAGCCACCACAACCCCCTCATGACGCTGGAGCCAACCGGCTCATTGTGGCCTGAACTTATCGTTCCGGCCCGAGGGGCCGCCATGCCGGGCCCGCCCGCAGGACGTGCCCGGCGGCGGGGGCGCGGGACGGCGGCCCGGCCCCCGGGAGGCGCCGGCGTCAGGGCAGGACGACCAGTTCACGGTCCGTCAGGTTGAGCCGTTCCCCTCCGGTCGCGGTGCAGACCACGATGTCCTCGATGCGGGCGCCGTACCTGTCGGGCAGGTAGATCCCGGGTTCGACGGAGAAGGTCATGCCCTCGGCCAGCGGCAGCCGGTTGCCCGCGACGATGTAGGGCTCCTCGTGGGTTTCCAGTCCGATGCCGTGGCCGGTGCGGTGGATGAAGCGGGAGCCGTACCCGGCCTCCGCGATGAGGTCACGCCCGACGGCGTCCAGCTCCTCCGCGGTGATGCCCGGGCGCACCGCCTCGGTCTGGGCCCGCTGGGCGCGCAGCAGTACGTCGTGGAGCCGCCGGAACTCCTCGGGGGGCTCGCCCACCGCGTAGACGCGGGTCGAGTCGGAGCAGTAGCCCTCCGGGGTGGTACCGCCGATGTCGACCACCACCGGGTCACCGGGCTGGATCACGCGGTCGGACAGCTCGTGGTGGGGACTGGCGCCGTTGGGTCCTGAGCCGACGATGACGAAGTCGGCGCGGGCATGTCCTTCCTCGGTGATGGCCGCGGCGATGTCCCGTCCCACCTCTCGCTCGGTACGGCCGGCCCGCAGCCACTCCCCCATGCGGGCGTGCACTCGGTCGATGGCGGCCCCGGCCCGGCGCAGGGCGTCCACCTCCTGCGGCGTCTTGCGGATCCTCAGCTCGTTGAGCACCGTCCCGGCCAGCTCCTGCCGGGATTCGGGGAGCACGCGGCGGAAGGCGAGGAGCTTCTCCGCCCACATGTGGTTGTCGACGCCGACCCGGGCGGGCGGGGCGGGCAGCCGGCCGGCGATGAGGGCGTAGGGGTCGTCGGTCTCCTCCCAGGCGACCAGGTCCAGATCCAGTCCGCCGGCGGGTGAGGCCGCCGCGGCGGGCTCCTCCAGCGCCGGGACCAGGAGGAAGGGGCGGCCGTCCGCGGGGAGCACCAGGCAGGTCAGCCGCTCCAGCTGCAAGGCGTCGTAACCGGTCAGATACCGCAGATCGGCACCGGGTGAGATCAGCAGGGCGTCGAGGTCGGCGCGTGCCGCGGCGGCCCGGGCGCGGTCGAGCCGGTCGGCCGGGTAGAGGTCCTGGCCGGGCTCGTGGGCGGGCTTCCCGTCGTGCATCAGGTTCCTCCGCGTTTCCTGTGCGGCCCGTGGGCCGGATCCGACTGCCGCATAGGCGGCACCGTCGGTGCAGCCTATGCCCTGCGGCCGGCGCGTGAGGTGTCCCGGAAAGCCGGCTCGCTCCGCGGGTCAGGGCCGGCGGCTTCCCCTGGGTCCCTCCCGCGCGGGGCGGCGCGGCCGACGTTTCGGAACGTGCCAACCGGTTACGCCGACAGGCACCGGCGCACGGGAGGTCCGCACCGCGCCGACGGGCCCGGCCGGGGCGGGCAGGTTCCGCTGCTCCGGACCGGGCGGCGCGGTGCGGTGCGGCTCGTGCGCAGGTGCGGGACCGCCGAGTGGCCAGGAAGGAGCAGGTGCATGAGCCGGAACGGCGACAAGCCACGTACGGCCCTCGAGGAGACGGAGGAGGAAGCGCGGCAGGCGCTCACCTCGGTCGGCGAGGAGGACGAGTCGCGGACCGGCGAGGCCGGTGACGCGCTCAAGCCGGACCTGGAGGCGCAGGAGCAGGCCTCCGGGGAACCCTCCGACTGACGCGTCCGGCGCTTCGGCCGCTCACCCGGACCCGCACGGGCCGGGACGGCGCCGCGCAGGCCAAGGCGGTGCCGCGCGCGGTGGCGGCCGGAGCGCGGCGCCGGAGCGCGGTCAAGGGCGCGCGGTGGCGCGCTCTTCGGCGTCACGCTCCGACGGGCGGCTCCGGACGGTGCCGCAGCGCGTCCAGTACCGCGCGCACGGCCGCGCGGGGCGGTGAACCACGGCGGACCGCGGCGGTGATCGTACGGGTGACCGGGTTCGACAGTTCCCGGGTCAGGACGCGGTAGCGGCCGAGGTCGACCGCCAGTCCGGGCAGCAGGGCGATGGACAGCCCGGCCTCGACGTGCTGCAGCGTCATCATGTAGTTGCTGAACCTGCACACGATGTGGGGCTCGAACCCCGCCTGGCGGCACAGTCGCAGCGCCAGGTTGGCCATGTACGACTGCGGCTTGTCGAACGACCAGGAGGCGTCGGTGCAGGACGCCAGGTCCACGGTGCCGCGTTTGGCCGCGGGATGGCCGGGCGGGACCACCAGGAGAACGGGGTCCGTGGCGAGCGGCACGAGGTCGATGTCCGGCCCCAGCGGCAGCTCGTCGAAGTCCGTGGTCGTGATGATGAGATCCACGTCGCCCACCCGCAGTGCGGGGATGCTCTCGTGCGGCTCCAGCTCCAGCAGTTCGACATCGAGCTTGGGGTGTTCGCGGGTCAGACGGGTCACCGCGGGCACGGCCATGGTGTGGATCGCGCTCTGGAAGGCGCCGAGCCGCACCCGTCCGGCCGGCTCCGCCCCGAAGCCCCGCAGCTCCGCCTCGACGCCGGCCATGTGGTCGAGGATGGTGCGCGCCCGGCGCGCCAGGATCAGCCCGGCGGGGGTCAGCCGCACCCGGCGGCCCGTCCGTTCCAGCAGCTGTGTGCCCGTCTCGGTCTCCAGTGTGGCGAGCTGCTGGGACACGTTCGACGGGCTCAGGTTGGCCGCCTCGGCGACCGCGCGGACCGTGCCGAGCGTGTCGAGCCGGCTGAGCAGCTGAAGCCTCCAGGGGTTCATCATGCGCTCATTATTGTGCGGTTTCACCGCACAGAAGTTCCGGAAATGTGAGATGGACGCGTTCTTCAGGCCCGTCCTACGGTCGGATCATGACTGTTTCGACCACCGCGCCGTCGGCGACAGCAGCTCTGTGGGCCGACGCCGAGCGGCACCTCGTCCGTTACGGAGGCGCCTTCACCCCCGAGATCATCGACCGTGCCGCCGGGAGCTACGTGTTCACCGCGGACGGCCGGAAGGTCCTCGACTTCACCTCCGGACAGATGAGCGCGATCCTCGGGCACTCGCACCCGGAGATCGTGGATACGGTGCGGCAGCAGATCGCCTCGCTGGACCATCTCTACAGCGGCATGCTCAGCCCGCCTGTCGTCGGTCTCGCCCGGCGGCTGGCCGGCACCCTGCCCGCACCGCTGGAGAAGGCGCTCCTGCTGACGACCGGCGCCGAGTCGAACGAAGCCGCACTCCGGATGGCGAAACTCGTCACCGGCAAACACGAGGTCGTCTCCTTCGCGCGGTCCTGGCACGGTATGACGCAGGCCGCCGCGTCCGCCACCTACAGCGCGGGACGCAAGGGGTACGGTCCCGGAGCGCCCGGCAACTTCGCCATCCCCGTGCCCAACACCTACCGGCCGGACTTCACCACGGCCGACGGCTGCCTGGACTGGCGCCGCCAGCTGGACTTCGCCTTCGACCTGATCGACGCCCAGTCGACCGGCAGCCTGGCCGCGTGCCTCGTGGAACCGATCCTCAGCTCCGGCGGGATCATCGAGCCGCCCGCCGGGTACTTCGCCGCCCTGCGCGAGAAGTGCCGTGAACGCGGCATGCTGCTCATCCTCGACGAGGCGCAGACCGGACTGTGCCGCACCGGCACCTGGTACGCGTTCGAGCGTGACGGTGTCGTCCCCGACATCCTCACCCTGTCCAAGACGCTCGGCGCCGGACTCCCCCTGGCAGCGGTGATCACCAGCGAGGAGATCGAACAGGAGGCGCACGAGCGCGGTTTCCTGTTCTTCACCACCCACGTCGCCGACCCGCTGGTGGCCGCTGTCGGAAACACCGTCCTCGACGTACTGACCCGGGACCGGCTGGACGAGCGGGCACGGGCGCTCGGTGAGTTCCTCCGCGACGGGCTGACCGAGATGGCCGGGCGCCACCCGGTCGTCGGCGACATCCGCGGCCGGGGACTGCTCGCCGGTCTCGAACTCGTCGTCGACCGCGCGACGAAGCGGACCTCCGACGAGTTGGGCGCCCTGGTCACCCGACGCTGCCTGGAACTCGGCCTGCACATGAACATCGTCCAGCTGCCCGGTATGGGCGGCACCTTCCGGATCGCACCGCCGCTGACCGCCACCGAGGAGGAGCTGTCGCTCGGCCTGTCGATCCTGGACCAGGCGCTCGGCGAGGCGTGCGCCGCGCTGTGAACCCGGCGCGCCGGAAACGGTGTGTCAGGCCGGCTCGGCGCACGGGTTCCGGCAGCCCACGGGGTGATCCCCGGGGACGGGGCCGCCCGGTGCGCCGGGCGCCGCGGCGGCGAAGCGAGGCGCCCGGCCGGTGTCACGCGGTGCCGGCGACCGGCAGCAGCTCGTACAACCGGTGCTCGACGGGGTCGTCGATGCCGTCGCCGGGCGTGCCCCTGCCGCGGTCCGTCAGTTCGGCGCGGAAGCCGTGTGCGGCGGCCAGGGAGTGCAGCGCTTCCTCGTCCGAGATGTCACCGAGGCCGAGGAACAGCCGCCCGCCGGGCGCCAGATGACGGCGTGCGCCGGCGAGATAGGTGCGGCAGCAGTAGTGGCCGACGTCCTCCACGCCCCTGGCGTAGGAGCTGGGCGGCGGCGAGCCCTCGGGCAGGCTCACATAGGGAAGTGCCCAGAAGACGAGGTCGAACGGCCCGTCGTCCGGTCCGAGCGCGTCGAAGACATCGCCGGTCTTGGCCCGCACCTGCGGGGTCCGGTGCCGCCGGGCGTTGCGCCTGGTGGCGACGACGGCGTGCGGTTCGACGTCCACCGCGAGCACGTCCGCGCACCCGGCCCGCGCCGCGTACACCGCCGTGACGCCGGCTCCGCAGCCCACTTCGAGGAAGGTTCCGCCTCTGGGGTAGGGCAGGCGCTGGGCGAAGAAGGCGGTGGCGTAGGACGTGGTCGGCAGAAAGACCCCCGGTGCGAAATCCCAGGTCTCCCCGAGGTAGCTGAAGGTGCCGATGGCCTCCGCCTCTGCGATCCGCTCACGGGCCGCGGCGTCCGGCCACTCCGGAACCTGCCCGGTGTCGGTGCCGCTGTCGGCGCGGGGCTGCGGGGTGCGGCCCGGGCCACCGCGTGTCACGGGGTCGGTCATGGAGTCCTCCTTCCGGGCGCGGGCGCGTACGGACGCGCCCGCGCCCGGAGCATCCCCGGCCCGAAGACGCGGCACATGTTGTGAGCACGTAAACCATGCGTCTTGATGAACGGGCCGTCGGCTCAGACGAAGAAGGCGTTCATGCCGGGCACGTCGGACAGATAGGTCTCGATCTGCGCGATCTTTCCGTCGCGCAGCCGGCAGACGGTGGACAGGTACTCATCCAGCCGGACCTCGCCCCGCTGCGCCGTGTTGTGCAGGGAGAGGGCCATGTTCTCGCGGCTGACCAGGATGTGCAGCAGTTCGAAGCGGAGACCGTAGGAGGCGATCTTCCTCGCCCGCTCGACGACCGCGTCGGCGCCGTCGGCCGTGCCGGAGATGGTGTTGTCGCCCGGCAGCGTCCAGGTGGCGTCGTCGGTGAGCAGCGTGCGGATGCCGTCCCAGTCGCCGGCGGCGAGGAAGGCGTGGAACTTCCGGCCGAGTTCGTGGGCGGTCTCGTACGTGGACATGGTCCCTCCCGGGAGCACTTAAAGCGATGATCTCTGCCTTAAGACTCTAGGCGGCCGACAACTAAAGCGCAAATCACTGCTTTAAGCTGGTGTGCCCGCCCCCGGACGGCCCGGGCCCGGGGGCGGGGGGGCTCGCCGGGAGCGCCCGGCGCCGACTGCCCGCGAAGGGAAGAAGCCGCGGAGTGCCGTGAACCTTTCCGGCCGGCCGGGCATCGAACGCCGTGGCAGGAGCCCGCAGCGGCCCCGCGCCCACCACCCCGCCGTGACACCGAGCCGTCCGGACGGCTCCCGGACGCGTACGCGCGAGAGGAACACGTGCTCAAGTTCAAACACGCCGCGCTCGTCGGCGCCGGTCTCCTCGGCGCCGGCGTCGTCGCCTTCTCCGGCGATACCGCCGGGGCCGCGCGGGCCCTGCCCGACCCCGGGCACTACATGGTCGGCGACACCTACAAGGAGCCCAGCGGGGACCAGTGTATGGCGGACGGCCATGCGTGGCCCGTCAAGGAGTTCGCCTGCACAGGCCCCTACCCGGACGGGTCGTGGGCGCTCACCGTCACCGCCGTCGAGTCCCGGTAGGAGCAGGCCCCCCGCGCCCCGCCGGCGCGCGGGGCCGGGTCAGCCCAAAACCGGTGGCGTCCAGTCGGCATGCCGCAGGATGCCGCGGATCGTCGCACGGGAAGGAGCCAGCCGCAGCGCGGTGTTGCGTGCGGCGACGGCCAGCGGATGGCTCAGCTGCTGCCCCATGCGGCCGGCCTGCCGCGCGGCGCGGGCGACGGCCTGGCTGCGCGGGCGGCGCTCCGCGTCGTAACGGGCCAGCCCGGACTCGACGGTGGGTTCGGCGGCGAGTGCCGCCGCGAGGGTGGCCGCGTCCTCCAGTGCCTGGCAGGCACCCTGGCCGAGGTTCGGGGTCATCGCGTGGGCCGCGTCGCCCAGCAGTGCGATCCGGCCCGCGGTGAAGGCGGGCAGCGGGGTCACCAGTTCGTGGATGTCGTGGTGCAGGACGGCTTCCGGCCGGGTCGCGGCCAGCAGGCGGGGGATGGGATCGTGCCAGGCGGCGAAGCGACGGCGCAGCCTGGCCAGGGGGTCCGCGTGCCGTACGCCGGGCGGCGAGTTGAGTACGGCGTGCCACTCCGCCCGGTCGTCGGGCAGGGCGATGTGCCCGAACTCCGCGCCGTTTCCCCATGTGAGGGCGAAGTCCATGTCCAGCCCGACCGCCTCCTCGGTGATGGCGCGCAGGACGGTCGAGCCGCTGTGCACAGGGCCCGGATGGCGGGGGAAGAGCTGGGCGCGCAGACGGCTGTTCACGCCGTCGGCGGCGACGACCAGATCCGCGTCGAGCGCACCCTCCTTGAGCGTCACCCGCACGCGTCCGGCGCCGGCGGGGCCGGCGGACACCGCTTCGATGCCGATCGCCAGAGCGCCTTCCGGCAGTGCGGAACGCAGCAGCCGGTGCAGCTCGGCCCGGGTGATGCCGACGATCGGGGTACCCAGCTCGCGCTCCAGCACGGCTCCGTCCATCCGGGCCAGCCAGCCCCCGCCGGGGGTCCGGGTGCCGCCGGTGTACTGGGGGCGTGAGGCCGCGCGCACCGCCTCGCCGACGCCGAGGGTGTCGAGGGCACGGATGCCGTTGGCGTGCAGGGAGATGGCCGCTCCCACATCGGCGAGGACCGGTGCGCGTTCGACGACTGTCACCTCCCAGCCGGTCCTGTGCAGTCCGATCGCGGCGGCCAGCCCGCCGATGCCTCCGCCGACCACTACCGCGGTACCGCCCATTCCGGCCCCCTCACTCGCTTCTACAGATGTAGAAGGAGCGTACTCCTGCCCCTCTACAGGTGTAGAAAGGGGGGATGCCCACCGACCGACGCACCCTCCTGGCCGACGCGGCCGTCGACGTGCTCGCCCAGTCCGGGTTCCGCGGACTGACCCATCGCGCGGTGGACCGGGCGGCGAATCTGCCTCCCGGCACCACCTCCGCCTACTACCGCACCCGGCAAGCACTGCTCACCGCCCTGGTCCGGCGCCTGGTCGCGCTCGACCAGGCAGAGCTCCAGGACATCGGTGAGCGGACACCCGCACCGCGGAACGCCGAAGAACTGACGGCCGGGATCGCCGCCTTCGCCGGGCAGCGGCTCACGGGCGAGGGCCGGCGCCGCTCGCTGGCGCGGTACGCCTGCGCCATCGAGAGCGTGCACCATCCGGAGCTGCGGGAGATCCTCGTCCCGCGCGAGAACGCCGCGCACCGGGCCGTGCGCGACTTCCTGGCCGCGCAGGGCGTCGCAGACGCCGAAGCCCGCACCGTCACCTTGCTGACCTGTGTCGACGGCCTGGTGTTCGACCGTCTGGTGAGTGGAGGGACCGTCTCGGACCACGAGATCCGGGGCCTGGTGACCGCCGCACTGCGCTGAGGGCACCCGCCGGCCCCCAGCGCCTCGCGGAGCGAGCGCATCGCCCGGAGGGCCGCGGAGCACCCACGACGGGTCCGGCCGCGCGGTGGAGAGTTGCCGCCCCGCACGAACAGGGCGCGGGCCGCTACGGCCGGGGCCGGGCGTGGCGGGCGGTGAACGCGAGGATGTGAGCCGCCACTTCCCGCGGCCGTTCGAAGAGCATGGCGTGTGTGGCGTCGATCCCCTCGACCGTGATGTGCGGCTGTTCCCCGGCCAACCGGCTCAGGTCCCGCTCCAGCCCCCGGGCGTAGGCCGCCATCAGTTCGTCGAACCACGGCAGGCCGGGAGTGGGCGGGTTGGGGCGGGTCGCCCGGCAGATCAGCAGCGGCCCGGTGACCCGCCGGTAGAGGGCGAACAGGTCGAGCTCGTCCATGGCGCGCAGCATCTGCACCGCCGGCCCGCGCTCGGGCCGCAGGCAGCGCATACCGTCCTCGCGCACGGCGAGCGCCCTGCGCGACGCCGCGTCGAACAGGTCGGCGGATATGCCCAGGTTCTCGGCAGTGGCGGCCTGCTGGGCGAGCAATGCCTCCATCTCCGCCTCCGGGAGCGCCCGGCCGGCCGCCTGGGCGGCGAACCCCCGGACCTCGGCGAGTCTCCGCTCGACGTACTCGGGGTCCAGCCCGGCGTACTGGTGCGGCTGCCCGTACCCGTGGCCGTCGAGGTTGACGGCGGCGGGCGTCTCCGGGTGTTCGGCGGCGTACGCGGCGGCGAGCATGCCACCGAGCGAATGGCCGGCCAGGACGGCGTGCGGGATGCCGAGGGCGTCCAGCACCGCCGCGATGTCGTCGAGGACCTCGGGGAACGTCCACGGGCCGGTCCCGGAACGGCCGTGCGCCCGCAGGTCCATCGCCACGACGCGGTGCCGCGCGGTCAGCTGCGGGGCGACGGCCGCCCAGTCGGCGAGCGTCCGGCCGGCGCCGTGCAGCAGGAGCAGCGGCGGACCGTCGCCGCCGTGGTCGCGTACGGCGAGTTCCACGCCGTCACGGGTGAGGGAACGCTCGTCGGAATGCGAGGCAGGCAAGGCGGTTCTCCGTTCCGGGATCGGGGATGCGTCTCACCGTAAGACCTGCCGGAGGCGGACAAGATCGTGCACAAGGAGGGTGTGCCGGGGGGCCGCCGCGACGCATAATGGATCCACGGGGACCGCGCCGGGCCTCCTCCCCGGGCTCGGGACGACGGGCAGGCGGCAATGCCCGCAGCACAGCCGGACCCTTCCCTCCCCTCCCTTCACCGACCGGGAGCGAGCAGCCTCGGGCGACTCCCCCGTGCCGCATCACCGCCCGCGCAGCTCGTAGGTGGTGAGCACGGCGGCGTGGTCGGAGGGCCAGGTGTTGTAGCGGTAGCGGGGGTGGTGCTGCCAGGCCGGGTGTTCCTCGGCCGGGGCGGGGCAGCCGGTCACCAGGGTGCGGGAGTCCAGTGCGCGGAGGCGGGACCCTTTGTGGAAGATGAAGTCGATACGGTCCTGCGGCTCGACGCGTTGCAGCCCCTCCCGCCACAGGGTGACCGGTGACCAGGTCAGGCCCGGGTCGGCGGTGGGCTCGGGGTGGACGGCGCGGTAGGAGTCGGTGAAGCCGGCGTCCTCCAGGAGCTGGGTGACCGGCCAGTTGAAGGGCGGCGTGGAGACCTCACTGGTCCAGTCGAGGTGCGAGGGGCTGTTGAAGTCACCGATGACGAGGACCGGTTCCTCCTCCGCGCGGGCCAGATAGGGGGCAAGCGGGGCGAGGATGTGCTTCTCCATCTCCTCGGCCCGGTCGGAGTCGCACTCCTGCTGACGGACGGCGGCGGTGAAGCGGCGGGTGCCGGGCGGCGCCTTGTCGGGGCCGTAGGAGGTGTGGTCGAGGTGGACGGTGACCACCTGCACGGTCAGCGCGCCGACGGTCACGGCGGTGCGGAGGTAATGCTCGTGGAAACCACTGGCCTCGGGGTCGATGGGGTGACGTGAGAGGAGACCGACGTCCTTGTCGTGGACCGGATCGTCGTGCAGACGCGGGTACTCGTGGTAGTACCAGCCCAGCCGTTCGGCGAGGCGTCGCACGGTGCCCGGCTCCTGGTAGCGGTGCACTTCCTGGAGGGCCACCAGGTCGACGTCCTGCTCCAGCAGGGCACGCAGGACCTTGTCCTCCCCGTTGAGGACGCACGTGGCGTCGTACCACATGTTCCAGGTGGCCACCCGCAGCCGCTCGGCGACCGGGTCGCTCTCGCCGCGTACGGGTACGGTCACGGCGATGGTGGCCCCGGGCCCCTCCGGGTCGTCGACGGTGCGGGCGGCGACGACGAGATGTCCGTACCGGCCCGCCGTCGCGGCGGGGGCCACCCCGGTCACCTTGCCCGAGGGCGAGACCGTCAGCCAGTCGTCGCCGCTGTGCCCGGTCAGGGTGACGGGCCGGCCGAAGGTGCGCAGCAGTCCGAGGAGCGGCACACAGACCGGCTGTCCGGGGATGACGCCGGCGGTGGTGAGGGAACTCGGCACGAAGTACGGGTCGGCGGTCAGTTCGAACGGCAGAGGTTCGGTCAGATCGGTGACGGCCTGGCCGGGTGCGCCCGCGCCGTCGGCCCCGCCGGGGCCGGGGAGTCGACCGACCTCCTGGAGCGTGAGGGTGTAGCGGCCGGGTGAGACGGCGTCGTCCTCGTCCGGGTCGGTGGACAGTCCGGAGAACCACACCACCCCGGCGGTCCCGGGGGCGTACTCGGAGGTGACCGGTTCCTCGTCCCCGCGCTCGACGCGGTGGAGGGCGACGCGGTTGTTGCCCGGCACCTCGACCTCGTAGAAGACGGGGATGTCCGCTCCGGGTCGCACCGGCTCGCTCGTGTAAAGACTGATCCGGTTCGGCATCATGCCGCCCCGGAAGGGCCGTCGAGGGATTGCGCGGCCGGCAGGGCCGCTCCCCCTCGGGTCTCGTGGTCGGGCTCGTTGTGCAACGCGCTCCCCTTCCTTCCGGAGACGCCCCCAGCGGCGTTCTGCGGGGCCCGGCGGCGGGACGCCCCCGGTACCGGGCGGCACGAGGGGGCATGCCCCGCGGCTGCCACGGCCGTGCGGGCGGTACGAGAGCGTGAGCCGATCGGGGGACGGCGTGTGGCACCTGGCGTCCCAGAGGGGGACCCGGTGCCGGGTGGGACCTCCCGCGACGAAGCCCGGCGGAGGCGGGGCGGCCGGGCTGTGGGGCACACAGCACGGGGCTGCCGGGCCAGGGGCCCCGCCTCCCGGTGCTCTGCCGCGGCCAGGCCTGAGCCGTCGACGACGCCGCAGCCTCGGTCCACCTCTCCGCGCGGCGCCGGAGGCCGCGAGAGTGCGCGGGGTTGCTCTATCGTCTGGCGGCGTCGGAGTCCGTGAAACCGGCGGCAGTGGCCGCCCGAGGGGGTACCCGTGAGCGAACCGTCGGCCGCCGGCGGTGGTCCGGACGCGTTGCGGCGCCGGCTCGGACTGACGGACGCCGTCGTGATCGGCATGGGCTCGATGATCGGCGCGGGCATCTTCGCCGCGCTCGCACCGGCGGCTGCTGCGGCCGGGCCCGCGCTGCTGCTCGGACTGGCCCTGGCCGCCGTGGTCGCGTACTGCAACGCGACGTCCTCCGCCCGGCTCGCCGCCCGCTACCCGGCCTCCGGCGGGACCTACCTCTACGGGCGTGAACGGCTCGGCGACTTCTGGGGCTTCCTGGCCGGCTGGGGGTTCGTGGTCGGCAAGACGGCCTCCTGCGCGGCGATGGCGCTCACCGTCGGCTCCTACGTCCGGCCGGACCAGGCCCACCTGGTCGCTGTCGCGGCGGTGGTGGCACTGACCGCCGTCAACTACGCGGGGGTGCACAAGTCGGCGCTGCTGACCCGCGCCATCGTGGCGGTCGTACTGGCCGTGCTCGCCGCCGTGGTCGTCGCCGCCCTCCTCTCCGGACGTGCCGAGGCCGCACGGCTGCACCCGGGACCGGGCCTCTCCTTCGCCGGGGTGCTCCAGGCGGCGGGGCTGCTGTTCTTCGCGTTCGCCGGGTACGCGCGGATCGCCACCCTCGGCGAAGAGGTCCGGGAGCCCGCCCGGACCATCCCCCGGGCGATCGCCCTCGCGCTCGGGATCACCCTGGCCGTCTACGCGGCCGTCGCCCTCACCGTGCTGGCGGTGCTGGACGCCGATCACCTCGCCGGCGCCGCGGCACCGCTGTCGGACGCCGCGCGGGCCGCCGGCGCCGGCGGGCTCGCGCCCGTCGTACGGGCCGGCGCCGCGGTGGCCGCGCTCGGCTCGCTGCTGGCGCTGGTCCTCGGTGTCTCCCGCACCGTTCTCGCGATGGCCCGCGACCGGCACCTGCCCCACGCTCTGGCCGCCGTCCACCCCCGCCACCGGGTGCCGCACCGGGCGGAGCTCGCGGTCGGCGCCGTGGTGGCCGTGGTGGTGATGACGGCGGACGTACGTGACGCGATCGGCTTCTCCTCCTTCGGCGTACTGATCTACTACGCCGTCGCCAACGCCTCGGCCTGGACGCTCACCCCCGAAGAGGGCCGCCCCCACCGGCTGGTGCCGGCCGTCGGACTGGCCGGCTGCCTCGCGCTGGCCTTCGCCCTGCCGCCGTCCTCCGTCGTCGCCGGGGCCGCGGTGCTGGCGGTCGGCGCCGCCATCCACGGAGCACGCCGCGCGACGGCCGCCCGCAGGCACTGAAGCACGGCGCGGCGCCGGTCCGGCCCGCACCAGGCGGGAGCAGCCGCCCGGCGACATTCGTACAAGACAGGCTCCGGGCAGCCTGCGCATGATGCCCCGCATGGGCGGAAACGACGTTGAGCACTCGCACGGCATGCATGTGGTCCACGACGGCGCACGGCAGGCGCCCCCTTTGCTGCTCGTGCACGGATCGGGCGCCTCGGGCGGCTCCTGGGCCCCGATGGTCCCGGCACTCGCCGGCCACCGTCATGTCATCCGGATCGACCTCCCCGGCTGCGGCCACTCCCCGCCCGCGCCGCCGTACGACGTGCCCGTGCAAGCGGCCCGGGTGGCCGCGCTCCTGGACGACCTGGGGCTTCGTCACATCGCCGCGGCCGGGCACTCCAGCGGCGGCTACGTCCTCACGGCGCTGGCCGAGCAGCGCCCCGATCTGGTCGGCTCGCTCACGCTGATCAGCACCGGGCCCGCTCTCGACGCGTTCCTGCCGCAGCCGGCCGTGCTGCGGGCGCTGCTGGAACCGCCGCTCGGGCCGCTCCTGTGGCCGCTGCGTACGGACTCGATGATCCGCAAAGCGATCAGGGCGACGGCTGCTCGTCCGGTCGACGTCCCGGACGAACTGGTCGCCGGGGTCCGCAGCATCTCGTACCGGACCTTCCGGGCGATGGATCGGCGGACCACCGCGTACGTCGCCGAGCGGAGCGTGCCCGAACGTCTCGCCGCACTCCGGCTCCCGCTGCTGGTGATCTTCGGTGCCGCCGACCCCCGCTGGGAACCGTCCTCGGCGCACCGGTACGAGCGGGTGCCCGACGCCCGGGTCGAGCTGCTGCCCGGCGTCGGACACCTGCCCCTGCTCGAAGCCCCCGAGGCGACCGGTGAACTGCTGCTCGGCTTCACGGCGGCGGACGCCGGCGCCCCGCCCGTGCTCCCCTGAGGACTAGGGTGGTCGTATGCGGTCGGCCCGAAGACCAACCGGAACACTGGACTGGGCGTTGTGGGACATCGCGACCCCGCGTCCGCCGTGCCGGCTGCCGGGTGTCGGCATGGCCGGTTTCCGCCCGCGGGTTCACACGTCGGCGGACATCGCCATGATCGCGCACCCCTCCCTCACCCTTCTCGTGGACATGAGTGACGAAGGAAGCCTCCTCCACGACGCCCACGGCCGGCGCGGGCGCGGCAGCGTCGTCGCCGGGCTCCTCCCCGGCGCGCTCCGGGCGAGCGGCCGGGTCGGCGAAGTCCTCCAGATCAGGCTGGACCCGGTCGCGGCGGCCGTACTGCTCAGGGCGTCGCCCGATCTGTGCGGGACGGTGGTGCCCCTGGAGGAGGTGTGGGGCCGCGACGCCGGACAGGCCGAGGAGCGCCTGCGCGCCGCCGCCTCGTGGGACGAACGGTTCGCGGCGGTGGTGGACATCCTCGGCCGACGGCTGACAGAACCGCCCGCCGCACGCTCCCCGGTGGACGGTGAAGTGGCCCACGCCTGGCGGCGGATACGCGCGAGCCGGGGGCGGATACGCGTCGACAGCCTGGCGGACGAGGTCGGGTGGAGCCGCAAACGGCTCTCGGCCCGCTTCCGGTCCCAACTGGGCATCGCCCCCAAACGCGCCGCCCGCCTGGTGCGCTTCGACCATGCCGCCCACCTTCTCGCGGCGGGTCTCGGCGCGGTCGACGTCGCCGCCGCGAGCGGCTACGTCGACCAGTCCCATCTCGCGCACGAGGTCAAGGAGTTCACCGGTTTCACGCCCACGGCGGTGGCCGCCGCGCCGTGGCTCGCGATCGACGACATCGCGTGGCCCGCGTCGTCGCCGTCCCGGAGCCCGGGGACGCGCGGATGAGCCGACCGGTCCCGGAGGAGGGAACGTCCAGCGGGCGGCAGTCTCGGTCCGGTGACGCCGCCGGCGCGGAGGAATGCGGCCTGGAAGGACTTTTCTCCAAGACAGCCGCGGCGCGGTTCACGACACTGCGGATATGTCCAACGACTCGGATGACTTCCCGCCGCCGCCCGCCCGGCGACCGCGGTACGGCGTCGACGCCCCGGCCTTCCCCGCGGTGACCGGCGCGGCCGGCCTCGCCTGCGGGCTGGCCGCCGGCCGCAGACGGCCCGGAAGCAACGCGGTGCTCGCAGCCGCGACGGTGCTGCTCGCCCACACCGGCGTCTACCTCCACACCACGCTCCGCGGCAAGTTGCGGGTCTGGGAACGAGAACTGGGCCGGGCCGGCCTCAAGGGCGACGAGCGGCTGCTCGACATGGGATGCGGTCGCGGCGCGGTACTGATCGAGGCGGCGCGGCGGCTGCCGAGGGGGCGGGCCGTCGGCGTGGACCTGTGGTCCGGCAAGGACCAGAGCGGCAACCGGCCGGAGGTCACACTCGCCAACGCCGCTGCGGCGGGCGTCGCCGACCGGGTGGAGGTGCACACGGCCGACGTGACGGCGCTCCCGTTCCCCGACGACTCCTTCGACATCGTGACGAGCGCGCTGGCGCTCCACAACATCCCCTCGCGGGAAGGCCAGTACCGTGCGCTGGACGAGGCCGTACGTGTGCTGCGTCCGGGCGGACAGCTGCTCGTCGCCGACTTCTGGTTCGCCGCCAGGAAGTACGCCGCCCACCTCGAAGAAGGCACACTGCGCGGGCTCGGCCCCGGTTACTGGTACGGAAGCCCGCTGCTCGGCATCACGTTGCTGCATGCCGTGAAGGGCGGGAGACGGCGAGGGTGAGCAACCCGGTGCAGGGCCGCAAGGGTGCTCACATGGAGGCGACCACCACGACCCAGAGCAAGAAGAGCACCGGGGTACCGCCCGTGACCAGGCCGATGAGGCACTTGCCGCGGTTCAGCCGGGTGCGCAGCCCCATGACGGCGAGGGTGACGCCGAGGCTGCCGCACAGCAGCGAGACGCCGAAACCGGGCGGGAAGACCGCGCTGAGCAGGGAGATGATGCCGAGGACGAGTGAGACGGGCCCGTAGAGGGAGGCGGGGCTGTCCTTGGCTCCGGCGTCGGTCATGGCGGCCCCCTCGCTGTCGATGCTCGTCCTGCGGCGTCCCTACCCCGGAAGCGCACCTCGTGCTCCTCCCGGGCCGACCCGTTCTTCCGAAGGCCGGGAGCGGTGACGCTCTCGGACACCGGGGATTCCGGCGGGCCCGCGTGCTGTGTCGGTGCCGAGGCGCGAGGCCGAAATGGCCGGTCGTCCTTCGGCTGCCGAGTGCAGGGTTCGTCCTCACACCGCCATGTGGGCGAGGAAGGTGGTGCGGCTGGGGCAGGTGGTGTGAGGAAGGTAGAGCGCGTGGAGCGGGGCGTGGATGGGGGGCTCGAGGGTCAGGACGTGCGCCTTGCCGCCTGCGGCGGTGCCGGGTGGAGTGGTGACGAAGGCGATGTGCCGGGTGTCGATGACGGCAGTGATGGGGGGTGTGCCCTGACGGGCGGTGCGTTCGGTGTGCGGTTCGAACCCGGCCTGGCGGCAGTGGCCGATGAGGAGGTCGGTGTAGTTGGAGCGGCCGGGGGTGCCCCAGACCACGAACGTCTCGTCGGCGAGTTCCGGCAGGGTCACGGTGGACCGGGACGCGAGGGGATGCTCGGAGGAGACGGCGATGTGCAGACGCTGGTGGCCCAGGGTGGTGCGGGCCAGGCCGTGCGCGGGTGTGATTCCCCGGCACAGGCCGATGTCGAGGTCACCGGCGAGGAGGGCGGCGGTCAGCTCGGACGGGTAGCGCTGATGGATCTCCGGGGTGATGTCGGGGTGGGTGTCCGTCACCGGGGCGAGGAGGCCGACGAGTTCGTCGCCGGTGACGGCGGGGGTGTAGCCGATGCGGAGCGCCTGGGTCTCGCCGCGTCCGATACGCCGGGCACGGTCCAGGGCCGCCCGGGTCATGCCGTTGAGGACACGGGCGTCTTCGAGCAGGGCCGCCCCCGCGGGCAGAACGGTCACTCCGGAGCTGCCGCGTTCGAGCAGCGGGACGCCGACCTCGCGTTCGAGGACGCGGATGGACGTGGAGAGGGCCTGCTGCGACAGGTGGAGCCGGGCGGCGGCACGGGTGAGGCTGCCTTCCTCGGCGACGGCGATCAGGTGATCGAGTTTGTTCAGGTCCAGTCGCACCTCAATGCCCCTCGGCTCGCCGGCGGACGGTGAAGAGGTTGGCGGCCAGCGTGGCGGCCACGGCCAGGCCCATGCCCAGTACCGCTCCCCCGATGCCGAGCGCGGGTGCACTCAGCCCCAGTACCAGCACCACGAGTGCACCGCCACCCACCAGCAGGGCATGCCCCACCGCTCCGGTACGGGTGATCCTGTGCAGCGCGCCCAGCATCAAAAGCGTGATCACCACGGGGAGGGCGACCGCCGGACCGGCCCCCCGGACGGGCAGATGTCCGTGGTGTTCGACGGCGTCCAGAGCCGCCTCCAGGCCCGCGCCGATCGCGGCCAGCGCGGCGAAGACGACATAGTGGCCGTATCCCCACACCAGGGCGGTGCGCAGGGTGGTCAGCCCCGCCTCGCTGCCGGTGAAGTAGATCCACCACAGCGCGAACACCAGCAGCAGGCCGCCGATCGCGATCAGGAGAACCGGGGCGGACAGACCGCGGCCGGCCACGGCGGAGTGGACGGCGGCCAGGGAGCCGAGGATGACCTCTCCGAGGACGATGATGGTGAAGAGGCTGTAGCGCTCGGCGATGTGCCCGGGATGCCAGCCGGTGGGGCTGCCCCGGTACTCGGCCCAGGCCGGCACGGCAAGCTCGGCGGCGACCAGCACCAGGAAGGTGACCCACGCCCAGGCGCCCGGTGCCCACAGCCGGGCGACCCAGCCCAGCTGCACCACGGTGATGCCGACGGCGTAGCGCAGCGCGCCACCGCGGCCCTCGGGATGTTCGACGGCAGCGCGCACCCACTGCGCGACCATCGCGACCCGCATCACGATGTAGCCGGCCACCACGAGTGCGAAGTCACCGCGCTCGAACACCGCGGACACACCTGCGGCCAGCACGAGGACGCCGGCCATCTGCAGCAGAGTCAGCAGCCGGTAGGGCGCATCGTCGGTGTCGTAGGCGGAGGCGAACCAGGTGAAGTTCATCCACGCCCACCAGATCGCGAAGAACACTGCCGCGTAGGCGGCCAGCCCAGAGCCGACGTGGCCTTCGGCGAGGGCGTGGTGGAACTGGGAGGCGGCCTGGGAGACGGCAACCACGAAGGTCAGGTCGAACAGCAGCTCCAGGGGTGTCGAGGCCCGGTGCTCCTCCCCCGGGTCCCGCCCGCGCATCGCCCGACGCAGCGGTCCGGTCGAAGTGGCGTCAGCCTGCCCGCTCATCACGTCTTCCTTCCGCACCCGGTAGGTGTCACTGGCCGGTCCCATCATTCCCGTCCGCCCGCGGCACGCCGGGCACAGACACCGAGCAGGCCGGACTTCCCGGACGGCGACGGCGGCCTGCCCGGCGTCGCCGTTGTGCTGTCCTCGGCCCTCGGCACCCGTCGGCAGGGGTTCCTCCTCCATGCCACCGCCCGCGGGGTCTCGCGCTCCGCCAAGAGGGCGGGGCCCTGTCGGTGCCGTCGTCGGACATGGGGTGGCGGCCTCCCCGGACGGCGCGGCGAGCAGGACGCCGGTGCCGCCGGGTTGACGCCACGAGCGCAGGCGGGGCCCGGCCGTGCCGTGGCCGGCAGGGCCCCTTCGGACGGGCGCGGTCAGCGGGTGGTGTAGCCGCCGTTGGGGAACATCGTCTGACCGGTGAACCACCAGCCCTCAGTGGCCAGGAACCTGATGACCGGGACAATGTCCTCAATGTGGGTGAGTTGGTTGCCCATCGCCTGCGACTTGTGGAACTCCACCCGCTCCGGGGTCTCCTGCGGGTAGAAGAACGGAGTGTCCATCGGCCCCGGGGCCACCGTGTTCACGGAGATCCCGCGGTCGGCGAACTCCTTGGCCGCCGCCCGGGTGAAGTGCTCCAGTGGTGCCTTGCCTCCGGCGTAGGTGGAGTAGCCGTCGGTGAAGGCGGCGAGCAGCGACGTGCCCAGGCTGATGATCTTGCCGTGGTCGTTCAGCCGGCGCCCGGCCTCCTGGATGAAGAAGTACGCCGCCTTGGCGTTGATGCCGAACATGCGGTCGTACTCTTCCTCGGTGGTCTCCAGGATCGGCTTGCGCAGCACCATCCCCGTGGTGTTGACCGCCACGTCGGCGCCGCCGTAGGTGTCCACCGCCGTGTCGAAGAGCCGCCGTACGTCGGCGACCTTGGTCAGGTCTCCCTGGACGGAAACGGCCTGCCCTCCGGCCTCCTGGATGGCCTGCACCGTCTGCTCCGCGTCGCTCGCGGAGCTGTGATAGTGCACGACCACCTTCGCGCCGGACTCCGCGAACGTCCTGCTGAGCAACCCGCCCAGGTTCTTCTCACCACCGGCGACGACGGCGACCTTGTCCCGCAGCGTGTTCTCGGCCATGCTCCGCTCCCTCACGTTCTTACCGGTGATCGGCTCGATCTCGTACCGAGGACGAGCCTAGGGGGACATTCCGGTCATCAGGTAACAGAACTTTCGGGTCGCCCCACAAACAACGTCGGTACCCCGGCCGGGGGAAGCAGCCTGCGCTGAGCACGGCGGCCGGTTCCGTGACCGGTCCGGGCCTGTCCAGGTCCGGGGTGGACCCGCACACCCGCCGTGGGTCCGAGTCGCGTGACGGTGGGGCAACGACAACGTTCCGGTATCGACCCTGGTCACAGCCGCGGCGCAGCCGGTGCCGTGGGCTGTCGCAGGAGAGTCACACTCCGCACGCGCCGTCGCTTTCTGCGGTCGCACGGAGCGCGGGCCTCGCCGAAGCCGGGACCGGGCCGGCGGGACGAACGCCGGACCTGGCCGTGGCCGTCGTGCGGTGGTGCGGGCCTCGCCTGCGCCGTTTGCCACAGCCGGGTGGTTCACCCGGTTACTGCGGGGAACTCTGGGCCGTGAGTGAAGCCCGGGCGGCGGGTGTCCCCCGCGGCAGGGCAGCCCCCGAAAAGGAAGTGACGATGACCGTTCCGGAAGAAGGCCGCCCGAAGACCGGGACCACGGATCAAGTGATCAAGGAGACCGAGGACTCGGAGGACCAGCCCGGACCCCGCACCGGCGCCACCCTGCGGGAGGCCTTCGAGGAGGCCGACGTTCGCCCGGAGGATTTCGAAGAGGGATCTTCCGGGGAATGACACCCGGACCTGGGTCCCGGCCTGACCCCAGTGGGGCCGGGGCCCAGGAGCGGCATGCAGTGGTGAGCGAAGTCCGCGACGCCTTCCCGCACATCCCGTCCCTGTGGGCCGCCTATCTGCACGCCGGGGCATGACGCGTGCGTGAGCGGGGCGTCCCTCCACGACCGCGGTCGACGATCTTTCTCCTTCCGTGGGTACCCGCAGCCGGGTGATCTTCGTTGCCCGCTGTTCAGGGAGGTACCCGGTATGAGCCAACGCGCGCGCCCCGGTCGGCGCGCGGCAGGCGAGCGACGCTTCGACCTGCGCACGACCGCGCTGTTCTTCCTGCTGCTCGCGATCCTGCTGTGCGTCCTGGGTTTCTTGGCCCGCACCGCCGTGCGGCTGGCCGAGCAACGGCCACTGTGGGCCGCTGCACTTGCGGTGCTCGCTGTCGGGGTGGCGCTGCTGTTCAGGTCGAGGTGGCGCCGCTTCTCCGCGGCACGGTATGCGCGCCGGACGGCCGAGGTGCTGGAGGAGGCGGCCGAGGAGGCGTCCGACAGCCTCCGCACCGATCCCGCGGACGAGGCGGAGCCGGCCAGCGGTACGGACGGCCCGGGTGCCGGCGGCGCCGCACCACCGGCACCGCACGGGCACGGTGGCCGGAGCACGGCTCCCCTGCCGCCCGTGGCCGACTGCGCCGCCGAACTCGACCCGGACGGCTTCGAACAGGCCGTGGCCGGGCTGTGTGCCCGGGACGACTGCCGTGCCGTCGAAGTCGTCGGAGGCGCGGGCGATCTCGGCGCGGACGTCACCGCCGTCACGCCTGACGGGCGGCGGCTGGTCATCCAGTGCAAGCGTTACACCGAGGGCAACAAGGTCGGCTCGCAGGACGTGCAGCGCTTCGGCGGGACCTGCTTCACCGTCCACGGGGCCGATGTCGCGGTGGTCGTCACCACCAGCGGCTTCACCGCGCCGGCTCTCGCGTACGCGCACGAGTGCGGGATCGTCTGCGTGAACGGACAGGAGCTGGAGGAGTGGCGCCGCGGCACGGGTCCGGGCCCCTGGGAGCGGGCGGAGATCGCGACCGACCCGGCGGCGTTCTGAGCGGGATGCCCGGAGGGGAGCAGCAGGGGTCGGTGCGGCAGCTCCGTCGGCGTAAGTCGCCTGCGTGGAGGCCGGTTACACTCACGCACCATGCGTGGACACAGGCACCACATACAACTCGCGGCCCTTGCCCTCGCCCTGACCGCGACGCTCACCGGCTGTGGCGGTGAGGGAGGTTCCTCGGGCGACGGTGACGGCTCGGGCGGCAACGGCCCGAAGGAGAAGAAGGCCGGACGAAGCGGCACATCGCAGAACGCCGGAGCGTTCTCGCGCAAGGGGGTCCTCGTACGGGCCTGGTGCACCGTGCCCGCCGACAACCCGGCCCAAGTGGTCGTCGAGGCGTGGGACCCCGCCTCCTGGAAGCAGGTGGCCACCAGGACCTTCACGCTGCCGGCGCAGACCGTGCTCACCGAGGACAACGAGGTGCGGACGCCGCTTGGCGAGCTGTGCAAGGACGGCATGCCCGACCCGTCCGGCATGGCCGACGAGGACGAGGGGCCGAACGCCTTCGCGGAGCCGCGCCTGCGGCAGATCTTCGACGACGACTACTCCCACATCGCCGTCGTGTCTCAGGGACTCCGAGACGGAGGGCACACGGGCCGCGGTGGTGACGCCGAAAGGCCGGACGACGATGGTCAACCGGTCGAAGAAGTCGGACTTCGCGGACGCCCCGGCCGAGCAGCACCCGGTGTTCGCACCGGGCAGCGGCGGGGACGAGGTCTGGTACATGACCAAGGGAGAGAACGACAAAGTGCCGCGGATCTTCAGCAGCACTTTGTCGGGGCCGAAAGCCGGTGTCCCGTCCGCCCACGGGCAGGGCGACACCCTCTCGGTGCAGCGGCCCGGCTTCACGCTGGCGGGCGAGCCCGCGAGCGCCCTCACCGCGGCCGTACTGCGGCCCAGCCCCGACGGGCGCAAGGCCGCGGGCTTCCACGAGTTGCAGGGCATGAACGTCGTCGACGTCCCCCGGCGCCCGACGACCCAGCGCGACGACGACGCACCCCTCATGCCGCTGCCCAGCAGTTGCATGCCGTGGGGCTGGACGGACAACACCACCGTTCTGTGCGGCGAACGCGAGATGACGGAGGACGACCCGGCCAGGAAGAACAATTTCTGGACGGTCGACACCACCCGGCTGCGCCGCGACGAGGAACCGCCCGAGAGCGCCACGAGCGAGCCGATCCTGCCGAGGACCAGTCGGGACAACACGCTGCGGGCGCTCTCCGCCGACGGCCGGCAGATGATCATCACTTCGCGTCAGGGTTCCCGGGTGGAGCACTTCCGCGTCGCGACGGAGCCGGGATCGGCCCCGGAGAAGATCAAGGCCGCGGGCGTGGACGACGCGCTGCGCAACGGCTTCGTACTGGAGTGGCGCTGACGTAGGGCCGGTCGGTGTGGTGCGGCGGACCGCGGGGGTGGCGCCGCACCGGCCGGCCGCACCGGCGCTCATCCGGTGCGGCCGGCCCGCGCCGCCCACCGTGCGAGCGCTCCGCGGCCCCGGCCGGGCACCGTCCGCAGGGGGTGGCCGCGCAGTCCCCACCCGGCCAGCAGGGTGTTGGCGGCGAGGAAACCGCTGGTGGCCGCGCGTTCCATCAGCGCCACCGGAAGGCCGGTGCGCACGGTGTCCCCCGCGACGACCAGGCCGGGGCTGGGCGTCGGCACCGTCGGCCGGTCCGGGTGACCGCCCACCGGGAAGAGGGGGCAGTCGGCCCGCCATTCGTGGCGGGCGTCCAGCACGCGGGCCCGGCGGGTCTCGGGGTAGACACGGTGCAGTTCGCCGAGAAGCTCCTTCTGCCGGATGTCCCGTTCGGTGTCGTCCGGGAGCGCGTAGGCGTGCAGTTCGAGCACCGAGCCGCCGGTGCGCGCGGCCCAGCGGGCGGCCTCGCCCTCCCAGCGGTCCAGCACACTGACGTTGTCCAGGGGGCCGTAGCCGCTGGTGCCCAGGAAGCCCGGCCGGTCCGGGCGCACGGGCCGGTCCAGCCACAGCCGGGAGACCAGGAAGGGCGGCGCCGTGCGCAGCCGCGCGATCCGCCCTCTCCACTCCGCGTCGCCGAGGCTCCCGGAGACGGCCACGAGGTCCCGCAGGGCCCGCGGGTCCAGGGCCAGCACCACGGCGTCGTACGGCTCTTCACCGTCATCCGCTGCCACGGTGAACCCGCCGGCGGGCAGCGCGGTGACGCCCTCGACCGGGACGAGGGTGCGCAGTTCGGCGCCCAGGCCGGTCAGGTACGCGGCCAGCGGGTCCCACAGGGCCTGCGGGAACGGCTCGTCCGGCACGTCGAAGAGCAGTCCCTCGGCCGAGCCGAGGAAGTAGATGTGGAACATGAGCGCCATCTCGGCGGCGGACAGCTCCCCGGGGTCCGCGAAGAAGCTGCGGGAGAAGACCTCGAAGGCCAGATGCCGTGCCGCCGCGGGGAAGCGGATGGCCTCCAGCAGGTCGTGGGCGCTGAGCCGGTCGTACCGGTGGTAGACCTCGGGCACCCTCACGTCGAGCAGCGGCAGCGCGGCACGGGCGTTGATCCGGGCCAGGTCCCGCAGCCGGAAGGAGGGGCTCGTCGCGACGAACGCGAGCGCGCTCAGCGGCGGGGTGCGCGGGATGTGCCGGAAGCTGTCGTGGCCGCCGTCGGCGTGCCGCAGGGGATAGTCGGGCAGCGCGGTCAGCCGGGACAGCGCCGGATCGGTGCGGCGCAGCAGGGCCCGCAGGTTGTAGTACTGGCGGAAGAAGGCGTGGAATCCGCGGCTCATCGTCACCGTGCTGCCGTCGGCCAGCCGGGTGGGCCGGCCCGCCAGCCGGCCGCCGAGCACCGGCTCCCGCTCGTACAGAGTGACCCGTACGCCCCGCTCTGCCAGTGCGGTGGCGGCGGTCAGCCCGGCGATGCCGCCGCCGACGACAGCGGCGCGCGGCGGGGCCGTCGCATCGGCCCGCGGGGCTCCGGGCGGCGCGGGCAGCGACTGGGCGAGCCGGTCGAGACCGCGGCCGGGTGCCCGCGGGCGGCTGATGGGGGTCATGGTCGCTCCTCGACGGTCCTGACGGGGATGGCGCGGCGGAGGTGGTGCGGCCGGGGCCGGCCCGGCGGCGTGCCGTGGCCACGGGCCGGCCGGGCGCAGGCGTCGGCCAAGCCGGTGTCGTACGTCGTCGGCATCGGTTGCGCTCCATCGGAGCTCAGGCGGCCGGCGGGCTGCGGCGCGGGGTGAGGGGGAGGCCGAGTGCGGCGGCGAGTATCGCGGCGACAGGCACGTGCGCACCGATGGCGAGGTCCTGCGGCAGGCTGGTGCGGCCGTCGAGGAAGCGCAGCAGGCGGACGGCGGGCACCCGCGTGAACAGGCGGGTGAAGAAGTCCGGGCCGTCGATCCGGCCGCTGTCGAGGGCGTGCAGCAGTACCGCGTCCATCAGCCGGGAGCGGGCGGAGTGGGGCCGCGGGGGCAACGGGTGCCGGCCGGTGTGCAGCGCCGCGGCCACGGCCTGCGTCTGCCGCTGCACGGCGCTGAACGTATAGCCGGTCGCGGGCCGGGTCGCCCCGGCGCAGGCGCCGATCCGGAAGACGCCCGGCGCGCTGTGCCGGGGGAAGACCGCGTCCGTCATCGGGATGACGCCCTGCTCGCTCCCGGTGACCTCGTAGTCGTCCGGTTCCAGGCCCAGCACCTGCCCGGTGTACTGCCGCAGGGCACGCTCGTACTCCGCGCGGCCCAGCACGCGGCGGGAGAACTCCGTGTACTCCACCAGCGCCTCGTGCTTGCTGCACGGCAGGAGGTAGCCGAAGGACAGGCCGTGCGAGGGCTGCCGGGTACGGAAGTCCATCAGTTCCACCGTCTCCGGGTCGAAGACGGGCCGCCGGGAGCGCACGAACCAGCCGCGGAAGTGCTGGAGCAGCGTCGTCCGCGCGGGCGGGAGACGCCCTGGCGGGCGCGAGTCGAACACCCAGCGGGCGCGGACGGCGAGCCTGGTGCCGTCCGCGCGGTGCGCCCGTACGACGGCGCCGTGCGGTACCGGCTCGACCGCGTCGACGACCGCCTCGATACGCGCCACGTCACTGCTCCCGGCGATCCTGCGGTCGGCCAGCGCCTCGAAACGGTGGGAGGGCAGCATCTTGTAGCGCAGCGGCGCGATACCGGCCGTCACGGCGGTGCCGTCGGCCGGGCGTACGCGCAGCCGCTCCCAGCTGGCGGCCAGCGCCTCGTCGTAGAGGCCGCCGCGCCCTTCCCAGAAGCACCAGGTGCGCGGAACGGCCCGGAAGGGGCCCGGTGGTGCCGCGAGCAGCACCGTGCGCAGCCGGCGGGCTCCCTCTGGCGGCGCGGCCAGCCGCAGCGCCAGCGACAGCCCGGCGGCCCCCGCCCCCACGACGGCGACGTCGGCGTCCAGCTGCACGGCGGCTGCTCCCTTCCGCTGGGCCGGCGCGTGGGTACGGACACCACGCCGACGGGGACGCGCGTCCCGGGACGGCGCGTCCCTCAAGTCTCACGGCCGCGCGGCCGGCGAGGGGGCAGGCCCGGCCGTGCGTGTCGGGCGCCGGACGGCCCGGGGTGGCCGCGGCTCCACCGAACGGCGCATCCGCACGGGCGCCGCACGCGGAATGAGTCTGGAGGTATGTGATGTCACCACGGTGAGAGGACAGTCATGCGCTCCAGCCAGGCGGCCTTCCGGAACATGCCCGCGCGGAACGGCCGGTGCGGCCGGCCGCACACGCGCCGCGCCGTACCGTACGGCGGCCCGGCGCCCGGCACGGTGCCGGCAGCGGCCGACGGGAGGCGGCCCGGGCGGGCAGGGCGGGACGGCTGCGGCCGGCTGCGCGGCGGCCCCCGGACGGCGGGCAGTGCGCCGCTGCGCCCCGCGCCCTGGAGCGGTTCCGTCCGCCCCGCCGCCTCGCGGACGGCGCCCGGCCCCGTCCGGTGCCGTCCCTCCGCGCGGAGCACGGCTCTCCGGCGCCGTGTTCCGCCTTGCCTGCTGCGCGCCGCCGCCCCCGGAACGCCGCCGGCTCCCGGGCCCGTACAAGCCGGCTCGCCGCCGCCCTCCTCCGCGCCGTCCCGCTCCGTGCCGTCCGCCGCCGGGCAGGCCGTCAACCGGGCGGAGGGGGGCCGGTGACCCGGGCGTTGCGGGGGCCGAGCGACCATGTCGTGGTCGTCGGCGCGGGCCTCGCCGGCCTGTCGGCCGCTCTGCACCTGCTCGGCGCGGGCCGCCGGGTCACGGTCGTCGAACGCGATGCGGCCCCCGGGGGCCGCGCGGGCCGTCTCGTACGCGGCGGCTACCTCATCGACACCGGGCCCACGGTGCTGACGATGCCCGAGATCGCCGACGAGGCGTTCGCCGCCGTCGGCGAGTCGCTGTCCGACCGCGTGGACCTGATCCCGCTGCACCCGGCCTACCGGGCCTGCTTCGCCGACGGCTCCCGGCTCGACGTGCACACCGATGCCGACGCCATGGAAGCCGAAGTGGAGCGGTTCGCCGGACCCGCGGAGGCGGCGGGGTACCGCAGGCTGCGCCACTGGCTGGGACAGCTGTACCGGGTGGAGCGGCAGCGCTTCGTCGACGCCGACTTCGACGGCTGGTGGCACCTGCTCACGCCCGATCTGGTGCGGCTCGCCGCCCTCGGCGGCTTCGGCCGCTGGGAGGCCGGCGTCGCCCGCCACCTGCGCGACGAACGGCTGCGCCGCGTCTTCACCTTCCAGGCCCTGTACGCGGGGGTGCCCCCGGCGCGCGCCCTGGCCGCGTACGCGGTGATCGCCTACATGGACACCGTCGCCGGGGTGTACTTCCCGCGCGGCGGCATGCACGCCCTGCCGCGGGCGATGGCCGAGGCGGCGGCAGCGGCGGGCGCGGCGTTCCGCTTCCGCTCCCCGGTCACCCGGCTCGAACGCTCCGGCGACCGCGTGACCGCCGTGCTCACCCCGCACGAGCGCATCCCGTGCGACGCGGTCGTCCTCACCCCCGAGCTGCCGGTGGCCTACCGGCTGCTGGGCCGCGCGCCCCGCCGCCCGGCACGGCTGCGCCACTCCCCCTCCGCGGTGGTGCTGCACGCCGGCTGCGACCGCACCTGGCCCCAACTCGCCCACCACACCCTCTCCTTCGGCCGGGCCTGGCGGCGCACCTTCGAGGAGGTGACCCGCACCGGTGCGCTGATGAGCGACCCCTCCCTGCTGATCACCCGGCCCACGGCCACCGACCCCTCCCTCGCCCCGCCGGGCCGCCATCTGCACTACGTCCTGGCGCCCTGCCCCCACACCGGCATCGGCCCCGGCCCCGCCGACTGGCGCGCTTACGCCCCGCGCTACCGCGACGCGCTGCTGCGCGAGCTGGACCGGCGAGGGCTGGCCGGGATCGCCTCGGCAATCGACGAGGAATGCCTGGTGACACCGGCCGACTGGACGGAGCTGGGGCACTCGGCCGGCACCCCGTTCTCCGTCGCCCACACCTTCGGCCAGACCGGTCCCTTCCGTCCCCGCAATCTGGTACGCGGCACCGCCAACGCCGTTCTCGCCGGCTGCGGCACCACCCCGGGCGTGGGAGTGCCTCCCGTACTGCTGTCGGGGAAACTGGCCGCCGCCCGCATCACCGGCGTCCCCCCGACGGGCGCCCCAGGGAGCGCGCGGAGACGGCGCAGCGCGGCGGGAGCACCGCTGTGACCGCCCGGGAGCTGGACGCGGCGGGCATCGTGAACCCGTATCTGCGTGCTGCCTACGCCCGTTGCCGGGAGCTGAACGCACGGCACGGCCGGACGTACTTCCTCGCCACACGTCTGCTCACCCCCGACCGCCGTCCCGCCGTGCACGCCCTGTACGGCTTCGCCCGCTGGGCCGACGACATCGTCGACTCCCTCGACAGCGGCACCGGCCCCGGCGAACGGGCCGACGCCCTCGACCGGTTGAGCACCGCACTCGCGCGGTGTCTGGCAGGCGGCGGCGACGGCGGTCAGCCGGTGGTCGCGGCGCTCGCCGACACCGCCCGCCGATACGCCCTCGACCACGGTCTGTTCGCCGACTTCCTCACCTCCATGCGCAGCGATCTGGAGGTCACCCGGTACGCGGGCTACGAGGAGCTGCGTGCCTACATGCACGGCTCCGCCGCCGTGATCGGCCTTCAGATGCTGCCGGTGCTCGGCACCGTCACCCCCCGGGAGGAGGCCGCACCCCACGCGGCCGAACTCGGCGTCGCCTTCCAGCTCACCAACTTCCTGCGGGACGTGGGAGAGGACCTCGACCGGGGCCGGGTCTATCTGCCGGAGGACCTGCTGGCCGCCCACCGTGTGCACCGGGATCTGCTGCGCCACTGCCGGGACACCGGCCGCACCGACCGCCGGGTCGTCGCGGCGCTGAGGGAGTTCGAGGCGCTCACCCGCCGCTCCTACCGGCGTGCCGAGCCCGGCATCCCGATGCTGGCGCCGGTCTCCCGGCCCTGCATCCGTACCGCTTTCGTGCTCTACGGCGGCATCCTGGACGCGGTCGCGGCCACCGGGTACGCGGTGCTGCACCGCCGCGCCGCGGTCCGCCGGCGGCGCAGGGCGCTGGTCGCCGCGGACGGCCTGGTGCGGGTGACCGCCGCCCGGATGACGGCCCGCTGTCTGCGCGGCGGCACGTCGCCGGCCGCCTCGCCGGCCGCGGGGAGTGCGCGCGCCCGTCCCGAGGAGGCGGCATGACGCGCCCCCTGCGCGGGCGTCCGCCGCTGCGCCTGCGCCGGGCGCCCGTCCGCTGGGAGCACCAGCGCCCCACATGGCGCGAGGCCAAGCCCGGTGTGATCGCGGAGGCGCTCGGCCGGGCCCGCAGCCGCCCGTCCGGGAACTGGTACGTCGTCGGCGCCACCCGCGACCTGCGCGACGACCGGCCCCTCGCACGCACCGTCGCGGGCCGCGAGGTCGTGCTGTGGCGCAATGCCGCAGGCCGTCTCGTCGCAGGGCCCGGGGTCTGTCCGCACCTGGGCGCTCCGCTGGGGGACAGCCCGGTGCGGTGCGGCACCCTGGTGTGCCACTGGCACGGGCTGGCCCTGACCGGTGCGCCGTCGGCCGGGTGGCGGCCGTTCCCGGCCCACGACGACGGGGTGCTGGTGTGGGTGCGGCTCGACGAGGCCGGGAGGGAGGAGCCGACGGACCGCCCGCCGGTGCCCGTACGTCCGGCGCCTGCCGGTGCGTTGACTGCCGTGTACACCGGGCTCGGCACCTGCGAGCCGGAGGACGTCGTCGCCAACCGTCTGGACCCGTGGCACGGTGCCTGGTTCCATCCGTACGCGTTCGTCGACCTGACCGTGGTGGGCAGCCCGGGCTCCGGCGGCGAGGACGACTCCTTCACCGTCGACGTGTCCTTCAGGGTCGCCGGCCGGTTCGTCGTCCCGGTGCGGGCCGTCTTCACCGCACCTGGACCGCGGACGGTGCTCATGCGGATCACCGAAGGAGAGGGCGTGGGTTCCGTGGTGGAGACGCACGCCACGCCGGTGGGGGCCGACACGGCCGGCAGACCGCGCACCGCCGTGGTGGAGGCCGTCGTCGCCACCTCGGAGCGGCCCGGATTCGCTGCGGCCCGCCGCGCCGCGCCGCTGCTCCGCCCTGTGATGCGGGCCGTCTCGGGCCGGTTGTGGCGCGACGATCTGGCCTACGCGGAGCGCCGCTGGGTGCTGCGCGCCACGGGCCGCTTCCCGGGCTGAGGCCGCCCGGCGGACGAGCGCCCCGGCTCCCCGTGCCGGGCCCGTGTTCGGCGCGCCGTGGCCGTGGGTCCGGCGGCGGGCCCGGGCCGCACGCACGGCTGGGGGCCTTGCCTGACGCTCGGCCCCTGGCCCCATGTCCCGCCCCCGCCGGCTCCCGGCCGGGGCGGGAGGGGGCCGCTTTCTGTTTCACCCGGCGGCGTTCCGTTTCACTCCGCGGCGATGGCCCGCAGCATCGGGATGCGGGCCGCCCGCCTGGCGGGGACGACGGCGGCCAGGACCCCGATCACGGCGGTGGCGGCGACGCAGGCGCCCAGCTGCGGCCACGGGAGGACGAGGGCCACCCCGTCCTGGCTCAGCACCGCCGCCGTTCCGATGGCGCCGCCCGCCACAAGGCCGAGGGCGGAGCCGAGCGCGGCGATGAGGACCGCTTCGATCCGCAGCAGCGAGCCGACGTCGCGGCGGTCGAGTCCGACGGCCCGCAACAGGCCGATCTCCCGGACGCGTTCGTGCACGGCCATGCCCATCGTGTTGACCACGCCGAGCGCGCCGATGACGACGGTGATGCTGAGCAGCGCGTACACCTGGGTCAGGAACGGGGCGGTGCCGGCCGCGGCCTCGGCCCGTACGTCGGCGCGGTTCTGCACCAGCAGCGCGGGGTTGTCGAGCGCCGCGCGGATCTTCTCGCGTACGGCGTCGGTGCGGCCGGGAGCGGTGTCGATGAGGACTGATTCGATGCGGGGGCCGTCCTCGGCGGCGGTGGGGCGGGGCAGCCGGTCTGCGCTCACCAGCGCGGGGGTCAGGTCGTCGGGGCCGTCGAAGAGGGCGACGACGGGCAGGGATGTCCGCTTTCCGGCGCCGCCGAAGGTGCCGGTGACACGGCTGCCGAGTCGCCAGCCGTGTTCCCGCGCGAGGCCGGCGGTGACCGCGATGCCGTGGTCGAGCCGGCCGAGGGAACCCGCGCGGACGGTCAGCGGCGCCAGTTGCCGAATGGTGCCGGGGTCGACGCCGGTGACCGGCAGGTCGTGGTCGCCGGCGTGGAGTGTCGCGCGGACGACGGGGCTGACGGAGTCGGCGCCGGCCACCGCCTTCACCCGGGCCGGGGTGTCTCCGGCGATCTCGCCGAAGTCGACGGCGGTCACCCGCAGGTCGGAGGTCAGCCGGGCGGCGGCCTCCTGCTCCTCGTGGTGGTTGACCGCACCGATGGCCATGGTGAGCGCGCTGACCATGGCGAGGCCGATCATCAAGGTGGTGGCGGTCGCGGCGGTGCGCCGCGGATTGCGGCGGGCGTTCTCCACCGCGAGGGTGCCGCGGACGCCCGCCAGGCGCGTCAGCGGCGCCCTGAGCGGAGCGGTGACGGCGAGGGCGAGCAGCGGCGCGAGCAGGATGAGCCCCAGCAGCAGGACGGGGACGGCGACGAACAGGGTGTTCTCGTCCTCCGTGGCGACGGCGAGCAGCACGGCGCCCGCCGCGGTGACCAGGAGTCCGGTGATGCCGCGGCGGCGCAACGGCGCGGGTGCGGGCGGCTCCCCGGTGCGCAGCGCGGCGACGGGCGGTACGGCGCCGGCGCGCCTGGCGGGCAGGTAGGCGGACAGCACGGTGACGCCGATACCGACCCCGAACGCGGCGAGCGGGGCGCTGACCGAGTCCAGCCGCAGGGGCACGGCCGGTCCGCCACCGCCGCTGACGCCGAAGAATGTGTTGAGCACGGCGGCGACGCCGATGCCCAGCGCGTAGCCGAGGACGGAGGCGACGGCGCCGACGAGGGCCGCTTCGGTGAGCACTTGCCGGCTCACCTGGCGGCGTGTGGCGCCGACGGCGCGCAGCAGGGCGTGTTCGCGGGCGCGGGCGGCGCTGAGCATGGTGAAGGTGGTGGCGACCAGGAACGTCGAGACGAAGAGGGCGACGCCTGCGAATCCCAGCAGCAGCGTGGTGCGTTTGTCGTCGCCGCTCAGTGCGGTGGCGGCGGCGTCCAGTTCGGCCCGGGTGCGGACCTCGGCGCCCCGGGGCAGCAGCGCGGAGGCACGTTCGGCGAGTGCGGTCTCGGTGGTGCCGTCGGCGGCGGTGAGGGTGAGCGCGGTGTAGGTGCCGGGTGCGGGTGCGAACCAGCGCTGCGCGGTGTGCCGGTCGAAGGCGGTGAGGGTCCCGCCGGTGACCGTGCGGGCGTCGTCGGTGCGGAAGACACCGACGAGCCGGACGGTGCGGGCGGTGCCGCCCGCGACCACGCGCACCCGGTCGCCGACCCGGTGTCCGGCGCGTTCGGCGGCATGCCGGTCGACGGCGATCTCCCCGCCGGTGCGGGGACCGCGCCCCTCGGTCAGCGGGTAGCGCGGGTCGGTGCCGTCCGGGCCGGGGTCCCAGTTGACGCCGAGGGCCTGCTGCTGCGCCCCGACGAGGGAGCCGTCCGCGCCGACGAGATGGGCGCGGCCCTCGACGGTGCCGCGTGCGGCGGCGGCACCGGGCAGGGCGCGCAGCTTGCGCAGCAGCGCGTCGTCGAGCCGCAGGGGACGGTGGCCAAAGGAGCCGCCCGGGGTGATGACGACGGAGATGCCGGCCTGGGAGCCGGTCCGGGCCCGGCCCAGGGCTTCGGCGGCGGACTGGCTGTAGAGCAGGGCGCCCGTCACGAAGGCGACACCGAGCACGACGGCGAGGCCGGGCAGCAGGAAGCGGAGTCGGTGGGCGACGAGGGTGCGCAGTGCGGTGCGGATCATCGGTCCTTCGCAGGGGGACGTGTCGGACAGGGGCGGTGAGCGGCCGTGGGGGGCGCCGAAGGGGCGTGAGGGTGCCGGGCCGGAGGCGGGCCTGCCGGGGAAGCGGGTCAGACGGCGGCGCGGGGAACGTGTCCGCCGTTCGGCCCGGGAGCAGGGGGGCCGGTGGGGTGCGTCACGTCGCTCCGTGCCGTTCGCGGATCCGCCGCCCGGTGGGCGTCGGGGCCCGGCGGGGTACGGGGCGCGGCGTGCAGGCCGCGCCGGAGACGATCCTGCTGGGTGCGCGGGGTGCGGCGGATCGGCCGGAATGCCGAATCCCGACGGCCTCCGGCCCGGTCGGCCGCCGCTCGCCTCGGCCGAACGGCTGAGGCGGACGGGACGCCGGTGCCGTAGCGTGACCTGGCATGATCTCCGCTTTCGGCACCCGTTCCCGCCCCCGGCAGGTGTTGCTCGCCGTGGCCGGTGCGGTACTCGGCACACTCGCCGTCCTGGAGGGGCTCAACGCCCCGCTCGGGCCCGTGGCGCTGCTGACGGCGGGCTCCGGTCTGCTGTGCGTGGGCACGCTGCTCGTCGCGGACCGTCCGCTGCCGCGCCGGGTGGTGTGGGCGGCTGCGGCCTCGGGCCTGGTGACGGTGGTGGGTGCGCTGGTGGCACAGCGCGCGGAGAACACCCCGGGCGGGGTGGAGACCGGAGCACTGCTGTGTCTGATCGCCTGCGTGGTGCGGCGGTGCCCGCCACGGCAGGCGGTGGCGCTGAGCGCCGTGCTCGCCGCGGTCGTGGTGGCGCTCCCGCTGCGCCTTGAGGCCCGGGACAGCATCACGCTGGGGGTCATGGTGGTGCTCGCCTGCTTCGCCGTGCCGCTGATGGTGGCGCTCGGACTCTGTCTGCGGCTGCGGGACACCTTGCGGGTCCGGGAGCGGGAGGCCGTCCTGCGGGAGCAGCGGCTGGAGTACGCGCGGGACCTGCACGACTTCGTCGCCCACCACGTCACCGCGATCGTCGCGCGGACACGGGCCGCACGCTTCGCCGCCGGGGCGGGGAAGGCCCCGTCCGCCCAGGATCTGGACCGGATGCTCGCCCAGATCGAGGAGGCCGGCTCCCAGGCGCTCGGCTCGATGCGGTCGATGGTCTCCTCACTGCGGGACACCTCCGCGCCTGCTCCGACGCGTCCGCCGGGTGACCTGCGCTCGCTGCGGGAACTGGCCGACGAGTTCGCCGCGACCGGACTGCGGCCCGAGGTCGCGCTGGATCCCCGGCTGACGGACCGGCCGCTGCCCCCGCAGGTGCACAGCACCGTGCACCGGGTGGTGCAGGAAGCGCTCACGAACGTGCGCCGGCACGCGGCCGGCGCCGAACGCGTGAAGGTCCGGGTGGCGCTGCGGCCGGACGGGAAGCTGGAGGCGGAGGTGACCGACGACGGGGGTGCGCCGGCGGCTGCCGCCCCGGCGGACGGTGCCGGCTTCGGGCTGGTCGGACTGACCGAACGCGTCGAGGAGGCCGGCGGCACCCTCACGGCGGGACCGCGGCCGGGGGGCGGCTGGCGCGTGCTGGCCGTCCTGCCGTCACGGACCGCCGCTCCGCCGGCCTGAAGGGCGGCCCCGTGCCCCTGCGATCATGTCCGGCATGACGATCCGCGTTCTCATCGCCGACGACCAGGAGATGGTCCGCGCCGCGTTCCGCATGATCCTCGACTCCCAGCCGGACCTGTGCGTCGTCGCGGAGGCGGCGGACGGCGCGGCGGCCGTCGAGCAGGCCCGCGCACTGCGCCCCGACGTGTGCCTGCTCGACATCCGGATGCCGGTCCTGGACGGGCTGGAGGCCACCCGGCTGCTGGCCGGCCCGGAGGTGGGCGACCCGCTGAAGGTGCTGATCGCCACCACCTTCGACCTCGACGAGTACGTGTACCGCGCGCTGCGCAACGGTGCTTGCGGGTTCCTGCTCAAGGACGGTGCGCCGGCGCTGCTGACCGAGGCAGTGCGGGCCGCCGCGGCCGGCAACGCGATGATCTCGCCCGCGGTCACTGTGCGGCTGCTGGCCCGGATGACGCAGGGCGACGACGGCTCCGCGGCGCGGCGCCCGGACGCGGGAGCCGCCCCCGCCGGGGGCGGGCGGGGGCGGGGGCGCGGCGGCCCCGGCGGTCTGCCGGAGCCGCTGACCCAGCGGGAGCTGGAGGTGACACGGCTGGTGGCACGCGGACGTACCAATGAGGAACTCGCCGCCGAGCTGTACGTCTCCCTCTCGACGGTGAAGACGCACCTGGGCAACGTCCAGCGCAAGCTCGCCGCCAGGAACCGGGTCGAGATCGCCGCCTGGGCGTGGGAGCACGGCCTGTGCGCCCCCGACCGGGACGAGGCCGCGTCGCCCCGGTCCGCACCCGGTGCGGGCGGGGACCCGCGGGACGGTTAGCCGCCGTCCCTGCCACCACGCGCCTGGCCGGGGACGGTGTGGTGCAGCATGTCGACGGTCGCGTCCGCCGCGCCGGTGACCACCGGGTCGTGGGTGGCGACGACGGTGACACAGCCGTACCGGTGCGTGGTCCGGGCGATCAGAGCGGTCAGGTCCGCGGCGCGGTTCCGGTCGACGGCGGCGGTCGGTTCGTCCACGAGGAGCAGTTCGGGTTCCATGAGCAGCGCGCGGGCCAGGGCGACACGTTGGCGTTCGCCGCCGGAGAGCTGGTCGGGACGGTGCCGCAGCCGGTGTTCGAGCCCCACCTCGGTGAGCAGTTCCCGCGCACGGTCGCGCACGGCGCGGCTCTTCCGGCCGGCGAGGGAGGCGGCGGCCAGAAGCTGTTCCTCCGCGGTGAGCCCCGTCAGCAGATTGCCGCTCTGGAACATGTAGCCGATGCGTTCCCTGCGGGCCCGGGCACAGTCGCGGTCGGTGAGGGCGGCCAGGTCGGTCTCGCCGAGGAGGGCCTGGCCCGTGTCGGGGCGCAGCAGCGCACCGGCGACGGCGAGCAGGGTGGACTTGCCGGAGCCGGAGGGGCCGACGAGCGCGGTGAGGACACCCGGCCGGAAGTCGGCGGTGAGGTGGTGCAGGGCGGTGGTGCGGGACTCGCCGCGGCCCAGGGTGACGGTGATGTCGTGGAGGTGGAGGCTCATCGTCCGGCTCCCAGCATGGTCATCGGGTCGACGGTGGTGACGCGCCGCAGGGTGAGGGCCGAGCCGGCGAGGCCGACGAGGGCGACGGCTGCCATGGTGGCGCCGAGCGTGCCGGCGGGGAGGCTGAAGGGGACCTGTTCACCGACCAGCAGTCCGACGGCTGAGGCGAGTGCCGCCCCGACGGCGGTGCCGGCCCCGACGACCACGGCGGCCTGGGCGAGCGTGTGGCCGAGGAGGCGGCGGCGGGAGGCGCCCATGGCACGCAGCAGGGCGAGTTCCGGGGTGCGCTGGATGGTCCAGACGGCGAAGAACGCGCCGACGACGAGCGGGGCGATGAGGAAGAGGAAGGTCTGGATCGAGTTCATCGTCAGCCGCTCGCCCTTGTAGCCGGGAGCCGCGGCGAAGGCGTCCTCCAGCGAGACGGTCGCGGTGCCGTGCCGGTGGTCGGCGGCGGCGAGCTGCGCGGGACTGGTGTCCGCGGGGAGCCGCAGGGCCACGGCGCTGTACTGGTGCGGCAGGTCACCGGGGCGTGTGGTGGCGCCGGGGGTGGTGAAACGGATCCGGCGCCAGGTGTCGGTCGTGACGTAGGCGGCGGCCACGTGCCCGTAGGAGGAGCGGCCGGTGACGCCGACGACGCGGAGGCGGACGCCGAGCCGGTCGATGGTGAGGGTGTCGCCGATGCGGACACCGTCGTCGAGGAGCCCGCGGGAGACGACGACGCCGTCCGGTCCGGCCGCCTCCAGGGACCTGCCCTGCTCCGCGCCGGGGTCGGTGAAGGCGCCGGGCTCGACGCCGAAGGCAGCGAGGTCCACCTCGGCGCCGCGGTCGGTGGTGCCGCGGGTGAGGGAAACACCCAGTGGTGTGGCCTCGGTGTCCTTCTCCGCGCGCCATCCGGCGGCGGTCCGCCGGTCGACCAGTCCGCGGGCGAACTGGTCGGAGTCGGTGCCGGCGGAGAAGGCGATGTGGGTGGCGGGCAGCCGGCGCAGGGCGGAGACGGTGTCGTCCCCGAGGCCGGTGGTGAATCCGGAGACGATGCCGACGAGCGCGGCGACGAGGACGACGACGCTGCCCATCAGCAGGAAGCGGCCACGGGCCGCCTTGAGTTCCAGCAGGGCGAGGAACACGAGGTTCCTTTCGAAGTTGGGGACGGTGCGTCCCCAACATAGAAGATGGCGACGCACCGTCCCCAAGTGGGGGTCGCCGGGACGAGGCGGCCGGGGCCTTGTGGCGGTGCGCGGGCACCGCGCTCGGGTGCGCGGCCGACGGCTTCTAGACTGGGCCCCGTGCCGAAGATCCACGCTGCGTCGGTTGCCGACCACCGCGCCCAGCAGCGTGCCGCCCTGCTCGAAGCGGCGCGGGAACTGCTCGCGGAGGGCGACGCCGCCAAGGTGACCTTCGCGGAGATCGCCCGCCGTACGGGGCTGGCCCGCAACAGCGTGTACAAGTACTTCCCCGACCGCGGCCACCTGCTCACCGAGGTGGTCCGCGAGGCGGCACCCCGCTGGACCCGGCACATCCAAACCGCCCTCGCCGCCGCCGGCGACGCCCCCGAGGACCGGGTCGCCGCCTATGTCACGGCCCAGCTGATGATGGTGCGCGACGGCGAGCACCGCATCGCCCGCGCGACGGCCGACGAACAGGACGCGGCGGCTCTGCGCGAGGGCGCAAAGGCGGCACACCGCGCACTGCTCGATCCACTGGTGGCCGCCCTGCGCGACCTCGGCGACGAGGATCCGGCTTTGACAGCGCGGTTTCTGCAGGGGTTCGTCAACGCCGCCACCACCGCGCTGGAGGCCGGGGGCGACTACGAGGCTGTCAGGGACCGCGCCGTGCGACTCGCCGTCGCGGCCCTGGGAGGGCTTGCACCCAAGGCGCAGCCGGGCTGAGCCCCGGGAGTGCACCCGTACGGACGGGGCCGCGGCACACCCCCTCCGGGGGAAACGCCACACAACAGCGCACGGGGGCGGGGCCTGCCGGCTCCGCCCCCGTGCGGGGCTGGGTGTGCGGGCGCACCTCAGCAGCTGAGGTTGTCCCCCGTGGTGGTGCCGAGGATCTGGGTGAAGCGCTTGAAGTTGTCGATCCGGCTCTGCACCTGGCCGGGGTTGCCGCCGTTGCACTCCAGGGTGCCGTTGATGGCACGGATGGTCTCACCGAAGCCGGCGCCCGTGACGATGGCGTTGTGGGGGGTCATCGTGCCCGGTCCCTGCTGCGTGTTCCAGTACCACAGGCCGGTCTTCCAGGCCACGGCCGGGTCGTTCTCGACCTTGAAGGGGTCGTTCAGCAGGTCGATGCCGAGGGCGTCACCGGCCGCCTTGTAGTTGAAGTTCCAGCTCAGCTGGATGGGGCCGCGCCCGTAGTAGGCGTCCTGCCCGGCGGGGCAGCCGTAGGGCTGGGAGGCGTCGCAGTAGTGCGGGTAGTTGGCCTCGTTCTGTTCCTTGATGTATTTGAGGCCGCCGGTCTCGTGGCTGACGTTGGCCAGGAAGGCCGCGGCCTCCCGCTTCTGCATGGCCTCGTCACCCGTGGTGGCGAACTCCGGGTAGGCGTCGAGCGCCTGGGTGAGCCCGGCGTACGTGTAGAAGGGGTTCCGGTCCGGGAACATCTGGTTGAACTGGGCCTCACTGACGACGAACGCCGCCTTGGACTTCGCGCCCGCCTTCGCGGGGCTCGCCTGAGAAGTCATGGGCATGCCAAACCACAGACCGAGACCGACGACGAATGCGGTCAGCACGGCCAGGATGCGCTTTCTCGACATCGCGAGTGCTCCTCGATGTGGGGGGTGAATGAGCCGCACTCAACCGTATGGTCTGTACCAAGTCAAGGGTCTATACCAGAGAGACCGGCCTGCGGACTGAGCCCGCGCCCCCGCGCGAACGTCCGTACATGCAGGGCAGGTTGAACACTTGACGCCCGGCAGCCGACCGTGGAGCGGAGCGGCACCGTCCACCCGCTCGGCATCAACAACGGCCCGCAGCATCGAACTTGTGAGCCTATGCTGACGCCATGATCGACGTACCTCTCTCGGCGCTCGAAGTCGCCATGGTCCAGACAGGCACCCGGGCCGTGGACACGCTCCGGGACACAGTGCCCTTCGCACAGGAACTCGAACGGCTGGGCTATCACCGGATCTGGTACGCCGAGCACCACCACTCCCCCGCGATCGGCGCCTTCCCCCCGGTCGTCCTAATCGCGCACGCCGCCGCCTCGACCTCCGCGATCCGCCTCGGCTCGGGCGGGGTGCTGGCCCCCAACCACTCCCCCCTCATCCTCGCCGAGCAGTTCGGCACCCTGGCGGCGCTCCACCCGGACCGGGTGGATCTCGGCATCGGGCGCGGCCCCGGCACCCTCGACGAGGACATCGCCCGGGCGCTGCGCCGTGGGGGCGAGCCGACGACGGAGACCGGTTACCGGGACGACGTGGCCGCCACCTTGTCCTTCCTCGTCGAGGAAGTCGCACTCGGTTTCCTGCCGGAGCCGTGGCTGCTGGCCTCCAGCCCCGCGGGGGTGACGCTCGCCGCGCAACTGGGCCTGCCGATGGCCGTCGCCCACCACATCCGCCCGGACAACACCCCTGCGACGGTGGAGCGTTACCGGGAAGCGTTCACTCCGTCCCGTTGGTGCGAGCGCCCCCGGGTGCTGGTGTGCGTGGAGACGGTGTGCGCCGAGACGGAGGAGGAAGCCGTATGGCACGCCGGACCGATGAACGTGGTCAAGGCGGGGCTGCTCAAGGGGCTGAGTGAGACCGCCTTCCCGACGCCCGCCGAGGCGGCGGCCCACTCCTTCACACCGGAGGAGGAGAGGGCACTGGCCGGCTTCCGCGCCCAGCAAGCCGTCGGCACGCCGGAGACCGTCGTCGACCGGCTGGGCCGCCTGGCAAGCGCGACCGGAGCGGACGAACTCATGCTCACCACACCGGTCTACGACTTCCGCGACCGCGTGCGCTCCTACGAACTCGTACGGCAGCACTCCGGCTCCGCAGCGCACCCCCTCCGGAAAACCGCGGAGCCCGCCCAGGAAACCGCGGGCCCCGCCTAGCAAAACCGTCCCACGCCGGGCGGGGCGGGGCGAGGCCCGACGCAGAGCCCCGTCTCCAGGGTCCGCCGCCGGTGCCCCGCCCGCCCCCGGGCCCCTCAGAGGGTGCCGGGGCGGCGTCCCGTCGCCGAGGCGAAGCCCAGCCAGGTGTGCCGGTTGCCCGCCCAGCACCAGCCCACCTTGGGGGCTTTGCGGCGCTCACGGCCGTCCCGCCCCGTGCCGTTGCTGATCCAGAGGGCGGGCGTGCGGGAGTCCAGCGTGCCGTCGGGCTTGCGCAGCCGCGAACCAATGGTCATGAAGCAGCGGTTGCGCTCCAGGGCCGCGGGCTGCTGGAGCACCCAGTGGATGCCCTCGGTGAGCAGCAACGGGGTGCGCGCTTCCGCGGTGAGGGCGGGCAGGGCTTCGTCCGGGCTCCAGTTGGCCATCCGGTCGCCGCGGTCGACGCCGGTGATGAGGTGGAGCGGCGAGTCGGGCACCGCGACCGATTCGAGCGGGGCGAACTCGTCGACGTCGAGCATGTCGGTGACGACGAAGCCGGGCTTGCCGTCGCGGCGGAGCAGCGGGGCGAGGGCGGAGGCCGGCGCCCTGTCGGGGTGGACGGCGAGCAGGACGCCGCCGTCCTCGTCGCCGGCCGGGTCCCCCGCGGCGTCGGCGAAGGCACGCAGCTCGGCGGCGGGCAGCCCCGCGATCTCATGCACCCCCAGCTCGATCAGCCGCTCGGCCTGCGTGCTCAGCGCCGGAAGAGCGGGAACGGCGGTCACGGCGGGCACGGCGGAGGGGACGGAGGTGGTGGATGTGGTGGAAGTGGTGTCGGGCAACGTTGCTCCCATGGGACGGAACGGCCAGGCCCCCACGCAACGAGGCGGCCCGCCCGAATGTTCCCGTCGGCCGCCGGTCCCCGCCCGCGTCCCACGTCACGTACGGCCGCCGGTCAGCCGTCCCGGAGCATCCGGGCAGCCGGGCACTCGGACACTTGACCACCCGAACACTCGGAATGCCCGGAACATCAGCCCTCCGGCGGCACCTTCGGCACCGGCCACAGCGGCCATAGCGGCCACACCGGCCATAGCGGCCGTGCCGACGGTACCGCCGGACGGCTGAGCGGTCCGCGGCGGTCGGAGCCTGTCAGGTCCTCTCCTCGGTCAGTCGAGCTTCCACGCGTGGTCGTCCTCGGGGTTGCAGTCCGCCAGCCCCAGGTGCGCGTCACGCCCGCCGCTGCCGAAGGTCTCGCCCCACACGTCCAGACACCGGTCGCTGCTCTTGGCGTTGCGGATCCAGTACGTCCCGTCGCCCTGGCCGTCGAGCCACCACAGCTGGTTGTCCGCGTTCGTCGCGTCGCAGTTCCCCTCCGTGACGGCCGTGGGGCCCGGAGCGTCGCCCTTGCCGGCCGCGTCCATGCACAGGCCGTCCTTCTCGTTCTTGATGACGAAGAGGTTGGCGCCGCCGGGTCCGCCTCCCTTGTTGCTCACCTCGAAGTCCCAGACCTGGTTGTCGCCCGCGGACTTCTCGCAGTCGAACTGGTTGACGGGGCCGCCGGCCTGGCCCTTGCCGTAGCCGGGCACATCCGCGCACAGACCGGTCAGCACGTTCCGCAGCATCACGTGCTTGGAGTTCGACGGGTCCGCCGCCACCAGCAGCTTCCGAGGGGTGGCCCTCTTCTTGACCTCGGTGCCCTCGGGGACGCTCATCTTCTGCACGGGCGCGCCCTCACCGGCCCCGCCGTCCTCGTTCCTCTCCGACGCCGGGGCGTCCGCGCTCCGGGACTTCTTCTCGTCGCTGTCGGAGGACGAGACGGATTCCCCGACGACCGCACCGTCTTCGCCGGACCCGCCGTCCTCGCCGGTGCCGCCGTTCTCGCCGGTGCCGCCGTCCTCGTCCTGCTGCGCTGCGGACGAGTCCGCTGCCGGGGTGTCCGCCCTGCCGGCCCCCTTGTCGGCGCCGTCCGAGGAAGGCACCGAATCCCCGACGACCGCGTCCTCACGGGACCCGCCCTTGTCACCCCGCTCGGACCCGGATGCGTCCGGGCCTCCGGAGCCCTTGCCGTCACCTGGGGAGGGCACCGGTATCTCGGGGACGTAGGTCCCCGGGTTGTGGTGCTCGCTCTCCTTCGGCATCGTCACGCCTGACGCGGTCTCGGAAACCTCCTTCTCCCGGTCGTCGTCGTGCGTCCCCATGACGAGGAACGGGACCGCGATCATGAGCGCCCCCGCGATCCCCGCGCCGGCGAGCAGCGCCTTGGAGGGACGGCCCGAGGGAGGCTGCTCCCCGACGCCCTGCGCAGCACCCGACCGGGCCGGCGGATTGCCTCCCGCTCCCGCCACCGCAACACTGCCGAGCCCGGTTCTCCCCCGCCCGGAGAGGGCGGAGTCGGCGGCGGGCACAGGAGTGGCGGCCGTGGCCGGCGCCGGGGCGGCAGTCGCGGTCGGCGCAGGGGCGGCAGTCGCGGTCGGCGCCGGGGCGGCGGCTACGGTGGCGGCCCGCGGAGAGACGCGGGAAACCTCTGCCTCCCCTCCCCCGTTGTCGGCCCCGGACGCGCCCGGCTCCCGCGGCTCCCGCCGCGCTTCCGTCTCCTCCGGCTGCACGGCCGGAACGGCGGAGGTGGCCGGTGCGACAGGAGCGGCCGGGACCGGCCGGGTCGGCCTCGGCCGCAGAGCCTCCAGGTCTCCGGCGACCCGGGGCGCGGTGACAGCGCGACGCACGGCGGGGGCTACAGGGCCCGCGTTTTCCTCGTGACGAGGCATGTTCTCTCCGTTCGAAGCTGCGATCGGGCAGTCGTCGGCCGGCCGCTGCGCGGCGGGGCGGACGGGACAGCGGACAGCCCTGGCCGTCGGAGTTCTGGAGCGGCGGGCCTGCCCCGCTGCCGGGGTGTGCTCGGACCTCCGCACCGCCACCGAGCCGGGCCGCGGGCCGGGCGTCTCACGCGCCGGCTCCACTCCGCACGGAGAACAAGTACGTCCGCGGGCCTGCCGCTTCCGGCGGCAGGACCACGGACGTGGCAGGCGGCGCGGCGTCCCGAGCAGGGTCCGACGCACCGGCTGTCCCCCCAACGGGGGCCGGACGTGCGCGATCCGCCCGCTGTCTCGGGAGCTCACTCATACGCCTGCCGCCTGGCGAAGTCGAAGTGGAAGGAGGGGCCGGAGAGTTGGCAGCTTACAGCGAAAATATTTCCGAAGGAGGAGGGAGAGGGGACGGTCTTCTTCCGGAAAGGCGAAATCCGGCCGCCCCACCCACCGTCCGGCTTCCTGCCTCCGGAACGCCCCCTCACGCCCCCTCAGCCGAGTTCGCGCGACCGCGTCTCGGGCAGAGCCAGCACGCACAGCAGGGAGACCACGGCCATGGCCGAGACGTACCAGCCCACCGCGCTCGAACCGTACGAGGACTGGAGGTCGGTGGCCACCAGGGGCGCCACCGCCCCGCCGAGCACTCCGCCGAGGTTGTAGGCGAACGAGGCGCCCGAGTACCGCACCCGGGCGCTGAACAGCTCCGGAAGGTAGGCGCCCATGGGCCCGTAGACCACGCCCATGCAGAACAGCGTGCCGCCCAGGGCGAGGGCGATCAGCACCGGCCGTTCGGTGTCCAGCAGGGGGAAGAGGACCAGCCCCCAGACGACGGCGAGTCCGCAGCCGGTGAGAACGAGGCGGCGACGGCCGCGTGCGTCGGAGCGGGTGGCCGCGAACCAGGTGCCGACGGCGAGGAAGAGGCAGGCGACCATCGACAGGGCGAGCATGGTGCTGCGTGGCACGCCGAGCCCTTGGGTGGCGTAGTTCAGACAGTAGGTGGTGGCGGTGTAGAAGAGGCCGTAGGCGACGATCATGCCGCCGGCCCCCAGCAGGGTCTCCCGCCAGTGGGTCCGGAAGACCTCGACGGCCGGTGCCTTGCTCTCTTCCTGCTCCGCCATCACACGCCGGAAGACCGGCGTCTCGCTGATCCGCAGCCGGACGAACAGCCCCACGGCGACCAGCGCGAACGACAGCAGGAAGGGCACCCGCCAACCCCAGGAGCGGAACGCCGCGTCGTCGAGACCGGCGGAGAGGGCCCAGAAGATGCCGGTGGCGGCGAAGAAGCCGACGGAGGGGCCGAGTTGCGGGAAGGCGGCGAACAGGCCGCGGCGTTTTTCGGGCGCGTGCTCCACGGCCAGCAGCGCGGCACCGCCCCATTCGCCGCCCAGCCCGATACCCTGGAGGAAGCGGAGCAGGACGAGCAGCAGCGGCGCCCAGACGCCGAGGGTGGCGTAGCCGGGCAGCAGCCCGACGAACGCGGTGGAGAGCCCCATCAGCAGCAGCGATGCCACCAGCACCGACTTGCGGCCGACCCGGTCACCGAAGTGTCCGAAAATCAGCGAGCCGAGCGGGCGTGCGACGAAGGCCACCGCGTAGGTGGAGAAGGCCGCCAGCGTGGCGGTGAGGGGGGCGAGGTTGGGGAAGAAGGCGCTGTCGAGGACGAGGGCTGCGGCGGTGCCGTAGGCGTAGAAGTCGTAGAACTCGATGGCCGTGCCGATGAAGCTGGCGACGGCGACCCGGCGCATGCTCTCCGGGCTGCCGCTCTGCTCACCGCCGGGCGCGGCACCCGCACCGGTGCCGGCGTCGTCCGCGTCGGTGCCGGCGTCACTCGCGGTCACGCCGGTGCTGCTCGCGTCCGTGCCGCCGGGCTCGGGGAGGACGGTCTCCCGGGCGCTTTCGCCGGGTGTTCCACCGCCCTGCGGCCCCGGCTCGTTCGTTTTCGCTGGTCCTGCTTGCTGGCTCACAGGCGCACTGTTCCGGCAGGGCGGGCGTCAGTCAATAGACGGAAGACGGCGTCTCGTTCAGCGAGACGGCACTGGTCGTCACCGTCGTCGCACCGGCCGTCGCCGCCGCGCCCGGCAGCCCGGCAGCCCGGCAGCCCGTCAGCAGCATGGCGCCGGCCCGCGTGGGGACGCGGGCCGGCGCCGTCGCCGTCACTCCCCCGCCGCTGGGGGCGGAGGAGACGGCTCACTGGTCGGAGTAGCTGAGGTCGCCCATCGTCCAGGCGCTCACGTCCTTGATGGCGATGCGGTACATCCCGCCGGTCTCGGGGATGCCCACCTGGCCCTGGAGGATCCTGGCCACGTGGAAGTGCAGGTAGGCGGGCGGGTCTGTCTGCTGGGGTCCTGAGCCCTCGGGAGCGGCCATGAAGGTGTCCGCGAACGGGACGAGGCGGTCCGAGTCCCGGAGGACCTCGGCGACCCGCTGGCGCCACATCGCTTCGGGGGCCAGTCGGCCGGTGATGACAGCTCCGTGCACCACGACGGTGAGGGGCATCTGATTGGTGTGCTCCGACTCCACCTTGGCGGCGATGTCAACGAGCAGCTCATCAGCGTTCGGCATGACCGCTGATGCTATACGGCCACCTGCCCGGACCGCGACGGGCGGGGCCCCGTGCCGTCCCGTGTGGGGGCGCAGCCCCGCCCGTACGGCCCCTTCCCCGGAGCCCCCGGAGCCCCCGGAGCCGGTCGGGCCCCAGGGTCTCCGGGCCGGGCGTCAGGGGCGCGGCACGGTGCCCAGCAGGGCCGTCGCCTCCTGGAGCGGGGTGAGCGGGACCGATGCCGCTGCCGCGGCGTCGTGGCAGGTGAAACCGAGACGGGTCAGCGCCCGGCTCACCTCACCGACGGAGAAGTCGCGGCGGTCCAGTCCGGTGACGGCTTCACCGACCTGTTTGACGGGGTAGGTGCGACGGCCGACCGTCACGGTCGCCCCGGAGGCGGGTTCGGGCTTGACGCCCTTCATCGCCGCCAGCACGTCGCTCTTGAAGAGGTAGAAGGGGGAATGGGCGATGACGCAGCGCATAGTGCCTCAGCAGGGTCGGAGGGGAGAACTCATGAGGTGAGGGCGAGGACGCCCAGGGTGTAGCCGTACTCGTCGACGATGGGCGACACCTCCAGCGTCCGCCCTCTCATGGCGGCTTCAGCGTCGCTGAGCCGCGCCGCGGGGAGGGTGAACGGTCCCCGGTCGAGCGGGAGGTCCCGCAGCCGGGTGCCGTCGGTGTACCAGGTACCGCCCCGGTGGGCGGCGAGCTGTTCGCGGGTCACCAGGCCGGAGCAGCGCCCGTCCGCGTCCTGGAGGACCAGGTGCGGGACGCGGGCGCTGCGCAGGACGGACAGCGCCACGTCGACCGGCATGTGGTCGTCGACCTGGAGTCCGGGTTCGTCCATCGCGTCGCGGGCGGTCAGGGGTGCGCTGGGCGCCGGTGAGGGAGCGGGCGTCAAAGGGTCTCCTCTGCGTTGCGGGCCCGCGCGGCGCACGGGCTTGCGGGGCCCGGGCGGCGCGCTCGGCCCCGGGTGCCGGGCGGCGGCTATGCGGCGCGGCGGGTGGCGGTCCGGTTCCCCCTGCGGGGCCGGCTGCGCCGCCCGCGCCGGGAGGGGCCGGTGCCGGCCGGGCGGTCGGCGGCGGGTGCGGTGAGGGTGACGGGGACGCCCGGGGGTTCCTGGGCGCCCGTGATGCGGTGCAGCGCGTCCTCGCCCGAGCGGACCCGGGTGATCTGCGGCCTGATGCCCGCATCGGCCATGAGACGGTCCACGTCGCGGCGCTGATCGGGCAGTACGAGGGTGACGACGGTGCCGGATTCGCCGGCCCGGGCGGTGCGTCCGCCGCGGTGGAGGTAGTCCTTGTGGTCGCCGGGCGGGTCGACGTTGACGACCAGATCGAGGTTGTCGACGTGAATACCGCGGGCGGCGACGTTCGTGGCCACCAGGACGGTGGCGTGGCCGGTCTTGAACTGGGCGAGGGTGCGGTTGCGCTGCGCCTGCGACTTGCCTCCGTGGAGGGCCGAGGCACGCACCCCGACGGCCAGGAGGTTGCGGGTCAGCCGGTCCACGGCGTGCTTGGTGTCCAGGAACATGATCACGCGTCCGTCGCGGGCGGCGATGCGTGTGGTGGTGGCCTGTTTGTCGTCGCCGTGCACGTGCAGCAGGTGGTGTTCCATCGTGGTGACGGCACCGGCGGGCGGATCGACGGAGTGGACCACCGGATCGGTCAGATAGCGGCGGACCAGGAGGTTGACGTTCCGGTCGAGGGTGGCGGAGAAGAGCAGCCGCTGCCCGTCCGGGCGCACCTGGTCGAGGAGGTGCGTCACCTGGGGCATGAAGCCCATGTCGGCCATCTGGTCGGCCTCGTCCAAAACGGTGACGGCCACCTGGTCGAGCCGGCAGTCGCCCCGGTCGAGGAGGTCCTTGAGCCGGCCGGGTGTCGCGACGACGACCTCGACGCCGCCGCGCAGTGCGTTCGCCTGACGGCCGATCGACAGTCCGCCGACCACGGAGGTCAGCCGCAGCCGCAGCGCACGGGCGTACGGGGTGAGCGCGTCGGTGACCTGCTGGGCGAGTTCCCGGGTGGGGACGAGCACGAGGGCCAGCGGCTGCCGGGGCTCGGCCCGCCGCCCGGCGGTGCGGGCCAGCAGCGCCAGCCCGAAGGCGAGTGTCTTGCCCGAGCCGGTGCGCCCGCGGCCCAGCACGTCGCGGCCGGCCAGCGAGTTGGGCAGCGTCGCCGCCTGGATGGGGAAGGGCACGGTCATGCCCTCGGTGCGGAGCGTGGCCGCCAGCGGATCGGGCAGGGCCAGTTCGGCGAAGCTCTCGACGGCCGGCAGCGCTGGCGTCGTGGTGGCCGGCAGGGCGAACTCGCCCTGCGAACCGGGCCGCTTCTTGCCACTCCCCTGCCGTCCGACCGTGGTCGAACGCGGCGGGGCGCCCTTGCGGCCGTTCCCTCGTGCACGGCCGCGGCTGCCGCGGCTGGGCGCACCGGAGGAACCGGCACCGGAGCGGTGGGAGTTGTCATGCGAACGGATGGTGCGGTTCATGCAGAACCTTCCTCGATGCGGCACGTATCGAGGAATGCGTCCCGGCGGTGGTGAAACCGCTCGGGGATTCGCAAGAACGAGCCGGAGAAACAGACGTGCGGAGCCGGCCGGTCGGTCGAGAGCCGGCTCGTCGGAAAAGCGCCGGAGTCCGAGCAGCGGAGAACAGCTCGCCACGGCGGGCCGGAATCGTGTCCGGCCGGGAAAGAAGGGATACCGGCAGCGCCTCGCCGCTGTGCGGTGGGCGACGACGCTGCCGAGTGCTCGCCGCCGGGCCCGCAGCGGCGGGCGCCGTCGTGCGGCGGGGGAACGGATCGGGGGCACGGACCACTGCGGGTCCGGGCTGTGCGGTGCGCGTCGACTCGGATCGCTCAGGCGGGAACGATGTTCTCCGCCTGCAAGCCCTTGGGGCCCCGTGTGACGTCGAAGTTCACCTTCTGGCCTTCGAGAAGCTCGCGGAAGCCGGTGGTGGCGATGTTCGAGTAGTGGGCGAACACGTCAGCGCCGCCGTCTTCCTGCTCGATGAAACCGAAGCCCTTTTCCGCGTTGAACCACTTCACAGTGCCAGATGCCATACAAGGAACTCCCTCGGGGGCAGTGTCCGGAGTCCGCACCTTGCGGGCCCGGAGTCGCTGCGATGATTTCCCCCACCGGAGAATCCGGAATTGAAAGGCGCTCTCGTCGGTGAGTGACGGAAGAGCGACGGAGATCCTCGGGAACCACAACTGCAACTGCCACCCACCGTAGCACGGTCGAGCCGCAGAGTGCGATATGTTCGCAGGTCGCCCACCGCGGGTGAACGGGCGGCTGCTCATGGCGTGAATTTCCGCCGCGACGACGGTCCGGGGATGCCCGGACGGGCCCGGAGCGCGTGGCGCGCCACGGGCTCGTCCAGGCGGTCCGTCAGGCCGCGGGGACGGGCAGCAGCCGGTAGGCGGAGCCGTCGGCGACGACACGGCCGGCGGTGGGCGGCGCGAAGTGGGTGCCCAGGACCAGGGTGTCCGTGCCGGCGAGGGAGCCGAGCAGCGACCGGCGCGTGGCCTCGGACCGCTCGGGGTCGATGTCGACGCACGCGCCGATCCCCGGCCGGGCGAACTGGACCGGGTGGTGGACGCAGTCCCCGGTGATCAGCGCGGTCTCGCCGCCACTGGTCAGTTCGACGGCGAGGTGACCGGGGGTGTGGCCCGGGGTGGGCAGCAGGCGCAGACCGGGAGCGATCTCGGTGCCCTCGGCAGGGACGTCGACCAGGTCGAGCAGCCCGGCCTCCTCGACCGGGAGGACCGAGTCCTCGAACATCATCCGGCGCGCGTCCTCCATGGCGTACCCGGCCCAGAACTCCCGTTCGGTGCGGGAGGTGAGGTAGCGGGCCCGGGGGAAGGTGGGGACCCACACGCCGTTCTCCTCGCGGGTGTTCCAGCCGACGTGGTCGGCGTGCAGGTGGGTGAGGACGACCAGATCGACGGACTCCGGGGGGAAGCCGGCGGCGGTGAGCCTCTCCAGGTAGTCGGTGCGCAGGTTGTGCCAGGCGGGATTGGCCCGGGTCTTGCCGTTGCCGATGCCGGTGTCGACCAGGACGCGCAGCCCGCCGGCGGTGAAGGCGAAGCTGTGGCTGTCGATGCGCAGGACGCCCTCGTCGTCGGCGAAGTGGGGGCGCAGCCAGTCCTGGCCGGCCACCACGTCGGGGGTGGCGTCGGGCAGCAGCCAGGGGCCGGTGGCGGGCGGCAGGAGGGTTTCGTCGATGCGGTGGACGGTGATGTCGCCCACGGCCCAGGAGGGGATGGTGGCCGGCGTGGCGCTCATGGTGGGTCGGCTCCTTGGTGCGGTGTCGGTTTCGTGCGGTGCCGTGTGCCTCGGCAGGTGGTCGTACGCGACTGGTGCGGGCGGGGTGCGCTGCCGGGGGGGCGGCGGATGAGGCCGCCGCCCCCGCGGAAGTGCGTCCGGTCGGGGCGCCACCCCGCTAAACGCAATCCGTTTGCGTTAAGTGCACACTAGGCCCTACGGTGGTCTTAACGCAAACAGATTGCGTTTACGCCTCGCGGTGTCACCCGACCCGCTGCCTCCCTCCACCACAGACAGAAAGCCGACATCCATGTCCGCCGACGTACTCCCGGCCCCGGAAGCCGCCCGCTGGGCGGCCCGGGCCGGTCTTCTCCTGCCGGCCGAGCGCCATGCCGCGGTCGCGGCCACCGCCCACCACATCCACTCCGTGGTCGCAGTCCTGCGGGAACTGGACTTCGGCGACACCCCGCCCGCCACCGCCTACCACCCCGGAGGGGAGCACCGCAGTGCAGCCCAGTGACCTGTCTCTCGCCGCCGCGGCGGAAGCGATCCGCACCCGAACCCTGTCCCCCGTCGAACTGGTCGACTCGGTGCTCGCCCGTATCGAACAGGTCGAGCCGCGCCTGAAGGCGTACGTGACCGTCACCGCCGACGCGGCGCGCCGTGCCGCGCGCACAGCCGGTGACGAGATCGCAGCCGGCCACTACCGGGGCCCGCTCCACGGCATCCCCATGGGGCTCAAGGACATGATCGACGCCGAGGGCACGGCCACTTCGGCGAGCTCCCAGGTCCGCGCGGGCCACGTCGCGGCGGCCGACAGCACCGTCGCCGCCCGGATGGCCGCGGCCGGTGCCGTGCTGCTCGGCAAGACCCACACCCACGAGTTCGCCTACGGGCTGACCACGCCGCAGACGCACAACGCCTGGGACCCGGACCGCGTCGCCGGGGGCTCCAGCGGCGGGTCCGCGGTCGCCGTCGCCGCGGGTGCCGCCACCTTCGCGCTGGGCACCGACACCGGCGGCTCGATCCGGGTCCCGGCAGCGCTCAACGGCGTCGTCGGTCTCAAGCCCACCTACGGACTCGTCCCCCGGCACGGTGTGACGTCCCTGTCGTGGTCGCTGGACCACGTCGGCCCGCTCACCCGCACCGTCGAGGACGCCGGGCTGGTGCTGTCCGCGCTGGCCGGGCACGATCCCCGCGACCCGGCCTCCCTCGACATGCCGGCCGGCGACTACCGGCCGGGTGACGGCACGGACCTGACCGGGCTGCGCGTCGGCGTTCCGCGCACCTACTACTTCGACCACGTCGACCCCGAGGTCGAGGCCGCCGTACGGCAGGCCGTCGAACAGCTCCGGTCCCTGGGCGCGCACCCGGTCGAGGTCGACATCCCCATGACCCGCTACGTCCAGGCCACCCAGTGGGGGCTGATGGTGCCGGAGGCGACCGCCTACCACGAACGGACGCTGCGCGCGGTCCCCGATCTGTACCAGGCCGACGTGCGCATCCTCCTGGAGGCCGGCGAGTTGATGCCCGCCGGTGACTACCTGCGCGCCCAGCGTTCCCGGACGCTGATGCAGCAGGAGTGGGCCCGCCTGCTGGAGGAGGTCGACGTCGTGGCCGCCCCGACGGTCCCGGTCACCGCGGTGAAGGCCGACGAGGAGACGGTCACCTGGCCCGACGGCACGGTCGAGGCCGTCTCCGACGCCTACGTCCGCCTGTCGGCCCCCGCCAACATCACCGGCGTGCCGGCCCTGTCCGTCCCGGCCGGCCACGACGCGGCGGGCCTGCCCATCGGACTGCAACTGCTCGCCCGTCCCCTCGCGGAGCGGCTGCTCCTGCGCGTCGGCCACGCCTACGAGCAGACCCGGCCCGCCCGCGCGCTGGCGCCGGCCGCCTGAGACACGGGCGGGGACGGGACCCACCGCGGTCCCGTCCCCGCCCGCGTGCCGTACGGTCCCGGCCTGCCGTGCGACTCGGCGGCACCCGTCCCAGGGGCCCGCGCCTGCACAGACGCAAGAAATTCGCTTTAAGGTGGGAGCATGAGCAGGCAGATGGTGCGCCCCGGCGGGCGCAGCGCCCGGGTCCAGGAAGCCGTGCACACCGCCGTCAAGGAACTCGCCGCGGAGGTGGGCCGGGACGCGCTGACCGTGCCGCTGATCGCCCAGCGTGCGGGCGTCACCCCCTCCACGGTCTACCGCCGCTGGGGAGACCTCCAGGTCCTGCTGTCGGACGTCGCCGTCGAACGGCTGCGCCCGGACACCGAACCGGAGGACCACGGCGATCTCGCCTCCGACATGGCCGCCTGGGCGGAGCAGTTCCTGGACGAGATGTCCTCACCCTCCGGCCGCGCCTACATCCGCGACGCCCTCCTCGGTGACCCCGACGGCAACAACGCGGGCCAGTGCTCGACGTACGCCGCGGAACAGGTCGAGACCATCCGCATCCGCGCCGCCGAGCGCGGCGAGGACGCCCCGGACACCGAGACCGTCCTGGACCACGTCGTCGCGCCCATCATGTACCGCATCCTCTTCCGCCCCCAGGGGCTCTCCCCCGCGTACGCCCGCCGGCTCGTCGCCGACATGCTCGGCTGAGCCCGGGCGGCGGTCACCCGGCGGCGGGGCAAGTGGCCGGGCTCACATGCGCGTGGCGGGGCACCGCCGATGAGTTCCGGGCCGTGGGCCGGTCCTTCCGGGGTCTTGATCATTCGTCTTGATCGCTGGAAGGAGACGAGATGGACCACGGTCCGGTCCCGCCGCGCGGCCCGCAGCAGGTGTTCGCGTTCCTGTTCTGCTCCCTCGGCGGCTGTCACGAAGGCCCGCGCGGGGAGTTGGACTGGGGGGCTCCACGACGAGGAGTTCTTCGACTGGAACCTGCGGCAGACCCGCGAGGTGGGTGCACTGCTGCTGGGCCGGCGCACCCACGAACACTTCGCCGAGGCGTGGCCCTCACTCGAAACCGCCCACCGAACGGCTGCCCGAGGCCACGGCCTTCATGAACGCGGTGCCCAGGACAGTGGTGACAGGGAGCGGCCGGGTCACCCCCTGGGAGGGCGCCCGCGTCACCGACGGCAGCGATCTGGCGGCCGACATGGCCCGGCTGCGGGCCGCTACCGAGGGTGACATCGCGGTCTTCGGCAGTTCCTCCCTCACCGTGACCCTGCTGGAGCAGGGACTGATGGACGAGCTGCGCACCCTGCTGCACCCCGTGGTGCTGAGCGCGGCGGCCGGAGTCTCTTCGCCGGTCTGAAGGACCGCCTCGACCTGGCGGCGGGGGCGGTGACCGCGTTCCGCTCGGGCAACGTCTGCTGCGCTACCGGCCTTGCGGCCCGGCCGGGACCCGCTAGGGCGGGGCGGCAGGCCCCACTTGCCCGCCAGGCGGACCCGCTCGCCGGGCTGGTGGCCCGCCCCGGCTATGCGCGGGCGTTACCTAACCGCCGGCCGGCCGGCGCTCACCCTTCCCGGCCGGCCTTGGCTTGCTTCGCCCGCCGGGCGGACGCGGCCTTGCGGATCTCTTCCGTGGCGGCCCGGAACGCCGGCGCGGCGTGGGCGAAGTAGTCGAAGAGCACGCGCCGTTGCTCGGGTGTGTAGCGCGCGAGCACCTCGGCGATGTGGCGGCGGGCCGGCTCCACGGTCTCCTCGATACGGCCGAGCGCGTCGGGGACGGGTTCCACGATCACGCGCCGCCGGTCCGCGGGATCGGCCGTGCGGCGCGCGTAGCCGGCGCGTTCGAGACGGTCGATGAGGCGGGTGGTGGCACCCGTGGTGAGGCCGGTCCTGGCGGACAGCTCGCCCGAGGTGAGGCGGCCCTCGAAGGAGATCAGGCTGAGCGCGTACCACTCCGAGGCGTGCAGCCCGGCGGCCTCCGCGCTCGCCATGCCCTGAAGCCCCACCGCGTCCAGATACTGGCGGAAGACCACGTGCTCGTCGTCGCTGCCTGCGGGGTTTGCCATCTCCGGGGTCACCTCGTAACTTATTAACTGCACGCATGCAGATACTGCGTCGAGACAGATTCTTCCCGCATTCTAGCGAGCGAGGAGCCCGCCATGCCGACCGACCACGACACCGCGGCCGTCACCGCTGTCCTGCGCGAGCTGACCGATGCCTGGGCCCGCCACGACGCCCAGGCGTACGGAGACCTGTTCACCGAGGACGCCACCTGCGTCACGTTCGTCGGGACCGTCTACAGCGGGCGCCGCGACATCGTCGAGAGCCACCGGACGCTGTTCGAGAAGATGCTGAAGGGCACGCGGCTCGCGGACGAGGTCCTCGACATCCGTTTCTACGGTCCGGACGTGGCCGTCGTGAACGGCCGCGGTGACAGTTACAAGGGCAAGCGCCCGGACAAGCTCAGCAAGGTGCAGACCTACACCCTCGTCCGGGAGAGCGGCGGGCAGTGGCGGATTGCCGCCTTCCAGAACACCAAGCGCAAGCCGCTGATGGAATCCCTCTCCTACAAGGTCGCCCCCGGCCTGATCCCGGCCGCCGAGCGGTGAGACCGCGGCGCGCCGGGTGAGGCCGCGGGGGCGGAGCCATCGGCCACACGGGGGGCCGAAGGCCCGGGAAGGAAGACGGCGGGCCCGGGGAAACCCTCGTCCGCCGGTGCGGTGCACGGCGCCGCACCGGCGGACAGGGACAGCCGGCGACAAGGGCCGGGCCGCGGACGGGCGTCAGGCCACGGGGGCCGGGCGGGGGTCAGGCCACGGAGAGTTTCCAGACCACGCTGACGATCAGCCCGGACACCACGGCGAGGAACACCTTGCGGACGAAGGCGGAGCCGCGCCTCATGGCCACCGAGGCCCCCAGAATGCCGCCGGCCAGATTGCAGACGGCCATGACCGCGCCGAGCCCCCACAGCACCTTGCCCGCGGAGACGAAGAACACCAGCGCGCCGAGATTGGCGGCGATGTTGACCACCTTGGCCACGGCGGACGCCCGCAGGAAGGCGTAGCCGACGACCCCGACGAGGAGGAACACCAGGAAGGATCCGGTACCCGGCGGGCCCAGACCGTCCCAGAAGCCGATCGCCGCGCCGCCCGCCGCCATGGCGAGCAGTTCGCCGCGCCCGGTGAAGCGCCGGTCCTCCTCGACGCCGAACTCCGGCTTGCGCCACGTGTAGAGGCCGACGACGACCAGGGCGCACAGGACGACGACGTTGAGGGCGGAGGCGGGGAGCGCGGAGGCGACGGCCGCTCCGGCGACCGAGGCGGGGAACGTCGTGGCGGCCATCTGTCCGACGGCCCGCCAGTCGAGCGGTGTCCGGCGGGCGAAGGTGACGGCCGCGGCCGAAGTCCCCACGAGGCCGACCAGTTTGCTGGTGGCCAGCGAGTACACGACCGCGCCGCCGGGGTTGACCAGGAGCATGGCGGGCAGTTGCAGCAGACCGCCACCGCCGACGATGGCGTCCACGGCACCGGCCACGAACGCCGTCACGCACAGGAACAGCAGCGCCGCGAGGGCGATGTCACCGAAGCCCGGCCAGTCGACCGGTGACCACATCCGCCCTCACCCCGCGGTGAGGGCGCCGCGCCGCTCGGCCACCCGGTGCAGCCGCCGGACGGCCTCGCGAACGGTGTTCTCCTCGACCCCGAGCCGGGTGACGAGACGTACCCGGGTGTCCGTCCAGCGTGCGACCTGCACGCCGGCCTCGGCTGCTGCCTTCGCGAACTCGGCGGCGTGCAGACCGGTGCCGGAGATGTCCGCGAGGACCATGTTGGTCTCGGGTTCGGGCGCGGTGAAGCCCGGGTGTTCGACGAGGAGATCCCGCAACAGGCGGGCGTGCATGTGGTCCTCGGCGAGACGGTCGACGTTGTTTTCGAGTGCGTGGAGCGCCGCGGCGGCCATGAACCCCGACTGGTGGAGTCCGCCGCCGTACCACAGACGGTAGGTGGCGGCCTGCTCGATGAGGTCGGCCGGGCCCGCCAGCACGCTGCCGAACGGTGCGCCGAGGGCCTTGGCGAAGGAGACCGCGACGGTGTCCACGGTGGCGGCGTACTCCGCCATGGACGTACCGGTGGCCACGCTCGCGTTGGGCAGCCGGGCCCCGTCCATGTGCGTCGGCAGGCCCCTGCGGAGCGACGCCGCGCGCAGGGCGGCCAGGTCGTCGACCCGCACGACGGAACCGCCGAAGTAGTTGACGGTGTTCTCCACCCACACCAGGGAGGGCGCGGAGGTGAGCCGCACCCGGCGCTTGCGGTCCACCGCGGCGTCCAGGAGGGCGGGGGTGAGCACCCCGTCGGGGCTGTCCACCGGGTTGAGCACGACACCGGACAGGTCGGCGGTGGCGGCGCTCTCGAAGAAGTTGAGGTGGTACTTGGTGTCCGTGATGACCTCGCTGCCGCGCCGGGTGTGGCCGCGGAGGGCGAGCTGATTGCTGAGGGTGCCGCTGGCGGTGAAGAGCGCGGCCTCCTTGCCGAGCAGTTCGGCGCAGTGGCTCTCCAGCCGCCGGGTCGTCGGGTCGCCGCCGTACAGGTCGTCCCCCACCTCCGCGTCCGCCATGACGCGGCGCATCTCGGGGGTGATGACGCTGAGGGTGTCGCTGCGCAGATCGATCGGTGCCGGCACGGCTGTCCTCTCGGTTGTCGTAGCTCCGGTGAACGAACGAGCGAGCGTGCCCGGGTACGGTAGCGACTGCCGCCGGTAACGGAAAGATGTTTCCACATACTGGATACCCAGCCTCCGCGGCGACCGCGCGAAGGGGTCACCGCGGCGAGGCGGCCGGAGGGTGGCCGAACCGCGGTTCCGCGGCGAGGAATTCGCTGCCCTGCCGGAGGACCGGGCCGCCCGGTTGGAGCCGCTTTCCGTCATCGGCACCCAGCGGTCACCCGAGACGGACGAGCCTGCGCGGCTGCACCTCTGGAGCCCCTCCCCCACCCCGCCCAGGCTCGCCCTTCATACGTTTCCCACCTGACCATGTTTTCCTTCATGGGCTGCTGTTTCCCGAACCCTTCATAGTCAGGTGAGCTATGTATAGTGACGCTCATGACTGACCGCAAGAGGTCCATGCAGGAACCCACCCTGCTCATCCTGACGGCCCTGGCCGACGCCCCACGGCACGGCTACGCCCTCTCCCGGGAGATCGTCGCCATCTCCGAGGGCAGGGTGCGGCTGCGCACGGGCACGCTCTACGGCACCCTGGAACGGCTCCAGGCGGAGAACCTGATCGAGGTCTTCGCCGAAGAACGCGTCGAGGGACGGCTGCGCCGTACGTACACGCTGACGCGGGCCGGCCGGGAAGCCCTCCAGGCCGAGGTCCGGCGTCTGACCGCCACCGCCCGCGAGGCGACCCGGCGCCTGAAGGCGTCCGCCGCCGGTCCCGCGGGAGCCACCGCATGACCCCGCCCCACGCCGCAGCGCCGCGTGCCCTCTCCCTCTATCCGCGGCGCTACCGCGAGGCGTACGGCGCGGAGATCCACGAGATGTACCAGGACGCGGTCCGGGGAGCGGGCCGGTGGGCCCGCTGCCGGGAAGAGCTCGACATCGCCGCGCACGCCCTGCGCCTTCGCACCCGGACCGGACCCGGCCACCCCCTCGGACGGTTCGCCCTCGCCGCCGCGCCCTACGCGCTGGCCGCCGCGGCGGCCCTGGCAGCCGTCCGCCTCCTCTTCCTCGTCGTCGGGACGGGGGACGCGGCGGACGCGTCCCCCGTGCTGCGCGCAGGCGCTCCCACCTGCGTGCTCACCCTGGCGGCAGCCGCCTCCGCCGCCCTGGGGCGCTGGCCGGGCGTGCGGGCCTGCGCGGCGTTGGGCCTCCTGGCGGCGGCAGCGCTGCCGGGGACGGACGCGCGCTTCCTGCCGCTGCTGGCGGTTCTCGTCCTGCTGCCCCCGGGTGCCACGCCCGCGCGTGCGGACCGCCGGCTCGCCGTCGTCCTGGGCCTGGCCCTGGGGCTGCCGTGGCTGCCGCTCGCCACCGCCGGTCTCGCCGTCGCCGCCGGATACGGCATGATCGGCGCGCTGGCTCCCACCGTGGTCGTCCTCGTGATCCGGAGCGCCGCGAAGGACGGCGGTGCCCGGCACGCCCTCGCGATCCTCCTGGCCACGGCGCCCTGGACACTGGCGACCGCCACCACTCCCGTCGGGGCGGCGGTCGCCCTCGTCCCGCTGGTCCTGGCGTACGGCCTCGGCGCCACCGTGCGCGCCGGACGCCGCCGCGTCAGGGCCTGAACCCCGCACGGCCTGCTCCCGGTGACCTCACGTCATCGGGGGCAGGCCGCGCTGCGTACTGTCCGGGCCCGTCAGGGGTGGAGAGCCTCGCGCAGGGCGCGTACCTGGTCGGCGAGGTTGCGTTCGCTGACACGGGCCTGGGGGAAGAGGAGGTCGAAGCCGTGGACCGCGCCGGGGACCTGCACGAGTTCGGTGGTGACACCGGCGGCGGACAGCCGCGCGGCGTAGTGGCGGCCCTCGTCGCGGAGCGGGTCGATCTCCGCCACGGCGATGTAGGTGGGCGGCAGTCCGCTCAGGTCGGCGGCGCGGATCGGGAAGGCGTACGGGTCGGCGTGGCTGTCCTTCGCGTAGTACCGCACGGCCAGTTCCAGCGCGCCCCGGTTGAGGACCGGGGTGTCGGTGAACTCCCGCGCCGAGTCAGTGGTCAGGCCGGCGTCCACGCCCGGGTAGGTCAGCGACTGGAAGAGCAGGCGCGGGCCCGCCTGGTCGCGGGCGCGCAGCACGGTGGAGGCGGCGATGTTCCCGCCGGCGCTGCCGCCGGCCACCGCGATGCGTGAGGGGTCCCCGCCGAGTTCGGCGGAGTTGGCGGCGATCCAGGCGAGGGCGGCGTAGGCGTCGTCGGCCGCGGCAGGGAAGGGATGTTCGGGGGCGAGGCGGTAGTCGACGGAGACGACGACGGCCCGGGCGTCGCGGGCGTAGCGCAGGGAACGTCCCTCCTCGGCCTCGGGAGATCCGTAGGTGTAGGCGCCGCCGTGCACGTAGAGGATCATCGGCAGGACTTCGGGGGTGCCGGGCCGGTAGACGCGCAGCCGCAGTTGTCCTCCGGGGCCGGGTATGTACAGATCCCGTACCGCGACCTGGTCGTCGACGGGGGTGTCGGGGCGTGCGCGCAGGAGTGCGTAACGCTCAGGGTCGGCGAGGACCGCGTCCAGGCCGTGGACGGGGAAGACACCGGTATCGGCGGTCTCCAGCAGGGTCTGGATCTCGGGATCGACAGCGGGAACGGACATGGCTGGACGGCCACCTTCCAGGTGTGAACCGGGTGTTGCGCCCGGTGCTGATGTGCGGAACTGATCTCAGTCTCCGCCGGTCGCCAGCGGCACAGAAGTGGCCCGGGGGCCACTATGTGCAACCATCGGGCCATGACAGTTGCGACACCCCACCACGTGGCCGTCCTCGCCCTCGCCCCGGTCGTGGCCTTCGATCTGAGCATTCCGGCCCAGATGCTCGCCGGGGTCGAGACCCGCACGGGAGAGGCGGCGTACGAGGTGCGCACCCTCACCCCGGACGGCTCCCCGGTGCCCACGGTGAACGGGTACGGCGTCACGCCCCAGGGCGACCTCTCCCTGCTGGAGCACGCCGACACGGTGATCGTCGCGGGGACCCGCTGCCCGGAGGTGGTCGAGGACGGAGCGGTGGATCCCCGTGTCGCGGAGGCCTTGCGCGCGGCCCGGCAGCGCGCCCGGCTGGTGTCCCTGTGCACCGGCTCTTTCGTCCTCGCCGCCGCCGGCCTGCTGGAGGGCGGCCGGGCCGCGACCCACTGGCGCTACGCGCAGCAGTTCCGGCGGCTCTTCCCCACCGTGGAACTCGACACCAACCCGCTGTACGTCGCCGACCGCGGCATCCTGACCTCGGCCGGCGGAGCCGCGGCCATCGATCTGTGCCTGCACCTGGTCCGGGAGGACCACGGCAGCTCCGTGGCGAACCGTGTGGCCCGGTACAACGTGGTCGCGCCCATGCGGGACGGCGGACAGGCCCAGTACATCGAGCACCCGGTCGCGGAGGACGCGGGGACCTCGACGGCCGGGGCACGGGCACTGATGACGGAGCACCTCGACCGGCGGTTGTCCCTCAAGGATCTCGCCGCGCACTGCCACATGAGCGTACGGACCTTCACCCGGCGGTTCCGGCAGGAGACCGGGCTCTCCCCCGCCGCGTGGCTCACCGCGGCCCGGCTCCGGCACGCGCGGCATCTGCTGGAGTCGACCGAACTCCCCGTCGACGACATCGCCGCCAGGACCGGCCTGGGAAGCGGCACCAACCTGCGCCAGCACATGCGGGACACCCTGGACACCACCCCCTCCGCCTACCGCAAGACGTTCCGCGCGGCCACCACCGCCTGCCCACCTCCCCGCTCCGGGGACCAGCGTCTCCGGCCCGCCGTCGGGTGACGTCCTCAGGGCACCCTGCGGCAGCCGGGCCCGGATCACCGGGGCGGCGGCCCCGGACGGTGCTCGGGGCTACGCGCCGCCCTGCCCCGGCCGTACGAGGACAGGGCCTTGCCGGCCGCCGGACGGACCCCCGCCGCCGCGCGGGTCACCGGGTTCCGGCAGTTCGACGCGGCCGAAGTGCTTCCGATAGGCCGAAGGACTCAGACCCGTCTCCCGGCGGAGGCGGGCACGGAGATTGGCGGCCGTGCCCAGCCCGCTGGCCCGGGCGACGACGTCCAGCCGCTCCTCCCCGCGTTCGATCAGCCGGCAGGCCAGCGCCACCCGTTCGCCGACGAGCCAGGCGAGCGGTGTGGTGCCGAGCTGGGCGCGGAACCGGCGGTGGAGCGTCGCCGTGCTGACGGCCGCCCGCGCGGCGAGGTCGGCCACGGTGAGCGGGTCGGCCAGCCGCTCCTGGGCCCACGCCAGTACGGGTGCGAGGGACTCCTCGGGCACGGGCGGTACGGGCCGCTCCACGAACTGCCGCTGGCCGCCGTCCCGGTGGGCGGCGAAGACGAGCCGTCTGCTGACCGCGTTGGCCACCTCCGCGCCGTGGTCGCGGCGTACCACGTGCAAGCCCAGGTCGAGCGCGGCGGCGCTGCCCGCCGCCGTGAGGATGTCGCCGTCGTCGACGAACAGCACGTCGGGTTCCAGACGCACGTCGGGGAAGCGGGCGCGGAACCGGTTCGCCCACTGCCAGTGCGCGGTGGCCCGCCGTCCGCGCAGCACCCCGGCCTCGGCGAGGGTGAAGGCGCCGCTGCAGAATCCCAGGAGGCGGGTGCCGCGGGCGTGCGCACGGCGGATGGCCTCCAGCACGGCCGGGCGGCGGGGTACCTCGGTGTCGGGACGGTTCGGCACGATGAGGGTGTCCGCCCGCTCCGCCGCCTCCAGACCTGCGACGCCGGTGAGGGTGAAGAACCCGTCCCGCATCAGGGTGCGGGGCTCGGGCGAGCACAGGGTGAAGTCGTACAGGTCCCGCCCGAGCTCGGGTCTGTGCAGACCGAAGACCTCGGTGGCGCAGCCGAGTTCGAACGGGTTGGAGTTCTCGTCGACGATGACGACGACACAGTGCAGGCCGGTGGCGGGCTGCGGGCGGGGCCGGCCGTGGGAGGGGGACGGTGAATGCGAGGATCCTTGCGGCATGTGCGATGTCTAGCACTCGCCGGGGCCCGGCGCCACGGCCGACGATGGACGCATGAGCAACCAGCCCATTGATCTGCACCGGGCCCTGGCCTCCTTCGACGCCCTATGGAGCCCCCGGATCGTCACCCGCGTCAACGACTACGACGCGCGCATCGCCAAGGTCCGAGGCGAGCACGTCTGGCATGTGCACGAGCACACGGACGAGTTCTTCCTCGTCCTCGACGGCGAGCTGTCCATCGCCTTGCGTCAGGACGACGGGGAGCGCACGGTGACGCTGCCCGCCGGCACCGTCTTCACTGTCCCGCGCGGCGTCGAGCACAAACCCGCCTCCGAGAACGGGGCCGCCATCCTGCTGTTCGAGCCGACCGGCACCCTGTCGGTCGGCGACCGGCACGACGAGGTGCCCGGCCATGTGGATGCCACGACCGGCCACGCGCTGGGCCCGGCACCGGACTGAGGCAGGGCACCTGGCCCGAACCCGCGGGGTCCCCTTTCCCGTTACTGAGTTGGTGTGCGGCAGCCGGTCGGCGATGCTGGCGGGATGGACGAAACGATCACTTGCACCTGGCGCGACCCCCTTACCGACGAGGAGATGGTCGGCCTCGTCAGATCGCACGGCGGCGACGCCGTCGCCGGCTGGTGGGACAAGGTCAGAACGCACAGCCTCGGCTGGGTGGCGGCCCGCGACGGCGACGGACTTCTCGTCGGATTCGTGAACGTGGCCTGGGACGGCCAGGACCACGCCTTCCTGCTCGACACCAAGACCCGCGGCTCACACCAGCACCGCGGCATCGGCACAGCGGTCGTCCAAGTGGCGGCGGCCCACGCGCGCGCCGCGGGCTGCGAATGGCTGCACGTCGACTTCGAACCGCACCTGCGCGACTTCTACTTCACCGCCTGCGGCTTCCGGCCGACCGACGCGGGACTGATCCACCTGCACTCCACGCCCTGACACACGGCCGGCCATGGGGTCCCGCTGCGCCTCACTCCTCGGACAGCCGCAGCAGGGTGTTGCGGGAGCGCGTCTGCGGCTTGAGCACCGTGCCGGGGCCCCAGCTCCTCCTGCCGTCGGTGACCAACAGGTCCGGGAGCACCGAGACGGCCTTCGAGACCTTCCCGTTGTACTCGAACACCAGGAGATTGCCCGCGTCGTAGTAGAACTTGTCGCCGAGGACGGGCTCGCCCACGGCCCTCTCCACCTGCCGCGCCGACGCGCCCTCACTGAAGACATGCACCTTCTCCCAGGCGAAATCCGTCAGATCGGCGAGCTTCGCCGTACCGCCGCGCCGGCTCAACTCACGGATGTCGTCCGAGAGTGCCTCGTCATGGGTGACACCACCTCCGCCCACGCCCGCTTCGTACGCCTCACTCACCTGGTTCCCCGTTTCCGCGCACGCCGTGCACAGCAGCAGGACGGCGACGCCCGCCGCGACCGTTCCGCGCCTCAACTTCCGCTCCCCGCTCCGCTTCTTCTGCCGCTGCCCGAGCCGCCGCTGTCCGCCCAGCCCGACACCGCCTCCCGGTCCTCCTCGGGTGCGGGCAGCACCGGATCCCCGGTTCCGCCGGGGCCGACCTGATCGCTGAAGACCAGACGGCCCCCGCCCTTGGGTATGACGACCATCTCGCCGTCCCGTACGGCCTTCTCCACGAGGTCGGCCAGTTCCTCCTCGCCCGCGTCGGGATGTTCTCGCGCGATCCGTCTGCCGACCTCGTTGTTGTGCAGGTCCATCGCCTCGCGCTCGGGGTTGTTGCCCGGGATGGCCTCGTGGGCGTAGGTGTATTTCTCGGTCCACTCGGCGCCGTACTTCTTGGTCATCAGCGCGTTCCAGCAGGCGTGCCGGAAAGCGTCGTTGTGGTCGTCGTTCCGGTCATCGGTCTCGAACCGGCCGTCGGCGGTGGCAAAGGCGTCGTCCCGGATGTTCTTGAAGTCCCGCAGTCCCGTCAGGCCCAGTCGTCCCGTACGCCTAGCCGCAGTTGCGCGCACACGGTATCCCACCCCGGGGTGGCCGCCCGCGCCGATGTGGCCGTACCGAACGGCGGGGGAACCGGTGGCGTTTCAGGCAGGCGGGTTGCCCGCGAGCAGGGCCTCGGCCTCCTCGCGGCGGGCCAGCGACGGCTGGGCCCCGGGCCGGGTGGTGCTGACGGCCGCCGCCGCGGCGGCGAACCGGGCGGCGTCCTCCAGCGGGCGGCCCTCGGCCAGGGCGACGGCAAGGGCTCCGCAGAAGGAGTCGCCCGCCGCCGTGGTGTCCAAGGCCGTCACCGGGAAGGCCGGGATGTGCAGGTGGGCGGAGCCCTCGCACAGCAGGACGCCGTCGCCGCCGAGGGTGACGACGACGGCTGCGGCGCCCCGCAGCCGTCGTGCCGCCGACGCGACCTCGTCCAGCGTCACGGGTTCCGTGGCGAGTCCGGCGAGTGCGCCCAGTTCGGTGCGGTTGGGCACCAGCAGGTCGACCCCGGAGGGGATCTCGGCGCCCGGGACGGCGGGCGCCGGATTGTACAGGACGGTGCCGCCGGACAGCCGTGCGGCCTCGTGGTTGGCCTCGTCCGGCACTTCCTGCTGGAGCACGGTGACCCGCGCCCGGCCGAGGGTGTCCGCCGCGGCGGCGCAGTCGGCCGCGGTGAGGCGGGCGTTGGCGCCGGGGCTGACGATGATGGTGTTCTCGCCCTGGGGGCTGACGGCGATGAGCGCGCGGCCGGTGGGGGTGGCGGGGGTCCGCCTCACGTGACCGACGTCCACGCCCTGGTCGCGGGCGGCGCGCAGCATCACCTCGGCGGCGTCGTCGTCGCCGACCCGGCCGACGAACGCCACCTCGCCGCCGAGCCGTGCCGCGGCCACCGCCTGGTTGGCCCCCTTGCCGCCGGGGTGCTGGGCGATGTCCCCGCCCAGCACCGTCTCGCCCGGCACCGGGTGGTGCGGTACGGAGGTGACGAGATCGAGATTGAGACTTCCGACGACTGCGATCACTGGGCTGCCTTCGTGCTGTTCGGGATGAGGGGTGCGGTCGGGGAGACGGCGGAGCGCGGCGCGGGGGTGCCGGCCGGGCCGGATCGGGCGCCGTGCCGGGTGCCGGAGGGGGCCGGGGCGGTGTCGGGCACCGTGGAGGCACGGACGACGAGGTGCGGTGCGAGCCGCACGGCGTGCCGGGCCACCGGCGTGCCGGGGGAGCGCGGGGCGGCGTCCTGCGGGCTGCCGTCGCAGACGGGCGCCCCGGCGCCGTCGAGTCCGCGTTCCAGCAGCCGTACCGCCTCGACCGCGATGTCCCGTACCGGCTGCCGCACCGTGGTGACGGCCGGGTCGGCGAGGTCGGCGGGCGGTACGTCGTCGAAGCCGGTCACGGCGACCTGGCCGGGTACGTCGACGCCGAGTTGCCGCAGCCGCTGGATGACGCCGAGTGCGATGAGGTCGTTGCCGCAGACCACGGCGTCCGGAGGCCGGCGATCGCCGCGATCCCGCTCGTCCCAGAGCCGGTCGACGGCCTCGCGGCCCCAGGCGGCGGAGAAGTCGCCGAGGGCGAGCAGCGGCGGTTCCCCGGGGGTGAGTGCGCTGACGCCCGCCTCGTAGGCGGCGCGGCGTTCCGCGGCGGCCGAGGCGGTGCCGTCGGCGCCGATGTAGCAGGGCCGGCGGCGGCCTCGCGCGGCGAGGTGGTCGAGCACGAGCGCCATTCCGGCGGCGTTGTCGACGGCGACGAGGTCGGCGACGCCGGGCCCGCAGCTGCGGTCGAGCAGGACGAGGGGGACGCGTGCGGCGGCTGCGGCGACGGCGGGCCGGCTGCGGTGTTCGTCGACGGGGACCACGAGCAGCGCGTCGACCTGCCGGGCCAGCAGGGCTTCGATCCGGGCGGCTTCCTTGTCCGGGTCGTCGTCGCAGTCGACGAGCAGTACGGCCCGTCCGCGCTCGTCCAGGACGTGGGTCAGCTCCCTGACGAGCGTCGGGTAGAAGGGGTTGGTGATCTGGGGGAGGACGAGTCCGACGGTGGCGGTGCTCCTGCTGCGCAGGGCCCGCGCGACCTGGTTGGGCCGGTAGCCGAGGCGTTCGGCGGCCTCGCGGACCCGGCGGGCGGTGCCGGCGCCGACGGGCCGTGAGGCGGACAGCACGCGGGAGACGGTGGAGACGGAGTAGCCGGAGGCGCGCGCCACATCGCGCAGTGTGATGTCGGAGCCAGGGGTCACGGCGGCCACCACTTCTTCGTCGGAGTCCGGCCCGGTCCTGTCCCGTTCTCTCCCGGCGGCGGACCGAAGCTCGGCAAACGTTATCAGCCGCATTCTGCCCCTCCCAGACCCCCTTGTACCGATGTGACGTAGTCCTCCATTGACATCCGGAAGGGCCCTGCGCAGAGTCTTGGGAGAACGTTTTCCCACCGCGTCCCGTCGCCCCCGCCACACAGCCCCCGCCTCCCGCCGCACTGCCGCCCGAGGCGGCGGCCGGAGCGACGGGAGGGCTGAGCAAAGGGGCTCTTCGTGGCCAGAAAGATCATCCTCGACTGCGACCCGGGGCACGACGACGCGATCGCGATGTTGCTCGCCCACGGCAACCCGGATGTCGAGCTGGTCGCCGTCACCACCGTCGTCGGCAACCAGACGCTGGAGAAGGTGACGCGCAACGCGCTCGCCGTGGCCCGGATCGCGGGCATCACCGGTGTCCCGTTCGCGGCCGGCTGCCCCCGGCCGCTGGTCCGCGAGATCGAGACGGCACCGGACATCCACGGCGAGACCGGCCTGGACGGCCCCGAACTCCCCGAGCCCGCGTTCGACGTGGACGAGCGGCACGCCGTGGACCTGATCATCGACACCGTCATGGCCCACGAGCCCGGCGAGATCACCCTCGTCCCGACTGCGGGGCTCACCAACATCGCGCTGGCCGTCCGCAAGGAACCACGGATCGCCGAACGGGTGCGCGAGGTCGTCCTGATGGGCGGCGGCTACCACCAGGGCAACTGGAGCCCGGTGGCCGAGTTCAACATCGTCATCGACCCGGAGGCCGCGCACATCGTCTTCAACGAGCGCTGGCCGGTCACCATGGTCGGCCTCGACCTGACCCACCAGGCCCTGGCCACCCCCGAGGTGACCGGGCGGATCGCGAAACTGGGCACCCGCCCGGCGGCCTTCGTCAACGAACTGCTGGACTTCTTCGGCGCCACCTACCTGGAGAACCAGGGCTTCGCCCACCCGCCCGTGCACGATCCGTGCGCCGTGGCCTACGTCATCGACCCGGATGTGATGACGGTGCGCAAGGCCCCCGTCGACATCGAACTGCGCGGCGGACTGACGCTCGGCATGACGGTCGCCGACTTCCGCGCCCCGGCCCCCGCCGACTGCCACACCCAGGTCGCCGTCGACCTCGACCACGCCCGCTTCTGGGACCTGGTCATCGACGCACTGGAGCGGATCGGCGAGGGCGGCGGCGCCGAAGCGACACGGTCGGCCGCGCAGGACGCCTCCGGCACGGTCGGCGCGGCTGCCGAGGCCGCCGAAGAGGCGACGAGCAGCACGGCGGCCCCTGCCGCCGGCGAGCGGGCGTGACGGGCATGACCGGCCTCTCCCCCACCGCCACCGGGGGCCATCTGCGCCAGGGCCGTCCGGTGCGGATCGGCGTGCTGATGACCGCGCTGCTCGTGGCCTGCTTCGCCTTCCAGCTCAACGCGAGCATGCTCAGCCCGGCTCTCAGCAGCATGGAACGCTCCCTGCACGCGAGTTCGGCCGAGATCGGGATGACGCAGACGGCGTTCTTCACCTCCGCCGCGCTCTTCTCCCTCTTCCTGCCGCGCCTCGGCGACCTCATCGGCCGCCGCAAGGTGCTCGCGGGCATGCTGGCGCTGATGGCCGTGGGCTGCGTCGTCGCCGCGCTGGCCAACAGCGTGCCGATGCTGTTCGCCGGCCGCGTCATCCAGGGCGTCTCCGGGCCCACTGTGCCGCTGTGCCTGATCATGCTGCGGGTCGAGGTCACCGAACCCAAGAAGTACGGCACCCTGCTCGGTGTCATCACGGCCGTCAACGGCGGTATCGCCGGCGTCGATTCGCTCGCCGGCGGCTACCTCGCCGACCACCACGGTTTCGCCGCCGTCTTCTGGGCGATGGCGCTGGTCGCCGCCCTCGGCACCGTTCTGGTCGCGGCACTGGCGCCCGAGTCGCGCGCCGCCTCCGGCACCCGTATGGACTGGCCGGGCGTCGTCCTGCTCGTCGTCTCCGTGGGCGCCATGCTCATCGCGCTGAACGAGGCGGGCAAGCTGGGTGCGGCGAACTGGCCGCTGGTGGGCGGACTCGTCGTGGTCTCCGCACTGGCCTTCGCCCTCTTCTGGCGCGTCCAGGACCGTGGCACCCACCCGCTGGTGGCCACCCGCCATCTGCGCCGCCGGGCCACCTGGGCGACCCTGCTGACCACGGTGCTCACCATGACCGGCGTCTTCGCCGTGATGAACGGCCTGCTGCCCGCCTTCGCGCAGGACGCCGATGCCGGGTTCGGCATGTCGGCCGAGCAGTCCGCGTGGTGGACCCTCACCCCGTACGCACTGGCCGGGCTGGCCATGGGCCCGCTCGCCGGCCGGCTGGCCGCCACTCACGGCTACGGCCGCATCCTGCGCGCCGGGCTGATCGGCGCCGCCGGCACGGTCGTGCTGATGCTGCTCACTCTCGACGTGCACTCGCGCTGGCTGCTGCTGGCGGCCTCCGTCCTGGTCGGTGTGGCGTACGCGGGAGTGGCCAACATCGTCCTCAACGGGCTGGGCATCGTGCATTCGCCGCGGGAGAACCCCGGCTTCCTGCCGGGCCTCAACGCGGGTGCGTTCAACCTCGGTTCGGGCCTGAGCTTCGCGGTGATCTACGCCGTGCAGACGGCGGCGCTGCCGAAGGACGCCGCCTCCCCCACCGGTTACGCGGCGGGCATGATCGCCGGAGTGGTCCTCCTCGCCGTCGCGTTCGCGACCTCGTTCCTCATCCCGAAACCGGTGGCCGCCGAAGCGGAATGACGCCCGGCACCCAGCCCCTGTCCGGCCGCCCCCGTACGAGCCACCGGCTTGTACGGGGGCGGTTTCGCGTGCGGGGGGCGCACCCCGCCGTGCCCGCACGCCGGCCGGGGCCGGTGTGCGGGCGGTGCCGGGTCTACCCGGCGGCCGACCGGGGGTGCCGGAGCCGGCGGGCGATCTCGCGCCAGCGGGCGCGGCGGCGTTCCGGCACCGCGGGTTCGGCCCGGGGCGGCTCGGCGGGTTCCCGGGGTGCGGGCGGGGCGGGTTTCGTCGTACGGCCGGCTTCGGCGCGTGCCAGGGCGGCGATGGCGCGGAAAGGATCTGTAGGCATGGCTCTCCTGCGGCAAGAGGTACGGGACCGGGCAGCCTCCGGCCGCGGCGCACGGAGTCGTGGTGCCGCGGCCGGGGCGGAACCGATCAGCAGCGCAGGATCTGCCGCTGGGCCGCCGGCGGACGACAGTTGTCCGTCACACCGGTGCACGGGCCTGTCGCAGCCGCGGCGCCGGACGGGGAGCCGCCGACGGCCGGGGACGCGACCGCGGGCAGCAGCGTGTGGCACAGCGTGCGGTGGGCGGTGGTGGCGCCGGGGCACGCCTGGGCCGAGGGGTCGTGTCCGGGGAGCCGGTCGCGGGCCGGGCCGGCCATCGCTTCCTGGGGGCAGGGCGCCGCGGTGACGGCCACGCCGGGGGCGCTGACGGCGGAGTCGGCCGGTTCCACGGCCGTCGGTGGTGTGCTGTCGAGGACCAGCAGGGTGAGCAGTACGGCGAGGGCCGCGGTGAGGAAGGCCGTCACCGTGCGCGGGCGGTCCGGCGGCCTCGGACACACCGCGGATGGCGTACGAAGGGGCATCGGTGTCCGCCTCCCGCCGTCCCGGGTCGTTCCTTCTCCCTAGAGGATCGGCACCGGGCCCGCGGTGCATGGCCGCGATCCCTCGTATGAGGGGCAGGTTTCACCTGTGCTGATGAAAGCGCGGAGTTCAGGTGTGCGCGGGACCGGCCGGTGGCGGACGGGTGCCGCGGAAGGGGCATGCGTTCGGCGGCTGCCGGGGCGGCCGGCGTACGGCGAGGGCCCGGCTCCCTGTCCCGACAGGCGTCCGGCCGGGGCCTGTGACAGGTCCCGGCCGGCGGGGTGCACGCGGCACGCCCGGAGGCGGCCCCGGCGGCGGGGCGGCGTTCAGCGGGCGGGCGGTGTGCGGTGAGGGGTCAGGCGCGGCGGCAGTTCTCCCCGCGGACCCAGTTGGGTGTGTTGGCGTAACCGGAGGCACGTCCGGGCCGGGCCTTGCACAGGACCCGGAGGCGCTTGTCGCGGGTCTCGATGACGAAGTCGCCACGGATCGTGCCGTGCCGGGGAGCGTTGAACGCCCGGCACCTGCTGCTGCCCACCGCCGCGCTCTCGTCCCGCTCCAGCCTGTCGCAGACGTAGCCGCGGCGCGGCGCGCGGTCGGTGTCGGAGCCGCTGCCGGCGAGTGCCGCCGCCGGAATGATGCCCACCAGTGCGGTCGCCGCCGCCGTGGCGGCCACCGTCACCGCGCGTACTGAGCGGAGGGTTTTCCGCTTCGTCATGGCTGTGTCCTTTCGAACGGCCCGGCCCGCTCCCCCGTCCCCCGGAGGAACTTCGGGGCGTGTGCGGACCGTGCGTCACGGCCGCACATGGTGCGGCCATAGGTTTCCCCCGCGCGCCGGGGACCGGTCCGCAGGTCACTCCTGGGCGAACGCACACCACACGGGCGGGTTCTTCCGGGTGTTCGCAGTTCCGAAGACCACAGAACCGTTCGGACCACGCCCCGGCCGGCTGTTCGGCCCCTGGTCCGCCATGTGCCGGTCCCCTCGCTGTCGAACGGCACGGGCCTCGGGTTCCGCCCGCGCCCCGGCGCCCGTGTGCGTCACGGGGTGTGCCGGCCGCCTGCGGGGTCGGGCCGCAGGACGGTGCCGTCGGCGAAGCGGATCTCCACTCCGTCCTCGCCGGCGGAGGCGGTGACGGCCTCGCGGAGTGCGCGGGGGTCCACGGTGTCGCGCGAGAGCACCGTCAGGCAGATGTGGGTGGTCGTCCCGCCGGGGTGGGCGGCCAGGGTCAGCGAGGGCACGGCCGAGTGCGGTCCGCAGGCGTTGGCGTGGGTCTCGTGCAGGACCGAGGCACCGTCCTCGTCCCAGCCGTGCAGAGCGATCACGGCGCTGGTCAACCCGTCCGCCGTGCGGGCCAGGGCCCAGCCCTCCCCGGTCGCGGCCTGCTGCCGCCGGTGGTGTGCGACCGCGTACCCGGTCTCCCGGACGGCCACCCCGGCGGGGGCCTGGACGTGGTGGACGCGGACCTCCCAGGGCCCGTGCACGAGGGAGACCGTCTCGATGCGGAATGTCCCCGGCTGGCCGGGCAGTTCGGCCTCGTACCAGGAGGCTGCCCGGCCGTCGCCGCATCCGAGGGGATGGATGCGGCGGCGCCGGGAGACGGTGCCGTCCGGTGCCACCAGCGCCAGATGGTTGTCGGCCCGCCGCCTGGCGTGCGGCGCGGACTGGGGCGCCGTGGCCGTCGAATAGGCGAAGGCGGCGTAGTGCGGGTCGTCCTCGCCGGCGCCCTCGGGCGGCTGGTGGTCGCTCCCGTGGTTGACGAGGCGGACGATGCCGTCGTGCCGGGTGCTGTGCAGCAGCCAGCCCGGTGCCGGGAGCGCCACGCACCGGTCGGCCTCCTCGACAGGCATGAGGACTTCCCTGTCCGTCCACACCGGGTGGTCGGCGGGCAGCAGCAGCCCCAGGAAGCCCTTGCTCGCCCAGTACGGCGAGGCCGGGCCGGAGTAGGGCTGGGTGGTGGGCAGATGTGTGCCGTACCAGCCGAGCGGCAGCAGCCCGCGCTCGTCGGGCGCGCCGCGCTCCACGAAGTGCCGCAGCGTTCCCGAGGCGATCCGGCGGGTGAGGCCCGGCGGCAGCGGGGTGCAGTCCGCGAGCGCCCCCATCCACAGGGGTGCCAGGACGGCGAAGCGGTAGGTGAGGGAGCGTCCTTGGTGGACGGGGGCCCCGTCGGCGCCGAAGAAGTGCGGGTAGGTGGTGAGGTAGGCGCTCAGCCGCTGCCGGTAGACCTCGCCGCGGCCACCGTCGCCGCCGTCGGTGGCCGCGGCCATCCTGGACCACAGGAGCGGGTACAGGTGCATGGCCCAGCCGATGTAGTAGTCGAAGTTGCGGCCGTCGCCGTCGGTGTACCAGCCGTCGCCGGCGTACCAGTCCTCGATCCGGTCCAGGCCGCCCTCGATGTCCTCCTTGCGGTGGGGGGCGCCGACGGAGGCGAGGAACTGCTCGGAGACGACCTGGAAGAGCCGCCAGTTGTTGTCCCAGGTGCGGCGGCCGACGAAGCCCGAGAGCCAGTCGACGATCCGCTCCCGTACCCGGTCCTCCAGCTTCTCCCACACCCAGGGGCGGGTCTCGTGCAGGGCGACGGCGATCGAGGCGGCCTCCACCATCTGCTGCGAGCAGTCGGTGAGCGCGGGCCACGCCTCGTTGCCGGACGGGTCGGTGCCCGCGGCGAGCCCCGCGGCGTACCGTTCGATCAGTTCCGGCGCCACCTCGCCCCGGGCGCCTGCGATGCGGAAGGCGGCCAGCAGGAAGGTGCGGGCGAAGCCCTCCAGTCCGTCGCTGACGACGCCGGACCAGCTCGCCCGGCCGGGCAGCCGGTACTGGGCGAGCCCCGGGGTGGCGTAGGGCAGGCACCCGTCCAGCAACCGGTCGGCGACCGCCTCCCAGTGGGCGCGGGTCCAGCCGGTGCGGGGTGAGCGGACACGGTCGGTCGGCGGCAGCGGGAGGTGGGGCGGTACGGGCATGGCGGTGCCTTTCGGGGGTTGCGGCGTCAGGCAAGCCGGGCGTGATGGGTGTGGCCTCGGGAGCCGCCGACCGCGACGGTGACGGCCGGACGAGGCCCCGTCGTGACGGTCACGGTCTCGTCGTGGCTGACGACGGACCGTGCGGGGAAGGGCAGTCGGACGGTGACCCGTTCCGCGGTGCGCCCCGGATCGGCCACGGCGACCGTGGTGTGCCGGCCGCGGCGGCGCACCAGCACCGAGGCCGGGCCGTCGGCGTGGAGGCCGGCCACGCTGCCGGCCTGCCAGAAGTGCGCCGCGAGGAGTCCGTCCCGGCGGGAGACCACCGCCTGGACGGCGGGCGAGTCGGCGAGGACGCGTACGGGCCACGAGGCCGCCCAGCCGGCGGTCCGTGCCGCGGAGGCGCCGGGCAGCAGCACATAGGCGTAGGAGGCGCCGGACGGCGCGGTGCCGTGGTCCAGCCAGAGGGTGAGGTAGCGGCGGGTGAGCGGGGTGGTGCTGCCGCCGGTGTCGGCGCCGGTGTTGATGCCGCGCCAGGTTCCGGTGCGTGCTTCGCGCAGTGCGCTCAGGCGGGCGCCGCCGGGGAAGACGTACCCGCCGACGCCCTCCAGGTGCGCCCAGCCGGCCCGGCGGAAGGTGTGCGACCAGCCCGGGGCGCGGGGCATGCGGGCACCGTCGACGCGCAGACGGGGGGTGCCGTGCGCGTGGAGGTTGCGGTTCTCCACGACGGTCTCGACGGTGCGCTGCTCGTCGGCTCGGATGTCCGCGCCGAGCGCGACGACGGCGTCGTCCAGGAAGAACCACGCCTTGCTGGCACGGAGGGTGCTGCCGGCTCCGGCCAGTCGCATGGCGGCCACGCCGTAGCGGTCCTCCAGCACGGCGCCGCCCGCCACGTGGTTGGGCGGCCGGTGGAGGCCGGTGCCGTCGCCGGTGCCCGCGTCCGCGCGAGGCCGGACCTGGACCGTCGTGCCCGGCAGCCGGTAGGGGTCCACGGTCGGCCAGAAGCCGTCGCCGAACTGGTCCGCATCGTCCTCCGTGTACAGGTACGTCATGCCGTCGCCGGTGTACCAGCCGTGCAGGTTCTCGCCGTTGCCGGCCTCGTAGGCCGCGATGCGCCGGGAGGAGAGGGAGAGGGCCAGCGCCCAGCGGGGACGGCGGTGGACCACCCGGTCCATGTCGGCGAAGACGAAGTGCCGGTCGGGCCGTCCCGCGGGGCGCACCTCGTCGTCGGCCAGCAGCTTGCCGGCGCGGACCGCCTGGGGGACATCGGCCGCGGTGAAGTAGGACCGGGTGCGGTCGCGCTCGATCCATCCCTTCACGAGGGAGCGCCACCGGTCGCGGCGCTCGGCGGGTGCGCTCTCGGCCAGCAGCAGGATGCCGGAGAGCGCGGCGGCGCCGGCGGTGCGGTCGCTCTCCCGTTCACGGGAGACGGCACGACCGCGGACGGCGTCGGCCATCGGTCCGTCGAGGACGAACGGGGCGAAGCTCCGCTCCACCGCCTCGTGCACCACCTCGATGCCGGGGTCGGTGACGGCCCAGGGGGAGCCGGCGAGCAGGGCGGCGGCGTGCGCGACAGCGCTCAGCAGGACGGTGCCGTAGGAGCCGGTGTAGGCCACGGCGTCGTGCTGGACGAAAGAGCCGTCGGCGTAGAAGCCGTCGCCGGAGGTGACGTACCTGAAGAGGCTGTTGCGTCCGTCGTCCCGGATGTCGGAGAGGCCGTCACGGGCGGAGGCGAGTTTGGTGCCGGAGCGGCCGAGCAGTCCGCGCAGGGCGACGATCACGCATTTGTCGGCGCGGTTGGCTCCGGTCTCGGCGAGGGAGGGGAGGTTGGTGCGGCGGTCCGGATCGGGGCAGAAGCGGTCCACGGCGGCCAGGTACCGGGCCAGTTCGTCGTCGGGCAGCCGGCCGCGCAGCAGCACGCAGGTGTCCAGCAGGGCCCGGGGGGCGCCGATCTCCCAGAACCACCAGTTGCCGCTCTCCCGGGCGTCGGCGTGGTAGGCGTTCCGGTCCAGGAAACGGAGGGCGCCGGTGAGGGCGTCCGCAGCCTGGGGGGAGTCGCTGAGCGTGGTGCCCGGGGTGGCCCAGGCGGTGGCGAGGGTGCGCAGCCGGGTGTAGCTCTGACCGAAGTTGCCCGGTGTGGTGACCGGGGTGAGGTCGCTCCACAGCGCGGTGCGGGAGGGGCTGCGGTCGAGCTGTTCCCACAGGGCGGTGGCGGTGGAGTCGAGCCGGTGCAGGGCGGCGGCGACACCGGTGTCGCCGGGTTCCACGCCGTCGCCGGTCAGCAGGCGGGCGGCACGGTCGAGCAGGGTGTCGTACTCGTCCGCGGGCGGGCTGGTGCCGGCGGCCGGCCCGGAGGCGGCCCGGGCGTCCGCGGCGGGGGCCGCGAACGGGAGCAGGGCCGCTGCCGGGGCCGCGGCGAGGAGGGAGCGTCTGGCGAGGTGGGGGCGGGGGTTGTCCATTGCCGGTCCTCTCCCGTGTCGGTCGGGTGGGCGGGCTCGTGGTGCGCGCGCTCGGCTGCGGAAGCGAGGGGGACGGGGGCGGTTACGGAGGCGGGGATGCCGGGGCCGGGTGTGGGGACGGGATACGTGGAGGGGATACGGGGGGCGGTTGCGCCGGCGGGGTGCCGGGAAGCGGAGGCGGGGTGCGGGGGCGGTCACGGAGGCAGGGGCGGGGGTCGGCGGTGCGGGTGGCCGGGGCGGGTGCGGCCCCGGTGTACGGCTCGGTGACGGGGTGGGCCCCGCAGCGCGAGCATGTAAGCGCTTGCTGCCCGATGGCAAGAGGCTGACGGCGTGTTTCTGTTTTCCGGCGGAGACGGCGCGGCGCCGAGGGCGGTAAGCGGTCACTTCCTGCCGCGGCGGGGACGGCGCGGCGCCACGGAGTCCCGCACCACGATGTGGGTGCCGAGCCGCACCACTCCCGTCGCCGTCTCCCGCCAGGCGTCCGCGTCCTCGTCGCCGAGCGCGGTCCGCACGGCCTGCCGCCCCAGTTCCTCCAGGGGCACGTGCACCGTCGTCAGCCGGGGGCGCATCTCCTGTGCGACCGGTACGTCGTCGTACCCCACCAGGGAGATGTCCTGCGGCACCCGCAGTCCGGCCTCCTCCAGGGCCTGGGCCGCCCCCGCCGCGACGATGTCGTTGGCGGCGAACACGGCGGTGAAGCGCACCTTCTGCGCCAGCAGTTCGGCCATCCGACGGCTGCCGAAGGCGCGGCTGAACGCGCCGGGCTGTTCCAGTTGCGGGTCCGGCTCGATGCCGCGCAGCTCCAGCGCCCGCCGGTGCCCCGCGAGCCGGTCGCGGGTGGTGGACAGCCCGGGCGGGCCGCCCAGGTAGAGGATGCGCTCGTGTCCCTGGGTCAGCAGATGGTCGGTGAGGGCGAAGGCGCCGCCCTCGTTGTCGTACTCGACCGAGACCGTGGGAACCCGCTCCCCCAGCGGCGGGCGCCCGCACAGCACCAGTTTGGAGCCGTCGGCGTCCAGTTCGCGGGCGCGCCGGGCGAGTTCGGCGGTGTAGGCGCGGTCGGCGACGCTGCCGCCCACCACGATCACCGCGTCGGCGCGGCGCTCGTGCATCAGCTCGACGAAGGCCAGCTCCCGCTGGGGGTCTCCCTGGGTGCAGCACACCAGGCAGAGCCGGTCGCCGCGGGAGGCTTCCCGTTCCACTCCGCGCGCGATGTAGGCGTAGAACGGGTCCACGACATCGTTGACGATGATGCCGACCGTCCGTCCGGACATCCCCGCCAGTGCGCGGGCGTGCGCGTTGACGACGTATCCCAGTTCCCGGATCGCCTTCTCGACGCGTTCGCGCGTGGCGGCGGCGACCGGGTAGTTGCGGTTCAGCACCCGGGAGACGGTCGCGGTCGACACCCCCGCACGGCGTGCCACGTCGCTGACCGTGGATCGGCGCTGTCCGTCCGTCTCCGTGCCGCCGCTGCGCCGCCCCATCCGGTCCTTCCCCTCCGTGCCGTCCCGTGGCGCAGAGCTTATGTCCCGCAGTGCGCGCGGTGTCATGCGAGGCGCTCCAGTTCGGCCGCGCGCACCGGGTGGGCGAACGGCTCGCCCCGCGCGAAGCGGGCCAGCTCCTCGACGGCCAGCGTGCCGAGTCTGGCCGTCTCGTTGCCCTGTGCTCCGGCCAGATGCGGGGTGAGCAGGACGTTCGGCAGCTCCCACAGCGGGTGGCCGGCGGGGAGGGGTTCGGGGTCGGTGACGTCGAGCACGGCGTCGAGCCGCCCGCTGACCAGGTGTCCGGTGAGGGCCTCGGTGTCGACGAGGGCGCCGCGCGCGGTGTTGACGAGCAGGGTGCCGGGCCGCATCAGTCCGATGCGCCGGGCGTCGAGCAGGTGGTGGGTGGCGGGGGTCTGGGGTGCGTGGAGGGTCACCACGTCGCTGGTGACCAGCAGGGTGTCCAGGTCGAGGAGGGTGGCTCCCAGCTGCCGGGCCTCTTCGGCGGTCACGTACGGGTCGTACAGGGTGATCTCGACGTCGAGGGCGGCGAGCAGGGCGATGACGCGGCGTCCGGTCCGGGAGCCGCCGACGACGCCGACGGTCAGGCCGTGGGTGCCGAGCCAGTGCCGGCGGTCCAGGTCGGTGGCCGTGCGGTGGGTGCGGCGGGTGCGGTAGAGGTGTGCGAGGGGGAAGGCCCGTTTGGCGCCCATGATGACGGCGGCGAGGGTGAACTCGGCCACGGGCAGCGCGTTCGCGGCGGCTGCGGACGAGACGGCGATGCCCTGTTCGAAAACGTCCGGGCGGAGGAAGGTCTTGACCGTGCCGGCGGCGTGGACGACGGCGCGCAGCGCGGGGGCGTGTGCCAGCACCGAGGCGTCGACGGGCGGGCATCCCCAGCCGGTGAGCAGGACCTCGCTGCGGGCGAGCGCCGCGCGCGCCGGCGCGGAGGTGAACTCGGTGACGGGGGCGGGGGCCACCAGGTCGGCGGTCTCTTCGAGGAGGGACCGGCCGGCCGGCGGGAAGAGCCGGTCCGGCAGGTCGGGGGCCATTGCCAGCAGGGTGCGCGGCCGGCGGGAGGGCTGCGCCGGGGTGTCCGCACCGGTGTGAGCCGGCGCCTCGTCGGTAGTGCGCACCTTGCCTCCGGACAGTAAACGCATTCTATGGACTGACGGCAAAGCTAGGGAGTGCCTGAGCTGCCGTCAAGCGCGCGACCTGGGGCGGGCGGAGAGGCTGGCTACACATGTCTTGACGCCGTTCGTAAGCGGTTACTACGTTGCGGGCGCAGTAGGCCGCGTGGCATCGCCCAGCCGACAGGACCGCATCATGGCTGACTCAGCTCCCCCGCTCCCGCTGGACCCCCCGCAGCACAACGCCCGAAGACCGCCCGCCCCCGGCCGCCGCACGAGCCTGGGGCAGCGGATCAGACGGGACAAGGTGATGCTGCTGCTCGCCCTGCCGGGGCTGCTCTACTTCGTCGTCTTCCACTACGTGCCGCTGCTGGGCTACATGGTGGCCTTCCAGGACTACCAGCCCTATCTCGGCTACATGCACAGCGCCTGGTCCGGCATCACCAACTTCACCGCCGCCTTCTCGCAGCCCGCCTTCTGGTCCGCCACAGCCAACACGCTGGAGATCGCGGTCATCCAGCTGGTGTTCTTCTTCCCCGTGCCGATCGCCCTGGCCCTGCTGCTCAACAGCGTCGTGAGCGACCGCGTCCGTCGCTTCGTGCAGAGCGTGGTCTATCTGCCGCACTTCATCGGCTGGGTCATCATCGTCTCGGTCTTCCAGCAGATCCTCGGCGGCGCCGGTCTGCTCCCCGACCTCCTCGGCTCTCTCGGGCTGCCGCGCTACGACATGATGAGCGACCCGGACGCCTTTCCCTGGCTGCTGACCCTCCAGCTCGTCTGGAAGGACGCCGGCTGGGGCACCATCATCATCCTCGCGGCGCTGCTCAACATCGACCGGCAGAGTTACGAGGCCGCCGCGCTCGACGGAGCCGGGCCGGCCCGCAGGCTGTGGCACGTCACGCTGCCCGGTCTGGCGCCGGTGATCATCCTGTTGCTGATCCTCAACCTCGGACAGGTCCTGTCCGTCGGCTTCGAACAGATCCTGCTCCAGCGGGACGCGGTCGGCCCCGGCGCCGGCGAGGTCCTCGACACCTACGTCTACTTCCACGGCATCCGGGACAACGACTGGGGTGTCGCCGCCGCCGTGGGGCTCGTCAAGGCGGTCCTGGGCACCGCGCTGGTCCTGGGCGCCAACAAATTCGCCCACCGTCTCGGCCACGAAGGGGTGTACCGCGGTGCTGACCGCTGACAAGCCGGCCGGCCCGGTCCCCCCGGCCGCCGGCACCGAACCGCAGGGACCCGCCCGGGTGCGTGCCGTGCCCGCCCGCCGGAAGAAGACGGCGGACCGGCCGCCCTGGCTGGAGCCGCCCAGGAAGACCACCGTGGCGGCCAGGGCCCTGGCCCTCACCGTCGTCGTCCTCGTCGTCGCCTACCCGCTGCTGGGCGTCATCGGGACGAGCTTCGCCTCGCAGACCGACATCGTCAAAAGCACCGGGCTCGTCCTGTGGCCCGACCACCCCACCCTGGAGGCGTACCGCACCATCTTCACCGGCGGTGTGGTCCTGCGGGCCCTGCTGGTGAGCATCGCCGTCACGGTGCTCGGCACCGCCGCCAGTCTGCTGGTCACCATCGGCATGGCCTACGGGCTGTCCCGGCGGGAGGTCACCGGGTCCCGATTCATGCTGCTGACGGCCCTGTTCACGATGCTGTTCAACCCGGGCATCATCCCGAACTTCCTGCTCGTCAACGAACTCGGACTGTACGACACCTACGCCGCGCTCGTACTGCCCACCCTGGTCAGCGCGTTCAATCTGGTGGTGCTGCGCTCGTTCTTCATGAACCTGCCCGAGGAACTCCTCGACGCGGCACGGGTGGACGGTGCGGGCGATCTGCGCATCCTGCTGCGCGTCGTGCTGCCGCTGTCCAAGGCGGTGCTGGCCGTGATCAGCCTCTTCTACGCGGTCACCTACTGGAACGCGTTCTTCAACGCGCTGCTGTACCTCGACGACGCCGAGAAGTGGCCGATCCCGCTGGTGCTGCGCACCTTCGTCCTCCAGGGCCAGAGCCTGGGCGGCACGGCCCTCGGGGAGAGCACCGCGCCCCAGCAGTCCGTACAGATGGCCGTGCTGGTCGTCGCCGTCGTCCCGATCCTGCTCGTCTGCCCCTTCCTCCAGCGCTACTTCACCAAAGGGGTGCTCACCGGGGCCGTCAAGGGCTGAGCAGCGCCCGTACGTCCCTCTTTCCCTGCCCGCTCCTCCACCCCGCTCACCAAGGAGTTCCCACGGTGCCGCCTCCCACTGAGTCCCCGATCGGCCGAAGAGCGCTCCTGCGTACGGGAGCCGGCCTGACCGCGGCCCTGGCCGCCGGCCCGCTGCTGACCGCGTGCGGGGACGGGGGCACGGCCGCCCGGCCCGGCATCAGGAGCGAAAAGCTGCTGCCCTCGACCACCGTGCGGAACGCCGGGGTAGAACCGGACCTGCCGGGCACCGCCGAGGGCGTGCCGCCGGGGTTCTTCCGCTACCCCGCCAAGCCCCGGCGGTCCGTCGAGGGCCGTCCCCTCGCCGGGGCGGAGCCCGTCTCGGCGGTCATGGAGACCTTCGCCCCTCCCCCGGCGGGGCGCGACAGGAACGCCGCATGGCAGGCGATCGAGCGGAGGCTCGGCGGCACCGTCGACCTGACGGCGGTACCGGCCGACGACTATCCCAGCAAGTTCTCCACCATGATCGCCGCCAACCACCTCCCCGACCTGTTCATGTACCCGGAGACGGGCGGGGTCGACAACATGGCCGGTTTCCTCGACGCCACCTGCGCCGACCTCACGCCTTTCCTGGCGGGCGACAGAATCCGCAGGTATCCGAACCTCGCCGCCGTCCCGAAGGACGCCTGGCGGAAGGCCGTCTACAACGGGAAGCTCTACGGCATCCCGATCACCAGGGGGATCACGGGCGGAGCCGGCTTCTACCGGCACGACCTGTTCGCCGAGGCCGGGGTCACGGACCTGGACCAGATCACCGGCCTGGACCGGTTCGTGGAACTGTGCAAGGAGCTGACCCGGCCCGCCGAGGACCGGTACGCGATCATGGCGAGCGTCACCAATCTGCTCGCCATGTCGGCCGGGGCGCCGTATCTGTGGCGGATGGACACCAGGACGGGCAGGTTCACCGCCGATCTGGAGACCGACGAGTACCGGTTCGCCGTCGAGACCGCCCGCAAGCTCCAGCAGGCCGGCTGCTTCTACCCCGGCTCACTCGGTATGAGCGGCGCCCAGAAGGCCCGCTACACCGACATGTTCAAGAACGGCAAGGCCGCCTACGTCTACGACGGCATGCCGCCCTATCTGACGCCCGGCACCGGCTACGTCGCCACGATGGCCGCGGTCGACAAGAAGTACGACCCGCGCCCCATGGTCCCCTTCGGCCCCGAGGCCGTCGCCTGGACGGACAACCTCAGTCTGTCCACCACCTTCGTCAAGAAGGCGCCGGCCTCGCGTGTCGAGCAACTGCTGGCTCTGGCCGACTTCGTGGCGGCGCCCTTCGGCAGCGAGGAGTACACGCTCATCAACTACGGAGTCGAGGGCACCGACTTCACCCGTGACGGGAAGGGCAACCCGGTCCTCACCGAACGGGGCACGCAGGATGTCGCCGCCCCGTGGAAGATGCTCGCCTCCACCGTCCCCGCCGTCTTCAGCGCGGAGTCCGCAGCGGGGGTGCGTCACGTCCACGCCGCGTACACGAAGCTGATCCCGATGCTCGCCACGGACCCCGCCCTCACCGTCTTCTCCCCCACCTGGGAGGCGAAGGGCACCGGCAGCCTGCACACGCTCAAACAGGACGGGCTCAAGGACATCGTCTCCGGCCGCGAACCGATGTCCGCCTACGACGACCTGGTCAAGGAGTACCTGGCCAGGGGAGCGGAGAAGGCCCGCGCGGAATTCGAGGAAGCCCTCCAGAAGGGGAAGCGATGAACCGGCGCCCCACCAGCAGACGCTCCGCCCTGCGCCTGGGCGGCACCGCACTCGCCGCCGCGGGCGCACCCGTTCTCGGCGTTCCCGCCCCCGGCCCGTCCGCCGAGGCCGCGGGCCGCCGCCCGGCACCGGGCTCCCCCGGGCTCGGCGACCCGCTCTTCCCGACGCTGGGCAACGGCGGCTACCAAGTCGCCCACTACGACCTCACCTTCGACTTCACCCCGGTGACCTACGACTACACCGGCCGCGTGGTGCTCCACGCCCGCGCGCAGCAGGACCTGTCCGCCTTCAACCTGGACACCGACGGTCACACCATCGACTCCGTCACCGTCGACGGGCGCGCCGCCGGCTGGGCCCTGTCCCCGGGCGGGAGCGGACAGGAGCTGACCGTCACCCCCGCCCGGCCGCTGCGCCGCTCCGATGCCTTCACCGTCACGGTCCGCCACCACGGCAACGGCAAGGCACCGCGCTCGGGCCTGACGGGGTGGAGGTTCGGCTCGGACGGCGGCTTCGCCTGCGCCGCCCAGGCGTCCCGCGCCGACACCTTCTTCCCCTGCAACGACCACCCCTCCGACAAGGCGACCTGGACCTTCCACCTCAGCGCCCCCGAGGGATACGTCGCCGCCGCCAACGGCGAACTGCTGCGCAGGACCCGGCGCGCGGACGGCTCCACCGTCTGGCACTTCGCCCTGCGCGAGCGGATGGCCACCGAACTCGTGGGCATCGCGGTGGTGCGGGGCACCTATCTGTACGGCAGCAGCCACCGCGGTCTGCCCCTGCGGCACATCGTTCCGCGAGGGCAGGAGGACAGATACCGGCCCGTCGTCGACCGCACCGCCGACCATCTCGCCTGGCTGGAGGCGAAGTTCGGGCGCTATCCGTTCTCCGTCTACGGCTGCCACATCTACGACGGCTACTCAGACGCCCTGGAGAACCAGACGCTCAGCCTCTTCTCCACCGACTGGTTCACCCCCGACGCGGCGGGCCGGCCCCGCTACGAGACGACGATGGTGCACGAGCTGGTGCACCAGTGGTACGGCGACTCGGTCACACCCGCCGACTGGCAGCAGGCGTGGCTGAACGAGGGCCCCGCCGTCCACTACGCCGCGCTCTACGGCGAGGAGCGGGGCTGGTCGGTCCTGGACGACAAGATGAGGGCCGCCTATGCGGGGCTCGACAAGATCCGCGCCCAGGACGGCCCGCCGGGACGCCCCCGGGAGCTGGGCGGCACCAACATCTACGACGGCGGCGCCCTGGTGCTGTACGCCCTGCGCCTGCGGATCGGCGACAAACGGTTCGACCATGTGATGCGGCTGTGGCCGGAGCGCTTCAAGGACCGCAATGTGACCAGCGAGGACTTCATCCGGCACGCCGTACGGGTCACGGGCGACCGCTCCCTGCACGGCTTCCTGCGCGACTGGCTCTTCGGCGCCGTCAACCCGCCCATGCCCGGCCGCCCCGACTGGAGGGCAGACACATGAAACACCCCGGAAGAGCGGTATACGGCACGCTCCCGGCAGCCCTGGCCGCCGTGCTGCTGTGCCTGATGTGCCTGCCGCCTGCCCAGGCCGCGCCCGGCCCCCGCACCCTGTACGCCGCACCGGACGGGCACGGTGATGCCTGCACCGTGGCCCGGCCGTGCTCCCTGGACGGCGCGCGGGACGCGGCCAGGGCCGTGACCGGCCGCTCCGTCCGCGTCCTGCTGGCCTCGGGCACGTACCCGCGCGAGAAACCCCTGCGCCTGGACGAGCGGGACTCGGGGCACGACGGCCGCACCGTCACCTGGGCGGCGGCCCCCGGCGCCCGGCCCGTCCTCTCCGGCGGCCGGACGCTGGGAGGCTGGTCGCCGAACCCGGACGGCACCTGGAGCGCCGGTGTGCCCGAGGGGGTCACCCCGCGCCAGCTGTTCGTGGACGGCGAGCGGGCCGTTCGGGCACGCGGCGGAGAGTGCCCGGCCACGGTGTGCGACGCGACCAAGGCGGGGATGACCGGCGCCCGGGCCACCGGTATCGCCGGCTGGCGCCGCCCCACCGACGCCGAAGCCGTCATCAAGATCCGCTGGCGCGCCTACCACTGCCGCATCACGGGCGTCAGCGGTGACACCCTCACCTTCGCCCGCCCCTGCTGGACCAACTCGGCCGCCGGCACCGGACGCACCGGGCCGTCCTGGGACAGCACCACCGTCGACTCGGCACGCTACAGCGGCGTCGCCTTCTTCCAGAACGCCCGGGAACTCCTCGACGACCCGGGTGAGTTCGTCTGGGACTCGGCGGCACGCACGGTCACCTACCTGCCGCGCGAGGGCGAGGACATGCGCCGCGCCCACGTCGTCACCCCGCACACCGAGCACCTCCTCGTGCTCGACGGCGCGCACGACGTGACCGTCCGGGGCATCGGCTTCGCCCACGCCGCCTACCGGCAGCCCGGCACCGACGAGGGGTACGCCGGCACCCAGGCGGGCTTCACCCTCACCGGTGCGGACGGCCCCGAGGACCACGCCGGCCGGTATTACACCAAGCCCGCCGCGGCCCTCGTCGTCCGCGGCGGTCGGAACGTCACCGTCGACCGTGCCCGCTTCGCCCACCTCGGCGGAGCCGGCGCCGTCCTGGAAGCCGGCACCAAGGACTCCTCCGTCACCCGGTCCTCCTTCACCGATCTGTCCTCCGGCGCGCTCTACGTGGGGGACACCGAGCCGCGGCCGGCCCCGGCTCTGGCGGGCGAGCGCAACACGGTCGCCCGCAACACCATCCGTCACACCGGCGTGGAGTACACCGACGCGGTCGGCATCTGGGCCGGCTACGAGGCCGGACTGACCGTCGACCACAACACCCTCGACCACCTGCCGTACTCCGGCATCTCGGTCGGCTGGGGCTGGAACCAGCCGGAGGCCCGGCACTCCGTCCTCCGCGACAACGCGATCACCCACAACCGCATCACCCACGTCATGGAGGTCGCCCGGGCCCAGCACGACGGCGGCGCCGTCTACACCCAGGGCGCCCAGCCGGGAACCGTCGTCTCCGGGAACTACCTCAACCGCTCCGGCCACGGCAACACCGAACGCGACGGCAACGGCATCTACCTCGACGAACAGAGCAGCCACATCCTCGTCGAGAAGAACGTCGTCACCCGCGTCGGATACAAGTGGGTCTCGAACTGGGCCGACTACGGCATCGAGAACACCGTCCGCGGCAACTGGACGGACACCCGGGCGCCCGCCCTCGGCGGCCGGGGCTCGGTCATGACCGGCAACCACACCGGTCTGGACGCACTCCCCGCGGCGGCCCTGCGCACCGCCGCCACGGCCGGCGCCCACCGCGCACCCGCCGAAGTGCTGCGCCGCGATCTGGCACGCCACGGCACTCCCGGCCAGTCGTCCACCGACGGCCCCGCCACCGCGGCCCTCGCCACCGACGGCGACATCACGACGGACACCCGCACGCTGTCGGCGCCGGGCTCCTGGTGGCGCGTCGATCTCGGCCGGCCGCGCCGCATCGGCCAGATCGAGATCTGGAACGACGCCTCGATGACGACAGCGGATTTCGACGTCATCACGGACACCGGCACGGTGCACGTCGAGGGAGGGGCGCTGCGGCCCACGGTGATCGACCTGAAGGCCCGGACCCGTCATGTGACGGTCAAGCTCACCGGTACCGGCCGCGTGGGCCTCTCCCAAGTCCTCGTCCACCCCTAGTACCGCAACGGTGACTGCCATGGCTGTTGACCGCCGCCCGCGCACCACGGGCCGGGCTCACGGCGGCGGGCCTCCACCGTCGGCGGTGCCCACGGTGGCGGTGAAGTCGTGCAGTGTGGCGGCGGCGAGCGGGCGCCGGCCGGCGAGGTAGCCCAGGGGGCCGTCCGGCGCCGCGGCCAGCCGGGCCCGGGCCAGACAGACAGTGCCGCTCAGCCGCATCGGCACGGCGCACGCCCCGTCCCCGTACGGCTGCACCAGACGGGAGCCCAGCCGCAGCCGCACCGGGAACCGCAGCACGTCACGCTGTACGACGCCCACCCGCCCGCTCGACGCCTCCGCCGCCCACCGCCCGGTGTCCTCGGCCGGGCCCGCGTCCGGCACGCCCGTCGCGGGCGGCGCGGGCGGCACGCCCGGCGCGGGCGGCCACGGTCCGGCATGTCCGTCCGGTGCGCCGCCCGGTGACACCGGCGACGCCAGACCGGTGAAGAGGCCGGGGCGCCGCGTCCGTCCGCGGTGACGGCCGGTGGCGAAGGCGAAGACGGCGGGCTGCTTGGGGATGCCCCACAGCTCCCGTCCGCCGGCCAGCGACCGGTCGTCGTCCACCCACGCCTCCACGGCGCAGCCGGCCGGCCCGTGCCCGTCCCGGACCGCCAGGGCGACCAGCAGTTCGCGGTAGGCCAGGGTGCCGCCGTGCCGGTAGTCCACCCAGAACGTCACCACCACGCGGCGTTCCCGCCACCCCAGCGGCCGGACACCGGGCGGCAGCCGCCAGCCGGGCAGCCGCCGGGCGGGCACCTGCCACAGTGCCACGTACATCTGCCCCCGCAGCCGCCACGGCTGCGGAGGGAACGTCTCGCTCATCCGCTCCTCTTCCCCTCGCCCCCGCTTCGGCCTGCCGTGTGCGGCAAGGACCCGCCCCCATGGTCCCCGCCCGCCGCCGCCGCGCCGGGTACCCGGGCGTGGCCGCACAAGGCGTGCCGCCCCTGGGCCGCCGCGCCCGGCCCGGTTGACCTTCGAGCTGGTTGAAGGCCCAGGATGACGGCGTGCCCCGTACCGACTTGATGCCGATCGGCGACTTCGCCCGACGCAGTGGTCTGACCCCCAGCGCGCTGCGGTTCTACGCCGACTCCGGGCTGCTGCGCCCCGCCGAGGTCGACCCCGCCTCCGGTTACCGCTACTACAGTCCCGCCCAGGTGGCCCGCGCCATCGCGCTCCGCCGGCTGCGGGAGACCGCCATGCCCCTCAGTACGGTGGCGAAGGTTCTCGACGCCGGGCCCGAGGAGGCGTCCCGGCTGATCGGCGAGCACGTCGCCCGCGTCCAGGGCGATGCGGCGGCGGCACGGCGGAAGGCCGCCGCCGTCACGTCCTTGCTCACGGGTGCGCCGAGCCGGCCGGTCGCCGTGGTGAAGGGCCCGGTGCTGGCCGACGCCGCCGAACAGGTCCTCACCGCGACGGCCCGCGAGCCCGGCCTCCCCGTACTGGGCGGTCTGCGTATCGAGGCGACCGGTGAGGCGGTGACGCTGACGGCGACCGACCGCTACCGGCTCTCGACCAGAACGCTGGTGCCCGTGGAGCCGCCCGCAGCCGACTGGGCCGGCACGGTCCACGGCGACGAACTGCGGGCCGCCGTCGCCGAGATGCGCCGCGGCGCGCTCGTGCACATCGACGCGACCCCGCACGGCGTCCGCCTCCGGGCGGCGGGCCGCGAGGACCAGCACTGCCGGCTGCTGTCCGAGACGTTCCCCGACCACCGGCTGATGCTCACCTCGCTGCCCGAGGTCACCACCCGGGCGACGGTGGCGAAGGACGCGTTCCTGCACGTGCTGGAGGAACAGCCCGGCGCACGGATCGTCCTGCGTCTGACCGACGGCGGCAGCGAGGTCCGCTCCGCCGGAAACGAGGGCTCCGCGCGCGCACTGGCGGCCACGGTGACGGGGCAGCCCCTCTCGCTGCTCTTCGACGTGACCACCCTGTACCCGGCCGTCAGCACGGCCGTCGGCCCCGACCTGATGCTCGATCTGCGGGGGCCCGGCCGGCCCGTCACGTTCCGCTCCGCCGACCGCGGCGACCTCACCACGCTGGCCATGCCGGTCAGGGCCGGCCACCCTGCCTGCCAACGACACGACCAAGGGACTCCATGACCACCGCCTCCGCCGGAACCGATCCGACCATGGACGCCATCGGCCGCGCCGTCGCCGAAGGGCACGCGGGCCGCGTCGACTCCGCCCGGCGCCGCCTCACGGACCTGTGGTCCACGATCGGCGCCGCCGGCGACCCGCTGCACCGCTGCACCCTCGCCCACTATCTGGCGGACCTCCACGAGGACGCCGCGCAGGCCCTCGTCTGGGACGTACGGGCCCTGGACGCCGCCGACGCGCTGACCGAAGAGCGCGTCCGCCGGCACCACGCCGGGCTGCACGTCGCCGGTTTCCACCCGTCCCTGCACCTCAACCTCGCCGACGACCTCCGCAGGCTCGGCTCCTTCGAGGCCGCCGCCCGGCACATCGAGGCCGCCGGCGAGCACGCCCCCGATCTGCCCGAGGGCCCCTACGGGGACGGGATCCGCAGCGCCGTCGCGGAGGTGGCCGAGGCCATCGCCGCCCGGGACACCCGCAAGCGGGCTTCGGCCCCGGGCCCCGCGATGTGAGGGGATGGCACACTCTCTGCCAACCGCCCTCGCCGGACCCGGGAGGGCGGGCGGACGGGGCCGGCAGCCCGGGCGACGGGACGGCCGGCGGAAGGGAAACGGGGGACGAGGATGCCGAACGATGGCGGGTCGGGCAGCTGGAGGTTCCGTGCGGTCACGGCGCTCCAGCGGCGGATCGTCAACCCGGTCACGAGGCGACTGCCGGGGCAGATCCTGCTGGAGACGACCGGGCGCAGGACGGGGCTGCCCCGCCGGACACCGGTCGGCGGACGCCGGGAGGGCCGGCGGTTCTGGCTGGTGGCCGAGCACGGGAACCGCGCGCAGTACATCCGCAACATCCACGCCGACCCGCGTGTCCGGGTGCGGCTGCGGGGCCGCTGGTACACCGGGACCGCACAGCCGCTCCCCGAGGACGACGCACGCGCCAGGCTGCGGTCGCTGCCGTTCCTCAACAGCGCCGTCGTACGGGCGGTCGGCACCGAGTTGCTGACCGTCCGGGTGGACCTGGACGACGAGACCGGGAGTTGAGGACGGAAACCGAGGCCGGGGTCCTCACCCCCGGCGCCCTCGCCGGATGCACCTGCCACGGACATGGCGGCGGCCTCTAGATTGGCCCCGGCAGTGATCCGATCTTCGTTAGTCCGCCGAGGGGTGACCCGTTGAACGCCAGCGCACCGGCTTCCGCCTGTTTCTTCGAGCGCATCGATGAGTACCGCTACAAGCCCACGGCCCATGTCGGGGGCGCGTGGAACACCGAGGAACAGCACTTCAGTCCGCTCGGCGGCCTGATCGTCCACGCGATCGAGCGGTACCGGGCGGACCGCCCGGACGCCTCGGAGCTGGTGATGAGCCGGATCAGCTTCGACATCCTCGGGCGTCTGGCCACCGACGAGTGCGAGGTCCGGGTGGAGACGGTACGGCCCGGGCGGACCATCGAACTCGTCGAGGCGACCGTGCTGATAGCCGGCCGGCCGGTGGTACGGGCCCGCGCCTGGTTCCTGGCGTCCCTGGACACCGGCGCGGTGGCCGGGGGCGGCGCCGTCCCGCTCACGCCGCCCGGGGCCCTCGACACCTGGGACATGACCTCGGTGTGGCCCGGCGGGTACATCGCCACCCTGGACATGCGCCCGCTCGCCCCGCCGCAGCCGGGGCGCACCACCACCTGGGTCTCCACGGACGTCGGACTCGTCGGCGGCGAGGAGGCCGGCCCGCTGGCGTCGTACGTGGCGCTGGTCGACACCGCGAACGGCATCGCCGTACGGCAGCCGCCCACCGCGTGGATGTTCCCCAACGTGGATCTGACGATCCATCTGCACCGGCAGCCCGAGGGCCGCTGGACGGGGCTGGACACCACGGTCGTCTTCGGCCCCACCGGTCAGGGCATCACCAGCACCGTGCTGCACGACCTCACCGGCCCGGTCGGACACGCACAGCAGATCCTCACCGTGCGGCCCCAGCCGGGCAACGACTGACCGGCGGGGCACGGGCGGCTTGGAGCGGCAGGTGCGCGGACGGCGGCTCAGGACCGAGTCCGCCGGGCGTCCGCCGGCCGGGGGTCCTCGGGCAGCGGCGTGCGGGCCATGCCGTCGAGGAGCATGCGGAAGAACCAGCCGCGCCGCTGCTCCGGCGTGCCGGACAGCAGTTGTCCGGCACGCCCGGCCAGGTGCGGGTGGTCGGCCGGGGACGCACCGCGCAGCGCGTCGGTCAGCGCGTTCCACTCCGCGTCGGCCCCGGGCCGGGACGCCGCGCCGTGCGCGGAGTGCTCGGCCGTGACGGCGGTGGCCACCAGAAGGAGCGGATCGACCCCCCAGGCGGCCCGGTCGTCGGGGACGCCCCCTTCGTGGAGCAGCCGCAGCAGGGCTTGCAGCAGGTTGAGGTAGTTCGGCCCCGACGGGCGGACGACGACCGCGGTGCGGGCCAGCCCGGGGTGCTCGCTCAGGACGCCCATGTAGGAGACGAGCACGGCCTCCAGCCGCTGCCGCCAGTCACCGTCCCGGGTCGCGGGGCTCAGATCGACGTCCCCCAGCAGCTCGTCCAGCACGGCGGCGTGCAGTTCGTCCGTGTTGGCCACGTAGACGTACAGCGAGGCGGGGCCGGTGTCGAGCTCTTTCGCCAGCCGCCGCATGGTGACCCGCTGGAGCCCCTCGGCCCGCACGAGCCGGACGGCGGTGGAGACGATCCCTTCCCGGGTGAGGGCGGGTTTGGCGGGGCGTTCCCGGCGGCTGCGGGGGCGGGCGTCAGGCATGCGTCCACGCTAGCGAACACGTTCGTCGCAGGCCAGTCGGCCGGAGGGGTCCCGGGTGGCGACCGCGTACGGTCACGATCCCGCCGCGCCCCCGCCGTCCTCCGGCAACGCCTTGAGCCGGGCGAGGACGCGGCGATCCATCGGTCACCCGACCTTTCGCTGGTGTCCCGGTAGCCCCTGGCCCACGAGGGCAGATCGACCGGGCCGGAGGCGTAGGCGTGGACGTCCTCGGCCCGGCGGTCGATGCGGATGCGCCGATGGCGGGACGCGATGCTGTCCATGGCGGCGACGGCAACGAGGGCCCGCCGCCCGTCTCTTGGGCGAATCGGCCATGCCCTCAGCCGATGCGATCATGGTGCCGAGCGGCGTACGCCACGTGTACGCCGCCCCACGCAACGCACAACACAAGAGGACACGCATGTTCGACAAGCTGAAGGGTCTCAAGGAGAAGGCCGAGGAGATCGTGGAGGCCCACGGCGACAAGATCTCCGACGGGCTGGAGAAGGTCGGCGATCTCATCGACGACAAGACCGGCGGCAAGCACAGCGGCACGATCGACACCGCCGTCGACAAGGCCCAGGACTTCGTCGAAAAGCTGGGCGACAAGGCCGACAAGAAGGACTGAGCGCCGGCCGGTCCGGGCGGCCCGCGCCCCTTGCGCCGCCCGGACCGCTGTGGCACGGGCCGCGCACCCGGACCGAGTCCGCCACGCGGCCCGGCGGCCCTGGCGGGTGCGGTACCGGCCGGTCCGGGGCGCGCGGGGCGTCCGGCAGCCCGCGGGCCCCGGCGGGCGACACACAACAGGCGACGGGCTGCGGGCTGCGGGCTGCGGGCTGCGGGGCGAGAAAAACCGGTGGCAGGCGCGCTGCCGCTCCGCTAGCTTTCCTTCCGCCGACTTCCGATCGCTTTTCGGGCTCTGCCCTAGAGAGGGTGTTTTATGCACCGGCCCGCGCCGAGCGCGCCTCGACGCACCGCGTAACCCCTGCGCCGATTCCGCCGCGTCCCGCGCGGCGGACGGGGCGGACGACCGGTGCCCCAGCCCGCCCGCACCCTCCGCGCCCTGCGGCCGGACGGTGCGTGTGCCGTTGGCCTCTCGCGAGGTCCGCTCGGCCGACTCCTGCTGTCATCGTTCCTCTTTCAGCAAGGAGCCCCCGGGTGTCCAGCAACCATGCTCAGCCGAGCAACCCCGACAACTCTCTGAAGATCGACACATTCACGTGCGTGTGGTGCGGCCTGACCGTCAGCACGCTGGCGGCCGACGGCAGACGGCGCAACCACTGCCCGTCCTGTCTGCACTCCCGGCACGTACTCGACCAGGCCGAAGGCGGCCCGAGCGAGTGCCGCTCCCGGATGACACCGATCTCCATAGCCGTCCTGCGGAACGGCGACTGGATGGTCATCCACCGGTGCGTACGCTGCGACACGCTCACCTCGAACCCGGTGTGCACCGACGACAACCAGCTGATCCTGATGCGGATGGCGGTCCGCCCGCTGGCGCAGCCGCCGTTCCCGCTCGAAGCGTTCGGTGACCTGTGACGGGCGCCCGGGGAGAGGAGATCCGCCATGCCACGGCGTAAGCCCGCATCCTCACGCTCCGGCGGACGGCGGGAGCAGCGGCACAAGGACGTGCTCCACGGGCAGGGGCAGCATCGTTCCCAGCCGTTCCGGTGCGTCGGCTGCCGCCTCGATGTGCCCGGTTCCGCACCGGGTACGGCACACCGCAATCACTGTCCGAACTGTCTGGCCAGTCTCCATGTGGACCGCCGCGTCCCGGGGGACCGTGCCGCGTCCTGCCGGGGGCGCATGGAGGCACTGAGCATGTCGGTGCGGCCGGACGGTGAGTGGCTGATCGTCCACCATTGCCTGTCGTGCGGCGCGTTGAGTGCCAACCGCATCGCCGGGGACGACAACGCCCTGGCCCTGATGCGGCTGGCGCTGCGGCCACTGCGGGACAGCAAGGTGGCCGGCAGCGCACTGCTGGCGCTGTGAGGGTGCCCCCGGCCGCGCGCCGGGGAACCGTCCTTGACAGCGAGGTCATTTGACCGAGGGGCCGTCGCGGGCCGGTGACCGGTCCGCGGCGGCCCTTCGGCGTTGCACGGCGGCGGATCTTCCCGGTGCTGACGGGCCTCCCCGGTGCTGACGGGCCTCCCCGGTGTTTGCGGTCTGCAGGGCGGTGCGGTAAGCGGTGGCCGGATCGGCGCACGGCGGGTGTCCGGGACGGCCGCCCTCTGGTAGGAAACTTTCCTGAGAACCTGTCGGCGCCATTCCGTTCCGATTCGGCCACCCCCCGATCACCCCAGGAGAGTTCGGATGTCATCGTTCGACAGCACGTCACGTCCCGGCAGCCTCCGCCGTCGTACCGCCCTCGCGTTCCTGGGGGCCTCCCTGACGGCGGTGCCCCTGCTGAGCGCCGCTCATCCCCCGGCGGCCTCGGCGGCCGGCAAGGGGGCCGGTCTGGACGATCCCGCGAAGAAGGAGATCGCCATGCAGCTGGTCTCCAGCGCGGAGAACTCGTCGCTGGACTGGAAGGCGCAGTACAAGTACATCGAGGACATAGGCGACGGCCGGGGCTACACCGCGGGCATCATCGGGTTCTGCTCCGGCACGGGCGACATGCTCGATCTGGTGGAGCTGTACACGGACCGCAAGCCGGGCAATGTGCTGGCCGAATATCTGCCCGCGCTGCGCAGGGTGAACGGCTCGGACTCGCACGAAGGGCTCGACCCGCACTACCCGGACGACTGGCGTACGGCCGCCCGCGACAAGGCCTTCCAGCAGGCCCAGAACGACGAGCGGGACCGCGTGTACTTCGATCCCGCGGTGAAGCAGGGCAAAGCCGACGGGCTGCGGGCCCTGGGCCAGTTCGCCTACTACGACGCGCTGGTGATGCACGGCGGCGGGGACGATGCCACCAGCTTCGGCAGCATCCGCAAGCGCGCGCTGCGCCGGGCGAAGCCTCCGGCCGCGGGCGGCGACGAGAAGACGTATCTGAACGCCTTCCTCGACGCCCGGGTGTGGGCCATGGAGCAGGAGGAGGCGCACAGCGACACCAGCCGGGTCGAGACCGCGCAGCGGGTCTTCCTGCGCGAGGGGAACTTCGCTCTCGAACCGCCGCTGGACTGGAAGGTCTACGGCGACAGCTACCACATCGACTGACGCCGGTCCGCCCCGGCGGGTCCGCCGGGTGCTCACCACGGGCGGCCGTGGTGAGCACCGGCGGCGCCGCGGCGTCCGCCGCTTCCGCACGGACACGGGGAAGCGGCGGACGTGGTGCAGCGTGCGACGGCAGGTGCGGGAGGGCCGGACGCCCCCGCTCGCCGGGCCTACTGCGGTTTGAAGGAGCGGATCTGGTAGTTGCCCTGGAGGTTGCCGCCCTTGCCGGCCGGGGTGGAGCCGACGCGGTTGTGGAAGTTGGTCTGCGTGTAGTACTGGACCCGGTGCCCGGTGCTGTTCCACACCGACCGCACGTTGTGTCCCCTGCGGATGAAGGAGCAGTCGTCCGCGGTGTTGGCCTTGCTCCGCTGTTTCCACTGGCAGCGGGTCCCCTGGCCGTTCCAGCCGCTGTAGATGCAGAAGTGCCCCGGGCTGCAGTTGTAGGCCGCCGCCTCCTGGGGCGCCGCCTGCCTGGGCGTCTGGGGGGCCGTTGCCTGAGCGGGTGCGGTACCGAGAACGGAGGCCACCGCGACGGCGGCGATGGCGAACGAACGAATACGCATGGCGTGCTTTCCCCTTTTCCGTACGGGCGCTCCCCTGCACGGCCTGACCGCTTCTCGGGCAAGCACGTGGGATCGCCCGCTGCACAGCAAGCCACGGCGCCTCGGGAGTGGCCAAGTGGCGGGGGACCAAACCGCCCTTTAGGGGGAAATGCCACCGGCTGCGGTCCGGCGGCGGAAAGGGTGGGCCGTCCAGGTGCATTCCGCGGGGCGTCCGCCCGGCGAGCGGCGGTGGCCGGGGCGCCGGGCGGCGGCGTCTTCGTACAGTCACCGCGTGGATCGCGACTCCGCACGGCCCGGCGGGCCTCGCCCCGCGGTCTACCGTGTCACCTGCCGTTTCCGGCCGGACGGGCCGGTCAACAGCGGCTGGTGGGCCGACCGGGCGACGGCCGAGCTGCGGTACCGCGAGTGGGTCGGCCTCTACGGCAGTGGTCCGGGGACCGTCATCACTCTCGCCCGGGTCACCGGTCAGACGGTCGAGGTGCTGCGCTCCTGGCCGCCGGGACCGGCCCGGGGGGCCGGGGCGGCCCCCGGGCCGGATGCGCGGTGAGGCCCGGACCCCGGGTAGGGGCGTTGGGTGCCGGGGCTGCGTGGGTGGCTCAGCGCCCGCCGGCCGCGGCGGCCTGGGGTGCGGCGGCCCGGTCGGCGCCCTTGAGGCCGAAGATGTCGACGGCGTGGTAGTAGGTCCACGCGGTCGAGTTGCAGGCGGTGCGGGAGGCGCCCGAGTAGCGGCTGCACACGCGTTTGAGGTCCTCGTAGAACGCCGAGTCGATGCGGGCCTTGTTCGCGGAGAAGGCACCGATCGCCTTGTAGTTGCGGTAGCCGAAGTCGTGGCGGGCGCAGGCGGTCTGGAAGGGGAAGCCGAAGGGGTTGTCGGGCGACGAACTGCAGTAGTCGGTCGACCAGTCGAAGCCGTAGGCGGCCCATTGCCCCTGGTTCTGACGGGCGGTGTTCCAGGCGTTGTAGCTGGAGGCGCTGGTCTGCGTCCAGGAGCTGAGCACTTGGAGCTTGTCGGCGGGTGCCGCCGAGGCGGAGCCGGCCGGGACGAGCGTCGCCGGGAGCGCCAGGGCGGCTGCGGCGAGGGGGAGGGCGTAGCGGCGGCGCATGGGAGACCTCCGAGCGTGGGGCCGGAAAACCCGCGGGATGCGCGGGGGTTCCAGCTTGACCGGCCTCACTCATCTTGAACAGGGCATGCCAACCGGATCTCGAGTCGCCCTCAACCGTCCGGCGAGCCGACCGGGGCGGGCACCGCTCCCGGAGGCCGGCGCCCAGGTCCGCGCGGCCCGTCACGGCCCGCCGGCGGGCCGCCGCTTCAGCCGGCTGCCGCCCGGAGGAAGTCCTGGGCGCCGTGCAGCCAGGACACCTTGTCGTACAGGTCCTCCTCGGTGAGGGCGCCCAGCATCGCGTCGCGGGCCGCCGCCTCCTCCCCCGCCGGGTGGTAGAGCCTGCTGCCCATCTCGCGGGCCAGGAGCTGGGCGCGCGCGGTGCGCTCGCGGCGGACGGCGTTGTACCGCGCCAGGCGCTGCGCCACGTCGTCGCCGGCGCCGGCGAGCAGGTCCCCCAGCACGACGGCGTCCTCCAGCGCCTGGCAGGCGCCCTGTGCCGCGTACTGGAGCATCGGATGGGCGGCGTCGCCCATCAGTGTGACCCTGCCGTCGGTCCACACCTCGACCGGGTCGCGGTCGCACAGCACCCATTGCCGCCACTCCTCGCCCAGTTCCAGCAGCAGCCGGGCGGTGTCCCCCAGTCCGGGGAAGCGGGCGAGCACGACGGCGCGCGGAGTGGGGCGTCCCGCGACGGGCTCTCGGGCGCCGTCGTCGAGGGTCGCGGCCAGGTTGAGGTGGTCGCCGCCGCCGATGATGTAGTGCACGAAGTGCCAGGAGGGGCCGGCCCACAGGGTCACCGCGTTCCAGCGCAGCCGGCGGGGCACCTTCGCGATGGGTATCACCGAGCGGTAGATGGTGTGCCCGCAGACGCGGGGCGCACCGTCGCCCACCAGTTGCGCGCGGACGGTGGAGCGGATGCCGTCGGCGCCCACGAGCAGGTCGCCGGTGCGGGTGCGGCCGTCGGCCGTGACGACGGTCACCTGTGCGGCATCCTGCGTGTACCGCTGTACGGCCGCGTCCGCCACCAGTTCGATGCGCTCGCCGGCCCGGCAGGCGGCGAGCAGCGGCGCGTGGAGGTCCCGGCGGTGCACGACGGCGTACGGGTTGCCGAAGCGGCGCCGGTACGGTCCGGTGACCGGCATGGCGACGATCTTCTGGCTCGTGGTGCCGTCCATCAGCCTCAGCTCGTCGACGAACACCGCACGCTCCCGCACCTGGCGGCCGACACCCAGCAGGTCGAGGGCGTGGAAGCCGTTGGGGGCCAGCTGGATGCCCGCGCCGATCTCGCCGAACGTCTGCTGGCGTTCGAGGACGGTGACGCGGTGGCCGTGCCGGGCCAGGGCGAGGGCGGTGGCGAGACCGCCGATGCCGCCGCCCGCGACGAGTGCGTGTGCCATGGCGCTGCGTGTCCCTTCTCGGCCGCTGCCGCCGGTCTCCGGATCGGGGTCGTCGGTTCTCGCGTGCGGGGCGGACGGTGGGCGGTTGGGGCCGGCCCCTCACATCGCGGCGCCCAGCGTCGCCCCGCCGTCGACGGTGAGCGTGTGCAGGGTGATGTGGGCCGCCTCGTCCGAGAGCAGGAAGCGCACGGCGTGGGCCACGTCGCCGGGGCGGGCGACCTTGCCGAGCGGGATGCCGGTGCGGTGGGCGGCGGGGTCCCCGGCGACGGAGGCGGCGGTCGCGGTGCCGTCGGCGTGCATCCCGTGCAGCATCGGGGTGTCGGTGGAGCCGGGGGCGACGACGTTGCAGCGGATGCGGTGCCGGGCGACCTCCAGGCCGAGGCACTTGGTGAAGGCGGTCGCCGCCGCTTTGGACGCCGCGTAGGCGGACATCCGCATCCGGGCGGTGCCGGCCGCGTTCGAGGCGACGGTGACGAGGGCTCCGGAGCGGCGGGGGATCATCCGGTTCACGACGGCGCGGGACATCAGGAAGACGCCCGTGGTGTTGACGGCGAAGGTGGCGTGCCAGTCCTGCTCGCCCATGTGCGCCGCCTCGGTGAGGCGGAGGACTCCGGCCGCGTTCACCAGCTGCTCGACGGGCCCCCTCTCGCGCTCGACGGCGGCCACCACGTGTTCGGTCTCCGCGGCCGAGGTGACGTCGGCCGGGTACGCGTGCACGGGCAGCCCTTCGGCGGCGAGCGCGGCCACCGTGGCCGTCAGCCGGCCGGTGTCCCGGTCCACGGCGGCGACCGTGGTGCCGCTCGCGGCGAGCAGGCGGGTCACGGCCGCGCCGATGCCGCCGGCGGCTCCGGTCACCAGGGCGATCCTGTCACGCACGCGGTCATCTCCCTCGGGTGCGGGTGGTCAGCGACCGGACGGCCGCGGCGAGCGGGGCGAGCGCCGTACGCAGGAGGCGCGCGGCGGAGGGGCTGATGTCGCCGATGGGCTCGATCCGTACCGGAGGTGCCTCGGGCCGCAGTGCGCGGCGGACCGACTCGGCGGCCGTCAGTCCGGAACGCACGGCGCTCTCCATGCCGGCCACGCCGGGCGGGGCGGCGCAGTGGTCGCCGGCGATGTGGACGTTGGCCAGTGCGGTGGCGCTGTGCGGGCGGAAGCGGGCCGAGCCCGGTCCGGGGGCGAAGAACGGCGCCGCGAAGTGCGGCTGGTAGCAGACGTGTTCGATGTCGTCCCAGGTGAGGTCGGGAAGGTAGGTGGACAGCTCGTCCACCAGCACCTTGACCGCCTCTGTCTCGGACAGTTCCGCGAGCCGGCAGACGCGTCCGACGACGCAGTTGAGGACGGTGACCTCGTGACCGCGCCACGCCCGTCCCACGTCCAGGAGCGTCAGCGCGTGCGGTGAACCGACCAGGCGGACGTGTTCGTCGGGCAGCTGCGGCAGGCGCCTGCGCAGATACAGGTGGAGCGCGCCGAGCGGACGGGAGGTCAGCTCGGTCACCCCGTGCGGGGGCCGCAGCGCGCCGGTGACCTCGCCGCCCAGCGCGGACAGGCGCCCGTGCGGCAGCGCCAGGACGACGTGGCCGCCGGCCTCCTCGGTGACGGTGGCTCCGTCGGCGCCGCGCACGGTCAGGGTCTCCAGCCGGTCGCCGGAGACGGTCACCGCGGTCAGTTCGCTGCCGGTGCGCACCTCGACGCCGTCGGCCTCCAGCCGTTCGCGGAAGGGGCCGATGAACCACCGCTCCAAATCGCCGCGGGGCATCCGCACCGGGCCGGGGTGGCGGGCGAACGCCGCGATGCTGCCGCGGAATCCGGCGGCGGAGACGGCGGGGCTCTCCGCCGCGCTGGAGGCGACGAAGAGGTGCTCGATGTCGGCGATCGCCGCCTCGGTCAGGTACCAGCGGCTGTGCAGGAAGTCGTGGAGGGACTCGTCACGCGGGCCGTACCGCTGGGAGAGCAGGTCGATCACCCCGTAGTAGAACAGCAGGCGGTCGGCGGCCGGGGTGACCGCCGTGCGGAAGGCGGGGAACTCGCCGGGCAGCAACTGGTGGAAGTTCCTGGCCTTGCGCAGGTTGCGCTCGATGCCCAGCTCCCGCACCAGCCGCAGGGTGTTGCGGTACCAGGCGGGGAAGATGTGCACCCCGTGGTCCTCCGTCCGGCCCTCGATGACGCGTGAGCCGGCCATGCCGCCGAGTCCGGGCGCCGCCTCCAGCAGCCGTACGGGGAGTCCGAGTCCGCGCAGTGTCCAGGCCGCCGTCATCCCCGCGAGACCGCCTCCGACCACGGTGACGCTGCTCATCGCGGCTCCGTCCCGGTGACGGCGGCCCGGTAGGCCGACATCGCCATGACGGGGTAGATGAGGCGCAGCAGGCTGTCGCGCCAGTAGAGGCCGTCGTGGTGCACCACCCACGTGTGCCACGGTTCGGCCCAGTCGCCGTCGTCCTGCTGGGTGCGGACCAGGAAGTCCAGCCCCGCGCGGACGGACGCGCTCCCGGCCCGCCCGCCGGCGATGAGGGCGAGCAGCGCCCAGGCCGTCTGTGAGGGGGTGCTGGTGCCCTTGCCGATCCAGGCCGGGTCGTGCAGCGCGCGGATGTCCTCGCCCCAGCCGCCGTCGTCCCGCTGGTGGGCGACGAGCCAGTCGCAGGCCCTGCGCACCGCCGGGTCGTTGCCGGGGATCCCGCAGGCGGTCAGGCCGGTGACGGCGGCACTGGTGCCGTGCAGGTGGTAGCAGGCCCACCAGCCGGGCCAGGAGCCGTCGGGCCGCTGGTTGCGGCGCAGCCACGCGATGCCGCGGCGGGCCGCGGCCGTTCCGGCCCTGCCGTCGGCGCCCAGCGCCTCCAGCACGTGGCCGGTGATGTCGGCGGACGGCGCCTCCAGGAAGCCGATCCTGGCGAGCTTGTCGCGTCCCGGGAGCCGCCAGCGCAGCGGTTCGAAGGCGGCCCAGCCGCCGTCCTCGCCCTGCTGGGACAGCAGCCACCGGCCGGCCCGCTCGCAGGCGGCGTCCACGTCCGGGTCGCTGCCGCGCGGGTGGACGCGGCGCAGCGCGGCCACGGCGAACGCGGTGTCGTCGGCGTCGGGGTTGGCGTTGTTGGTGAACTCGTAGGGCCAGCCGCCTGGTTGCGGGTCGTCGGTCAGCACGGCCCAGTCGCCGAGTTCGGTCACTTGGTTGTCGAGCAGCCAGCGCACCGCCGGCCGGGCAGCCTCCTCCGCGTCGGGACCGCCCGCCATGGCGCTGGCCGAGAGGGCCAGCGCGGTGTCCATCACCACGGAGGTCCACATCTCGATACGGCGGTGCCCGTCCTTGTGCACCACGTACCTGTCCAGCCCCGCCATGGCCGCCTCGACCACCGGGTGGTCCTGCCCGTATCCGGCCGCGTCGAGACCCATGACGACGTTGGCGGTCTGCGGCCAGTTGCCGCCCCAGCTGCCGTCCCGCTCCTGGGTCCGCACCAGCCACCGCGTCGCCTTGCGGACCGCCCGGCGGCGCAGTGGCCGCACCGGGTGCCGTGCGTACCAGTGGCTGAGGGTGGTGGCGCAGCGCACCAGCGGCGACCGGGGCAGCCGCCGGGCGCCGGGCCGGGCGAGCAGTTCGCGGATGCCGAAGCCGGTGGGCACCACGGGGCGGCGGGCCATGAAGAGGCTGTTGGCGACGAGGATGCCGCGGGCGGCGGCGCCGACCTGGTAGATGTTCCCCGGGAACGAGGGGGGCAGCAGGACGATCTCGGGCGGGATCAGCGGGATGTCGCGCCAGGGCCACAGCCCGATGAGGGCCAGCCACGCGAGCATGAGCAGGTTGTCGACGGCCTCGACGCCCCCGTTGCCGCGGATGGAGGCGGCTGCCGCACGCATCTCGGGTTCGTCGGGGGTGTGGCCGGCCAGCCGCAGGGCGACGTAGCAGAAGACCGACAGCAGGAGTTCGTCGGGGCCCTCGTGGTAGGAGGCCCAGCCGCCGGTGGAGGTCTGTTCGCTCAGGATCGTCCGGGCGGCGGCGGCCACCGTCTCGTCGGGCGGCAGCCGCAGATAGTGCCGCAGGATGACCTCGCCGGACTCGCCGATCAGGCTGGTCTCGAAGTCCCCCTTCCAGTAGCCGGTGGCGTCCTGGCCGCGGCGCAGCGCTTCGGCGGCCAGGGCCAGGGACTTCTCGACGCCCGCGACGGACCCGGCGGCATCAGTGGTGGTCATCGCTTCCCCTCGTGGGTGCGTGGCTGGTCGTCAGGGCGGTGCGGGGTGCGGCGTGCTCGGTGCGGCGGGCGGCGATGCGCAGTTGGCGGACGTACATGAACAGGCAGAAGCTGACGATCAGCGCCAGCACCGGGGCGCCGACGATGTACGCCCACACGTGCCGGATCCCGTACCGCCGCGCCTCGACGGTCATGTAGGCGCCGAGCAGCGCCCAGATGAGCACCAGGTCGGCGTAGATGAACTGGGAGGCCAGGTTTCCCGTCGCGTCGCGCAGGAAGTTCCCGATCACGCCGATGGGTCCGGCCCCGGCGTTGCGGACGACGAAGGCGACGGCCAGCGTCCCCATGACGAGGCAGCCGCCTATCGCGGACAGTCCGTAGAGCGTGCACAGGGCGCGGTCCTCGCCCCGCACGTCGCGCAGTCGCATGGCATCGGCCTCCCAGGTGGCCGGACGTCCTTCGGTCATGTGGCGGCTCCGGAGGCGGCCCGGTCGTAGCGGTAGTCGTCGAGGTCGAAGTGCCTGGCGCGCCAGGCGGCCTCGTAGGTCGACGCCGGGCGGACGGCGGGTGCGTCGCCGCGCTCGTCGAAGTAGTAGCTGTTCGTGCCCCGGCAACTGGGGTGGACGAACACCGTGTTCCGCTGGCGGCGCAGCGCCCTGCGGAAGGACCTGTCGTGTTTCTCGGGCCGGACGACGGCCTGTGTGGCGCCGCGCCGCCGGGTCTCCCCGATGACCCGCAGTGCGTGGGTGACCTGGTAGTCGATCATCCCGAACCAGGAGCCGCCGGTGAAGGAGTACGGCCCGACGATGAACCACAGGTTCGGGTAGCCCTTGACCGCGGTGCCCTCGTAGGTCTGGAAGCGTTCGGTGCGCCAGAACTCCTTCAGGTCCCGGCCGCCCGGTCCGTACAGCGGGAAGGGCGGCAGATTGTCCAGGACGTGGAAGCCGGTGGCGAGGACGAGGACGTCGCAGCCGTGCTCCTCGCCGTCCGCCGTGCGGATGCCCGTCTCGGTGACGCACTCGATGGGCTCGGTCATCAGCCGCACGTTGTCGCGGGTGAACGTGCGGTAGTAGCCCTTGCCGAACGACGGCCGCTTGCAGCCCAGCCGGTAGGCGGGGGCGAGTTTGTCCATCAGCTCGCGGTCGCCGCCGACCTGGCTGCGCAGATAGAGCCGCGCGAACGCCTCCCCGGCCCGCACCAGGAACGGGAAGCGCCGGTAGTGGATCATCGCGATGACGAAGCTGAGCTCGGTCACGGTGTCGGTGAGCAGCCGCACGGTGCGCTGGGTCCACGGAGCGGCCCCGAACATCCTGCGGACCGGCTCGGGGACCGGGACGTCCGGTTTCGGGAAGACCCAGGTGGGCGTGCGCTGGTGGACGTGGAGCCGTTCGACCGACGGTGCGATCTCGGGCACCAGCTGGATCGCGGAGGCGCCGGTGCCGATCACCGCGACGCGCCGGCCCGCCAGTTCCAGTGACGGGTCCCACCGGGCGGTGTGCACGAGGTCGCCCGCGAAACGGTCGAGCCCCTCGATGTCGGGCGTCCTGGGTTTGGTGAGCCAGCCGGTGGCACAGATGACGAAGCGCGCCGTGCGGCAGGTGCCGTCCGCGGAGAAGACCTGCCAGAGGTGCCGCGTCTCGTCGTACACCGCGCGCACCACCCGGGCGCCGAGCCGCAGGTGGGGACGGAGCCCGTAGGCGCGCACGCAGTGGTCGGCGTACGCCTTGAGCTCTTCGCCGGGCGGGAACGCGCGCGACCAGCCGGCGAAGGGTTCGAAGGCGAAGGAGTAGGAGAAGGCGCTGATGTCCACGGCGATGCCGGGGTAGCGGTTGGCGTGCCAGGAGCCGCCCACGTCGTCCTGCTCGTCCAGTACCAGGAAGTCGTCGATGCCGGCCCGCAGCAGTCCGATCGCGGTGCCGATGCCGGAGAACCCGGCGCCGATCACCAGGACTTCGTGGTCCGGGCCCGCCACCCCGCCGCTGCCCCGGCCGGCTGTGGCGTGCGTCCCGGGGCCGGTCACAGCGCGAGCCCGATCGCCAGCAGGGCCCCGAAGACGAGCAGCAGCACGCAGGTGTGCTCCAGGGCGGGCACCAGTTCGCTGCCGCGCGCTCCGCCCAGTACCCGGCGCAGCGGGAGGACGGCGGCGGGCAGGGCGCCGAGCACCAGCAGCGCCCAGGGCCGGGCGGCGGCCAGCAGCAGCGCGGAGACGAAGGCGACGGTGACGGTGAGCGTGTAGTAGACGCGGGTGCGCCGGTCGCCGAGGCGGACGGCGACGGTGATCTTCCCGGCGGCGGTGTCGGTCGGTATGTCGCGCAGGTTGTTCGTCGTCAGCAGGGCGCAGGCGAGCAGGCCGATGGGCAGGGAGGCGGCGAGGGCGATCCAGGGCACCCGGCCGAGCTGGATGTGGACGGTGGCGCAGACGGCGATGACGCCGTGGTAGAGGAAGATGCTGACGTCGCCCAGCGAGCGGTAGCCGTACGGCCTGGACCCGCCGGTGTAGTACCAGCCGCCGAGCGCGCACACCGCGGCGAGCGCCAGCAGCCACCAGGAGACGGTCACGGCCAGCACCACGGCGGAGAGCACCGCGACGCCGTACAGCGCCAGGCCGGAGCGGAGGACCTGGCGGGGTGAGGCCCGTCCGGAGCCGACGAGCCGGACCGGGCCCACCCTGTGGTCGTCGGCGCCGCGCACCCCGTCGCTGTAGTCGTTGAAGAAGTTGGTGCCCAGGACGAAACCGAGCGCGAACACCAGCGTCAGGGCGGCACGCCACCAGCTGAAGTGCCCCAGCGACGAGGCGGTCGCCCAGCCCACCACCAGGGGTGCCAGGGTGACGGGCAGGGTTTTGAGCCGGGCGCCGACCAGCCAGTTGCGCACCGCGCCGGCGGCCGGCCGCACGGTGGCGGTCACCTCTTCCTCCCCACGCCGAGGAACAGCACGCCGGTGGAGGCGGTGGGGACCATGCGGACCTCCTCGCGTCTGCGGGCCAGATAGCGCAGCCCGTCGCCGAAGTGCGGGCGCAGGCCGTGCAGCCGCAGCTCGACGCCCTGCGCGCGTGCGGTGCGCAGCAGCCGCTGCCGGTTGACGAACAGCCGGTGGTCGTGGGTGCCGCGGGGCGGCCGGCCGGGCAGGGGTGCGTTCTCGGCGAGGGTGATGGCGACGAACCGCGCCGTGCGGGTGTCGGCGATGGTGTCGAGGACGAGGGTGCCGCCGGGGCGCAGCACCCGGCAGGCCTCCGCCACGACGGCGAAGGGGTCCGGCACGTGTTCGAGGCACTGTCCTGCCGTGACGACGTCGAACGACGCGTCGGCGAACGGGAGCCGGGCGATGTCCGCGCGGGCGACCGCGTCGAATCCGTGCCGCAGCGCCTCCCGCAGCGACAGCGCAGACAGGTCCACACCGACGACGCGGTATCCCTTGCCGGCCAGGTGGGGGCCGAACAGCCCGCCCCCGCAGGCCACATCGAGGAGCCGGGCACCCTCGTGGGGGGCGGCGGGTACGAAGCCGGCGCGGGCGCGGGCGATCCAGCCCAGGGGGGCGAGGGGGCCCCTGGGGTCCCACCAGGTGTGGGCCAGACTGTCGTAATCGGCGATGAAATCACTTCGGATTTCCGGCACAGAACACCCCACGTGAATACCGTGAATGCACCCGAGTCAATTCCGTCCACCGGCCGCGGGACCGGCCGCGTGGCGCGGTTGTCTCATGTCGTCGGATTTCTCATGTCGTCAGTTTCCTTGTGTCGTCGGATTTCTCATGTGGTCGACGGCAGGCGGTCGGGTGCGGGTTGCACGATGTCCCGCAGCGCTTTGAGTGCCGGATGCTGGGAGGCGAATGCACTGACGAGGTCGCGCAGGCACTGTTTCACCACCGCGGCGTGCCGCGCGGTGGCGGGATGGGATTCCACGACGGAAAGGGCGTCGGTGATGTAACGCTGGGCCACGGCGGCGGCCCGGCTGACCGCCCCGGATTCCTGTGCCGCCGCGATGATCTGCCGGCAGCGCTCGGCGGACAGCGGCTGACTGCGCAGCACCGGGAGGAGTCGTTCCCGCTCCGCTTCGACGGCGTAGATCACCGGGAGGGTGTAGACGCCGTTGAGGATGTCCTTCGCGGGCTGCTTCCCCGTCTCCCTGCTGCAGATGTCGAGGATGTCGTCCCAGATCTGGAACGCCATGCCGAGGTTGTGGCCGAAGGTCTCCAGCGTCTGGCGGGCATCCTGGTCCGCCCCCGTCTGGAGGGCGCCCATCGTGGCGGCCGTCCGCAGCAGACGGGCGGTCTTGCCCGAGATGGCCGCGAAGTAGTCGTCCTCGCTGCGCAGCGGGTCGTGGAGCTGCATGGACTCCAGCATCTGGCCCACGCACAGGTCCACCAGCGTCTCGGCCATGGCCGTCATCCGGGACGCGCCGAGGGCCGCCGCCGACTGCATGCAGCGGGCGAGGAGGTAGTCACCGGTCAGCAGTGCGACGGCGTCGCCGTACCGCGCGTTCACGCTGGGCCTGCCGCGCCGCACCTGTGCCTCGTCGATCAGGTCGTCGTGGTGGAGCGTGGCGATGTGCAGGATTTCGACGACGGCGGCGCCTTCGATGACGCGCCGGTGCGTGACGAGGCGTTCTTCCTCCTCCAGGAGATACGAGGAGAGCAGGACGAGAGTGGGCCGCAGCAGCCGTCCAGTGTTCTCCACCGCATACAGAATGGGTTCCTGTATGCGTTCGTGCGGTGGAACGGTCAGGGAACGCAGTGATTTCCTGACGCGGGCCAGGTCTTCACCCAGTCGCTTCTGGAGCCGGATTGTTTCTCCGTCGCGCGGAGATCGGTCCGTGACAGCAGCTGAAGTTTCCTTCATTCATGCGTCCTTCCCCCGTGACCTCTCCCAGGCCGCCAAACAGATTATGGGGGTCCTGGTGGTCGCACCAGACTCGCAGCCGGCTGGAAAACGAAGGAGGAGGACTTTCCGCATCCGGTCTCACCGTTAGCACGGCCGATTCCGGCATAACCGGCGAACGGAATGATCCGCTACACAGTGCGTTACTTGCCGCCGATGCAGGTGTGACTCACCTCACAACGCCGGTCGAACGGGGCCGTGCCGGAAGCCCGGCGTGTGCCGGTCGGCGGCATGGACGCCGCGCCGCCCGCTCCCTACAGTGAGGGATCACCGAGCACCGCCGGGCGCCCGGGCGTTCCCCGGCCACCGCCGGGCCGGCCGGCTCTTCTCCCCGCGCTCCGGCCCCTGTTCCACGATCTCTCTCCCGGCATACGAACCCGTCGCACCGGCGGCGGCCGGTGTCCCGTGCGGCCCCTGGGGCCGAGAACGAGGAGTTGGTGACATGGAGAGCGTCCTCCCGGTGCCCTGGGCCCCCGGCGCCAAGCCCGTGGTGGGCCATCTGCCGGAGTTCCTGCGCGCGCCCCTGGCATTCCTGCGCGGACTGCCCGAGCACGGCCCGCTGGTGGAGATCCGCCTCGCTCACAAACCCGTCGTCGTGGTGTGCGACCCGGAACTGACCCGCACGGTCCTGCTGCACGACCGCGTCTTCGACAAGGGCGGCCCCCTCTTCGAGCGGCTGCGGGAAGCCGGCGGGCAGGGCCTCGCCACCTGCCCGGCCGCCGAGCACCGCCGGCAGCGCCGGCTGATGCAGCCGGCCTTCCACCAGGCCCGGTTCCCCCACTACGCGCGCATCATGACCGAACGCATCAGTGCCGTCGTCGGCGGCTGGCAGGACGGCCGGACGCTCGACCTCGCGGTGGAGGCCCGCAACATCACCGCCGACATCGTGCTGTCCACGGTGTTCGGGACCAGTCTGGACCCCGGTCTCCACAAGCGGCTGGCCGCCGACTTCGACACGCTCCTGGCCGGCTTCACCCGGCACAGCCTGCTGCCCCGGCCGCTGCGCAAGGTGCCCACGCCGGGCAACGTCCGCTACGAGGAAGCCACCCGCCGGGTACGCCGGTCCATGGCGGACCTCACCGCCGCGTACCGCGAACGCGCGGCGGACGGGGACGGTGAGGAGACCAGTCTGCTGTCGATGCTCATCGCCGCACGGGACCCGGAGAGCGACACCCCCGCGCTGACCGACGACGAACTGGTGGACCAGGCCGTCACCATGTACTCGGCCGGGACGGAGACGACGGCCGGCGCGGTCAACTGGGGGCTGTACCTGGCCGCCACCCATCCGGCCGTCCATGCCCGGCTGACGGCCGAGGTGAACGAGGTGCTCGGCGGACGGACCGCCGGCTGGGACGATCTGCCCCGGCTCACCTACACCCGGCAGGTGTTCACCGAGGCGCTGCGGATGTATCCGCCGGGCTGGTTCCTCACCCGGCAGACCGAGACGGACACCCGGCTGGGCGGCTACCCCCTCCCCAAGGGCACCACCCTCGCCTACAGCCCCTACCTCATCAGTCATCTGCCCGACCTCTACCCGGACCCGCAGCGCTTCGACCCCGACCGCTGGGACGCGCACGGTGCCGGCGGTACCAGGCCGCAGATCCCCGTCACCGTCTTCGGCGGCGGCGCCCGCAAGTGCATCGGCGACGAGTTCTCCCAGATCGAGGGCGTACTGCTGCTCGCCTCCCTGCTCAGCCACTGGCGCATCCATCTGCACCGCGACAGCCTCTCCGTGCCCCGGCTCCCCCAACTCACCCTCAACCCCGGCCGGATGAGGGTAACCCTCACCGCACACGTGCGGGAGACCGTGTAGCCCGGCAGCCGGAACGGCACCCCACCGCACCGGGGCCACCGCCCCACCCGGTGCCTCCCGGCGGCCCCCGTCGCGTTCCCCGACTGGCGGCAGGGTATCGCCACCATGCTCACCCGTCAGACACGCAGCGGCCGGGTCAGCGGGCCCGACCAGCGCCGGTCTGGACGAGGCTCTGCGCACCTACACCGCCGACGCCGCCTGGCAGGACTTCGCCGACGACTGGAAGGGCTCGCTGGAGGTGGGCAAGGCCGCCGATCTGTGCGTGCTGGGCGGCGATCTGCTCCACACCGCCCCGCACGACATCCCCTCCCCTCCCGTCACCCTCACCGTGTTCGACGGCCGTGTGGTCCACGAGGCCGACGAGGGGTGAGGGCGACGGGGCCGGCGGGGCGGGCCGCCAGGGTCCGGCCCGCCCCTGTCAGCCGTGCCGGGTGCGGTCGCCGTCGGGGCGCTGCCGGTAGCCGTCGACGACACCGCGCCGCAGGACGGCCGTCTCCTCCAGAACGGTGCCCTTCTTGCCCGCCTTCGTGTCCTTCGACAGCCTGCTCAACTCCCCCAGATAGGCGAGGCTGCGCTTGTCGAAGATCCACGACGTGGCCGTCGCCGCCTTCTTGTCGACGCGGGTGACGGCGATGCCGTGCCGGCCCGCCGCGTCGACCGCGTCCTCGGTCCGGGTCACCCCCGGGATCCGGGCCGCGGCCCGGTAGAGGGCGGAGGCCGTCTCGGGCGGCATCACCGTCTCGCCGAGCAGCCTCCCGATGAGCTCGAAGACGGCCTGGTCCCGCTCCTGGCCCTCGCCCGGCTCGGCCAGGCCGTCGAGCTTGCGCAGGAGGGCGTCCGGGTCGGTGGGCAGTGTGGCCAGCCACCGGTACGTGGGCCGGTCGACCCCTTCCCGCACGCCCGGGGAGCCGGGCGGCACCATCTCGGTGAGGGGCGCCCAGGCGCCGTCCTCGTGGATGAGGCCCAGCTTCTCGACCGGTCCACGACGCTGGGACATCCACACCTCACGCTCGTGCAGCTCACCAGGCTCGAAGGTGCCGTCCGGGCGGCCCTCGGCACCGGCCGTCAGGCTCTTGACGTACACGAGCTGACCGTCACGCACCGGTGCCACGTCCTTCTCGGCGGCGGCGTTGGCGATCCGGTCGAGGAGCGCCCCGGCCGCGCCGTGCCCGGCCCGGGCCGGACCGGAGCCGTCGTCCCCGTTTCCGCCGGTGACCAGGCCGACGGTGAGCGCCCCGGCGAGGGCGAGAGCCGCCGCGGGCAGCCACAGGGTCGAGCGGCGCAGCGGCAGGCGGCGGGTGCGGGCGGGTGCGGGGTCCGCGGCGGGTGCGGTGCCGGTGTCCCCGTCATGGTCGATGAATCGCATCAGGCGGTCCTTGTGATAGCGGTGGGCCGCAGGAGGCAGATCCCGTTCGGCCGGGGCCGGGAGCATCTCGGCCAGGTCCGCGGTCAGGCGGCGGTCGTCTCCCGTCTCGTCGTGCCGGGCCCCGACGGGCCCGGATCCGGCGGCGGTCATCGGGTTCCCTCCTGCAACTCGTTGAAGGGCAGGGCCGCGAACGCGGCCTCGCCCTGTACCTCTCCGCGGCTCTGCCGCGGTTCCCGCTCCGCACCTTCCTGTTCACCGCTCCCGCGGCGGGCACGCCCGCCACGGGAGCGGCCGGACCCGCGCGTGGGGACCGTCGTCGGCGCGTCCCCGCCACAGCCGTCGGCGGCGGGTGCGCCCGGGCCGGGCGCGAGTTGCTGGTCGGTCAGCCGGCGGAGCCGGGTGCGGGCCCGCGAGAGCCGCGACCGCACCGTGCCGACGGGAACACCGAGCGCCTCCGCGGCCTGGGCGTAGTCCATGCCCGACCACACGCACAGCGCCAGCACCTCGCGCTCGCCGCGCCGCAGTCCGCCGAACGCCCGCCGTACCGCGGCCAGGGTCCGTTCGTCGTCGACGCGGCCCGCCGTCTCCTCCGCGAAGTCCGGCACCGGGTCCGGGGCGGGCCGGCGTGCCAGGAAGGACAGCCGCCGCCCGGTGCCCCGGTTGGCGTTGCGGGCCTTGTTCGTGGCGATGCCCAGCAGCCAGGGCTTCAGGTCGCCGCCGTCCGGCTCCAGCCGCTCACGGGACCGCCAGGAGTCGAGAAAGGTCTCCGACATGACTTCCTCGGCCACCGACCAGTCCCCGGTCATCCGGTAGGCGTGGTTGTACACCGCCCGCGCATACCTCTCGTACAGTTCCGCGAACGCCGCACGTTCTCCCGCCCGCACACGCGCCCGTAGCTCCTCGCTCATCGTTTCCACCTCATGTACGGGGCTGTCCGCACCGCGGGAGCCGTTCCCGTGAGATGCGCCACAGCCGTCCGGCGCGGTACCCCGGGCCGGTGAGGGGCGTCCCCCGTCGGCTCCGGCCGGCCGCAGGGCGCGGGCGCGGCCCTGGGGGTGCCCGGCGAAGAATCTCAGGCGCCCGCACCTCACCGTGCCGTCGGGGTGCGGATGCGGGGTGCCGGGAGAGGGGCGGGAGCGCCGGGCGGAATCGTCGTTCGCCCTGTTCGAGTGGTCAGCGGTACGGCCCCGGGGCGCGTTGCGCCGAGGCCCGCACGCGGGCGCCCCATACTCGCCAAATGATCCGAGATGCCAGTGCGGCCGTCGGTGTGCGACGGCGCAGCGTCATGACAGGTCTGGGCCTGACCGCCGCCTCCTCGTGGGCGGGGACGGGACCGGCCGCAGCCTCCGCCACGGGCGATTCCGCCGGGAGCGGGACCGGCCGGGGCCGGGTGCACCTGGTACGGGGCACCCTGCTGCACTTCCTCGACGACCCCGGCGACCCGCCCGACCCGCAGGCCTGGCAGCTGTTCGAGGACGGCGTACTGGCGATCGGGCACGACGGCCGCGTGGTGTGGGCGGGACCGGCCCGCCGGGTGCCGGACCGGCTGCGCGCGGGGGCGACGCACACCGACCACAGAGGCAAGCTGATCGTGCCCGGTTTCGTGGACACCCACGTGCACTCCAGCCAGGTGGACGTCATCGCCTCCTACGGTGAACAGCTCCTCCCCTGGCTGAACACCTACGTCTTCCCCGCGGAGGCCCGGTTCGCCGATCCGGAGCACGCCCGCACGACGAGCGGTTTCTTCCTGGACCGGCTGCTCGCCGCGGGCACGACGACCGCCAGCGTCCACCCCACCGTGCACCCGGTCTCCGTGGACGCCTTCTTCGCGGAGGCCGCCGACCGCGACCTGCGCATGCTGTGCGGCAAGGTCCTCATGGACCGGGAGCCGTACGCCCCCTCCTATCTGCGCGACCGCTCGGTGGACGACGCGGAGCGGGCCACCCGCGAGTTGATCGACCGCTGGCACGGAAAGGGCCGCCTCGGCTACAGCGTCACCCCGCGGTTCGCGCCCACCTCCACCAAGCGGATGCTGGCCATGGTCGGCCGTCTGCTGCGCGAGCGTGGCGACCTGTGGCTCCAGACGCACCTGGCGGAGAACAAGGACGAGGTGGCGCTCGTGAAGCGGCTGTTCGGCGGCCGTTCCTACGTCGACGTCTACGACCGGTACGGGCTGGTGACCGGCAAGTCGCTGTTCGCGCACGGCGTCCACATCGACGCCGCCGACCGCCGCCGGCTGGCCTTGGCCGGCTCGGCCCTCGGTTTCTTCCCCACCTCCAACCTCTTCCTCGGCAGCGGCCTGTTCGACCTGCACGCCGCCCGCCGGCACAAGGTGAAGACCGGCATGGGCACGGACGTCGGCGGGGGCACCAGCTACTCGATCCTGCGGACCCTCGGCGAGGGGTACAAGGTGACCGCCCTGCGGGGACGGCGGCTGTCCGCGTACGCGGGCTTCTACCTCGCCACGCTCGGCGGCGCCCGTGCCCTCGGGCTGGACAGCCACATCGGCAACTTCACCCCCGGCAAGGAAGCCGACTTCACCGTCCTGGACTGGGCCGCCACCCCCACCCTCGCCCGCCGTACGGAGGTGGCCGAAACCTTCGCGGAACGCCTCTTCGCCCTCATGATGCTCGGCGACGAACAAGCCGTCGCGGCCACCTACGTCAAGGGGCGCCGGGTTCCCACGCGGGACGGTGGTTAGTGCGTGTGCCGGGGCGGGTGCGGAACCCGGTGGCGGTTCGCCGGCGCGGGTGCTGAGCGAGTCAGCATGGACCCATGCGATTCGTGACACTCAACACCTGGGGCATGCGCGGTGAGTGGAAGGAGCGCGAGGCCCGGTTCCGGGAGCGCGTCGAGCAGCTCGCGCCGGACATCCTGACGCTTCAGGAGACGGTGCACGCGCCCGGGAACCAACAGGCTCGCAGGTTGCTGGGGGACGGGTTCCACATCGCCGAGGCGCGGGAACGGGAGCCGGGACGCGTGGGCGCACCTCCGGGGCAGGGGATCAGCACCGCTTCACGGTGGCCCGTCGGGCGAGTCTTCGAGGTGGACCTCAACCTCACGGAGCGCACCGGTGATTTCGCCTGTACGTGCCTCGTCACCGAAATCCTCGCCCCGCAGCCGCTCGGCAGGATCTGGGTGGCCAACCACTTCCCCGACTACCAGCTGGACCATGAGCGCGAGCGCCGCCTCCAGGCGGCGGCGGTGGCACGCCAGCTGGAGGAGATCGTGGCGGCCTCTCCCGGCCACGTCGTCATCGCGGGCGACATGGACGCCGACGCCGGCGCGGACAGCATCCGTTTCCTCACCGGCCGGCACGTCGTCGACGACTTCAGCGTCTGCTACCGGGACGCATGGGAAGCGGTGCACCCCCATGAACGGCTGACGACGTACTCGCCGTCGAATCCCCACCAGCGGGACCCCGACTGGCCGTTCCGCGGCATCGACCACGTCATGGTGCGCTGCGCGGTGGCGGGGCCGACGCTGCTGGCGACGTCGTGCATGCGGGTGTTCGACCGCGGGCCGGACACCGTCAGCGACCACTACGGCCTCGCCGTCGACTACGAGGTGGCTCCCTCGTCGTCCTGACGGAGCGCGGCGGGCCCGGAACGCCGGCAGGCGTGGTGCCGAGGCAGCCGTGGGCCTGCGCCCTCGGGGCGTGATGCGACCGGCCGTGCACGGTGCTGCGGCGCGGGGTGAAACCCCTGGCCGGGAGGGGTCCGCGTGGGGTGGACTGTGGGCCATGACGAAGCCGCACGAAGTCTTGGCCGCCCGCCCACCGCGCCCGCACCGCCCCTCCGAGGGACTGCTTCCCGCCACCCGCCGGGCGCTGGTGCACCGGATCGCCACCGCGCAGGCACAGGGCCGGGCGCCCTCTTTGGTGGCAGCGGTGGTCCGGGGCGGCGAACTCGTCTGGGCGGGGTCACGGACCTGCGCGGACGGGCACGGCCCGGACGAGAACGTGCAGTACCGCATCGGGTCGATCACCAAGACGTTCACCGCCGTACTGATCATGCGACTGCGCGACGAGGGACTGCTGGATCTGTCGGACGAGCTGGAGCAGCATCTGCCGGGCACCGGCGTCGGCCGGCTGACGATCGCTCAGCTGCTGTCCCACACCGGGGGCCTCGCCGCGGAGACCCCCGGCCCCTGGTGGGAGCGGAGCCCCGCCACCCTGCGGCCCCGGCTGTCCGACGTGCTGGGTGACGAGCCGCTCAAGCACCCCGCCGGGCGCCGCCACCACTACTCCAACCCCGGTTACACCCTGCTGGGCTCGCTGGTGGAGGCGGTGCGCGGGGCACCCTGGCAGGAGGTGCTGCGCCGCGAAGTGCTCGATCCGCTCGGGCTGCACCGCACCGGGCCCGCTCCGCGGGAACCGCACGCCGAGGGCTGGGCCGTGCACCCGTGGGCGGACGTGCTGCTGCCGGAGCCGGCGCAGGACCTCGGCCTGATGGCGCCCGCGGGACAACTGTGGTCCACCACCGCGGACCTGGCCCGGTTCGCCGCCTTCCTGCTGCGCGGCGACGACCGGGTGCTGGCCGCCGAGTCCGTGCGCGAGATGCGGTCCCCCGCGGCGCCGGCGGCGGACGGCGACTGGGAGAGCGGCTACGGACTCGGGGTGGCCCTCGCACGGCGCGAGGGACTCGGCCTGTTCGGGCACTCGGGGTCCTTGCCCGGTTTCCTGGCGGCGCTGTGGGTCTGCGAGGCGGAGGACCTCGCGGCGGTCGTCCTCGCCAACTGCACCTCGGGGCCCCGCGTGGAGACGGTGGCCGGCGATCTGATCCGGCTCGTCGCGGACGCGGAGCCCCGTATCCCCGAACCTTGGCGGCCACTGACCGAGGTGGATGCGGCCGTACTGGAACTGACGGGGCCCTGGTACTGGGGCACGCAGGTGGTGGAGGTACGGCTCCAGGCCGCCGGCGCGCTGCTGCTGGGGCCGCTGTCCGGCGGCGGGCGGCGCTCCCGGTTCCGCGCCGAGGACGACGGCACCTGGACCGGGCTCGACGGCTACTACGCGGGGGAACGACTGCGCGCGGTACGGCGCCCGGACGGCACGGTCAGCCATCTGGACCTGGGTTCCTTCGTCTTCACCCGCGAACCGTACGACGCGCAGGCGCCGGTGCCCGGCGGGGTGGACCCCCGCGGCTGGCGGCCCCTCCCCCAGCCGTGACGCACCCGTGTGGTGCCGGCCGCCGTGCGGTGCCCTACCCGGGGGTGCCGGTGCGGCGCGTGGCGAGCGCCTGCACCTGCGCGTAGGTGAGGGCGGCGGGTGCCGCCGCAGGGTGGTGGCCGTCGCGCAGGCCGGTCGCGGTGGCGACGGCCGCCGCGAGCGCCCGGCGGTAGAGGAGCGAGCCGAGGCTGACCCGGCTCACCCCGAGCCGGGCCAGGTCGGTGAGGGAGGGCCCGCCCGGGGTGTGGAGGACGTTGAGCGGGACGGTGAGGGACGCCGTCAGCGCGGCGATGCCCGCCGGGTCGGACAGCCCCGGTACGAACACCCCGTCGGCCCCGGCCCGGGTGTAGCGGGCCAGGCGTGCGGCCGTCCGCTCCCGCTGCTGCCCCAGCCAGTGGGTGTCGGTGCGGGCGTTGACGAACAGCCCGGGCACGGCGTGCTTGACCGCGGCGATCTTCGCGGCGTGCAGTGCGGCCGGGGCGAGGGTGCCGTCCGGGCGGCCGTCCTCCAGGTTGATCCCGACGGCGCCGGCCTCGTGGAGCCGGCGGGCCAGCAGGGCGACCTGGGCCGGGTCGTCGCTGAAGCCGCTCTCGGCGTCGACGGTCAGCAGGAAGGGGCCGTCGCCGAGCCGGCGGGCCAGCTCCAGGGTCGTTCCCGCGGTCGCCGCCGCTCCGTCGGGCAGGCCGGCGGCGGCTGCCACCCCGAGGCTGGTGGTGCCGATCGCCGGGAAGCCCGCTGCGGCCAGCGCGGTCGCGGAGGCGCAGTCCCAGGCGTTGGGCAGCAGCAGGGGGCTCTCCTGGCGGTGCAGGCGGACGAAGCGGTCGAAGGCGCGGCTCATGGCCCCGACGCTACGAGCGGAACGTTTCGGTGGCGGCCGAAGCATCGTCCGGGGGCCGCGGAACAGGTCCGTCTCAGGCCGCGTCGCGGTGCCGCCCCGGTATGGCGGCGGCCTTCCGGCCGTCCGCGCCCCGCCCGCCGTTCACGAGCCTCAGATGCCGTTGGGTGCGCGCGTGGCGTGGTGGGCCGGGACCGTGCAGCAGACGCTCTTCCAGGTGGTCCATGGCGAAGAGCAGCACCCACAGGGCCGGCAGCAGCACGAGCGCGACGACGATCACAACGATGCATCCCTCGATATGACGACCGTGTGCGGGTGCCCGCAGTCGCCGCTGTCCATGGGCGGCCGTACGTGAAGATTGGGTGACCGCGCGGCGGGCCGTCTCCGGGCAGCCTCGGCAGGGGCGGCCGGGCGCGGCTTCGCGGAGGTCGCCGGCCGGTCCGCCCGCCTTGGGCGGGCTCAGTCCGTGGCGAGGCCGTCGATGAGGCGGTCGAGGAAGCGGGAGAAGGTGGCGTCCGGGGTCAGGGGGCGGCCGGGGGCGGCGAGGGCGGCGGCGAGTTCGGGGTGGTGGCCGTCCGCGGCGACGGCGGCCAGATAGCGGGCTTCGGCCGCGGCCCGCTCGGGAGACCTGGTGACGGTGGTCCGGGCGGTCTCGTGGGCGACGTGTCCGGCCACGAACGCCGTGAGCTGCGCGAAGACCTCCAGCCTGGCCGCGCCGTCCAGCCCGGTGGGCCGCAGCGCGGCGAGGGCGCGTTCCACGAAGGCGAGGGCGTTGGGGCCGGGCGTGTGGTGGGTGGCCAGGGCGGCGGGCAGCCAGGGGTGCCGCAGCATGAGGGCGCGCTGGAGGTGGGCGAGGGCCCGCAGATCGGCGCGCCAGTCGCCGGTGGGCGGTGCGCCGCTGGGGAGTTCGCCGCTGACGTGGTCGACCATCAGCTCCAGGAGCGTGTCCTTGTCGGGGGCGTAGCTGTAGAGCGACATGACGCCGGCGCCGACCTGGGCGGCGACCCGCCGCATGGTGACCGCTTCGATCCCTTCGGCGTCGGCCAGGGCGACGGCTGCCGCCGTGATCGCTTCGCGGGTGAAGGCGGGTTTGCGTCCCCGGCGGGGCCGGGCGGGGCGCAGCCAGAGCTGTTCGGGGTCGATGCCCGTGGGAGCGGGCCCGCTGTCGCGCGGCACGGTGTGGTCTTCCCTTCCTGATCGGCGGCGGTGCTTGCGGGAGTCATCCAAGCACCCTCTATTCTCGTACGCCGTACGGAGGTGAGAGGGGAACCATGTCAGCGCACACCACCGCCTCCGGATCCACCTGGGCGCCGTCCTCCCGCAAGCCACCCCTGCGGGCGCGGCTGCTGCGGGCGAGCTGGCGCGGCCTGCCGGCCAAGCGCCACGACATCGGCTGGGAGCCGGGCCTCGTGGTGCCGGCCGCCGACGGCAGTCCGTTGGTGACCGACCACTACTTCCCGCGTGCCGAGGGCGACTTCCCCACGCTGCTGGTGCGCTCGCCGTACGGCAGGGGCCTGCCCTGGTCGCCGATGTACGGCGTGCTCTTCGCCGAGCAGGGCTTCCACGTGGTGCTGCAGAGCTGCCGCGGCACCGGCGGCTCGGGCGGCACGTTCCACCTGTGGCGCAACGAGTCCTCCGACGCGCAGGCCACCGTCGCCTGGCTGCGCGAACAGCCCTGGTTCGACGGGAAGCTGGGCACAGTGGGCCCCAGCTACCTCGGCTACGTGCAGTGGGCGCTGGCCCGCGAGGCACCACCGGAGCTGAAGGCGATGGCCGTACAGGTGGGGCTGCACGACCCGTACGCGCTGTTCTACGAGGACGGCGCCCTCCGGCTGGACAACAGCCTGGCCGTCGGGGCCGGTATGACCTACCAGCACCAGGGCACCGGGCCGTTCCTGCGCGCGATGCTGCGCCTGCGGCGGCGGGTGCGCACCGCTGTCGGCACCCGCCCGCTGCGCGACGGGTACGCCCCCGCGCTCGGCGGCGGCATACCGTGGCTCGACGAGGTGCTCGCCCACCCGGACGCCCGGGACGCGTACTGGCAGGGCGCCGACCCGGGCGAGGCCGCGGCACGGCGGACCGTACCGACGAGTCTGGTGACCGGGTGGCACGACGCCCTGGTCGACCAGGCCTTCGTCCAGTACGCCAGGCTCCGCGCGGCCGGCTGCGAGACCGCCCTGCTCGTCGGCCCCTGGGACCACACCTCCGCACTGCAACAGGGCTGGCCCGAGGTGTTCACCGAGAGCCTCGCCTGGCTGCGCGCACACCTGTGCGCCGACCCTTCCGGACTGCGGCCCACCGACGTACGCATCCATGTGGGCGGCGGCCAGGGCACCTGGCGGGACCTCGACGCGTGGCCGGGGCAGCCCGCTGTCACCTCGTGGTTCCCCGCTTCGGGCGGGTACCTCACCCGGCAGCCGCCCACGGACTCCGCGCCGTTGGCGTCCTTCCGCTACGACCCCGCCGACCCCACCCCGTCCGTCGGCGGGCCGCTGCTCTCGGGTGCGGCCGGGTCCCGCGACAACACCGCACTGGAGGCCCGCGAGGACGTGCTGACCTTCACCGGTCCGCCGCTGTCGGAGCCGGTGGAGGTCGTCGGTCCCGTCAGCGCGCACCTGCGCGTACACGCTGACACCGGGTACGCCGACGTCTTCACCCGGCTGTGCGACGTGGACCCGCAGGGCCGTTCCGTCAACGTTTGCGACGGACTGGGCCGGCTGCGCCCTCAGGACGGGCGGACCGCACGGCTCACCGTGCCCATGAGCGCCACCGCCCACCGGTTCGCGGCCGGGCACCGTATCCGCTGGCAGATCAGCGGGGGCGCCCATCCGCGGTATGCGCCGCACCCGGGCACGGACGCCGCACGCGTCGACGCCACCGAGTTCACACCGGTCCGGCTGACGCTGCACGCCGATTCGGCCCTGCTGCTCCCGCAGGGAGCCGAGGACGGACAGGAGGTGACCGCTGCCCCGTGACTTCCCCGGGACCGTGCTCGTGGTGACGGGCGCCCGCTCCGCTTCCGGCAAAGGGGGCGCACCGGCCAGTCGCCTCCACTCTTGATCGAAAGCGCCCTTTCCTGCGGAAAGGGCGCTTTGCTCATCCGCTCAAGTCGTCGCTTCCCAACTCTTGACGGTGCTGTTGGGAGAAAACTACGTTCTGGCGTGCGGAATCGCGCTTCCGTTTCGTGGAAAGCTCTGAACGTTCCCCGCCCCGCCCTCCCTTCCCCCGGAGCCCCTATGACCGCCGTGGATGAGCGAGCGTCCGTGGACACCAGCGGCACCGCCAGCTCTGGTCTCTACACCTACGACCTCGCCCCGACGAAGAAGGAAGGGCGCCGCTGGGGCGCCTACAACGTCTTCACGCTCTGGGCCAACGACGTGCACAGCCTCGGCAACTACGCCTTCGCCATCGGGCTGTTCGCCCTCGGACTCAACGTCTGGGGCATCCTGGCGGCGTTCGCGCTCGCCTCGGTCCTGCTCTTCCTCCTGCTGACCCTGTCCGGGTTCATGGGGCACAAGACGGGCGTCCCCTTCCCCGTCATGAGCCGTATAGCGTTCGGCGTCAACGGCGCGAAGATCCCCGCCGGGGTCCGGGGCGCCGTCGCCATCGCCTGGTTCGGCATCCAGACGTATCTGGCCTCGTCCGTGCTGAGCACCCTGCTGACGGCGATGTTCCCTAGCCTGCGCGCGCTCGACACCAACTCCGTGCTCGGCCAGTCGACACTCGGCTGGATCACCTTCCTCGCCCTGTGGGCCCTCCAAGTGGTCATCGTCAGCTACGGGATGCAGATGATCCGGCGCTACATGGCGTTCGCCGCGCCCACCACGCTGATCACCATGTGCGCCCTCGCGGCCTGGATGTTCTTCCGGGCCGACGGCTCGATCTCCTGGTCCACCGACACCCCGCTGACCGGCGGCGCGATGTGGCTCCAGATCCTCCAGGGCGCGGCACTGTGGGTGGTGGTCTACGGGACGTTCGTGCTCAACTTCTGCGACTTCACCCGGTCGGCGAAGAGCCGCGGCGCCATCGTCCGCGGCAATGTGATCGGCATCCCGGTGAACATGCTCTTCTTCGCCGTCATCGTCGCGGTGCTCAGCGGGGCGCAGTTCAAGCTGGACGGCCGAGTCATCACCAGTCCCACGGACATCGTCCGCACCGTCCCGAACATGTTCCTGCTGGCCGTCGCCTCACTCGCCCTGATCGCCCTCACCGTGGCGGTGAATCTGCTGGCCAACTTCGTCGCGCCCATCTACGCGCTGGTCAACTTCTTCCCGCGCACGCTCAACTTCCGCAGGGCCGGCCTGGTCAGCGCCGTACTGGGGCTGGTGATCCTGCCCTGGAACCTCTACGACAACCCGGTCGTCGTCAACTACTTCCTCGGCGGACTCGGTGCCCTCCTCGGCCCCCTCTTCGGCGTGATCATGGCGGACTACTGGCTGCTGCGCAGGGCCAGGATCAACGTGCCCGACCTCTACACCGAGGACGCGCAGGGCGAGTACCACTACCGCCGGGGCTACAACCCGCGCGCCGTCGCCGCCTTCGCGCCCAGCGCCGCAGCCGCCGTCGTCATCGCCCTGGTGCCCGCCTTCGGTGCCGTGGCCGGGTTCTCCTGGTTCATCGGCGCCCTCCTCGCCGCCGCGCTGTACGCGCTGATCGCGGACCGCGCCACTCCCATCCGTGACGTGGACGGCGAATCCATCGCCGTCGCCGCCGAATGACCCCTCCAGCAGAAAGCCCGGCCATGCGCATCCTCGTCGTCAACGTCAACACCACCGAGTCGATCACCGAGTCGATCGGCCGTCAGGCAGCCGGTGCCGCGGCGCCCGGTACCGAGATCGTGCCGCTGACCCCCGCCTTCGGTGCCGAATCCGTCGAGGGCAACTACGAGAGCTATCTGGCCGCCGTCGCCGTGATGGAGACGGTCCGCGCCTACCCGGAGCCGTTCGACGCGGTCATCCAGGCCGGCTACGGCGAGCACGGGCGGGAGGGTCTCCAGGAACTCCTCGACGTCCCGGTGGTCGACATCACCGAAGCCGCCGCGAGCACCGCCCAGTTCCTCGGCCGCTCCTACTCCGTGGTCACCAGTCTCGACCGCACCGTCCCGCTGATCGAGGAACGCCTCCACAGCGCGGGGCTCGGCGCCCGGTGCGCCTCCGTGCGCGCCAGCGGGCTGGCCGTGCTCGATCTGGAACGTGACGAGAAGGCCGCCGTGGACGCCATCGCCGAGCAGGCGGCCCGCGCGGTGACCGACGACCGCGCGGAGGTGATCTGCCTGGGCTGCGGCGGCATGTCCGGCCTGACCGAACGCGTCGTCGAGCGCACGGGTGTCCCGGTCGTCGACGGGGTGACCGCCGCGGTGAAGATCGCGGAATCCCTTGTGGCCCTCGGCCTGACCACCTCGAAAGTCCGCACCTACGCCCCGCCCCGGCCCAAGAAGTTCCGCAACTGGCCCTCCCCCGCCCGCTGAGGCGCGGCCCAGCGGGCGACGAGCTGCGGTACGTAGTCGGCCTGCGGGCCCAGCCCGTGCAACTCCGCCGCCGAGCGGACGAACGCGAGCCGGTCCAGTTCGGGCTCGTCCCCGCGGGCCGCGTGCGCGGCGAGCAGGCCGCGGTGGCGGGAGCGGACCAGGGCGGCGGGCAGCCGCGGCGCGAGGAAGTGCAGGCCCACCTTCCCGTACTCGCCGCGGGTGACAGCGTGGAGCGTCAGACCACCGGGCTCGGCACCGGCGCCCGTCTCCTCGGCGAGTTCCCGCGCGGCGTGCCGGCGCAGCGCGGCCTCGTCGAGCAGCCGCCCGGCGGTCCCCGGCGGTTCCGCCGAGCCGCCCGGGAGGCCCCAGCGCCCGGGGCCCGCCGTGGTCGCCGACCCCCGGCCCACCACCAGCCCCTCGTCCGTGGGCTGCAGCACCGTGACGAACACCGGGGAGGGCACCCAGGAGCCGGGGGCGCGGAGAAGCCGCAGGGCGCGGTGGCGGTAGGTGGCGCGGACCCACCGCAGCTCCAGGACGCCGGGCCGTGGCCGGTGCAGTCCCGTGCAGGCCACCAGAGGCCCGTCGAAGAGGTGCGGGTTGCCGGCGACGGCCTGAGCCCAGAGGCGGTCGACAGCCTGCTGTTCCTCCGGTGTCACCCGCAGGCTGCCGGCTTCCACGAGCCGTACCCGCCGCACGTCCAGGAACTCCACCGGGCCCCGTGTCGTCAAGCGCCGCCGGTTCACCGTCTCACCGTCCGTCTCACCGCTTCCCGGTGCGGGCTCCCGCGACCGCGGCCCTCACCGCTCCTTCGACGGCCCGAGACTATGCCGCCGGTCGCGGGCGGGCGGAACAGCGCACCGGCAAGGCTGCCGACGGGCGAATTCTGAGTACCCGTACCCATGTGCCGGACGCGGCCGGGAGGCACTCTCACGGTATGGCTGATATGACTCCTTCCGTCCAACGCCCCACCACCACGGCGTTCTTCGTGCAGTCGGCCGTCGCCTTCGGGGTGGCGCTGCTCGCACTGCTGGTCGGCATCGCGAGACTGCCCGTGGGCCAGTGGGAGCGCGGATTCCTCGGACTCGGACTGATCTTCGTCGTCTCCTCCGCCTTCACCCTCTCCAAGTGCGTACGCGACCGGCAGGAGGCGGCGGAGGTGACGAACAAGGTCGACAAGGCACGGATCGACAAACTGCTCACCGAGGTGGACCCGTTCGGCGCGGGCAAGCCCTGAACGGCGCCGCGCCCCGGGGCGAGTTGCCCTCGGGCACTGCCCGCCCCGGGACGGCGGTGTGAGACTGCGGTCATGACCCCTCATCTCGTCTCCGTCATCGGCAGCAGCCCGGGAGTCTGCAAATCGACGCTCTGCCGGGCGCTGGGCGGGTGGCTGTCCGCCACGGGCGCCTCCGTCGACCAGTTCGCGAAGGCGGACATCCTCACCCGCGAGGAATTCCGGCCCGTCGCCCAGGAGTTCGCCGACGGATCCGCCGCCGTACGGCCCGAGACGCTGACCGCGGACGTGCGCGCCTACGTCGCCGCATCGACGGCGGCCGGAAGGGACTACCTGGTCACCGACGCGCTGCTGCCCTTCATTCCGTCGCCGGTCGCCTGGGGGCACGACGAGAGGGCGCTGTTTTCCTTCGTGGACGGGCTGTCACGCGTGCTCGGACCGGTGCCGGTCACCGTCGTGTACGTGCACGACGATCCGGCCGCCGCGCTGCGGCGCGCGGTCGCCCGGGAGGGCGCCGGCTGGGAGGACTGGTACATCCGCAAGCTCGCCGGCTCACCCGGCACCCGGAGCGTGCGCGACCTTCCCTCCGCCGCCGCCCGTCTGCGCGCCGAGGCGGAGCCGACCCGCCGCCTCCTCACCCGTGCCCCCTGGCACGTGGTGACGGTCGATGTGGGCACGCTCGACACCGAGCAGACCTTCGCCTCGGCCCGCGACCGCCTCCCGGACCGGCTCGGACCGAGCACCTGCCCCGCGTGAACGCCGGCGACCGGTACACGGACCGCGCCCTTGCCGGCCGGCACGAGGCGGCCCGCGGGGACGGCGGGCGCGAGCCACAGGACGTGGACGCAGCGGCGGCCGGGGACGCGGACACCGGGGCCGACGGCGGATACGTCCGCTTCCAGGCGGTCACGCCGAACACCCGGGGGCACTTCACGGGCGTCTTCGGCCTCGTCAACAATCTCGGCCGCGCCGGGCTGCTCACCCTGGAGGAGGAGCGTTTCCGGCGTTCCGTCAACGCGTGGTACGACGCGGTCTGCCCGAACCCCTCGGACGCGGACCCCACCGTCTACGACCCGGCCCTGCATCCGCACGCCGCCGCATGGTTCAAGGCGACCGCCGTGCACCTCGTGGCGCGGGTGGGCGGCTATCTGGGGATCCTCGCCGCACACGGAGTGGACTGTCACATGCTGCACTCCCGTGACCCGGGCCACATCCTGTACGAGGACGGCTTCCAGATCGTCGTCGTCCCGTACCCCCACAATCCGAACGCAGGTGCGGATCGGTCACTGGCGAGAGCGATCCGTGGAGGGCCCGGGGGGAAGGGCCGGATGGCAGGCGGGCAGGCAGGGCAGGAGCGCAGGGAGGCCGGGCGGGACGGGCCTGCGAACCGGCCGGTCAGGGAGGTGGGTACGATCGGTCCGGTCACGAACCGCAGTACCGGCCCGGCGGCGAACGTCACGTAACGCAAAGGGGAAGGCACACCCAGATGACTGCCAGTAAGCCGACCGCACGCGCTCGACTGACGCAGGCGCTGGCCCAGCGGCAGGCGGAGACAGCCGACCGGTGGGTGCAGTTGCAGCGCGAGCGGGAGCAGTACGGCCGGAGCGCAGCCGAGGATGAGCTGCGCGAGGAGGCCGACGGCCTGGTGGCCGCGCTCGGCGAGGGCCTGGCCGGGGACCTCCCCATAGACCGGATCGTCAGCGAGTCCCCCCCCCCCCCCGCTGCGCGAGGCCGTGTGCGAGCTGTCGCTGCGGCGGGCCCGGGCGGGCACGCCGCCGACGGCCACGGCGCTGGCGGTGCTCTCCCTCAAGGAGGCGCTGCTGGAGGCGGTCCAGGACCAGGACCTGGCCACCGGCGAGCTGTTCGAGCTGGCGCTGATGGTCAACCATCTGCTGGACGCGGCGGGTGCCCTGTCCTTCGAGACCTACGTCCAGGGCCGTGAGGAGATCATCCGGCGGCAGAGCCGGCAGTTGCTCGAACTGTCGACCCCGGTCGTGCAGCTGTGGCGGAAGGTGCTGGCGGTGCCGCTGATCGGCAACCTGGACACCGCGCGCAGCCAGGTGGTGATGGAGAACCTGCTGGAGGGCATCCAGACGCACGAGGCGTCGGTCGCCATCATCGACATCACCGGTGTGCCCACCGTCGACACCTCCGTGGCGCAGCACCTGATCCAGACCGTCAAGGCCGTGCGACTGATGGGCGCCGACTGCGTGATCAGCGGTGTCCGGCCGGGCATCGCGCAGACCATCGTCCAGCTGGGTATCGATCTGTCGGACATCCTCACCCGGGCCACCCTGGCCGACGCCCTGGCGACGGCCATGCGGCTCACGGGCGATGCCGACGACACGCCGGAGGTGCCGAAGCTGCCGTGACTCTCCCGGACACCAACCACGCGAACGAGAGCGCCACCGTGCCGATCCTGCGGCTCGGTGACACCCTGGTCACCGGCCTGCTGAACGAACTGGACGACAAGCAGGCCACCGCGCTGGCGGAGGAGCTGACGGCCCGCATCGCCGAGGACAGGGCGCGCGGCGTGCTCCTGGACATCTCCCGGCTGGAGATCATCGACTCCTTCGTGGCCCGGGCGCTGATGGAGCTGAGCACGATGGCGCAACTGCTGGGCGCCCGCGTCATCGTCGCCGGCATGCGGCCCTCCGTGGCCATCACCCTGGTGGAACTCGGTATCGAGCTGACAGGAGTGGAGACCGCCTTGAACGCCGAAGAGGGCATGTCCGCCTTGGGCTGGCACCGGACCCGCGACGGCCGGGGTTCCGGGGAGTGATCTCGGGCACACGCTCCGGCGGGCGTTCGTCCTCGTCCGCCGCGGCGCAGCAGACGGCCCGGCAGTTCCCGCCGGGGGGTTCGCACGAGTATCCGGTGCGCACCGAGGACGACCTCCTGACGGTCCGGCACGCCGTCCGTGCCGCGTCACAGGAGCTGGGTTTCAGCCTGGTCGACCCGGGTGGTGACGGCGGCGAGTGAACTGGCCCGCAACGCGCTCATCCACGGAGGCGGCGGTGCCCTGTTCATCGAGCCGGTACGGGAGATCACCGGCACCGGTCTGCGGCTGGTCGTCAAGGACGACGGTCCCGGCATCAAGGACGTCGAGGGCGCGCTGACGGACGGGCTTCACCACCGGGGCGGGCCTGGGACACGGGCTGGGCGGCGCGCAGCGTCTCATGCACAGCTTCGAGGTGCACACCGCGCCGGGCGCCGGGACGACGATCACTGCCGTGCGGTGGCTCGACCGATGACGTCCGAGGCGTGGGACAGGCCGGTGACCGTGGAGACGCGCATCGACCACTACAGCGCCGTGCACCTGGCCGCCACCCGGGCCCGCTCCCTCGGCACGCGCTGCGGGCTGGGCGGCTCCCTGCCCGACCAGGCGGCGGCCGTCGCCAGCGAACTGGCCAGCAACCTGGACAAGTACGCGCGGGAGGGCAGCGTCTACCTCCAGGCCCTGCCGCTGGGCGAGGGGCTGGAGATAGTGGCGGTGGACCGAGGCCCGGGAATGGCCGACCCGCGACGCTGCCTGACCGACGGCTACACGACGGCGGGCTCGCTCGGCACCGGGCTGGGTGCCGTCCAGCGCATCGCCACCGACTTCCGGATCAACTCGACGGTCCCGGACGGCACGGTGGCCGCCGCCCGTATCACCGGCGGCCAGCACAGGCCCCTGCCCTCCGGCGCCGGAATGGTGTGCCTGCCGGCCGCGGGCGAGGACGTCTGCGGGGACTCCGCGGCGATCCACGAGAACGGGCACATACGCACGGCCCTGGTCATCGACGGCCTCGGGCACGGTGAAGCCGCCGGCCGGGGACTGCGCGTTTTCCACGACCACTGCGACGACCCCCTCGAGCAGATCATGCAACGTATGCATCACGCTCTGCGGCACACCCGCGGTGCCGCCGTAGGACTTGTGCGGATCGCCCCGGGCACGGCCGACTTCTGCGCCGTCGGCAACATCCGGCTGTGCGTGCTCTCGCCGCAGCGCCCCCACCGTCAACTGGACGGCCGGCCGGGCATCGTCGGCTGGAACCTGCCGACCGTGCAGACGCGCACGGCCACCGTGGCCGCCGACGAGACGACCGTGCTGTACTCGGACGGCATCGAGGCCCGCTGGGCGCGGCAGCCCTCGGCGTACTTCCTGGGGCTGCCCGCCGAAGTGCTGCCGGTCGCCCTCGGCCACCGGCACCGCCGGCTGCGGGACGACGCCACCGCCGTGAGCCTCGCGGGGGTGGCATGAACGTCCACGAGAGCGGACTGGCCACGCTCGCCCACGTCCGGCAGGCCGTGCGGCGGCTCGCCGACAGCCACGGCCTGCCCACGCCCGTCCGCGGCCGTCTGGTGCTCTCCGTGAGCCAGGTGGCCCGCCCCCTGCTGGCGCGCGGGACCGGTCTCGGGCTGCGGGCCACCCGCGTCCCGGCCACCGGAGCGGACGAGGACGGCACCGGGGAACTGGTGGTGACCCTCACCACCGACGCCCCGGCGCCGGGCACGCCCACGGACCGCGGCGCGCTGCCGCTGCCCGCGCAGCGCGGCGGCGACGGGGAGACCGTCTGGCGGCTGCCGCTGCCCGGCCCCGCCGCGCCCCCCACGGCCGGCGGCGGGGAGGACGACGGTGACGAGGCGGCCACCGAGGCGGAGATGCGGGCCCTGCTCGCGGAGATCGACGACCTCACCGCGAGCCACCAGCGGCTGACCGACGAACTGGCCGAGACCAACAGCGGCGTCCTGGCCCTGTACGTGCAGCTGGAGGAGCGGGACGAGCAACTGCGCCGCGCCCACGGCCAGACGCTCCGCGAGCTGGAGGACGCGCTGCGTCCCGCGCCGCCGCACGTACCCGGTGTGGAGCTGGCCGTGCACTACGCACCGGCCGACACCGACGCCCCCACGGGCGGCGACCTGTACGACTGGTTCACCCTTCCCGACGGCACGGTGCACATCACCGTCGTGGACGCGCTCGGCCACGGCGTACGCAGTACCCGCAGCGCGCTGAACGTCACCCACGCGGTGCGCACGCTGGCGCTGGAGGGGCACCACCCGAAGAACATCGTCGAACGGGTCAGCGAGATCCTGCGGGGCATCGACCCGCAGCTGATGGCCACCTTGCTGCTGGCCCGTCTCAACCCCGCGACGGGAGAACTGCTGCTGGCCAACGGCAGCCATCCGCCGGCCCTGCTGGTCCGCGCCGACGGGCGCAGCGAGTACCTGGAGGTCCCCGGCCGCGGGATCGGCTTCCCGATGCCCGGCAGCGAAGAAGTGCTTCCCGCCCGGCTGGGTCCGGGAGACCTGCTCGTGCTGTACACCGACGGTCTCACCGAGAGCCGCCGCGACCCGCTGGAGGGCGAGCGGCGCCTCGCCGCCTCGGCCCGCCGGCATGCGACGGCCGCCATCACGGACATCCCCGAAGCCATCGCCGGGGACATGCACACCCGCATCCTCCACCGGGACGACACCCTCGCCCTGGCGGTACGCCTCACCCGCGAGGAGAAGCAGCGGTGAGCCGCCCCGGGTGGAGGGGGCTCCCCCCGGGGCGGCTCACCACGGCGTGAGGGGGGCCGGCCCGTCAGCCGGCGGAGGCGGCACCCGTCCCTCCGGAGGCACGGCGTTCCACCGGCCGTCCGGCCGCCGGACGGGTGGCGGCGGCCGGACGGGAGCGCCGGGCGGCCTGCGGCGGCCGGTGCCCGATGGCCCGTGCCGCCGATACGCGGACGGTCAGCCAGGGCTTGCGCACCAGGCGGCGCACGGCTAGGCGACCGAGGCGGACGGCGCCGCCGGGTCGGTGCCGGCCGTGCCGGTTCCGGCGTCCGCGGCCTGCCGCACATGATCGGCGGCGGGGGCGGCCGGTGCGGCGTTCGCCTCGGTCGGCGCCTGCCCCGGGGCGTTCCGCGCCGTCAGGAGGGAGTCGTCCTCGGGCCGGGCGCCGGGCAGCCGGTGCCGGGCGGCGACCAGCGCCGCGTCGACGTCGCGGGTGCCCGTCGAGACGCACAGGGTGTAGGCCACGTCGTTCATGCGCTGCCGCACCTCGGGGGAACCGTCCTGCGCGTGCAGTACCCGCAGCGTTTCGTACTGCTCGACGAGGTCGCGGAGAACGGCGGGGTGGGCCATCAACATGCGGCGTCCTTTCTCGGGTTCGCGGGCCGCGGCGGTCGGGGGACGGTGAGCGGGACGCGCCGCGGGCCGAAGGGGTCGGTGAGGAGTTCGGTGGGGGACGTCAGGCGGTCCCGGCATGAGCCGGCTCGCGCTCGACCTGGCGGCGGACCCGCTCGCAGGTACGGGACAGCAGCCGTGAGACGTGCATCTGCGAGATGCCCAGCTCCTCGCCGATGCGGGACTGCGTCATACCGCGGAAGAACCGCAGGTACAGCACCTTGCGCTGGCGCTCGGGCAGTTCGCGCAGACACGGTTTGACCGCTTCCCGGGCCACCACGGCGTCGAAACCGGCATCCGTCTCGCCGAGGGTGTCGGCGAGCGAGAACGCCTCGTCCGGCGCGGTGAGGGAGGCGTCCAGGGACAGGGCGCGGAAGCTCTCCGTGGCCTCCAGCCCGGCCTTGACGTCCTCCTGGGACAGCCCGGTCAGCTCGGCGATCCGCTCGGGCGTCACACTCTGGCCGCTGCCGGTGTCCTCCAGCGCGCGGACGGCCGAGCGCACCTTGTTCCGCAGTTCCTGGACCCGGCGCGGTACGTGCACCTCCCAGGCGCGGTCCCGGAAGTGGCGGCGTATCTCGCCGGTGATCGTGGGCACGGCGAACGGCTCGAAGGCGGTGCCCTGCGCGGGATCGAAGCGGTTGACGGCCTTCACCAGTCCGAGCGCCGCCACCTGCTCCAGATCCTCCAGCGCCTCTCCGCGGTTGCGGTACTTGGCCGCGAGCCGGTGGGCCATCGGCAGCCAGGCCGCCACCAGCCGGCCGCGCAGCTCCTCCCGCTCAGGGCCCTGCGGCAGGGCTGCCAGCCGCTCGAAGTCCGCGGCCGTGTCGGGCGCGTCGTGGTGGCTGTGACGGTTGCGCTGGGGCCGGTACCGAACGGCGCACATAGGATCTGACTCCTCCCCGGTGTCTCGACATCGCACGGCGGTGGGAGAAGCGGCTGTGGGACAGGCGTCGCGGGCTGTCGCGGGCTTCTCCTCCGCGTCTGTGCCTGTCCTCCCAAGCACGTGACCGCCTTGTATCCGGCGCCCTCACCGGCAAACCTCACAGGCACCCCACAGGTGTATGCATGGGTGCCGCAGCGCGGCGGTGCGAGCCGGCTGACCCGGCGTCAGGGAACGGGCGGGGATCGCGTGCCCCGGTGTGGGGAGGAGCCGTACCCCCGTCGGGGTCCGCCGAACGATGCAGTACCGGCTCCTGCGCGAAGCGGACGAGAGCCCGTCCGGCGCCTTTTAGAGTGAGACCCGCCCCCGGCAGCCCCCTCTGCGTCCTACCGGCAGGCACCGCGGGGGGCCGGTGTGTGCCCCCGCCAAGGAGTCGACGGTGCGTCGCGCGAGCAAGAACCTGATCGAGGGAAGCGTCACCTTTCTGGTCGGCCTGGCCCTCAAACTGTTCGCCGGGGACGTCGAGACCCCGGTCGTCACCCTGACGAAGGCCGGCGTCGTCCTCATGTGCATCGGCGGCATCCAGGTGGCCTCGGGCCTCCTCCGCGCGAAACGCGAGCCCACCGCCAGGACATGACGGCCCCCGGACATGTGGGGTACGGCCGGCCGACGCGCGATGGGGCGGCCCTGCGGGCCGGGTCCGCTTTGTGCCGGAATCATAGGGCGGAGGACACCGAGAGGACTCCGTGATGACGGCACACACACCGCCGCTGGAGCCGCACACCGAACTGGACGCGCGCTACAGCTCCCCCGACGCGACCGCCACACCATGGACCGAGGCCGTCTCCTGCCTGGAACGGGCCGAGATCTTCTGGCTCTCGACGGTGCGTCAGGACGGCCGCCCCCATGTCACCCCGGTGATGACGGTGTGGACCGACGGGGCGCTCCACTTCACCACCGGCGAGCGGGAACGCAAGGTCCTCAACATCACCGGCAACCCGCAGGTGGCCCTCACCACCGGGACGAACACCTACGGCGAGGGCTGCGATCTGGTCGTCGAGGGCGAGGCAGTGCGGGTCACCGACGAGGGGCGGCTGGCGGCACTGGCCACCCTGTGGGAGGCCAAGTACGGCAGCGAGTGGCACTTCGACGTCCACGAGGAAGCCTTCCGCTCCCCCGCCCACGACATCCGCTCCCTCGTCTTCCGGGTCGTGCCGCGCACCGCGTTCGGCTTCGGCAGGGGCGCCCGTTTCAGCCAGACCCGCTGGCACTTCACCCGGTGACCGCGCCGGCCGCGGTGGCCGGGCGGGGGTGCGGAATACCGTTCGCCCGGACCCGCCGCGCGCTGGCAGGCTGCCGCCATGGATCACGCGGAGGCGCTGCTCATCGGAGGACGCGCGGGAGTCGGCAAGACGACGGTGGCGTGGGAGGTTTCCGCGCTGCTGCGCGCCGCGGCCGTTGCGCACGTGGTACTCGAAGGCGACTACCTGGGCCAAGCACACCCGGCGCCGGACGGCGACCCGGACCGGGCCCGGCTGACCGAGGACAATCTGACGGGCCTGTGGGCGAACTTCGCCCGGCGTGGCCACCGTCGGCTCGTCTACACCAACACGGTGAGCGTACTGCCCGAGACGGCAGGCATGTTCGAGCGCGCCATGGGAGCGGACGTACGTCTCATACGGGTGCTGCTGACCGCCTCGGACTCCACGGCCCGCGACCGGCTGACGGGCCGTGAACTCGGCTCCGAGCTGGAACAGGAGATCGCCGGCAGCGTGCGCAAGGCGCGACTGCTGGACGCGCGTGCACCGGCGGACACCGTACGGGTGCCCACCGACGGCAGGTCGGTGGCCGCCATCGCCCGCGAGACGGTGGCCGTCACCGGCTGGCGAGGATGACGTGCGCCGTGCCGGTACCGATAATCCCGGTATGAGAAATGGTCCCCGCAGCCAGGCCGAACGTGACGCACTCACCGTGGAGATCGGCTACGCGCTGCTCAGTGCCGGGCTGCTCGCCGCTTTGGTGTTCGCCGCGATCGCGAGTCCCGCCGTCGTGTGGGAACTCCCCTCCCGCGCCGTTCACGCACTGCTGCTCGCGGGCGCGGTGACGGCCGGGCTGCTCGCGGTGGTACGGATCGTCCGGGTGCTGCGGCGGTACGCGCGCCGGGAGGGCCGGGCGCGGGAGGCATGACGGCGACCGGGCGTGACGGGCCCGGGGATGCGGCGGCCCCGCGGGGGCGGCCCGGTACGTGCCGGTGTGGGAGAGGGTCCCCGTCCGGCGCGGTGTCATGAGGGGGGCCGCCGCGTGCCGCCGTTCCCGTCTCCGTCTCCGTCGTCGTCTTCGTATCCGTCTTCGTCTTCGTCTTCGTCCGGATCGTCTTCTCGCCTCGCGTGCTTCTCCGGCTCGCGTTCCCGCCCGTCGCGGGTTTCCCTCCCGGGTTCTTCCGTCTCGTGCGTCTCCCGCGATTCCTCCTCGTCGCCGGTGAGCTCCGAGGCGAGTGCGTAGTCGACCTGGACATCCTCGTACCGCTCCCCGGGGCGCACGGGCGCGGGCAGACCGGTGCGGGTGCTGCGCGAGACCGAGCGCCGGCCCGGAGTGCCGTGAAAGGCGACCTCGGTCTGCGGCGCCGAGCGGAAACGGAGACTGTCCGCACGCACCGACGCGCCGAAGGCGATGTCGGGCTCCCCCTCCCCTTGCGGGTCCCCCTCCCCCTGCGACTCACGTTCCTCCCGCGGCTCACGCCGGCCGGTGTCCTCCCGCGCAACGGGGGCCGCGGACTCATCTGTTCAGGGCGGCTCCTGGTGGCGGTCCTCCGTCCGGCGGCCGTTCGAGCGGGAGCCCCGCTCCGCGTCACGCCTGCCCTGCCCTTGCGCCTGGTCGTCGGCCCGGTCGCCCGTCTGCCCTCCGGATTCGGCCGGCTCCTCGCCGGTCCCGGAGTTGTCGCCGCCGCCCTTTCCGGCTTCGCGGACCGTCTCCCCCACGGCCTCGGAAGTGCGCTCACCTGCTTTGCCGACGGCCTCGCCGGCTGCCCCGCCCGCGCGCCCGGCGGTTTCCCCCGCGCCCTTCCCGACATCCTCCACCGCTTCCCCGGCGCCCTGGCCGGCTCCCCGCACGGCGCCGCCCGCGCCCTCGACAGCCTCTCCCGCACCACGGCCGACGCCTTCCGCGGCCCCACCGGCACCACGGCCGACGCCTTCCGCGGCCTCGCCCGCGCCACGGCCCGCACCCTCGACCGCGCCGCCCGCACCGCGCCCGGCCTCCTGCACCGCGCCGCCCGCGCCCTTCCCGACGCCCTCCGCCGCGCCACCGGCACCGCGTCCCACGTCCTGCACCGCACCACCGGCGCCCTGGCCCACACCCTGTACGGCACCGCCCGCTCCCTGGCCGACCCCCTGCACGGCACCGCCCGCTCCCTGGCCGACCCCCTGCACAGCGCCGCCCGCGCCCTGGCCCACGTCCTGTACCGCACCACCGGCGCCACGGCCCACGTCCTGCACCGCACCGCCCGCACCGCGGCCCACGTCCTGCACCGCACCGCCCGCGCCCCGACCCAGTTCCTGAACGGCACCGCGGGCTCCCGAGCCGATGTCCTCGACGGCCCCGCCCGCACCTCGCCCCAACTCGCCGACGGCGTGTCCGGCCCCGCCGCCGACCTCCCGCAGAGCGGAACCGGCCCCGCTGGTGATCTGCTCCAGGATCTGCGGATTGCGGTCGATGGTGCGCAGTACCCGGTCGATGATCCGGGCGACGTTGTCGAGCCGGACCTTCAGCAGCGCCTGGGCCTCCACGCCCTTGATCTCCAGCTGCACCCGTCCCAGGCTGACGTCCGCGCCCACATTGAGCCGGAGCAGATCCAGCACCTCGGCCTGCAACGAGACCCGTGCCCGGAGGTCCTCCACCTCCAGATTGATCTCGTCGACCTTGACCTGCGGCACGTCGAGGAGCACATCGGGGCTCCGGCCCGGCGCCTCCGCGGGAACGATCTCCCCCTCGGAGATCTCCTGCTCGTCGGGCCGCCCCTTCCCCGCCTCCCGCTGCTGGTCCGGCCGCCGCTGATCCGACCCCCGCTGGTCCGGGCCCTGCTCCCCGTCGTCCCATTCCTCGACGTAGTCGTCTTTGCCGCGGTAGTCCTCGTCCATGACGTGGCCTCGCTGTCCTGGGCCAGGCATCGCCCCGGCTGCCCACAAACGGTCCGTATCACCGTAAAACGGATGAACGGAATTGTCGCCGCGTACCGGGCGGACGGAGGTATCCGGGCAGGCGCGGCGTCCGGGCGGCGACGCCGGTACCCGTCCGGCCCTCTCCGGAATGCGCCCGGCGCGGTGCCGCGCACACACTGTGTCCACGGCTGAACAGGGCGAATTGCGGCCCTGGTCGGAGGTTGCCGTACGGGACCCAGCAGACCGAGCCCAGGGACCAGTCATGAACGACAGTCAGAAGACGACCGTCCTCGCCGCGGTCGTCGGCGGCTATCTCCTCGGCCGCACCAAAAAGGCGAAATTCGCCCTCACCGTAGGTTCACTGGTGGCCGGGCGCCGTCTCGGCGTCGCCCCGCAGGAACTGCTCGGCAGTGGCCTGAAGAAGCTCACCGAGACGCCCCAGTTCGAGGAACTGAGCAGCCAGGTGAAGGAACAGTTGATGTCGGCCGCCCGCACGGCTGCCGTGTCCTTGGCCAACCGCCGTATCTCCTCGCTGAGCAGCACTCTTCGCGACCGCACCGACCGCCTCGGTGAGCTCGCCAAGCCGGGAGGGGAGCAGAACGGGGGCGGAGGCGGAGACGGGGACGAGGAAGGCGGCAGCCGCGAGCAGGAGGAAGGCGCCCAGGAAGGCCGGGACGAGGCCGACCAGGACCGCGGGGACGGGGAGGGCGGCGAAGACGGCGGGGACGGCAGGGATGGTGGGGACGACGGACAGGCCGCAGGCGACGCGGGAGGCGAGCGCAGTCAGGAGCCGGAGGAGCGGCGGGAGCCGCGACACCGGCAGCAGTCGCGGGAGTCGTCCGCACGGAAGCGGGGGGTGGCCCGCGAGGCGGCGGCGCGCAGCGCGTCGCCCTCCGCCGGCCGTCCGCACCGGAAACCGGTTTCCGGCAGCGCCGCCAAGAGGTCCGCCGACCGATCCGCCCGCAGGAGGTAGTCCGCCATGCCCCAGCAGCACACCAACGACGGTGGCTCCCCGCTGGACCAACTGCGGGACGACCTTCTGGAGTATCTGACCGCGGCCGGCAAGCATCTGGTGGGCAAGGCCACCGACCGGCTCACCCAGATCGCCGGACAGGACGGACCGGGGGAGTCGAACGGCGGCGGGGCGCTCGCCAAGACGGCGGCCCGCACCGTCAAGGGCGACAACCCCGCCAAGGCCCTCGTCGCGGAGAAGGCCAAGAGCGCCAAGGACAAGGTGACCGAGAAGGCCAAGGGCGCGGTGGGAATGGGCGACGGGGGCGGCAGCAAGCCGGGGGACCTCAAGGCCATCAACATCATCGAGCACGTCGACATCGGCCGGCCGCTGCGGGTGGTCTACAACCACTTCACGCAGTTCGAGGACTTCGGCGGCTTCATGAACGGCGTCAGCAGCGTCTCCCGCGACGAGGAGGACGAGACCAAGACCACCTGGAAAGTGCGGGTCTGGCCGTCCACCCGCAGCTACGAGGCGACGGTCTCCGAGCAGATCCCCGACCAGCGGATCGTGTGGTCCTCCGAGGGGTCGAAGGGCACGACGAGCGGTGCGGTGAGTTTCCACCGGCTGGACGAGAACCTGACGCGGGTCGCGGTGGTCGTCGAGTACTACCCGTCCGGATTCTTCGAGAAGACCGGCAACATCTGGCGGGCGCAGGGCAGACGGCTCCGCCTGGACCTCAAGCACTTCCAGCGGTACGTGACGCTCCAGTCGGAGGAGGTGGACGGCTGGCGCGGCGAGATCCGCGACGGCGAGGTCGTCCGCAGCCACGACGAGGTCGTCGAGGAGGAGAAGCGGGACGAGGAGGAGTCGCGGAAGGACGAGGGGCGGGACGGCGCGGAGGAGAACGGGGACGGCGGAGACGGCGGGGAGCAGGAGCCGGAGGAGAACGAGGGAGACGACGAGGGCGGCGAAGGCGAAGGGGCCCAGGGTGACGAGGAGGGGGACGACGGAGAGGGCGGCGGCCGTGGCGACGAGCGCGGCTCACGGCGCCGCGGGCGGGGCGAACGGTGACGGACAGACCGTCGGCCGCCGTGGTCACCGGCTTGCTGGGCGGCTACCTCCTCGGCCGCGGCGGGAAGGCGAAGGCCGCACTCGCCCTGGCGGCTTTGCTGACCCGCGCCGTGCGGGGCGGCCACCGGCAGGGCGGGGACGGCGCCGGCGAGGAGGAGGCACCCGCCACCTCACGCGAGCAGCCGGAAGAAGGTCCGTCACCCGCGGAGGGGCAGCCGACGGACGAACATCCGGCGCCCGAAGAGAAGGCGGAACCCTCCCGCGAAAAACCGGAAAAGGGCCCCTCCCCCGCGGACGAACAGCCGGCGGACGAACAACCGGCAACCGAAGAGAAGGCGGAAACCTCCCGCGAACGCGGCCGGCCCGCGCCCGAGGAACGGGAGCCGTCACCCGGCGAGGGGAAGGCCCCAGCAGGGCCGGAGTCCGCACCCGGCGAGGAGAAGGCCCCAGCAGGACAGGAACCCGCGCCCAGCGAGCAGGAGACCCCAGCAGGACAGGAACCCGCGCCCGGCGAGCAGGAGGCTGCCCCGCGTCGGCGGGAGGAGCCGCCGCGCGGTGCGGAGCCCTCCCCCGGCCGGGCGGAGCCGCCTGCCCGTCAGGACGAGGCGGCGCCCGGTGGGCAGGGGGGCCGGCCGCAGGAGGAGGCGGCGCCGCGCCGGCAAGCGGCGGCTCCCCGTCGGACGGGCGAGCCGGTTCCGGCAGGGCAGCAGCTTCCCGCGCCGCAGGAGGAGGACGTGCCGCGGCTGCGGAAGCCGCGTCCGCCCCGGCGTCCGAAGCCGCCGCTGCGGCCGGGCGGTGGACTTACGTCCCGTGACGTGCCGCCCGGCGCCTGACCGGCGGGTCCGGTGGACCGCCCGTCCGAAGAGGGGCACTCGCGCTCACCGTTCGGTGAGAGGGACGCCCCTGCCTACTCCTCCGCGGGCTGGGTCTCGGGCATGTCGGGGATGCCGACCTTGTCCTTGGTCTCCTCCTCCGGCAGTCCCGCCGCGCCGTGCCACTCGGCCAGTACGACGGTCGCGTCGTCCCGCAACTGTCCCTTGTGGTAGGCCAGGTGGTGGCGGATGAGCCGGCGCAGCGTCTCGGGTACGGGCAGCTCGTCGGCCTGGTGGCGCAGGAGGAAGTCGATGAAGCGCTGGAGGCCGAACTCCTCGCCCTCCGGGTTGCGGGCCTCGGTGACGCCGTCGGTGTAGAGCAGCAGCCGGTCACCGGGTTCGAGCTGTTTGTGGCAGAGGGTGTCGGGGTGTCCGAGGCCGGCGCCGATGGGCGGGGCCGTCGGTCCGTCGAGGTGGACGGGGGATCGTCCGCGCACCACGACGAGATGGGGGTGCCCGCAGTTGAGCCAGTCCAGTTCCCCGGTGGTCACGTCGAGTTCGGCGAGGATGCCGGTGACGAAGCGGTCACCGGAGAACTGTTCCACCAGGACCTCTTCGACGGCCGCCGCGGTGCTGGCCAGGTCGCTGCCTTCGCGGCGGGCGTTGCGGGCGGTGGAGAGCGCCAGGTTGGCGGTCACCCCGGCGGCGGTGTCGTGTCCCATCGCGTCGAAGAGCGAGAGCTGGGCGATGCGGCCGTCGAAGGCGTAGTCGTAGACATCTCCGCTGACTTGGTAGGCGGGCTCCATCAGGGCGCTGATCATGAGGCTGTCGGTGGCGAAGGTGCGGGAGGGCATGAGGCGCCATTCCATCTCGGTCGCCACGTCCATGCGCCGTCGGCGCACCAGCCGGCTGTAGGAGTCGCTCAGCCCGCGCTTGCTGACGATCATGAGGGCCACCAGTGCGGCGAGCCGCCGCATGTCGAGCTGGGCGGCCTCGTCGGCGTCGGGTGCGGTGATGCGCATGACGCCCAGCCGGTCGGTGCCGTCGACCAGTGGCACCCACCAGTGGTCGTGGTCGCCGGGTCCGGCGGGCAGGACCTCGCCGTGCTGGAAGGCCCGCCCGGCGACGGTGCCCTCGACCCGGAACTCGCCGTGCCGCAGCCCGGTGCCCCCGGCGGGCGGGGGGTGCGGGACCAGCGGGGTGAACAGGTCCTGTTGCAGGTCCACGAGGTAGACGGTGATGTCGGTCAGGCCGACGCGGGCGGCTTCCTCGTTCAACCGTTCCGGAAGCTGTTCGAGCGTGGAGAAGTGGCTGGCGCTGATGAGCGCGCCCAGCATGGCGGACCGCTCGGTCGCGCTTTCCGGGAAGTGCTCCTCCGGCCGTACGCCGTGGTCAGTGGTCGCGCGGTCGTCGAGGCTCATGCAGTCTCCCAGGAGAGAGGACCGGCGGCTGAGCGGTCGTGCGTCGACGGTGGCGCACGGCCCGCGGCACCACCCCACCGGTCCCCCGGAACGGTGGGGATAAACGCGAGGGTCCCGCCCGGCGGGCGGCACCCGGCGACCGCGTGCACTGCTCGTCGCGCCGGCTCACCGTGCACTGCTCGTCGCGCCGGCTCACCGTGCAGTGTCCGCGGCGGGGGCGCCGAGGCGGCCGTCGTGGACCTCCACGACACGGTCGACGGCGGTCAGGTACGCCCGGTCGTGGGTGACCAGCAAGGTGGCGGTGCCCTGCTGGTGGGTGAGGCGGGTGAGCAGGTCGAGCACGGCGGCGCCCCGCGTGTGGTCGAGGGCGCTGGTGGGCTCGTCGACCAGGAGCACGGTGGGCTCGTTCATGAGGGCCCGCGCGATGTTGACGCGCTGGCGCTGGCCGCCGGACAGCTGGTGGGGGCGGCGGTGGGCCTGGCCGGCCAGGCCGACGGCGTCCAGCAGCGTCAGGGCCCGGGAGCGGGCGCGGGCCGGGGAGCGGCCGTCGATCCCGGCCATGACCTGCAACTGTTCGGCGGCGGTGAGCGACGGCAGCAGGCTGGGCTGCTGGAAGACGATGCCGATCCGCTGCCGGCGCAGTGCGGCGGTCTCCCTCCGGCTCATTCCCGTGGTGCGGGTGCCGTCCACGGTGACGGTGCCGGAGTCGGGAGTGATGAGGGTGGCGGCGACGGCGAGGAGGCTGGACTTGCCGGAGCCGGACGGTCCGACGACGGCGGTGACACTGCCGTCGGGCACCGTGAGGCTGACCCGGTCCAGGGCTTTGAGCCGGGTGTCGCCGTCGGGGTAGGTGAGGGTGACGTCGGACAGGTCGAGGCTCATCGGGCGCTCCCCAGTGCGGTCAGCGGGTCGACGGAGGTGATGCGGCGGACGGACAGGGCGGCCCCGAGGGCGCCGAGGAGGACCATGACGGCGGCGGGGACCAGGACGGTGGCGGGGGTCAGCAGGAACGGGACGGCCGAGCCGGACAGGGCGGCGCCCAGGCCGGCCGCGGCGGCGGTGCCGAGGAGGGTGCCGCCCGCCAGCAGGACGACGGCCTGGCCGAGGGCGTCGCGCAGCAGGTGAGCGGTGGAGGCGCCCAGTGCCTTGAGCACGGCGATGTCGGCGCTGCGCTGGATGGTCCACACGGTGAAGAACGCGCCGATGACGAGCGCGGAGATGACGAACAGGAAGCCGCGCATCAGTTGCAGCGAACCGTTCTCCGAGGTGTAGGAGCCGATGGCGGACAGCGAGTCCTGCTTGCCGACCGTCGTGGTGCCCGCGGCCCGGTCGGCGGCTCGGATGTCCACGCCGGGTGCGGTCCGCAGGGCGATGACGGTGGCGGTGGGGCCGTCGGCCCGTCCCGGCGCGGGCGGAGCGGTCCGCTGCCAGGTGGCCAGGCTGGTGTAGACGACCGGGGTGTGGCTGAAGAAGGCTTCCCCGCCGACGGCGGCCACCGTCACCTCGTGCCCGGCGAGGGAGACGGTGTCGCCGCGGCGGACGCCCAGCTCGTCGGCGGCGGGACGGGAGAGAACCGCCGTGCCGTCGGTGATTCGTCCGCTGTCCGGGGCCGGCCCGGAGCCCGGACGGACACCGAAGACGGAGACGCCGGCGCTGGTGCCGCCCGCGGTGGCCTTGGTGGTGGTGATGCCCAGTGGTTCGGCGCGCTCGACTCCCGGTGTCCGCGCCCAGCGCCGCCACTGGTCGCGGGTGACGGTGGAGTCGGAGTAGGAGGGTGCGCGGCCGTCGCCGGGGGCGTTGAAGGCGATCCTGTCGGCCGGCAGGCCGGTGATCGCGGAGATGTTCTGCTGCCCCAGTCCGGCCGTCAGCCCGGACAGCAGTCCGACCAGCAGGGTGATGAGCACGATGACGGTTCCCATGAGGGCGAACCGCCCCTTGGCGAACCGCAGGTCTCTCCAGGCGACGAACACAGCTGTGACTGCCCTTTCGTTCGGCGGACACGGTGACGCCCCCACCGTCGCCGCCGTACCGGGCCGGAGGCATCGCGCGAGGGAGGGCACTTCGCGGGCCGAAAGGCGGCGGCCGGGTTCTCACTTTCGATGGAGGGCGGCGGCCGGGTCTCCTCGTAGGCTGGAGTGATCGTGAACGAGCTGACCCCCACTACCCGTGCGCTGGCCTGGTGCCTGCATCTGCTCGTCGTCGGGCTGGCCGGCCTGGCGGCCGTGCGGTCCGTGACGGATCACGCGCCGGGTGCGCCGGCTGTCGTCGCGGTGGCCGCCGCGCTGGTCGTGGTCTACGCGGTGGGTCCGCTGCTGCCGGTGATCCGCCGCTCCCGCCGGGCCGCCGCCTGCTGGCTGGCGGGGGTGGGCGCCGTGTGGCTGGGGCTGCTGGCGCTGACGGCCGACGGGGTGTGGGTGGCCTTCCCGCTGTACTTCCTGCTGCTGCATCTGCTGCCGCGGCGCAGCGGGCTGTTCGCGGTCGCGGCCACCGCGCTCGCGGCGATCACGGCCTTCGCCGCCCACCAGGAGACCCTCACGGTGGCCGTCGTCGTCGGACCGGCACTGGGCGCGGCGGTGGCCGTGGCCGTCGTACGGGGTTACCAGGCGCTGTACCGGGAGAGCGAGCGGCGCCGGCGGCTGATCGAGGAGCTGACCGCCACCCGCGCCGATCTGGCCGCGGCCCAGCACGCGGCGGGTGTGCTGGAGGAGCGGGAGCGTCTCGCGAGGGAGATCCACGACACCCTGGCGCAGGGCCTCTCCAGCATCCAGTTGCTGCTGCGGGCGGCCGAGCGGGCCCTGCCGGGCCGGCCCGAGGCCGCCGCCGGGCACGTCGGCCGGGCCCGGCAGGCCGCCGTGGACAATCTCGCCGAGGCGCGCCGCTTCGTCGCCGCGCTCGCCCCGCCCGCCCTGGAGGGCACCTCGCTGGCGGGCGCGCTGGAGCGGCTGTGCGCGTCCACGTCGGCACAGCATCCGCTGGCCGTCCGCTTCCATGTGACCGGACAGCCCGTGCCGCTGCCGGCGCCGCACCGAACGGCCCTGCTGCGTATCGCCCAGTCCGCGCTGTCGAACACCGTGCGGCACGCCGCCGCCCGGCACGCCGAGGTCACCCTCAGCTACCTCGGGGACCGGGTGGCGGTGGACGTCGTCGACGACGGGGCCGGTTTCGACCCGGAGCGCACTGGGGCCCCGGACCCGGGCACGGGCGGCTTCGGGCTGCCGGCCATGCGGGCCCGGGTGCGTGCTCTGGGCGGCACCCTCATCGTGGAGTCCGCACCCGGCCGGGGCACCGCGCTGGCCGCCCAGCTGCCGGTGAGCGGTGTGCCTTCCGTCCCCTCGCCCTCCGACGACGAGGAGCGTCCGTGACCGGCTCCCCCATCCGCCTACTGATCGCCGACGACCACCCGGTGGTGCGCGCCGGGCTGCGTGCCGTGCTGGAGACGGAGGAGGACATCGCCGTGGTCGCTGAGGCCGCGACCGCCGAGGAAGCCGTCGCCCGTGCCGGGCAGGGCGGGGTGGATGTCGTGCTGATGGACCTCCAGTTCGGTGCCGGCATGACGGGCGCACAGGCCACCGCCGCCATCACCGCGCGCCCCGGCGCACCCCGTGTCCTGGTGGTGACGACGTACGGGACGGACGCGGACACCCTGCCCGCCATCGAGGCGGGCGCCACCGGCTACCTGCTCAAGGACGCCCCGCCGGAGGAGCTGGCGGCGGCCGTGCGCACGGCCGCCGCGGGCCGCACCACGCTCGCCCCGGCTGTCGCCGACCGTCTCATGCAGCGGCTGCGCAGCCCGCACAGTTCGCTGACCCAGCGTGAGACGGAGGTCCTCTCCCTGGTCGCGGAGGGGCTGTCCAACCAGGGCATCGGCCGCCGGCTCCACCTCACCGAGGGGACGGTGAAGTCCCATCTGGCGCGGATCTTCGCCAAGTTGGGTGTCGAGTCCCGCACCGCGGCGGTCGCCACCGCGACCGATCTGGGTCTCATCCGCCGCTGAGAATCCCCGGACGCCCGCCCGGCGCCCCCGACCCGGCCGTCCGCCCCCTCGGCGTTCGGGACCCGGCGCGCTCTGTTAGAAAGTGGGCCCGGAGGAGGGGGAGGTACGCATGGTCACCGCGGAAACGACTCGGCACAGCACGGACCAGCCGCACAGTGCTCGCATGTACGACTATTTCCTGGGCGGCAAGACCAACTACGAGGTCGACCGCAAGGCCGCCGCCGTGGCGCTCGGCGCGCTGCCGAACATCATGGTGGCGGCCCGGCAGAACCGGGAGTTCATGCACCGTGCCGTCCGGCTGCTGGCCCGCGAGCACGGTCTCACCCAGTTCCTCGACATCGGGACGGGCATCCCCACCGGTCCCAATCTGCATCAGGTCGCCCAGCGGGAGCGGCCGGAGGCGAGAGTCGTCTACTCCGACAACGACCCGATCGTGCTCACCTACGCCCGCGCGCTGATGAGCAGCACCCCCGAAGGCGCCACCGACTACATCGAGGCGGATGTGCGGCAGCCCCACGTCATCCTCGAACACGCCCGGCGGCGGCTGGACTTCACCCGGCCCGTCGCACTGTCCCTGGTCGCACTGCTGCACTTCGTGCCCGACGAGGACGGTCCGCACGCCCTGGTCCGCGAGCTGCTGGCTCCGCTGCCGCCGGGCAGCGCGCTGGTGCTCTCCCACGGAACCGCCGATCTGGAGCCGGACGCCGAGGAGGTGGCCCGTATCTACCGGGAGCGGGGGATCACCCTGCACGTGCGGACCCGTGCGGCCGTCGAGCGGTTCTTCGACGGGCTGCGGCTGGTGGAGCCGGGCATAGTGGCCAGTTGCGACTGGCGTCCGGAGTACATCGGCGAGGACGATCTGCCCGCGCTGCCCGGCTCCGTCACCCCCGAGCAGTCGTGCGTGTGGGCGGGCGTCGCCCTCAAGCCCTGAACGGGCCGCGCCCGCCCCCGCGTCACAGCGCCGGGTCGCGGTGGGTGGGGCGCCCGTCGAGGACGGTGAGCAGCACCGGGAGTTCGGCCAGTTCGGTGGCCGGAGTGGTGAGCGGGTTGTCGGCGAGGACGGTCAGGTCCGCACGGTGGCCGACGGCGAGGCGGCCGGCGTGGTGGCCGTCCCCCGTGGCGAGGGCAGGGTTGACGGTCATCCCCTGGAGTGCTTCGAGAGCGGTGAGTGCCTGGTCGGGACCGTGCGGCGGGCGGCTCAGATCGCGGGTGGGGCGGCGGTGGCGGGCCCCGGCCATGACGGTCAGCGGCCGGTGGTCGGCGACGGGCCAGTCCGAGCCCAGGACGACGAGCGCGCCGGAGTCCCACAGGTCGCGGCAGCGCCAGGCGCGGGCGGCCCGTTCCTCCCCGAGGCGGCGGGACCAGTTGTCGGTGTGGTCGGCGCGGGTGAAGTCGCAGCAGTGGGTGGGCTGCATGGAGGCGACGACACCGAGCCAGGCGAAGCGGCCGAGGGTGTCGTCGGGAACGGTCTCGATGTGTTCGACGCGGTGGCGGGGTGCGGCGGCGGCTCCGGGCCGGGCGGCGAGTGCCTTCTCGACGGAGTCGAGGACGTGACGCACGGCGGCGTCACCGATGGCGTGGGTGGCGGTGGGCACTCCGGCTCGGTGCAGTTCGGCGATGATGCGGCTGTAGTCGGCCGGGTCCGGCCAGAAGGCGTGGGTGGACCCGCCGTGGCAGTCCGGGCGCTCCAGCCAGGCGGTGCCGTTGTCCACGGTGCCGTCCATGAACAGCTTGACGCCGGCGACCTGCCAGAGCCGGCCGCCCGTGTGCTGCTGCCGGATCAGTTCGTGCAGCGCGTCGGCGTCGGTGCCGGGCTGGCACCAGGGGGCGACGCGCAGCCGGAGGGGGAGTTCGCCTGCCGCGTCGAGTTCGGCGAGGAGGTCGAGACCTTCGCCGTCCATGACGTGACCGCCGGTCAGACCGGAGGCCGCCATACCGCGCAGCGCGGTGGCGAGGCGGTCGCGGCGCCCGGCGCGGGTGGGCTGCGGGGCGGCGCGCTCGACGAGGTGGCAGGCGGCGGACTCCAGCAGCAGCCCGGTGGGCCGGCCCTCGGTGTCGCAGACGACCTCGGCGGCCTGGTCGAAGGTGCGCGGCCCGTCGACCCCGGCCAGTTCGAGTGCGCGGGGGCTGACCAGCATGGAGTGGGCGTCGAACATCTGGAGCAGCGCCGGCACCCCGTCCAGGACGGGGGCGAGGGGTGCGGCCTCGACGGGTCCGTCGCCGAAGACGTTGGGGTCCAGTCCCCAGCCGTGCAGCCACTCCCCGGGGGCGAGACGGCGCACCTCGCGGGAGAGGGTCTCGCGGAGCGTGCCGAGATCGGTGCAGCCCGACAGGTCGAGTCCGCGGGCCAGTTCGGCGCCGTGCACCGGGTGGAGGTGCCCGTCGACCAGGCCCGGGGTGACCACGGCTCCCTTCAGGTCGACGACGGTGGTGCCCGCACCGGCCAGGGCGCGGATGCCGGCGTCGTCACCGAGGGCGTGTATCCGCCCGTCGGCGGCGGCCAGCGCGCACTCCGGGAGGAAGGCGCCGGTCGCCGGGTCGAGCAGGCGGGCGGAGAGCAGGACGAGATCGACGGGCACGGGGGCTCCTCGGTGGACGGGTCGGACGGGCACGAGCGGTCCCACGTCGGCGTGGGGCGTGCGCCGGGGCGGACACGGATCCGCTCGTGCCGAGTGATCGGCGCCCCGGCCAGATGCTATTGAGTGGGCGACCAATAAACAAGGCGGGGCGGCACGGCGGCCACCGCGCCCCGGCCCGGGAGCACCACCGGGGACCTGGTCAGGGCCCGCCCTCGTGCCCCCGGCCCGCCCCCGCGACCGCCCGTCCCGTCGGGTCAGGCGCCGGCGGTGGCTGCCGCTCCGTCCTCCGGCCGGTAGCCGTAGCGCGCCCAGTTGCCGACGACGTGCTCGCGCAACGCACGCGGGAAGGACCCTTCGAAGGAGGCGGTGGTGCCCCGGAAACCGTCGGGCAGCAGACAACTGGTGACGGACTTGCCGCCCCGCGCGCTGCCCGCCTCCTCGGGCGTCAGATACGGAACCATCGGGATACCGGGAGCCTGCGGATAGTGGTGGTGCCCGGTGCCGGGGTGACTGCGGGTGGCCAGGGCCCAGACGACCTGACGGATGTCGGTGACGTCGATGTCGTCGTCGACCAGGATCACCTTGGGCACCAGCCAGCCGGCGTGCGAGGAGAACAGCGTCTCGGCCACCGCGTCCACCAGCCGCTTTTCGGTCATACCGAGCGCGGCACGCCGGGCACGGTTCACCGAGACGACGATCCAGCAGGTGGCCGCCTCGTACGAGCACCAGGCCATCTCGACAGGAAGTTCCGCGGAGCGCAGCACGTCCAGGGCGGACGCGGAGATCATCGTCCCCCAGATGGTGTGGTTCTCCTCCGGCGGCAGCCCCGCCGCGCAGACCGGCAGGATCGGGTCGTCGCGCCAGGTCACCGCCTCGACGTGGAAGACCGGCTGCCGCTTCCCCTCCGGGAACGCGTACCCGTGGTACTCCCCCATCGGGCTCTCGGGAGCCGTCTCGTCCTTGCTGAGGTAGCCCTCCAGCACGATCTCGGCCCGGGCCGGCACGTACAGGTCGTTGGTCTGCGCGCGCACCACCTCGACCGGGCCGCCGGCCAGCGCGCCGACGTACCCGTCCTCGCTGACCCGTTCCGGCAGGGGCATGCCCGCCGCCGCCAGGGCTGCGGGCGGGGCGCCCAGCACCATCGCCCAGGGGGTGTGTTCGCCGCGCTGCCGCCACATTTCGTGGATCATCCCGATGTGCTGCTGCGGCATGGCCGGGCCGACCAGTGTGGTGCGGTCGCGCAGCATGGTGCGGGCCACCGACCAACTGGTCCACTCGCCGTCCGGGCTGCGCACGATGTGGAACCCGTAGGTGCCGAAGTAGCGCCCGCCGTCCTCCTGGTGCAGCAGCGGCACCGGGAACTTCTCCAGGTCCACCTCGTCCCCGGTCCGGACGTTCTGGCGGCACGGCCCCGTGGGCACGACGACCGGGTTCGCGTGCATGGCCGCCACCAGCCGCTCCAGGATGTCGCGCGGCCCCGCGGTGCGCGGCAGCCCCAGATGCCGGGCGATCCTGCCGTACTCCCCCAGCCGCCCGCTGCTCATCCCGGCCGGGGCGCCGAGGATCCGGAAACCCGGTTCGGCGCCGGTGAGGGAGGTGAACAGCGGTGCGGGCGCGGCCAGTTCGTAGGCCCGCCGGGTCACCGCGCCCACTTCGAGATGCGGATCGACGGTCTGCTCGACGGCCACGGCGTCGCCTTCGTCGAGCAGTTGCTCGACGAAGGCGCGGAAGTCCAGCGCGGGACCGGCCTCGTCCGGCTGCTGGGGGCTTGTGGACTCTCCGGGATGCTCGGGGTGCGGCATGGGTTTCCCTTCTCCTCGGGCGGGGGCGCTCAGCCGGCCCGGCCGCCGCGCATGCGCCCGCCACGGGCCGGACCGCACGCGGGACCGGCGACGACGGACCGCGTGCCGGTTGTGCGATATCGGTCGGCGGGAACGGTGATGCGGGGCGACCACGGCACTGTCCGTGCCGGGCCGCGGAGCTTTCTCCCTGCTCACCGTAGGGGCGTCCATGCCGGTCGAAGAGATAGTCTCGGGCAGGTGATGAGCCAGAACGGACAGCCTGATGTGGCGGACTTCCCGTTCCCGGGCACCCCCGGCGGGCCGCCCGGCATCGAGGTCACCGACCTGCCGGGCCTCGGCGAGCGGATCCGCCGGCTCGGGGTCGCCGCCGGGGCACCCGTCCGGCCGGGCTTCCACCTGGTGTTCACCGTGCACGAGGGAAACCTGCCGTGCGCGGTGGACCTGACGACGTGCACCGTGGAGCCCGGTCACTGGCTGTGGGTCCGGCCGGGACAGGTCTTCCGGCTGCATGCGGAGGGAGCACCGGCGGACGGCCACGACGGCTCCCGCCCGGCGACGGGGACAGTGGTGCTGTTCGAGGCGAGCGTGCTGGACCCGGGCACGGTGACCGAAGCCCGGCTGGACCGGCGGGCCTGGCGGCTCCCGCTGGAGCCCGCACCGCAGGTCAGGGCGCCGGTGGAGCAGACGTTGAACCTCCTGGAGAGCGAGTACCACCGGCTGCGCGACCTGCCGCTGGAGGCGCACGTCGAGGTCGTCCGCCATCTGCTCGCCGTCCTCGTGCTGCGGCTGTCGCATCTGCCCGGGGGGCAGCGGCGGAGCACCGCGGGGGACGAGACCTTCCGCTGCTTCCGCGCCGCGGTCGAACGGGACTACGCCCGCGCGCACCAGGTGGAGGACTACGCCGCCCGGCTCGGCTACAGCGTCCGCTCCCTCACCCGGGCCAGCAACGCGGCTGTCGGACGCGGCGCGAAGGCCGTCATCGACGACCGTCTGGTGCTGGAGGCGGAACGACTGCTGCTGCACACGGACCTGACCGTCGGTGCCGTCGCGGAACGGCTGGGGTTTACCAGCACCACGGTCTTCACCCGGTTCTTCCGGCACCGGGCGGGCGAGACCCCGACCGGCTTCCGGAACCGGGCGCAGGCCCGCGCGCCGGAGTGAGACGACCACCGACCGCGCACAGACGGCCTCCGGCCTGGGCCGCGGACGGTCCCTGCCCCGGCCGCCGTTCCCGGGCCGCAGGCGGCTCCTGCCCTGGGCCGCCGGTCCCGGGCAGGAGCCGCCGCGTTCCTCCCGTCCGGCTCAGCGGGCCCCGGCGTCCCGCAGCAGCCGGGCGATCTCGTCGAAGCCCCGGCGCCGCGCGTGCTCCAGGGGCGTCACGCCGTCCTTGTCGGCCAGCTCCGGGTCCGCGCCGTGGTCCAGCAGCAGGGCCACCACCTTCCGGTGGTCGGGCCCGCCGTCACCGAGGATGACGGCCTCCAGCAGCGCGGTCCACCCGAGCCGGTTGACGTGGTCGACCTCGATCGAGGTCCGCTCCAGCACCTCCCGTACGTAGGCGACGTGGCCGCGCTCGCTCGCCGGGATCAGCGAGGTGCCGCCGAACCGGTTGGTCAGCCCGAGATCGGGCCCGGCCTCCAGCAGGACCCGCGCCATCCGCACGCTGCCCGTCACCCCGGTGACCAGCCACGGACTGTCGGAACGCTCGTCCTGCGCATCGGGGTCCGCGCCCGCCTCGACCAGCACGCGGGCCGCCGCCACATGGTCGCCGAGTGCTGCCAGCAGCAAGGGCGTACGGCGCTTCGCGTCCCGCGCCTCGGTACGGGCGCCGGCGCGCAGCGCGGCACGGACGGCCGCCTCGTCCCCCTCGCGGGCCGCCTCCAGCAGCCGCCGGTCGGCCCCCGGCGAAGGGGAGGACGAAGTGGGCGGGGCGGAGGACGACGCCGAGGGAGCCGCGGACTTCCCCGGCGACGAGGATGCCGGGGCGCCGGCCTTCGTGCCGTGCTCGCCGCCCGGGCTTCCCCGGCCGTCCTGCACCGTGCACGCCGCCAGAACCGTGAGCACCACCATGCCGAGCATGCGGACCGTCCTCCTTCTCGTCACTCGCCGAGAGCCTTCGCACCGGCCCGGGCGAACTCCTCGTCCAGCGCGCCGCTGGGCGCTCCGGCCACCCCGATGCCGGCCACCGGGGCGTCACCGGCCCGCACGGGGACGCCGCCGGCCAGGAACAGGGTGCCGGGTATGTCCTTGAGGTTGGGGGTCTTCTCCAGGTTCTTCACCAACTGGGAGGTCGGCGCGTTCCACGACACGGCCGTGAAGCCCTTCCGCTCGGCCGACTCGTACGACTGCGGACCGGCGCCGTCCCCGCGCAGCGTCACCACGGTGTTGCCGTTGCGGTCGACGACGGCGACGGACACCTTCTGGCCGCCCTTCGCCGCGGCGGCGAGCACGGCCTGCGCGGCGCGGGTCGCCGCCGCGACGGACAGATGCCGGCTGGTGGTCAGGTCCTTGCCCGCCGCCTTGGCCGCGACGGGGGCCGTCCGCTGCGCGGAGGGGGACGCGGTGGCCTGCACCGCGCCGAAGGTGCCGAGTCCGGCGACCGCGACCACACCGACGGCGGTGCCGGCCAGGACACGGGTGCGGCGCCTGCCGGCGCGCTCGGGCGACGGGGAGGGGGCTGCGGAAGTACGGCGGGCGTCGTCCATGGGGTACTCCTCGAAGACTCGTGGCTCCGCGCCCCGGCGGGGCGCCGGGGCCGGGTGGGGCGCCGCCGGCAGGCCGGTGCGCCGTGTCTCCATGCTCTGCGGCGTGCACCGCCCCGGGGGTCGCCGGGACGGCTGCCGTCCGCGGGCATGATGGGGGATGCCGGGGTCGACCGATCGGCTGATGCGCGGGGTGGCCCGCGCGGGTTACGACTGCCTCGGAAGACCCTGTCGAGGAGGCCGCCGCGTGCACAGTGAGCATGCACAACCCCAGGACCGCTGGCTGGCGCCCGTCATCCACGCGGCCTTCTTCCTGCTGCTCGGGGCCTCGCTCTCCCGCTACCTGCTCAACCATCCGGGCAATCCCCGCACCCCGTGGGTCGTCGCCCTGAGCACCGTGCTCGCGCTCTGCTACGTACTGGGCCACGTCCTCGCCCCGGGCTTCGGGGCGGGTACGCGATCCGGGGCGAGAGCGCGTACGGCGGCCGGGAAACGGACCGGCACGACGCGGACAGGCGGGGCGGCGGACCCGCGGACGGGCGGCCCGGCAGGGGCGCAGGCAGGCGCGACAGCGGACGCGCGAACGGACGGGCCGGCGAGGGCGCAGGCGGGCGCCGCAGCGGAACCGCGGACGGGCGGCCCGGCAGAGGCGCAGGCGGACCCGCGGACAGGTGCGGCGACGCCGCGGCCCCGAGGCGGACCACAGGCCGGTGCGGCGGCGGACGTCTCCCACGTACGAGGCGGCCGTGCCGGGTCACGGCCCCGTTGGCTGCGTCCGCCCTCCCGCGGTCTGTACCCGCTGGGCGCGGTCCTCGCCGTATGGGTCGTCCTGGTCCTGCTGGCGCCCAGCTTCGCCTGGTGCGCGGTCCCTCTCGTCTACACGGGGCTGCGCACCCTGCCGCCGCGCGCCGCCGTCGCGCTGGTGGTGCTGCTCACCGGGCTCGTGGTCTTCGCGCAGGTGCGGCTGGCCGCGGTGTTCGACCCCAACCTCCTGCTCGCGCCGCCCGCCGTCGCGGCACTGGCGACCGCCGTCTTCCTCCATATGGAACGGCAGGCGGAACGCCAGCGCTCCCTCATCGACGATCTGCTGCGCACCCGCAGGGAACTGGCCGCCACCGAGCGGCGCGAAGGCATGCTCGCGGAGCGGCAGCGGCTGGCCATGGAGATCCACGACACCCTCGCCCAGGGGCTGTCCAGCCAGCAGATGCTCCTCCAGGCCGCCGAACGCACATGGGAGGCCGACCCGGCCGCGGCCCGGGCGCACGTGCGCACGGCCGCCGGCATCGCCGGACGCGATCTGGCGGAGGCGCGCCGTTTCGTCCACGGCCTCGCTCCCCCCCCGCTGGCCGGCGGCGTCCCGCTGGAGCGGGCCCTGTACGAACTGGCGGCGCACGAAGGCGAGCAGGCGGGCCGCGACAGTCCGGAGGTGCGCTTCCATCTGGAGGGCACCCCCGTACCGCTGCCCGAGAGCGTCGCCTCGGCACTGCTGCGCATCGCGCAGGGCGCCCTCGCGAACGTACGGGAACACGCCGAGGCGGCCACGGCCGCGCTGACGCTCAGCTACCTGGGCGACCAGGTGGTGCTGGACGTGGCGGACGACGGCCGCGGTTTCGTCCCGCCCGGGGAAGGACCGGGTGAGGCGCCCGGCCGGCGCCGTACGCGCGGCCACGGGCTGCCCGCCATACGGGCACGCGTACGGCGGCTCGGCGGCACGCTCACCGTCGAGTCCGCCCCTGGAGAAGGCACCGTCCTGTCCGCCGCCGTCCCCCTGGAGCCCACGCCATGATGTCCGCCGACCCGTCCGGTCCGCCCACCGCCGCCGCGCCCGGCGGCCGTTCCGGGGCCGTGCGGCTGCTGTTGTGCGACGACCACACCGTCGTGCGGGCCGGGCTGCTGGCCCTGCTCGGCAGCGCTCCCGGCATCGAGGTGGTGGGCGAGGCGGGCAGCGGCGAGGAGGCGGTCGCCCTGGCCGCCGCCCTGTCCCCCGACGTCGTGCTGATGGACCTCCAGCTCGGCGCGGGCATCGACGGCGTGGAGGCCACCCGGCGCATCCTGGCGGCGCCGCCCGGCCCGCACGCCTCGGCGGCTCCCCGGGTGCTGGTGCTGACCACGTACGACACCGACGCGGACATCACCCGTGCCGTCGAGGCGGGTGCCACCGGCTATCTACTCAAGGCGGAGCGCCCGGAAGAGCTGTTCTCCGCGATCCGCGCTGCGGCGGAGGGCCGCACCACGCTGTCGCCGCCCGTCGCCCAGCGGGTGATGTCCCGGCTGCGCGACCCGCGCCCGGCACTCACCCCACGGGAGCGGGACATCCTCGGCCAGCTCGCACGCGGCCTCGGCAACCGGGAGATCGCGCGGGCGCTGTTCATCAGCGAGGCCACGGTCAAGACGCATCTGGGCCGCATCTACGACAAGCTCGGGGTGCAGACCCGGGCCGGCGCGGTGGCCGTCGCCAAGGAGCGCCGGCTGCTGCCCTGATCCGGGCCACGCCACGTCCCTGACGGCCGGCCGCCGCCCGGCGGCGGCTGCTGTGACGGCGGCAGCCCGGGTGCCGGCCGGCGACCGCACCGGCACCGCGCCAGGCGCCGACGCCGACGCCGGAACAGACGCAGACGCCGGGGCAGGCGCAGACGCCGGGGCAGGCGCAGACGCCGGAGCAGGCGCAGACGCCGGAGCAGGCGCAGACGCCGGAGCAGGCGCAGACGCCGGGACAGACACCTAGTCGGCCGAACCAGGGCGCGTCGCCGCGCTGTTGGCGGCGCTCCGGATTCGAGTGCGTGGTGGTGCCGGGTGGCGGGTGGGGCCGTGGCCGCCCCCGCATACCCTGGCCGGACCACACCGTACGTCCCAGGAGCACCACATATGACAGCAACCGAACAGCAAGCGTCCTCCCCCGTCGCCGTCGTCACCGGCGCGAGCAGCGGCATCGGCGCCGCCACCGCCCGCGGGCTGGCGGCGGCCGGTTACCGCGTCGTGCTGACCGCCCGCCGCAAGGAGCGGATCGACGCACTGGCCGCCGAGATCACCGAGGCGGGGCAGCAGGCCGAGGCGTACGTCCTCGACGTGACCGACCGCGCCGCCGTCGACGCGTTCGCCGAACGGTTCCCGACCCTGGACGTCGTCGTCAACAACGCGGGCGGTGCACTGGGCGCCGATCCGGTCGCCACCGGCGACCCCGACGAGTGGCGCCGGATGTACGAGACGAACGTCATCGGGACGCTCCACGTCACCCAGGCCCTGCTGCCGGCGCTGACGGCGAGCGGCGACGGCACCGTCGTGGTGGTCTCCTCCACCGCTGGGCACGGCACTTACGAGGGCGGAGCGGGGTATGTCGCGGCGAAGCACGCGGAGCACGTGCTCGCCGAGACGCTGCGGCTGGAGATCGTCGGCTCCCCGGTGCGGGTCATCGAAATCGCTCCCGGCCTGGTCAAGACCGAGGAGTTCGCCCTCACCCGGTTCCACGGCGACCCGGAGAAGGCGGCCAAGGTCTACGCGGGTGTGGCCGCGCCGCTGACCGCCGACGACGTGGCGGACACCATCACCTGGGCCGTCACCCGCCCCAGTCACGTCAACATCGATCTGCTGGTCGTCCGCCCCCGTGCCCAGGCGTCCAACTACAAGCTGCACAGGGAGGGCTGACACCCGGGGCGGGGCCGGCCGCGACGGCGCACCGCGTCGGGGACCGGCGGCCGGCCTCTGACGCGGTGCCCGTGGCCGGCGCCTCCGGTCCGGTCCGCGCGGGCGGCGCCGCCGCTCGCCGCCGTGGGGCCGCCGCTCAGCTCGACGGCTGTTCGAGCGTCAGCCCGAAGTAGTCGACCCAGTAGCCGTCGACCTCCTGGGCGCTGTCGGAGAGCAGCAGGTGCGCGGGGGACGGCACGCCGACCGCCCGCAGGTAGTCGACCAGCACGCCCGCCGTCGCCGCGCCGTCCGACTCGCCCGGCTGGAAGGGACCGACGACGTGGTCCACCGGGTCCCAGTGCTCGCGGGTGGGCGCCTGTTCCTCCGCCGGGGTCCAGCCGAGCCGGCGCATGGCCTCGGCACCGAGGTCCGTGACGTGCTCGGTGGTCCAGGTGAAGTGGGCGATCTCCAGGGTGTCGCCGCTGGAGATGTTGCACAGCATCGGGCCGCCGGAGCCGGGTATGCGGCCGTGCAGGGCGAAGTCGATCACGGTGCCGAGCGCGCGGGTCTCGGCCGGCAAGGTGTGCAGGAAGTCGCCGAGCGCGCGGCGGAAGGTGTCCCAGTCGTCGGTACGCCATCCGCCGGGTATGCCCAGTCCGGCGTTGGCGGGGTCGGCGTTCCGGACGCCGAAGAAGCCGCCCAGCTCGCCGGGTTCGCCCTGGCTTATGCGCCAGTGCCAGTTCTCCTGCGGCCCGGTCGGCATCAGCAGCAGTTCGGGGCCGTCCTGCGACGGGTGCAGCTCCAGACTGGTGTCCCTGCCGCGCCAGCGCAGGAACGGGCTGCCCCAGACCGGCGGTGAGTCGAAGAACGGCATCGGGAAACCGTACGCGCCCATGACCGAGGCGGGGCCGAGGGCGTCGCGCAGCGCGCGGCCCGCAGCGCGGAAGGCGTCGGCGCAACCGGCCGGGCCGCGCTCCTCGTCGTGCGGCACCAGGGGTATGTACAGACCGAGGTACTCCTCGCCGTCGTGCACGTAGTCCTTCTCCAGCGCGTCCACCGGCCGCAGCCGCGCGGGGGCCGCGCCGGGCAGTTCCGTGCGCAGCAGCGGACCGCCCGGGGCGTCCTTCCACTCCCAGCCGAGTTCCCCGGCGAGTTGGCGCAGCCCCGCTTCCCGCCAGTCCGTGCCGGCGGCGCGCAGCCGCTGCGCCAGTCCGGGCAGCCAGGAGAAGTCCGGCCGGGTTTCGCTCATGCTCGGGTGCCTTCCTCGTGCCGCGGCCGTCCGCCGCGTTGTCGCTCCGACGGGCCCCATCATCACCGACGGCACTGACAGCCCGTCGGCCCGGACGGGGCTGCCGGTCGGTGCCGGCGCTGTCGTCCTCGGCGCGCGGCCGGTGCGCGGCTTCGCCGCCGCGCGGGAAGGACCGGCCCGCCCGGCAGGACGGGACCGCCCCGTCTGCGGGGCAGCGGCGACGGTGTCACAGTGCCTCGCCGCTCGGTGTGAGGGGCCGCGACGCGGGCAGCGGGCCCAGCGCTGCCCGGCCCGGGAAGGCGAGGCCGGCCACCGCGCCGAGCAGGGCCGCAACGGCGCACGCACCCCAGGACCACTGGTACCCGGCGAGTGCGATGACGCCGTCCGGGCCTGTCGTCCGGTGCCCGGCCAGCAGGGCGCCGATGACGGCGGCGCCGATGGCCGCGCCCAGGGAGAGGGCCAGTTCGTTGAGGCCGACGGAGACGGCCGTCTCGTCCTCGGCGACGACTTCCGCGGACAGGGTCCGGGTGGCCGCTTCGAAGAGCCCGGTCGCCAGCCCGACGACGAGGACACCGCACACATAGGGGAACAGCGCGCGGTGGCCGAGGACCATGGTGGTGAAACCCGCGGCGCACAGGATGCCCGCCGCGGCGAGCACCGTGCGGTCGCCGAGCGCGCGTGCCAGTCGCGGTGTGAGTGCCGAGCCGAGGCAGCCGGTGAGGACCATGGCGAAGGAGACCGTCGCGATGGACCGGGCGCCCAGGTGCATGCCGTAGCCGGCCTCGTGCGGGTCGGTGCCGAGGAAGACGGCGTTGGTGCCCATGAAGCCGACGGCGCCGAAGGCGGCGCAGAAGGTGTGGGTGTTGACGAGTGCCAGCCGCCGGTTGTGCAGCAGCCGGACCTTCACCAGCGGCTGTGCGGAGCGGTGTTCGACTCTCACCCACAGGGCCAGCAGGACGACGGCGAGTGCGGCGGTCAGCAGGGCCTTCGGGGAGGACCAGCCCCAGGTGCCGCCCTGGGTCAGTACGAGGACGAGCGCCACCAGTCCGGCGGTGAGGAGTGCCGCGGCGCCGAAGTGGAAGCGTCCGCCGCGCGGGGCCGTGCTGTCGGGCAGGACCATGGCCGCCGCCAGGGCGAGGATGCTGACGGGCACCGCGGTCCACAGTCCGGCGACGGCGTGCCGTTCGCTGAGGGAGCCGGCCACCAGACTGCCCGCGCCGACGGCCATCAGGAGCGCGGCGACCAGTATCGACATCCCGGTGCGCGCCTGCCGCGGTGCCCGGGTCCGCAGGATGCCGGCGAGCAGCGGGAAGAAGCCGACGACGGCTCCTTGCAGATTCATGCCGACGGCGAGGGTGACGGCCGTCGGCCGGGCGGCCATCAGCACGGACCCGGTCGCGACCATCGCCACCGAGATGCGGAGCAGCCGGCGGTGTCCGTACAGGTCGCCCAGTCTCGACAGCAGCGGCGTCATGACGGCGAACGCCAACTGGGCCAGCAGGTAGAGGTTGTTCTGTCCGACGCCGCTGAGGCCGACGTGCCCGCCGATGCGCGGCAGCAGCGGCGTCAGATAGCCCTGCACGACGCCGCTGCACACGACGACGACCGCCATCGTCGCGAGCATGCCGCGGGCCGGTGCGCTGTCCTGGGCCACGGTTGTCCCTCCCCTTCCGGTGGCCGGTCCCCGGGCCGGCGCCCTGTGGGCGCCGGCCGGAACCGCCCGGAACCTTTCGAGAAACGTGCGGGGAGACCCTCCCCAGTGGGGGAAACGGCCATGGCCGGTGAGCCGGATCCGGCTGGGCTTCGTGGGTGGCAGGAAGCGGGTGGTGCACCGGGGGCGTGCGCCCCCAGGCGCGGTTCCTGGAGCGCCCTGGCTGCCTCTCCGCCCTGGTGACGGCCGTCCGCCGGCCGGACGAGTACCCTTGTTGCATATCACTTGCAATTGCATTCGACTGGCAAGGAGTGGATGTGGGGTCTCCGGTGGTGCTCGGCATCGAGTCCTCGTGCGACGAGACGGGTGCCGGACTCGTCCGCAACGGCCGGCTGCTCGGCCACGCGGTGGCCTCCAGCATGGACGAGCACGCACGCTTCGGCGGGGTCGTCCCCGAGATCGCCGCGCGCGCCCATGTGCACGCGCTCCAGCCGGTCGTCCGCCGGGCGCTGGACACGGCGGGGATGCGGCTGTCCGACGTGGGGGCGGTCGCCGTCACCACGGGACCCGGACTGTCCGGTGCCCTCCAGGTCGGCGTCGCCGGTGCCAAGAGCCTCGCCTACGCGCTCGGCGTCCCGCTGTACGGAGTGCACCACCTCGCCGGACACGTGGCCGCCGACACCCTGGAGCACGGGCCGCTCCCCGATCCCTGCGTGGTGCTCGTCGTCTCCGGTGGGCACACCTCGCTGCTGCTCGTCCGCGATCTGGCCCGCGACCCCGTCGTCCACCTGGGGGACACGCGGGACGACGCGGCCGGCGAGTGCTTCGACAAGGTCGCCCGTGTCTTCGGGCTGCCCTACCCCGGCGGCCCCGCGATCGACCGGGCGGCCCGCGAGGGCGACCCCGAGGCGGTGGCCTTCCCCCGGCCGCTGACCGGGCCCGGTGACGACCCGTACGCCTTCTCCTTCTCCGGCCTCAAGACCGCCGCCGCCCGCTGGGCGGAACGGCACGCCCCCGAGCGGCTGCCCGTGGCCGACGGGGCCGCCGCGCTCCAGGAGGCCGTCGCCGACGTACTGACCCGCAAGGCGGTGACCGCCTGCACCGCGCACGGGGTCGGCACCCTCGTCGTCGTCGGCGGTGTGGCCGCCAACTCACGCGTCAGGGCCCTGGCCGAGCAGCGCTGCCGGGAGGCGGGGATCGAGCTGCGGGTGCCCCCGCTGCGCCTGTGCACCGACAACGGGGCCATGATCGCCGCCGTGGGCGACCTCCTGGCACGGGCGGGCGCTCCGCCGGCCCCGCCGCAGCTGTCGGTGGACCCCTCGGCCCCGCTGGAGCGGGCGGCCCTGACACCCGTCGCACCGGCCGCCGCGCCCGCCGCGTGACCGCGCCCCTCCCGCCGACCGCACCGACTGCCCCACGTACGCCCGGGAGCCACCATGCGCACCGATGAGATCCGCCGCCGTTTCCTCGACTTCTTCGCCGAACGTGGCCACACCGTAGTCCCCAGTGCCCCGCTGCCCACTCCGGATCCGACGCTGCTGTTCGTCAACGCGGGCATGGTGCCCTTCAAGCCGTATCTGACCGGCGAGGCACCGGCTCCGTGGCCGCGTGCGGCCAGCGTGCAGAAATGCGTGCGCACCCTCGACATCGAGGAGGTGGGCCGCACCACCCGGCACGGCTCGTTCTTCCAGATGAACGGGAACTTCTCCTTCGGCGACTACTTCAAACCCACCGCGATCAGCCACGCCTGGGAGCTGTCCACCACACCCGTCACCGAGGGCGGCTTCGGCCTGGACCCGGACCGGATCTGGGTGACCGTGCACACCTCGGACGACGAGGCGCGGGCGCTGTGGCGGCGGATCGCCGGTCTGCCCGACGAGCGGATCGTGACACGCGGGGACGAGGACAACTTCTGGTCTATGGGCGTGCCGGGCCCCTGCGGCCCGTGCTCGGAGCTGTACTACGACCGCGGCCCCGCGTTCGGCCCGGCGGGCGGCCCCGCCGTCGACGAGGACCGCTACATGGAGTTCTGGAACCTCGTCTTCATGCAGTACGAGCGCGGCGAGGGCAGCGGCAAGTCGGGTTACCCCGTCCTCGGCGCACTCCCCCGCCGCAACATCGACACCGGCATGGGCCTCGAGCGGATGGCCACCCTCCTCCAGGGCGTCGAGAATCTGTACGAGACCGACGAACTGCGGCCCGTCCTGGAGCGCGCAGCCGAACTGGCCGGGGTCCGTTACGGCGCCGACCCGGCAGCCGATGTGCGCCTGCGCGTGGTGGCCGACCACGTCCGCACCGCCCTGATGCTGCTCGCCGACGGCACCGCCCCGGGCAACGAGGGCCCCGGCTACGTGCTGCGCCGCATCCTGCGGCGCGCCGTACGCGCCATGCGGCAGCTCGGCTGTCACGATCCGGCCCTCCCCGAGCTGCTCCCCGTCGCACGCGACCGGATGGCCCCCGGCTATCCCGAGGTCTTCGAGGCGTACCCGAGGATCGCCGACCAGGCGCAGGCCGAGGAGGAGGCCTTCCGGGCCACTCTCAAACAGGGCACCACCGTCCTGGACACCGCCGTCGCCGAGGCCAGGCGCGACGGGGGCCGGCTTCCCGGTGCGCAGGCGTTCCTCCTCCACGACACCTACGGCTTCCCCATCGACCTCACCCTGGAGATGGCCGCCGAACAGGGCGTCGAGGTGGACCGCGAGGGTTTCACCGCGCTGATGGAGGAGCAGCGCGAGCGGGCCCGCGCCGACACCCGGGCCCGCAAGTCGGGCGGCACGGCCGACACCTCGCTGCTGCGCGGCGTGCTGGAGCGGCACGGCACCACCGACTGGCGGGCATGGGACACGCTGGAGACCACCTCGCGGGTGCTCGCCCTGCTGGGCCCCGCCGGGCCGGTGCCGGTGGCCCGCAGCGGCGAGATCGTCACCGCCGTACTGGACCGCACTCCGTTCTACGCCGAATCGGGCGGCCAGGAGAGCGACGCGGGGACGCTGTCGGCCGCGTCGGCCCGCGCGGAGGTGATCGATGTGCAGCGCCCGCTGCCGGGCCTGGTCGTCCACCGGGTACGGGTCACCGAGGGGGAACTCGCCGAGGGCGACGAGGTGGCCGCGGCGGTCGATCCCGAGTGGCGCACCGGTGCCCGTCAGGCCCACTCCGGCACCCATGTGCTGCACGCCGCCCTGCGTCAGGTGCTCGGCCCCGCCGCCCTCCAGTCCGGCTCCTACAACCGGCCCGGCTATCTGCGGCTGGACTTCCCGTGGCGCGGACCGCTGTCGGCGGCGGCGCGCAGCGAGGTGGAGGAGGTCGCCAACCGCGCGCTGCGCCGCGATCTTCCGGTGACCGTGCGCTGGACCACTCTCGCGGAGGCCAGGGAGCTGGGTGCGCTGGCCCTCTTCGAGGAGACCTACGGCGAACGGGTACGCGTCGTCGAGATCGGCGGGCCCTGGTCGCGGGAGCTGTGCGGCGGGACGCATGTCGAGCACGCCGCGCAGATCGGTGTCGTCGCGCTGACCGCGGAGTCGTCGGTCGGTGCGGGGACGCGCCGGCTGGAGGCCGCTGTCGGGCTGGAGGGCTTCGGCTATCTGGCACGCGAACGGGACCTCGTCTCGCGGCTCGCCGAGCAGTTGCAGGCGCCGCGCGGGGAGTTGCCCGACCGGATCGCCGGGCTGCTGGAGCGGCTCAAGGCGGCGGACCGGGAGAACCGGCGGCTGCGGCAGCAGGCGGTCCAGGCCCGGGCGGCGCGGCTGGCGGCCGGTGCCGAGGAGGCGGCGGGGACGGCCGTGGTGGCCGCCACCGCCGACGGCGGCCCGGACGACGCCCGCGCCCTGGCGACCGCGGTACGCGACCGGCTGGATGCGAGGCGCCCCGGCGCCGTCGCGGTCGGAGTGCCCACCGGGGAGACGGCCGTGGTGGTCGTCGCCGTGAACGAGGCCGCACGCGGCGCGGGCGCGGACGCCTCCGTGCTGGTGAAGCGGCTGTTGTCGGGGCGGGGCGGGGGCTCGCCCGTCCTGGCCCAGGGCGGCGGCCTGCGCGCCGGACAGCTCCCGGCGGTGCTGGCCGGCTTCCCGGGCCTGCTCGCCGAGCGCTGAGCCGGCCGGGTCAGTCGGACAGGTCCCACAGCAGCCGGTAGTAGGCGATCCGTTCGGCGTCGGGTGCCGCCCCGTAGGCGTCCAGCAGCATCTCCTCCCAGCCGGGCCCGTAGTTCCACCGGGTGCTCCAGGTGGCGACGGCCAGGTCCGCCCAGCGGTCGGCGACCCCGAGCGCGCCCAGATCGACGTGCCCGGTCCACGTGCCGTCGTCGCCGACCAGGGTGTTGGGGGCGCAGGCGTCGCCGTGGCAGACGACGAGGATGTCGACGTCCGGCGGGTCGGCGAGAGCGGCCAGGGCCTGCTCCGCGGTGCCGAAGTGGTGCAGGTCCTCGTGCAGGCCGGCCGGGTCGATCCGGCCGGCCGCCGCCCTCTCGCGTACGGCCGCCAGCCGGCTTCCGGCCGACCAGTCGAACGGGCAGTCGGCGACGGGCAGGGCGTCGTGCAGGGCGCGCAGTCCGGCGCCGATCGCCCGTACGGCGGTGCCGGGATCGCGCAGCCAGTGGGCGTCCACGGCCGAACGGCCCGGCAGCCCGTGGGTGGCCAGCCAGGAGCCGGCGTCGTCCGTGCCGTGGGTGATCACCCGGGGCACCGTGGCCCAGCGGCCGGCCCAGCGCAGCCGGACCGCCTCGGCCGCCAGGTCGAGGCCGCTGCCGTGCGGCGCCCACTTGACGAACTGCCGTCCCTCTCCCCTGCCGACCTCGAACGTCAGTCCGCCCAGGAGGTTCTGCCAGACGGCCCGTACCGGCCGTCCGGCGGCGAAGGCGGTGACGGCTTCGGGTACTCCGACCGGTCCCTGCGGAGGTGAGGCGATCATCCGGGCATTGTCGGCGAGGCGGCCGGCCGTCGGCAGCCGGTTTTCCCCGCCGCGGGCCGGCCCGGGAGAGGTGACGGACATCCCGGGAAGCGGACGAGGCCCGGGCGGGGGGCGGCTTCAGCGTGCGAGGAAGTCCAGCAGGTCCTTGGTGAACCTCTCCTTGTCCCCCGGCACCAGGGCGATGCCGTGGCTGCCGCCCTCGTACACCTTCAGTTCGGCGTCGGGGATGATCCGGGCGGCTTTGCGGCCCGTGGCCTCCAGGGGCACCACTTGGTCGTCGTCACCGTGCACGACGAGGGTGGGGATGTCGAACTTCTTCAGGTCCTCGGTGAAGTCGGTGTACGCGAAAGCGTCCACGCATTTGACGCCGCCCTCGATCGTCTCGGCCATGGCCATGTACCAGAAGGCGTCGCGGTTGCCCTGGGTGGCCTTGCTGTCCGGCCGCCCGGCGGAGAAGAAGCCCTCGGAGGTGTCCTTCCAGAACTGCGACCGCTCGGTGAGGATGCCGTTCTTGATCTGCTGGAACACCTCGTCGGGGACGCCCTCCGGGTTGCTGTCCGATTTGATCATCACCGGCGGGATGGCGGAGAGCAGGACGGCCGAGCGCACCCGCTCGGTACCGTGCCGGCCGATGTAGCGGGCCAGTTCGCCGCCGCCCATCGAGTGGGCCACAAGGGTGACGTCCCGCAGGTCGAGGCCCGTGATCAAATCGGCGAGGTCATCGGCGAAGGTGTCGAAGTCGTAGCCGTCCCACACCGGGGTGGACCGGCCGTGGCCGCGCCGGTCGTGGGCGATGCCGCGGTAGCCGGCGTCCGCGACCGCCTTGAGCTGGTCCTGCCAGGCGTCCCCGTTCAGCGGCCACCCGTGGATGAAGACCACCGGCCGGCCGCGCCCCCAGCTCTTGTAGAAGATCTCCGTGCCGTCTCGCGTCGTGCACACGGGCATGCTGGTGTCCTCTCGTCGCCCGTACGGTCGGCGGCCGGTCCCGCCTCGGGGGGGGGCCGGGCTCGCCGCTGGGAGCAGGGGCACCTGCGGGGGTGCCCCTGCTCCCATGGTGCGCACGAACCGCGGATCCGCAGCTCGGACGGGCACCGGATGGCCGCCCTGTCCGGCCCCGGGCGGCCGTCAGCCGGCCGCCCGGGGCGACAGTCCGGTGACGGGGAGGGCGGCTATGCCGTGGAAGAAGTAGTTCGGCATCAGGGGCGGCTGCCGGTCGGGGTCGGCCGGCCGGAGGCCGGGGTGACGCACCAGAAGCGCGGTCAGGGCGATGCGGCCTTCCAGCCGGGCCAGGTGCTGGCCCACGCAGGTGTGGGCTCCCGCGCCGAAGGCGAGGTGGTCGCGGGGCCGTTCCCGGTGCGGGTCGAAGCGCTGCGGCTCGGACACGTGCTCGGGATCGCGGTTGGCGGCAGTCAGGATGGGCAGCACCTGGGCGCCGGCGGGCAGGGTGGTGCCGCCCAGTGTGGTCTCGCGGGTGGTGACCCGGACCAGGCCGCGGTGCGGGGCGGTGTGCCGCAGCCCCTCTTCCAGCGCCCGGGCGGCCCAGGTCTCCGGCTCGGCGACGGCCTGTTCCCACAGTTTCCGGTCGCGCAGCAGCAGGTGGGCGGTGGTGGTGATGGCATGACAGGTGGTGACCGTGCCCGCGACCCAGTGGACCAGCAGGTTGTTCACCTGGTTCGCGGGGCTGAACGGCCGGGCCGCGGCAGCCGGTTCGCCGTGGACGTAGACGCCGAGGGCACCGGGGTGGTCCTCGGGCAGTCCGGCGCAGAAGCCGCGCGCCCACTGCTCGTACTCGCACAGCCGCCGCGCGGCGGCCTTCTTGTCCGGAACGGAGATGTCGGGCGACAGGAGCGAGGCCATGTCCTGGGCCCAGGCGGCGACTTGGGGCACCATGCCCGCGGGCAGGCCCATGGCCGCTCCCATGGACCCGTGCACCAGGGGCAGCGCGTAGTGCTCCACCAGGTCCGGCTGCTCGTGCCGGGCGAGCCCGTCGGCCAGTTCACGGGCCAGTTCGGTGATCTGCGCGGTGAGCGGGTTGACGCGCGGCCCCGCGTAGGCGCGCTGCACGGTGGTGCGCAGCTGCCCGTGCGCGGGCGGGTCGGTGTCCACCACCCCGCTGACCGGTTCCCGGAGGAAGCCGGGCAGTTCCTCGACGATCTCCTGGGGCAGCCCCGCGCTCAGCGGCCCGCCGAGCGCGTAGGCGGAGGAGTAGGTCTCCGGGTCCTCCAGCACCTCGGTGGCCTCACGATGCGAGAGCACCAAGTAAGCGCCGTTCATCCGGGGGCTGCGCACCACGCGGTGACCGGCGGCAAGGAGGGCGTCGAGCTCGGCGACGGGGTCGGGAACCCCGGGATCGAAATCGACCTGCGTGACTGTTTCCTCCATGGCGCTGCCCCCAATTGTCGTTTCGCTGACCGGTATTGACGAAGTGATGGGCTCCACTATCCCGCACCCGTGCCCGGCGTGAACCCTGAGCACCAACGATCCGCAGGGGACGGCGGTGTCGGATCGGCCGGGCACGGCTCTCGGTCCGGTCCGGGCGCCTACGGATGCTCCGACGCGCCCGGGGATGCGGGCCGCTCCCCCGCCGGACGCGACCACCACAGGGCCTCGCCCCGGGTCAGACCCAGCAGCATCTGCCGCACCCTGGGCACGTGCCGGGCGGGGAGAGCACCGGTCAGGGTGCAGACCGCTCCCGCCGTCACCGTGTCGGTGACCGTGCCGCCCAGCGGCGCCAGCGCCCCGGTGACCCGGTGCAGGGCCGCGAGCGGGATCTCCAGCTCGAAGGCGTGGTACGGCTCGTACACGCACGTCCCCGCCCGGTCCAGTGCCCGCGCCACCAACAGCCGGGTCAGACCGCGGAAATCGGCGGCCGTACTGACCGGTCCGGCGAAACCGGAGCGGATGAGGGTGACGACGCAGTCGGTGACCGCCCACCCGTGCGGTCCGGTGCGCAGCGCCTCGTGCACCGTCTCCTCGACGGCCCGGTGGAAGGCGTACGGGAGGGCGCCCAGTTCCGTCTCGTACCGGAAGACGACGCCGCTGCCGTGCGGTCCCGGCTCCACACGCAGCCCCACCGTGGCCCAGTGCCCGCTGGCCGCGGGCGTGTACCGGCCACCGGCCCCGATCCCGTCCGCGGCCTCGCCGACGCCGACGGGACGCTCCCGGCACACCACCCGGCTCGGCTCGAACACCGCCTCGATGCCGTACCGCTCGGCGAGCGTGGCGGCGATGATCTCCTTCTGGACCTCTCCGTGCAGCAGCACCGACGTGGCGCCGTCCGGTTCGGCCCGGGCGTGCAGCAGCGGGTCCTCCTCGGCCATCAGGGTCAGCGCCGTGTGCAGCCGTGCCGTGGCGTCCGGGCCCGGCTGGGCGGGCCGGACCACCGACTGGAGGACGGGGGTGGCCAGGCGTACGCCCGCCGGACCGGGGGCGTCGTCGCCGGGCGCCCCGACGGTGTCGCCGACGCGGATCCCGGTCAGTCCGCGGACACGTCCGATCTCTCCGGCCACCAGCCGCTGGGCACGCGGCGCGGGATCACCGGCGACCTGGAGAGAGCTGATCCGTCCCGTGTGCTCCTGACGGGTGCCCTCGGCCGAGCGCCGGTGGTAGGTGACGCGCCGGCGCGGCTCGAGCTGCCCGGTGAACATCCGCACGTACGCGGTCCTGCCGCCGGACGGTTCGCGTTCCAGCGCGAAGACCCGTCCGTGCGGTGCTCCGCCGGCCGCCCCGTCGGGGGTGCCCGGGAGCAGCTCCGTGATCCCGGCGACGAGCCGTTCGATGCCCTCACCGGTCAGCGCGGAGCCGAAGTACAGCGGCTGGACGGTGCCCCGTGCGGTGTGCCCGGCGAGTGCGGTGCGCAGTTCGTCCGGGGAGAGGGGCGGTCCGTCGACCACGCGGGCGAGGAGTGCGTCGTCCACGTCGGCGCCGTCCGCCGCGTCGTCCTGGGGGCGCAGCGGCAGTGCCCGCGCCCCGCTGCTGCCCGCGGCCTGGACCCTGCTGAGCGGGACGGCATGCGGGGCCAGCTTCCGGCGGATCTCCGCCACCAGTTCCCCGGGCCGGGCGCCGGGCCGGTCGATCTTGTTGACGAACAGCAGGGTGGGCAGCCGCATCTGGCGCAGCGTCCGCATGAGCACCCGGGTCTGCGGCTGGACCCCCTCGACGGCGGAGAGGACGAGCACCGCGCCGTCCAGCACCTCCAGCGCCCTCTCGACCTCCGCGACGAAGTCCGCGTGGCCGGGCGTATCGATGAGGTTGACGCGGGTGCCGCGGGCGGTGAACGAGGCGACGGCCGAGCGCACGGTGATGCCGCGCCGCCGCTCCAGGGCGTCGCTGTCGGTGCGGGTCGTCCCGGCGTCCACGCTGCCGAGGGTGTCGATCGCCCCGGTGTCGTACAGCAGGCGTTCGGTCAGGCTCGTCTTGCCGGCGTCGACGTGGGCGACGATGCCGATGTTGCGCGTGGTGCCGGTGCTGCTCGTCCGGGTGCTGTTGTCCGGGGCGCCGCCGGGGCGGCGGTCCTCACGGCTTGCTGCGGGGGCGTGCGGGGTGCGGGCGGGCGCGGTGCGGCGCCCTTCGCGGGGTGCGGGCATGGGTGCGGAAGTCCTCGGAGTCCGTCGGCCGGTGGGGGCACTGGGTCGTCACGAGGAATCGCCGCATGTCACGCTCCGCTGAGAGGGGTGCCGGGGGCTCCCGGCCGGTCGGGGGTCATCCTGCCACCGGCGGCGCGGCGGAATGCAACCGGTTTTCCGGACGGTGCCGGCCGGGCACCGCCGCACGCCCGCCCGGACGCCAACCGTCCCGCCCGTCAGGCCACCGCCGCCGCCCGTGCGGGGACCCGGCCGTACCCGCACGCACGCGCGGGCACGGCGGATACGGGCTCACACACGTGCGGGCGTGCCAGGGATGCACATCCGTGGCACGCCCGCACGTGCGCGGCGCGGACAGGCCTTCCCGGCGGCCGGAGAAAGGTCTCAGGCGGCCTGGGTGAGTTCGGCGCGGCCGAACAGCAGGGCGTAGCCGGCGGGGAGCTGGGCGAGGACGCGGTCGAGGAGTTCGTCCCCGGCGAGCCGGGCGAGGAGGGAGAGGACGGTGCCCACGTCCCAGCGCGTGGTGGCCGCCGTGCCGCCGGTGCGGCCCGCGAGTTCCTTGACGAACTCCCAGCCGGTCAGCCGCTCGGGCTCGGGGATCTGCGCGGTGAACGTGCGGGCGGCCTCCTCGGGGAGGCGGGCGGCGAGTTCGACGCGCTCCTCACCGGTCAGCCGCCGGCCGAGCGCGGCGAGTACCGCGTGTATGACGGCCTCGGCCCGCTCGCGGGTGGGATAGGCGCCGTCGTACCTCACGCGCTCCACCATCTGGGAGAACGTCATCGTTCGCATGGTGGCGGTGGGGCCGGTCACAGGCTGCGTGGTCTGCTGGGTCGTCGGGGACACGTGTGCGTTCTCCAGTTGTCGTCGTGTACAGGGCGGCGCCGGGGGCAGCACGGCTGTGCGGGCGCGCGGCGGCGCGTGGTGACGGTCGCTGCGGCGCGTTCGCGCCGGGTGCGGCCGTGCTGCGCGGCGTTACTGCAGGGCGCGTTGCGGGCGCCCGAAGAGCAGGTCGTAGCCGGGCGGGAGCTGCAACAGGATCCGGTGGACGAGGTCTTCGCCCACGAGGTCCGCGGTGACGCTGAGTACGGCGCTCACATCCCAGGTGGCCGTCTGCTCGGTGGAACCCGCGATCCACGCCGAGGTGGCGCGGACGAACCGCTCGGGAGTCAGCGGCTCGGCGGCTCGCAGCGGGTTGAGCAGGATCACGGCGAAGGTCTCCGGCAGGCGGGCGGCCACCTGTTCGCGGACGTCGCCCACCACATGCGCGCCGAGCAGTGCCAGTACGGCCCGCGCCGCCCGGTCGGCTTCTTCCCGTGTGGCGTATTCGCCGCGTTCCAGGATCTGGTCGAGGAACGCTTCCCGTTGCATGCTCATGACTCCCCCTTGTGGTTCGCGGCGCTCAAGGGGCCGGCCGGGGGGACGTGCTTCCCCTTCCGTCCTCGGCCGGGGCCGGTGGGTTCAGCCGGTGAGCTGCTCGTTCCGCTCGCGGCCGGAACGGGACCGGACCGTGATCTTGCGCGCCTTGGCGCGTTCGGTGACGGGGATGCGGACGGTGAGCACGCCCGCTTCGTAGTCGGCTTCGATGTTGTCGATGTCCAGGTTGTCGGAGAGCACGACCTGGCGGGAGAAGACACCCAGGGGGCGTTCGGCACGCTCCATGCGCACCTCGTTGTTCTCCCCCGCGACCGGACGGCGCTCGGCCTTGACGGTGAGCGTGTGACCGTCGACGTCGATGTCGATGGCGTCCGGCGAGACCCCCGGCAGATCGTAGGCGAGCACGTACCGGTCACCGTCACGGTAGGCGTCCATCGGCATCGCGGCGGGCCTGGACCAGGTGCCGCCCGGGGCCATCAGCTGCTGGGCGATGCGGTCGAGCTCGCGGAAAGGGTCGGTGCGCATCAACATAACGAAACACCTCCGATGAGCTGGGCAGTATCTGTGTCTGCCAATGCGCTGCACCTCGCTTTCCTTGTATCATGTCATCCGGACGATGACAAGCGACGTTGTCACCATGAGGACGACACCGTGAGGGGAGGCTCCCCATGCCCGCGCCGGACAAACCTTCGGGCAAGGCCGCACAGAGCGGCCCGCACCCCGCGTTCTTCCTCGCCGCTGCCGCGGCGCTGAGCAGGATCGAGGAGGCGGTACGCACCGCCCAGTCACCGCCCGGCGGACGGCAGCACCCCGAGTCCCGTGAGCCGAGCTGCGACCAGGCGCTGGCCGCCCTGTTGCAACTGCGCGAGATCCGTGACCAGCTCGCCTGCTGGGAGACGCCCCTCATCGAGACCGCCCGTGCGGCCGGGGCCAGTTGGGCCGACCTGGCCGCGCCGCTCGGCGTCGCCAGCCGGCAGGCGGCCGAGCGCCGCTATCTGCGCGGCCGGCCCGGGTCCCCGGGCAGCACGGGTGAGGAGCGGGTGCAGGCCACCCGCGACCAGCGGGCAGCCGACCGCACGGTGGCCGCCTGGGCCCGCGACAACGCCTCCGATCTGCGCCAGCTCGCCGGCCAGATCACGGCGCTGCCCGATCTGCCCAGGGAGCCGCGCGCACTGCTCACCGGAGCGCTCGCCCACGACGACGCGGCGCGGCTCGTCGAGCCGCTGATAGGAGCCCAACGGCATCTGGCCGCCGGCCATCCCGAGCTGGCCGCCAGGGTGGACACCGTCGCCTCCCACACCGGCCGGCTCCGCCAGGACAGCGACGTCTCGCGCCGCGGCGGCTGAGCTCCCCCGCGGGGCACCCCGCACGCACCGGCCCTGCCGCCTCCCCACGCGCCGTGCCGCCCACGCCGTACGACCGGCTCAGAAGAGCGCGGTTGACCTCGGGCGGCGGCGGGGCTAGCGTGCTTGACGCTCCCGGCCCTGGGTGCCCGTACGGGCGCACCGGCCGTGACCGTAGGCGTTAACGTCAACCAACGCGTCCCTTCAGCCTGCTCGAGCGGCCGGGGTGGCGTGAGAGTGTCAGCGCTGCGGTGTGCCCGGCCGAGAACGGAGACCGGCCGGTGGCCACCCGCACCCCGTCCCAGGATCATTCCGGTCCGCCCTCTTCCGGCCCGCACATACCGTCCGGCGACGCCGACGACGGGCCCGGCACCGCCGGGGCCGCACGAAGAGCGTCACCGCGCGGCATACGCCGGTTCGCCGTGGACACGACGCCCTTGCGCATCGCGCCGTTCCGGTGGCTGTGGTCCTCGACCGTGGTGACGTCGGTCGGCAGCCAGCTGACCGCTGTGGCCGTGCCCTTGCAGATCTACGACGACACCGGTTCCTCCGCGCTCGTGGGCCTCGCCGGGGCCGCCGCGCTCGTACCGCTGGTCGTCTTCGCGCTGTGGGGCGGAGCCGTCGCCGATCTGATGGACCGGCGCCGGCTGCTGCTGATCAGCAACGCGGGCATCGCGGTGACCTCGCTGCTGTTCTGGGCCCAGGCCGCCGCCGGCATGCGTTCCGTCACCGTGCTGCTGGTGCTGCTCGCCGTGCAGCAGGCGCTGTTCGGCATCAACCAGCCGACGCGGACCGCCTCAGTGGCCCGGCTCGTCCCGGCCGGCCAACTGCCGTCGGCGACCGCGCTGACCTCCACCGTCGCGCAGTTCGGACAGATCGCCGGTCCCCTGCTGGCCGGCGCGCTGGTGCCGGTGCTCGGGCTGCCCGTGCTGTACCTGCTCGACACGGTGGCCCTCGTGCTCGCCCTGCTGGCGGTCTGGCGGCTGCCGCCGTTGCCGCCGCTGAAGGCCGCCGCCCGGCGTGCCGGGCTCGCGGACATCGTCGACGGCTTCCGCTACCTGGTGCGCCGCCGCCTTCTGCTCGTCTCGTTCCTCGCCGACGTCATCGCCATGGTCCTGGGCATGCCCCGCGCGCTGTTCCCGCAGATGGCACAGCTGGACTTCGGCGGCCCGGAGGGCGGCGGCACCGCGCTGGGGGTGCTGTACGCGGCGATCCCGGTCGGTGCGCTGCTGTGCGGGCTGGTCTCCGGGCTGTACGCGCGGGTGCGCCGGCACGGTGTGATGGTGGTGCTCGCGGTCGTGGTGTGGGGGCTGTCGATCGCCGGGTTCGGCATGTCGGGACCGCTGTGGCTGGCGGCGGTGCTGCTCGCGGTGGCGGGCGCCGCCGACATGGTCTCGATGGTCTTCCGCGGCGCCATCCTGCAGTCCGCGGCGACCGATGAGATGCGCGGCCGGATGCAGGGCGTCTTCACGGTGGTGGTGGCCGGGGGGCCGCGCCTCGCCGATCTGCTGCACGGCACGGTGGGCGCCGCCGCCGGCACCCGGCCGACGGTGGCGGGCGGGGGGCTGCTGGTCGTCGTCGCCATGGTGGCGCTGACCCTCGCGGTGCCGGCTTTTTGGCGTTACGTGCCGGAGCGGTGACGGGCTCCGCGTCCGCGCCCGCCGCACGAGAGCCCGGGCGGGTTCCGGTGGAACCAGGTTTTTGCCTCAGAGGCAAAACTTTTGCCCCAGAGGGAAGGGCTGTGCCTTAATCGACGGCATGAGCCCGAACCCTCACCATCATGAGGCAGGCGGAGCGGACGCGGGGGAGGCTCCCGCCTTCGCACCGCGCATGCGTCTGCTGAGACGGCGCAGCGGGCTGAGTCTCGAGGCGGCTGCGCGCAGGGCGGGCCTCTCCCCCGCCCACCTCTCCCGCCTGGAGACGGGGAAGCGGCAGCCGTCCCTGCCGCTCCTCCTCACCCTGGCCCGCGTCTACGCCACCACCGTCGGGGATCTGCTCGGCGAGTCCGCGGCGGCGGCCGACCCCGTGGTGCGGGGTGCCGACATGGAAGCCGTCGACGCGGGCGGCTGGCGCTACCGGCGGGCCGGGCTGGCGGGCCGGGCCATGCAGGCCCTTCGCGTCCATGTGCCGCAGGGCACGCAGCAGGACCTGGTCCGGGTGCACCCCGGGGAGGAGTGGATCCACGTCCAGCGCGGCCGGCTGCGGCTCACCCTGGGCCGGACGACGGAGGTGCTGGGGCCGGGCGACTCGGCCCACTTCGACTCCCTCACCCCGCACCGGCTGGAAGCCGCCTCCGCCGACGGGGCGGACCTGCTGTTCGTCCACACCCTGTTGCAGTCCCCCACGGCCGATCTGTGCGTGGTCGGTCCCCCCGGACACGGCCCTGGCCCCGCTCCGACAGTCGGCTGACCCGACGGGCCGGCCCACCAGGCGGCCGGCCCGCCGGTCCGCCGGCCCGCCGCACGTCCGGCCGGCCGGCGCTCCCCTCGACCATGCACGCCCCCGCGTGCGGAAAGGCCGTGCCATGAGCACTCCGGCATCCGAACCCCAGCCCGCGGGAACCCCCGCCTCGTCCCCGGCCGACGGGGGCGGGGCACCGGCGCAGCCGCGGAGAGCACGCGACGAACCTGGCGCCGAACGCGGTGACGGCCGCTTCCCCCGCGGTCTGGCCCTGCGGCTGTTCGTCTACGTCGTCGCCGGGCACCTGCTGGCCGCGTTCCTCTTCCTGCTGTTCGAACTGGGCGGCGGCAAGTGACGCCGCGGGGCGGCGCGGGCCCCGGGCCGGGTGCGCCGCTCAGGGCGTGACGACGATCTTTCCGTGCACGTGCCCGGCCTGGCTGGCCGCGAACGCGTCGGCCAGCCGGGCCAGCGGGAACTCCTCGGCCACCCTCACCGTCAGCCTGCCCTCGTCGGCGAGGGCGGCGAGCCGGCCCAGGTCGCTGCCGCTGGGGCGCACCCACATCCACTGGCCGCCGGACCCGGTCACCGAGTCGTCCGCGATGGACGCGTGCCGGCCGCCCTCACCCAGGACCTCGAGCGTGGTGTCCAGGACGCCGCCCACGAAGTCGGCGACCACATCGACACCGTCCGGGGCCGTCTCGCGTACCCGTGCGGCGAGTCCGTCGCCGTAGGCGACGGGTTCGGCGCCCAGCTCCCGCAGCCGGTCGTGGTTGGCCGGGGAGGCCGTGCCGATGACGCGGGCGCCGAGGGCACGGGCGATCTGCACGCCGAGCGAGCCGACCCCGCCGGCCGCGTTGTGGATCAGTACGGTCTCGCCCTCCTTGGTGCCGAGGCGGGTGAGCGTCTGGTAGGCGGTGAGGCCGGCCAGCGGGAGCCCCGCCGCCTGCTGCCACGACAGCGCGGAGGGCCGCCGGGCCAGACAGCGCACGGGCACGGTCACGTACTCGGCGAACGTCCCGCCGTGCACATAGTCCTTGCGGGCGTAGGCGATCACCTCGTCGCCCTCGGAGAACTCGGGTGCGTCGATCCCGGTGCGCTCCACCACCCCGGCGACGTCCCAGCCGGGGACGACGGGGAAGACGGTGTCCATCAGGTCACGCAGCCCGCCCGCCATGATCTTCCAGTCCACGGGGTTGACCGCGGCGCACCGCACCCGGACGAGGACCTCCCCGGGACCCACCTTGGGCAGCGGCTGCTCGGTCTGCGAGAGCACCTCGTTGCCGCCGAACCTGTCGTAGGTCATCGCCCGCATGGTCGCGCCGCCCGTGCTGCCGTCCGTCATGGTCTCGTCTTCCTTCCGTCGTCCGGTGGCCGTTCCGGGGTGCGGGTGTTCCCGCGTACCCCAGCCCTAACCCGCCGCGGTCGGCTGTAACGCCCCTCGCCCGTACGGCCCCTCAACGGCCGGGGGTGCCCCGCGCCTGGGCGCGGAACGCCAGCGGGGTGCGCCCGTCGAGCCTGCGGAAGAACTTGCCGAAGTCGCCGGGATCGCCGAACCCGAGACGGCGGGCGATGTCGGCGGAGCCCGCGTCGGTGTGCACGAGGAGGCGCTTGGCCTCCAGCAGGATCCGGGTGTCCAGATAGTTCTTGGCGGTGGTGCCGGTGGCGGCCCGGGTCGCGCGGGTGAGGGTGCGGGTGCTGTAGCCGAGCGCGGCGGCGTAGTCGGCGACGCGGTGGGTGCGGGAGAGATCGCGTTCGACTGCGGCGCGGAACCGGGCGAACGGACCGTCGGGCGGGCCGGGGGCGGCACCGGCCGGACAGGCGTGGGCCAGCCGCAGCAGCAGCACGGAGAGCAGGGAGCGCAGCGTCCTGTTGTGCGCCTCCAGCGGCAGCGAGCCCACCTCGTCGTACTCGGCGACGAGGTGGTCGAGCGCGAGCCGGACCAGCCGGGCCTGCGCTCCGGACGGCACCAGCGGGCCGGCCTGCGGGGGCGGGTCGTCGGCCACGAAGCCCGGGCGCCAGATGACCATGAGGCCGCGGGGGACGGCCGGTCCGCCGTCCGGCCCGGCCGTGTACTGGTGCACCTGCCGGGGGCGCACCCACAGCCAGCCGCCCGGTGGCACGACGTGGGTGGCGAAGTCGACCGTGTGCGCCAGCGGCCGGGCGTCGGGGTGGACGTGGATGAGGTGGTGGAAGTCCGGGCGCTGCGGAGCCGTCAGATCGATGCCCCGGCGGCGTCCGCGGGCCCACAGCTCCGGGAAGTCCACCACGTCCATGCCCAGCGGCGCGCTCATCGCCGGCCGGTAGGCGACGTCCGTGATTCCCGGGGCGGCGTGTGCGTCGTCCCCGGCCCGTGTACGGCCGGCCGCCGCAGGTCCGCGATCCTGTCCGATTTTCCCCATGGCGTGTCCCGAGCGTACCGCTGACCTGCCACGAGCCGCTCCTAGCGTGAGGACGAGGGATAAGCGATGTCCGAAAAGGGGTACGTGCGGCCGTGCGACTGATCGTGGGAATGACCGGAGCGACCGGGGCACCGTTCGGGGTGCGGCTGCTGGAGCGGCTGGCCGAGCTGCCCGAGGTCGAGACCCATCTGGTGATGAGCCGCTGGGCGCGGGCCACGGTCGAGGTGGAGACCGACCGCACGGTGCGGGAGGTCGGCGAGCTGGCCGATGTGGTCCACCACCCCGACGACCAGGGGGCCACGCTCTCGTCCGGCTCGTTCCGCACGGACGGCATGGTGATCGTCCCCTGTTCGATGAAGACGGTTGCCGGAATCCGCGCCGGGTACGCGGACGGACTGGTGGGCCGGGCCGCCGACGTGACCCTCAAGGAGCGCCGCCCGCTGGTGCTGGTACCGCGGGAGACGCCGCTGAGCGAGATCCATCTGGAGAACATGCTGGCGCTGGCCCGGATGGGGGTGCGGATCGTGCCGCCCATGCCCGCCTTCTACAACCGGCCCGCCACCGTCGCGGACATCGTCGAGCACATCACCACGCGGATCCTCGACCAGCTGGGGCTGGCACCCGACGGTGCCGCCCGCTGGGCGGGGCTGCGCGCGGCCCGCTCGGCGCCGTCGCCGCGGCCCTCCGGTACCGGCCCGCTGCCGTGACCGGCCGCCGCCCCACCGGCGGCCCCACCGCCCGCTTCCGCCGTTCTTCCGAGGAGAAGTATCGATGCCGTACGACGATCTGCGGTCCTTCCTGAACACCCTGGAGAAGGAAGGGCAACTGCTGCGCATCACCGACGAGGTGCTGCCCGAACCGGACCTGGCCGCGGCGGCGAACGCCGCCGGCCGCATCGGGGACGGTGCGCCCGCCCTGTGGTTCGACCGGATCCAGGGCTTCACCGACGCCCGTGTCGTGATGAACGTGCACGGCTCCTGGCGCAACCACGCCCTGGCCCTCGGGCTGCCGAAGGAAACCTCGACACGGGAACAGGTGGAGGAGTTCGCACGCCGCTGGGACGCCTTCCCCGTGGCCCCCGAGCGCCGGGCGGACGCGCCGTGGCAGGAGAACACCCTCACGGGCGACGACGTGGACCTCTTCCGGGTGCTGCCGCTCTTCCGCCTCAACGACGGCGACGGCGGCTTCTACCTGGACAAGGCCGCCGTGGTCTCCCGCGACCCCGAGGCCCCCGACGACTTCGGCAGGCAGAACGTGGGCACCTACCGGCTGGAGGTCGTCGGCCGCGACCGGCTGGGGTTGCAGCCGGTGCCGATGCACGACATCGCCCAGCACCTGCGCAAGGCCGAGGAGCGGGGCGAGGACCTGCCGGTGGCGATAACGCTGGGCAACGACCCCGTCGTACCGATCGTCGCGGGCATGCCCATGGGCTACGACCAGTCCGAGTACGAGATGGCGGGAGCGCTGCGCGGCGCGCCGCTGCCGCTGGCCGTGGCCCCGCACACCGGGCTGGACGTGCCGTGGGGCGCCGAGGTGGTGATCGAGGGCGTCATCGAAGCCGGGGTGCGCCAACTGGAGGGCCCCTTCGGTGAGTTCACCGGCCACTACTCGGGCGGCCGGCGGATGCCGGTGGTGCGGATCGAGCGGATCTCCTACCGCACCGATCCCGTCTTCGAGTCCCTTTACCTGGGCATGCCGTGGACGGAGTGCGACTACCTGGTCGGACCCAACACCTGCGTGCCGCTGCTCAAGCAGCTGCGCGCGGAGTTCCCCGAGGTGCGGGCGGTCAACGCGATGTACACGCACGGACTGCTGGTCATCATCTCCACGGCCAAGCGGTACGGCGGCTTCGCCAAGGCGGTCGGTATGCGCGCCATGACCACGCCGCACGGCCTCGGCTACGTCACCCAGGTCATCCTCGTCGACGAGGACGTGGACCCGTTCGACCTGCCGCAGGTGATGTGGGCGCAGTCGTCCAAGGTGAACCCCCGGGAGGACGTGGTCGTCGTCCCGAACCTGTCCGTGCTGGGGCTGGCGCCCGCCGCCGAACCCGCCGGAGTCACCAGCAAGATGATCATTGACGCCACCACTCCCGTGGCACCCGACCGGCGCGGCAACTTCGGTATGCCGACCCGCGATCTGCCCGAGACGGCGGAGTGGACGCAGCGACTGCGCTCGCTGCTCGCCGAACGCTGACCGGCCGGCACTCCCCCTGATCCCTTGCGCCCTGGCCGCCCGGCCCCTGACTCCGGGGCCGGCCACGGCAAGGGCAAGAGACGAGAAAGGACCCTTAGTCATGGAATCCGCAAGTTCCGGACGTGAAGCGACCACGGGTGGCGCCACCGTCTGCCCGCGGTGCGCCGGGGAGGACGTCACGGCCGTGGCCTCCTCCCCCGTCCCCGGCGTGTGGCAGGTGCTGCAGTGCGGCCGGTGCCTGTACATGTGGCGCACGACCGAACCCGCCCGCCGCACCCGGCGGGACGCCTACCCCCGGCAGTTCCGGCTGACGGCCGCGGACATCGCCGACGCAGCGGAGGTGCCACCCGTGCCGCCCCGCGTCGCGGGCTGACCGTCCGGCGTCCCGCCCCGTGCCCCGCTCGCTCGCGGGAGCACGGGGCGGGGGGCACGGGGCGGACTGCTCGCCAGGAGGCGGTCGAGGGCGGGAGGCCGCGGACGGATCATCCGGTCCGGACGTGAGGTGACGGCGGGTCAGCTGCCCGCGCACTGGTCAACTCGACGTGTCCCGTGCCGAGTTGGAGGTTCCGCCGAGCGGTGGCGGTGCGGAACGGCACGGTTTTGGGCGGTCGTCCGGAACCCGGTGCCCAGCCTTTACACACTCACAGCGTGCACCCACTGTGGCAACCACGCCGGCGGAGCACTCCCCCGTTCCCCCACCGCACGGAAGGAGGCGCCGCGATGACCGACCCGGCCACGCCCCGCGAAGAGTTCCAGGTACCCGTCATCGACGTCTCGCGCTGGACCGCCAGCAGCACCGAGGAACGCGCCGCGCTCGCCCTGGCCGTGGACGAGGCGGCCCGCACGACCGGTTTCCTCCAGATCACCGGCCATGGCATCCCCGACACGGTCCAAGCGGACCTGGCCGCAGCGATGGACGCCTTCTTCGCACTCCCCCTCGCCGAGAAGAAGGCACTGTGCGCGCCGCCCGAGATCAACCGCGGTTACACCCCGCCCAGAGCCGAGAAGCTCAGCCTCTCGCTGGGCGTCTCCTCTCCCGAGGACCTGTTCGAGGCGTTCAACGTGGGGGTGGACGGCAGCACGTGCCCCGACGGCACACTGCCCGCCGCGTACTTCCCCGCCAACGCGTGGCCCGACCCGCAGCGCGTACCCGGGTTCCGGGAAGCCGTGGAGGGCTGGTTCGACCGTGCGGGGGCGCTCGCCCGGCGGCTGACCGGCATCTTCGCGTGCGCCCTCGGTCTGCCCGAGGACTTCTTCCGTCCGTACACCGACCGCTCCGTCGACGTCCTGCGGCTGAACAACTACGCGCTGCCCGACGGGGAGACCCGGATCGAGCCCGACCGCATGGGCATGGGCGCGCACACCGACTACGGCATCGTGACCGTCCTGTGGGCCGACCGCGTACCCGGACTCCAGATCCTCGATCTGGAGGGCAGGTGGCGGGACGTGCTCCCCGCCGAGGGCGCCCTGCTGGTCAACCTCGGTGACGCGCTGGCCCGTTGGACCAACGACCGCTGGCGCTCCACCCTGCACCGGGTGCTGCCGCCGGCCGACCCGGAGGGGCGGCTGGTACGGCGCCGCTCCGCCGCCTACTTCCACGACGGCAACCATGACGCCGTCATCAGCCCGCTCCCCGTCTGCGTCCCGGCGGGCAGCGAGCCGCTCTACCCGCCGCTCACCATCGGCGACCACATCGCGGCCAAGCTGTCCGGCTCCCGCGCCCTGCGGCCGAACGACGACGCCGCGCGGGAGAGCGCACGGCTGCTCGCCGCCGACAGCGGCGACAGCGCTCACAGCGGCGACAGGGGCGGCAACCGGCGCTGAGGGGGCCCGCCGCGTACCTTCGGCGGGGCACCGGCTCCCTGGAGCTCCGCCCCCGGCTGCCGCGTGTTCGGGCGCACCGCACGCGGCGGCCGGGTGTCTTCCGTTCCGGTCCGGGCCAAGATCGGACCCGCCGTGGCGGTCACCCTCGCGTCGTACCACCCGGACCGTCACGCACGCATGTTCGACCGACGGGCCACGACGATGCCCCGTCGGCCCCGCCGGGTGGTGTCGGGCGGCAGCGAAGCCCGGAAGTTTCCTGTCCGACCCTTGACACCCCCGTGGCCTGCGCCCATAGTGCTCCCCTCACAGCGCAACAGCGTTGCGCTGAGCGCACCGACAGAGCAGCACGGCACGGGCAGGAGAGACGCGTATGGCCACTGCGGCAGACCGTCCGCCACAGGCATCGACACAGGCCGGTACGGCCGGACGGACACGGCCCGCCTCCGGCGCGCTCCAGTCCGCCGACCGCGCCCTGGTCGCGCTGCTCTCCTTCACCGAGCAGCGGCCCGAGTGGGGCGTCAGCGAACTCGCCCGGCACCACGGATGGGACAAGGCGGTCGCCCAGCGCCTGCTGACGACCCTCGCCGGCCGGGGCTTCCTCACCTGCGACAGCACCACCCGGCGCTACCGGCTGGGGCCCGCCGTCTGGCGCCTGGCCCGGGTGGGCGAGCACAGCGGCGTCCTGCCCTCGCTGGTCCGCCCCGTGCTCGCCCGGCTGCTGCGCGAGACCGGTGAGAGCGTCGTCCTCAACGTTCCCAACGGCGGCGGCTACCGCTGTGCAGCGGCCGTGGACGGCACCGGTCCCATCCGGTACACCGCGCTCGTGGGCGCCCTGATGCCCGGGCACGCGGGCGCCTCCGGGCACGCCATCTTCGCCTACTACCCCGAGGCCGAGGTCCGCCAGATCTTCGGGGCCACCGCACTGCAACGCTTCACCGACACCACCCTCACCACCGTCGACGCCCTGCTGGAGCGCTACGCACTGCTGCGGGAAACCGGCTTCGGCATCAGCCACGGCGAGTACGACGAGGCCGTGACCGCCGTCTCGGCGCCCGTCTTCCAGGCCGGGACCATCGCCGCGTCCCTGACCGTCATCGGCCCCAGCCACCGCGTCACCGCGGCGGCCGACCGCATCACCGAAGCCGTACTCACGGGCGCCGCCGAGGCCACCACCGCCTTCGGCGACTGACGGCGGCACCCTCACCCCTCATCCCTCACCCCTCACCCGCACCGGGCCCCGCACGGGCCCGGGCTCCCACCCCTCCACCGGCGACGGTCCCCGGCCGCCGCCGGGCTCCGCCCTGCCCTCAAAGAGGTCTCGCATGCCTTCTTCCGCAGCCCCGGACACGGACGGCGGCGCCGCGCCGCCGCAGGCCGGACCCGCCACCCACCCCAGAGTGCGCGAGCCCTTCCTGTTCGTCCTCCTGGTCGTCCTCTCGGTCGTCGGCGCCGTCATCGGCATCGACCTGGTCGCCAAACTCGGCATCTCCGCGAACACCGCCGTCGTCGGCGCGCTCATCGCCATGCTGATCGGCCGCATCCCGCTCACGGCGCTGCGCCGGATGCGCTCCGTCCACCGGCAGAACCTCGCCCAGAGCGCCATCTCCGCAGCGACGTTCGCCGCCGCCAACGCGCTGCTGACCTCGGCGGCCGTCCCCTTCGTCTTCGGCCGCGAGGACCTGGTGTGGCCGATGCTGGCCGGTTCCTTCCTCGGCCTGCTCATCGACGCCTGGGTGCTCTACAAGTCGTTCGGCTCCCGGCTGCTGCCCGCCGAGGCCGCCTGGCCGCCCGGGGTGGCCGCCGCCGAGACCATCAAGGCGGGTGACAAGGGCGGCAAGCGCGCGGCGGTGCTGGCGGGCGGCACCCTGGCCGGCCTGGCGGGCACCTTCTGCGGACTGCCGCTGTCCGCCGCCGGCGTCGCCTTCCTCGGCAACATCTGGGCCCTGCTGATGTTCGGCATCGGGCTGGGGCTGCGCGAGTTCGGCCCCCAGCTGTTCGGCACCGACCTGGGCGGCGGATATGTGCCGCACGGCGTGATGATCGGCGCGGGCCTCGTCGCCCTCGGGCAGGCGGTGGCGGTACTGACGCGGCGCCGCGGCGAGCGCACCGGGGAGGGCGACGGGCAGTCTGCCGCCGCCGCGCCCTCCGCACCGCCCGCTCGCCCCGGGGCGCCCGCCCCCACCGTCGACGAGGCGGCGCTGCGCAGGGCCCTGCTGCGCGGCTACGCCCTGTTCACGGCGGGCGCCGTGGTGCTGGCGCTGGCGGGCGGACTGCTCGGTGCGATGAGCGTGCCGGCGCTGATCGGCTGGGTGCTGTTCGCCGCGTTCGCCGCCCTCGTCCACGAGCTGATCGTCGGGCTGGCGGCGATGCAGTCCGGCTGGTTCCCGTCGTTCGCCGTCACCCTGATCTTCCTCATCCTCGGGCTGGTCATCGGCATCCCCTCCGTACCGCTCGCCCTCCTCGTCGGCTACGTGTCGGCCACCGGCCCCGCCTTCGCCGACATGGGCTACGACCTCAAGGCAGGCTGGCTGCTGCGCCGCGACCACCGGCCGTGGGACCCGTACGAGCGGGCGGGCCGGCGCGAACAGTTCCGCGCCGCCCTCATCGGCTTCGCCGTCGCGCTGGCCGTCGTGGCCGTGCTGTGGCAGTCGTACTTCCACCAGAAGCTGATCCCGCCGGTCGCCCAGGTGTACGCCGACACCGTGCGGCACGGCCTCGGCGACCCGGGCGCGCTGCGCACCATGCTCCTGTGGGCCGTCCCCGGCGCCCTCATCCAGCTGCTGGGCGGCACCCGGCGGCAGATGGGCGTCATGCTGGCGACCGGGCTGCTCATCCTCACCCCGCACGCCTGTCTGCTGGTGCTGGCCGCGCTCGCCGTCCGCGTGCTCTACCGGCGGCTGCGCGGGGACCAGGCCGACGCCGAACTCAACCTGGTCGGCGCCGGACTCATCGCCGGCAGCTCGCTCGGGGACTCCGCACAGATCATCAAGGCCGAGTGACCGCCCCGCAGCGCCCGCCGCGCGCCCGTCCGCCGCCGGCCCACCGCTCCGCCGCACCGTCCGGCGGTCCACGCACCACGCACACAGCATGAGGAGAAAATCCATGGAAATGCACAGCCGTCTCGAACCCCGCCCCGAGTACCTCGGCTTCGAACTCGCCCTGGCGGCCCGCAAGCTGGTCGAGCAGGTCATGCTCGTCAAGCCCGGGGAGCACGTGGTGCTCACCGGCGACACCAGCAGCGACCGCCGCGTCATCGACGCGACCGCGCAGGCCGTCGCCGCCGCCCGCGCGCACCCCGTGGTGGTGTGGTACGAGACGCTGCCCGGCTCCTCGATGGAACCGCCGCGGCCGGTCGCCGGTGCCATCGCGGACGCGGACGTGTGGATCGAGTTCGCCGTCTCCTACCTCATGCACTCCGACGCGTTCCGCGCCGCCATGAAGAACGGCTGCCGCTACACGAATCTGACCGCGATGGACGTGCAGATGCTCGTCGCGACCGTCGGCCGTCCCGACTTCGAGGGCGTCATGCGGCTCGGCAAGGCGCTGGTCAAGCTGCTGGAGGAGGCCGACGAGGTCCGCATCACCTCGGCGAACGGCACCGACATCACCGGACGCAACGGCGACCGTCCGATCAATCTGCGCGGCAAGCCCGCCGAGAAGCCGGGCGAGACCGTGATGCTCTCCGGGCAGATCTCCTGGAACCCGCTGGAGGAGACCCAGCAGGGCACCCTCGTCTTCGACGGTGCCCTGTGGCCGCCGGACGAGCTGGGCCTGCTGCGCTCCCCGGTCCGCTGCACGGTCGAGAACGGCGTGGTCACCGCCATCGAGGGCGGCCAGGACGCCGAGACCTTCCGCCGCTGGATGGAGTCCTGGGACGATCCGAACATGTTCCGGGTGGCGCACTGGTCGCTCGGCTTCAACCCCGGTGTGCCGGCACCCACCGGCCGCATCGTCGAGGACGAGCGGGTCTTCGGCTGCGTCGAGCTGGGCATCGGCACCAAGGGCGCGTGGATCGGCGGTGAGCCGTGGGTCGCCGCGGCACACACCGACGGCAGTGTGCTGGCGCCGTCCATCTACCTGGACGGCGTCGCCATCGAGAAGGACGGCCGCTACGTCCACCCCGAACTGGTCCGCATCTGCGCGGAGCTGGGCGTCGCCGGGTACTGACCGGCCCAGCCGTCACACCGCACCGTCACCGGGAGGGGCGGGCCCCGCGCCCGCCCCTCCCCCACCCACCCCTGGAGCCAGCGCGATGGACACCCACCCGAACGCCGGGCCGAAGGCCCCGGTCACCTACCGTCATGACGGACTCGTCTGCGTCGACCACAGCCTGGACGTACCCCTCGACCACGCGGACCCGCACGGCCCCACCCTGTCGCTGTTCGCCCGCGAAGTGACCGCCGCCGGCCGCGAACACGAGGACCTGCCGCGGCTGCTGTGGCTCCAGGGCGGGCCCGGCGGACGGGCCGAGCGGCCCAACGCCGCCGGCGCCTGGCTGCGGCGTGCCCTGCGGGACTACCGCGTCGTCCTCATGGACCAGCGCGGCACCGGCCGCAGCACCCCGGCGGACCGCCGCACCCTGGCCGCCTTCCCCGACGCCGCCGCGACCGCCGCCCACCTGGCGCACTTCCGCGCCGACTCCATCGTCCGCGACGCCGAACTCCTGCGCGCCCACCTCGGCGGCGACGCCGCCCGGCCCTGGTCGGTGCTCGGGCAGAGCTTCGGCGGCTTCTGCGCGCTGACCTACCTCAGCCTCGCCCCGGAAGGGCTGGCCGAGGTCTTCATCACCGGCGGGCTGCCCACCCTCACCGGGCACGCCGACGACGTCTACCGGGCCGCCTACGCCCGCACGCTCGCCCACAACGAACGCTATTTCGCCCGCTACCCGGGCGACCAGCCGCTCGCGGACGCGGTGGCAGCCCACCTGGAGCGGAACGATGTGCGCATGCCGTCCGGCGAGCGGCTGAGCGTGCGCCGCTTCCAGACGCTGGGCATCACCTTCGGCACCGCCGCCAAGTTCGACAGCCTCCACTATCTGCTGGAGACCGCCTTCGTGCCCGGGCCCCGCGGACCGGAGCTGTCGGACACCTTCCTGCGCGGCGCCGACGCGGTGCTGTCCTTCGCCGAGCGCCCCCTGTACGCGCTGCTGCACGAGCCGATCTACGCCCAGGGCGGGCGGCCGACGGCCTGGTCGGCACACCGGATCCGGGAGGAGTTCCCCGCCTTCGACGCCACCGGCATCGCGGACGGCGACGCCGGGCCGCTCCGCTTCACCGGCGAGATGATCTACCCCTGGCAGTTCGAGGAGGACCCTGCCCTCGTCCCGCTGCGGGAGACGGCCGGTCTGCTGGCACACCGCACCGACTGGCCTCCGCTGTACGACCTCGGCCGGCTCGCCGCCAACGAGGTGCCGGTGGTGGCGGCCGTCTACTACGACGACATGTTCGTCGACCGCGAGCAGGCCCTCGAAACGGCGTCGGCGGTGCGCGGGCTGCGGCCGTGGATCACCAACACCCACGCCCACGACGGTGTCCGCGCCGACGCCGCCGTCCTCGACCGCCTGCTGGCGATGGCCCGCGGCACCGCCTGACGGGCGGGCCGTCCCGGCCCGCCCGGTGTGTGACGGTCCCCTTCCTCCGGGCCCCCGCCGGGGAGGGTTCGACGTCGCGGGGCAGCCGGTCACGAGGAAGGGCGGCCGGGCCCCCGGCCGGGCAGGGAACGACGGCCCCTGCCGTTCAGCCCCCGACCACCCGTCCCTCCCAGCCCTCACCCAGCCCCCGACGGGCCCTTCCGTCCGGCCGCGCCGGGCGCTTGACCGTCCGTTTCCTCCGCGTGTCTCGCCGGGCACGGGACGGCCCGTTCCTCCGGGCCCCCGCCCAGCGTCCGACGGCTGGTTCGGCCCGGCCCCGCCAGGGCCGGCGGCTCCTTCCGTCCGGGCCCTTCCCGCCCCCCGGTCGGCCTTTCCGCACGCACCTCGGCGGCAAACGGGTTCTCCGGGACGGTCGCCGCAGACCCGGGGGACGGCTGTCCGCGCCCCATTGCAGCCGTCCCCGGTTCCGGCGGCGCGCCGGACGGGAGGGCGCGGGCGGCGGCGCCGCTGAGCGCCTTCCCCGGCGCCCGTTCGCAGGCGCCGTACGATCGGCGGGACCGGCTACGCGGGGCGGCAGCAGCGGAAGGGCGGCGAAGCGGGATGAAGACGCACAGGACGGCCGCGGACGCCGGAGACATCGTCTTCCGGTCCCCCACCGGACGCTGGATGCTCGCGGCGACCGTACTGGGCTCGGCCATGGGGTTCCTCGATGCCACCGTCGTCAATGTGGCGCTCCCCGCGATCGGCCGCGACGTGGGCGCGGACGTCTCCGAACTCCAGTGGGTGCTGGACAGCTACCTGCTGACCCTCGCCGCGCTCATCCTGCTCGGCGGTTCGCTGGCGGACCGCTACGGGCGGCGCCGCGTCTTCACGCTCGGCGTCGTCTGTTTCATGATCCCGTCGGTGCTGTGCGCGGTGGCGCCGACAGCCGGAATCCTCATCGTCGCCCGCGCCCTGCAGGGCGTCGGTGCCGCGCTGCTGACTCCCGGGAGCCTGGCCATCATCCAGTCGACCTACCGGTCGGCCGACCGGCCCGCGGCCATCGGCACCTGGTCGGCGCTCACCGGGGTGGCGTCCGCGCTGGGCCCGATCATTGGGGGCTGGCTCATCGACGCCTTCTCCTGGCGGTGGATCTTCCTCCTCAACGTGCCGATCGGGCTGGTCGTCATCGCGATCACCGGCCGGCACGTGCCCGAGAGCCGCGACCCGCACGTGACGGGCCGGCTCGACCTGCGGGGCGCCGTCCTGGCGACGGCCGGACTGGCCGGGATCACCTACGCCCTCATCGAGGGCCCACGCGGCGGCTCCCCCTTGTGGGTGACCGCCACCGCGCTGGGCGTCGGCCTGGCCGCGCTCGCCGGTTTCGCCGTCACCGAGCGGCACGCCGCCGGTCCGATACTGCCGCCGGGCGTCTTCGCCTCCGGTCAGTTCCTCAGCGCGAACGCCGTCACCTTCGTGGTCTACGCGGCGCTGGGCGGCGTCTTCTTCCTGCTCGTCGTCTTCCTCCAGACCTCGCTCGGCTACAGCCCGCTGGCCGCGGGCGCGGCCTCGCTGCCGGTGACGCTGCTGATGCTGGCGCTCTCCTCGCGGGCCGGTGCGCTCGCCCAGCGCGTCGGGCCGCGCCTGCCGCTGACGGTCGGTCCGCTGCTGCTGGCGGCGGGCATGCTGCTGATGCTGCGGATCGATGTGGGCGCCGGGCGGGGCGTCGCCGACTACGCCGTCTTCGTACTGCCCGCCGTCCTCGTCTTCGGGCTGGGGCTGGCCACCACGGTCGCGCCGGTCACGGCCACGGCGCTGGCAGCCGCCCCGGCGACGCACTCAGGGGTGGCCTCCGGGGTCAACAACGCCGTCTCCCGGGTGGCCCAGCTGACGGCGGTCGCCGCCCTGCCGGTGCTCGCGGGCATCGGCGGCAAGGACTTCCAGGACCCGGGAGCGCTGGCGGACGGTTTCCACACCGCCATGCTCATCACCGCGGCCTTGTCCGCCGCGGGCGGTCTCCTCGCGGCGGCGACCATCCGCTCCGACGTTCTCGTCGGCGCCCCCGAGCCCGCCCGCGCGGCCCCCGCACGGCGGCAGCCCGCCCCGGAGGCGGAACCCTGCCCGTACGAGTGCCCGGTGGCGGGCACCCCGCTGCGTCCCGCCCCGGCACCGGCAAAGACCCGGCAGGGCGGCACGCCCGGCCCCGACCGGCCGGGCGGGACGGACGGCACCCACGAAGCCCCGGGCCCCGGCGGACGCGGCGGGGCCGACGGCACCGACGAGGCGTAGAGGCCGGCACGCACGGCCCTGCCGGACGGAACGGGTAGCGGAGGAACCGGCCGCGGTGGGCGGGCCGGTACGCGGATGCCCCGGCGCGCGGCGTACCCGGCACGCGGCGGCGTACCCCGACGCACGCGGCGGATGTTCCGGTGCCCGCACACGGACCGGGTTCCGGCGTTGCGTCGTGTCGCAGCCGGGCGGCTGCCGGGCCACGCGCGTACGTTCGGTGCGGGACACCGTCGTTGACACCTACGAGGTCGAGGGGGTCCGGGTGCGGCATTCCGCGTACGTCACCGCCGCGGCACGCGTGCTCGTCACGCTGGCCGGGCTCTCGCTGCTGGCGCCGCCGGCCGCCGCGCACGGCGGGGAGGCGGGCCGCAGGCCCGGGACTGTCCGGGAGGCGGCGGACGGACTGCCGGGCTTCGCCCGCGGTTTCGACCGGCCCTACCGGGGATTCGCCCCCGCGAACACGGTGCTGCACCATGCCACGCCCGAACAGGCGGGGCTGGACCCGCGGCCCGTCGAGGCGCTCACCCGCCGGCTGGCCGAGTGGACCGATCCGGGGCGCGGCGCCGGTTATCTGTTCCCCGGGGCCACCGCGCTGCTGGCCCACGACGGCGAGGTCGTCGCCCGGTTCGCGGTGGGCGACGCCGTACGGTACGGGCCCACGCGCCGTCAGCTGCCGCCGCGCAGCCGCGTCCCGGCCCGGACCGACACCGTCTACGACCTGGCCTCGCTCTCGAAGCTGTTCACCTCGGTCGTCGCCGTGCAGCAGATCGAGGCGGGGCGGCTGCGGCTGGACGCGCCCGTCGCCCGCTATCTGCCCGCCTTCGCCGCGCACGGCAAGGGCCGGATCACCGTCGAACAGTTGCTCACGCACACCTCCGGCCTGCCGCCCGACCCGAGACCCCCGCTGTGGCAGGTCAGGGGCGGGCTGCGTGCCCGCGAACAGGCGATCGCACGGGTGGCGCCGCAGTCGCCGCCGGGTGCCGCGTACCGCTACTCGGATCTGAACCTGCTCAGCGCGCAGTTGCTCGTGGAGAAGGTGACGGGCCGCCGGCTCGACGCGCTCGTACGGGAGGGGATCACCGGACCGCTGGGCATGAAGGACACCGGTTACCGCCCACCGGCGTCGCTGCGGTCCAGGATCGCCGCGACCGGCGTCCAGCACAGTCCGCCCAGGGGGCTGCTGCGCGGCGCGGTGCACGACACGAACGCCTGGGCGATGGGCGGCGTGGCGGGGCACGCGGGGGTCTTCTCCACGGTGGACGACCTGGCCGTGTTCGCCCAGACACTGCTCAACGGCGGCACCTACCGGGGACACACGGTCCTGAGCCGGCACGGGGTCCGGCTCCTGGCGCACAACTACACCAGCCGGTTCGCCGGGGACGACCACGGGCTGGGCTTCGAGCTGAACCAGAGCTGGTACATGGGGGGACTGACCGGCCCCCGGACGCTGGGCCACACCGGATTCACCGGTACGTCGCTGGTCGTCGACCCCGCCTCGCGGTCGTTCGCGATCCTGCTGACCAACCGGGTGCATCCCGACGACGAGACGCCGTCCACCAATCCGGCGCGGCGCGCGGTGGCCACCGCGCTGGCGCGGTCGGTGCCGGTCCGGCCGCCGGGCGGCGGACGCACCTGGTCCAGCGAGGAGCCGGCCGGGCCGCCGGCGACGCTGACGACCGGTCCGCTCCGCGGGCACGGCCGGCTGTACGTCGGCTACCGCGCCTTCGTGGACACCGGTTCACGCGAGGGCTTCGTGGCGGAGTGGAGCGCGGACGGCGGACGCACCTGGCAGCCCGTCCCGGGGACGGCGCTGTCCGGGCACTACCGGCGTGGCTGGCAGCGGGTGCGGGCACCGCTGCCGGCCGGGCCCTACCCCGCCGGTCTGCGGCTGCGCTGGCTGCACACCGGCGGCCGGCCCTTCGAGGGCCGGGGCGTCGAGGTGACGGGGCTCCGGGTGACCGACGGGACGCGGGTGCTGTTCGACGGCGACTGCGCCACCGCCCCGCTGACCGCACGCGGCTGGCGGCTGCTGCTGCCCCCTCCCTGGCGGCTGGCCGGCACCCCGGACACCGGGGGCGGTGCGGCGTTCGGCTGCCCGCGGAGCGGCACGGACCGGTCCAGAGAGGGGTGACCTGCCTGCGGGGCCGGGCAGGGACGCCGCTTCCCCGGGCGGGTCACGTGGAGCGGCCTCCCGGCCCGGAGGCCCGGGGTGGGAGGCCGCTCCGGTGGTCGGTCACCCCACGCCGGGACGGGTGCCCGGGCCGGACGGGCCGGACCGGTCGGGGTGCGCCACGCCGCCGGGCCGGTCGGCTGTCGCGAGGACCGTCAGGAGCGATACTCCGCTGAGGACGACGATGCGGATGGCGGCGTCGAGGCCGTTCCACTTCTCGGACTGCCACATGGCGAACCACTCCCCGCCCACGGCCATGAACCCGGCGCCGAAGAGCAGCAGGAGCATCAGCAGCCCGGCCGCCGAGGTGCGCCGCGCCCGCGGTACGTCCCGGCGGAGCCACAGCCAGCAGCCGGCGATGAGCACGAGTGCGGCTGCGGTCTCCCACACGATGATCGCCACGTAGGCGGCGTCCTGCCAGGTGCGGGAGGTGACCGCCCGCCACATCAGGTCCTCGTCCCGGAAGGTGGTGTCCATGGCCAGGACGTGCCGGACGAACTGCCGGTTGGTGTCGAAGTCGGTGATGTTGCCGAACGCGACCAGGGCTATGTACAGGGCGACCGTGACGGTGAGGACCGCGGCTGCGGCCTCGCGAACGCCGAACGGGGCGCGCGCCGTGGACGGTGACGTCCGCTCGCGCCGGGTACGGGAGTGCTCCGGTGAGGCATGCATGCCCTGATCATGAGGCACCGGCACGGTGTCCTTGAAGGCCGCGTCGGCTCCGGTTTCGCGGCGGCCCGGGCAACCGTCCGGGCCCGCGAGGTGTCCAACTGGTGCGGGCAGGTCCGGGTGAGGGCGTGCCCGGTGAGAGCGAGGGGGACGCTCATGGTCGCGTGGCTGGTGTTCGGGGCGCTCGTCGTGGTGGTCGCGGTGCTGATACGCCTGCTGACCGTCGCGCCGCCCAATCTCCGTGACCGCCGGAACGGCCGGGGACGAGGCGCGGCAGGACCGTACCGGGGGCGGGCGTGGACGGCAGGACCCGACGACCGCCGTCCGGCCGAGGACGGCCCCGACGGGAACGGTCCGGGCGGGGACGGCCCGGGCGGCGGCGGTACCGGTGGTGACAGCTTTTCCGGAGGCTGCGGGGGCGGGGGCGGGGGCGGCGGGGACTGAGCGGTTTCACGCCTCCGCGGGCGTCAGCGGGAAGGTGGCCTCCACCTGGAACCCTCCCGTGTCGCCGGGGCCGGTGACGAGGGTGCCGCCGGCCAGCCGGACGCGTTCCGTGAGACCGATCAGTCCGTGGCCGCCGCTGGGCAGAAGCGGGCCACTGCCGTCCGGGTCCGCGTCCGCGGTGCGCGGCGCCGGACCGTTGCGGACGCTCACCCGCAGACTGTCGGGGGTGGCCGCGAGGCGGATGTCGGTGGCCGCGCCGGGTGCGTGCTTGTGCACGTTGGTGAGCGCTTCCTGCACCACCCGGTAGGCGGCGCGTTCGACCGGTTCGGGCAGCGACCGGGGCGGGGACGTGGGTGCGATGTGGACGGTGACGGGCAGTCCCGCGGCGCGTGAGCTGTCGGCGAGCGCGGTGACGCGGTCGGCGACGGAGCCGGAGGGCGCGTCCCCGTCCGCGGAGGCCGGCTTCCGATCGGGGGCGGCCTCGTCGCTGCGCAGCACTCCGACCATCTCGCGGAGTTCCATCAGCGCGCGCCGCCCGGCTGTGCGGATGGTGGCGGCGGCCTCGGCCGTCACGCCGGGATCGTGGGCCACGGCGGTCAGCGCGTTGGCGTGGACGACGATGAGGCTCACCTGGTGCGAGACCACATCGTGCATCTCGCCGGCGATCCGCTGCCGCTCCTGGGAGCGCGCCGCCTCGGCGATGAGCCGCTGTTCACGCTCGGCGCGTTCGGCGCGCTCCACCAGCCCTTCGACGACCGCGCGCCGCTCGCCCGTGTAGAGGCCCAGCAGCAGCGGCACGACGACGACCAGCACAAAGTTCACCAGGAACCAGTTGGCCAGCATGCTGGGATGCGACCAGGTCTCGGCGTTCCACGGCAGGGCGCCCACCAGGCCGGCCACGGCCGTGGCCCATACGGCGCGCCGGGCGTGCGGGCCGCGGCGATAGGCGCCCTCGGCGTAGTACGCGAACGGCACCACGAACGACGCCGTGTGGGCCTGCTGCGCGATCAGGGCCGCCAGGACGACGAGCTCCGGGAAGCGGCGCCGGGCCAGCAGCGGAAGGGCGCTGCACACGGCGAGCACGGTGTTGCCCCAGGGGCTGACGGGCCCGAGGTAGGGGTTGGCGCGGCTCTGCCATACCGACAGCGCGAGGACGAAAGCGGTGAGCAGGAGGTCCGCCGCCCGGGGCGACAGCCGGGGGCGTGGCGTCCGGGGGTGGGCGGGGGCGTCGGGCCCCGGGTGCGTCGGGGTGCTGAGCCGTGCCGCCCAGGAGCGGAGGAAGTGTCGTACGGGACTGCCGGGGACGGTGTTGCGCATCCCGGCGAGCATAAGTGGCCACCGGCCGGTCGCCGCCCTCCACCCCCGTGCGTGACGGCTTCCGTCCTGTGCGTGACGGTTCGTGCGGTACGGCAGGCGGCCTCCGGCACACCACCGCCAGCCCCGGCCAGTGAGCCGACCGCGGACCGACCGGCGCCGGTCCCGAGCGGAGCGGCGGGCGACCGCAGACCGACCGGCGCCCGTCCCGCCAGCGGGGCAGACGCTCCCGGACCGACCAGCGCCGGCCCCAGACGGGGGCTTCAGGCCCCGACCGATCCGCGCCCGTCCCGAGCCGCAGCAGCACACGCTCTCCGACCCTCCAGCGCCCGTCCCGGGCCGAGCGGCGGGCGGCCTTCACCCAGGCAGCGGCGCCCTCGCAAGGAACAGCGGCCTCACGAGGAGCGGCGGCCTCATGAAAGGCAGCGGTCTCACGAGGAGCAGCGCTCTCACGAGGAGCGGCGCCGGACCAGTTCCGTGGGCAGTACCAGGTGGTGTTGCCCCGCAGTGTCGCGGACGGCCCGCTCCCGCCGCCCGGTCATCAGACCCAGCAGCATCCGGACCATGGCGCGGCCCATCTCCTCGATGGGCTGGCGCACGGTGGTCAGCGGCGGGTCCATATGGCGTGCGACGGCCGAGTCGTCGAAGCCGACCAGGGCCACCTCGTCGGGCACCTCGCGTCCGGCCTCGCGCAGCGCGATCCGGGCGCCGGCGGCCATCACGTCGGAGGCGCAGAAGACGGCGTCGAGTCCGGGTTCCCGCTCCAGCAGGCGCCGCATGGCCCGGTGGCCGCCCTCCTCGGTGAAGTCGCCCTCCTCCACCAGGTGCCCGTCCGGCCGGCCGGCGGCGCGCAGCGCCTCGTGGTAGCCGTCGAGGCGGCAGCGGGCCGCGTACATGTCCAGCGGGCCGGTGACGGTGGCGACCTTGCGGCGCCCGCGCCCGATGAGGTGTTCGACGGCGAGCTGTGCTCCCAGCAGGTTGTCGGAGTCGACGTAGGGCACGTGCTCGTCGTGCGAGCGGCGTCCGCTGATGACGGCGGGCATGCCGATGTCGCGCAGCAGGTCGGGGAGCGGGTCGTCGCCGTGCACGGACACCAGCAGCACCCCGTCGACCCGATGGGCGGCGGCGTACTGCCGGAAGCGCTCCCGCCCGCGTTCGTCACGGATGAGGGTCAACAGCAGTTGCATGTCCGTGTCGGCGAGTTCGGTGCTGACCCCGCGCAGAATCTCGGAGAAGTACGGCTCGGCGAAGAGCCTGTTCTCCTGCTCGGGGACGACCAGGGCGATGGCGTCCATGCTGCCTGCGGCCAGGGCGCGGGCGGCGCGGTTGGGGACGTAGCCCAGTTCGGCGACGGCGGCCTGGACGGCGGCGCGGGTGCGCTCGCTGACCCGGGGTGAGCCGTTGATGACCCGGGAGGCCGTTCCCCGGCCGACGCCGGCGCGCGCGGCGACCTGTTCGAGGGTCGGCCCCGGCTTCCCGGTGCCTCCCCCGCGGGCTGCTGGCATGGACGGGTCCTCCTTCTGAGGCGAACTTCTGCGGCTGAGGCGCCGACGGCTGCGGTCTTCCGCCGCCGTGGGACGGCACCGGCGGTGCGTGTGGATCTCATTCAACTACACGGGCCCGTGGAAGCGCTTCCCTGCCATAACCCTTGACGGGCCACGGCTTCTCGCCCATGCTGCATCGCACGAATGGGAGCGCTCCCACTGCTTTCCACTGCATCGAGGGGGCGGGCTTCCGGCATTCCGCGGCTTCGGAGGGGACGGCACCACCATGGGCACCACCAGGGAGACAGGCACCACAGGGAAGAGAACCGTGCGGGGGACACACCGCACCCGCCCCCTCGCGCTGGGCCTGGCGGCCGTGCTGGGCGCGGGGCTGCTGAGCGGATGCGCCGACGACGGCGGATCCAGCGCCGGCGCCGACGGCAAGACGACGCTCTCGGTCGGGGTCTTCGGCGTCTTCGGCTACAAGCAGGCCGGCCTCTACGACGAGTACGAGAAGCTCCACCCCGGCATCCGCATCCAGGAGAACTCGACCGAGCGGAACGAGGACTACTACCCGGCGCTGCTCAACCACCTGTCGGCCAACAGCGGACTGAGCGACATCCAGGCCGTCGAAGTGGACAACATCGCCGAGGTCTCCCGCCTGCACGCGGACAAGTTCGTCGACATGGCCAAGGCCGGCGGAGTGGACAAGTCCGACTGGCTGACGTGGAAGTGGGACCAGGCCAAGGCACCGGGCGGCCAGGTCGTCGGCCTGGGCACCGACATCGGCCCCATGGGGGTCTGCTACCGCAAGGACCTCTTCGAGAAGGCTGGCTTGCCCACCGACCGGGAGGAGGTCGGCATGCTGTGGCGGGGCGACTGGTCCAAGTACGTCGAAACCGGCGAGAAGTACATGAAGAAGGCCCCGAAGGGCACGGCGTTCATGGACGGCGCCGCCGGCCTGTACAACGGCGCGGTCGCCAGCTATCCGGTCAAGTACTACAGCGCCGACGGCAAGCTGGTCTACAAGAAGAGCAAGGCCGTCCGCGAGTCCTGGGACCTGGCGATGCGCGCCGTGGACAGCAAGATGACCGGCCGCCTCAAGCAGTTCGACAAGGAATGGGACCAGGCGTACGCCAACGGCACCTTCGCCACCGTGGTCTGCCCGCCCTGGATGCTCGGCTACATCAAGGAGAAGGCCGGTGACAAGGGCGCCGGCAAGTGGGACGTGGCGGCAGCGCCCAAGCCCGCCAACTGGGGCGGCTCCTTCCTGACCGTGCCCAAGGGCGGCAAGCACGAGAAGGAGGCCCTCAAGCTGGCCACCTGGCTGACCGCGCCCGAGCAGCAGGCGAAACTCTTCCAGAAGCAGGCCAGCTTCCCCAGCGCGCAGACCGCCTACAAGCTGCCCGAGGTCAAGGACGCCGAGCACGCCTATTTCGACAAGGCGCCCATCGGCAAGATCTTCTCCCAGGCGGCCGAGGGCATCCCCACCACGCCGCTGGGCCCGAAGGACCAGATCATCAAGACCACCATCTCCGACATCGGCATCCTCCAGGTCGAGCAGCAGGGCAAGTCGCCCGAGGAGGGCTGGAACGCCGCGGTGAAGAAGATCGATGACGTCGTCGAGGACTGATCCGCTCCCCGGGGCCCGGGCGACCACCGCGCCTCCCGCCGCGGGAGCCGCCGGCCGCGCACACCGCCAGGTGCGCGGCGGCCGGCGGCGGCACCGCTGGGACGCACGCTTCAGCCCCTACGCCTTCATCGCCCCGTTCTTCCTGTTCTTCGCCGCCTTCGGGCTCTTCCCGCTGCTGTACACCGGCTGGGCCTCCCTGCACCGCGTGTCGCTGCACGATCCCACGCACATGGAGTGGGTGGGGTTGCAGAACTTCTCGCGGCTGCTGGAGGACGACTTCTTCTGGAACGCCCTGCGCAACACCTTCACCATCGGTGTGCTCTCCACCGTGCCGCAGCTGCTGATGGCCCTGGGCCTGGCCCATCTGCTCAACTACAAGCTGCGCGGCTCGACGTTCTTCCGGGTCGCCGTGCTCACCCCGTACGCGACCTCCGTCGCCGCCGCCACGCTGGTGTTCGCCATGCTCTTCGGCCGCGACTACGGAATGATCAACTGGGCGCTGGGCCTGGTCGGCATCGACCATGTCGACTGGGAGAACGGGACCTGGACCTCGCAACTGGCCGTCTCCGCCATCGTCGTGTGGCGGTGGACCGGCTACAACGCGCTGATCTACCTCGCCGCGATGCAGGCCGTCCCCCATGACCTGTACGAGTCGGCCGCCTTGGACGGCGCCTCCCGCTGGCAGCAGTTCCGGCATGTGACGGTGCCCAGCCTGCGGCCGACGATCCTGTTCACCGTGGTGGTCTCCACCATCGGCGCCACCCAGCTGTTCGGCGAGCCGCTGCTGTTCGGCGGCTCGCAGACCGGCGGCGGCTCCCACCAGTACCAGACGCTGGGGCTGTACCTGTACGAGCAGGGCTGGTTCAACTTCCAGCTCGGCAGGGCCTCCGCCATCGCCTGGGCGATGCTCCTCATCCTCATCGCGGTCGGCCTGCTCAACTGGCTGATCGCCCGACGACTGGGCAGGACCCGGTGAAGGGGGCGGACATGCCGGCCACTCTCCGGCGCCGTACCCCGGGCAGCCGCCCCGGCGGCCGGCCCGGCACGGAAGCGGACGACGCGACCGAAGGGCACACCCGCGCGGACGGTACCGGCACGGCACGCCGGGGACGCGGCCCACGGCTGAGGAAGGCGGGCGGCGCGGGACGGCAGCTGCACGCCGGGCCCTTCGCCTACGCCGTACTGGTCCTTTTCACGGTCGGCTCGCTCTTCCCCCTGGTCTGGACGGCCATCGCCGCCTCGCGGGACAACCAGAGGCTGGCCGAGACCCCGCCGCCGTTCTGGTTCGGCGGCAACCTGTTCGCCAACCTGACCACCGCGTGGCAGGACGCGAACATGGGCAAGGCGCTGGTCAACACGGTCTTCGTGGCGGGCTGCATCACGCTGAGCACCGTGCTGTTCGCCACGCTGGCCGGGTACGCCTTCGCCAAACTGCGGTTCCGCGCCAAGAACCTGCTGCTGATGATGGTGATCGGCACGATGATGGTGCCCCCGCAGCTGAGCGTCGTCCCGCTGTTCATGGCGGTGGCCGAGCTGGAGTGGACCAACCAGCTCCAGGCGGTCATCCTGCCGATGATGGTCAACGCCTTCGGGGTGTTCTTCATGCGCCAGTACCTGACAGGCGCGCTGCCGACCGAACTCATCGAGGCCGCACGGGTGGACGGCGCACACAGCCTGCGCATCGTGTGGCACGTGGTCTTCCCCGTGGCTCGGCCCGCGATGGCCGTACTGGGCATGCTGACCTTCGTCCTGGCCTGGAACGAGTTCTTCTGGCCGATCATCGCGCTCACCCAGGACAACCCGACCGTCCAGGTGGCGCTGACCGGCCTCGGCCGCGGCTACATCCCCGACGAATCCGTGATCATGGCGGGCGCGCTGCTGGGCACCCTGCCGCTCCTGATCGCCTTCACGCTGTTCGGCAAGCAGATCGTCGGCGGCGTCATGCAGGGAGCGGTCAAGGGCTGACCCGCACCCGGGGCAGGGGCCGCGGGCGGAACCGGCGTGGGGGCCGGCCACCGCCCGCGGCCCCACCACCCCGCCACCCGGTGGATTCCGGTACGACCCCGGGCCGGAGCACCCGCGCCCGGCCACCACGCACCAACGATGGGAGCGCTCCTATGACCCTGCCCACCGAAGAGACCCGGCCCGCCGACGAGACCGGCCCGGCCCAGGCGGACCGCCTCGCAGAGCGCACCCGGCCGGCCGCCTCGCCGGGCGGCGCCCCCGCCCTGCGCTTCCCCGCGGGCTTCCTGTGGGGCGCCGCCACCGCCGCGTACCAGATCGAGGGCGCGGTGGCGGAGGACGGCCGTACGCCGTCCATCTGGGACACGTTCTCGCACACGCCCGGTGCGACCGCCGGCGGCGACACCGGTGATGTCGCCTGCGACCACTACCACCGGTACCGGGACGACGTGGCCCTGATGTCCGAACTGGGCCTGGGCTCCTACCGTTTCTCCGTCTCCTGGTCCCGCGTCCAGCCGGCCGGCCGCGGCCCCGCCGACCGGCGCGGACTCGACTTCTACCGCTCCCTCACCGACGAGCTGCTCGCCGCGGGGATCACCCCCGCCCTCACCCTCTACCACTGGGACCTGCCCCAGGAGCTGGAGGACGCGGGCGGCTGGCCGGCACGGGATACGGCGTACCGGTTCGCGGAGTACGCCGGGCTGGTCGCCGACGCGCTGGACGACCGCGTCGAGCTGTGGACGACGCTCAACGAGCCGTGGTGCAGCGCCTTCCTCGGCTACGGCTCGGGCGTGCACGCGCCCGGCCGTACCGATCCCGTCGACGCGCTGCGTGCGGCCCACCACCTCAACCTGGGCCACGGCCTCGCCGTCCAGGCCCTGCGCGCCGCGCTGCCCGGCAGCGCCCAGGTGACCGTCAGCCTCAACCCCGCCGCGGTCCGGCCCCGCACCGCCGGTCCGGCCGACCAGGACGCGGCCCGCCGCATCGACGCCCTGGCCACCCGCGTCTTCACCGGCCCGATGCTGCGCGGCGCCTACGACGAGGATCTGCTGGCGGACACGGCGGCGGTCACCGACTGGTCCTTCGTCCAGGACGGCGACACCGCGCTGGCGCAGCAGCCGCTGGACGGTATCTGCCTCAACTACTACACGCCCAACGTGGTCTCCGCCGCCCCCGAGGGCACCGAACCCGAGCGCCAGGACGGCCACGGCGCCAGCGCGCACTCCCCCTGGCCGGGCGCGGACCGGGTCGCCTTCCACCGGCAGCCCGGCGAGCAGACCGCCATGGGCTGGAGCATCGACCCCAGCGGGCTGACGGAGCTGCTGCTGCGCTTCCACCGCGAGGCTCCGGGCGTCCCGCTGTACGTGACCGAGAACGGCGCGGCCTACCCCGACAGCCCCGACGAGGACGGCCGCTTCCACGACCCCGAGCGGATCGCGTATCTGCGCAGCCACCTGGCCGCCGTGCACGAGGCACTGCGGGCGGGGGCCGACGTGCGCGGCTACTTCGTGTGGTCGCTCCTGGACAACTTCGAGTGGGCGTGGGGATACGACAAGCGCTTCGGTCTCGTCCACGTCGACTACGCCACCCAGCGGCGCACCCCGAAGTCCAGCGCGGGCTGGTACGGGCAGGTGGCCCGTACGGGTCTGCTGCCGCAGGAGTGACCGCGCGCCCGCCGGGGCCTGCCGGCCGTCAGCCGTCGCCGCGGCCCTCGGCGGCCTGGGCCTCGGCGGCGCGTTCGATCGCCTTCCTCTCCCGCCGGGCCCGGCGGCGGTCCTCCCGGTCCGCGTCGACCACGTCCAGGAAGACGTGGTCGACGTGCGGGCACTGCCTGGCCAGGTTCCGCTTCACCCGGACCAGGACGTCCTCCAGCAACTCGCTCTCGACCCCCGGCATCAGATCGACCCGCGCCGCGAGCAGCACGGAGTCCGGGCCCAGCCGCATGGTGAGCAGTTCCGTGACGGCGTCGATCTCCGGCTGGCCGTCCAGGAAGTCGAGGATCTCGCGCCGCAGCACCGGATCGGCCGCCACACCGACGAGCCGGTCCTTGGCACTGCGCCCGAGCGCGAAGGCGATGTGCACCAGCAGCCCGCCGATCAGCAGCGAGGCGACGCCCTCGTACCAGCCCTCGCCGGTCACCATGTGCAGCACCATCCCGGCCATGGCCAGCAGCACACCCAGACAGGCCGCACTGTCCTCCGCGAACACCGTCCGCAGCGCCGGGTCCTCGCTCTGCCGCATCTCGGCCCGCACCGACCGGCCCGCCTGCCGGGCCTGACGCCGCACCTGGAGCAGCGCCCGCGAGGTCCCCTCGGCCAGCAGCGCGACGAACAGGACCACCAGGCCGATCACATAGCCGCTCAGTGTCTCCTGTCCCTCGGAGCGGAACGCCTCGAACCCCTGGAAGAAGGAGAAGCAGCCACCGGTGATGAAAATGCCCACGGCGGCAAGCAGCGACCAGAAGAACCGCTCCTTGCCGTAACCGAACGGGTGCGCGCTGTCCGCCGGTTTGCGGCTGCGCTTGAGGGAGGCGAGGAGGAACACCTCGTTGAGGCTGTCGGCCACCGAGTGCGCGGCCTCCGACAGCAGCGCGGGCGAGCCGGCGAAGAGCCCGCCGACGAGCTTCGCGACGGCGATGAGGAGATTGGCCCCCAGCGCCACCCAGACAGTGGTCCTCGTCTCACCGTCCTGCTGCCGACCCGAGGTGGCGCCGGACACCACCCCCGGCCCGGCCGTCGTCGCCTCGCTCATCGCGATACTGCCCCTCCCCTGTCCCTCTCGGCCGGTCCCCGTCCCGGAAGAGACCGGCACCTCCCGTCCAGGACGTCACCGGCGCGGCGCCTCTCCGGCGGTGCGGCGGTGTGTCCGGTGCGCGGTGGCCGGCACGGCGGTCTTTGCCGGTGCGCACGTACTCCCTGACTCCATGCACCGGGTCCACCACGGACGTACCGGTCCGCTGCGGACCCGTGGCGTCAGGCGCTGCCCGGCGCACCCTCCTGCCCGCCGCCCTGGGAGGCGCCCTGCTGCTGCGCCTGTGCGGCGGCCCGCCGGACCTCGTCCATGTCCAGAGCACGGGCCTGGCCGATGAGGTCCTCCAGCGCGGCCTCCGGAAGCGCTCCCGGCTGTGCGAACAGGAGGGTGCGGTCCCGGATGATCGCCAGCGTCGGAATGGACTGCACCTTGAAGGCGGCGGCGAGCTCCTGCTGGGCCTCGGTGTCCACCTTGGCGAAGGTGAGGTCGCTGTGCCGTTCCGCCGCGGCCTCGTAGACCGGGGCGAAGCTGCGGCAGGGACCGCACCAGGAGGCCCAGAAGTCGATCAGGACGAAATCGTTCTCCTTGACGATCTCGTCGAAGTTGTCCTTGGTCAGCTCGACCGTCGCGTTCATCGCTGCCTCCTGCCGTGGGTATTTCCCAGGTCACGGTTCCCCGGACAGCCCGCCCCACACGTGCGGGCCCGTTCGTTGAGGGCTGAAGACTGGTGGCAGGGGGTGCGGGGCCGGTGTCCTGTGGGTGAGGGCGCGGGAGGCGGGATGTGAGGGCGCCCATAGGGGACGGGTCACATACGACCCCGCTTCGTATGTCCGGTATGCCGGGAACAGGGGTGGGGGTGGGGCGGCTTCCCGTATCGGGCATATCGGACTATTCGGGGTCGTAGGTCACATGTTTGCGGGGGTGGGGAGCCGGTTCCCAGGGTGGGTGCCAGGTCGCGAGGAGACCGGGCAACAGTCCGCCGCGCGGCCGGA